>CBDDRB010000001.1:0-116257 GCA_965232965.1 uncultured bacterium
GGGCTGGTGCGGGTTGTTCGGCGGGACGGGCGGCGTGGCGGCGCAGATTGTGGCGCGCATGTCCAACCTGTGTGACGTGGTCTGGAACAACGAGAGCAAAGACTGTCTGCATGTGATCCCGTACTAAATCGGGGGTTGGCAAGACGGTCAGCGAGAAGTAAGAGAGATGAGAGGCGTCTTAGACGCCATCCACGGGCGATCTCCTACCCAGGTAGGAGGTCGCCCGTGTTGTTTCAAGGTAGAGCGTGTCGTTAGATGGAAGCGAGAGTTCTCGTGTAGTATTTTGTTAGTCAACATGCCATGTCGAGGACAGCGTTCCCCCATTGACATGCAGATGGACGCGAAAATATGACTCCCTGCATGTGCTCCCACTGCTGATGGAAATCTTCGTCCACCGGATCAGAACGGTCACACCATTCTTGCATTTGAATCACATAAGGAGACTTGGTCCGGCTTAATATCGTCAGTTGCGCGCGACCTTCTCTGGTACTACAATCACGTCGAGGTTGTCGGTGTTCCAAGCGTCCACCACGCGCACCACAAGGGTCCTCCTTTTCTTGATGGATGCACGGGGCGCCTTTTGCCGATTTGACCCGAGGGTTTTCTGGAGGCAGAAATACTTTCGAATCCATTCACCAGAAGGAGGTGGCCATGCTGGTCCATGAAGTCATGTCAACCGGTCTTGTGACGGTGAAGGCAACGGATACGATTCGGTCGGCTGTGATGAAAATGATGAATCGCCACTGCGGGTCGCTTCCTGTTGTCGAGGCCGACAATCAACTCGTCGGAATGATCACCTTGCGCGATGTCTTAATACCACTATATCCTAACTATGGCGACTACATTCATGACAACGTGCATAGCCGGAGTTTTGTTGAGATGGAAGATGGCTACCCCGAAGTGCTTGGAGGAAAGGTAGAAGACATCATGAGCCGGAATCCATTGACCGTGGCTCCCAACGATCCTATTCTTGAAGCCGCCTCATACATGGGTCTCAAGAATTTCCGGCGCATCCCTGTCATCGAGAAGGGTACGCTTGTCGGAATGGTCAGTATCGGGGACATCAATCGCGGGTTATTCTTCGAGAAGGGGATGCAGCACTAAGCCGGGATTCTTTTGAGGGACCTGCCCCAATGGACACACTCACGCGAATCAAAACCACAACCCCGAGCCCGTATCCACTTACTACTATTCTCGCAGACACCCACGACACGAAAACCTTCCGTTTCGGCCTTCCCGCTGATGCTACTCTGGATATGCTTCCCGGTGATCATCTCTATGTGCACGCTACAATCAACGGCAAGACAGTGAAGCGGCCCTACACGCCGTCCTCTCTACCTGGTACTGTAGGGTTTTTTGATCTCACCGTGAAACGCTACGAAACTGGCGTCATTTCGAAGTATCTGCATGACCAACGCGTGGGCGACTCTGTGCTGATGAGCGGTCCTCGCCAGGGCGGCCACTGGGTCGATGGTATGGCAAAGAAGGTGGGGTTTGTCGCCGGTGGGACCGGCATTACACCGATGATCTCGATCATACGCTGGATTCTCACGAAACAGCTCAATGCTGAATTGTTCCTGATATTTGCGAACAAGACCGAGGCCGACATTATTTTTCGAGACGAGTGGGATCGGAATGTCAGGTCGCATTCGAACTTCCATTGTGTTCATGTTTTGGAGCAGCCGCCGGCACGATGGGCAGGGGCAACCGGGCGAATCACTGCCGATATCCTTCGCAAGTATCTTCCTCCTCCGGGCCCTGAGACCACCCTCTTTCTCTGTGGGCCACCACCGATGACGGACGCTCTAGAAGCGATGCTCCGAGGGGTTGGCTATCCAGAAGAGGCCATCATCCTTCCGTAAGTTAGCTCCACAGCCGCGTGCCGGAAAAATCCTTCCTGACGTCTCCTTTCTAAAACATGGTCGCCGACACGTAGTTGTCGCAGCTACTCTACACGTTTGGCATGATATGCCTTGGCAAGCACGGCACGACTTGGACAGATTGGACTCCAATTCTTGTTTCGGTCGTGTCGCTCAGAACAACGGTACGCGTTCTTCATCATGAGATGGGCCCTGAGAACCTTGTTCTTCAAGAGATTACTTTCATTCTCCGTTTGAACTGTCTGAGTTTGGCACAGGGTATGCTACATCCGCATGAAAAAAGTCCGGATGCCCCCTTGTTGACTCTCGTTAAGGAAGGAGAGTTATAATGACATCGTATATAGAAGCAGCTCAACGCACGCATGGTATTTGTATTTTCCCCAAGGCTATTCCGAACCAAAGGAGGAGGGAAACATATGGCAGACCTTACTCCACCGGATCACAACGGCCCGCCGAGTCACGGGCGGGCTTCTCGTCAGCTACGCTAACCGGTTCTCCAGCGGCTCTTGTGTTGTCGCGCAGGCAACATCCATAACATATCAATGAGCCGTTGTAGGGTGCTTAGGCCGACACGATGAGCACCAGCGGTTTCATAGAGTCTTTCTTCTCTGACGAGAAGTCTTTCACCCGACCTCGCACGGGTCTCATCGTCAATAGGATGGGGTGTTTCTCGAGTAATCGAGAAGGAGGTAAGGAACATGGCGAGAACAACAACGTGGGGAGGAGCGGACCAGGGTTATGACATGTCGCTCTGGTACGATTCCAGGCCCCTTAAGATTGGGTGGTTTGCAATGTTGGCGGCGGTGGGTGCCGAGGTTGTGTTTCAACGGGTCTTCGGTTACTCCCACGGATTGGATTCAATGACGCCTGAATTCGAGAATGTGTGGATGAATCTGTGGCGGTT
The DNA here is from genome assembly GCA_965232965.1 of uncultured bacterium. Classification (GTDB taxonomy): domain Bacteria; phylum Nitrospirota; class Nitrospiria; order Nitrospirales; family Nitrospiraceae; genus Palsa-1315. Next base: position 2,785 of record CBDDRB010000001.1, read on the forward strand.
TAACGTGATTTCCAACATCATCAATGCGTCCGCGATCCTGGGGTGGCTTTGGACAACACGGGATCGCAACCTGGCCAATTTGGATCCCAAAACCGAACTGAAGCGGTATTTTTACTGGATGATGTGGCTCGCAGTGTACGTGTTTGGCGTATATTGGGCGGGCAGCTATACCCTGGAGCAGGATGCGTCGTGGCACCAGGTGATCATTCGCGATACGAGCTTCACCGCTAGCCATATCATTGCGTTCTACTTCACCTTCCCGCTCTACATCACGATGGGCGTTGCGAGTTATCTCTATGCGATGACCCGGCTGCCGCAGTTTAGCTCGGCGGTCTCGTTCCCGTTAGTGGGAGCGATCGTGGGGCCGATGATGATTCTGCCGAATGTGGGACTCAATGAGTGGGGGCATGCCTTCTGGTTCGTCGATGAACTCTTTGCCGCCCCGTTACACTGGGGCTTTGTGACGTTGGGCTGGTGCGGGTTGTTCGGCGGCACGGGCGGCGTGGCGGCGCAGATTGTGGCGCGCATGTCCAACCTGTGTGACGTGGTCTGGAACAACGAGAGCAAGGACTGTCTGCATGTGATCCCGTACTAAGTCGGGAATTGACCCCGCGCTCACGAAGTCGGAGTGCGGGGTCAGTCAACCGACCGACCATTCTCTCGCGATATGGCACGTTGTCTCTTTTCAGGCGTCCCTCTTTTGCCATCGACTATGCGAGCGGCCACAAAAGCACACCCCCCTCTCCAAGACCGATGATCTCGATCCTGGGGTATCGAATTTGTATCAGCACGAGATTCGTCTAGGTCCGTCGCATGCGACTATGCAGCCCGACGATGACCGACTGAGGTGTGCTCGACTGCCTCTCTTGGCTCATCGATCTTGCCGTTCGGTACCTTAGGCGACCCCTTCACATTGGAGTTCTCCACACGCCTTCATGCCGCCATGCGATACACCCATTTAGCTGCCTGGTGTTCCATTTCGGTGAGTGCTTTACGTTCTCTACTCCGGGCAGTCAGCGATACTCCTCCAAAGAAAACGGTCATCAGTATGACGCCAGCGGCAATCAGGTAGCCCATTGGAATTTCAGGCCAGGATGCCGACTTTGTGGCGACGACCGCTGTGTCTTCAGGAAAAGACTCGATGGCTGCCAGCAGGGTTAAGCGATCCGCTAGTTCTTCGGTGCGAATGGAGGCCACCACGAGACTCGCCAGGTGCTCTTGTTGCGCAGCCCGAACGTCTTCCGATCCTGATTGGGCTCGCGTCAGATGGAGAATGGCAGCACCAAGCTGTTCCTGGATCGTGCCCGCCTGTCTACTATAATCTTGGGTCGCGTCCACAATTCTGTGCCCAAGAGTCGCCTGCCATGTAGATGTGAATGCGTGATCGAGGCGTTGCCCGCTGATTTCGGTGAGGCGGATCATGTTGGTGTTGTACTCCGATAGATACTGATCGGCCGACAACACCCCACTTTTAATCCCGCGTGCAGTGAAATTCACAATCGCACGTCCCATGACAGCCTGGACCCTGGCGATGTGGTCGGCCGGGACTATCGAAGCCTCACGCATCACGGCTCCCAACGGACCGTCAGGGAGCGATTGGAATTCTTGGTCAGCGACGGTGGCCAAGTTCCACTTGGATACCGCCCTAGCCAGAGTCTGATTGGCATGGCGCTCGAAGAGCGCTTGCTCGACAATGGCTTGGCCAAGGGCTGACTGGAGTGAGGCCATTGCGAACTCAATGTCGCTAGGTTGTTCTATAGAGATGGACTGGGGAACGGCGGCTTGGTAGGTGCCATTCGCAGCAAAAACGAATAGCAAGGCTCCGAAGACAATTGCACACATACCGATTCCCACAATGATATCGATGGTGTTGTAGCGGTATGACATGACAACCTCCTTTCGCATCGGGCAATCGAGCACGCGGCCGGCACGTCACACGGCCCCTTGATCGAGTCACATGAAATGATTTCTGGGCCGTAGAGTCTGACACATGCTGTATTTCCCGATTTTGAAGTGATGGAGAGACAACAGAGCTGCGAGGTTTATCCGGATGTTCGCAAGGACACCGGAGAACGACAACTGCGCGCCATTGCTGAAAAGAATTGGATTGGGGAGGAGGCCACACTCGCCATGCCCATCCGGTTGGATCTGTGCTCTATGGAGGATCATGGCCACCACCTCCCCAGAACGAGGCGGCTTGTGAACTATCCATTACTGTATGCCTCAGTGCCTCATCGGTCAAGAGTGAAAACGGGCAAGCCAGTGGCGGATCGGAGCAAATGGGAACAACGAGGACGAACCTATTTCCTGTTTTTCAAAGCGATGAATCGCTCGTCGGATTGGACGTGAATACACACGGGACATCGTCGCATACCGCCGTTTCCTGGCTTGGCGAAGCGTCGAATACGTTTGTTGCGGCAGGTGCCGGAGACTCTTGACATTCCCTGCATGGAGGCGTTGGATTAGGGGAAGCTGGCTCTTTCATTCCAGCATCGGGCATGACTCCATTGGTGCCCCATGAGGAAGCGCGTCAGTCTTCAGCGCTCGATCACACTTTCGGTCCTCTCCATCGGTTTGCTCTCCGGCGCATTAGGTCTGGCCTATTCATATTGGCAGACAAAACACTCATTCCGCGAGGCCATTGGCCTCGGGTTTCAGGAGCTTGCCCGGCAGAGTGCTGATAAAGTTGCGTTAATCCTAGAAAAAGAAATCGAGTGGGTGGAACGACTCAGTGCTCTCCCGCAAGTTCGTGAAGCGGTCCGAGAAGGCACCAGGCTCACCTTTGACCAGCCGGTTCTTGAGCGCTGGAAGGAATCCCAACGTCCATACTTTCGATCACTGGTCATCATCGATCGCCGAGGCCGTTCGGTCGGCGGAGTGACCAGCGAAAGCACAAGGACCTATTACAGTAGGCAACCTTGGTGGCCCGTCGTATTTGAGCAGCGACGACTATGGGTCGGGAATCTGCGTCTCGACGAACAGGGATATGGGGATCTGGAAATTGCCGTACCGATCATCGACGAAACTGGAACTGTGCTGGGCGCAATCAATGCGGTGATCGAGAAAGGCCAGCTCTTGACCTCCGTGCTCCGAAGTAGAATCGGCGGTACTGGCCACGCCATGCTGATCGGTTCTCAGGGGACGGTGTTGGCTTGCCCGCTTCTTCCACCTGGACGACACACGGCACTTATTGGCCCGTTAAGAGATTCGCTCGAGTCAGATCTCTCTCTACCCGAAGCTGCCTGGATGGAAGTCCAGGACGATGCCCACGGTCAAGGAGGCGGGATCGTCGGATTCGCATCCGTGGTGCTGCGTTCGGGCATTGTTCAGGCGGAAGCGTGGTCCATTCTCGTCCGTCAAGATCCCAACGAAGCCTATGCCCCCTTGCGCTTACTTATGTGGAAGCTCGTGGCATTCGGCCTGTTGGTCTTTGCCGTGGTCGCCCTGCTTCGATGGCGCCTCGGTCGCCGCATCGTGCAGCCGATCAACGCGTTGGTCGAGCGGGTGCAGCTTTTAGGACAGCAGGGTGATGTGAAGCCCATGATGGCTATGCAGTCCGCCGGGGTGGAGGAGATCGATACCTTGGCTGCGAGCTTCGATGAATTAGCGGAGCGCCTGGAGTGTACATCGCGGGAGCGGCGGCAGTATGTGGCCGAACTCGAACGAACGAACCGAGAACTGGGGATATCCGAGGGGCATTATCGGATGTTGTGGGATCATTCGACGGATACGAGGTTGCTCGTCAACAAGGGGGGGATTATTCAGGATGTCAATCGTCGAGGCGAGATGACATTGGGGGTGTCGGCCAATCATTTGATCGGCAAGAACGTGGAGAATCTATTTCGAGAGGAGGATCAGGCCTGGTTGAGCCAACTAATGCAAACGGTCATTGTCACGAGGAAAGAGGAGCACGCCGGCGAAATGCGGATGCCCTCACCCCTTGCAGGCCTACTCATCGTAGACGTCGATCTGGTACCGGTCGAGAATGTCGGATTGCCGGTCGCCGTCATGGTACAGCTGAGTGATCTTACGGAAAAGAAGCGCCTCGAAGAGCAATTGATTCGTTCGGAACGCCTCGCCTCACTCAGTCAGTTTGCTTCGATGTTCGCCCACGATATTCGTAATCCTTTGGTGGGGATCAAGAAGACGTTGGAGTTGCTCTCACAGGATGAAGGACCCCAGGCGTTCGTGCATCGGCAATGGTGGAACGACATGCGTTTGACGATCGACCTGTGCCTCGGCATGATCAACGACATGCTGGATGTCTATCAAGAAAGTTATTCCGGGCTGCCACTCCTGAATTCGACGGTGTCAGTCAAAGAGCTTGTGGCTGACGTGGTGCAACTTTTCAGGCCCGAGGCCACTGCAAAACAAATCGAGTTTCACCTCGAGATGCCTGATGACGATATTGTGATGACAGCCGATCGTCGTCGCCTGTTACGGGTACTCGCCAATCTCGTGCACAACGCGATCAAATTCTCTCCACAAGGAGGAAAGATCGCTGTCGCGATTCGCCAGGAGAGGCAAGCGTCTCTTGGTGCATCGTGGCCCCAGGCGATTATTCAGGTTGCGGACGAAGGACCTGGCATCGCCTCCGAGGATCTTCCTCATGTGTTTGAGCTGTTTTACAAAAGGAAAGATCCCGGAGACATTCGAATCGGGCGAGGGCTGGGATTGCACTTCTGCCGCCTCGTGGTGGCGGCCCATCGAGGGAAGATTTGGGGAGAGAATCGTCCGTCCGGCGGCGCGGTCTTTATCGTCGAGCTGCCGCTGAATCAGGAGGTCTATGCCGGCCACATTGCTGATTGCGGAGGATCAACGGCTGTTTAGACAAAGCCTTCGGTTACTCCTCGAACGGGAATCGGACCTTCGAGTGGTCGGAGAAGCGACCGATGGGCGCGAGGCATTTGATCTGGCGATGAAAACCAAACCCGACATGATCCTGATGGATGTAGATATGCCAAGGCTCGATGGGGTCACGGCCACGCGTTTGATCAGAGGTTGTCTTCCTGAGGCAAAGGTGTTGATGTTGTCGGTCCACGATGAAGATGCGAGAATCGTGGCGGCAGTTCAAGCCGGCGCCTGCGGCTATATTCTGAAGGATGCCGACCATGCCGAGTTTCTTCGCATCATCCGAGCCACCTATCGTGGGCAACGAATTCATTCCCCATTCATGCCCGATGGATTTGCCAAGAACGTAGCCACTGCACTGCAAGGAGTTGAGAGTGGGACCGCTGCCGGCGTTGGTCTGCTGACCGAACGTGAGCGGGAGATTCTAGCTTTTGCCGCGTCTGGGCGTGGCAATAAAGATATCGCGGATCAGTTGTGCGTCTCACTCGATACCGTGAAGACCCACCTCCACCACATCTATCGCAAGCTCCGCGTCGCCGGTCGAGTCGAAGCGGTCCTGACCTATCTCAACAACAAGTAACGTCTCTATTCCCTCAAATCCCTCACCTGAACGGTGTACAAAAAATCCACCCTTCGGGTGATGGGCTTCGTTCCCTGCTTTAGATAGAATTCCCTTACCTCGAACGGGAAATCAAAGACAAGCCATACGGGAGATTGTGAACAAGGAAAGGAGGGGAGACGAGAAGCAGGATGGCGTTCATGATCCGTCGGTGGTTGACAACCTTCGATTGGCTGAAGAAAGGAGGCTTCCATGAGATCACTATTCGTGACAATCGTTGCGGTCTTCTGTGCGGTGGTTCTATTCGCTGGGGGAGTCGCATTGGCTCAAACGACAAATTGGATGGATGAACTCAGCAGTTCGGTGAATTTTTATAAGAACAGGTATCCCACTACCGATGGTGTTCCAGCCAATTGGGACCCGTATCTCAGCGAGCTTTCTCTCATGAAGAAAGCGGCGATACGGGGCGATCAACAGACAGTGCGGGTCGGAATGGACAAGTGGTTCAAGATGCTAAAAGACCGGGACGGTGGAATTAATCCGAAGGCAGCAGACGAACTCTTCAGAATCGCGGTGTTGGCTACACCCTTCGATGAATACAAAATTTCTGTTCCGAAATAGGTGTAGCGGGTTCTCGTTGAGGGTGGGTGTGTCAGTATAGGGCGAGCAGCGGTCGACTGTCATAAAAATGAAGAAAGCCGACGCTGCCCGCCCGAGGCAGCAATGTTCTCTATCGCTCTCAAGCGTTGTGATCGGTAATTAGTAAGAGGTGAAACGGTGAACCGCACAGTGTGTGTTGTCCGAGCCTTTCCACGCTAAACGCTAACGATTCACATGTTACAGACGGCCGGACCTCTCTTCTCGAGCACACTGCGAGGTGTGGCCTTGTAAGCCATCGAAGTTTTCCTCGCAAAAATAGATTTCTTGCAGCCTGCCCTGCCCTGAAGAGATTTCACCCGTTTCGATGGGGACATACTCACGGATAGTAAATTGTACGTGTTGTAGAAGGGATTCCTTTGATGAGTGAGCTTGGCATCGAGGCAATCCGCATATCTTGACTTCATCTGTGACCAAACGTAACATTTGTCTGTGAGAGGCTCCCTGTCTGGGACGGAGCGGAGAGGGGACTGCGGCTCACGAGTGTTTCCACTATGCATGCGCAGCAGGACCGCCGTCATGGCTAGTTGCCTGCGGTATGTCATCGCATCACTCTTGGCTTGCGTCGTGGCCGGTTGGGCAAGCAGCGAAGGTGTTTGCGCGAAGGAACGCCAGCCGGAATCCGGTCTCAAACTTCAAACCATCCTTGAACTCGAAACGACCGCTCGTTTGTTGGCGGTCCTGCTCGATTCAGGACGAAACGTCATCAACGAACACCAAGTGCTCTTCGATGAGCAGAAGAAAACAGAAAAGGATTTTACACCGGAGATGTTTGAGCGACAACTGCTCGACGTCTTTCGCAGTCGCTCGGGAACCGATCTGCGAGATCTTGAGGCGGCGCGAATCCAGGCCCGGGCGAAGAAGCTGCTCAAAGAACTGGTCGTGGTCAGTAGACAGGTGGTCGCGGAAGCCCAACCCGAGATCAATCGACGAGATGAAGGACACCAAGAGTTTATTCCGGCCATATTCGGCTCGCGAGTGTCGACTCGATTCACTCAACGGACACATGTGAGGCTGAAGCAGACGGCACTGGCGCCTCGCAATCCTCTTAACGCGCCTGATGCTGTTGAACGAACGGCGTTGGAAGCGTTTGCCGATCCCTCATATCCTCTGGAGAAAGTAATCAGTGAAGTCACGGCGAAGAGTGGATCGTTGCATCTGATGTTTCCGCTCTATACGACAAGGAAATGCCTGGATTGTCATGGTGACCCGAAAGGGGAACTGGATCGCACCGGCTATCCCCGCGAGGGGCTCAAACTTGGGCAAAATGCCGGTGCGATCAGCGTATTGATTCCGATTCGACCATGAAACACATAGCACTGTTTTTATGGGTGATGCTCGTAGCCACTTCCAGTAGTAGCGTCTGGGGGGCCGAGCGGATGGATGCGCCAGCAGAGAAACCGGCGGGGAGCGGAGTCATTGTCCATAGCGACGGATACGTCCTGACGGCGGAGCACGTGATCACCAATGCGAAACGGATCTTCGTCGTGACCGCTGGGGACTTCCGCGCGCCGGCGATCCTCGTCAGTACTGATTCCGAACACGACCTCGCCTTGCTCAAGATCGAAACCGTAGGGCTCACCGAAGCGCCCATCGGCTATGCGGGCGCCGTCAGACTCGATCAAGAAATCATCACCGTTGGATTTTCGTTCGGCCTCCGGGAAGTGTCCGTGACCCGCGGTCGGATTGCGGCGGTGCGGACGAGGGGCGTCCATCGTGTCTTTCAAGTAGATGCGGCCGTCAACCCCGGTAATAGCGGTGGGGCTATCTTCAATGGGCGTGGAGAAGTCGTTGGCTTGATGACCAGCAAGTTCTCCCATCCGTCCGGCATCGTGCCGGAGGGGATGTCCTTTGCGGTGCCGATATCCTATGCCACGCCGCTCCTTGCAAATATTCCCGATTTCGATTTTACGATGATCGGGAAAGGAAGGAAGGCTCTCAAGGGACGCGGTGAGATGAAAAGCCTTGCCCAAGAAATCGTCCGGACCACCGTGCTCATCGAGACAGTCAGGAACACGGACACTCCCACGATCCCATCGGATCCGGTTCAGGCCTCTGGATCAACCCCCAAGAGCGACTCTCCGTCGATCGTCTCGCCGCGCCAGCCCAATCCTCGACGAGATCGTTTCTCGATCACACAAGACGTGAAGGCAATTGCGCGAGTGAACGACCAGCTCAGGATTGCACAGGATGCTGAACTCAAGGAGTTGAGCCAGCGCGGGATCTCTCAGCCGGAAGGAATGGTTGTGATCCCGGCCGGAGAGTTTTGGATGGGTACGGAGGATGGGTTGCAGGATGCCCGCCCCCTGCATCGGGTGCATCTCAGCTCCTACTGGTTCGACAAATTTGAAGTGACGAATGCGCGTTACCGGCAATGCGTAGAAGGAGGAGGCTGCACACCACCCAAAGATCGCTTGACGTTCGAAGACCCCCAGCGCGCACAGCATCCCGTGACCAACATTACGTGGAGTCAGGCTCGATCATTGTGCCAGTGGCAAGGTAAACGATTACCGACAGAGGCCGAATGGGAAAAGGCGGCGCGAGGAACGGATGGCCGCCGTTATCCCTGGGGTAATGATGGTGAGTTCATGACGAGTTTCAACGGGATAGAATCGGTCGGGCGTCAGGCGGCGATGGCGTCGCCCTACGGTGTGTTCGACTTAATCGGTAGCGTATCGGAGTGGGTGAAAGATTGGTACGCAGAAGATTTCTACCGGACCTCTCCTGCCCGCGACCCACAGGGACCGTTGCGAGGCTCATTTCGCGTGTTGCGGGGCGGAGAATGGAATGAAAAAGAGCTGAATCTTCAGGCCAGCTATCGAGGGTGGGATGATGTCACCTATTGGGGACCGACGCTCGGTGTGCGCTGCGCAGGAGATGTGCCCTGATCCTGTAGTTCTTTTCTGCTTTTTCTTCTCCTTTGTTTTTCCTCGATACTAGTCCTGGAACGTTCGTGGACCTTCGTACCGAAGGCGGAGGAACGCATGGTGAGGCAGAGCGTAATGAAGGCTGATCATTCTAAACCACGGAGCGGTTTCTGGTGTATAGCTCAAATGACCGTATGCGGTCGGTCGCTCGATCCCGGGGTTGGTGGATTCCCCCATTACCTGAAGCGACATCGTTCGAAAGTCTTCGTCAATCAACTGGTTCTTGAGGAACTCCGCATAGAGAGTTGGTCCGCCTTCACAGAGGAGCGTCCGAATGCCATATTCTTGCCGGAGCAGTTGTGTAACGCTGACAAGATCGACCCGAGATCCTTCACCCACGGAGATGACGTTTATCTTTAACTCCAGACGTAACCTGTCGAGCTGCGATCTGAGATTCTCTTGCCCTTCCCGAGCGGTAACGATCCAAGCTTCAACTCGTGGAGAACTAAAGAGGCGAAGTGTGAGATCAATGTTCCCGGAACCGCTGAGAACGAGGACCTTCTGCCGGCCAAGCTTGAGAGTCTCCTGCCGGTATGCCCTCAATTCTTCGTCGTCAATGGAGTAGTCCCAGCCCTGTCCCACAGGGTCTCGTTCGTCACGAAGGGTGCTCGCTCCAATCAGTTGCGCATCATGGTGCGCTCTTAAAAAATTCATCAGCCAGCGATCCTCTTTGCTCCTTGAAACGATACCGCCATCGGTACGGGCCTCCAACTCTCTAAATGAGGCCTTACCGTCAAGAGCCATTACAAAATTGGAACTGATGTATGGGCGGCGGGCGTCGGCGGGTGCAGGAAATCCAAAGGGACCGTAGAGGTCCCTGAAGCGTTTCGGTAAGGGGAATGCATCCTCGCTGGCGTTATAACAACATTGCAGATCCATTAGCGCCTCCCGAAAGGAGCCGTATGATATTCACCATGTGGTATTGATCACAAGTCTGTACAAGGAGGCATGCTGCCGGCCATCACCGCTCTTATGAACTGTGCTTTGGATTCAATCGACAAGCAATGACAAAATCCCGTTCATAAGGATAAGCCTTTGCCATCTCAAAGCCTATGCGATTTCGTTCAATCTGGCATTCTTCGGACGTGGCGAACGTATTCAGCACCGTCACTCTTTCGAGGCCCGGCACGATACACTCCTTGCGCTGAAGTCAACCGAGGTGTCGGGTGAGATCGAAGGTTTTCGATTCTCCTGCGCGCAGCTGGGTTATTGAGCATGCTAGAAGAATGTGTCCTGAGACCGATCTCTCTGAGACCGAGATGGGTTTAGTGACCTGGTGTCACTTACAACTGGGGTGTAGAATAAAATCCGAAAGGCTCCCATGTTCAAGGCAACAATCAGACAGTCGGCAGATCCCCTTCTTTCGGAGGTGCGATCATGTTCTCTGCATGGGATTTTAACACGTGGTTCTTCAGCGTCGTGGCTGTGCTCTTCATGCTCGGCTTCCTCACGGGTTTCAGTGCACTTGCGAGCATACTGATGTCTCGGATGTGGGGAGACGCGTGTGACGATGCTGCAACCGTTCGCTTGTGGAGAACAACGAAAGAGGTTCCGATCCGTCACGGACCGTGATCGGGCGTCTCGCATGTGGATGCTGCTCCGGTAAGCGTAAGGTAAAGACGGACTTTTCAGAGCGGGTGACTGTTCATCAGTAGACGGTGAGAGGTCGAACGGGCCGGAAGTTAACACATCGATTGCGTGTTCAATTTTTCCTGCTTCCAAGCAAGCCCAATTATTCCATCGAAGATGTTCTTTCTGCCCCTTGCAATCGGCCGGAAATCGACGTGATCGACGGCCTGATACCATCTGATTCAAAGCGAAATAGACTATAATATATGTCGATGTATCTTGGTTCACTCTGCAAGGAGATCGATATGCGGATCCTGTTGGCCGTTGACGAGTCCGAAAACTCCAGTCGCGTCGTCCAATATGTTGGATCTCTCCTGAGCCGAACACCCGACCTCACTCTTACTCTCTTTCATGTGCTCAAGCCAATGCCACGAGGGTTGCTGGAGCATGGCGGATCGGAAAATCCTGCTGCAGAAGCGCAATTGAGTGAACAGTTGCACTGTGAGCAGGAGGCCTGGATTAGGAAGGAATCGGAGGCCGAGTGCTACGTTCTGAAGAAAGCGTGCGAGACGCTGAAGGAATCTGGGTTCGACATGACCCATGTGGATTTGAAGTTCGGCCATGAGGATGACGTCGCCAGAAATATTCTCGAAGAAGCGAGAAGCGGAAATCACGAAACCATCGTCGTAGGGAGGCACGGGACATCTCGGATCAAACAGATCTTTGGCGGCGGTGTGACCGATAAGTTACTGCGCGAGGCAAAAGGCTTTGCGATCTGGGTGGTGGAATGAACTCAGTGTGCCGGTCTTGCAACATAGCTTAGCGTCAGGCGACGAACCGTTATGAAGATGCGGGTTTCACAGTCGCAGGCCTACGTCTGGTGTTTCTGGTTACTGATTACACTCTTGGTCGTGAGTACTGTTCCAGCGTATTCGGCGTGGGTGGTGATTGAGAAAGACTACCTTTCACCCGGACTCGAGACGATCTATATAGATTCAAACACGATTGGCAAAAAAGGGAATTTGGTGACTGTGTGGCAACTTATAAATTTTAAGGCAATGCAAGGAGGGAGAAGCCCTACGCGATTCTTTTCTACGAAGACTCTCAAACAATTCGACTGCGGGGAAAAGCGCGTTCGATTGCTGGCATTCACGGAGTTTACGGACGGTATGGGAACCGGTATGCCGGATCATGGATATGTAGACGAGCACAATTGGTTACCGGTTGAACCGGAGAGTATCAATCAGGCTCTGTGGGAGGCGGTGTGTGACCAGGAGTGATTCCGCAGTTGCACGGGTCCCACTCGGTCATAGTATTGTCGAGCCCCCTCGATCTCAGTTTTGGAAGATCACGAGCTAAGCGTGGAGGAGACTATTGAGCAGGTGCGGCGTCGGTAGCGGGTCGAATGGTAGGTAGGAGCAGGCTCGTTTTTTCTAGGCCTTCAACTTTCCGAAGACGCCTAACGGTGAATAGAGGGCATGCCGCCAGCTATTTGGGCCAAAGGAATAAAATGTGTAGGCCCAGATGGCGACTTCGGTCAAGTTGCCCCATTCGGCCTTTCCCTGCCACACATGATACAGCACTAACAAAATGCCTGTGAGAGCAGTGAATCGAAGGAGGTGACAGCCCACGGTCAGCCGAAGAAGTGACAGCACCGTGGCTCCAATGAGACCACCGGCGAACAAATCTGATGCGAAGAGGCTACCGTCGGTAAGGTCTCTAGACATAAAGTGCCACGCTCCCATCCAAAGGAGCAGAGCATGAAAGCCCCACCAAGTGGCCATCCCAAGAAGCGCATCTCTCTGTGCCGTCTCCATTAAGCAACCCTCATCTAGCTGGTTACTGACTACAGCCGTTCCGCTCGCGGTGTCGACGCGGCGGCTCGCGAGCGGGATACTATAGCAGAAACCGATAGCGAAAAGTGGCATTGCATGGTTGTTCCTGCCTCGCTAGAATCTACCCAACCTGATTTTCTTTGCGAGATTGGTTGATCCCATGTGGTATGTCGAACAAGCATCACAAATGAGTCGTCTCCCCATTGGGCTGCGGCATCATGTAGCCGTACTTGCTCTGATTGTCGTTGGTGCTCTGGCTTACCCATGTGGAGCACAGACGCCGCCACCAACGCCGCAGGTCCAGAGCCAGGCGGTACAGATTCCACAACCCGCGCCAAGTGTAGGGACGTCGCGCCCGACAAACATCGGACCCCCATCAGCGGCGACTTCCGCGGCCGGCTTCGCAAAGAGTTCAAGTGTCGGGAAGAGGTTCGGTTCCGTTGGACAAGGACTTCCCGGCATGTCCGGTGGCCCGCCGATCAAGGGATCGATGGGGTATCAGGATCCCTCAGGTCGGTACATGCATCCCTCGGAGATGCCATCCGTGTTGTGCGATCCGGCTGTCACCGTTCCTTGTTAGCCGAGAGTTCTGATTGATTCGGGTGTCCAAATCCGAGCTTTGTATCATTCCAGATGCTTGTTGCAGCGAATTGCACACGATGGACGTAGAGGATAGACCTGTCAACGTCCAGCTAGAGGTGTACCGTCCGATACTTCTCTGTCGCCAATGTCTGCTTTTCCAGATCCCACTCAATCGTAAACACCGTCGAACGCACTGAAGACAAGGAGAGTAGCCGCCGCCCGTTCTTGGCCACTACGCTCTCGGCTTGACGAAAATCGAGCGTCCGGTCTGATCCGGTCCGATTGCAGACGATGAGCGGGAGCCCCGTATCCCTGGTGCATCGCTCCCATTCGCCGTTCGGCCCATGAAGGCCCGGCGCCCATGCCGCTGACGAGACCAGCAGTTGCGCGCCTTGGTTCTGGAGGTGTTTGGCGATCTCCGAGGTATATGCATCCGCACAGATCAGCATGCCGACACGTGTAAACGGAGGAACAGGAACGGCAATGGCCTGGGTTCCCGGCGTCGACCAAGCTTCCGATCCTACACGCAACGTATTAATCTTTCGATGTGTGCCGACGAGGGTTCCGTTCGCTGCGATCACGAACAGGCTGTTGTGGAACTTGCGGTACGTTCTGTCTTGTTCGGGACAGGAGAGGAAGAGAGTGACACGCAGTTGTGCGGCGAGCCTGGACATGCGCCTCATCCAGGAGTCGGGCTGCGGCAAGATCCACTCTGTCCCGATCTGGTCGGCAAACGTATAGCCGGTGACAATGAGCTCGGGCGTGATGATCCATGTCGCGCCGAGCTTTGCAGCCGCGGTCACGGCTTTTTCAATCAGCCGTCGGTTTCCTGTGAGGTCGCCAGGGACAGGCGCAAGATGGAGCAAGGCGACGCGCAATGCGGGTTTCGGCATGTTACCTGGCTGTCAGGTGAGAAATACGAACGTAACATAGAAGAACGTATAGGTGAAACATTGAACCGGCTGGTACCTCTTGTTGCCAAGGTCCTGTGATACGAAAACGATACATAAAAAGCACTGCTGAGTGCATGTCTGTCGGATTCTCAAGTAAGATTGGTCATGGGCAATCCGCCGGCGCCTCCCAGATGATGACTAAACAATACCTTGCGATCGCTGATGGCAATACTCGGTGCGGGTGGGTCGGCGGCAAGCCGCATGTCATCACCTATCATGACCGTGAGTGGGGGGTGCCGGTCCACGACGAACGGAAGCATTTCGAGATGTTGTTGCTGGAAGGCGCGCAGGCGGGTCTGACGTGGGAAACGATCTTGCTGCGGAGGGATGGCTATCGCCGAGCGTTTGCAGAGTTCGACCCCAAAAAGGTGGCTGGATTCACGGCAAAGAAGAAAGCCGTGCTACTGAAGAATCCCGGAATCATTCGCAACCGCCTCAAGATCGACTCGGCGGTGACCAACGCACAGGCATTTCTCGCTGTACAGGAGGAATTCGGTTCCTTCGATCGCTACGTCTGGGAGTTCGTGGGAGGCACACCGATTGTGAACTGCTGGGCCCGGCTGGCTCAGGTGCCGGCGACGAGTGCGGTGAGCGACGCACTATCGAAGGATCTCAAGAAGCGTGGTTTTCGGTTTGTCGGCAGCACGATCGTCTATGCCTACATGCAAGCAATTGGGCTGGTGAACGATCACACAACCGATTGCTTCATCCGTGCCCAGCGCTAGCCGTTGTCCGGTCGCTGTCCGTGTTTCGTGTCGGCAGGAAGAGGCTGACCGACGATGAAGTCGATGTTGGTGCGATGTTGCATTGCGGGAGGCGGTCCGGCCGGAATGATGCTGGGACTGCTTCTGGCGCGTGCAGGCGTCGGCGTGCTGGTGTTGGAGAAACACGCGGACTTTTTCCGTGACTTCCGGGGCGACACGATCCATCCATCGACGTTGGAAGTCATGCACGAATTGGGTGTATTGGAGCGCCTCCTTGCCTTGCCCCACCAGAAAGTATCTCGTATCAATGGACAGTTCGGCGATCTGGCCTTGACGGTCGCGGATTTCTCGTCTCTCTCCACACACTGTCGCTTTGTCGCATTCATGCCGCAATGGGACTTTCTGAACTTTCTCGCCGAGGAGGGCGCGCGGTATTCGACCTTTCAGCTGCGGCGGCAAGTCGATGTAACGGACCTTATCGAAGAGGCGGGATCAGTGGTGGGACTTCAGGCGAATACTCCGGATGGTCCGATCGAGGTGCGTGCCAGCCTTGTCGTAGGAGCGGACGGGCGACATTCGACCGTTCGTGCGAAGGCCGGACTCTCAATCGAACAGTTTGGCGCCCCCATGGACGTTCTCTGGTTCCGTCTGTCCAGGCGGGCAAGCGATCCGGCAGATCCTATAGGTCGTTTCGACACCGGACAGATCTTCATCATGCTGAACAGAGGCGACTATTGGCAGTGCGGCTTCGTTATCCCAAAGGGGTCACGAGAGCAACTACAAGCACAAGGGCTGCCGGCATTTCGCTGTGCTGTCGCACAACTCGCGCCGTTCATGGCCGACCGTGTCGATGAACTCCACGACTGGGAACCGATTAAGCTCCTGACGGTTCAGGTCGACCGGTTGCGCCGGTGGTATCGCTCCGGTCTCCTCTGCATCGGCGATGCGGCGCATGCCATGTCGCCGGTCGGCGGTGTCGGGATCAATCTGGCCATCCAGGATGCGGTCGCGACGGCGAATCTCTTGGCGGCCCCACTCCGCAACGGCGAGGTGACGACGGAGAATTTACATCGAGTCCAGCAGCGGCGCGAGTGGCCGACCCGCATGACGCAACGAGTGCAGCTCGCCATTCAGAATCGCGTCATCAGGCGCGTCCTTATCGATAGAGACACGTTCTCCCCGCCTTTTGCCATTCGGCTATTGGCGTGGATTCCATTCCTCCGCCGGATTCCCGCCCGGATGATCGGACTCGGATTCAGACCGGAGCATGTGCGTACGTCCGACACAAAGACACCATCCGCATCAAGGGAAGTCGCGTCGCACTGAAGGCGGATTCTTATTGGTTGGCGCTTTCCGAAGAATTCACGAAGGATTTGCGGTAGCCGGTCACTTTCTCCAAGTAATTGCGAGTCTCTTCGTAAGGTAGCTTTTTGCGCAACTGATCATAGACGCCGGCTGGTTGGAGACCATTGATCTGGTTGAGGGCAGTCACTCGATCGCGCGAAAAGGTGCGGAAGACGTTGCTCGCTCCGGTATTGTAGGCTGCGATCACGCAATATTCGCGTGATACATTGTGCTCTACATTTTCCAGCTGATTGAACATCAAGACATTCAAAAAAGCCGTTCCCAATTCGACGTTGTTCTCGGGATCAAACAGGTAATCTCGTGAAGGGATCACGTCCTGGCCTTTCGCTTTCCGATAGGCTTCGCGCCCGCCGCTGGTCGGCACCAGTTGCATGAGACCATAGGCCGGGGCTGAGCTGACCGCATAGGGGTTGAAGTTGCTCTCTGTACGAATGACTGCGAAGACCAGGCTGGGGCTGATGTCATATTGTTCCGAAAACTGATGCACCAGCGGCCAGTATTTCTCCGCCTGTTTCATCGGGAGATTAGACACCATTGCCATCGT
Organism: uncultured bacterium; assembly: GCA_965232965.1. GTDB lineage: Bacteria > Nitrospirota > Nitrospiria > Nitrospirales > Nitrospiraceae > Palsa-1315. The sequence goes on from CBDDRB010000001.1 coordinate 19,331, forward strand.
GACGTAGTGGACCGTTTTCTTGGTCCCGTCTTGGTCGACGACCCGCGTGGCATATTTCTTTTCGAGTAGATAGGCAGCAAAGGGTTCGGCCTCCTCAGGCGAGCGTATGGGTTTATTCTTCTGATCGAGCACCAGGCCAAACAGGTAGGGCTCCTTGTCGTTGGTGAGGACGATTTCTTTGTCGGAAAACAAATCGACCGATCGAGGATCTTGCGGGGTGAGAAGCGTGGTGACGATGGCGCTCTTAAGACTTTGTTGAGGATCTTGATCGTCCAGCGTCTCGACCAGGATTTCACCTTCATCGAAGTTGACGATCGCCCGGCTCTTATAGTTTTGCGTGTACTTCACGTATTTCTTCCGCTCGGGCAGTTGGACTTCCTTCTTGCCCCAGGTTTTTCCGACGTTCACCCCGAGAGCGGCAAGGACGGTCTCGAAGTCTTTTTTTGCCGCGCGAACATCCCTGAACAGTGCATCAGGATCGCGCGCGTACTGGTCGAGACGCTTCTTGGCGATCTGTCCCGGATCTTTTCCTGAGGCAAGATCGATGACGGTCTGACCGGTACGACCCCGTGCGATCTGCTCAGCCGCTGTGAGAGCTCGATTGGTCGTTTCGCAGCCTGAGCTGATCAAAGCGAAGACGAATATCGAAAACGAAACGAGCGCGGTCGATGGACGCATGGGCGCATTGTACAGATTTTGCCATGCCTTACAAGACAAGAGAGGTATCGCACGGCGGGATACTCTGATCTGCTGGACCTCTGACGTGACTTGATCGAATCAGACTAACCAGATAGACCAGAAGAACCAGACAAACCAGACAAACCAGATGAACGATCAGTGTTATGGCTGGTCGGCAGACTGTGTCTGTTTCCCTTCGAGCTCAGTCCATCGGCTATAGAGCCGTTCTGCGGCTGTGCGGGCTGTCTCCAGCGCTTCGGATCGTTCTTGCAGCGCTGCGGCGTCGGAGACGATGGCGGGATCTTCCACTGCGGCCAGACAGGCAGCGATGGTCTCTTCGGCCTGAAGGATTCTCTGCTCCATCTTTGCCCATTCCTTTTGCTCACGATAGGATAGGCCTGTTCGCTTTGCTTTCGAAGCCGATGTCGATTCTAATCGGGATGTCTTGGGAGGGCGGGACATTGAGGTAGAAGTCTGTTCCGACGCATGTCGCCCTTGCGCGGACTCCCATTGTGCATAGTCGGCGAACCATTCGGTCCCACCAATACCGTCCATTGCAAGCAGAATAGTGGAGACGCGGTCTAAGAGCCACCGGTCATGTGTGACCAGCATCAAGGCGCCGGGAAATTCCAGCAAACTGTCTTCCAACACATCGAGAGTTGGAATGTCCAAGTCGTTCGTCGGTTCATCCAGAATCAAGAGATCGGCGGATTGCAGCATTAATCGTGCGATCAGGAGTCGCGCTTGTTCGCCTCCTGAGAGGCGAGAGACCGGCAGATCCAATTGCTCCGGCCGGAAGAGAAATCGTTTTGCCCAGGAGACGAGATGTATCGAGCGGTCCTGATAGACGACCGCATCGCCGTGCGGGGCGAGAGATCGACGAAGCGAGGCGGATTGGTTCAGTGATTCACGGTGCTGCTCGAACGTGACCACGCGTAGCTTGTCCGCACGGGTAATCGTGCCGGAGTCGAGTTTGAGAGTCCCGGCTATCAATTTGAGCAGCGTGCTTTTTCCGCTCCCATTCGGGCCCAGCAATCCGACCCGCTGTCCTGGTCCGAGCAGGAGATCGAGATCCTTCACGATCGGGCGTCCCCCGAGCGATTTGCAGAGTTGGGTGGCCTCGATCAATTGTTTCGACCGGCGCCCCGACGCGGTGAAGTTGATGCCTGCCGTACCTTGGTCTTTCCGCGCGTCGGCGCTATTCAGTTCCTCGATCAAGCGACCGGCTGAGTCGATCCGCGACTTGGCTTTTGTCGTACGGGCTTTGGGGCCGCGGCGGAGCCACTCCACCTCGCGACGGACACGATTGGCCAAAGAGGCTTCATAGCTGGCCTGCGCCTGGAGCGCGGCGTCTCGCTGCTCCAGGAAGTCGCTGTAATGTCCTTTCGCCTCAAATACTCCGGTGGGATACCTGCGATTGATTTCGATCATTCGCGACGTCACTGCTTCGAGAAACCGCCGATCGTGGCTGACGACGAGAAAGGCGCGGGCTTCGGCTCGTAACAATCGCTCCAGCCAGAGAATGCCTTCGATATCCAGATGGTTGGTCGGCTCGTCCATCAACAAGACGTCCGGCTCCAACATGAGCGATCGGACGATGGCCAGGCGCTTCTTCCATCCTCCGGAGAGCGTGGCCGTGGACTGGCCGGTTTCAGGAAATTCTCCCAGGCTGAACGCGGTGGCTGTGCGACTCCCATGGTCATGAGGGTCCAGACCTTCGTCGATCAGCACCTGGGCGAGCACGTCCTCGATCGTATGTGTGTCGTCAAATGACGGGTCTTGCGGCACGTAGCCGATACGGAGTTGTCGGCGCATCGACCTGGTACCCTCATCCGGTTCTTCGATCCCTGCCATGATCTTCAACAGAGTCGATTTGCCGGAGCCGTTAGGACCGACCAATCCGACATGGTCGCCCTCGGCCAACGCGACCGAGAGATCGGCAAACAGAGGTTTCACTCCGTAGCTTTTGCTGATGGATTCGCAGCTTAAGAGGATTGTCGGCGGCATAGCTCTACCGAATGAATGGCTACTGTATTGATCAGTTGATAAACGATCAGGCAGGACTGTTGAGACCAGGCAGGATCGTGGTCCCCCAGTGTACGGATTGGGTGTATGAACTGCAAGTAGTGAGAGGAGGGTAGCCTGGTCGTCCTCCTGCTCGCGGAACGCGCACGCTCTGAAGGTGCTCGTTCGACGCGCGCATTTGAGGATCGACCGGGCCACCCTCTAAAAGGAAGTAGGGGACGAGGGGGGGATGGGATGGAGCCTGACGATCTTCTGTGCTCGCGCAACGCGCGGCCTCAGAAGGCCTTCGTTGGACGCGCGCAGTCAAGGGCAGCCTCGGCCGCTCCCTCAAAAATAGGTAAAGCGAATCGGAAGGGTCGTGCTCAACAGCTGCAATCACATGTTCCTGATGCCTTTGTACGGCGAGGGTTGAACTGGAGATGAGAGCAGGACCGATCTATGGACAAAGACACATTGTTGACGACTGGGATGGGGAGGGGTAGACTGACGCTATGCGAGTCCATTCTCGTCGCTCACTTTCGCTTCTAGCCTGCACACTCGTCGTGCTCTTTTTTGCGTTGAGCTTCAATGCCTATGCCTGCCTTCTTCCTGTGAACGGCGTCACGCCTGCGACAATGGCCACTGGGTGTGCAACGCCGGATGAACAACCTGTCCCTCAGTACTGCGATACGTTCAAGACACTCGGCGTGCAATCTGTCGATAAGCTTTCACTCAACTGTGACAGTCAGGCCCTCTGTCCAGAAGATACCGCCTCGTTAGCACTTCGTGTCAGCCTCGCTTCTCACAACAGCCGCGTGTCCGATCACCCCACAGTCGGTCTTCCCGAGGATCTCCTGCTCAAGATCTCCGTCCTTCGCATCTGATCTCGCTCGCCCGTACTTCGTCACCGTTCCTTTGACATCACCTGTGCCGTTCGATGCTCGTGGTCACTGTCCGGCCTCTCATCGTTTGCCAGGCCACGGACGACTGGAGCGCAGACCGAGTTCGAATGCGCGGGAACTCCGGGAGGGTATTGCTATGAAACGAAAAAATAGACGACGTCCGTCTATGACGGTCGTATTCGTGCTCGTCGTGATGTTCTCCGGCAACGGATTGTCGTGGGCACAGGATCCTGATTCTGTGCCGCGCAATAAACTGATGCTGCCGGAATTGATCCAAGAGGCTCTGGCTCGGAATCCCGAGCTTGTGGCGGCACGCAAACAATGGGAAGCCGCGACAAATCGAATTGCGCAGGCGCGGTCATTGGATGACCCTATTCTGTCTGTCCAGTTGTGGAATATCCCGCAGCCCTTCAAGGCTACGCAAGCGGACAACACGATCTTCGGCCTTTCGCAGAATCTCCCCTTTCCCGGAAAACTCTCGCTCAAAGCCGATGTGGCGAGTCGTCTGGCCGATATGACCGAGCAATCGGTCCGTGCGAAAGAACGGGAGCTGGTCGCCCGCCTGAAGCAAACCTACTACGATCTGTTTCTCGCGCAGAAGGCGGTCCAGATTCATCATGAACAGGTGGAGTTGCTCAGACAGTTTGTGGCGATTGCGAACGCGAAGTTCCGCGCAGGCATGGGAAGCCAGGCTGATGTGCTCAAAGCCCAGGTCGAGCTATCCCTGCTATCCCAGCATCTTCCCGTCCTGGGACAGCGTCGCAAAACAGCCGAGGCGATGCTGAATACGCTGCTTGATCGGGATCCCGCGTTATCCTTGGGCTTGGCGCAAGAGCCCGCTCAACTCCCCCTCGAGGAGTCCGTCGATAATCTGCACCGTCTCGCGTTAAACGACAGGCCGGAACTGAAAGCCGCCGAACTGGATGTGCAGCGGAGCGAGCAGTCCCGCGCGCTGGCCCAGCGTCAGTACTACCCGGACTTCAACGTGGCGTTTCAGCGCTTCCAGAACTTTCAGGCCAACGACGGATTCGGCGCCTATGTGGCGATGAGCATCCCCTTCGCATTTTGGACCAAGCCGAAGTACGACGCGGGAGTACAGGAAGCAGAGGCGGCGGTCGCGGTCGCGCAGGCACAACAACATACCCTGGAGAACATGACCCGGTTTCAGATCAACGATCTCCTGGCCAAGCTCCGGGCGACCGACCAGGTGGCCACGTTGTATCGCACCACCATCCTGCCACAGGCCGAGCAGAGCTTGGAGTCGGCGCGCGTCGGATATCGTGCTGGCAAAGGAGGGTTTCTGGATCTGATCGATACCCAGCGGGCCTGGCGAGGATTTCAGCTTGAATATTTCAAGGCGCTCGTGGACCGCCAGCATCGACTGGCTGAACTTGAGCAGGTTGTAGGCGTCACTCTAGATCGGCAGAGCTAATGCAACCAAATAAGGAGGAGCACATGAACCAACAAGCATACAAGAAAAGTTTCGTGATTGGCACCGTGGCGATCGGGGTGATCGTCGGAATCGCCGCCGGTTTCTTCACCGCTCACAGAGTGATGAGAGACATGGACGGCATGACCATGGGAACAGTGGGCGCCTCGGCGCCCCCAGGGCGGGAGGGTGAGATGGGGGAGAGGAAACAGATGGACATGAAAGATGGGGCCATGCAGGGCATGCCCGGCATGGCCGGACCATCCTCGGGAGCCGTCGTAGTTCCTGCTGTGGCAAGACAGTTGATTGGAGTACGGAGCGCCCCAGCAGCCTACGCGACATTAACACAAGAGATTCGCGCGGTCGGCACAGTCGGCTACGACGAGCGAGGACTCACGCAGGTTACAGTGAAAACCTCCGGGTGGGTGCGAGAGGTCTTTGTCGATTCGATCGGTCGTCCCGTGCGCAAAGGCGACCCTCTCTTCACCCTCTACTCACCGGACCTCCTGGCCACCCAAGATGAGCATCTCCTTGCCGTGAAAACTCAGGCCCAACTGGTTGTCAGCCCGCTCGGCGACGCGAAAGCCAACGCGGCATCCCTTGTGGCCAGTACGCGAGAACGCCTGCGATTGTGGGATGTGACCGATGCGCAAATGGCCGCGTTGGAACGTCGAGGTAAAGCGGAGCCGGTGCTCACGGTCTATGCCCCATCCTCCGGGATTGTGATGAAGCGAGAGGCCTTGCCGGGAAAATATGTGGAACCTGGCACGATACTGTACGAGGTGGCGGATCTCTCCACGGTCTGGATTTCTGCCGACATCTATGAGTCCGAAGTTGCGGCGGTGACACTCAATCAGCCGGCTTCAGTCACTTTCGCCGCGTATCCAGGAGAAACGTTTCGGGGTACGGTCTCGTACATCTATTCCACGCTGAATGCCGAGGCCCGCACAGTGCGCGTGCGGGTGGAAATGCCGAATCCGGGACTCAGGCTGAAGCCTGGCATGTTCGGAACCGTCACCTTGGTGACCGACGCGGCGAGGAGGTTGGTTGTTCCCAAGGAAGCTGTACTGGACACAGGACTTCGGCAACTCGTGTTCCTGGATCGTGGTGAAGGAGCCTACGCGCCGTATCCGGTCAAGCTTGGCCGCAGGAGCCAGGATTCCGTGGAAGTGCTGGAAGGTCTCAACGAAGGAGATCGGATCGTGACCTCGGCCAATTTCCTGTTGGACGCGGAGAGCAAGTTGACATCGGCTTCGAGCATGCAGGCCATGATGGGACGGATCGGCATGGGCGATTGGCAGATGCGCGGGGCGCATGAGGGCAAGATGGAAGGGATGGACATGAGCGACATGAAAGGCATGGAGGGCATGAAGGGGATGGAGGGCATGAAAGGGATGGAGGGCATGAAGGGAATGGAGAATATGCCCGGCATGGAAATGGGGAGTGACAAAGAAATGAAAGGGGCTGGAACCCGTCAGGCAGCCGGATTATCCCTCACGTTGAATACGGCGCCGGAAAACCCCAAGGCCGGTAATGTGCTCCTCAAACTCAAGCTGAACGATCAGGCCGGCAAGCCGGTGACCAACGCGCAAGTCTTGTTTGTCTATACGATGCCGATGCCGGGCATGACCGATTCCAAAGCGCCGGCTCGCCACACCAAGGATGGGCTCTACGAAGGTACGGTAATGTTCGGTATGGGTGGTACGTGGGTCGTGACGGTCAATGTGACGGTCCCAGGGCGACCACCCGTTGCCGAAAAGTATCAGTTCTCGGTTGGCGGCGGGGGCATGTAGTCTACAATGCTTGCACGACTTATTGACGGAAGCGCCCGCAATCCGATTCTGGTCATCCTCTGTGTGGTGCTGTTAGCCGGCTGGGGCCTGTGGGCGGGATTTCAGGTTCCACTGGATGCGGTTCCTGACTTGTCCGATGTCCAAGTAACCATTTATACCGAGTGGCAGGGGCGCAGCCCCACGTTGATTGAAGATCAGGTCACGTATCCAATCGTCACGTCTCTGTTAGCCGGTCCGAAAGTCAAACGAGTGCGAGGCGTCTCGGAATACGGGGTCTCATATGTCTATGTGATTTTCGAGGACCGGACGGACTTGTACTGGGCAAGAAGTCGCGTGCTGGAGTATATGCAAAAGCTGACCGGGAAGTTGCCCTCCGGCGTTACGCCGACGCTAGGCCCTGACGCGACCGGCGTTGGATGGGTGTATCAGTATGCACTGGTCGATGAATCCGGCGCACACGACCTGGCGCAGCTCCGCAGTCTTCAGGATTGGCACCTGCGCTTTCAATTGGAAAGTGTGCCCGGTGTGGCAGAAGTCTCGGCGGTCGGCGGGTTCGTCAAGCAGTATCAAATCGAGGTGGATCCGAACACGTTGGCCGCCTACCGACTGCCGATCACGACGATCATCGAAGCGGTCCGGAACAGCAATGCGGAAGTGAGCGGCCGTGTCTTAGAAATGGCCGGCACGGAATATGTGATTCGAGGAAGAGGCTATCTGCGCTCGATTGATGATATCGAGCTGATCCCAGTCGGGACGGATGGACGCGGCACGCCGATCTTGATCCGTGATATTGCCCATGTCCAAATCGGGCCAGACCAGCGGCGAGGCGTCGCAGAACTGGACGGTAAGGGTCAGGTGGTTGGGGGGATTGTGATCATGCGGGCCGGAGAGAATGCGCTCGCCGTGATCGAGCGGATCAAAGCCAAGCTGGCAGAGATCACGCCGGCTTTGCCGAAAGGTGTCCACATCGTTCCGACCTATGATCGGTCCGATCTCATTCATCGGGCCATCGCCGTGCTCCGTGAAAAACTTGTGGAGGAAAGCGTCATCGTCAGCCTGGTCGCAATCGTATTTCTGTTTCACCTGCGCAGTGCCCTGGTGGCGATTCTCATCCTGCCCGTGGCGGTGTTGCTGGCTTTCATCCCGATGGCCTACTTGCATATCACATCCAGCATCATGTCGCTCGGTGGCATTGCCATTGCCATCGGCGCGATGGTGGATGCGGCGATCGTCATGGTAGAGAATGCGCATAAGCGGTTGGAGCAATCGCCACATGCAGACCGAATCGAAACGATCATCGCGGCGGCCAAAGAAGTGGGCCGTCCCTTGTTCTTTTCTCTGTTGGTCATTGCCGTGTCATTCCTGCCGATCTTTGCACTGGAAGCCCAGGAAGGACGACTGTTTATGCCCCTGGCCTACACCAAGACCTTCTCGATGCTCTTTGCCACTGCGCTTTCAGTAACCTTGGCTCCTGTACTGATGGTTCTCCTGATCCGAGGGCGCATCCGAGCAGAGGCCAAGAATCCATTGAACTGGCTCTTGGTCAGGCTGTATCGACCGATCATCGCAGGCGCTCTACGCGTCCGGTGGTTGACGCTCGGACTGGCGGTCGTGGCAGTGGGACTCACGGCGCCGATCTTTTCCCGTCTCGGAGCGGAATTCATGCCGCCGCTGAACGAGGGCACCATTCTCTACATGCCGACCACTGTCCCCGGACTCTCAATCCCTGAATCGGCCAAAGTGTTGCAGGTCCAGGATCAGTTGCTTACGACGTTCCCGGAAGTAGAACGGGTATTCGGCAAGATGGGGAAGGCTCCGACTGCCACAGATCCGGCCTTTGTCGGAATGGCAGAAATCACGGTCACCCTCAAACCGGAATCAGAATGGCGTCCCGGCATGACATGGGACCGGTTATTGGATGAGATGGATGCGAAGCTGCGCATTCCCGGATTTCCGAACATCTGGTGGATGCCGATTCAGACTCGCACCGAGATGATCACGACCGGTGTGCGAAGCCCGGTCGGCATCAAAGTCCTGGGGCCGGATCTGAAGACCATTGAGGAAATCGGCTTGGAGATCGAGCATGTTTTGGCAGGTATTCCAGGCACGAAAAGCGCGTTTGCCGAGCGGCTCAACGAAGGTTACTACCTCGACTTGATTGTGAACCGGCGGGAAGCGGCCCGCTATGGCCTGACCGTGGGAGATGTCCAGGCGGTGATCACCTCAGCCATCGGCGGGGAGACCGTGACAACGACGGTCGAAGGGCGCGAACGGTATTCGGTCAACGTCCGCTATCAGCGCGAACTACGCGATGACCCGGACCGGCTCAAGAGGGTGCTGATTTCTACGTCTAGCGGCGCGCAGATTCCACTCGGACAAATCGCAGAGCTGGTCATGACTCAGGGACCGCCGTCGATCGCGGATGAAGCAGGAGCGCTGGCCGGTTTAGTTTCGGTCTCAGTCGCTGGACGCGACCTGCGCGGCTATGTCCAAGACGCTCAGCGCGCGGTGCGAGAACGAGTCGCTCTGCCTGCCGGGTATCGGCTGATCTGGACCGGTCAGTACGAACATCTGGTGCGAGCAGAAGAACGGTTACAGCTGGTCGTTCCTGTCACCATCGGGATCATTCTCTTGCTGCTCTATCTCAACTTCGGTTCGTTGACGAAATCGCTCATCGTACTCCTGTCTGTCCCTTTCTCCGGGATCGGAGCCATCTGGTATCTCGACTATCTGGGCTATAACTTGAGCGTGGCGGTCTGGGTGGGCATCATCGCGCTGGCCGGCGTGGCGGCGGAGACCGGTGTGGTCATGCTCGTCTATCTCGACGAGGCGTATGAGCGGTGGGTACGCGAAGGCCGTATGACGACGGCACAAAACCTGCGCGAAGCCATTCTGGAAGGGGCAGTCCAGCGCGTGCGGCCGAAGATGATGACGGTCGCTGCAATTATGGGCGGGTTACTTCCCATCATGTGGACTACCGGTACCGGCGCCGATGTCATGAAACGAATCGCAGCCCCGATGATCGGCGGGATGGTCAGCTCGACCATCCTGACGCTGATCGTCATTCCGGTTCTCTACTTTATATGGAAGCGTAGGAATCTTGGCTCAGGCTCTCCGATTGACAAGGTCATCGCCGGCTTCACGTCGTCCGAATCGATACATTCGTAACCAGTTGTCCGGCATGATGGACTGGCAGCCTGCCCAGCAGGTGACTGATGAGAGTGACAGCGCGGGTCTACTTTGCAGCTTCGACTTCAAGGAGTTCGATCTCGAATACAATCGTCGCACCGGGTTTAATCAGCGGGGGCAGACCTTTATCACGATAGGCGAGATTTGACGGGCAGAACAATTTGCTCTTACCACCGGCCTTTATCTGCTGCATTCCTTCCATCCAACACTTGCCCATTTCCGTCATTCTGATCGTAGCAGGCCCTCCCTGCTTGGCGGAACTATCGAACACCGTTCCGTCGATCAGCGTTCCGATATAGTTCAGTTTCACGATATCCGTGAGTTTTGGAGTGGCGCCTGTTCCTTCCTTGATGGTTTTGAGGAGTGCGCCGGACTCGGTTTTCTTGACGCCGGGCTCTGCAGCGATCTTCGCGAGGAACGCCGCCCCTACTTTCTTCTCGGGCTCTGCAAGGACTGATGCGCGGGCCTCGTGCAGTTGTTGAATCTTCGGGCCAAACGCTTGAAGGTCCACTTTGGGGGACCGTTTGAAGACGCCATCGGTGATACCGGCCTTGACGAGCTCGAGTTCAGTCTCGCTTAGGGTGAAAGTGCCGATCGATTGGCTGATGGCTAACCCCATGGCATAGAAGGTTTTTTGTTCATCGGTCGTGGGTTCCGTCGCCGACGCCGATGCCGTAAGAGATCCAATGCAGAGCACGGTCGTCAAACAGGAGAGCACGAATCGCATGAGCTGTCCTTTCAGTATGTGTGACGGTAAGGAATCTGGTACCCCAAGGTTCGAAGTCGTGTAAGTTATGCGATGTCGCGATGGGGATCAAGACAAATTTGTCGACTGAGGCTCATCTCACAGGAGGGGAATCCTCATTGCGCGACTGGGAAAAAGTTCCGCTGAATAGGTGATCAACGAGGCCGAGCGGGACATTCTCCCGCTCGGTCTTGTGAGCTATTTGGCAGCAGCCACGATCTCGAGGAGTTCAACCTCGAATATTAACGTCGCGCCTGGCTTAATGAGAGGTGGCGCGCCTTTGTCGCCGTAGGCGAGATTTGCCGGGCAGACAAGTTTGTTCTTGCTTCCGACTTTCATCAACTGTACCCCTTCCGTCCAACACTTGACCACTTGATTCAATCCGAATGTGGCCGGTTCGCCCCGTTTGACGGAACTGTCGAAGACCGTTCCATCAATCAGGGTTCCGTGATAGTGCACCTTCACGGTATCCGTGATCTTGGGTGTCGGGCCTGTCCCTTCCTTGATGGTTGTCAGGATGGCGCCGGACTCGGTTTTCTTCGCACCGGGTTCTGCCGCAGCTTTTGCGAGGAACGCGGCCCCCGACTTCTTCTCGGCTTCAGCGACAACAGAGGCGCGGGCCTGTTGCAGTTGTTGAATTTTCGGACCGAATGCTTGGAGGTCCACTTTGGGGCTTTTCTTGAGGACTCCATCGGCCATACCGGATTTCACGAGATCAAGCTCAGACTCGCTCAGGTTAAAGCCTCCGAGCGATTGACTGATGGCGAGTCCCAAGGCGTACAGGGTTTTTTGTTCATCGGTCGTGGGCTCTGCGGCCCCTGCCAATGCGGCAGTGGTCCCAAGGCAGAGCACGGTCATCAAGCAGGAGACAACGAAACGCATGAGCTGTCCTTTCGTTTATGTGTGACGGCAACGGACCTGCTATGGCAAGGCCTAGATTTGTCGAGGGTATGCGATGTCGTCATGCGTATCAAGACAATAATGCCTAGGCGACTGTCTTGTTCATTTGGTTTGTTAGGTTTGTCTGGTTTTTGGTTGACGAAACTAACCAGATGAACCAAATCAACGAAATAAACCAAACAAACCAGATCAACCAGACAGAGTTACCAACGGAAGCCCCAGCGTGGTCCGTAGTAGTGTGGGCCGAAATAGTATGGGGGGGCATACAATGGAGATCCGTACATCCAGGGGCTCCCAAAGTTAAGGCTCAGTCCCACAGGAGGATAGGCGTAGTAGGGAGGAACCGTTTGCACGACAGCCGGTGGCCGGGACAATTGACGTTGCAGATCGGCATTGGCGGAGGACTGGCGGTCAAGCTGATTCTTTAATTGATTGACGATCTCTTGTTGGGCTTGCAACTTTCCTTGGAGTGCTGCGATCTGGTCGCGCTGTATTTCGATAAAGGTTTCCACACAACGGGTATGGGCGTTGCCGGTATAACTCGAACATTCCCACGGGGCCTGTGACTCGCTTGCCTGGGCGGGGAGCCCTGCTACCAGCATCCCAATTCCGATCACGCCGATGAGGACCAACGGCCACAGCCCTGGTGTCTTTCGAGGAACGTCTCGACGATGGAAGATGTGATCATTCATGCCGTCCCTCGCGGCAACACCTGCTAGTAGCCTACCATGCGACTCTTCAAGGGAACAGGGGCGCCAGTCGAATGCCGGAAAAGTCCGCCGGCTTTCTCGAAAGGTTCAGGAGATCTGCATCTTCCGTTGCGCCCTTGGTTAAGCCTCGCTAGAATCCGCCCACACGTATGTCTCCATCGACCCCATGATTCTCGGATTCGTCATTCTCTATTTGCTGGTGTCGGTGGGGATCGGACTGGCTGCCGCCAGGCGGGTCCACACCGCAAAAGATTTCGCGGTGGCTGGTAGGAGCTTGCCGTTGCCGATCGTCACCGCGACGGTCTTTGCGACCTGGTTCGGCGCGGAGGCCGTCGTGGGGATGCCGGCGATCTTTGTCAAGGATGGCTTGCGTGGGGTCGTTGCTGATCCGTTCGGCGCGAGTGTGTGTTTGATCCTGGCCGGATTGTTCTTTGCCCCACGATTGTATCGATTGAATCTTCTTACCGTCGGAGACTACTACCGGCTCCGGTACAACCAAACGGTAGAAGTACTCTGCACCCTCTGTGTCGTGGCGTCGTATCTGGGGTGGGTCGCGGCTCAGTTCAAAGTGTTGGGTTTGGTGTTTAATGTCGTGACAAACGGGGCGGTGAGCCAGCCATTTGGAATGGTTCTCGGGGCGGTCATCGTGTTGACCTATACGACATTCGGCGGGATGTTTTCCGTGGCGATTCTCGATTTTGTCCAAATTAGCGTCATCATGGGTGGGCTGCTCTATATTGCTTCTATTGTGAGCGGGCTGACGGGCGGAGTTGGTGTAGTGGTGGAGCATGCGGCGCAGGCGGGAAAGTTGGATTTCTTTCCACCGGCCAGTCTCAACGCGTGGATCCCTTTCATCGGCGCAGGTGTCACCATGATGCTGGGATCGATTCCCCAGCAAGATGTCTTTCAGCGCATCACCTCGGCGAAAGACGAGCGAACGGCGGTGCGTGGTTCAGTCCTTGGTGGAGGGATCTATTTTCTGTTCTGCTTCGTACCGATGTTCCTGACCTATTCGGCCACGCTCATTGATCCGGAAAAGTTTGGGCAGCTGCTTGTGGAAGATTCGCAACTGGTGTTGCCGACACTCATCCTCCAACATACGCCGATCATCGCACAGATTCTGTTTTTTGGAGCGGTACTTTCGGCTGTTATGAGTTGCTCGAGCGCGACATTGCTCGCTCCCTCGGTGACCCTGAGCGAAAACGTCATCAGGCGCGCGAGGCCAGACCTCACCGATCGACAGTTCTTGCGGATCATGCGCCTGGTCCTGGTGACGTTTGCCGCGGTCGATTTGATGATCGCGCTGATGTCCGATGCCAGCATCTATTCGATGCTCGTCAATACCTACAAAGTCACGTTGGTGGCAGCCTTTGTCCCGCTTGCGGCCGGCCTCTATTGGTCTCGCGCGACCACCCAGGGCGCTCTCTGTGCTATCGCGGCCGGACTCACCACATGGCTGGGGCTGGAAATCTTCAGCCCCAGCGATTCGATCTGGCCGCCGCAACTGGCCGGCTTGATCATGTCGGCGACGGGGATGGTTGCAGGCTCGCTTCTGCCTCAGAAGATTGGAACTCACGAACCGTAAAACCGGTTGGTTGCTCTGGTTTGTTTGGTTCATCTGGTTAGTCTCGTTCAACCAAATAAACGAAACAAACCAAATAAACCAGATTAACCCGTCCCGCTTATCGGTTATGCTGTGTCGAGGTTTCTGAACTATGAATAGACCTACCCGATGGGTGACATATGCGAGTCTTACTCTCGCGGCTCTCATTGCCGCGCTCGGTTTCGTCGTGGTGGCCTATGGTACCTATTTAGCGACCTTTCTCGCTCTGCCCAAGAGCGACGAGCATCCTCCGCTGCGTCTGTATAGTGGACCCTTCCTGCTGCAATCCGATCTGTCGCTCGGACACAGCCGCCTTCTCGAACGACTGCAGCGGTTGGGTTATCGACGAGTGAATGTTCCGGTGCAGACTCCCGGAGACTATCGGCTGACCGAAGAGGCCTTGACGATCTATCTTCATGCGCAGCCGGAGGGGTATGTCGGCGCAACGATGGTGACGTTGCCGTTGGATCAGGGGCGAGTGGTGGAGGTGTTGTCTCCGCTGGATGGGGCGCCGCTCTTTTCCGTGTTTCTGGAACCGGAACTTCTGAGCGGGGTGCGCGGTGAATCGCGCCAAGTGCGCGAATGGGTTCCGTTGGCGCAGATTCCCCCGCGGATTATTGAGACGGTCCTGACTATCGAAGATCACCGATTCTATTCCCATGTCGGCATCGATCCGGTTGCTGTCGGGCGGGCGGTCTGGACCAATTTCACCAAGGGCGGGGTGGTGCAAGGCGGCAGCACGATCACCCAGCAATTGGCGAAAAATCTATTCTATTCGCCCCAGCGAACCATGGGACGAAAATTCAAGGAAGCCCTGGCCGCGCTGGTCCTGGAAGCGAAATATACGAAACACGATATCCTCGAAAGCTATCTGAATGAGATCTATCTCGGACAGGCGGGATTCGTCTCGATCTTTGGAGTGCACGAGGCAGCCCATCGCTATTTCGGCAAGACCCTTCAGGAATTGACGATCGAAGAGATTGCGATGATCGCCGGTCTGATCAAGGGCCCCAATAGTTACGCACCGACAAAACATCCTGATCTGGCGAAGCAGCGGCGTGATGTCGTATTGCGGCGGTTACGGGAGAAAGGTCTGCTGACAGAAGGAGACTGGAAACGTGCGATCAATGAACCGGTGCGCGCGACTCCTTCAGAAGATGTCTTGACGGATGCGCCGTACTTCGTCGATGCGGTGCTTCGCCAAGTGGAGGAGGCCGGCGTCGTTCCCTTGCCGGAAGGTTTGCGGATCGATAGCACCCTCGATCCGATGTTTCAGCAGGCGGCCACCGAATCGTTGGAGAAAGGATTGGCCAAGTTAGAGGCTGCGCATCCTCATCTCAAGAGCACGGCGGAGCCGGTGCAAGGCGCGGTGGTGGTGCTCGATCCTAAGACCGGATCCATTTTGGCGTTGGTGGGAGGGCGAGATTACCGGCGGAGTCAATTCAATCGAGCCGTTCAAGCGCGACGGCAACCAGGTTCGCTGTTCAAACCGTTTGTCTATCTCGCGGCGCTGGAAGCGGCTCGTGCGGGGCAGGCCGGCCAGTTGACTGCGGCGAGCTTGCTGGTGGATGAGCCGGTGACCTTTGAGTCGGAAGCCGGTCCCTGGTCTCCACAGAACTACGACAAACAATTTCACGGGCCTGTGACCGTGCGGAGCGCGTTGGAACAGTCGTTTAATGTGCCGGCTGTGCGGGCAGCCAAGACGCTGGGGGCGAAGCCGATCGTGCAGCTGCTCCACCGCCTTGGCGTGACGAGCGCCATCGGCGACGATCTTTCGTCGGTCGCCTTGGGCAGTTCGTCGGTGTCATTGCTTGAAATCACGGCGGCGTATGGAACAGTCGCGAACGGAGGGGTCGCCGTCAGGCCTGCGGCGGTGCGATCGACTCGAGATCGGCAGGGAGACATCGTGTGGAGTGCCGTACCGGATCGGCAGCAGGCGGTCACGCCTCAAGGGGCCTATGTGTTGACGTCTCTTCTCGAAGGCGTCATGCAGCGGGGCACGGCAAGCAAAGCGAAAGCCATCGGACTTCAAGGCTCGGTGGCCGGAAAAACCGGCACGACCGACGGTTATCGCGACGCCTGGTTTGTCGGCTACACGTCCGATGTGGTGATCGGGGTGTGGGTGGGATTCGACGATGAACGGCCGTTGCGTCTCACGGGATCGCAAGCGGCCCTGCCGATTTGGATGGATCTTGCGCGCAGGATCATTCCGGCCACTGCTCCGGCATTCGTCATGCCGCTCGGTGTCGTCGCACGTACCATCGATCCGAAGACCGGGCAGTTGGCTACGTCTCAATGTCCCGAGCAGGTATCGGAAGTGTTCATCGAGGGTACAGAACCCAGCGTGTACTGTGAGGTGCATGGAGGGGGAATATGGGAACAACTCCGGCATACTTTTGGATTCTCCTAGTCCTCATCAAGAGGAATAGTATATGCTGGCGGCAACAATCGGGCATGAAGGGGGGAACGGCGTATGAGGAATAATAGTTTTGCTGGAGACGACAACATTACTTTGTTGGCTAAAGGGGTGGTGTTGAAAGGCGAGATTCATGTCGAAGGGACGGTGCGGATCGATGGCCGCCTCGACGGCGAAATTCAGACCAAAGGACAGGTGATCATCGGCGAAGATGGATTGGTTCAAGGATCGATCACGGCCGGCACGGTGGTCAGCAGCGGTCGCATTAAAGCGAAGGTGACGGCGAGTGAACGAGTACAGTTGTTGAAGACGGCCACGCTCATTGGAGAAATCCTGACGCCGGTGCTGATCATGGAAGAAGGCGCCAAACTCCAAGGGACAACGGACATGGGCGTCGCTGCCTGGTCCGACGAACTTCCGAAGTTAGCGGGCAGTGTCCATGATCTCTCCGCACACAGAGTAAAGCAGGTCGTGATGCTTGACAAAGAGTCCGGTAGCGACGCGCACCGATAGGTCAGCCGCTCCTCTCCTGTTCGCATCCATCCCATGACGAAGTCGCAGATCTTCACTGCCGTCTTTTTTGCTCTCGTTCTGTTGCTCCTGTATCAGATCGGCCTGATGTTCCGGCCATTTCTCTTCCCCGTTCTCTGGGCTGCGCTGCTTGCCCATCTCACGTATCCACTCCATGTACGGCTCACCTCGGTCGTTCACGGGCGGGAAATCGTGTCGGCCTCCTGTCTGACCCTCCTGGTTCTGGCGCTCGTGGTAATTCCAATTTCGATGATGGGAGTGTTACTGGCCGGCGAAGCCAGGACTGCAGAACAGACCATTCGCGAGTGGATCGCGAGTGGAGCGCTCCAGAAGCTGCCAGACCAGGTGGGTTCGTGGCCGATTGTTGGAGGATTCATCGAGTCGATCGGCGGCCGCGTGCCATTGACGCCGGATTCCCTGGAACGGGGGCTGCTCTCAGCCGCGACGTTCCTGAGCCGCTTCTTTCTCGATCAGGTCGGCGATTTGCTGAGGAATGCCTTTCTGCTGGTGACGGATTTCTTTCTCATGCTCTTCGCGCTATTTTTTCTCTTCAAGGATGGCAAACAATGGCTGACGTCTCTTCAGGAAGTAATTCCCCTGGAAGCCTCCCATAAGCAGCGAATCGTCGATCGCATCGATCAGACCATCCGCGCCGTGGTGAAAGGTATCGGTGTGACGGCGATCGTTCAAGGTCTGGTGTCTGGGCTGGCCTATGGAGTGCTCGGAGTGCCGTTTCCGGTTGTCCTGACGACGCTGACGGTGATGCTTGCGCCGCTTCCATTCGGTGGGACTGCCTTGGTGTGGGGTCCGGTCGTGCTGTACTTCTTCTCTGTCGGACCGCTGTGGAAGGCTCTGGCCATGTTGGGCTGGGGAATCGGTGTGGTGTCGATGATCGATCAGTTCCTTCGACCTTGGTTAATCGGTCAGTCGGTCAAGATCCCCGTGTTCTTCCTCGTATTCAGTGTCCTCGGCGGACTGGCGCTCTACGGCCTCATCGGCCTCTTCGTGGGACCGGTTCTGGTGAGTCTGTTGATGACCACTATCCAGATTTACCGGGAGGAATATCACAACGGTGAAACGGTGACACCAGCTGGTCCTACTCCCTCGTCCTAGCCGCTATTATTCATGGCCGTTTCTATAGTAATCGCGGATGTGCCGCTACGCGAGAAGGGCGAGACGGGCGGGACAGGCGCGACGCGAGGGTGAAATTCGGGGTTCGAAGTTCAGAAAACCTCAAGCTCTCACCCGTCTCGCTCGTCCCGCCTGTCTCGCTCGGCCTTCGCCATCCCTACTCCAGCGGAATGGTGATGGCGATTCCTCCCATCACATCGTTGAGCTTGAAGTCCCGTTTTGGACTGAGCAGATGACCGTTGTGGCAGTCTATGCAGGCCGGTGAGACGGCGAGATCCGGATAGATCGCCTGAAAGAATTGTTTGCGTCCGCTGGTCACGACCCCGGTGACCGGCAGGGCGGGATTCTTCCGGAGAGCTTCCAACGCATCGCGCTCCAAGTCGCTCGCCGGCGCGTTACGTCGATAAATAGGCCAGAGGCCGATCAGTCGATAGCGGATCCCACTCCCTTCCTCCGCGGCCAGCCTTCCCGAATGCTGGAGAAACTGAGCCGGTAACATGAGGGAGTTCTCCTGCTCCCAATGTTCGGAGGCTGTGGTCACGCCTTTCGCCTGAAGACGGTTGACGATGTCCGTCGTGTACAACGTGCGATCGGCTTTAATGACGGCGTAAATATAGGCCGCTGCTTTCTCCGGCGGAATGCCGGATGATCCGAGGCGCTCTTTCGCGGAGAGCGGGTCGAATCCCCACCACAGGCCGGAGATCAGGACGCCGAGGGTTGCGGCGCAGATCGAGACGTGGACTCGGTACATGAAGCCTCCTGTGTGGGTGGCGAAAGCGGAATTACTGGGAGGGTGACGATACACGTGGCGCCGTTTCCCTCCTGGCTCTCGATTCTGATGTCTCCTCCGAATTTCTTGATGATGCGGCGCGCGACGGTCAGGCCGAGTCCGGACCCTTCACCTTGTCCTTTGGTGGTAAAAAACGGGTCGAAAATTTTTGACAGATGCTGTTTCGGAATCCCGGGGCCGGAATCCGCGATCGTCGTGAGGACAGAGGTATTGAGCAGAGAGGTTGAGAGGCGCAAGGTCCCCCGGCCTTTCATCGCTTGAACGGCGTTCATCAACAAGTTTGTAAACGCCTGTCTGATCTGATCGGGAAGGGCTAGGACACACGTGTCGCCCGCGTACGTTCGCTGGATCGTGAGTCCTGACACGTCCATGATATCCGTGAGTAATGCGATGGCTTGATCCAGTTCCCGTTCAAGGTGAACCGGTTGCCGTTGGTCCGATGCCTCGCGGGTCGTGACACCGGTGAAGTCTCGAATGATCGCGGCCATTCGACGGCCATGTTGGACGATATCACGGGCATAGGATCTGACACGGTCGAGGTCGGCTTCTTCTCCGATAGCTTCCCCCAGTCCAAGGATCCCAAAGAGCGGATTGTTTAACTCATGTCCGATACCAGCGGTGAGAGTGCCAAGACTTCCTGATTTCTCAGCTTGGATGATCTGGTCTTGAAGGCGGCTGTCGTCGGTGGTATCTCGGAAGACAAGACCGATTCGATCCTCCCCCTGGTTTCTTCCCGCCATGTGGAACCACTGATAGTGAAACCGCCGAGGACCAATCTGTATCTCCTGTCGATTGTGTGGGTCCGCCGATCCCGTCGCAGGAACCAACGGGTCGCGGGGGGTGCCGGTGGTCGCGGCATGCTCCGTTCCGGATTCCTTCGCAGCATGTTCTCCGCTCCGTGCACTGCTGAATATGTTTCGCAGATGTTCTCGTCCGGGAGCATCGACGGGAAGTATGTCGAACAACGGGATCGATTGGGTGGAACCCATTACGGGCCGGAAGGAGTCGCGCCCTCCCCGATTGATGTACTGTACCTGCTCGTCTTGATCGACCATGATGATCGGGGTTGGGACTGCATCCAGGATTTGGTCCGTCGAGTGGAGCAGGGACTCCACTTGTTGTGTTTTGATGGTCACTTGATCGGTCAGGCCTGCAAAGGCAGCTTCCAGCTGGCGATTCATTCGATTGAATTCATCGGCCAGATCCTGGATCTCATCGCCGGTCTGGATGTCGATGGGTTGCCGAAGCTCTCCGCGCCCGATCAGTTGCGCCGCTGTCTGCAATCGGCGCACCGGCTTCACAATGCGATTGGCCGCAAGGAACCCCAGAGACGTCATCAATCCGACGGCGACGAGACTGAATACGGCCATCCAGGTGAGGAAATGGCGGATCGGGGCAAACAGTTCGTCAGAGGCCTGCCAGACAAACGTGTGCCAGGAGCCTTTGCCCAGATCGCTATTGGTGGCTCGACTGGCTTCCGGCACAGGGGCGAATCCGATAATCGAGGTCGATTGTCCGCCGTGGCCGTCGCTTGGCCCGCTGACCCAGCCCGGCTGAGAAGGTGTGACGAGAGGAATGAGCTGCGCATCGGAGAGTGGGACCCCGGTTGGAAGAATGGGGCAGCTCATGACGATACCGCGCTGATCGATCAGCATCACATGCCCGGTTTTGCCGAAGCGAATGGGCGAGATCGAAGGCGAGATTAACTCTTTGGCGTCGATCACGCGATGGACCACGCCGACTGGTCCATATCGGATGCGATCCATAATGGGGAGCGAGATACTGATGACATAGGATTGCACGCGTTCGTCGAAGTGCACATGTTCGATGAAGAGCTGGCCGACCCCTCTATGGAAGGCGCCTTTCCACCAGGCCATGTCTCCGTTGGCAAAGGGAGGCATCGTCGTCGAGGCGGCCACCAGGTTGCCTTCGATGTCGGTGACGTACAGCATTTTTGTGGCAGACCGGACTACTTGCGGTATCAGTT
Source organism: uncultured bacterium (assembly GCA_965232965.1). Taxonomy (GTDB): domain Bacteria; phylum Nitrospirota; class Nitrospiria; order Nitrospirales; family Nitrospiraceae; genus Palsa-1315. Next base: position 40,139 of record CBDDRB010000001.1, read on the forward strand.
GATCGATTTCACTCTTGGCTCCCAAGAGATATTCCTGAATCAGGCCGGCTGTTTTGCTTCCTGTAATGGCCTGGACCGCCGCGGGATCTTTGGCCTCCCAGCCTGCTTTGAGCCGATCTACCGTCCGGCGACGCTCAGCGTCCGTCATGTTCAGCAGGGCATCGCGCCGTTGTTCCAGATCAAAGATGATCGAAGGGTCTACCGCAATCCGTGACGTTCGGGCGACTTCATCCGACATCACAAGATCGATTTTTCGTGCAGTCTCTTCGGCCAGGGCCTTGAAGCTTTCGCCGCTGACGACCTGGATTTCGCGCGAGCCTTGCCAAAAGGCGAGACCGAGACCCACCAGGAGGGGAACGATGCCCACCACCAGCATGGAGAGAATCAGTTTGGGTTGGAGGCCCCACCTTGATCCTGAGCGGGGTGGGGGAGGTGCGGGATTCATCATGGGCATCCTATTCCAGTCGATTCGATGTTGGGGAAGGTCAAAGTAAAGGTGGTTCCTTTATCGATCTGACTGTCGACTGCAATCGTGCCGTGCATGTTGTTGACGATGGTTTTGACGTTATAGAGCCCTAATCCCGTGCCTTTACCAGGAGCCTTCGTCGTGAAAAATGGCTCGAAAATCTCAGGAATTTTGTCAGAGGCGATGCCGCATCCCGTATCGGAGATTCGGACGCTGACTTCTCCATCGACGAGCATGGTTTGGAGCGTCAGTCTGCCACCGGCGCTCTCCATAGCATGAACCGCATTAGTGATGAGGTTGACGAATACATGGAGTAACTCATCCGGATTCCCTTTGACTGCGACGTCGGGCTGGTACTGTTTGATCGTTTCAATATCGTGAAGGTTTGATGCGTAGCGTGAGATTTTCAACGCCTCGTCCAGCTTTTCGTTCACTGATACCATCATATCCTCGTGGGGGGACGCACGCCGTGAATAGTGGGTGAGATCTCGGCAAATGGCACTGGTCCGTTTGACGGCCTCAATAATGTCCCGCGCTTGTTCGTGAACCGCGGTCAGATCGCGTTCTTCTGCGAGGTTTTCTGCCAGGCCCAATATGAGTTGCAGAGGGTTATTGATATCGTGCGCGATGCCCGCCGCCAATGAGCCGATTCCTGCGAGCTTTTCTGACTGGAGGAGTTCGGCTTCCAACTTGGATTCATGCAGAACCAGCTCCCACAGCAACCGGGATGCCGATCCACTCAGGATATCCGCGGTAGGCGGTTTGTGGGCGCACAGATACGCCTCCACCTCCGGGTCTCCCGTGACATCCATAATCACGCTTACACCATGATTGCTGATCAGGTCCGGCATGTTGGTGGTGACGGGAATTCGAAGTTCGCGTGCGCGTTGCAGCCCTGGCGCTGCAGGATTGAGGTCGGCAATGCCGACAATCTCAATCGATGGGATGTGATGCAACAGATCCAGCAGCGCGTGGCCGCCACGACCTGCTCCCACAATGGCCACTTTGGTGTGATCGGATCTTTCCATTCAGGCGGTGTTCCTATCGCCGTGCCGTGACCCTCGATGCCGAAGAAAGCCAGGAGGGGATCGCCTCACCTTGCCCAGGCAGAGTGAGGCGCCTCGCGTCACAACTTGGCAAGCTCCCGCTGTTCGATCGCCCTCGCCACGGCCGATCTCAGTTTTTCTCCTTCGACCGGCTTGACGAGATAATCCACCACGCCTTGCCGGAGGAAAGAGGTTGCCATATCGGTATCGGGGAAGCCGGTCAAGACAATAAGCGGGACGCGAGGATAGTTGGCACGGAAGTATGCGATCGCTTCGGCTCCATTGATTTTCGGCATACGAATGTCGCAAATGACGACATCGAGGAGGAGCCGGTTTTCGCCGGAATTGATGATGTCGATCGCCCTCTCACCGTTTTCCGCTTCAAGAACCTCATAGCCGGCCTTCTGCAGCGTCATCTTCACGACTTTGCGAATGTCGGGTTCGTCGTCTACGACGAGCACCCGTCCCTCGCAGGCCTCTCCTCCGACAAAAAACCCGGATTTGAACTCATCCATGGCACCCTCCTTGGTTGATAGGTAATAGGTAGATGTGGTTGAGTCATGGTCGGCTCACATATGTTTGTCTCTTCTGAAGCGCAATGCGCGTGCCAGCAGGCTCATATAGAAACAGTTCGGAATTCCATACAAAGAGAAGCCTCTGACTGAGGCGGCGCGATCAGGCCTGGTCGATATCCACCATCATGTGTTGAAATCCACCACCAGTGCGGGGCTCGTTGCTTTGGTTGGATTTGGTTTGTTTCGTTGAACACAACAATCCGGAGAAACCAGATGAACCAGACAGACGAGATAGACCAAATAGACTGCGAATTGCCTTTGGGCCTGAGGCTGGAGTATTCTGACAATGAAATGAAATCGGAGGGGTTATGATTACGCCGGACGTATTGACAGAATATGTGCGCCGAATGATGCCGGATGCCGCAGTCACGGTCTCGGATCGGACAGGCACGATGAATCATCTCAAAGTGGTGGTGATCTCGGCGGCTTTCGCAGGGAAGAATCTGCTGGATCGTCATCGCCTGGTCTATCAAGCGTTGGATGGCCCGATGAAAGATGGGCGAATTCATGCGCTCGAAATTACCGCGAAAACCACCGATGAAACTTAGGAGGTTGAACAATGGCAGATCCCATTCAAGAAGAAATTAACAAGGAAGTCGCTGCACACAAGATTTTGATCTACGGCAAGGGCACCAAGCAAATGCCGATGTGCGGGTTCACGAAAGAGACGATGCAGTTTTTCGACAAGTACGGGTACCCGTATGAGCTCATCGACGTCTTGTCTCAGCCCACCAAGCGAGAGGCACTCGTCAAGATGACAAACTGGCCGACGCTCCCCAAGGTGTTCATTGACGGGCAGTTTTATGGTGACACGGATATCCTCGATCCGATGGCAGCCAAAGGCGAGATTGAGCCGCTGCTGAAGAAGACGTTCGGAAAATAAAGTAATCAGGAAGGTCAGGAAGGGCGTCTGGAGAACTCTCCTGCTCGCGGAACGCGCACGATCAAAATGTGCTCGTCCGACGCGCGCAATCGAGAGTTCTCCAGACGCCCTTCCTATTCTGAGTTCAGGCAGCGGGTGGGGGAGAGAGAAGGAAGAGGGGGAAGCGGCGGTTATACTGTTGTGCGCGCGCACCCCTCACCTTAGAAGGTGATCGGTGCATGCGCGCACAACAGTATAACCGCCGCTCTTCCTGTACTATTCGACGATTCGGAGGACAGAGAGACGGACAAGCAGCTTTCATTAATGCGTCTGGGCTTGTCGGAGCCGTGCTAACTCCGCTTCTAGCTTGGCGACGTGTTCGTACAGCGGTACGTTCATGGTTTGTATCTCTTCCATGGTAAACCGTGGCGTAATGTGTTGGGGACAATTCCAATCGAAGGCTTCGACGTGTAACAGCATGGCACGTTCAATTTTCTCGGCATATCCCGGGACGAGCAGTCTCTCCATCAACTCCGGTCGGTCTTTAGCGTTCATGACTTCAATGCGGGCGTACATCTTCAGCCGCGACTGATTCGCATAGTCCATCAAGATCAGCGATGCACGGTCGTTTCGATCGAGATTGCCGACGGTGATGTATTGTCGATTCCCACGAAAGTCGGCGTAGCCCAGCGTCTGTGCATCCAAGACGCGTAGGAATCCAGGTGGCCCACCGCGAAACTGCACGTACGGGTATCCAGTTTCTCCCACCGTCGCCAGATAGAAGCCATCCCGCGAGGCAATGAATTCAGTTTCGGTAATGGTCAATGTCGTGCCGCGTGCCAGTCGGTCCATTCGCGCATATTGTTGTCGAGACCCATACTGTTCCTGTTGCGTTTTCACACTATCTGTAAACGCAATGTCTGCAAAATTCTTTGCCATGGTGACCTCCCGCACAGATTCGATAGTGACTATGGTTCCTGAATGATGAACAATTAGAAAGTCAGCACGGTGTAGCCTTCGTCCACCAAGCGAGCCAAACTTGGTAATCCGCTTGTGCCTGGTACCGCGTTTTCCGTAATCAGATCGAGCCCGCATGCCACCGCGCCGTCACGTGCGCCGAATACATCCGCGCAGCCGCGCGACACGCCTGCAACTGTGTCTTTTACTGCCGCAAATAATTGGTATGCCGGATGTTCCCGGTTGGCCAATTCGCCTGCCCAGCGAGTCCCTGCTCCCTGAAATAGTAGTGTCACGGGCACGTTCCGCTGCTTGAAGTCGTAGGCTGCCGCCAACGCGTTGAACAACCGGCCCAACGCTTCTTCCGATCCAGACTTCGGATCGGCTAGTACCACTATGGCTGCTTTGTGCATGGCATTCCTCCTGTTTGAATGTGAACTGACGTAACTGTCAAAATAATACATAGAAGGTTACAGCATGGCTCGCTAACTTGTCAATATCAATTTTAACGGTTAGAGTAAATGGCGCTATTGGAGCGAAACGATGATGGCAACATTGAACTGGGCAAAGTTTCCGCTCGTCGGCAACCATCTGAGCCTGGATTTCGTGAACACGAAGATCGCGGAGAATGGCCTGCCGAAAGACCTGTTGGAAGGACCCGCAGATATGGCGGCCTGGGCGGTTGCCGTGAAATTGTTGGATGTGCCCCGGGCGAAGAAACTGGCGAAGCTCTGGCAGGGGGCCGGGAATCGTGATGAGTTTGACGAGGTGTTACGCTTTCGAAAAGTGCTACATGAGATGGTCGAGGCAATCACCCGTGGCGAATCGGTGACGACTCCGACCCTGAACGTGATCAATGCGCAATTACGAAAATTGAACGGGCATACGGAAGTATTACCATCGGACGAGGGGTTCATCAAACGATTTGTTCTGGAAATTCATGAGCCCAGCCAATTGCTTGGACCCGTGGCTGACGCGGCGTCCAATTTGTTGTGTTATGGCAATCCAGCCTACGTCAAGAAGTGTGAAAACCCGGCCTGTGTCCTCTATTTCTACGACGGGACAAAAAACCATAGCAGGCGTTGGTGCAGCATGAAGGCGTGCGGCAATCGGACGAAAGTCGCGGCGTTTTATCAACGGCAGCGGCAACAGGCGAAGCGCCAGGCGAAACGGTATCGGGACGTGAAATGATAAAACGGCCGTCGTTCAACGTGCCCAGTTGGTGACCAAGCCAACTTTTTGTTGCCTTTCCTCACAACGAATCAGCAAGACGCCGAAGCCACATCTCAGTCAGCAGCCCATACTCGCCTTGGTCGGCGGCATTCAACGCTTCGAAATACGCCTGGCGAAACTCCGGCCCTGAAGGGACAATTTTCACGGGGGGAAGGCCGAGTACGTGAACCAGTGCCACGAGGAGAATACGACCGACTCGCCCATTGAAATCCCGAAACGGATGGATGGATTGAAACCGGCCATCCGCCACGGCCAGGAGTTCCGCGATCGCGTGGAGATCCGGCACGTCAGGCTGGATATGCCGTAGTCGTTCCGCTAGATCGTCGCAAAAGAGGCGCATATGAACCGGTACTTCATAGAAAGGAGGCGGCTGATGATGACCGATTTGCACGTTTCGATCCCGAAATCGGCCAGCCCAATCCGGAAAGAGTGCTCCTGCCAGATCGAGGTGGCAAAGACAAAGCCACTCAGGCGTGAAGTTCAGCGTGGCAGGATCGGCATCGACAATCCGGCGAAGAATGATTGCAAGCGACACAGCGAGATGTTCCGCCACCTCCGTGTACGACTTCACACCTTCTGCCGTATCGAAGTAGCGGGTAGAGCCTATGCTGCCGGGCGGGTTGTCTTGTGACTCGCCAGGAGCTCCTGAAGGCGGGCCATAGTCACCGGTTCGTTCTCGAATCTCATCGATTCCACCACCCATTCCAAAACCCGCTCCCGATACAGAGCCTGTCGTGCCGCCAGATCGGCGTGCTGCTGCCGCCAACGACGCAGTTTGCCGTTGACTTGGGTGAGATTCACTGGCTGAAGAGTAGCTTTCGTCATGACCGTCATTCTCCTTCACTTTGGATGAAGATGCAACCGACGCCGCTTCGACAATCTTGATCTCCTCTTTCGTCAGGCCGTAGAGGTCATAGACGAGGCGGTCGATCTCGTGGTCTGTGACGCCGATCCGGCGTTGCAACCGTTCCTTGTCGGCAGGCGTTTGTGCCGTTGAAAGACGTTGGTGTAGGTCCAGGTTACGCTCGACGAGTACGACCATTTGGCCATGCGTTTCCTTATCTGCCTTCGAAGTGAAGTCGATGACTCGGATCGGCACCTTTTCCATATATTGATAGATGAGCCGATAGCGATACTGACCGGCACGAACTCCGAAGGGAATACTGAGATTGCCGATCGCAAACCAAAACAATCGGCTGTTCAGAATGCCAAGGAGGTATGGATCGTCCACACCCAAGCAGTATGCGGTATTGGCGAGATACCGGCTACTCCGATCCAGAAAGAAACGTGGAGCCTTGCAGATGTCGGGGAAGATGATCTTGGGGCCATCAAAGTACTCGTAATAGTCGCACGGACGAAGCTCCCACCAATATTGGCCCTTGTCTTGCCGTTTTCGGCACGCCTCGGCGAATGGCTCAAGATGCCTAGCGATATTGCGATGTGTCGCCGCAAACCAGTTCCAAGCCTCGCGTTCCGATACTTTTCCGGCTGCCTTCTTGTCCTTCGCCATCGCAGTCTGAGTCCAGGCTGTGGGAATCACGATCAAGAAACGCCCGTCATTCTCAATCTCATAACGACGAATGTCCTGACCGCCAAGCAATGGCTTAATCAGGATTTCGCTTTGATGAGCCCCTCGGACAAGCTCATCTCGCTGAGCCCGACTGACCTCAAACGCCTCGTTCAACCCAGTCAACAATCCGCGAAAGAACTTTAGCTCCACATACTCGCCAAGCGGCTTACCGGCCTTCATCACTTCTTCAAAAACCGCTGCCTCTTTGTCAGATTTCAGCGACCACGCGTTTTCTGCCAGACGCTCCTGCGGGATCGTGAAGCGATGGTCAATCGCGCTGTCGTCAAGGCTTGCAAAGTCCAATGAAGGGATGCGCGAGACTTCGATACGTGGAGGCTGCTTCGTTTTCGCCAGGAGTGGAATGCAGACATAGGTATCTTTCGCATTCTCGAACACGGGCAGTCCGCCGAAGTCTAGGACACGGAGCACAGCGGCATGTTTCTTGAGCGTTCGGCGCAAAGCCCCCCCGTATGTCGTGCGGAGAAAGCTGCTGGATACAATGAAACTGAAGCGACCGCCTTCGCGGAGGAGCATGACGCTCTTCTCCATGAAGTAGGCGTACAGATCGGCAACTCCATCATAGGTCTCGTAGCATTGAGCAAGATAGTCCTTGAAAACAGACAGAGATTCCTGCCGCACATAGGGGGGATTGCCGATGACTGCATCAAACCCTCCAGCCTTCATGCTCTTCGGAAACTCGGTCTCCCAATTAAATAGATTCACACGCCGTATCTCCTCTTCATCCGGCATGAGTTGGCCATTGAAATAGTCTGGACCAATGAGGCTATTGCCGCATTTGATGTTTTGTCCGAGATCGGGCAGCGCACGCTCGTGCACGAAGGAGAGCTGCCGCTTGAGAGTCTCGTCGCTTTCACCTTCCAACACTTTCAACAGCAGACTGAGCTTGGTGACCTCCACAGCTTGGCTGTCGATGTCTACGCCGTAAATGTTGTTCAGAAGAATACGTTTCTTTTCTTGCGTCGTGAGCCGCCACTCGCCGCTGACCGCTTGAAAGAGTTCCTTGCGGTGTTTCTCCGGGCCGTCCTTGACATACCAGTCACGATGATAGGTCAGAAGATATCGATACGCGCCGATCAGAAACGACCCCGATCCGCAGGCCGGATCGAGAATGGTGAGCTTGGAGATCTGCTTCGGAGTCTTGTCTTCACACAACGCGCCGACTGTGTGCTTGACGATGTACTCGACAATGTAGGCGGGGGTGTAATAGACCCCGCCGGCTTTCTTCACTTCCGGCTTCTCTTCCACCTTGGCCTGATGCCCAGCCGTGAGCCGGATGACCTTTCCCAAAAACTGCTCATAGACCTGACCCAGAATTTCCGTGGGGAACACGGAAAACTCATAGGGACTCTGGGGATAATAGAGCCGGCTTAGAATATCCTTGAGTACCTTGTCGTCGATCTTCAGACGAGGCGTGAGGTCATCGGGCGATTCTGCTCGGTCCTTTTCGGGGCGGAAGTGAAAGAGGCCCGAGTTGTACCGGTCGTCGGCCTGTTCATAGAGATAACGAAGCCGCCCATAGATGTTTTGGCCGTTCAGCAGCGCTTGAAGTCGGGCGTAGGGCTCGACGCCGCGATCTTCGCAAATACGAAGGAAAATGAGCCGGTCGATGGTGCGCTGGACGGCAAAGTTCAGCTCGTGGACAGAGAGGGTGGGATTACGAACCGCTAGGTTCTTGGCGAGCGCTTCCCGCCAGGTTTCAATCTCTTTTAGGAATTCGATATCGACAGTAGCGGTGCCACGCTTGCGGTCGGTGACCGCATACTTATCGAAGGAGCCTTTGAGCACCGCCTCCTTTGTAAAGATGGAGGCGATCTCGTTCCATTTTGCGAGGTACTCGCGATAGGTCAGGTAGAGGATGCGTCCAGCGCTGGGTTTGTCTGACGGGTTCGGGCGTGTCCGGCAATCGTAAACGGCAAATTCCTCGAAATCCGTCAGGATAGACAGCGGAAGTTTGGCCGACCAAGCATAACGGCGAAGCTGATAGGCAGGACTAAGATCGTCTTTCAGATTGATGGCGGGTTTCTTAGCTTCGAGGAAAAACTTGCGCGCGCCTCCGATACGAAAACAATAGTCGGGCGCTTTGGTGTTGCCGCCAATCTTGATGGCATCTTCATGGATTACATCTTTGTACGCCTCAGCGTGGCCCTGCTTATTCGCGACATCCCAACCGAGCGCCTCGAAGAACGGATCGAGAAATTCCCGGCGCAGTTGGGTTTCGTTGTAACCTTGGCTCTTGTAGGACTCAAGGTTCTGCTCGAACCGGTCAATGAGTGTGGCAACGAGAGGAGGCGCGTGACTCATAACCGGTAGTTACTCTTGTTTCGGTGTCTGTGCCGCCGAAGAATACCCTTTTCTTTCAGCGAAATCACCCAGTTTGAGGGACTACACACGATGTTCCGACTAGGCTGTTCGTATATTTCCTTTCAAGAGGCGGCTTCTTACGATCCTCATCTGCGCGCGTCCAACGAGGGCCTTCTCAGGCCGCGCGTTGCGCGAGCAACTGAGGTCGGCGTCCTTACCCCGCCTTCTTCACCTCTTTGCTTCTGGCGGAGGCCAGTTCAACTCCGCATGTCTGCCGCAATAGAAGCAGGAGAGGCGGTAGCGGGCTTTGCGTCTTGGGTTCGGCATGGATGTGAAGGTGATGGGGGTGTCGTCGAAGGGGCAAATGGGTTGATCGTGTAGGAGGTGCACTTCAGCCATCATGGTGATCGAGGCGCCGTCCCATGGTGGGGTCGGCTGTTCTTCGCCGGTAATCTGTTCCTTCGTATGGCATTGTTTGCATTCGGCTTCATACGTTTTGATACGGGCAAGATGGAGAGTGTGGTCGGTGATATTCATCGCTCCACCGCATCCAGGCTTCAGACATGTGAGATGTTCATGCTGTAAGGCCTGCACAAACCGGCCATGTGCCGCCCGCTCTTGTTCTGATTTCATAAGACTTCCCTCATATCCTCTTTCTTCGACATTCCCAGAAGGCTGAACGACCTGTTCATGGGCTGGCCTGGTTCGGTTCTCACCTGCGCACGTCGGACGACCACAGTTTCATCGTGGGGGTTCCGTGAGCAGGGGGGAACCAACCAGGCTGCCCTCTGTTTCCTTCCGACGCCGTGCATTCCTCCTGATCCCTCTCAGAGGGTGGCCTGAAGTGCCTTTCACTGCGCGCATCGAACGCCCCACCCTTCCAAATGATCCTTCCAAGCTCGCTCGTTATCTCTTCAGGGATGGGGGCTGATTGATCTCCCATTGCGCGCGTCCAACGAGGGCCTTCTGAGGCCGCGCGTTGCGCGAGCACAGGAGATCATCAGGCTCCATCCCCTCACACTCCCCACGCCCCGCTGATCTGAATATTCGCTCCGTTCACATACCGCGCTTCGTCGCTGAGGAGATACCGCACGGCCGCCACGGTATCGTCGACCGTCCCTATGTAGCCAGCGGGGATGCGTTTGGTCATGCAGGCCAATTCTTCCGGCGGGGCGCTGCCTGAATCGATGAAGCCGGGGGAAATCGCGTTGACGGTAATGCCATGCGGCGCCAGCAGTTTGGCCAATGTGCGAGTCAGGATCAAAACCCCGGCTTTGGCGATGTAATGTGCCGTGACGTCCGGTTGAGAAATCATCTGATCGGCATTGGCCATGCTGAAACTGATGATGCGTCCGGATTTTCTTGATTTCATTCCAGGAGCAACAGCTTGAGCCAAATAGAAGATCGGATGGAGGTTCCCGTCGAACATGTCGTTCCAGCCTACCGCTGTTTCGTCGAACAAGTTCACACGATGGTACGGGCCAGCGCCGTTGATGAGTGCGTCGATACGTCCCCATTGTTGTTCGACTTGGGCCACGAGACCTTTGGTTGCCTGAGGGTCCGAGACGTCACAGCGAATCGAGAGTGCACGCCCTCCGCGATGTGTGATTGCCTCGGCTGTCTCTGTGGCTGCGGCTTCGCTGGTGCGGTAGCAAATAGCGATCGACCACTGTTGCGCCGCGAGGTCGAGCGCGATCCCACGTCCGATGCCTTTTGCCCCGCCTGTGATGAGCGCGACTCGCTCTGCCATGGGTTACTCCTCCGAGTTGGGATGCCGATTGTGTATCTTATCGAGTTTTGAGTCTGGTCGCGAGCAGCTGTAAGGCACCGGCTGTTCGCATGGAAAAGGTACGGTCTTGTACGCGCTTCTTATTGTCCTCTTGGCACTCAGTGATCAGCGATTGCAAGTCTGCCAGGGTATCGACGTCGCGCCAGGCGGTAGTCAGCCCGACAGACAAGCCCAACGACATAGCATTCTGTCGTGTGACGGCGAGGACTTGATCGGTGGACCAGGGCACTCCGGCAAACAGTGTTTCCGCCGGTTGTGTGAGCCCGATGAGGTAGTAGCCACCATCCAAGGCCGGCCCCAACACTACGTCCGAGTAGGCCAAGATTGCCAGAGCCTCTTCGTACACCGACAGCGGTAAAGTCGGGACATCGGTTCCCACGAGGATCACCTGTTTGTAGCCTTTGGTGAATAAATCGACAAAGGTACGATGCATCCGCTGGCCCAAATCTGCTCCTACTTGATCCAACAAACGGACGCCCTGTCGTTCTTCCATAATTTTGAAAAACACTAACTGAGAGGAAGGCGCACAGGCCAGGTATCGATGAAACGGGAGTTGACGTGTGGTGACCGCAAGTTTGGTCCGTTCCAGCATGTCGAGAACGAAGCTGCCATGCAGAGTGGCCGCCTCGTCAGGCATCAGCGGCGGGCAGAGGCGTGTCTTCACCTCGCCGGGAATCGGAGCCTTGGCGAAGATAACGAGCGCGGCGTGAGGCGTCAGGCGTGAGGCGTCAGGCGACGGAGAAGATGCCGTTCTTGAGGAATTCTTAAACTTCGTCACCCCTCACCCCTAACGCCTTACCCCTTACGTTCTTATCGGATGACTTTATACCATTTGACCAAGTGCGATGGGCTCATACCGGCCCAATACAAGAACCGTAATGTCCACATCAAGAGGATTGTTCGCAAGGGGCCTTGCTGTTCCCACCGACGAAAAGAGGTGGTCACGGTCGCAGTCAGGGCTGCGGTCGTTCCCGCTCGTTTGAGTCTGTGGGAGAACTCGATATCCTCCATCAATGATATATCGGCAAATCCTTCCATCTGTTCGAAGACGGAGCGACGTACGAACTGGGCTTGATCGCCGGTCGCGATGCCGCTCAGTCTCGATCGCCAGTTCATCATTCCGCTGATGATGGTTCCCCACATCGATGAGGCATCGAATCGAACATCGAACCGTCCGCCCACTATCCGTTGATCGGCCAGTGTCGCCTCGATCACACTTTTGGCATCGTCCGGAAGTCGTGTGTCGGCATGGAGAAACACAAGGATTTCTCCGCGACTGGCCTTTGCGCCTTCGTTCATCTGCCGGGCGCGTCCGGGTGGAACGGTTACCAGGCGTAGAGGATTGAGTACTGAGGACTGAGTGCTGAGCCGGTAAGCTTCGACGAGAGCAGAGGTCTGATCGCGGCTCCCTCCGTCCACAACGATGAGTTCATCAAAGCCAAGCGCGTCGGTATGTGCCAGTGTGGCGATGATGGTCCCTTCTTCGTTCAGTGTGGGAATGATGACGGAAATCGTCATCGCCATGACACATTAGCCGTAAGTGGTCTGTTCGGTCTATCTTGTCTATTTAGTCTGTCTCGTGCGTGCGTAATCGAAACACATCAGATAGACCAGACAGACCAAATGGACCAGACAGACGGAGTTCGATCAGCTGCGTTTTTTCGGTTCGTTGAACATGAAGTACATCACGACAATTACGGTGGTCCAAAACAACACTTGTTTGTGCCAGAAGAGGACTTCCCCAAAGTGATAGAAGACGGCTGCGAGCAGGAGCGCACCGCCAATGATGCTGTAACGAAGGGTTGTGTTTTCGACGACGGAATTCGCCCAGACGGCGACCCCGCCGAAATAAATCAAGAAGGGAATGACGTCGATTTCGAATCCCCCGCTGATCGAAAGAAATACGTCGAGGAAGCCGATAAAAATGAGGGCGGTGCCTATGACCATCCCGGCGACACGCAGCTGGCTGTCGCCACCGGAAGACTCCTCATTCGGCTCGCGGCGTTCCGGTTCCTTGGTTGGTGTCGGCTCCGACGACATGGTCAGCTGTTTCCTAGCGGTTCGTGAGAGATGAAACGTGAAGCGTGAAACGTCCAGATCTTGGATGAACGAGGTAGGCTGAGGTCGAAGTCACGGTTGAGCGGAGGCGCGACGTTCTTCATCTTCGACTCAACCGTAGCCTGAACCTCGGCCTCTCCCATGCTGGCGATCCGTTTCAGCATCGGGCTAGACCTTGAAGTGCTTGCTCAGGGTCAGGCCTTGGCGCTGATACGAAGACCCGAGCGCCGTGCCATAGAGTTGATTGGGGAGTGCGGACATCCTGTCGTATACAACCTTGAAGAACGTTTGTCCATCATGGATCAGGAAAGGCACGTCGTGGGGGCGGACTTCCAGGACCACTTGGGTGCCGTGCAGCTCGCCGCGTCCGTACCCAAAGCCCGGATCGAAAAACCCGGCGTAGTGGGTTCGTAACTCGCCGCAGGCGGCTTCGAAGGCGACCATCTCGGCCGCGTAGCCGGCGGGAACTCGAATGCGTTCTTTTGATGCGAGGATGTAAAACTCCTCCGGTTCCAGGAGAAGACTGTCCTGGCGGTGGCGGTAGAGGGGCTCCCAAAAGTCGAGCGCGGCGTAGTGGCCGATTTTCGACAGATCGATAACATGACTGTTCTTTTTCGCTCGATAGCCGATGATCGGTGTGCCGGTTAGTCCATCCCCCTTCAGATCGATCCGGAGAAACAGGCCGCGATCCGTACGAAGATCCCGGCCGTTCAGCGCGTGTTTCGTGGGGAGGTTGTGGTAGAGCAAGGGTTCCCGCTTGTGGAGTGTCTGAAGCGATCGATCCTGGACGGTGGCGTCGCCCCGGACAAAGCGAATCTGATTGAGAGAATACCCGGTCTTCACCTTGATCGCGAACGAGCGTGGAACGATTTCCAGATAGAGGGGTCCGGAATAACCGGCCCGGATTTCATCGAACCCGGTGTTGAGATCCGTCACGACACGGGTAAAGACGTCCAGCCGTCCGGTCGTGCTCTTGGGATTGGTCCGCGCCCGGAGGGTCTTGGGTAAGGCCACACGCTCCAGCAATGGCACCAGATAGACGTGGCCCCTTTCAAGGATGGCGCCCTCAGTCAGGTCCATCTCATACATCACGAGGTCCGACTGGTAGAAGTCCAGCACGTTTAGGCGGCTCGTGATTTCGGACAGCTCCGGCAAGAAACTGCTGATCAGCCGATAGGCTTTGCGTCCGAGACGCAGATCGAGACTGGCCGGCTGGATCTGCCGGTCTTCAATCGCCACATCGGCGCGTATGGCGCCGCTCGCGATCAGCTGCCGAATCTGCTGGTAAGGCAAAATGCCCTGCGTGGTGTGGGTGCTCACAGGTCGTCGTGCTCTCCGGCGCCGCACGATCCCAATGAAGGCGCGGTGCTGACCATCGGCAACTCCCGCGTCGATTCCTGTTGTGGTTGCGGATAGTGGAATGCCTTATTTTCATAGTTCTTCAATAGGACCCCCGAGGCATCCATGTGCACCATGTAGTCGCCGGGGAGCAAGGGAATCTTGCCGCCCCCCCCAGGCGCATCGATCACGAAGTGAGGGACTGCCATCCCGCTGGTGTGGCCTTGTAGGGACTTTATGATATTCAATCCCGTTTCGACTGTGGTTCGAAAGTGATTGGTGCCTTTGGTCAGATCCGCTTGATAGAGATAGTAGGGTTTGATGCGAGCGAGCAGAAGCTGGTGCATCAATCGTTTCATGACCTCCGGGTCGTCGTTGACGCCCTTGAGCAGGACAGTTTGCGCGCCGAGCGGTACGCCGGCATCAGCCAACATTCTGCAGGCTGCCTTGACTTCAGGTGTCAGCTCGTCCGGATGATTGAAATGCAGGTTCATATAGACAGGATGGTACTTCTTCACAATCGCACAGAGTTCCGGAGTGATCCGTTCCGGCAACGTGCCGGGCACCCGCGAGCCGAGGCGAATGAGTTCGAGATGCGGGATGGTGCGCAGTGCTTTGAGGATCCGGTCCAATAAATGATCCGGTAACAGCAAAGGATCGCCACCGGAGAGAATTACGTCGCGCACCTCGGTGTGTTCGCGCAGGTAAGCGATGGCCTGGGCGAGCTCCCCTTTCTTCAGGAACCCCGGTTTTCCGACCAGCCGTTTTCTTGTGCAGAATCGGCAATAGATCGGACACTGGTTCGTCACCATTAATAGGACGCGATCAGGATAACGATGGACAAGATGGGGGACCGGACTCATGAGGTCTTCTTCGAGCGGATCGTCCTCCGCTTCGACGTCATCCATCTCGGCGATGTCCGGGACCACCTGTTTCCAAATGGCATCGCCTTTTTCTTTGATCGTCGCCATCACCGTGGGGGTGATGCGCATCGGGTAGTCACCCACAATGGCTTCGATTTCTTTCGCATCGACACCGAGGCGGTCTGCCAAGTCCTTCGGTTTGACCACGCTATCGGCGAGTATGCGTCTCCATGCTTCCATGCGGGCTCCTTTTACTGTCGGGTAGATCAGCAGGCCTGCGGCAGGATGCTGAAAAAGTCCGCCAGCTTCGTTCTCGCTTCGTTCAGATCCTCTACGTACCCCAGAGGGTACGCCTCCGGTCTTCACTTGCTGCGGCCTTGCTGGACGGCCATTTTGAGCATCCTGCGATGATTCCCCCGCAGCCTGTTAGCCGTCCATGATCCGGTCCTGACCGTACGTCTTGTCCAAATGATCGAGGATGTCGTCGGTTTCAGTCAGCACGATGTCTCCATCCTTGAGGACTGGGACATAATATTGGCCTGAGACTTCGTGGACCACTTTGCGCATCGGACGAAAATCGGGCACGATCACATGCTCATGGTCGACATGGAGGTCCGCCAGTTTCCGACGCACCACCTCGCAGTCCGGACACCAGGCGACGTGATAGAGGGTTATCATGCTCGAGGCCCTCACTCCTGACCAGTTTCGACGGCGCACGGCACCATGACTGCGTCTCTCATCCCGTGGATCACCTTCTTATCCGCCGGACAGATGGTGGCCAGGATACCAGCCAGTTCGGTCTGTTCGCCACTCACGAAATAATAGGGCGAGAGCCTGGCGCGGCCGGACATCCGCTTCATCTCGCCGCTCTCCGGATCGAAATAATCAAGTTCGTAGAGGCGGCCCTTGTGAAACTCCTGCAGAACATAGGGTGTGTGGGGAAAGGAGTCGAGGGCCTTGTCGATGGCGCCGGCCCATTCGTTCTGTGGCATATCGTGTCCGACCGATACCCCGCGACTCCCCCAGGCAAGTTCAGAAAACCCCGAGGGCTTGATCACGAAGTGCCGTTCCTTCTGAGTCGCCGTAGCCAGATCGTGCCAGTCCATTACGGCGTGCCCGCCGATCGCCAGGCCAGGAATTGTCGCAGATGGAGGAATGGGCGCAGGATCGAGAATCCAGGTATGCGGCATGATGGCAGTCAAGTGCAGAAAGATTTCCCGGCCCAACGTCTGCTCCCAGAACGGTTGCAAGACTGGGTGATGGAGGAGGCCGAAGGCAAGCTTCTCTTCCAGCGCCGGTTTGTACGGTGGCGTGACGGTGACCCGGTCTTTCTTGATCGCGTATTGGACCAACTCCCATTTGGGAATGTTCGGAAGATCGAATAACTCATAGAACCGGTATAGTAAGGCAATCGGCCGGTCCATTTCGTCACTGGCAATCCGGAGGCCTTCTTCGGTGAATCGTATCTGACGAGGTTCCACGCAGTAGGCGTCAAGACCGATGGTTCGAAGCCGGGCCGCGAGCCATGTCATCTCAGGCCGATAGTCTTTGGCTTCTTCCGAGATCAGAATCGCGACGCATCCTGTCTGTTGGGCGAGCTGACTTTTCAACATGGCCGCAAACCCCCGAACCATCCCCTCGGAACCTCCCACGATTTCCAAGGGGTAAGGGGTTGAAGAAGTGGCACTGTATATCTCAGTCAATGCTCCAGTTAATCCGATTCCCCCGGGCACGGAGTCCAATTCGGTAATGACCATGCCGTCCTGGGTAGGGATCATGTCCGGGCGGATCACCGCGGGGAGCTGGTCGCGAAACCGTTTCATCCGGCTGAACGTCAGCAAGCCTTCCGGTTTGCCTTGGTCAAGGTATCCCGCAACCCAGGCTGGCTGGATGCCGCGTACACTGTCGAGATAGAGGCGGTTGAGGGCGCGATAGAAGGATAAGAGTTGGGGGCCGAGTTTGTCGAAAAAGTCTAATTGATCTCTCGTCAGAGTAAAGGGTGTGACGCCAATGCGCCAGGTGGTTGAGGGAGTGGCCATTTCAGAGACAGGAATGTGCCCGGGCATGGGTGGAAAGAGCCCAGCTTGGCTGAGCCGGGTACGGATGGTTGCACAGCGGTGTAGGAGGTCGGAGGTAGCCAAGTCAGACAGAGGCAGTATCCGTGTGAATGAGCGTGCCCCATGCGAGGCCAAAGAACTGTAACACGGGCTTTAGGACCGTACAAGGGGCAGAAGAGAGGAGCGGAGAGAGTTGGAATAGACGCAGGTGGAAAAGTGACATACCTTGGGTACTCTTGAAAAATGGTGCTAGTATGGGCTCCACATCAATTGAAATCTTCTTATGTCCGCCTATACCGATGAGCTGGTAGGTGCTTTCGTGACACCACCGATCGCGCTGCCGCAACTCGTGCCGAGCCATACCTGTCTTCAGTGCGATGTCTGTTGTCGTTTCCCGGATCCCGATAGCGTGCTCCGTCCGTATTTTACCGGGAACGAGATCTCCCATGCTCTGGCTGCGGGTATTGATACAACGGCTTTTCCCAATCTGGGGGGATCACAAGTGCTTCTAGTTCCCGATCCCCATGGAGACGGATTTCTCTGCCCGGCATTCGAGAAAGCGACCTCAACCTGCCGCATCTATAAACAGCGTCCGTTCGATTGTCAGATCTATCCACTGGCGCTGATGTGGGACAAACCGCACGGCCAGATGTTGTTGGGATGGGATACGAAATGCCCGTTCATGCGAGAACAGATTCCGGAGGAGATTCAGCATCATGCCAATCGGGTGCTGGCGTTGCTAGATCAACCGGACATGCGTAACCACGTTGTCTCCCATCCTCGCCTCATAGGGCGGTTTCAAGAAGACGTGGTCGTGCTTGCCCCTCTGCCGCGCCTGACCGAAGCCGTGGCTGGTCTGTGGGGGCCGATCCCGCTGCGTCGGTTTACGCTGGAAGACATCCCACTCATCAGAACGGCGTTGGATCGATCGGGGTGGCGCGATGACAAATCGCTCGCGGCCAATTCGCCGACCTATCATTACATGTGGAGCGGATTGTTGGCTTATTGGTGGATGGAGCTTGAGGGGGCTTTATGCCTCTTCTCACAATCGCCGGACGGCTGGTTCATGCCTCTTCCTCCAATCGTGGCGGGCCCGATCGACGCGCCCTTGTCGGCCGCGATGACACTGCTGCGACGCTGGAACGGTGACTCGCCTGTCAGCCGAATTGAGAATGTGCCTTCCCAGTTGGTCCAGGAGTTGGAGCGGCTGGGGTATCGTGTGTCGTCCAAGGAACCGGACTATGTCTATCGCGCGTCGGATCTCGCGGCGTTAGCGGGCGACCGGTACAAATCTCAACGCGCGCTGTGCAATCGATTCGAACGGGAGCACTCCTTTGTCATCGACTCCTATCGGGCGAGTGATCGTCAGAACTGCCGTGCCCTCTTGGGGACGTGGTCACGACAGAAGCAAGAGGAAGGACTCGAATCATACGGTGCCATGTTGTTGGCTGATGCAGCCCCGGCTCATGACATCATCTGGTCGCAGGCGCCGGCCCTTCACGTCTCGGGGAAGGTCGTCAGGACTCACGGTCGGCTGTGCGCGTACACCTTCGGCTATTGGTTGACGAGCGCGACATTCTGTGTCCTCTTAGAGGTCACAGATCGAACTCTGCCAGGGTTGGCGCAATATCTATTTCGGGAGACCTGTCGGGCGGCGGTGGCGGAAGGAGCCGAATACATCAACGTTATGGATGATGCAGGTCTTCCTGGATTGCGTGCATCGAAACAGGCCTATCACCCCACCATGCTGATTCCCAACTTCGTTGCCGTCCCGGCGCGTGAGTCATGAATACCACCAAGGCGTTATCCTTCTTCGATCTTCGCCGCTATCGCTGGTTGCCCCATCTCCTGATTACCATGACGCTCTTCGCGGTTCTCGCCGGGATCGGTCTTATTCGGTTCGTCGAATCTCGATTCGTCGAAGCCACGGGAGGAGAACTCACGCTGGCAGCGACAGAAATTGCCGAGAAGCTCGACCGGATCCTGTTCGAACGTCAGGCCGATGCCCTCATGATGGCTCGAGCGTTTTCGTTGAAAACCTCCGATCCAAAATATCTCTCCGACTATCTGAAGTGGATGAAGAAGGAGTATGCCCCGGTCTATCAGTCGCTGACGGTCTTGGACGTTCAGGGGACGGTTGTGGCCGCGACGGAGCCTTCGCTGATAGGACGAAACTATGGCCGCACCGCATCGTTCATGGCTGCGCGTGCAACCCGGCGGCTCAATGTTGCAGACATTACTGTGCAGGAAACAGCGGAGAGTGGTGTCGACACGATCGCGTTTACCGCTCCGATTCTCGATTCGCAAGGCGCATTTCTGGGCGTCGTGAATCTGCAAGTGGGGGTCATGTTTCTGGAAGAAGTGACCACCAGGACCATTCGTGCACTCGAATCTCGACCAGGAAAGAGCGGGCGAGTCGAATACCAATTGTTGACAAAACAGGGCATGGTGTTTGTCGATTCGGATGTGTCACACAAAAGGGGCATCAATCTCAAGGAACTCGGACTCCCTTCGGTGCTGGCGAGTGAGGCCGGTGTACCGGGGTTTATCGAGGAAGAACACGTGCAGCAACATGTCCAAGTCGTGACCGGGTATGCACAGACCAGAGGGTTTGGAGAATTCGCCGGGCTGGGCTGGTCGATCCTGGTGCGAATGGATCGGCAGGAGATCCTGGCGCCTATTCATGCGTTCTTATGGAAAGTCGGGATCGTCGGCGGGGTAGTCTGGATTCCCATGCTGGGGCTGCTGTTCTGGGCGACGGGGCGCTTGCGCGCTGAACATCGGCAGGCACGGCAGGAAAGTGCGTGGGCAAAAGCCGCTGAATCCGCGTTGCTTCAAAGTCAGGAGCGAAATCGAGCGATCGTCGACACCGCGCTCGACGGCGTGATCACCATCGATTCGACCGGGATTGTGACCGATTGGAATGCGCAGGCGACGGCGATCTTCGGATGGTCACGCGAAGAAGCACTGGGACGCGCCCTTTCCAAGACCATCATCCCTGAGCGGGATCGTCAGGCGCACGAACACGGTCTCCGGGAATTTCTCCGAACAGGGGCCGGAGCAGTCCTGAACCGTCGTATTGAAATTGTTGCTCAACACCAGAACGGGCGGGAACTTCCCGTTGAACTTGCAGTGTCTCCGGCAAAGATCGGCGATGCGTACATCTTCAGCGCGTTTATCAGGGACATCACCGACCGCCGCCGGGCAGAACGGCGTCTCGCCTCTCAGTATGCGGTGACCCGAGTGCTTGCAGAAGCGACGACCCTGGAAGAGGCCGTTCCGAAAATCATCCAGGCAATCGGCGAAAGCTTGGAATGGGATTTGGGAGTGTTTTGGCGGGTGGATAAGACGGCCGGGACGCTGCGTTGTTTCGATCAGTGGAAGGCGCCGTCCGTGCAAGCCGATCCGTTTACTCAGGACACCAGGCAGCGAGCATTGATACGCGGCGAGGGTTTGCCCGGGCGGATTTGGACCAGTGGAAAGTCGGCTTGGATAACGGATGTGACGACGGATACCAATTTTTCCCGTAGCGCGGAGGCTCGGCAGGTCGGGTTCCACGGGGCGTTTGGATTTCCTATTCTTGTAGGGAACGAGATCGAGGGTGTCATCGAATTCTTTAGCCACGAGGTGCGGCAGCCCGATGATGAGTGGTTGAAGATGGTGGAAGACATCGGTCTCAAGATCGGTCAATTCGGCGAGCGAACTCGAACGGAAGGGGTGTTACGGGAAACAGAGGCGCAGTTGCGACAGGCGCAGAAGATGGAAGCGGTGGGACGATTGGCCGGCGGCATGGCGCATGATTTCAATAATCTCCTCACAGTGATTCGCGGATATAGCGAGTTACTCCTGGGCCGCCTGGGGGCTGGTGATGCCATGCGGAAAGATACGGAAGAAATCAAGAAAGCCGCGGACCGAGCGTCCGGATTGACGCGTCAACTACTGGCCTTCAGCCGCCGACAGTTCATCGCGGCAAAAGTCCTCGATCTCAATGCGCTGGTGGCCAATATGGACGGCATGTTGCGCCGCCTCATCGGCGAAGACCTCGTCGAACTCTGCGCCGTACTCGATCCGTCGGCCGGCGCGATCAAAGCGGATCCCGGACAGGTTGAGCAGGTCATCATGAACCTGGTAGTCAATGCGCGTGATGCGATGCCCATGGGCGGACGGCTGACGATCGAAACCCGAAACGTGACGATTGGAGAAGAGGTGCGCCTGGATGCCGTGGGGGTGGCGCCGGGATCGTATGTGCTGTTGGCGGTTCGTGACAACGGTCAAGGAATGAACGAGGAAATCAGATCGCATCTGTTCGAACCATTCTTCACCACGAAGGAAAAAGGAAAAGGAACGGGATTGGGGCTTTCGACCGTCTATGGGATTGTCAAGCAGAGCGGGGGAAGCATCACGGTGGAGAGTTTTCCCGGCCGGGGCAGCACGTTCCGGATTTACTTTCCGCGAGTCGAGCAGGAAGTACCGAGGCTTGGAGGGCTGGGCGATGCAGGTGATCCGACACATGGCCGGGAAACCATCCTCCTGGTCGAAGACGAACCGGCGGTCCGCGGTCTCGTGCACGAGACGTTACGACTTCATGGCTACACGGTGTTGGAGGCGCGTCATGGCATTGAAGCGTTGTTGACCAGCACGAAGTACGTGGGGCCCATCCATCTGCTGCTGACTGATGTGGTGATGCCACAGATGAGCGGCCCTGAGGTCGCGGAAAAGATCTTGACCATTCGGCCGGAAATCAAAGTGCTCTATATGTCCGGCTATCCGGATCATCCGGTGTTCGACCAAGGTACCATGAGTCGGCAGACGGGATTCCTGCCGAAGCCTTTTTCTCCGCCGGTGCTCGCAAAGAAAGTACGAGAAGTGCTGGACAGCGTGAAAGCTGCCTAACAGGGGTGGGGAGGGAGCGGCCAGGTGCCCTTCTTGCTCGCAGAACGCGCACGATTGGAATGTGCTCGTTCGATGCGCGCAGTAAAGGGCAGCCCGGCCACTCCCTCCAAGAGATAAGTATGAGAAATCGGAAGGCCGCCTGCTTGTCCATGTTCTGATATCCCTGCCGGATCGCTTGATCTTCGGCCTCGGTTCCGTTTATCGTGCCTGCACTGAACCAGATACACCAAATAGACGACATAGACCAGAAGGAATCAGCGATGCAGCAGGGACGAGAGCTCGACATCGGGCACTATCGAATCGCACAGGAGCCGTTCTATGCGGAAGTCCGTGGCGAGATCGGTTTGTTCACGATTGCGGCGAACAGCAAGATGCCGGTCATGCTCAAGGGGCCAACCGGCTGCGGCAAAACCCGATTTGTCCAGCATATGGCCTACCGGCTTGGCCGCCCATTGATTACCGTCGCTTGCCACGAAGATCTCACCGCTTCCGATCTCGTGGGACGATATCTGCTCAAGGGCCAGGAGACCATGTGGATGGACGGTCCATTAACGCTGGGCGTGAAGCATGGCGCGATCGTCTATCTGGACGAAATCGTCGAAGCTCGGAAGGACACGACGGTCATCATCCATCCCCTGAGCGACGATCGCCGCTTCCTTCCGATTGAAAAGAAAGGTCAGATTCTCGAAGCGGCAGACGATTTCCTCCTCGTCATATCTTACAACCCCGGGTACCAGAGTGTGCTCAAGGATCTGAAGCAAAGCACGAAGCAGCGCTTCATGGCGATTGAATTCGATTATCCATCGCCTGAGGTCGAGACCACGGTGGTCGAACGTGAAGCGGGCGTGAGCCATGATCTTGCGGCCGGCTTGGTCAAACTCGGCGGAAAGGTACGGAACCTCAAGAATCATGGATTGGAGGAAGGGGTCAGCACCCGATTACTGATCTATGCCGGGACCCTCATTCGGCAAGGCGTGGCGAGCGATCGAGCTTGTGACGTCGCGATTGCCCGACCGATCACCGACGATCCGGATATGCAGCGTAGCATTCGGGAATTGGTGAAGGCGATCTTCTAATCCCTGACACGGATGAATTTGCCGATCGTGCAGGACACCAAGGATGGAGCGATCCTGACCGTTCATATCCAGCCTCGAGCGTCCACCACGGAGTGCGTGGGCATTCACAACGATGCGATCAAAATCAGAGTGGCTGCTCCACCCGTCGATGGCGCGGCCAATGATGCATTGATCAGGTTTCTCGCCAACCGATTCTCGATTCCTTGTACATCGGTGCGGATTCACTCTGGTGCAGGCGGACGGCATAAACGTGTGCTCCTGAAAGGGACCACCGCGCAGCTTGTGTTGGCTCGCTTGAAGCTTGGAAGTCAGAAAAGGCTCACAAAGCCATGATGGACAAAGTCGTGTGGATCATCGTGGGATTATTGTTACTCCACGGCTGTTCGACTGCACGGCCTATCCTGTATCCCAATGTGCATTTTCAGTCCGTGGGGAAAGAGATAGCGGAGCAAGATATCGAGTCCTGTAAACAATTGGCGAAATCGGCAGGAGCTGAAGAAAGCGGCGGGAAGGCTGGTCGTGTGGCGACCAGCACGGCAGTCGGAGGCGGAGTCGGTGCTGCAGCGGGCGCGGTCGGCGGAGCTATTTCAGGCTCTCCAGGCGCCGGTGCCATGATCGGAGCCGCAACCGGGGCGGTGTGGGGATTCCTCATGGGATTGTTTCGGGCTTCAGGATCGTCGCAACCGAATCAGGCCTATACGAATTTCGTGAATCGATGCCTGCAAGAGAAAGGGTATGAGGTGACGGGGTGGCAATGACGGCGAGACGGGCGGCCAGCTTCCTTGCTCGCAGACCGCGCACGATCAGAATGTGCTCGGTCGATGCGCGCAGTAGAAGCTGATCCGCCCATCCCGCCACCCCGTCACAAGGTGGAGAGGGGAGTGGGGGGAGTAAGAATGACGCGCGCAGTAGAGGGCACCTCCTCCCTGCCAGCCCTGGAAGGTGAGAGAAGTACGAACTAAAAGTTGGTTGTTCAACGCGCATAGTGAGCGACTACCCGAGTGCTCTGTATGTGGGACGGAAAGTAGGGAAGGCATGAGCCGTTTTCAGGGGAAGAGACACAGTGTTGTTGTCCTGGTGATGTGCTTTAGTCTTGTGGCCTGTGCGGGGGGGCCGGAGCCGATGTTGCGGGCGAATGCAAAGTTACAGCTGAAGGGACGGGATGCGGCGCAGCTCGATGTTGCCGATTGTCAAAAAAAGGCAGAGGCGTCCGGGCTCAAGCCGGGTACCAGTAATCGCAGTGGCAACGTCGCTGCGGGAGCCACGTTGGGTCTGATTGCTGGAGCGGCGGTAGGGGCAACGGCTGGAATCGTCGGTGGCGTGGCGGGCGTGGCGATCGGAGCAGCAGCCGGAGGGGGGCTGGGAGCCATCATCGGCTCAGTCGGCGGCGCCTACAGACCGCTTGATCCGGATCCTCCATACGGCGATGCAGTGGTGCGGTGTTTGTTCGACAAGGGATATGATGTGAGTGGGTGGCAGTGAGGAGATGGTCTCACAGCCAGGGCATCCCTTTGCTCCCGGAACGCGCACGATCAGAATGTGCTCGTTCGACGGCCGCAGTCGGGATTACCCTGGCTGCGAGACCTGAGAGAGTGGCAGGATAAGAAACGAAAGTACTCTGAAGGCCCTCGTCCGACGCGCGCCGTAGAGCTCACCCCCTCCATCCCATCGAGAGATGGTGGGAGAAAGATAGGGACAGGTGCTCAGTCTGAGGAATTAGACTGGAGAAAAATCGATGCTCACTTGATGCGCAGAGGAGGGTCAGGGAATTCGTTCAACTATTGTAGGAGGCTGAGTCGTGGGCACAGACTGAGTGATCCAACGATAGGAAAGCGACAAAATAGTGATCTCAATTATTAGGAGAGAGCATTAGACTAAGGCCGAAAGAACTTGATAAGCGGGGTCCCACAGCAGTTCGCTGATCCAAATCGATCCTAGTGTCTGGAATAGGAAGGATGCGAGAGGGATTACTCCAACGAGAAAAGCTAGCCGTATGGTGTGAGATTTGGATATGGTCCATGCCCATCCGAGGTTTTGCCGGTGGTCGAGTGCAGTAGCAGGGAGTAACAAGCTGGTTCGAGCGGCGAAGTATGAAACTAAAAATCCGATTACCGAAACACCTATCCCTATTAGGAGAGTCTGGCCAAGATTCTCAAGCCAGGGATGGGCTTTCCCGATATGGTCGTACAAATCAGAGCACCAGATATTGAAAGGAATCGCAAGCATCCCGATCAAGGCGACTCCTGTCGCAGCCATGAACCACATTCCTCCTCCGATGAGAAGAGACCAGCCTGTGAAAATGGTCTCCCTCTTGCTTAGTCGTAGGAACCATCGACTAGGGGATACTCGCTCGTCCAGCAAGATGGAACGGTGTATTACAACCGCAAATAGTGCAGAGATAATTCCGTAGAGAGCAGTCCAGAAGACTCCTTCTGCAAGTATTCGCACAGTCGGTTGCTCTGCATCGGCTGGTCCCATAAGGTCTTGCAGATAACCTATTACTACGGTGATAACCATAGGTAGGAGCATGAGCCTTCCGAAGTGGCTCCGTCGTACCCACACTTGAGATGCCGCTTCTCGTAGAATGACCCAAATGGGCATAGGTTATGTAGAAGATTGGTTTGTAGGTGGAATGGCAACGTACCCTACTTACGCCCTTATCGAGTAGATAGTGAGCAAAAGCAAACTATTTCAGATTAGGAGCTGAGTCTTGAACAGGACGAGCAACTCAGGAAAGGAAATAGGCAGTTTTTGTGTAGCTTAGCGGTAGTTCGTAGTCGATGAGACAGCCGTGCTTTGTGCCGTCAGACGCGTACTTTTTGTCAGAAACTCAGCACAAGTCTGTTTTGCAGTCGGTCACTACGAGATTGGTGAGTTTTTCGCCCACGTCGATTTCGATAGCCAGCCAGGTTAGCCCTGTCAGCCGCTCATCTTGATGGGTTCCTGACCCAGATTCGATCAAGCTCACGATGTAGTAGCGCCCTGCCGGAATTTTGGAAAACCAGAAATGCCCCGTGGGGTTGGCTCTGGTCATGCGGAGATACGGAGCCAACCGCTTTTCCGCTCGGAGACGGGTCAGCGCATCATGCGCACAGTCAGACAGCGAGCGTGGTGCTATGGTGCCTTCAGTCGGAGGAGATGGCTCTGTCGATGAACAGGATACAGTTCTGACGTTGTGCTCAAACCAATGACGCGTGTAGGGAGTGATGGGAATGAGATGGATTGGGACGCCGGCTTGAGTGATGGCTTTCCCCGATTGTGAACCGAGAAACGTTTGTCCCGCCAGTGTCGCTCGGCCCTTCGCCCTGTAAGGAAGGAAATCCTTTTCGTTCAAGCTAGGAGGTTGCGGCGAAAGAGTAGGAGACACATTGCCGGGGTTGGCAGCCCAAATGTTGTCGACAAAAAGGATTCCTACTGTGAGTAGAAAGACGGCGGCGCACAAATGCCAGTTACGCAATGGCATAGCGTTATTATGAAGAGGGGGAAGATGATGCCGGTGTGTCGCCCGAGGATATCGGTCCGGCAGCGGCCTTGTGTTTGAGAGCGCGGCCTTTGTCGGGGGTTGGATCGGTGACGACACCGTAAATTTCCCGGCCTTCGTGACCCTCCGGGAGATATTCCGTGATCGGCAAGCCGTCTTCGCGGACAAATAGCAAGCAGTGACAGTATTTATAAATCTGCATTTCGTCGCAGGCGCACATCCACCTTCTGAGTTTGGCTTCCGCCTGCTTATCCTTATAGAAATTGCAGGGACAGAGGGGTTTCCCCAGCTCGTCCATGTGCATGGCGAGGCCTTTGACGACCGCTTCGGTGACTGCCGGAGTGGGATGCATGGCCGTTCCGCTCTTTTCCGCATAGCCCTTCACATACTTCCACATTTTGTTGAGACTTTCTTGCTTGGGCTCAGCCATCGCAACTCCTTTGCAAAAGACACTAGGCGAGGAGCTCGATGGAGGCACCTTCGCCGCAGGTCCACAGTTTACAAGCGCTAGGGCGTCCTTTACAATCCATCACTTCCTGAAAAATACGTGAATTGAAAGCATACATGAAGATGTCGGATATCATGAAACAGTTACTCGCCAAGCTGACAGAGGAACTGGGACCGAATACTGCTCAAGATCTGCTTTCCCGCCTCGTCGAAGCCGTTGCGGCACCGAATCAAGTGGAAGGTGTCGTACTGCTCCTCGATGAATTGCTTGAAGTCTCGCCGAAAGTTGCTCGCGCCGCAATCGAATCGTTTCCGGATTTACAACAGCGGGGGCGGCTGGGCGATGCGGTGCTCTGGCTGGATCTGGGGATCGTATTGGCCGGATCGTCCGGCGCAATCGGGTTGAAATATTTTAAAGAGAGCCCGCTGATTCTCAGTCTGATCGAGCAACCCTCTGCCCGGGCATTGGTATTGAACACCGCCATGGAACTGGCCGAGCAGGATGTGAATGTCGCGCTCGAGTTTCTCCGCGTGTCACCCGAGGTGGTGACGGTCATCCTTCCGGATCAGCTGGAAGGATGGTTGGAAATCGGGTTCGAACTGGCAAAGGTCGATTTCGTCGTTGCGCTGGAGTACATCCGCCAAATTCCCGCGATCGCCCGTGTATTGCCGATCCGGGAGGCCAGGGGCTGGGCGACATTCGGGTTGAAGCTGATTTCCCAGAATAGTCTCGGAAAGACGGACTATTTCGGGACCGTTGAATTTCTCCGTACGAGTCCCCTCATTCTTGGCGATATCGAAGGGGAATCGGTGAGGGCGAAGGTCGTCTCTGTCGGCTCGTTGCTGGCTGAGCGCGACGCCGGGGCCGGCATTGCCTGGTTGTCGGAGTCGCCATCGCTGTTGCGAGCGGTGCCGAGTGAGGGATGGCGGTTAAAAATATTGCAGTACGGGGCGTTGCTTGCAGAGCGTGACGCGGATTCAGCATTGGCCTATGTGCGCCGCGCGCCTGAATTGGTGAGTGTGATCGGCGAATCTGCCGGAGCCACTGCTCGTTTCGAAGCCTGGTTCACAGCCGGGATGGAAGTGCTGGCCTACAGTCTCGAAGGAGCCAGGGCCTATTTTGCCTTGGAGTCGCAGAAGGCACTGACGTCGGTGGAAGCGGCGTTGAGTGGCGTGCCTCTTCGTCAAATAGCCCGTACTGTGAAGCTCTTTGTGCAAGGGCTTTGTGGAGCCGATCTGACGATTCAGGCGCTCCCCGATTCGCTGAGCCAGGAGGTCTCTACCAGGGCCACGGTGAGCCAGGACGGGCATACGATCTCGCTGCCGTCACTCCTGCGTCGCTTTCCCACGGCCGAGGAGAATACGCGCTTGTATCTGGTGATGGCTGCCCACGAAGCAGGACACGTAGAGTTTGGGACGTACCGACTGACTCTGGAACCGCTTGCGGATGTAGTCCTGGTTCTGCGCCAGAGGTACGGCCTGGATACACAGACTGCCCCGGACACGTTGGCGGCACTGTTTAAGCTCTATCCTCATCCAGGACTGATCCAAGACTTGTGGATACTCATGGAGGACGCGCGGGTTGAATTTCTACTTCAGCAGGAATATCCCGGGCTCCAGCGAGACCTCCAGCGATTTGCGCGGGAAGCGGTTACGACGCGGTCGCTGACCCACGGGCTGACCGTCAAAGAACTCGTCGTCGATCAACTCCTCCAGCTGTCGACCGCCGCCGCGCAGCCTGTTGTGATTCACGAAGCCATCAAAGAAGAGATGGCCATCCTCTGGCCGATCTGCCAAGCGATCTTAGTTCCAACAGCCACGGCGGAAGAGGCCGTGCGTGTGGCCCATGCTGTCTATGTGCGGCTCGAAGAGCTATTGGCATCAAAGGGTGAGATGATCCAGGCCGATCGTGCGGATGATATGTCAGCAGAAGTGGGCGTGGGCCCCTCTGCGTCCGAACAGACTGGTGAGGACTATCGCCCAATCACGAACTGGGTCTACCGTGGGTCGATGAATCCTGAGTTGATTCGCCGGCATGACCGGGACGAACAAGCATTGGACGATCAGACCCAATCGGAGGATATCGAGCGATTGGCGAACACCGCCGGCGCAGCACAAGAATCGTCACCCCAAGGTCAACGGAATCGGGAAGGGACGCGCACGGGGACTGAGAGCGACCGGCTCGCCGGAGGGCAGCACTTGCCCTCCCAAGTGGAAGAACTGTTGGCCTTGAAGGTCGAAGAGCAGCCGCTACGTGATCACGCCGGGCCGGCAGATCATACGGCACGCTATCCGGAATGGGATCAAGGGATCAATGACTACCGCCTCAACTGGTGTTGCGTCGTCGAACATGCGGCAGAGGAGGGAAGCGGAGATATCGTGGGTGCCACGTTAAAGGCGCATGGGACAGAGGTCTCGGCGCTTCGACGATTCTTCGAAAGCCTGCGGCTTCCGGGGTTGCGGCGTGTGCCTGGCCAAACCGACGGTGACGATCTCGATGTGGATGCGGCGGTTCGTCTGTATGCTGAGCGAGCTGCGGGGGCAAATCTGTCGGATCGGATCTATGTCAGGCGGGATCGAAAAGAACGGGATGTCGCGGCCGCCTTTCTTGTCGATGTGAGCGGGTCGACCAGCCGCCAGTTGGATAACGGCCGTCGTGTCATCGATGTGGAAAAAGAGGGATTGGTGTTGTTGTGCGAAGCGCTCGAAGCGGTCGGAGATCAGTATGCGCTCTATGGCTATTCAGGCCAAGGCCGCGGGCACGTGGATTTTTGTGTGGTCAAAGATTTTGACGATGAGTTGAATGGCAAGGCGGCGCAGCGTTTGGGCGGGCTGGCCCCTATGCGGCAAAATCGCGATGGGGCGGCGATTCGTCATGCGACTGCCAAATTGCTGGCTCGAGAGGCGAGGACGAGACTGCTCGTCCTCATCAGCGATGGGCGTCCGCTCGATGACGGCTATAAAGACGAGTACTCGCTGGAAGACACCAAGATGGCGTTACGAGAGGCCCGTCAGCGTGGAGTCCATCCGTTTTGTATTACGATCGATCGGGAAGCCGATGGCTATATCCGGAGAATGTACGGGGATGTGCAGTTCGCAGTGATCGATCGTCTCGAAGCGTTGCCGAGACGATTGCCTCGGATCTATCAACGACTGACGACGTAGGAACATGAAACGGAAAAGATAAAAAGTGAGAAGGGGAAAAATGGTCACGCATCCATCTGGCATTCCACGGTTCACGTGTGAGATCACATGATGGGTTCAGCAGAGAGACCAACGGTACCGCCTTGGCTTTACAAGTTGTTTACGGGGCATCAGTATCCCTATGTCCGCCGGTTGGCCAAGTTTTCGCAGCCGGTGAAACCGGGAGAGGATCGTCAAGAACCAACCAAGGATATGATTGAGGCCAAGTTTTGGGAGGTCTATCCCCGATGTTGGGCGAAGATTCTTCAAGAAGTGAAAGTTGGAATGATCGTGGTATTTCATGACCTAGGCGAATACCCGGCAGGAGGGTTTCAGGAATTGGTCGATGATCCGGATGCGTTTCTGGCAAAGACGTATGGCAAGAAAAAAATTAAAGTCAATTTCTATGACGGAGACAATTTCGTGTGCACGATCAATTTTAAAGTCGCCGGTTGGACGGAACACGAACACTAGTTATGAGTTGTGAATTTTGAGTTTTGAATTATTGTTGAGCGGTCCGACTGCAACTCAAAACTTAGCACTCACAACTCAGAACTGGACCGGAGGGATGATGGGGAGACCGAAAATTACGGTGGTGGGCGCTGGGAACGTCGGAGGGACGATGGCGCAACGGCTCGCCGAGAAGGATGAGTATGAGGTGGTGCTTGTCGATATCGTCAAAGGCATCCCGCAGGGGAAGGCACTCGATATCACGCAGGCCGGGCCGGTGTGCGGCTACAGCACTCGTGTGGTGGGCACCAACGGCTATGATGAAACGGCCGGCTCATCGGTGGCGGTGATTACCTCCGGAATTCCTCGCACGCCGGGGATGAGCCGTGACGAGCTGTTGATCACGAATGCGAAAATCGTGAAATCGGTCGTCTCCGAGCTGGTGTCACGATCGCCGAACGTCATTCTCATTCTCGTCACCAACCCGTTGGATGCCATGGTCCATGTCGCGCGTCGTGTGAGTGGACTGCCGAAGTCGCGGGTCCTGGGCATGGCGGGAGTCCTCGATTCCGCCCGCATGCGTGCCTTCATCGCAGCCGAATTGAGTGTGCCGGGTCCTGACGTGTCTGCGATGGTGTTGGGTGGGCATGGCGATACCATGGTGCCGTTGTTGGGGCATACGACGGTGAAGGGGAAACCGGTCTTGGAGTTGATGTCGAAGGAGCGGCTGGAAGCGATTGTGAAGCGTACACGCGAAGGAGGTGCCGAAATCGTGGGCCTGTTGAAAACGGGCAGCGCGTTTTACGCCCCATCGGCTTCGGCTGTCGAGATGGTTGAAGCGATTATGAAGGACCAGAAGCGGGTATTGCCCTGTGCGGTGCTTTGCGAAGGTGAGTATGGAGTAAGAGATGTCGTCATCGGTGTGCCCGTCAGACTGGGGCGAGGTGGGGCGGAAGAGGTGATTGAATATGAGCTGACGGCGGAAGAGCGAGCGGCAGTAGTGACTTCTGCCAGTGCGGTGCGCGAGCTCTGCGCGGCAGTTGATCGCCTCATGACGTAAGAATACCGTCCCGCGTTATACGTCAATCGATCCAACTATACACGTGTCTTTCGTTCCGCCAATGTCCGAATGATGAGCGATGGGCTCAGTTGCTTGACAAGAGAAGAGTGCCTACAGTACAGAAGGCAGCCTGATAGTGCATTAAATGAGGAGATACTATGAAATTTCTTGAGAGTCCGATGCAGACGATGGCCGTGGGATTTGGGCTCGCTGTCATATTAATAATGGGGTACCTTGCAATGGTCGGCGTGTCGGTTGGCGATGCCGACTGGTTCGGCTTGCTGTTACGCTGGACCCATTTCTTGGCGGGGATCGTCTGGATCGGGTTGTTGTATTTCTTCAACCTGATCAATGCGGCGTTCTTGAAGAGCCTGGATGGTCCCACCAAAAATATTGTGATTCCCAAGCTAATGCCGGCTGCGTTGAATTGGTTCCGCCATGGCGCGACGGTGACGGTGCTTGCCGGGATTGTCTTGTATCTCTATCTGTATCAACGAGGTGGGACCGGTGCGATAGCGCTGGGAATCGGCGGGTTGTTGGGCATCATCATGATGGCCAATGTCCACGCGGTTATTTGGCCGAACCAACGGCGGATTATTGCAGCGGTGACAGCAGCAGCCCAGGGGACTCCTGCGCCTCCGGAAATGGCCCAGTGGGGTCGGACTGCACTCCTCGCCTCTCGAATTAACTTTATGTTGTCGATTCCCATGCTGTTATTCATGGGGGCCGGCAGCCACCTCAGGTAAGATGGAGTCGAATGACCGGCGGGAAACCCGCCGGTCATTTCATTGACTTTTCCCGGTTTCTACCTTCCCAGCCCGGTCGCGATCTACCCGGATGACCTATATGCCCGATTCCGTATAGGGCAGTGGCCCTAAGTTGTTGAGATTCAGGCCTATTATCGTGGCATTACCTTGACGAATACCAGGCGAGCCCTTTATAGTGTTGCGTTATTCGCTGAGCAGAATGGGTAAGGACTGACGCATGACGACTACAGCTGAACCACGAGTTCTCCATACGCTTGATGGCGCTCCCTGGGACATCGAGGCCTATCGAAAGATCGGGGGTTACGAAGCCTGGAAGAAGTGCCTCAAAGAGCTCAGTGCGAACGATATCGTCAATGAATTGAAGAAAGCAGGGCTCCGTGGCCGAGGTGGCGCAGGCTTTCCTACCGGCATCAAGTGGGAAAAGGTCCTGAATCATCGGGTGAAAGAACACTACTTCGTCTGCAATGCGGGTGAACATGAGCCGGGGACTTTCAAGGATCGGTACTTGCTCAAGCAGGCACCGCACCAACTTATCGAAGGTTGCCTGATTGCAGCCTATACGGTGCAAGCGAAGGCGGCCTTTATTTACGTGAATCATGAATACCACGAAGAACGGGAGAACCTGAAGAAAGCGTTGGCGCAGGCGAAGGCTCAAGGGTTTTTGGGCAGCAATATTATGGGGAGTGGAGTGGATCTCGACCTGCAAGTCTTTGAAGGTCACGGGAGTTACGTGGCCGGTGAAGAAACCGCGATGCTCGAATCCATGCAAGGGCGTCCGGCAATGCCGAGACAAAAGCCTCCGTTCTACCCGACGGACTTCGGCCTCTATGGGAAGCCGACGCTGGTTAACAATGTCGAAACTTTATGTAACATTCCTCGGATCCTCCTGAAAGGCGTGGCGTGGTTCACGCAGGTCGGGACAGAAAAATGTCCAGGCACCATGATGTTCTCCCTGAGCGGCGCCGTGAATCGGCCCGGTGTGTACGAGATGCCAATGGGCACGACAATTCGGGAACTTGTGGACACGTGTGGTGGGGGGGTGCCGGGCGGGCGTAAGGTCAAGGCGGTGTTTCCCGGTGGCCCGGCGTTCTCGATGGTGACCGCCGATCAACTCGGCTTGACGATGGATTTCGATTCACTGAAGAAAGCCGGCACGGGGCTAGGCTCGGCCGGTGTGATTGTGGTCGATGATGCCACGTGCATGGTCGCGCTGACGCTCAAATTCTCGAACTTCTTCAAGGTCGAGAGTTGCGGGCAGTGCCCACCCTGCCGAATGGGGACTATCAATCTCGCTGCGCTGATGACCAAGATTGAGCAGGGAGAGGGGACGGAGAAAGATATGGAGAGTCTCCTCCAGCTCTGTGGATTTGTGAAAGGAACGGGCTATTGCACGTTGGTGACCGGAGCCGCGGTGTTGGTTCAGAGCAGCATGAAATTATTTCGTCAAGAGTTTGAGGAACATATCCGATTGCAGCGCTGCCCCTACCAGCCGGTGGCGGCCGGCGCTATGGCGCATTGAGGGAGATACACGATGCCGCGCGTCACGTTTCTCTATCCTGAGAGCAGGAGTGGGGAGGTTGAGGTCAATACGTCGTTGTTGGAGGCATCGAAGATGATCGGGTTTGCGTTAAACCACGACTGTGGTGGGAATGCCTCCTGTACCACCTGTCGGGTCGAAGTGCAGATCGGAGCTGAGAACCTGTCGGAGATCGACTTTGATGAGCAAGATCTCCTTGATCGGGAAGCCCTGAGTGAGCCGTGGCATCGTCTTGGATGCCAGGCCAAAGTACTCGGCGATGTGGTGGTTCGGGTGCCTGAGAGCAAGTGGGTTGCACCTCCAACCCCGCAGTCAGAGTCCCAGGGTCTTGAAATCCAGTAAGGAGATGTTACACTAAACCATTCCAGGCAGGTCTTCGAGGGGGACAGTCTGGTCACACGAGGAGGATCACCAATGTTAACGATTACACCGATTGCGGAACAGAAGATCAAGGAATTGATGGTGGAAGAGAAGGACATCGTGGGCCTGCGGGTCTATGTGAAGGGCGGAGGGTGCCATGGATATCAATACGGGATGGCCTTCGAGTCGAAGATGGGCGACGACGACACCGTGGTGGAAAAGGGTGACGTCAAGGTGATCATGGATTCGCAAAGCGCTCCGCTCCTCCAGGGAGCAGAAGTCGATTACGTGGACAGCCTCCAGGGGTCCGGGTTCTCGATTAAGAATCCGCAAGCGAAGACCACGTGTGGTTGTGGCAGCTCGTTCAGCGCCTAAGGAATGTGGGCTGGAGTCGAGCGAGCTGGTCGGTGAATGACCGAGTGAGATAAGCCAGGATGGTCCGAATACAGCGGCCAATCCTGGCTTTTCTGTTTGTGCGCCAATTGATTGTAAGTTGAATGTACGATGGCACAGATGAGCGTCACGAGGCGGTATCGATTTTGCGCGGCGCATCGGCTGCACACGGATCATCTGTCACTCGAAGAAAACCTGGCTGCATTTGGGAAATGTAATAATCCCAATGGGCATGGCCATAATTATGTCGTATTGGTGACAGTGAAGAGTACGGTTCCCACCGAGCCCAGTGGAGGCGTCGATCTCGATCGGCTGGATCGAACGGTGGGACAGCAAATAATCAGGCGCTTTGACCATCACGATCTCAATCAAGATCCTGAATTTACCGAGCGCACCACGACGGGAGAAAATCTGGCGCTGTTGATATGGGATCTGTTAGTGAAGTGCCTCCCCACCGGACAACTCGAAAAGGTCGGGCTGATTGAAACTCGCGACAACTACTTCGAGTATGCGGGGTCGACGAGTCAGGCCGCGGTGCTTAGCCCGCATCGTTCATGATGGACACAGTATGTTGACCGACCGAGGGGGTGAGCCTGCCTGCCTGGACGCCAAGCCCGCCGTGTTCAGGTGCGTCGCCACCGCGCTTGCGAGATCGAGCGCCATATACATGATCGTGCGCGAAGAGAAAATACCGCAATGAATTCTCTCTTCTGTCTCCGCGATTGCAGCAGAAGCGGACATGAATAATGCGGCTAGAGAGAGGGAACGGCATGGCTAAGCAGGGAATCAGGCGGCGAAGTCAGCGGCAGGTTGAAGATGTCAACGGTCAGGGTGGACCGGCAGATCTGGATGTGCTGCAATCCCTGGTCACAGAGATGTTGCTCGCCCTCGGCGAAAAGCCCGGACGGAACGGACTCCTCAAGACGCCCGAGCGAGTGGCCAAGGCTCTCGCCTTCATGACCCAGGGCTATCACCGCAATATCGATCAGCTCTTAAACGGTGCGCTCTTCCCGATCGAGTATGATGAGATGGTCATTGTGAAGGATATCGACTTCTTCAGCATGTGCGAGCATCATCTGTTGCCCTTCTACGGCAGAGTTCATGTGGGCTACTTGCCCAATAAGAAAGTGGTGGGGCTCAGCAAGATTCCACGCATCGTGGACGTATTTGCGAGACGACTACAAGTCCAAGAGCGCCTAACCGTTCAGATCGCCGAAACCTTGAAGTCGAAGCTCAATGCGCGTGGAGTGGGTGTCGTCGTCGAAGCGCGGCATCTCTGCATGATGATGCGAGGAGTCGAAAAACAAAACACGATTGCAGTCAGCAGCTCCATGTTAGGCGCCTTCCGCAGTCAGCCGCAGACCAGGCAGGAGTTTCTGAAGCTTATACGACGAGGCAGCGTCGCCGACTCCGATTAACAGGACGTTAAAAAAGTCTGCATTTCTCACCCGCCCTACCCCGGCGCGCTAAGACGCGCCTTTCCTCAGGCTGCATCCTCGCTTCGAAAGTATCCTCAACGTGGCCCACACGGGAAAAGAGCTGTTCCAACAGCTCGGGGTTGGGCGGGTGAGAATGTTACGCTTCCGGTGCTTCCATCGGCTACGGCCTTTGCCGGATGGACTTATTGAACGTCCTGCTGGGCTTTCCTCTTACATTCTAAAAGAGAATCTTTCGCGAGTCCGCCAGTTTTAAACACCCTGCTGCTTCATCAGCCTTGCCATTCCAGTCTTCAGTTTTCACAAAACTCGTCTCGGACTTTTGCTCGGTACGGACTTATATTGGATGAGCGGTTTGGCTATTCTCACCAGAGAAGGCAGTCATCTATCTACTTTTCGAGATTTAAGGCAAAGGCGGAGATGATCTGGTTGAAGTCTTCCGGTTGTTCCAGGTTTGCCAAGTGCGCAGCGTTTGGAATGATGGCTAGGCGGGCTTGGGGGATTTGTTCCGCCATGAGCTTCGCATCGAGGGGCGGGGTGGCTTGGTCCATTTCGCCGACGACGATTTGGGTGGGGCAGGCGATCTGGTTTAAGAACGCAAGTGAATCGGGCCGTTCGGCCATAGCCATCAAGCCTCCGGCGATACCGCTGATTTGGGTACTCTCGATCATGGCCCTGACTTGCTGGAGGAGATCGGGGTTTGTCTGGATGGTCGCGGGACTGAGGAGTTTTGGGATCATGACGTCGGCGACGGCGGACGGTCCTTTCTTATAGGCGATCTGTGCCAATTGGAATCGTCCATTTTTTCCTTCTTCTGTGTCTGCCTGAGCCTTGGTGTCTGCCAGGAGCAGTCCCTTTACGCGAGAGGCATACTTTCGATAGAACGTAAACAGAATGTAGCCGCCCATCGAGAGCCCCGCGAACAGGGCTCGTTGAATTTCAAGATGGTCCAGCAATGCACATACATCGTCGGCGGACTGTTCCAGCGTATAGCGCCAGAGTGGTGCGTCTGATTCACCATGCCCTCTTAGGTCGATCGTGATCGTTCTGAATTGTGAGGAAAGCGCCTTTTCTTGAGCGGCCCACATGGTTCGGTTCAGAGGAAAGGCGTGGAGAAACACGATGGGGAGCCCGGTCCCTTGGTCGCTGTAAGCGATGGTGATGCCGTTGACTTGGATGTGCATGTGTTCCTCCCTCGCCGTTGTTCGTAGCATCGCTCTTTATAGCGGTCAAGGATCTGTTTGCGCTCATAAAGCCCGGCGTATACAATTTACGCCATTGTTGAGGATGATGGATGACGATTTCACGAGATCGGGCTCCCGATTTGTTTGGCGCTCCAGAGGGAGAGGTCTCCGTTGAAGCTCCGTTGGCCGAGCGCATGAGGCCCCGGGAGTTTGTGGACTTTGTTGGGCAAGAGGAGATTACTGCGTCGGATCGGCCATTGCGCCGGGCGATCGAGGAGGATCAACTCTCATCCGTCATTTTCTGGGGTCCGCCAGGCTCAGGTAAAACGACGCTGGCGCATCTTATCGCGCGCCATACCAAAGCCCAGTTCGTATCTTTCTCGGCGGTAACCGGGGGTGTTCCCGAACTTCGGACCATTATCAAGACAGCTGAGCAACGCCAGGCCATCAATGGCCAACGGACCATTCTCTTCGTCGACGAGATCCATCGATTTAACAAGGCGCAGCAGGATGCCTTTCTGCCTCATGTCGAACGGGGAACGGTTATCTTGGTCGGAGCGACCACGGAGAACCCATCATTTGAAGTGATCTCACCGCTTCTATCTCGCTCCTTGGTTATCGTGCTCAAGCCCCTTTCGGATCAGGCCCTGGGGCATATTCTAGACCGGGCGCTCGCGGACTCTGTGATTGGATTGGGGAAGTGGAATGCCCGCCTGTCATTCGACGCGAGGCAGCAACTGATTGCCTATGGCAACGGTGATGCGAGGGTGCTGCTGACCGCACTGGAATTTGTGATCAAACAGCAACCGGCTGAGCCTGGTGGGACGCGCCTGATCGATGGAGGGGCGCTGGAAGCCGGGCTGATGAAGAAGGCCATCCGATACGACAAGTCCGGTGAAGAGCATTACAACGTCATCTCTGCCTACATTAAAAGCCTGCGTGATTCCGATCCGGATGCCGCCCTTTACTGGCTCGCCCGTATGTTGGAAGGGGGTGAGGACCCAAAATTTATTGCCAGGCGATTGGTTATTTTTGCCTCCGAGGACGTGGGAAATGCCGATCCGATGGGGCTGGTAGTCGCGGCAGCGGTTGCTCAGGCCGTACAGTTTGTGGGGCTCCCCGAGGCGCAGATTAACTTGGCCCAGGGGACGACGTATCTCGCAAGCAGGCACAAGGATAATGCCTCTTATGTCGGGCTGCTTGAAGCGATGGAAGATGCAAAAGCCCATGGAAATCTCGGAGTTCCGCTCCATTTACGGAATGCCGTGACCTCGTTGATGAAGGGGCTTGGATATGAAAAAGGGTATCGTTATGTCCACGACGATCCCCAGGCCAAGGTGCAGGAGCACCTGCCGGATTTGCTCAAGGGGCGTCGCTACTACCGGCCCAAAGATACCTGATGGGAGCCTCACAGGGTTATGGACAAAGATTTCTAATCGGTTATACTTAGGCTTATGAAACGGCAGAATGCGAAATCAACGGTGTCCAT
The DNA here is from genome assembly GCA_965232965.1 of uncultured bacterium. Taxonomy (GTDB): domain Bacteria; phylum Nitrospirota; class Nitrospiria; order Nitrospirales; family Nitrospiraceae; genus Palsa-1315. The sequence goes on from CBDDRB010000001.1 coordinate 79,031, forward strand.
AGCCGCAACAAACGAACGCCGCAAGTTTGTTCGGGCGACCCTGGTCGGTTCGGCGCTGATTTCTCCGAAGAGTGGAGCGAAGGCGATAACGGCCGTGTTGGATAACGTCAATAGAGTTGGCGCAGGGTTGCACACGAAAGAGAAGTTGGCCTTGGCCCAGACGGTCACCGTGTCGTTGGCGTTTCTTGATTCGGATCGCGCAGAACAGATGGAAAAGCTTGAGGGGAAAGTCGCCTGGGTGAAGCCATGGGAGAAGGGGTTTTTGATCGGCGTGATCTGGGAGGAGCTGGTTACGAAAGAAAAAAACCGCTGGCTGTATTATTACTTGGAAGAAACGGTCAAATCCTCCGCATAGCAGGATGCTGAAAAATCCCGCCAGCGTCGTTCTCGCCTCGAAAGCATCCTCAACGTACCCCAGAGGGTACGCCTCCGGTGCTTTCTTCGGCTGCGGCCTTGCTGACAGTCTTTTTGAGCATCCTGCTCTTCCAGCCGTGCGAACCGTTGAATTTCCACCATGCCACGATAGCTTATCCGCTGCTTGTTCAGTGCTCCACAGGCGCGACGTGCAAGCCCTGATTTCCTTGTCGCGCTTTTCCCGCTCGTCTCGCCAGCCCGCGCTATCCTCTAGGCGAATGCCGTGAGTTTGTGTTTCACGTCTTCCAGTTCAGCCGACAGTGTTTCCCACCGTGCGGTGAGCCGGGCAAGATCTTTTTTCCACCCGTCGTATTCCGTCTGAAGCACGCTCCACTTCGTGGATTCATTTTTGTAGAGTGCCGGGTCGGCTAGCTCAAGGTCGCGCGTCTTGATTTTGGTTTCGAATTCGGCGATCTCGGCCTCCGCCCGCGCAACCTGCTTCTCCAGACGAGCCTGGGTCTTATTCAAATCGCGGCGATCTCCGGCTGAAGGTTTGGAGGGGGCTTGCGACGCCATGGCTCTGGTCGGCCCAGCCTCCTTCATGCGATTCACGCCTTTGAGGTCGTCACTCGTTTCCTTAATGGATTCGACTTCCTGGGCTTTCTTCCATAAATAATATTCATAGTCGCCGGAGAAACTTCGGGCCTTGCCCTCCTCGATTTCAATGACGCGCGTGCAGACTCTCGTCAGGAAGGTGGGGTCGTGGGAAATAAAGATGATCGTGCCGGGAAACTCCGACAGCGCATCAGTGAGCATGTCGACCGAAGCCGGGTCGAGATGGTTGGTTGGCTCGTCGAGCAACAGAGTATTGGCCGGTTCGACCAGCATCCGTGCAAGCGCGACGCGATTGCGCTCTCCTCCGCTCAGCGCCTTGATCGGCTTCTTTTGATCGTCCCCGGTGAATAAAAAAGCGCCGGCAATTCCGCGGAGGAAATTCGTTTCCGCTTGGCTGGACACCTCGGAGAGAGAGTCGAGAATGGTATGTTCGGGGTCCAACGTCTCTGCTTGGTGCTGAGCGAAGTAATGCAGCGTGACACCATGGCCGACCGTTCTCGTGCCTTTGTCGAGCGCTAACACTCCGGCCAACATCTTCAACAGCGTACTCTTTCCGGCGCCGTTTTCTCCCACCAGCGCGACCCGCTGGCCCCGTTCGATCGAGCAATCGACTCGCTCATACACGACCTTTTCTCCGTATCGTTTGGCGACGGCCTGGAGTTCCAAGACTTGCCTGCCGCTCGCTGCCGGGAGGGGAAACTTGAACTTCACTCGCTTGGGATCGCGCTTGATTTCAATCAACTTGACCTTTTCAAGCTGCTTGATGCGTGATTGGACCTGGCTGGCTTTGTTCGCCTGGTAGCGGAATCGATCTACAAATGTCTGGACGCGTGCCATCTCTTTGGCCTGCCGTCCCGCAGCAGCCTGACGTTGAGCATCCCGCTCCGCGCGGAGCGATGTGAACGAGGTATAGTTGCCTCGATATTCTTCGATCTTATGGTGCCGGAGATCCCAGATATGCGTGACGACACGATCGAGAAACGCCGTATCGTGGCTGATGAGCAACAACGTCATTTCCGAGTTCAACAGGAATTGCTCGAACCAGCGCTGCGTCGGTTTGTCCAAGTGATTGGTCGGCTCGTCAAGCAGCAGCACATCAGGGTTGGTCAGCAGCAGGTGTGCCAAGGCGACACGCATTCGATAGCCGCCGGACAGTTTTTCGATCTCACGGCTGAAGTCAATTTCCGAGAATCCCAACCCCATGAGAATTCGCTCGGCCTCATGTTCGGGATACAAATCGCGGTGAGTGGCGTCCAACACGGTCTTGCCCGTGATGGTTTCCAATTCTTGCGGGAGGTACCCGATGCGGAGACGGGGACGCTTGCGGATCGTACCTTTGTCGGGCGATTCCTCTCCGAGAATCATCCGGAAGAGCGTCGTCTTGCCGGCTCCGTTGGGTCCAACCAAGCCGACACGTGAGCTGGGACGAAGATGTGCCGACACATCCTGAAGAAGAACCCTCGTGGAGTATTGTTTAAAGACCGACTCGATTTGGAGCATAGACCTTTGGACAGGCTAGAGGTACAAGGCTGGAGTGGAGAAAAAACAAGAGACCAGTTTGGCGTGAGACTGGGAGTCAAATCCAGAAATTGCTCTTACTTCTAGCCCCTCTGCCGCTCGCCTCCGCTAAGTTAGAATTGAAGTTTGGTGGAGCTGGCCGGGATTGAACCGGCGACCTCGTGAATGCCATTCACGCGCGCTCCCAACTGCGCTACAGCCCCACAGCGATCAATCTGGAAATACCTGAAAATCCTTATGAATCCGCGGTCATGCTAACATGGCCTTCTTGCGACAGTCAAGAAAACGAGAGCGGGCAACCCTCAACCATCTCTTGTGCTCGCGGAACGCGCGGTCGAAGACTCCCCTCGTTCGACGCGCGCAATAAGAGACAGTTGGGGCCTGCCCTTGAAGATGATAGAAGAGAAAAGAACTAAGAGTAAACTGACCATCACGGTTCTTGACAAACTACAGTGTCGATCCTACCATGACCCCTCGGTTCTGGCTCTCGGTCTGGCCAGAGCTTTTTTTTTGGAGCGTTGGGAACGATGGCAAATCTCGTTGTGGTCGGGGCGCAGTGGGGGGACGAAGGCAAGGGCAAGATCGTGGACATCTTGGCCCGCGACGTCGATGCGGTGGTTCGTTATCAGGGAGGATCCAACGCAGGCCACACCGTCATCAATGAACAAGGCACCTTTGTGTTTCACCTCATTCCCTCTGGTATTCTCTATCGCGGGACGCTCTGCGTGATCGGGAACGGGGTCGTCGTCGACCCAGGCTCGTTGATCGAGGAACTAGATCATCTTCATATGCAAGGCGTGAAGATCGGAAAGAATTTTGTCATCAGTCAGCGCGCCCACCTCATCCTCCCGTATCACAAAGCCATCGACAAAGCGTCTGAACAATCTAAGGGATCCCGCCGGATTGGAACGACGGGGCGGGGGATCGGCCCGTCCTATGCTGATAAGATGTCTCGAGTCGGTATCCGAATGGGGGACCTGCTCAATCCGAAAGCATTTCGAACCAAGCTTGAAGAGAACGTGGTCGAGATCAATTGGTTCCTCGAACAACTGTATAAGCTGGAACGTTTCGACGTCGACAAGGTATTCCGGCAGTATATGGGCTATGCCGATCGGTTGAAGAGCCATATCGTCGATACCGCCATGCTTGTTAATAAAATGATCGAGAAGCGAAAAACCGTGTTGTTCGAAGGAGCGCAAGGGACACATCTGGATGTAGATTTTGGTACCTATCCCTATGTCACCTCCTCCAGTTCAACGGCCGGCGGCGCCTCAACGGGGACGGGGGTGGGACCGACGCATATTGATGCGGTGCTCGGAGTCGTCAAATCCTACACCACACGCGTCGGCAGCGGACCATTCCCTACGGAATTGACTGATGCGGTGGGAGATGGGCTCCAAGCACGAGGGAAAGAATTCGGATCGACGACGGGCCGTGCGCGACGTTGCGGATGGTTCGACGGCGTCGTGGTTCGCTATGCCACCAAGGTGAACGGACTCACGTCGCTGGCCGTCACGAAGCTGGATGTGCTCGACGGCTGCAAGGACCTGAAAGTCTGCACAGGCTATCGCTATCAAGGAAAGCTGTATCGAGACATGCCGGCTGATCTCCAAGCGTTGACTGACTGTGAACCGGTGTACAAAACATTCAAGGGATGGTCCGGTTCTACCACCGGTGCGACCACATATAAACAGCTTCCTGTAGAAGCCAAACGGTATCTCCAGAACCTTGAGGATCTCTCCGAGTGTCCTATCGATATGATCTCAACCGGTTCGAAGCGCAGTGAAACCATCATTCTTCGCAACCCGCTCAAAATCCGCTCCCGTCGTTCGTGAATTGAGAGCGAGACAACCAAGGCGTGCGCGACAGGCAAGACACGAAGTTCGAAGTTTCGATAACCTCGGACTCTCCACCGTCTAGCCCGTCGTGCTTTTCTCGCAAGTCCCGCAAATCTCGCGGTGTGTGGGCTAGGCATAGGCTGAGCGTCGGTGGTAGAATCCGCGCGTTCCGCGAGGTGAGCCGGTAGCTCAGTCGGTAGAGCATCGCCCTTTTAAGGCGAGGGCCCTGGGTTCGAGTCCCAGCCGGCTCACCATTTTTCAAGTAGTTAGGATCACCCACCGCCACCGCCGGTCGTTCATAGGACAATCCATAGGACATTTTGAAGGCTTTATCGAGGATCGTCATGGCCTCGCGAAGTTTCTGATCCCATGCTGGACCGCCGTGCGAATAGCTGGCGGTCATGCCTGGCATGCGATGCCCGAGCAGGGCCTGTCGCGCTTCATAATCCACACCAAGCCCTTGTAGGCGAGTCGCGAAGGTATGTCGGAGATCATGGAAATGCAGGTCCTGGATCTTCGCCAAACCGCACACTCGCGCCCAGTACTTTTTGAAGGCGCGCCCGTCATCCCAGCGGCGAAATACACGGCCATCAGAGAGCGAGGGGAGGGGATCGCGTAGCGCCCAGAGCGCCGAGGCGTTGAGGGGTATGCGAGTCGGAGTTCCTTTCAATCGAGACTGACTCGGCGGTAGGATCAACCACCAGCCATCCACTTCTTCGCGGATCCAGGATCGATGCACGGCCAGGAGCTTCGATTCTCGTAAGCCGGTATTGAGTTCGGCGACGATCACCCGCCACAGCTCGGCCAGCACCTCCGGCATGACTCGATCACGCAACAAGCGAATGCCGTCCAGCTCTGGAGGCATGGCAACACGGGTGCGCCGGATGGCATCTGGCAGCTCGACCGCCTTCAGTCGGTTCTTATCGAGCCAGTCATAGCGAACCGCGAGATTGAGCAGGCGCATCAGGACTTGCCACTCACGGCGAATCGTGCCGGCGGAGGCATTCGTCTGTTGTCTTTTCAGAATGTAGTCCAGTCCCTCTTTTGGTGTCAGCGAGGAGAGCGACCGATTACCAAAGAGATGATTGTCGAGAATGCCCTTCGAGCGAATGCGATCCATTCGATGCTTCACATCGAAGCTCTGCCAGAAGAGGGGGACGAGATCGCGCAATGTTCACTGGGCGTGCGGTACCGTCGTAGCCTGAGGATCAGCTTGAATCTTGGCGATCATCGCGATCGCAGCTTGATCGGCCTGCTCTTTCGTGAGGTTATAGCCGAGGAGAGGGCGGTATCGTTTTCCTTTCCAGCGGACGTAGAGATCGAAGGCGATCCCTGTTTTCGTCTGTCTCCTGTTGATTGATCGTCGAGTGGGTAAAAGCGGGCTTGAAGCGCGCCAGGGCAGAGGGCAAGGTATTGGGTCGACCTCGCGTGAGTGCTGCTGTGGAAGCTAAAGTGGTGGCCCTCAGGAAGCAAGGAAGGGGGATGCGGGCAATAGCGCGAGAACTTGGCATCGGAAATTGTACTGTTCAACGCATTGTGGTCGTCTGAGGGTTGCGGTCTTATAAGAAAAGTGCCCGCTTAATCATGAGATGCCCTGTTGCCCAAACTCAGGAGAGCCAGGGGCATGTATCTGAGCAGAAATACAAAGAATCGAAGTAGGCGACATCGTGCCGGATGAGCCTGAGTCGGGAGATTCCGGTAGCAGAGTGGTAGCACGCAACTGAAACGATCTTACCCCGTGTGGGCATTAACTCAAACGGCTGATCGCCTCGCACCCCAAGTGAGGGTGTTCAGAACTATGGGATTATTGTGGAACATGGGAGATTCTGTCTTCACTAGTGAGTCCATCGTTTCGATTTCTCTCTTTTGCGCGTTCACTGAAGGCTCCCTTCCTAGCAGGCTGTTGACAAACCGTCTCCTCCTTCCGTCGCAGTTGTGATAAGAGAAGGCTCCATTAGGAGGGCTACTGTCATGATGGGTACCGCGGATCCTCAGCCGGCGATGTTCTACCACATGAATCTGGAGCAGTCTGTGACCGCGGATCATCCGATGCGGAAGATCCGCCCGTTGATCGACACGGCGCAAATCCGGCAGCTCTGCGAGCCGCTGTATGCCGAGACCGGCCGCCCGTCCATTCCACCTCCACCCGAGCAACGGTTCCTGGCTCTCCTGGGCGGGTATCTGCTGGGCGTCACGTCGGAACGAGCGTTGGTCCGCGAGCTGACCGGGAACCTGGTCCTCCGCTGGTTTGTGGGCCTAGATGTAGATCAGATGCCGTGGGACCACTCGACGTTCTCACAGAATCGGAAGCGGCGTTTTACGGAAAGCGGGCTGCTCGAACGGTTGTTTGATGAGACGGTCGCCGTGGCGATCAAGCAGAAGTTGGTGTCGCATCATACGACGCTCGATGGGACGCTGGTGCAGGCCAAGGCCTCGCACAAGAGCTTTGTTCCGATGGAAGTATTTCTGAAGCCAGAGGACTACAAGAAGCGGAGTCGGTCCCTGGATGCGGGGTCGGAGTCGGACCAGGATCCGGGGAACCCCACGGTCACGTTTCGCGGGGAGCGGCGCTCGAATCAGACGCCTGTCTCGACGACGGATCCCGATGCCAAGCTGGCGAACAAGGGAAACGGAACAGCCGCCATGGTCGGCTACACGGTGAACGGCCTGATGGAAAATCGGCATCGGCTGTTCGTGGGGATCAATGTGGAGCCGTTTCGAGGGCCGGCCTCAGAGCCGGACGGCAGGCGGGCGTTGATCGATCGGTTTCATGCGACACACGATCTTCGGATTCAGACCCTGGGCGCGGACAAGGGGTATTTTGCCAAGCCATTCCTGACGGTGCTCATGCGGCGGCGGATCCGGCCGCACATTGCGGCCAAAACCCCCGGACGGGAGGCGGTGCATCAGCGAGTGCGACGGCTGAGCCGGACGGTGGGCTACCACCTCTCACAGCGGGCACGGAAGAAGATCGAAGAACTCTGGGGCGAGGCGAAATGCTGGCACGGCTTCCGGCGCTTTCAGCGGCGAGGGCTCCTGCAGGTCCGAGACGAAGCCTATCTGATGGGCTGGTTGCTCAATTTGAAGCGGCTGGCGACAGTACTTCCGGCTCCGGCCTAACGGGGGCCACGCGGTGCGCGGGTCATGCGGGAGATTGGGAAGAATGAAGGCCGCATCCATGAGAAATACACAGATCATCGATCACAGTAGTGACCGGATGAATGCCACGCATCAGGAACGGTTCAAAAGTCACCGTTTGTCAACAGCCTGCTAGTTGAATCCACCACTGCTGCCGCTGATGTTCACTGAAGCACGCTGCGCCGCTTCACTGAAGGGCCTTCACCACGTCTGCATATTGCAACCGTTCAATACCCTCTTTCAACAAGGCCATCGGCAACTTGTCTAAGTGAGCATATCCCTGATCCACCGATCCATCGCTGTGCCCATTGAGGTCTATGGTTTCCTTCGGACACTTGGCAGTATTCATGCCATTTAACGGTAGCCAATTCAATCGACCTTGCAGCTCATCCCACCGGAAGTACCTCCTTTGAACTAACCCCTCGGCGTCTTCCTTTCCTCTGCACTCGCGATAACCTTTACGACAGAACGAAGGATCTGATGCACCATACGGTACAGGGAGGTGCTCCATGCAGCATAGACGATGGACCATTCAGGCTCTCTGTGGATTAGGACTCCTGGTGTTGGTGGGCTGCACCAACATGACACCATCGTCTCAGATCGGCCCTGCTCGGCTCGACACTAGTGAGCATCAGGCGACGATTCACGCCTTGCATCGGAAACTCCATGAGCGTGAGCGGACCATCGCCACGCAGCACTACCAGATTGAAGTCATGTCCAGTCAGTTGGAGGCCTTAAAGCTCATCGATCAGGACACGCGGGAATCGAGGCGGCACGTGCGCCATTGATGACGGGAGATGCCGTAGCGTGTCTGGAAGCGCGATAACGGCGGTGGTCTCTCAGAACGTAGCAACGTTGCTCAGGGAGGTGACACCATGGAATGCAGACGATGCCAGGGCTTGATGATAGAAGATCAGTTCTTTGACTTCGAGGGGACGCAGGGCTTCATGTGGATGAAGGGGTTCCGGTGTGCGAACTGCGGGTATATGGCGGACGCCGTGGTCGAGGCCAACCGTCGCTTGCAGGAAGCGAGTGTCGGCGCATGATGGGATCAGAAACAGGCCTTCAAGATCGAGAAGAGGTGTCAGTCGTGATGCACAGGAGTGACGGTTCCTGGCGACCATTTTGATCATCGATGACGAAATAGGCATCCGGGCACTCTTGCGTACCATGCTCGAATTGTCCGGGTATCAGGTCATCGAGGCGTCGAACGGTCGACAAGGTCTTGAATTATACCGCTTTAAGCCGACTGACTTGATCATCACCGACATCTCTATGCCGGAGATGAATGGACTGGACATGATATTAGACCTGACCCGTCAATTTCTCCACGCGAAGGTGATTGCAATCTCCGGCATTGGTGGAGAAGACAATGTCTTAGATGTCGCACGACTCCTCGGCGCACGGCGCACCATCCACAAACCCTTTAGCATGCCGCAGTTGTTACAGGCGGTGCGGTACGAACTCGCACATTAATCGGCTGGGAAAGATCCCACGCCACAACCAGGAGGAGTCCGATGACAAAGCTCGATGCCGCGTTACTCAAATTGGAGGGTGCACTGGACTATACCGTTGATCCCCACGTCCGCTCCTTGATCGATGTTGCACAACAGGCTATTGAGGCGGCCATGCGGGTGATGGGAGAAAGGCCGGAGGAAGTTGAGGGAAGGAAGGTCGACGACATGGTGGTCTATCAATGGGCAGCATGACCACACAAGGCGGCCAGATCGTGCAACATGTCTGTGTCGGAGTCAAAGGAAGGGCAAAGCCATGCTTACACACGGGGTAACCGTCAACGAAACGCGGTCGAGTGAGCGTCTTCCTCTTCAGTGCTCCATCATCGTGGCAACCGGCATACAGACCGGCGAAGGACGAGTCCTCAATCTGTCCAAGTATGGATGTTTGGTCGAATCCCCGCTGCCTATCAAAGCGGGAGATCATCTTCAACTCCGCCTCTTTCTTCCCGAGAGTGACCAGTCCGTGTGTGCGAAGTTGGCCGTCGTACGCTGGGTTCAGGCAACCCTGTTTGGCGTCGAGTTTCTGACGATAGACGAGAAGTATCGCTCGCGCCTCAATCAGTTTGTCGCGATGGGAAACGATCCATGGAAATTAGCACTTTAACGGGGCTGATTTGAAAAAACCGAACGAGGCTTGAAGCGAACACCTGGGTTGTGAAAAAGATCGCACCACAAGATATCGCTGCGACCATGAATTCACGTGAGCCCCTCCTTGACGCTAGGTACAATCAAGGCCTAAGCTGAGGCTCTTACGAGGAGATGCCGCTTGAAACTCCTGCTCGCCGGTGTCCTTCTTCTCATCCCTGTTAGCGTCCACGCGGAATATCTCGGCAATCTCTCTGCCAACGAGTTCGATCCGAACTCAATCGCCAATCCGTTCGGCGCCGGCAGCCCGTACTCATCGGACAGCGTGACAAATGCGTTTGGTGTTTATGGCAGTCCATACAGCAATCGGTCCGCGTCCAATCCCTATGCGACCGAGGCACCCCGGCTGTACGATCAGCGGGGGAACTACCGTGGTGAGTTGAGCACCAACCAGTACGATCCGGACTCGGTGAGCAATCCCTACGGTCGCTACGGGAGTCCCTATTCCCCTGACTCACTCAACAATCCGTATGGCGCGGGGAATCCGTATCGCTCCGATAGTCCCACCAATCCTTATGGGCGGGGCTGGCGTATCGAAGGGCGATAAGTTCAGAGTCGCGCTCTGCATCGGTGGAAGAGCATGTCTGTCGTGACCGGTCAACAGTTCGCGGTTGTGAAGGAGTTGAATGGGCACCCGCTCAACCAGGAAGCCAAACGCTGGCTCCGTCTTGTGCCGTACCCCGTCGACGAAGACGAATTGTATCTCTTGCAACTCCTGTGGTGGGGAGCTGAGGAAGCCCGTCTCGGTCTAACGGCGCGGAGCCGGCAACACCTGCAAGAAGATCTACTTCCTGTGATCTATGAACTGATGGACCACCCTGACCCACACGCGGCATGGGAATTTCTGACGAACGGGAGACCGGGGAGCTTCACCCAGACGATCTTCCTCTCATCGATGTCTCAACCCTCCATCACGCCATGATTCTGGAACGCGCCGCGATTCGGGCCTTTCAAGCGCTCGACATGATCGCAAGTGCCGAAGACCACTCGGACTAGTACCGTAAGACACTCGACCGTCATACGCTTATCTAGAGAGGATCATTTGAATCTTTTCGTGAGGTCAATGGCCGTGATCGTAATCTCCTCGACGTGAGGGTGTTTGTCCGAGATGGATTTCCAGTGGTTGTGGAGAGTTTCGACTAATCCGTCAAAGCCCACGAGGTCGCCGGATGGCAGTCGCCACTGCCTGTCGGACGAAAGATTCACGAGGGCAAATATCCCACGTCTAGAGCGATTGTCGCGGAGGTAATCGCCGGACAGCTGGTTTTCCAGTCGCTCGAAAAGTTTAGGTCCTGTCCACCTATCTGCAAGCTTGAGCTCGGCAGGGACCGGCGCGTCGAAGCCAGCACCGTGGAAGCGAAGATCAGGACGTTTATCGTCGGCGATCTCTTCTTCCTGGATGATGGTATAGCGCCCCAGCGCCTTCTCGCGGAGTTGGTGCGCGAGGAAGTTCCGCATCTCAGGCTCTTCCTTCACACGAAGGAGGATCTTCGCTACGCTGTCGTCTCCGTTCTCAAGGTCATCTTTGAGGTCGAGGAGGCGCAGTATCGCTAAGTCGGCGAGCTCGCGGTGGTTCGACGGCGTACGATCGAGGTATTCATGAAAGTCGCGCACCTGCGCAGGGGACCATGCGGTGAGGTCTGCGTCCTGCTCCGCTTTGGTCTTGGCATAGGAAGCCAACCACGGGCGCGACTGCGCCGTTGGATGTTGCCTGGCGATCTCGTCCAGCGCAATGAAAGCTTCCTTACCAGGAATTTGCGCGAGTTGATTGAATAGAGCGTTGCGCGCATCCTGAGCCTCATCGCGCAAGCCTGGCGAATACGCGCCGCCTCCGGCGCGATTGATATCCTCATCCTCCCGGATGTACGTGTGCATCAGAAGGAACAACTCCTTGAGATGCTTGGGGGTCGCATAGGCTTTTCGAACCCCAGTTGTCTCAGAGCGCCTACCTGCCGATAGCCGCGTAACGAATGTCATCGCAAACTCCGTTTGTTCCTTGGCGCTCGAGAGGGTCGATAGATGTCCAGCAACCGCAGGAATAGCGCTTTCTGGCTTCACGCCCACCCAAACCGCATACCAGATAGCGGCGAGCTCGATAGTTCCAGAGGACTTCACTTTTTGCTCTGCGAGTAGTGCTAGATCATCGTCTGTGACCCATGTGCTGCTCTGGACAATCGTCAGCAGTTTGCCGAGGTTGAATGCGCTGGTAACTTGGTGCTCCTGCAGCAACTTATGTAGATCTGGCGCCAACCGCTCCCACGCCCATTGTCCCGACCAAGTAATGTCGCTAAGCAGGTAGTGGGATTCGGTGCCGGGTTTCTCCGAAGTGACCTCCTGTTTCATTTCGCTCAGGACACACTCACCAACTATGCTGGGATACGCTTCAAATAGCTTGGGGAACCACGGCGGAAATCCGTTCAATTCGTGGAAAGCATAGCGACACGCAAGAAGAACCTCCTCCTTGGATAATTTCGCAGGCCAACCTGGAGTTTCGGCCGCTTCAATGTCGACACCTGCGAGCCCAAAGATGACCATTTTTGGCGTGGAATTCGAGGGCGCTCCCTCGAGAGATCCTCGCCCGCGTCGCGCTCAAACCGACTCGCCAAGTTGTAGTGCATCAGTCTTTGATAGCTGGCCGAGTTCTGCTTCTGAATGTCGAGTTGCTGTTTTTGCGAGTCCAGTCGATGCTGCATGCCATAGAGATTAAGCACGCCGTTCATCGCGGTATTGATGCCCTTGGCGATGCCGCCCGTGATCGCGCCTTCTTGATAGCCGTTCATACAACGCTCCTTTCGTAATTGGGAATGAGCTCTCGCGAACACTGCTGGAAGTGACGGTGCACGAACTTAGGGCTGCGTGGAATAGAATTGGCGCCTGCGAGGAGATCACCGACCTTCTCAAGGTGAGCGCCATACAGCAGGTCACGATTCATAGTGCGGGCAGGAAAGATCACGTCGAGGATTCTGACTGTGGTCTATATAGTCCACGCTGTATGTAAGTCGTTGTAAATCCCTCTCAGACATTGGAGGGCCTTACATCATCAGGTGGTTGATTTAGTTCAGATTGGGCTGCGCTTTTAAGGCGAGGGCCCTGGGTTCGAGTCCCAGCCGGCTCACCACTTAGGACTGTAGACAGAACCTTCAAGACAGCTTTCAGTCTCTTTCCGCCTGCCTAGTCAGTCCCTGCACAGTGTCCAAAATCTTCACTGACCTCCGGTAACCTCACTAGAACTGTGGTTGAAGAACTCACCGCTTATCAGGTGGAAGGAACTGTCCATGCGCACTACCTGGAGTGATCGTAAATACCAGTCCAACTATCTCCCTTGCATCAGTTCCAGGGAAGACATCCATCGCGTCGAATGGCACTGATTTCTTGCTCACTGCTTGCGCTGCGTCGGGAAGCAATCCCGGAATCTTTGGAATATTCGTCACAAGCCTGGGACAACTAGGCAGCTCAATTCCTCTCGCCACAGGTAATTGCTTCCAGGAACCCGTGGCAAGGCCATCCATAGCATTCGGGGGATCCAATTATCTGGTCGTGTATGACCAAACACTTCCGTTCGGGGTAAACAAGCTCATCCGCGGCAACCGCGTTTCGGCAGCAGGAGTGGTCCTTGATAGATTTGATGGGTTTCTTGTTTCAGAAGACACAGTAGCTGACAGGAAATTACTTGGTGATTTGGTCAGAACGTGGAGTATCGGATGTTGAAACTATTATGGAGGGAGAATAACACCTTGTTGATGAATGAAGAGATCGACCTTCTTCGCATTGATCTCTGAGGGAAAATTGACGAGGTGGGCGAGGGACCGTCTCAATCGATCGACCGCCCAGACCATCACCACATCGAACTCTCTGCGGATGGCCCCCTTCCACAACGCATCGAAGGCCGGCCGTTGCTTCCGGCCTTTCGCGCCGCTGATTCCCTTATCGACGAACCCTTCGTCGATTTGCCAGCCGTTCCGTTCGGCCACCAACCGAAGCTCACGGAGTTGATTGTCGACCGTCTGGCCGTCTGTCGACACCCGTCCATAGATGGCGGCTCGCGTGGTCCGTTTATCTTTCGTGTGGAACCTCCATTTCCCTGACACAATAATAAAAACTACGCAATTCGGTCGTCCCCCGTTCAACACCCTGACTCGATGCAATGGACGCTTGCGATCGAGATTTACTGGGAACGCAACGGGTGGTGACCATGCGACCGTTCTCAGCTGAAAGCACCTTCCAAACGGAGAAGGAAGCTGATCTTCGCAGGATCACCTTTGGCCAAAACATCATTGACGGAATGGCTCCAGGGCTGTCGGTAGACTAGGAGGAGAATCTCCTGCCGAACGGGAAGTGACTGGCTAAGGGACCAGAACACTAATCATTCATTTGATTGTGGAAATACGAACATGGCATTGCCGGCCTGAATGAACCGGTCGTATTCGCGAAGAATCATCTGTTGGAGAGCAAATGGGCGGGGCCTCTGGAGTCGCCAGAATGAATTGGACCACGGAAAAGCGATGCATTCGTAGTGTTGCGTGTCGAACCCGAGTAGCCGGCGAAAAAGTACACATTAGACGTCAGCACTCAAGGGGATAGCCCTTCCCTCCAAATGTCGCTCCTCTCTTGCCACAATCTTCTTCTCCCGGGTATTCGTGCACTAAGGAAGTTATGGGCGAGTCCTATATGACCAGATACCCTAGGGGACGTGCCAGTTACGCCAATGTCCGTGGCATGACACAGTTTGCATGCTTACATAGTGTTTTTACCAAGGAGGACCCTATGCCTTACAAACTCGAGAGCATAAGGAACTCATGGTGGAGGTTTAAATCGAAAAGCTCGGCCTCGGCTTTCGAAAGAGGCCGAGCCGTTTAGAATCTGATCTGATCCCGTATTGATTAACCACGAGATGATATTGCCCGCCCTAAATTGAGGAGGACTTGTATGAAACACTACACAACTGTGATGACGTTTGTGGCTGGCGCCATATTGTCCGGCTGTTCCTTGTTCCAGTGGGCCATGCCAGGTACCACATTGTCGGATGCCAACGTGATTGCGATATTCGATGCCATCAACCTTAGCGAAATTGATGCGGCGGATCTGGCTAAGCAAAAGGCATCCTCAGAGGTAAGAACCTTTGCATCACAGATGCAAAACGAGCACGCCGCCATGCTCCAGGACACACGCCAGCTCGCTCAACGGATCAATATCCAGCCTCAAGGGCCCGCCCTGGCCTCGACAGCGGGCACAACACATCTGGAGACGATGGAGGAACTGCGCAAGATGTCGGGCTCGGACTTCGATCGAGCCTATCTGCAATATCAAATTAAGAGGCATGAGCAGGCGATTGCTCTGATACAGGATACATCAGATTCCGTGGACGACCAACGCCTACAACAGCATCTCAGGAAAGCCCGTCCCCATTTGGATAGTCATTTATCGGCAGCCCGATCCATAGAGCGAAATCTAATCGCAAAATATTGATTCCGAAAACTTCGGTAGAGCAAATGCTGCACTTCTAAACAGGCTCAGGCGAATTAATCTTCTTAACTATTTAGATGCGGTCAAACGCCGCTCATTTAACGGGGCGGGTCTCGCTTCGCCAATGTGGTTTATCAGATTATTCTCAAAGGAGTGGCTTAAGGCGCGATGAATCAAATGGCTGGCGATCATGGGAAGGAGGCTTTAGGTGAAGCAACGCATATATAAATAAACGCGAAGCCAAAAATATGATCTAAGAACAGGAAGTACACTTGGACACCGACGCCAAAATAGCAGAGAATCAAGCGAAGATCGCAACCCTAGCCTATGCGTTGTATCAACAACGTGGCCGAGGCATGGGCACGATCTTGATGATCGGCTCGAAGCAGAACGGAAGATCGTGACCCGTGAGAAGGCCGAAAATTTTGAGCAACCGACGAGTGCCCAGCGGTGGGCTGACCTGGCGTATTGCCAGGTAATTCCACCAACGAATGGCGGCGCGGAATCCTTGTGCACGCCTTAGCCTGCGTGCTCCTGATGGTTCGCAATAATGATTCTTCCGACGTACCGCGCTGTAATCCCCCTTGAATCTGCCCGTTCCCCAGCCCCATGCGGTGAACCTGTGGTCGAAAGAAAACTCGCTGCGTAGCATGTGCCTCTTTCACCTATCACCCTCACAACCTGCGAGGGCACTCGGAGAATGGAGGGACCAGCTCACGACAAGGGATCAAGCGACAGCGGTTCGCGTGCAATGGGAACAGCGAGAGATTCATCTACGCTGCGCTCATTTAGATCTGGAATTAGAGTTGAATGACCTGGGAGACCCAACGGGCAACTATGTCTGTATTCTCTGCGGTCAATCGGTTGCCCACAGGAAGGTCGATGTAGAGGCAGAGACCTTACCCACGAGCCAAGTGGATCCACCATGTTCACACTACCAGCTGCGATTGGAATGCACACCAGATGGTCGATTAACGCACACCTATCGGTGCCTGGAATGCGGCAGACCCTATGCCACAAACCTCTAGAAGCCTCCTCCCTTGGAAGGCCCCGACTCCACCATCCTTTAAAAAAGTAGAGGTTCTCAAATGGCAAAGCTGTAGTTCATAACCTTAGCCGATACCGATCCCCCTAAGGGTAACAGCCCCACCAAGGCCACGGCGTTCTGAATAGCGCGATTCAAATCGTCATACCCAATCTGCTGTTTGAGGAAACAGGTCTAACTCTAGGGGGTCGTGCCAGGTAATAGGGTACAGCTACTTCCCTCCAGTGGCTTTGGCTACTGATTGATGCAACGCCTGTGACTGAGGATTCGGTTTGACGCTTCGAACGAGCACGATGTCGCTCGGCCTCACCGCAGAACCATAGTATGCTTTGTTCAAATCATCTCTCGTTCGTATCGAGGCTCCATCTATCGACAATCCAGCAAAGACCCCCTTCGTCCGTGCGTAGCTCACAAAATCCTTCCCCATACTTCCTGCCGTGCCGCTACCGCCGATCACAGCCGAGGCATCAGCACCGAGTTTTACGGTATTACTCAACAGACCATCGATACCTTTGACGGTTTGCACGATCAGGACTGCCTCTGACGTTTCCATTCCGGCCTGTAACCCGAAGCTGGCCGCCGACATTTCATAAAAGGCTGGCGCACTCCAGCTTCCAGTCTTCCCATCCCGAACAATTAAAACCCCATTTCCTCCTTCGAGACCGAAGACAAACGCTCCCTTCGTCAGTTTCGGGAAAATGACTACTCCCTGCGCTTCCTTCAATTGGGTACGGAAACTGGCTAAATCAAGGTCTTGCATGAAGTTTTGCCAGGTCAAGGTGGCTTGATTAATGATCGTTTCAGCTTCAGATACATTTTCTTGAACATTTTCCGCTGCACTACTACGTTGTGGCGTGCCAATGATCGTGATTCCGGTCAGAACTGCTACCATGAGTAGCAGATGTTTGTATCCACCGCGTCTGTTCGAGATGATTCCCATGGCTCGGCCTCCCCCTCATCAGGTTCGACAGCTAAAGTTCCACAGCGAAACAACCTTGGGAACAATGAGATGAGCTACAACTTTTGTCACCTGGTTAATTCCCTAGGTTGGGGACTTAAGAAAATCAACTGCATGCAATCGATGCAATGAACATCGTTGGAACGCTCTTGTTTAACAGGGCGAACTATTGCGCTCGCTTGTGTGGGACGCAGCAAGGGGTCTTCCTAGCTCCGCATGATGACGAAGCATGGCACGGTGCACGTGCAACAGGTCAACTGACGTGTATTCACCCACCTTACATAATTAGGGAGTCAGCCAATGCCAAATAAATCTAATCCCGTCATTGCCATGCTAAAGGCCGATCATAAAAAAGTGAAAACACTCTTTGCCGAATATGGAAAGGCGGAGACGCAGAGGCAACACACTATTGCACAGACTGTCATTGACGAACTCGAAATTCATGCGGAGTTAGAAGAGGATCTCATCTATCCTGTGATTCGCAACGGAATCGAGGAGGACGAGCTGATGAATGAGGCGAAGGAAGAGCACCATCTCGTGCATGTCCTTCTTGCCGAATTGAAGAGACTCACACCGAGTGACGAGAGTTTCAAAGCCAAATTCATCGTGTTAGGCGAGATCGTCAAGCATCATGTGAAGGAAGAAGAGGGTGAGATGTTTCCAAAGGCACAGAGGAGCAAGATCGATTGGGAGGATCTGTATGCTCGCGTGGCCCCACGCAAAGCCCGATTGATGAAAGCTGCATAGCTGAATGGGAGGTGATTGAATCTAGCGCATGACCCATCCCCTTCATTGCGAAGCTATGCTTGCGTTTCCACCAAAGATGGGTCATCTCTAAGACTTGAAGATGGTTTTCCATGAAGAGGAGTTCCGCCTCGTTGAGTGTATCGCTCTGATACAATAGATTGCGCAATGCCACGGCGTGCCTCCCAAAATCCCTAAGCGATGCGGTGTGGTTTTTTGTGTCTTTCACTTCGTGATCTGGTTGAGCGAACAGGGTTTCAAGAGCCATAAGGCACCTCGCATTGTCGACTCCTAGCAAACGTCTCTGCCTGCCATAGAGACATCTCCTGCATGTTTACCGAGCCAAGCTTATCGAACGTGGACTCGGCCGGACTCTTTCCATGAAATCCGTGAAGCACGCGGGGCAATAGGTGTGAGTGAGATGACAATCTGCCAGGGTCCTGCCGTGTGTCTCCACGTATGTCCGCTTCGTTATCCAACGCTCTTGCCCAGAGGGACCCCCACATTCTCGAATGAGTCCACAGGCACAACACACAGGAACCAATGATGTCTCGTGTGTGTGCCTATAATGCTTTCCGAGGCATCCCATCGAAAAGATTTTGCTAGCCATATAGACCTCCTACTCATCTGGTCCTGGTAAGGAGAGCCCCTATCCTATAATCTAGATACTCTCTTCCCGACATCGATGAGCCTAGGGGCCAACCTAGTTCTTTCCGACTCATACCCTGGTGCAATGCGCTCCGGCGGGGGAAGTCGATTAGATCTCTTTGTCAAACTGCTAAGTTCGGGAACCCGCCCTGCGGAATGTGGGAATTCATCCAAATTCGAAACTGTCGTCCTGCTAGATTCATGTGAGCGCGGCGTATTCCTCTTCTTTCAGAGGGCTCATTGCGTCACAGTTCAATCGTGATTAAGCCGCGTCCTTTCGCTCATCGTATTCCCGATCGATTTCGATATCGATCAGCCAGGCCTTGCACCTTGCACACGGACACTCATACGGATTCCCTGTGCATTCGCCAGCGTCCAGCTCTTTGTCGTCCGGTTCACGGGTATAGTCGGGGAGGCGCATTCGCGCATGCTATCCTTGCCATTCCTACAGAAATACAGGGAAGAACCCCAGCAGAGCCAGTTTCCGGGCATTGAAGACGTTCGAGGCACCACCGCTTGGACCATCAGCAGGCAGTCAATCCATACTAGAATCACAAATTGAACTCCTTGCCCACAGCACCATCGTCGAACAGTCGTGTCATGACATTGTTGAACATCAATACGCTTTTTACCGGATATGTTCGTGACGGGTATTGCGGCTCAGGAATAGCGTTCCTCTAGCCACAATATCGGTGTTGACAAATATAAACCGTCACAATAAACTGCGGCCCGTGCTGGTTCTCTGAGATTTTTATTCAGAGAAAAAGAAGGGAACCCGGTTAACTCCTGGGCCGCCCCGCAGTGGTGAGCGAGAACGAATCCACGACAGGCACTGGCTCCTTGGAGCCGGGAAGCAGTGGATAGTAGGAATACGGCGAAAGCCGAAGTGCTCGCGAGCTCGAAGACCTGCCAGCATCCGGCGCGGGAGAGACAACCTGAGCCGGGTTCAACCTGGAAACCTCGAGGGAGGTTAGTAGGTCTGAGCAGGGTTCGGATTCAGTCCCCTCTTCCGTACTCGTTCACGACCGCCCTCTTACATGGTTTTTTAGGGCACCCGAGAGGGTGAAGGTCGGTCCGAGATAGTTTGTATACATACACGCGTGTAGACTGCCATCTTTTCCTTGCGGTTCTCTGCAAAGGGTGATCTCCTCTTTGCAAGCCCGTCGAAGGAGGAGCATGTTAATGCTGAGCAAACCCGTCGAAGGATCACGAGTCACGTCGCCACGCCAGAAATTGTCCCTCCCCAAGATATCCAAACAACATCAACCATCCGCAGTAAACTATGCGATTCAGGAAGTGTCACGGCTTTGCGGAGCCAATCGATGTTGCCAAGACTGTGCACGCTCGCCAGAGCGCTCTGTCGAACGGAGTGAGTGACGGCATGCACTACCGCCGTGCCGAAGTGGGTGATTATTCATAGAGGAGTAGTTGCAGCGAGGAGTCGCTCAGTGACGACTGGTGGCGTGACTGAAGGCGCAACGATTTTGGGATGAACGGAATGGCCCATCATACCGACGGTTCCCTCTCAGGCAGGTCCTGGAAGGATTTTGTTCAGTATTGCGATGTCATTCCATTTCTGAGCATTCATCTGATGTGCCTCATGGTCTTTCAGACTGGGATTCGATGGGAATGGGTCCTGCTGGCTATCGGCAGCTATTATCTGAGAATGATTGCCGTCACGGTGGGATACCACCGGTATTTTTCCCATCGCTCGTTTAAGACCAGCCGGGTATTCCAGTTTATCCTGGCGTTCCTCGCCATGACATCTGCACAGAAAGGCGTGTTGTGGTGGGCGGCCCACCATCGGCATCACCATAAATACTCGGATCAGGAAGAAGATGTGCATTCCCCGCTGAAAAGAGGATGGTGGTTTTCTCACGTCGGATGGATACTCTCCGCAGAGTATATGCGAACCGATCTAAATCTCGTGAGGGATTTTCGTCGAAATCCTGAAATCTGTTTCCTCAACCGGTTCTATTGGATCCCCCCCTTGTGTTATGCGCTGCTTATCTATAGCGTCTGGGGTTTCCCAGGTCTTGTCTGGGGTGTGTTTATTTCGACGACCGCGCTGTATCATTGTACGTTCTTTATTAATTCCCTTGCACATCTGATCGGTCGAGTCAGGTACAAATCCAACGACGGGAGTAAGAACAGTTTCATTCTTGCCATACTCTGCTGTGGAGAAGGTTGGCACAATAATCACCATCATTATCAGTCGGCCGCTAATCAAGGATGGTTTTGGTGGGAAGTAGACCTGTCCTACTATGTCTTGTCTGTTCTGTCTTGGTTCGGAATCGTGTGGGATCTCAGAACGCCTCCTGAACATGTCAAAGGCAAAACCATCGCCGTCGAGAATCGATCCCACATGGGATCCATTCCGCCAGCCCAGAGTCAAGGATCGTCATAAGACTTCCTCAGCTCGGCCCCGATTCAGATCACGAAGGATAATCCTGCGATGAGCCACAAACAGGTCATTCAACAATTGCTCGACAAGGCTCAGATTCAAATCAACGGCACCAAGCCGGGAGATATTCAGGTCCATAATGACAAGCTCTATGGTCGCGTCCTGGCCGAGGGATCGCTGGGACTTGGCGAGTCATATATGGATGGATGGTGGGATTCTGACCAGCTGGACGAATTCTTTTCAAAGATTCACATGGCCCAGCTCGACAAGGACGTCGTCGATAAGCGCCTCATTGTCAATGCGGTCAAAGCGCGCCTCTTCAACATGCAGAACAAACAACTCTCCAAGAGAGTGGCGCAGCAGCATTACGATTTGGACAATGACTTTTACGAAAAGATGCTGGACCCGCACATGCAATACACCTGCGCCTACTGGAAGGGGGTGCATACTCTGGCTGACGCACAAGAGCAGAAGCTGGAGTTGATCTGTCGGAAATTGCAGCTTCGAAAGGGCGATCGTATCCTCGAACTCGGGTGCGGGTGGGGAGGCTTTGCACAATATGCGGCCAGCACATACGGCTGTTCGGTGGTGGCCCATAATATTTCTTCGGAGCAGGTCGCCTTCGCGCGTCGATGGTGCGCGGGCCTTCCTGTTGAAGTGATCCAAGGGGATTATCGGGAAGCGACCGGTGAATACGACAAGGTTGCTGCCATTGGTCTGACGGAACACGTGGGATATAAGAACTACCGGACGTTGATGGAAACGGCCCATCGCCGATTGAAACCACACGGCCTCTTCTTGCTCCATACCATCGGGAACAATGCTTCAGTCACCACCTCCGATCCATGGTTCGACAAGTATATTTTCCCGGGCGGTATGCTTCCTTCTGTGGCCCAACTCAGCGCCGCAATGGATGGACTGCTTGTAATGGAGGATTGGCATAATTTCGGACCCGACTATGACAAAACGCTCGTGGCCTGGAAGAATAATGTGGACAAGCACAGAGGGGACTTTAAGGCAAAGTTCGACGAGCGATTCCATCGAATGTGGCGCTATTATTTGCTATCCCTTGCAGGGTCATTCCGCGCCAGGAAGATTCACCTCTGGCAAATTGTGATGTCCAAGCAGGGCGTACTGGGCGGATATGAATCGGTGCGATAACCGGCATGATTTCACAGGAAGAATACGCCGGCAAACGAGCGCGTGTGGTGACAGCCATTCGCTCCATGAATGCAGCAGATTCGCTCGCGCTTGAAAAATCCACATCCAATCTTTTTCGGCAGCGTGCGCAGGAGCGCGTGCACCGGCTGGATTTGCACGATTTCAATCATGTCATCCGAGTGGATGAACACGGACAATTTGCAGAAGTCGAAGGCTTGACGACCTATGAAGAGCTTGTCAGGGAGACTCTCCCGTTTCAGTTCATGCCAACCGTCGTACCTCAACTCAAGTCGATTACCATCGGAGGGGCCATCGCAGGGATCGGTATTGAATCGTCTTCGTTCAAATGCGGCTTTGTGCACGAAACAGTGCAGGAGCTCGAAATTCTTCTTCCCGACGGAAGAGTCGTTGTGGCGACCCCATTGAATGAATACAGTGACCTGTTTTTCGGATTTCCGAATTCCTATGGCACGCTCGGGTATGTCCTGAAGCTCAAGGTCAAGCTTCTTCCTATCAAGCCATTCGTCAAGCTGACACACCACCGGTATTCGGATTGGGAAGAGTATTTTCACGCGATCACACGAGTGTGTCATGAACGGTCTGTGGACTTTGTGGACGGGACGATGTTCACCGACAAGGATCTCTATATCACCACAGGTGAATTTATCGACCGCACCGAATGGCTCAGCGACTACACGTATCTCCAAATGTATTATCAATCGATCCGGCAAAAAAAGATCGACTATCTGACGGCCCACGACTATCTCTGGCGTTGGGACACCGATTGGTTTTGGTGCTCCAAACATTTTTTCCTGCAAAATCCTGTGATGCGATGGCTCTGGGGAAAAGAACGTCTTCATTCCGCCGTGTATTGGAAGATACTGAAGTGGTCTCGTCGTTCACCCGTGGCCCAATGGATCTCCAGGGTCATCGAAGACCGGCAAGAAGCCGTCATTCAGGATGTTGAAATCCCCATCGAGCATGCCCCCGAATTTGCACAGTTCCTTCATGAGGAGATCGGGATCAAGCCGGTCTGGATCTGCCCTGTGACTGCCTATGATCCATCGGTCTCGTATTCGTTGTATTCCATGAAGCCTCACAAGCTATACGTCAATTTTGGGTTCTGGGACGTGGTGAAGACTCATCACGAGGAGGGATACTTCAATAGGGCCATAGAAGCCAAGGTGCGGAAGCTTGAAGGTCAAAAATCCCTTTATTCAACCTCGTTCTATTCCCGGGAAGAATTTGGAGAGTTGTACAACGAAGGGGGCTACCGCCAACTCAAGATTCGATATGATTCAACAGGCAAACTCAATAACCTCTATGAAAAATGTGTGTTAAAGAAGTAGTGAATATTTCGGCAATGCCTGGGGAGCATTCACCGGATATTGATTGTGAAGTGGAGACCGGAAGAGGGATAACTTCTTTACTGGAGCCGAGAGGTTGCCACGTCTGACCAACTATGTTGGAATTGGGGGCCAGCACCCGTTTCGTTCATTCTCTTCTATTGAGGCGCTTCATCATCATACCCAAACATACGATGACGACCAAGAAGGCCAGTATTCCCACCAGGAGCCATCCGAGCACACAGGAATAGTCCTCATGACAGAAATCAAAAATGAACTGCCAAAACCTGGTCATCTCGGTCTTAGCCATGTTCTGTACAAACATGATGTCGCTCCCTGGCTATACGATTTGACGCTCACTCTCGGGTCGGGTTATTCGGCCAATGGATCGTTGCAGCGGCGTGTCACAATATTTACTTCGAATCATTATACACCCGCATCATACACCCCCATCCGTGTACTTGACAGCCTCCAGGGACTAGTGAATAATACACCGCCCTAATGAGGCTCTTGTGCAGAACGTGAAGCAAGAAGAGTGATGATCAGTTGCGCCGACGTGGTAAAATCCAATCGAACTTTGCGACGTACGCGCAACGTTCAGTAGGGCGCGTCAAATAGATCGCGCCGACCCAGTGCTGGTGTTGTAGTTCAACCAAGACGGTTACCGAAACGCTCCGGAAAGTCCACGCGCATCGCGTGATGAGCTTGCCCGTTGCGGATAAGGCGGGCGGTTATTTGTGATGCGCGGTCCCGTACCTCGAATCTTGTCTGTGAGCCTGCGCCCGCTGTTACAGGGGGCGATTTTCTCCGGCTCGACGACATCGCCGCATCAACCACAAGACATCTCATTTCCATGGCTGAAACGAAGGAGGCGCAACCTCGAACCCGAACAGCGGTGGCAACGGGGTAACGAGGTCGGTCTCACGTCGGTCCAAGCCGGACGAGGTCCTCC
This sequence comes from uncultured bacterium, assembly GCA_965232965.1. Classification (GTDB taxonomy): domain Bacteria; phylum Nitrospirota; class Nitrospiria; order Nitrospirales; family Nitrospiraceae; genus Palsa-1315. The sequence goes on from CBDDRB010000001.1 coordinate 103,377, forward strand.
TTGCCACTCTGAGTTCCGTGCCGTCTGAGACAGGTCATTTCACACCACATATTTTATTAATGGAGGGTTACACAGATCATGAAGATGTCCAGAATCATTACACTCGCAGTTGTTGGGCTCTGCTTGTCCCTGTCCTTTCTCGCCTCACCCGTTTTCGCCGTTGAGAAAGATGGCGTCACTATGAAGGATGGCAAGATGTGGCGGTTGCAAGACGGGAAAGAAATCGGCCGTATGGATCGCGAGACGACCATGGCCAATGGTACGAGGGTCATGATGAACGGCAAGATGCTGATGAAGGATGGGAAAGAGAGCCAGCTGCAGGAAGGCCAGATCATGATGCTTGACGGGAAGTTGGTTGAGGGTACAAAGGGCAAGTAGGTTTTCAGCGTCGTAGACCGGACAACACTCGACGTCCTGGCGGCTAGCGGAGCCTTATGCGGCTCCGCCCCGCCAGTTCGCCGGGAGTTCTGCACCGTCGAAGAGCTCGCCGCGTCGCCAATTCAAAGTCATCTGCCGTCATCGAAGAGTCTGCTCAGCCTGGTCGCGCATCGGTCTCTTATCTCCGTTTCGCCGCCAGATAGAACGAGACCTAGTGCGCTACCTGCCAAGAAGAGGGAACTTCGCTTAGAGAATTGTGTGAAGGATTCACGCCGGATCGACTCCAGTTCGGCTGCCAGCGTGCATCGACTTAGACCTCATTTGCGGCGCCCAGAAACTCACGAAGGATATTTGAAAGTTCGGGAGTCCGCAGATAGCCGTAGCCGTTATGATGGTCGCGTTTTCCTGTTCGATCGACGTAATTGTTGTAGACCATACTATCCTGGATTGGCATCCCGCCCGGAGCAGGCGGATAGTCCTTGCCCAGAATACAGTCCAGCGCAATCTTATCCCTTGGATCAGCCAAGTTCGTCCATTGCCGAACCTGTCGCGGAACGAGGGTATTGGAAAACTCCTCTTGGACATGCTGAATCACGATCGGCAATCCAAGTGGCGAGCCGATCGTCACGAAATGGTCGATGGCCGGCAGGGACTGCTCCAGTGTCCGCAACACGTCATAGGCGAGAATCGATCCCATCGAATGCGCGATCAGACACACACGCTTGTCGTTATGGCGCTGAAGCGCGTGAATCAGCCTGTCGCGTGCGCGGTTTCGCACGACGGGTTTTCGGTAATAGTCCCTTAGGTCGTCAAAGGGTAGACCAAGAAGATGATCAACGTGCTCATCAAGACCCATCAAGTCATCATCCTTGTCGATAGATTGGCCGCCCCATTTCTCTATGATCGCCTTGGCCGTATCACGCGCGCTTCCACCGTATCGCGGAAGAGGACCTTGCCCATCAGCCGCGATATACGGGTTCTCGAGTTGGAGCTCGGGTATTGGATCGGAATATTGGATGTCAGCCCAATACACCAGTTCAAAGGCGAACGGAGATGGAGAGCCGAGATTACGTTGTAGCCCCTCCTGAAGCGACATGGCCCACCACAGCGCCAACAGATCCTTCGGAGGCTTGTTCTTGAGACCATGAATCCCGATCACGATCGACGCAGACATCGGACCTCCCACGGGGGCTTGAATTCAACGATCAACATACTCGACAGCAGAGGCAACCGCACGATTCGTGCACTATGTTGGGGCCGGAGGAGCGAGATCTCACTCATGCCCAACATTGCGCTGTGGGTCGGTGCGGCTAGAGAAAAGCAGGTTGCAGAACTTCATCCATATCTTTATACATAAGAGGTCATTGTGTCTAATGCGAGAAATACCACTATAGGTTACGCTGCCTCGCGCAGGTCATTGCAAATCCATCGATAATCACGATGTTCGACAGGGTGTTTCGAGCTGCTACACTTGCTGCATGCATTTGAAACGTCATGCAGATCACTCGACTCCCGCCAGCCGGTTGTCAATTTAGAGCACTATTTACCTCATTGATGTCGAGCAAACCTATGACCACTCTATCCTCCTCCTTCATCATGGTTCTCTGTCTTGTACTCACGGCCTGTGCGGGGGGGGCCTACACCTCGCAGGTCAATGGGGAGAAGAACGTCGACCGTGTCGATGAGCAAGGGACAAAGACCCTCGTGTACGAGACAGATCCGGCCGGGCATACGACGATTCACAATGCCCAAGACTCGATGGCCAAACGGCACGTTGCGACTCAGGAGATGGCCGAGCAGGTTCGGGTAAAAAAAACCACGATGCTCGAATCACTCGGCTCTCTTCCCAAACGGCAGCCACAGGACCCGATTTATGTGAGCCTGGCTCCACTGGTTCTTGACGACAAGATGCAGCAGGCTGAAAGGCCCAAGGGTGCGGTCGCGCAACACATTCACAACGAGTTCGCGTCCGATCCTATCATTAAACTCGTCGCGCGGAACCAGGAGAGGGCAGGGGTGAAGAATCCTCGTGCCACTCCGTCTATTGCCGATGTTGAAGTTTCCTCCAAGGTGTCGATCAAGGAGGTGTACGGTGTGAACCGCAAAACCGGCAAGCCAGACAAGATGGTCGCGGTGGTGTTTGAAGCCACCATCACCTCTCAGGTTCCGCCGGCTCTCTATACTATCTCCGAATCCGGCCATATTTTGCAGAATGCAGAAGTTTCCAAACGTTTTGCCAAGCAAGTGAAACAAGTCATTGTCGAAAAGATCGGTCCGAACATTCCCGCCAATTAATCCGTTTCTTCCAACCATAGTACCAAGGATCATCCAATCGCAATCACGAATCCGATAACACCATCCCATCAGAGCTGGAAGAAGAGTTGTCTCCGCTGAATGTCTTCTCACCGAAACTGCAGGCCAATCGCGAACGATGCCGCATAGCCGTCGGCCGTCGCCGTCGGAGCCAGCATGAGTCGATCACCACCACGGCGAAAGATCCAGTCATGATGATTTCGCGCGGTGCGTTGTCCATTTGAGGCATACGGTGGCTCGGCATGGACGCGATCCGTCAGCCCATCGTCAAAGTACAGTTGCGACGTAAATTCAAAGCTCCGCTGAGCCACGGGCGCGGTGCGAATCTTGAAGTGAATGTGTATGGTCCGACCTAGATACCAGCCAGGATACACCGTGACGAACCGCGCTTCGCCGCGCGCATCGGTTGTCTGATAGCCGCGTAAAAATTTGCGGCCGATGGTGCTAAAATTAGGATCTTGGACATCCGAATACACACCCATCGCATCGCAATGCCAGATGTCGACCTGAGCTCCGGATAGCGACTGACAGTCTCCGGCATTGAGGCGTGAAACGAGTAGCGTCAGCGCCAGTGGCGTACCGGGCCTGATTTGTCCGTCGGTTGGATCTGTGCGAATGTCGGACCGATTCATGCGTTCATCGACGAAATACGGACCTTCGGTTTGTTCCGGTCGAACCACGCATGAGGATCTCTGCACACCTGCAAGAGCCCACCGAGGAATCAGGCTGCCGGCCAGCAAGCAAGCGGCACTGCCACCCAGCACACGTATCACTTCGCGGCGTGACAGGAGACGTTCCACAGGTTCGTGTTCATGCGTCATGGGTATCCTCCATGCTTCAAGCGTCCCGGTGCGGCGAGTACGCCCACATAGCTACATGGACGCGAGGATTATTAAGGTCGTATGGCTCTTTGGGCCAGAATCGATGTTCCATCATACCGCCATACCGCTGGAACCGATCGAGACACTATCCGATTGTACGGTGGCCGGGAATTTTTTCTTCAATCATACAGGGGGATACTTCGGAGTAGCCTCCGCATTTCCCAGACCGATGGCTGAGGTTCGGTCAATTCGGCGTGCTCCAGGTCAATTTTAGGATTGTAGGGAGGGTTGATCTCACTTCTGACTTGCGTGACAGCGTACCATCGTTCGTACTTTTGCTCCCAGCAATCATGATAGCGTAGCCGGAGATAGCCATGGTTAATGGGTTTGACGCGGATCGGGGCCTCCGGACCCAAGACGATGGCGACCACATGCTTTTCATAGCATGGGCCGCGAGGATAGACTTTCTTGATCGTGAAATTTCCTTCCCACCCGCCCAGGTGCAGCACGCAATCGTATGCCACACCGCGCCCGACGTTCTCAAGTTCAGGATAGAGGGTGAGGACGTCCCCTGAATTCATCGCCGACAAGTTCGCAATTCTGAGATCGGGTTGTGTCGCATAGAACTCCTTCTTGGTTTTGACGATGAACATATGGAGATAGAACGATGCGACTCCTCCGGTAACAAGGAAAATCACCAAGCTGATCAGCAATGTCCAGTCCATGCTCAAATGTAATCCCGGTGAACGATCTCGTTCCGGGCAGAAATGGGGAGAGGCTACGTTCTAGCGAGGAAAGTGTCAACCGGATGATGGAGGGATTCCGGCATTTTCAATAGAAGAGACGCGCTCCGCTCGAAATAGGGCCTTGTCCTAGAGCTTCAAAACAAATGCACCAATGACTACCGTAGCGAGCAGCAGTCCGCCGATGACAACGGCGACGATGTTCAAGGCCGTGAATCGGTCGTTCCGATCATGGTCCGGGACCAAGAATTCGTTGACCCGGTTGGCCGCCTGTTGAACGGGGATCAGAAAGACAATCGACCCCAACGCAATCAGTCCGTACGGATCTGGAAGTATCCAGAGCGTCGACATCACAATCCATCCAGTTGCCAGAAATTGCACAGAGATGGATTGAGCGATCTTGAGTTCTGCAGCGCTGCTCCGAACTTTTTCAAAGAATGTATAGCAGTAAATGAACATAAAGAACGTTTTCCAGAATGGGCTCGCTTCCGACCGGTCGCGTTCCAGGATGAGCGTCCAATTTTCGTAAAACCAATACAGTTGGTACATCCCTGCAGTACAGATATGCATGACAACAAACTTCGTCAAAGAGACCGGGAAGTACCTCGGAGTCAAGTCGTTCGCAGAAGGTGCAGCTGTGGTCGGTGAGTGAGAGTCGGAACTATCTTGATTGGTCCCATCGTTCAAAGGCGGTACCTTTCGATCTTAGAACCAGACTACTTCCTGCCGAAAAGAGTGTCAACGAAGCATTTCAGTGAACGGCCGGATAGCGAGCTTTCATCCACTTCACCTACAGATTGAATCCCATCCGGTAAAATCTCAACGCTCGGTCCGAATCGTCGATACCGAAAGTGATGACAGCGATTCAAGGTTTGGAGTCGGACAAGCGTCATGAAATACGGTCGGGTCTCTTGCTGTCAGAACGCCTTCGTCAGCGGACGAAATAGTAACCCGGTGGTGGAGACGCGGAGTTCAATCGTGATGCGATCGCGTGCGGGGAAGAAGGCCGCCGATCCATATTCCGCATCGACCACCGGCTCTAGCCAGCCGTAACGGCGTCGAAGTGCGAACACGTCTATCAATCGATCCGTCGTGAGCTGGTAGACCGTGCGAGGTCTCACACGTTCATCTTCGATGCGGTGGTAGCGCCCTGCTAGACGATCCAACTCATATGCCGTATGAAGGCCGAACAGATTCGCCCAAGGTTTCCATTTCAGAATATGCGCATCGACGTAGACTTCATCGCCCGCCAGCCAATAGCTGTCCGTCTGGCCATTTGTCAGGTGAATCGTGACACGAAACTGCGACGGCCCAAGCGGCTCCGCTTGAATGGTCGCGGCAAGATCCTCTCGCGTCAGTGCTTGGTAGCCTTGCAATGAAAACTGAAGCGTCATAAAAACGGCGCCGCATGCCAGGCAAGCCAAGGCCAAAGCGGTATGCAATAACAGGCGAACGAATCGCCGCCGCCGCGCCGCCGTCACCCCGGCCATTAAACACAATAACCCGAGTAGACCGAATCCGATAGACGTCACCATCAACCACTCGCTCATGAAAGCACCTCGCTATTCGATATCGCGCATTCATTAGACGCGATGAGGCTATGGTTAAGTCTATCAGGCTACGAAAACCTCGCTCATGTATTGGGTAAAACCCGTTGAATACACGATGTTCTGGGAAGGATCTCACATCCCCATTGGTGCGCATGTGCGTGACCTTCGATTGTAGTTGAAGACAGCCGGCTGGTGAGCATACGTGAGCAAGCAGGGGTGTCGGTTGTCTCAATTTTCAAGAGAAAGACTTCATGGCTTTCGTGTGTTTCGTTTTATGTTTTATGATTGTGTCTTGTGTCGGCAGATCCCTACGCATACAGAAAGCTTCGCCGTGAAAAAAAGTCTATTTGCGCGCTGAGTCATCCTGGAGGGTTCGATCGTTTGCCGTTCTGTTCCACTATGGCGAGACACCGCCAATAGTGCCATTAGGAATCTTGACGTGGAGACAGGAAGCACACTACACTGAAGAAATGCTGGTATTTAAGGAGGAGCTGCTATGGCTGCACGACGCGTGCTCAGTGGCGGGAAGAAGTCGCCGGTGTTACGAGATGCAACTACGCTGACTACTCAGTTGGCGGCCGGTCTGGAGAAGATTGGGCTTGCGATGAAGAGCCGAACGTGGCGGCGGGAAGGTCGAGCAGGCCTTGGTCCGTTACAGCGGCAGGTCCTCACACTACTTCGATCCAAACCCGATCAACGAGCAACTGTCTCCACAGTGGCGAACGAGCTTGCCGTTAGGCTTCCGACTGCATCGGAAGTCATTGCCACGCTTGAACGAAAACAGTTGGTTCGCCGGCGTCGCGACATGAGCGATGGTCGGGTTGTGACGGCGCAATTGACGGCCAAAGGAATGCGGTCCTGCACGCCGTCTTCTCGTATGCCCGATAGGTTGGCAACCGCGACAGAAGCGCTCTCGGCAACGGAGCAAGTGGTACTTCTGAGATCTCTGGTGAAAGTGATTCGTAGTCTCCAGGAGCAGGGTGAGATATCTGTCGCGAGAATGTGTGTGTCTTGTCACAACTTTAGCCCCAATCACCACGAGAATGCCGATCGCCCGCATCACTGTGAATATCTGAACGTTCCGCTCGGTGATCAGTCTCTACGTCTTGATTGCCAGGTGTATGAACCGGCATCGACCGCACAGATCAATAAGACCTGGGCAAACTTTACTGGTTCTCGTACTGCCTAGGGTGCGTGGCTCCAGTTGGGAAGTGGAGTAGGGTTTGCTGCACGAGCAGGAAAGCGGGGGAATTATGAATGAGCGAAAGACGGCCATGTTCTTCAAGGAAGGCTCGCCTCGCTCAACAGAGGACGAATGGCTTGGCCCGGAATCCCATATGCCGAATCTGAATCGGCAGCTTCGCCGTCGGGAACCGAGACAGATAGGCCCTTCTTTTGGTTGGATTGTCGGTGCGATGTTTGCGGCGGGCGTGGCAGCTGGATGCCTTGTCATGCGCCTTGCCAACCGACGACTTCGAACCTCCTAGCAGGAGGCTCAAATACTCTGCCAGTCTGTCTCGTATGTTTCGCTTGTCTGGTTTTTGTTGAATGAGACTATCTAGAAACCCACCATATGAACCAGATCGATTCGGCTCATAGCCTGCCAGTGTTCTCTCGTCCTTAGTGCGGCCCATTTCGATACAAGAGGTGATCGGCTTCGATCTGCGAGAGTAGATCGTCGAGTGCCGCTTGGACGGCTTCTGCAATGGGGATCCGATCCGAAGCCGTGATCCATCGAACGTTCGACCCTACCGTTTCTTTTTCCGCCAGGTAGGACTTGATTGGCAGCGTATCCGCAGGGCCCAGGGCTGATTCCAAATGCAGGCGATAGCGGTAGCTGTCGTGGGATCGCATGATCAACCAGGCTTTGATCGTCAGGGTGAGATCGGCCGGTTTATCACCGACTGCGGCGAAAGTCTGACGCGCGTGGATATAGTCGATCGCGGCGGTCCGAAAATCCTGCGCCGGCCACTCGAGCAAGGTGATGCCCGGCATGTGATCGGCTCCTTCTAGTGCAAGAAAGGGCACAATGACTTGGAGTGATTGAGCGATGGTAACAGGCGAAACAGCTGGAGGCGCAGGAGTGACGTGAATTCGGTGGACACATCCCACACTGAACAGCAAGAGGGCGCTGAAAAGGATTCGAGGGGATTGACGTAGCAGACGGTCGCCGGTCACGGATTCGTCGTTGTTGTGGTGGGAGGATTCAGCATGTCTAAATCCTTCAAGGCGCGTAGCGCCTGTTCTCGGTGTGGCCGGTCTGTGGGATTCGTATAGGTGTCGATCACACGTCGATAGGTGGCACGGGCTTGAGGGTACTGGCGTTTGATGGAGAAGTACTGGCCCAACGCAATCCAGTTTGTGGCTGCGGCTTCGTTGGCGGTTTTCATCAAAGCAAATTCCCTTTCGACCGATGCGGTGCCTTGTTGGCCTGCTCGTTTTTTGACGGTATCTCCCATCTGGTTCGCCATCGCTTCTATCTGTTCGTTGTTTCGGATCGCGGATTCCACTCTGTTCGCTTTCAGACTATCATAGAAGGCGTCGGAATGACTCTTAATCAAGTCCGCTCGCTCTTGATAGGTATCATGGGCACAACCGGCTCCTATCAGGCAGCAGGCAATCAATAGCACCGATCTATACAATGCGAATCCGCGTCTTGACATGAGGTGTGCTCCTTCTGTCGTGACTCCGTGAGGCGCCAATACTCTTGATGCAGTTTATCCTACAGAATTCGAAGATGAAACGCGACCGGTGCCGTCACGCTCCCTGCGTCCTCTAGTGACACATGCGTCTGAAGTATGGTAAGAGTCGACCTCATTTTCGGCCATGATCGTCCCCATCGTCTAGCCTGGCCTAGGACATTGCCCTTTCAAGGCAGTAACACGGGTTCAAATCCCGTTGGGGACACCACATGGGGGTCACGGACGCCGAGGGAGTGTGTTTCTATTCCGGCGCTCATCGAAGAACGGGATTGAGGAGCTGGAGATGAAGGGGCTATTGCCGAAGGGGAAATGAGGCCGGATGCGTAAGTTGGATATTGCCAGGCGGATTCATCAGGAAGTTGGCATCACTGAGGAAGGGGCGGCCACACTGCTGGAGTGGATTCTTGACCTTTTCAAGACCACTCTTCAAAAGGGTGAGCCGATCAGCGTTTCCAACTTTGGCACTTTTACAGTACATACGAAGGCGGCTCGCAGTGGACGAAATCCCAGAACCGGCGAGGCCGTGATCATCTCGGCCCGCAGAGTGGTGACCTTTCGTGCGAGCCCCCATCTCAAGATTGAGGTCAATTCTGCTCAGTCAGAACAGCAAGAAGCAGAAAGCCTTACGCCGAAGGGGAAGTAATGGACAGTGAGTGAACTCTGGAGAAGTATTGTTATTAGCGTTATCAGTTATGGGCTCCTGCTCTTGATGGTCGCGGTCTCGCTCTACTTCACCTGGCGTCATTGACCGAGACATGAACGAGCCCCAGTGTCTGTCGTCAAGACGGCATGGAAGGCCAACCGCCCTCCTATTCTCCCTCCCGATCAAGCCCCCAAAGATGTCAATGCCGTGTACGAGGAATTCTATCGACGCATGTCGTTTCCTGCACCTCCGAATTTTATCGCAACACAGGGCCATTCAAGCTCGGTCGTGCGGGGCACCTGGGAAGCGGTAAAAAAACCCTCGTCATAGGAGAACTTCCTCGTTGGCAGAAAGAGATGAAATGTGTGGCGATCTCCAAGGATCGAGCCTGTCCTATTATACGTGTACGGTGGCACACATTGCCTGTTGTCGCATGTTGGGGTAAATCCCGAACTGCTTGAATGTCTATACCGAAATGTCAAGGACCTCTCCGATCTGAAACTGCGCGATATGATACGTTTGCGCGCAAATGTTCGGGAATCAAACCAGTCTGTCTGATGGAAACCGATTACGGTTCTCTGCAATGACACGGCCTCACACAATCCCAGATTGTGGAGATCATTGCCATGTCGGCCTTCGCGGTCAATGCCAAAATCATTGCGGATGCCACGGCGATGGAACCGGACCAAATGATTGATTCGCTGTGATGGCCCTCATGACTTCACCAAGTAGTTGAATCCAGAGTGTTAACCACCTCGGGCCTGTCCTAGCTGCCCTCGTTGTGCATTCGCGGTCATAATGAGCAACGGTTACTATATTTACTGAGGAGGCATGTCTTGGCGAAGGTGTTGGTCATTGACGATGAGGTAAACGTTCGTATGCTCACCGGCACACTCCTCAAACGTCTTGGCTATGAAGTGCTCCTCGCTGACAACGGGCAGATGGGTCTAGAGCTGTATCGCCAAGACCCCCCCGATGTCATTGTGCTCGACGTGAAAATGCCGGAGATGGATGGGGTTGAAGTCTTAAAACAGATACGCAGTGTTGATCCAAAACAGCCAGTGATCGTTGTGACTGGAGATGGTAACCCTGAGACGGAGCGGGAGGTCCAGGCACTCGGGGTCACTGAGTTCATCATCAAAGGCTCTTCGCTGCCGTCACTAGGAGACCCGCTCAAGCGCCTTCTCAAAGCCATCACCCCAGTAATTGAGACCTCTGCCTCCTGAACGGCCTGCCTCCATCCCAATCTCTGCCCCCCTATGAGGGATGTCCTTATCTCCACGTGCGGTTTGACACAAATATTCGCTGGCGTTACTGGTGACGCATGCGTTCACAAGCGCCATCAGCCTCCCCTAACACGCGCCTGTCGCCGAGAGGCGCTACTCGCGCAACAGCTCCATAAGTCCTTGCACCGTCAACGGGGATTCCCTTCAGCTCGATTGTTAACCAACACAGAGGCGTGAAGATTCTCTGCTACGGCCGTTCCGACTAACTCTGACGTAAAGAGGACGGCTCATTCGTTACGATGTGTGCGCTGTGTGTCGGTCGAGCTGTGAGGGGAACCCCGCCGCCGCACCAAATGACAAACCCAGTGATTTTTTGTTTCCACCGGACAATTTGTCCTCTGTATGATTTTCAATACGTCGATTACAGCATGGTAAGAACGTTCCGCAGAACTCGCGAATGTTGGTAACAGTATTCTATTGGCATGAGGTTTGCTGAATTCGTGTTCATCGATCCATGTGAAAGAAAGGATTGCCATGAAGGTACCCCTGGAGGCCTAAATGCCAGCGTGTCACGCCTCAGACATATGCGTTGAAGCAATCGATTCAGACCAGCACTCCCCTCAAGCCTCCCCTTCGGATCCCTTGATAGCGTTGCTCGAAACTTGGTGTGACCACGAACTGCAATGGGTCTTGCATCAGACGAACGCGCCTCCTTTGTGGATCCAACTCGGCCGACATTTGAGCGGATACCTTGCGACCTTTTGGCTGACAGGCGCGTTGCGAGGGGACAAACCCGGGCAGGCTTTTTTCGTGACGTGTGATCAGTCCATCATGACTCCAGCGGATATCACGGCCGGTCGCCTGATTTGTCTAGTCGGCTTGGCTTCGGTCAAACCTTCGGTGTTTGGCCGATACCGAATTAAGATTCAGCTGCAGACTCCGTGGACTTCTCCTCGGAACCTGTAATGCTGCATACCGCTGGACTAGGTCCTGCAATCTGTTCATGACGCGCTCGTCGAGTTGGTTTTGTAGGAAAGAACCTGTTTCAAAGCAGGACCCCGATCCCCAGGCCGGACCGCATGGGAGTTATGGAAGTATAAACATGATCGCCAAGGAGTGCCAATGATCAGTCCTTCTCGAATCGCCTGTCTGCTCGTTATCGGCTCCGTGCTGGTACTGGGCCTGGGATGCTCAACCAAAGGTGGGAAATCTAGTGGTGACACGTCGCACTCCTCGCCTAACACGACCTTGAACAATCTTCCCGGCGGAAGTGAGCGAGTGAGCTCTAATGAGGTTTTTGCAAAGGCCGATGCCTCAGCCACAAATCGACAATTGGCAGAAATGAGAGCTGAACAGTCTGCGACGGTTGCGGCAGGTCTTCGAGATGTCCTTTTTGGATACGACAGCTGGACGATCACCGAGGAAGGACAACAAGTGCTCAAAAGGAATGCCCAATGGCTCCGTGCACATGACATGACCCGCCTGAAAGTGGAAGGCCATTGCGATGAGCGGGGGACCTCCGCTTACAACCTCGTCCTCGGGGAAAAGCGGGCCAAATCAGTGCGGAACTATCTGGCAGATCTGGGAGTGAACGGCGATCATTTGACCGTCGTCACCTATGGCAAGGAGCGTCCCATTTGTTTCGATCCGAAAGAGTCGTGTTATCAACAAAACCGACGTGGGCATCTCGTGGTCCAGCCATGACAGCCTCACTTCACCTTTCGCTTCCAGTTCTCTCAAACGATCCTTTGCCCAATGGAGGCGCGGATCCTGTTTTTCAGCCTTCGCCGTGACCAATGATTTTTCCTGAACCCTCATCAACGTACCGATATTTTCGGCGGTTCGACAGATTGCGATGAATGATCGATTTGCCGATCGCGAGCCGGTGGTCGCCGGCATGAACACGATATATGGTAATGAGTCGACCGATCGTCAGGGTGGGTTGCGCCATGTTGTCCTTCTGGTTCAGTGGGATCTGCGGGCAAAAGGATAGGCCGGGATGAAATGGACAGCTGGGGAAAGCCCTAGGCATTACGCTTCGCGTGATCTGGTAAAGTTAGATTATCTTGCCTTCTCAAGGCGGGCCATTTACCCCTTATCATGACCTTTGACACCCCCTATCCATCCAATGGATTCCGCCTCCTCACCGCTCGTGGCGTTGCCGAGGCTGTTCGTGCTCGATGCTGGTATCGCCGCGATCTCCGTTTCTATGCGTGCGATGAAAAGCACATCCTGACCCTTCCTCGTCATCAGTTCCTGCGTCGTGATTGTTTTGATGATGTGCGATACTATGCGCGATATGAACGGGAGCAGATGTCGCCAGAAACATTTCGGTCCGAGAGCATAAAACGGCAGTCGTTGGGGTATCATCTCTATACGCTCGTTCAAGATGGTCGGCTGGTCTTTTATGCGTGGCTGGTCGATCGACAGGCGCGGAGTGAAGATCCGGTGCTCGGGCAAGTGTTCTTTCCGCCGACGGATGCCTCCATCATCTTCGATTGTTTT
>CBDDRB010000002.1:0-182652 GCA_965232965.1 uncultured bacterium
AATCTCGCGGAGGGAGTGCGCGCTCCCCATCTGACAGAACAGCATGCTCACGAACTGCTCCCAACATGAGAACCCTTTGGCCCCACGCTCAGCCTGGTGTTGCCGCACGGCGCGAGCGAATCCCGCGCGATCGATCAGGGACAGGATTTGCGCAAAACAACTGGCGACGGCTACCATACAATACCTCCGGCTTGTGGGTGACACGGCGTGGCAACGCCGCAGATGGGTGTGGCTGAGCCTCCCATCCTCCTCACAAGCCGGAGGCATTTTAAGAACTTATTTTGGACAAGAGTGGGTCGGGAGTCTTTGTTTGCAATTGCCGCCCAACTCACGCGAGGACGCATCTGTTCCTGTGAATGTATGTGAAAACTATAGAGCACACGACGGATACATGTTAGTTCTAAATCTATGAACCTCTACGACATCGACCTCGTCACCATCGACGGCAAGCCGCAGAAGATGGACGACTACCGTCGCAAGACGCTGCTCATCGTCAATGTCGCGAGCCAGTGCGGTTTCACGCCGCAGTACGAGGGGCTGCAAGCGCTCTACGACAAATTCGAAGACAGGGGTTTCGTGGTGCTCGGTTTCCCCTGTAATCAGTTCGGGCACCAGGAGCCAAGCGGCGAAGCAGATATCGAGCAGTTCTGCACCAGGAACTACGGCGTTACCTTCCCGATGTTCGCAAAGATCGAAGTGAACGGCGTGAATGCGCACCCGCTCTACCAATACCTCAAATCGGAGAAGCCTGGGATTCTCGGCATCGAGGCGATCAAATGGAACTTTACGAAATTCCTCGTGGGCGCCGACGGCACGGTAGTGAGGCGCTATGCGCCGAGCGACAAGCCGGAGGCGATCGAAGCTGACCTGGCAGCGATGCTCTAAGCGCCAACGGACCTCCTCGCCTTTGGAAAAAGATGCGAAGATTGACGAAACCACTCCATATATAAGGACTCAAGCCTAAGAGTGTTTGGAGGAAACATGGTTGGTGGACAGCAATATTGACGGTCACAGCGGGGCGAGAAAGGGAATTCGAGGCGCGGTTCGCGGAGCTGCGGAACGAAATGCATAAACATGAGCCGGGCTGCTTACTCTACTCGCTCCTGAAATCGCGCAAGTTTCGACTATATCGTGCATGAACAATATATCGACCAGGCCGCGCTCGACTTTCACAGCCAATCCGCCCAAGGCGTCCACTACTTTCCGCGCATGCGTGCACTGTTCGAGAAGATCGAAGTGGAATACTTCGACGGCGTGGTCAGTTAAACGATTCTAAATTGTCCGGCCAGATTTCGCAGCGCATGGCGGATTTCATTTGAAGAGGCTGACACCAGCTGTCCAGGCTGGTATACTTGCCAGCAAGGTGGCACATGAGCAAAGTCGAAGCAATCGAACAGCAGATTGAGAAACTTTCCCCCTCAGAACTTACTGCGTTCCGTTCATGGTACGCTGCGTTCGACGCCGAAGCCTGGGATCGCCAGTTTGAGGCCGATGTCCAGGCGGGCAAACTCGATGCGATGGCTGACAAGGCGCTGCGTGGCCACACTTCCGGCCAGTCCACTAAACTTTGAATCATCATGCTTCGCAAGAGTTTTGGTCCTGCTACAATGTCCTCCCTGCTCCGATCCGTGTACAGGCCGACAAAGCTTTTGCGCTCCTGAAGGCAAACCCGCAACACCCATCCTTGCATTTCAAAAAGGTAGGGCGATACTACTCCGCTCGTGTGAGCCTCATTTATCGAGCGGTGGGAGTGGAAGCCACGGACGGAATCGTGTGGTTCTGGATTGGCATACACGCAGACTACGATAAGTTAGTTCGCTAAGCGACTCCTCTGAGGTCATCATCATACAAAAGCTTAAACGTGCAGCTTCCCGGTTTCTGATCTGCGCCGAGAACAAGGGCTATGCGGCTTCCCTTGAAAAGCGAAAAATCTATGTCGCCCTCCCCGATTCGATGGCTCTCAAGCACGGTCATGTCCGCGTGATTGACGAGTCTGGAGAAGACTACCTCTATCCCAAGAACTTCTTCTTGCCCATTACGATTCCCCAATCGCTCCGAAGAGCTATCCTGAAAGCCGCATAACGAGAAGAGCGGAGGCGTCCGGAACCATTTTGCGGCATCTGATGAACGCCTGTGCCTTTAATGAAATCCGTTTTGGAAGACGTAGAATGGATTGATGATGGTCAAGATGATTTTTTCCGCCTTGGTGAAGCCGTCCTGTCGCATATTTTGCGTGGCCCGGTACACGAGCTCTCCGTAGATCGATCCGAGAACCGGAGTGACAATCAAATCGGTCATGCTGGGCTGTTCCCCCCAACTCTCAATAAAATACTCGAAGCAGGTTGACGTGAGCGTCGAGAACAGAAAAGAGTACAAAGGACTCTCGCCATAATTCCTTTGGGAAAGATAGTACAGCATCCCAACGTAGGGATGGCCTACAAAATTCACCACTGCCCGGTCTGAATCAAACACAGGGGGCTCTGTCCACCCCCTCTGAAACTGCTCCCATGCCTCTTTTACGTCATCCTCTTCCTTGTTGGCTCCAGCTCCGGTGAGAGCTGTCGGCGCGAGCGCATAGACGCCGATACCGACGAGGCTGAGTCCGGTGAGCGTGACGAATGTCTTGATCGTGTGCTTTGGTGGCGGGGGACCGATCTCAGGAAGCGTGGAGTCCCTCACAGGTGCGTGAGAGCTATCGCGATGGAGGAGCGGCTGGTCGCGCAAGCCGGCATAGGGATTCCGAAACGGTCGAGAGGTGATGCGGTCGCGGTGCGCGAGGATTTCGCTGTCAGGTAATCCCAATTCGTTATCCTGGCCGAACGGGACCAGTCTCGGATGATGAGCCCAGGACTGTCTCAGCGGTGGGCGAAGCCGTAAGTCATCTCCTAACGGGCGCCTTTCTCCTATCTGGATTGGCAACCTATCACAGCTCGGATACCAAGCGGCATTGTGGCTTAAACCCAGGGAGCCGGAGCATGACACCATTCCTGAACTGGTGTGATTGGATCGCCAGGTCGGATCGATCTTGCCGTCGAAAACCGGTGTCGTATCCAGATTAGACGCCGGTGAAGGGAGCCGCCCATCGTGGGACACTGTCTCGGGCAGCGACATGGCCGAATCGCTCGGTCGGTCAAAGGACGTCGCACAACCAAGTGTACAGGCAATCGACACCGAGCATACGACAAGCGTGATCGTTGCGGAGGGGAAGTTTCCTTCGTATGACACAAGTATAGAGCCTCACAGTATCAAGTGTACTACGACCGTATCACAGGGAGAGCCGATGAGAATTCGATCATCGGTTATTTTTTCGGGGGTGGTCCAGTTGACGGGTCTTGAAAAGCTTGAACATAGACTGAACAGCGCTCTTTAACCTCCGCCAAAGAACCTTGCTGCTTACTCACGCATTCCCGGTATTTCTTGAGTGATTCTGTGACTTCTGTTCGGTAGGCCGTTTCCGCCTGAAGACGTCGATATTCCTGGCATTGAAGTGCAACATTGCCTGACCAGAACGTATCGCTGGGAAGCGAGCCGCAGTCGACCTCATTGTAGTTCACACTTGTGCAGCCCGTCATGCCTAATACAAACAAGGAAACGGCGACATAGCGATTCATACGATGCTCCCTCTCAATCTAAATCATGCCGAGCTTCTTAAGGACTACCTATATATCATCTTACGCACGGGGCACTCAAATGAAATGCCTCAACGGCAGGCGGCAGGGTTATTTAATGGGACCCATCGCCTCTCAGTCCATCAGGACTTTCTCAAAATCTTCGTGCAGCAGTGAAACACACTCGGTACATCAGCTAGAATGCCTCGAATCGCGCTCCCTCACACAACACCTGGCTGTGGAGTGCTACACGTGCCGCAATACCGAGTCATTGCCAGGAACAACCCCATGCCACAGAATCAGATGTTCAGGACGTGAAAGCGACCAATCCAGTTCGGACGAACAGAAAGAATCCGGCAAGAAGCTGTATCGTTACTGCGAGCGCACTGCTTCTTTTCGCATTGGTTTGTCCTCACGCATATAGCGAAACACCCGCTCCCTCCGTACACTGGGGAAGCCTGGCGTTCCCGGATCAGTATTCAACGTTTACGACAGGGTTTACGACCGACCGATTTGCGCCGGTTGATGGAGACGGCGTCAAATATGATTCCACCGTCCCCAATACGCTGGGCTTTAATCTCATTACATTCAGTTGGACCCAACACGGCGATGTGCGCTTTCCCGGTTGGAGTTTCAATCTCACGGGAGGTATCGGCCCCACGTCCAACCAGCCCAGCGATTTTTTTCAAAACCATGTCGCTCACCAGGTGAACCGCCTCGCGTCAGTGCCGGCCATACAGCCGCGCGAGGAAACTGATGGTATGATAGACGCGTCCATCACTAAATGGTTCTTCTCGAATAGAGCTGTGTTTGTGGGTGGCGGATTTTCTTTGGGCACCATCTATCAAGAACAGTTTCTCCGAGCGGGTGTCCGACGGTTTCAAATCACGCCTGATCTATACAGTGGAGAGTGGGGAGATGTGAGTGTGCGTGTCTCCGGATTGGGACGTGTAAGCCTGCTGGAGAGTGGGGCCGTACTCCATCAGGTGAAGCCGGCGTCATATCTACTCCAGCCTGCCCTCGCGATCGGACAATATGATGTGAACGAACACGGCGAACCATATCCGACATGGGAGCTCGAAATGTCCGCCACATGGGATTCAGGAATTTTTGTCAATAGCGCGGGGGAAAGCCAAAAACAGTTTTTTTGGTCTGCTGCTTTCACTGCCGGCCCGATGCGGTTCGAGACATGGAATGACACCATTGGAAATATTGGGAGTATCAATAGGACCGACTTTGGTCCGACCTACGGCGCAACCCTCACGATTGACTTGTTTCGTTTGTAAACCACTGATGACTTTCTTCGCCTATTATAATTCGAAGGATGTGGGGCAACCGATGCGGAGTGAGAAGAAAAGGTTGCAATAAACCATTTTGCGGCGCGGGCGGGCCGGCACCTTTCCGACTCTCCTCTCCTCCAAACCTCAGGGAACTCTTACTTCCTTTCCGAAGTGATGGATACGCTTCAGGGTTTGCAGTAGACTTGCCGCGGCGAAGATTGACGGAACCACTCCATTTATATAAGGACTCAGGCCTAAGCACGTTTGGAGGGAACATGGTTGGTGGGCAGAAAATATTGACGGTCACATCGGGGCGCGAAAAGGAATTCGAGGCGATGTTCGCGGAACTGCGGAACGAAATGCACACACATGAGCCTGGCTGCTTACTCTACTCGCTCCTGAAATCGCGCACGTCTTCCTCAGACTATATCGTGCATGAACAATATGTCGACCAGGCCGCGCTCGATTTTCACAGCCAATCTGCCCACGGCGCCCACTACTTTCCGCGCATGCGTGCACTGTTCGACAAGATCGACGTGGAATACTTCGACGGCGTGGTCAGTTAAACGATTCTAAATTGTCAGAACCGATCGCGCGGCGTGTGGTGGGGGTCTGGTTCATCTGGTTTGTCTGATTTCTTTGGTTGATTTGGTTTGTTTGGTTCAGAGGATCTGCGACACGAGACAAACCAGATACACGAAACAAACCAGCCGAGATAACTGGTTACTTCGCGGCGCGGGGACTGCGGCGGTCTGTCTCGCGTCTCACGCGGCTATCCCTCATTTGGAATAGACCTGCCCGTATCAAAAACTTAAAATGAGGCGGCTCCTGGATAATTACTCTTACCCGGCGTGTGATGTCACGTGTTCAATGCGCTAGAACTGAAAGTACCCCCACTTGCGCTCGTCTTCCTATTCGGCGCTCTAATGTGGCTCGCCTCTGCCTATTCTACGTTCACCATCGCACTCACACTGCCATGGCGGTCGGCGTTCGCCATTATTTTTTGTACCATGGGTTTAGCGATCGTGCTGGCCGGCGCCTTGGCGTTTCGCCGGGCGAAGACCACTGTCAATCCGCTCACACCGGAAGCGACCACGACCATGGTCATCTCGGGCATCTACCGCTTCACCCGTAACCCAATGTACCTTGGCTTCTTCTTTGTTCTTGCTGGGTGGGCGATTTATCTCTCCAACTTACTGGCCTTCGCACTCCTTCCTCTATTCGTGTGGTACATGAATCGTTTTCAAATCTTGCCTGAGGAACGAGCCTTGGGCGCCAAATTCTCACATGCATTTACAGCGTACAAGTGTTCTGTTCGTCGATGGTTATGATCGCGGGTGCGTCCCCATCCTCTAGATAGACATCTCGCGTTCCTCGTCCTTCATTTCACGCTTCCCGAGTTCAGCCTCACCGATTCACGGGATCTCACACATTTTTTCGGGAGATTTCGCAAGTCACACGAAGAGATGGGGTCGTTGCTTGACTTTGCACCTCACGGAGGACTCGATCATGGTCAGGAAGACGGAACCGTGTCAGGAACCATTTGCCGCCTTACACAGAAATTGGCGGCTCAATTTCCTGCGTTCAGCCCTGGTTCACCTCAAATGCCATCATGGGATTATTCGGGCCTACCGAGATGCCTAAATCCTATTAGGGCACTCTTATTATCGGGATGGCTTAAACCACTCAGAGGGACTTCCGAGTCTTTGTCGACATGGATGTCAATGACTTCTCCCTCCTTGTTCACCGCAATCGTCACCGAGGTACGGACAGCAACATCTCTAAACATCTGGCTTTCCGGTCTCAGCTTAAAACTCTCCTCACCGCCAATCATTGAGAGTGTGATCTGAGACTGACCATAATTGATGGAGACAAGTTTGCCGGACATAAAACGAGGAGACAAATTATTCGCTCCTTTTTTACTGGCATCTATGATGTGGTTACCTTCGTTAATCCAAAGAATCATTTCATCCCCGACCTTAGGCACGTCTCGACCATACCGAACCTCAACCGATTCAGCCAGAGTGTAATTAGTTCCCGTGGCTGTTCTTACGGTATAGAGACCGGATTTCATCTGAGTCACCACCCCTTCAACCATTGTTTGTCCGGCTTTCATGTGCGCGATTTCTTCAGAGTCCGCGGGATTGGCTTGCGCATCCAGAGGACTCATTGCTACCAGGGCGGATAGTCCGAGAAGCGGAGCGAGGGATACACAGTTACCCTTCATGGCAACCTCTCTTCCTTTTCATTGTTTGACTTGTCTATTTGGATGTGGCTGAACATAACGGCGAGCCAGATTGTCGATCGCACCTCGCATTCTTGGCCTTGAAACACTTCAGTATGAATTAATTAATGCATGGGAAGAACTAGCCGATTCCCGAGCTTCCTCTCTGGCTACAAACCCCAATGGGGGGGGTCAGGTTGGACTTCCCAGACTTTTGCGGACACCTTTAAGCCTGTTCCACGCCTCAGCATCGAGGGGATCAAGTGGAACTTTACGAAATTCCTCGTGGGCTCCGACGGCACGGTACTGAGGCGCTATGCGCCGAGCGACAAGCCAGAGGCGATCGAAGCTGACCTGGCAACGAGGCTCTAATCGCCAACAGAGGTCCTCCTCGCCTTTGGGAAAAGAAAAGAGGCGAAGAAAAAGCAGTTCGTCCCCTAGGTCGCCAGGTAGAGACCCAGAAGGGCAGCGGGCTGCATTATCCTGAATCTCAGCGAGTTTCGCGGAGACTCCGAAGCCACCGACACCGAGGAGAAAGATTCTCCCTCATGTTTTCGGATGGATCAGAGAGTATTACGCAAAAGGTTCCAGATTGGACAAGACGGTGGGGAGAAATTCTGCAACCGTCGGATGGATATGCATTGCGCGCTGCACGACCGTATACGGCGCTTTCGCATACATGACGTCCAGCAACACGTGAACCACTTCATCGCCTCCGGTCCCAAGAATCGCCGCACCCAGAATGTGTTTTGTTTCCGCATCAACCGAGATTTTAATGAAACCTTGGGTTTCTCCCTTCTCAACTGCCCGTCCCACTCGGCTCATCGGATGTTTCGTCGCGAGTGCAGCACGCCCAGACTTCCGTATTTCGGCGTCCGTCATACCGCATCGGCCTAACGGCGGATCTGTATACAGGGCGTATGTCTGGATTCGGTCTGACACGCGGCGGTGGTCTCCGATCAGGAGATTGTCCGCCACGATCTCGTAATCGTTGTAAGCCGTATGTGTAAAGGCGCCGCGGCCGTTGCAGTCACCGAGAGCCCAGATGCCGGGCACGTTCGTTTGCAGTTGATCATCTACGACAATGTAGCCTCGTTGGTCGGTCGCAACCCCGGCCCGATCGAGATGCAGGTCGGTCGTGTTGGGAGTACGTCCCACCGCTAGAAGAACATGCGTGCCGACTACTTCCGGCGGACCTTCGTCGCATCCGATGCCGACAGCGATACCGCTGTTGCGCCTCGCCAGTGATATACATTTCGCATTCAATTTAATCTGTATCCCCTCTGCCTCCAGAATTTGGCGCACGGCTTCGGAAATATCTTCGTCTTCACGTCCGATCAGGCGCGGTCCCATCTCGATGATCGTGACTTCACTTCCGAAGCGGCGATACATCTGAGCGAATTCCAACCCGATATAACTTCCGCCGATGATGACGAGATGTTCCGGCAGGAAGTCGACATCCATCATTGAGGAGTTGGTGAGAAATGGGACATCCTGAATCCCCGGCATCGGGGGAACAGAGGCGCGTCCGCCAACGTTGATGAAAATTTTGTCAGCTTGCAGGACTTCATCATCGACCACAACAGTGCGGGACGACTGAAAGCGGGCATGGCCTTGGATCACCGTACAATTATTAAGTCCTCGCAGCCAGTCCTCCACGCCTCTCTTCGACCGTCCGGACACTTCGTCCTTGCGTGCTTTCACACGTTTCATATCGACGCGCACATCGCCATTGACAGCAAAGCCATATTCGGCGCCTCGGCGGGCCACATGAGCTGCATACGCGCTGGCAACGAGGGTCTTTGTCGGGATACATCCCGTATTCACACAGGTGCCGCCAAACTTGTGGCGTTCAATAATGGCGACTGTCATGCCCGCGGCCGCAAAACGCGCAGCCAAAGACGGGCCTGCCTGTCCCGTCCCGATGATGATGGCATCGAAATGCCGCGACACGAGGCACCTCCTTTAAGGGAGATCGCAGGTCACGTTCGGCGAGTCGCCGCCGATGACGATGACGACAGGTGCGCTCATGTCGGCAGCTCCGTCCCAGCCTGTTCCGCCACCATGTACGCGGCGTACCAGTCGGACCAGTTCTCGTCGCGCCCCTTCGCAATGCGCTTTTCATACTGTCCGTGGGCAGCTTCTGCACGCCGAAACGCGCTCGCAAGATCGTTCGTCGATGCAAAGGTCGTCGTCGTGGAATCGATGCGACCGGCCAGCCGCGTTGTGAGCTCCTGGCACAGCCAGCCGTTCCCATCCGGATCCTGGAACGAGGCGAACGAGCGGTAGCTGCGACGCTCGGGATCCGGACCGCTGACCCGGATCCGCCCAAACAGGTATGGCTCGTCCGTGCCGGCGTACACACCGCCGGCGTCGTGGAACACCTCGCTGATCTTGATGCCGCGACCAAGCAGCTCTTTGCGGGCGGCCTCGATGTCGGAGACGATCAAGTACAGGCCCTGGGTGGAGCCGGGTGCCGCCGCAGTGACACTCTTGCCGAAGATGATCGAACACCCGGAGCCGGGCGGTGTAAACTGGATCACGCGGAAGTCTTTGCCGTTGTCGTAGTCGGCGTCGAGGCGCCACCCAAGCTTCTCGCCGTAGAACTCTTTGGCGCGGTCGATATCCGAGACGGGGATGACGACGATCTCGAACTTCATATCCATTTTTGCGGCGGGCGCCTTGACGGTCGCGCTGTTACTACGGACTTCAGTGGTACTCATGGCTGCCTCCTTATGTCGAGCAGAGTGGTCGATACGGTCGTTTCCCGAAGCATTCATATTGTTCTCATTGATCGACTTGTACCTGCCAGACTAGGCCGTACATTGGTAAGGGCTGTCGGTGTAATGAATCAAAGGGCTTTAAGGAAGTGATCCCAAAAAGCGACATCGCTATGGTGTCAGATTACTGTTCCGCCGCGGAGTGTGGACTTTCTCATTGTTTCATCAACTAGTAACACCCCTAGTTTTAGGTCGCCCCCAACATATTTGACCTCGCGATGGACCGGACGGTGACTAAGGACGCGGCTCGGTGTTATCGTGAGCAGACCCGGCCGCGATTCCAAAGGGAGATGCACGTCGATGATCGCAAAGACGGCCACGACCACTCGTTTCGCGCAGATACTGGCTCACGCTCGTGCGGGCACCGATACCTTATTCGGCCTCGTTCGGCCCGAAGCCTTTTACGAACGACCGATCCCCGAGCGCCACCGGATAATTTTCTACTTGGGTCATCTCGAGGCGTTTGACTGGAATCTTCTGAGCCAAGGAGCAGGGGTTCCATCAATCTCTCCGGAATTCGACCAACTCTTTGCGTTCGGGATTGATCCGAAGCCGGGACAAACCCAACAGGACGAGCGCTCGGATTGGCCGGAGATTGCAGAGGTCCAACAATACAACCTTCGCGTTCGGCAAACACTAGATGATATTTCGAACCAGATATCGCAACAGATGCTCTCCATTGCACTCGAGCATCGGCTGATGCACGCCGAGACCTTTTCCTATCTCCTCCATGCCCTGTCGATCGACCAGAAGCATATCCCGTCGGTGGCGCCACTCCCACAGAGCGCATTTCCCATTCAAGTGATGCTTGAAATTCCCGGCGGCACGGTCACCCTCGGTCAACCGCGTAAGGATCCCTATGGCCACCATCAGTTTGGATGGGACAACGAATTCGAGAGTCATGAGGTTTCTGTCCATGCGTTTGCCATGAGCAAGTACAAAGTGACGAATGGAGAGTATCTCCAATTCGTTCGCGCCGGTGCCCGACCTCCGCACTTTTGGACGTGGCGCGAGGGGCAGTGGTATTGGCGAGGCATGTGGGGAGAGACGCCGTTGCCATTGGATTGGCCGGTCTATGTCACCCAGAAAGAGGCGTGCGCTTTTGCGAGTTGGAGCGGCAAGAGATTGCCCACCGAAGCCGAGTTTCATCGAGCCGCATATGGGACGCCGAATGGCGAAGAACGAATCTATCCTTGGGGGGATGACCAGCCGGATAGCCGGCGGGGAAACTTTGGCGGGAACCGATGGGATCCTGTTCCCGTGACTGCGACCCCACTGGGAGACAGCGCATTCGGCATTTCCCAATTGGTTGGCAACGGATGGGAGTGGACATCGACGATCTTCCAGCCCTTTCCCGGCTTCCTGCCCCTCTCATTTTATCCCGGATACTCGGCTCGTTTCTTTGACGGCGAACATTATATGCTCAAGGGTGCCTCCTCGCGGACGGACGCGAGATTGCTGCGCCGATCATTTCGCAACTGGTTCCGGCCCGACTACCCCTATGTCCATGCCGGATTTCGATGTGTGGAGGACTAACATGATGCTCTCACAAACTGGACCGGCCAATGCCGTCCGCGAGTTCGCCGTTGCAGTGAGCGACAGCCTCAGCAAGGCGGGCCAACGCGAACTCCCTTCGAAGTATCTATACGATGACTTGGGAACGGCGCTGTTTGAAGCAATCACCCTGCTACCAGAATATGGGCTGACCCGTGCCGAGGAACGCCTCCTCCGCCGTCATGCTGGAGACATAGTCGAGCATCTTCCACCTCCCATTGCAGTGATCGAACTGGGGAGTGGCAGCGGACGAAAGACTCGCTGGCTATTGGAGGCGCTCGCCGATCGCGAGCCGGTGGCCTATTTTCCTATCGATATATCCGCTGCGGCCCTGATCAAATGTCACCAAGAACTAGGAAACGTCGGCGCAATGAGCATGGTTGGACTGGAGAAATCGTATCTGGAAGGGCTTCAGGAAGCCGCGGCTCGCCGTCGACCAGATCAGACACTGCTGGTCTTGTTCCTCGGAAGTAGCATCGGCAATTTTGATCCGCCGGCCGCAGAGAATTTTCTGCGCGACATCCGCCACCAGTTGCAGCCCGGCGACGCGCTTCTGCTTGGAACTGACTTAGAAAAATCGATCCATGACATGTTGTTTGCCTACGATGACCCGGCTGGAGTAACCGCCGCCTTCAACTTGAATCTGCTCGCTCGGATCAATCGGGAACTCGGAGGAGACTTTATCCTACGGCACTTCGAACATGTCGTCAGGTATGAGGAAGTGGACCGTCGCATCGAAATGCATCTCCACTCGACGAGAACACAAACCGTATCGATTCAGGCCGCGGACTTTACCTGTACTTTCAGAGAAGGTGAAACGATCTGGACAGAAGCGTGCCACAAATTCCGAGTTGAGGAGATTTCTGGCATCGCTCAACGCACAGGATTCCTGTGCGAAGCGCAATGGATTGATACTGAATGGGCGTTTGCCGAGAGCCTTCTGATCGCCGACTAGCGAAGCAACCCGCCGTCCCGAAGGAACTGCTCGGCGACCTCCCGGACGGGCCGATGGGCCCCGTCCACCTGATAGTTCAATTTGCGCATGGTTACGTCAGTGAACAGTCCAGCCAATTCGGTGAGGGCTTGCCGCAAGGGAGGGTTGGTCTCAAGACTTTCGCTCCGCACGGCTAAGGCACAGTCATACGGAGGGAAATACCGCTTGTCATCTCTGAGAACCACCACATCCAGAACCGACAACTGGCCATCGGTGGCATTCCCAGCCACCATGTTAACTTCTCGTAACTCAAGTGCCTTATACAGCAATCCGAGGTCCATGGTTTTAGGCGATCCATGGAGGAAAAGATTATAGCTCTTCAGTAACCCGGCTAGTCCATCGGGCCGCTGCTGGAATTCGTACCCTACACCAAGATTCCAACCAGGAGAATACTGCGCTGCATCACTCAACGTGGCGATCTTGTTTTTCCGAGCATCTTCACCACGGATCACCATCGCGAATGTATTATTGAAGCCCAGCGAATCACTCCATTCGACACCGAATCGCGCCTGATATTCGACTCGGACGAGGGCCGTTGCAGCAGCCGGATCGCTGATGGGTGGTAACTTTAAGATTGTCGTCAGCGCAGTCCCCGTGTACTCGGGATAGAGATCAATCTCTCCACGCACGAGCGCGTGATGAGCCAACATCGTCCCTCCCAAGTTGAGTTTTCGATCAACGTGCCGCCCAAGCCGATGCTCGAGATGCTGCGCCACGATCTCGCCGAGAATCACTTGCTCGGTGAAATTCTTCGAGCCGACCGTGATCGGTTGTTCCTTGGTGCAGCCGACGATGACGCTCGCCCATAATCCGACGATCACACAGGCGACAATTTGTGTTCGATCCATTCGAGCCCTCGATCGGCCGCCAATGCGAGTAAGGCAGCCGGAACCGCGCCGGCCAGGAGCAGTGTCGTATCGACGGATGCCAGGCCGCGGAAGATAAACACACCAAGCCCACCGCCGCCAATGGCCGCGGCAATCGTCGCCGTCCCGATCGTCGTCACCGTCGCGATCCGCAGGCCGGCCAGAATCGTCCTGGCCGCTAGCGGAAGCTCGACCTCCCAGAGAAGCTGCCGTCCCGTCATACCCATCGCGATCGCCGACTCACGTACGCCGGACTCCACGGTCAGAATGCCGGTGAGAGTATTCCGAAGAATCGGCAGGAGCGCATACAGCACGAGTGCGACAATTGCCGTGTGCTTGCCGATCCCGCCGAGAAAGGGAAGAGGAATCAGAAATCCGAAGAGCGCCAGACTCGGCACGGTTTGCATAACATTCGCAAACCCCAGCACCCACCGTTGAAGGAACGTCCGCCGGGTGAGCAGAATGCCCGCCGGAATGGCCAGCGCGGCGGCAATCGCCATGGAGAGGCTCACCAGGAACAGGTGTTCCAGCGTCAAATCAAAGATGTCACGAGCCAAGTCGGGAGACATCAGATCGTCTCCTTCCACTTCTCCTCGAGACACGTGTGAAAGGCCCGCACCTCCTGATCGTGAGCCTCGAGAAATTCGGAGCGTCCACCCAAAAAGACCAACCGCCCGCTGTGAAGAACCCCAATGCGGGTGCCAAGCAACAATGCCTCCCGGACATCATGGGTCACGAGCAGCGCTGTTGTGTTGAGCCTCTTTCGAAAGTCGAGGAACTGCTGCTGCAGTTCCACACGGGTCACTGGATCAAGGGCACCAAAGGGTTCATCCAACAGCAACAACGGCGGATCTGCTGCGAGGGCGCGGGCGACCCCCACCCGCTGACGTTGGCCGCCGGACAGCTCGCGGGGATAGCGGGCGGCGAACTGCGCCGGAGGAAGTCCGACCTGAGTCAGGAGATGGTGCACACGGACATCGATGTCGCCGGGCTGCCAACCCTCCAGACGAGGAATCAGTCCGACATTGGCGGCCACCGTGAAATGCGGAAAGAGGCCCGCATCCTGGATCACATACCCGATCCGACGCCTCAGCCTGAGCAGATCCCAGGCGGTCGTGGGTATCCCCTCGATCAAGACGTCACCGGTACTTGGCAGGAGCAAGCCATTCACCATTTTCAAGGCGGTCGTCTTGCCCGACCCACTACGACCCAGGAGCACCAGAGTTTCTCCGGCTTCGACATCAAAACTAAGATCGTACAGAATATCTTTCTGGCCGATGCGAGCCGAAACCTGTTGGAAGGAGACAAGAGGCTTCATACGCTTCTAGGCACGATAGAGGGCATGCTGCTATGATCACGCACGCCTTTTCAGTTTCTAGATGTTGCCCATTTGGTCAGTAGCTCCGAATCATCATCGATAGAAGGGACTAATTATGACTGTTCCCACAGGTAAAGTCGCCCTCGTAACCGGCGCATCGAAAGGAATTGGCCCCATGAATCCAAACAAAGCACTTTGGGAAAAAGGCGACTTTACCCGCATTGCGGAGACTATGAGGGAGAGCGGAGAGGCACTCGTCAAGGGACTTGGAATCACAAAAGGGCTCAAAGTTTTGGATCTCGGATGCGGCGACGGCACGACGGCATTACCAGAGGCGAGACTTGGAGCAGATGTGTTGGGCGTCGATATCGCGAGGAACCTTGTTGAGGCTGGGCTCACGCGTGCACAGGAGCAGGGCCTTACGAACTGCACGTTTCAGGAAGGCGATGCGTCTAATTTGCACGAGTTGAAGGATCATCTGTTCGACCTGGTCGTGAGCATCTTTGGAGCCATGTTCGCGCCAAAACCGTTTGATGTGGCCAAGGAGATGGTACGCGTGACCCGGCCCGGAGGTCGGATCATTATGGGGAACTGGATTCCCAATGACCCGACATTGGTCGCACAAATCTTGAAAATCAGCTCCTCGTACTCGCCACCACCGCCGGAAGGCTTCGTGAGTCCTATGACGTGGGGGATCGAGCGCAACGTGATAGAGCGGTTTGCGGGTGCGGGAGTTCCAGAAGAGAAGATCTCATTCGTCAAAGACACGTTTACTTTCAACTATCCTGGCACGCCGTCCGAACTGCTTGGCGCATTCAGAAAATACTATGGGCCAACCATGAATGCGTTCGAAGCTGCAGAAAGGAACGGTCGAGCCGGCGATCTACAGAAGGAGTTAGAAGTTCTGTTCACCAGCCAAAACACAGGCTCAAGCAAGGATGGCACTTCGATTCCTGCGACCTTCTTGCGCGTGACTGCTTGCGTCTAGCAATAACGATTTAGGGTGTGCCACTGCAAGGCGATGATGGACATCCTGGCTCCCACTGAAAGGCATGCCAATCTCCTATCGAGATGCCAGTTCGGACGACCTGCCCGGTAGCGGTATCGAAGACAAATAATTGGCCGGCAATCCTGACATATAATCGCTGGTCCTCTGGGTCAAAAGAGGATGAACCAATTCCGCCTTCCGCAATGCGCGCGATCACGACTGCTTGTCCGTTCGCTAGGTTCAGACGTACCAATTCGTTACCGGCAAAACGTGGAAACACTGGTGCCGATCCTGCTGCTACGCATTCAAATACCGCTCTCATACCTACAAGGGTCTTTGTTGTCTTATCCCAATGAAAGGTAAACTGGATCGGTGATGGTTCGTCATGGCACGGGCGCCAGCTCGTTCGAATTTTCGTCTGCTGGACTTCTCCGGTATTCGTATCGACGATCAATAATTGACCGGCAAGGCTCATAAACAGGTGACCGTCTGAATCCAGCGCAGTACTGCCGAGGCCAGTTTCAGAAAATTGGACGACATGAGTGACCTGGAAGGTATTTGGATCAATTTTAACGACTTGACTGCCAGCAATCCCCGCACCGAATCTTACAGCGATTAAGTTTTGATTGTTTGCATCCCATTGATAACCCGAGAATGCCGGATTGCCTGTTGCCAAACCAGTTTCCGTTACGTTCACGGCGGTCTTCGATGTGTCTATCCCTATCAATCTGCTTGTATCGAAATCACGAGCATCTAGAAAGAAACGATGACCACTGATGTCGAGGGCTCCCTGATTACCAAACCCCGTGAACGTTGCCAGGATGCTTGGGTTACTACTACTTATCGGTTTTTGAGGGTCAAAGCGTATGACCTCTGAGCCAGTCGCAATGCTACCTCGGGAAGCCAGTAATGTCCCTGCCAGAACGGGAGATGCGAGCGGCAAGAGTGTCAGAACACCAATGCTGAGACACAGAGCTAGGCCTATTAAATACGCCCGGCCAACTCCAGCGTCAGCAGTACGAATGGCACTTGTGTTACTCATGTTTTCAGCAGCGTCCATCAGGGAAGATGTCATAAAAATCCTCAGCCAGATAGCGTGCAAATCCATTCAACTCTTTCCGTTTAATGAGACTCCATGTCTCATGTTCGTATGCGATTACTGTGTCTGGCGCAGAAATGTCTTCTATACAATTTCGTTGATGTTCCATCATTTCTGCTTCCGACGTCTCAACCGTTTTTGGGAAACGCGGTACTCTTACCGATCTTTTTGAGCGCAGTCCCTTTGTGCATGGCCATATGATCGGTCTTGTCGCTTTTGATCAAGTATTGCGGCTCTTCTTTCGAGGCACGAACCGTGTAATTCTTAAATTTGATTGGGGATGTGACCTTTTTCTTGATCCTTCCGCGGACGCGGCCTGCTTCCGAGTTCCAACTTACATGATCCCCTACTCTGAATTTGCGTTCCATGTTTTACACCAGTGGTGAGAGTAGTATCCCAGATGTGGTATCGCCTGAGTGAACATAATATACAACTGACTGCGTGGGAGCTGGGGATATTCCTAGGAGCTCTGCGAAACAGACCATAGCTATACTTGCGGCGGCGCGGCTCCTCACTTTGCCTATGGCAACAGCTGGGAACCATACCTATTTCATCTATGTACAAGGCGAAGGCATACTCCGCTGCCAGTGCGACATCGTCGCTTGCCTCCACCACGATTGCGCGCCGCGATCCCGCTCAACACGACGTCCAGCTCGAAATCCTTTTCTGCGGTATCTGCCACTCGGATCTCCACCAGATCCGCAACGAGTGGAGCGGTGTCATGCCCACGGTCTATCCTTGTGTCCCGGGCCATGAAATCGTCGGCCGTGTCACCAAAATCGGCTCTGCAGTCACAACGTTCAAGCCCGGCGACCTCGCCGCAGTCGGCTGCATGGTTGACTCCGACAGGACCTGCTCCGAATGCCAGGCAGGCCTTGAGCAGTTCTGCCGGAACGTCACCCTCACGTACAACTTTCCCGATAAGCACCTCGGAGGCGTCACGTATGGTGGCTACTCGGATAGCGTGGTTGTCGACGAACGTTTTGTCCTGCGCGTTCCCTCCAACCTCAATCTCGCCGGAACCGCGCCTCTCCTCTGCGCCGGAATCACCACCTACTCACCAATGCGCCATTGGGGCGTGACCAACGGTAAGAAGGTTGGCGTAGTCGGTCTCGGAGGCTTGGGCCACATGGCCGTGAAGTTTGCTCATGCACTGGGAGCCTACGTTGTTGTCTTCACCACTTCACCCAACAAGCAGGAAGATGCACTCCGCCTTGGGGCTGACGAAGTCGTCGTCTCCCGTCACCCCAATGAGATGAAGAAACATGCCGGCAGCTTCGACTTCATCCTCGACGCTGTCTCCGCCGATCACGACGTTCACACCTATATCGAACTCCTCCGCCGCGATGGCAACATGACCCTTGTTGGTGCACCTGAAAAACCTCTCACCGTTCCGGCATTTAGTCTGATTATGGCTCGACGCAGTCTCTCCGGCTCCTCGATCGGTGGAATCGCAGAAACCCAGGTCATGCTCGATTTTTGTGGAAAACACAACATCACCGCCGATGTTGAAGTGATTCCCATGCAGATGGTCAACGAAGCCTATGACAGACTACTCAAGTCCGATGTGAAGTACCGCTTCTCGATCGATATGGCTTCTCTCAAGTCCGGGGACAAGGCCTAAGAAACAAACCATTTGCGGCGTGTAGATGGGCATCGGCTTGGCTCCCGTTTGTTCACTTACAGAACAACGATTCTCCTCAACCTCGCAACAAACTCGGTATTCATGAACGAAGGGAGAAGAGAAAGGAGGTTACTTTGACGACGAATCATCTCGAACATATGCGCGGGCGTACAACGAGCGCATGGCTAATATTTCATGCGTGCATGCAGGTTCTTGTCCTTGGATTGTCGGCAGGTAGTCTCACTGTGGCTAACGCTGAAACCACAAATCCTCAAAAAGCACAGTCTGGAAAATCCGTTGGCAAGAAAACAGAACGCCTGGGGTCTGATACCACACTGCCAAGCGGCACTGTGCCGGGAGGGACAGTGCCTGGTGGGACGCTGCCAGGAGGCCCTGTTCCCGGCGGTACCGTACCTGGAGGAACCGTCTCTGGTGGAACTGTCCCCGGAGGAACCGTGCCTGGCGGGACCGTCCCTGGTGGAACGGTGCCAGGCGGAACGCTGCCTTGAAATCTCTCTACAGTAGCCCGTCTTGCAATTCGACATGTAGCTGCGCGTGGCGGTCCGATTTGTCTTCGTACCTACCCTACCCTCCTCCTCACAATGGATCAGGCTCGCCAATACCTAGTACAATGTGATCGTTTCTTCATCTGGGAAAAATCTGATGGATATTGTTTCTCACGGCCTGTGGGGTTCGATTGCCTTCGGTCGTAAGAATCGATCGAGCTTTTGGCTGGCATTCGTCATCGGCATGGCTCCCGATCTCTTTTCGTTCGGAATTCTGTGGGTGGCAGCCGCGCTCGGGTTGTCAGAAAAGCCGGATTTCAGTCACGGCACACCTCTGGAATCGACGATCCCTCACTATGTGCACTACCTCTACAATGTCACCCATAGCTTTATCGTATTCCTCGCGGTATTTTTCCTCGTGTGGTTTCTGCTGAAACGGCCGTTCTGGGAACTCGGAGCCTGGGGCCTGCATGTGCTGGTAGACATCCCCACGCATTCGTATGCCTTCTTCCCGACACCTGTATTTTGGCCACTCTTCAGCTGGAAGTTCGACGGCTGGCAATGGATGTCACCCAGCATTCTCATCCCCAACTTTGCGCTTCTAGCGCTGCTGTATGCGTGGTACTGCTGGCAGACTTATAAGCTGAAGAAAACGCCAGAAAACAAATCAGGAGTCGTTTCTTGACCGACTTCCTTCTTTCCCCGCCCAGACAGCCACACACAGTCGCCCATATTTTTTCCTGTCGCGCTTGGCTCAATCAACCGCTATAATCCTGCTCTCCGAGCGGAGGCCGAAGCAAACGGCAGCGTCGGGGAATGCATTAGCAAGGGAGAATGTTGCATGGATCCAATTAAGTCGTTCATGATTCCGCGTGAGAAGTTTATTACGGTTGAGCGGGAGACGAATGTGCAGACCGCGGCACGGATGATGAGCGATCACCGCATCAACAGCCTGTTCGTCATGAATGGGAAGGAAATCATCGGCATCCTGACGGATACCGATATGGTCCGGCGCGTGGCCGCCGCCGGAGTGAATACCCTCACGACAACGACTGAACAGATTATGTCGGCCCCTATCTTGACGATTGAAGGAGATAAAACGGTATTGGATGCCAGCGATATGATGGCCCACTCGCGCATCAGGCATCTTGGAGTGACAGAGGATGGAAAATTGATCGGCATGCTCTCCGTCCGCGACATCCTGGTGTTCTTAACGAATCTCCGAAAGAAGTGACCCGATGGTGGAAACGCCGGAAAAAGAGCCAGGAGATTTTTCAAGCTGTGCAAACGGTTGGAGAGGATCGTTGAGTGGCCATGCATCTCTCCATTGTCATTCCAGCGTTTAATGAAGAGCGTCTGATTGAACGCTGCCTGCAGTCCATCTCTGTATCACTCGCCGCAAATTTCAAGTCCGGTTTTACCTCGGACATTATCGTGGTCGACAATAATTCGACCGACAACACAGCCGCCCTGGCAAGACAGGCTGGCGCTCGAGTCGTGTTTGAGCTCATCAATCAGATCGGCCGGGCCCGCAATGCCGGCGCAGCTGAGGCGACAGGAGATTGGTTGTTGTTTCTGGACGCAGACAGTGAGTTAAACCCGGGCTTGCTGGCTGATATCTTACGATTGATTGATGAAGGTAAGAGCGTGGGTTGTGGTTGCACACTACAGATGCAAGGCTTGCCATGGTGGGGGAACTGGATATTCCAATTGTGGAAGGGTACGTCGATCCTGTTTCGCTGGGCGTCGGGTGCGCTGGTCGTGTGTCGAAGCGACGCGTTTCGTGATATTGGTGGATTCGACCAAGAACTCTACGCTGCCGATGAAGTACGATTAAGTGGGCATCTGAAGCAGTGGGGCCGGCAACGCGGTCTTCAATTCACCATCTTGAGAACGCATCCGTTGGTGACGTCTTCACGCAAGATAGTCCTCTACTCCGCGCGCGAGATTGTCGGTCAGATCCTGCGCGTCTTGCTCCACCCACATCGAACCTTGCAAGATAAGAAGCAGTTATCGGTGTGGTATGACGGAAGACGTTGAGTCAGGTTTATCTGGTTTCTTTGGTCTGTCTCGTTTGTTTGTTTCGTCGAAAGATAGGAGCGAGTCGGACCCGATCTCAACCGTCTGACACGATCAATCGACCATCAGCCAGACACCGACTGTGACACACATGGAACCCATTCGGGTATTTGACTCCCAGGGCGAGGACTACAAGCGCGCCTTTCAAGTCTTCCTCGACCACACCGATCAGAAGCAGAATGCCAACCGGGTGTTGCAAAAACTGGTGGAGGACTTGCCTGCGCGTAAGGTCTTCATCGATGCCGGCGCCGGCAATGGGGAAGTCACCCGTGCCTTCGCCGGAGCCTTTGACCGCACCATCGCGATCGAACCGAATCCGCATCTGTTGACTCAGCTCCAGCGTACCGTCCCGAAAGCCGACGCTATCGGCACGCCGATTCTAGCCGCCAGTCCGCAAGCCCAAGGCGATTTCGTCCTCTGTTCTCATACGTTCTATTACATTCCGGCTGATGAATGGCTGGCACACCTCGAACGGCTTGTCTCCTGGATGTCGCCGACCGGCATGACCGTCGTCGTGCTTCAGAATCGCAGCACCGCCTGCATGACGATGCTGGAACATTTCTTCGGCCACCGGTTCGACCTCAGCAGGCTCGCCGACACCTTCTGCGCGAAACACGGCGACCGCTACGACGTCAGCACGACTCTTGACCATGCCCATGTGGAGACCACAGAGCCCTCTGCGGCATACACCGTCGCTGAATTCATGCTCAATCTCCTGCCGATCAGTCGGCCTCCCGCCCGGCGCGACCTGGAAGACTACGTCGCAGCGAATTTCGCCGCCTCAGACGGCACCCACCGTCTCTCAGTCCACCAGGACTTTCTTCAAATCCGAGCACGCTGATGAAGCAAACTGGATACACCCGCTAGACTGCCTCTCCATCGCGCGCTCCCTGCATGCAACTCCACCATTTCCGCTCTGGAGTGCTACACTTGCCGCACTCACGATGATTGTTAGGAACATGTTCATGACCCACTTTGAGATGTTCAGGACGTGAAACCGACCAATTCAGTTGAGAAAAACAAAACGAATTTAACAAGAAGCTGTGTCGTGACCACGTGCGTACTACTTCTTTTCGGACTGGTGTGTCCTAAGGCATTTGGCGAAACACCGGCCCCCTCTGTGCATTGGGGAAGTCTGGCGTTCCCGGATCAATATTCAACGTTCACGACAGGGTTTACGACCGACCGATTCACCCCGACTGATGGAGGGGGGCCAAATATGATTCCACCGTCCCCAATACGCTGGGCTTAAATTTCGTTACATTCAGTTGGACGCAACATGGAGATGTTCGTTTTGACGGATGGAGCATCAATCTCACAGGGGGTATCGGTCCCACGTCCAATCAACCCAGCGAGTACCTCCAAAACACCGTCGTTCATCAGCTGCGGCATCTTCCACCGGTGCCGACCACGCAGCCCCGGCATGAAACGGATGGCATGATCGACGCATCGATCACCAGATGGTTTTTCTCGAATCGAGCCGTATTTCTCGGGGGTGGGCTGTCTCTCGGGACCATCTATCAAGAACAGTTTCTCAGAGCGGGTATTCGCCGGCTCCAAGTTTCGCCGGACTTGTACCGTGGAGATTGGGGAGATGTGAGTGTGCGTGTGTCCGGACTGGGACGTGTCAGTGTTCTGCAGAATGGAGCGGTGCTCCATCAGGTGAAACCGGCGGCATATCTTTTCCAGCCTGCCCTCGCCATCGGACAATATGATATGAGCGAACACGGTGAACGGTATCCAACATGGGAAGTAGAAGTTTCTGCCACATGGGATTCAGGGATTTTTGTGAATGGCGTTGGGGAAAGCCGAAAACAGTTCTTTTGGTCCGCGGCTTTCATTGCCGGCCCGGTGCGATTTGAAACATGGAACGACAGCCTTGGAAATATCAGCACGAGCGACTTTGGCCCGACCTACGGCGCAACCCTCACGATCGACCTGTTTCGTTTGTAGACCATTTGCCCCACGCTACAACCATAGACCAGCCGTGCCGGAAAAAGTAGAATGGGCCGGTTTCGTCACTGTACAAGGAGCAGGATGGAAGAAGCCCCCTCCATGGAGGTTGTGGAAATTCTCGTCTGCGCGGGCGGCGTCGTGTATGGCTTTGTATTGGCTTATGGGCTCAAACAGCAATGGGGCTGGCTCCTCGATCCACCTGAATGGACATCGGTTATCTATTTTCCCACCGTCGTCAAAATGATGTGGGGTCCCAAACACGTTCGTAGCTTTGCCTATGTGACGGCCTACGGCGCCCTTCTGATGAGTCTTTTTTGTTTGGCGCAAGCAGTGGTGGCGTCACTGTGAGCATTCCACCCGACCCGGATATGTCCACGATTTCTCGGTGCATAGGGATGGATTTGGCCCATCAAACTCTCACTCCCTCTTTCGTTGTTGAGTTGTTGCAGAGTCTTTTATCGATTGGCAGGCACTTTTGCACCTTTGCGTCTGGCTTCCGAGAGGCCAATGGC
Organism: uncultured bacterium; assembly: GCA_965232965.1. Lineage (GTDB taxonomy): Bacteria > Nitrospirota > Nitrospiria > Nitrospirales > Nitrospiraceae > Palsa-1315. The sequence continues at coordinate 23,389 of CBDDRB010000002.1, forward strand.
AACGGCTTGCTTTCTACTTTTCACCCGCTTACCGCTTTTGCCACTCTTTAACGTTCCTTCCTTCAGTTTATGCATCGCTCGCTTGACCGTTCGCTGCGCACTCTTTCCGTACTTGGCCATCATGTACTCCTTTCCATGAAGTGATGTGAACGCACAGCCCCGGGAGCGCTGAATCCATAGCCCATGCTATTACTACAATACTGGTGTCACAACGATGGAACTAGGAATTCCCCCTGGAGGATGTGTCAGAAAGAAATGGCCTCGTACTGTTTCCTGCTATAATCCGACGGCAAGAGGTCCTCATGCCACGACGATACGATCATATTGATCTCAGAGTGAACAGTCTGGCCGAGGCGCGACCCTTCTACCAAGCACTCCTACCTGCACTGGGATTCACGCGCAATGTCGGAATCGAAGGTTGGCTGTCGTTCGAAGCCGCTGGAATGGACGGTGCCACAGAGTTTTTTGGTGTCACCGAGTCGCCGCGACATATCGCCAATGAGTGCCGGATCGCTTTTTGGGCAGAGAGTACCAGCGAGGTCGATCGGTTGACTGAGATCGTCGTCCGGGCAGGAGCTAGGAACGTTGAAGGCCCCGGATACTATGAAGGGCATGGGTACTATGCCATCTTTTTTGAGGACCTCAGTGGCAATCGTTTGGAAATCTGCCACCGTTCCGAAGATGCCAAATGAATCAGCGTTCAAGCATTACTTGAAGCGAGAGGTCACGGGACCGACGGAATTTGTCCCATGAATGACCCGCAGTCCATCATGTTTCGATTCACCATCGCGTTTGTACTATCGATCGTCTGTCTCGCCGCGCCTGCGCGCGCGGACATCAAAGCAGGCGAGAAAGCCTATCAACGTGGTGACTATCCTACGGCTTTGCGTGAGTGGCAACCGCTGGCCGACCGGGGGAATGCCGCTGCGCAATACCACCTGGGACTGCTCTATTCCAATGGCCAGGGTGTCCCAAAGGACGATGCCCAGGCACGGCAGTGGTTTGAGAAAGCCGCCCTGCAAGGACACGTCGATGCTCAGGTCAACCTGGAAGGTTTGTATGACTATGGACGAGGTGGTCCGCAGGATTTCAGGATGGCTGTGAGATGGTATCGTCGAGCCGCAGATCAAGGTCATGATCTCGCGCAGAGAAGACTCGGTCTCCTCTATGAGCGTGGCGACGGCGTGCCGAAGGACTATGTCCAAGCCTATATGTGGTACAAGTTGGGAGCAGCGAATGGAGGAAAGACCGGCGCCATCATGCGGAATGAGCTTGCCATCAAAATGACCTCTGATCAGCTTGCCGAGGCAAAGAAGCTGGCGCGAGAGTGGAAGCCGAATCGCAAATGAGTGTCGACCAACTCACACGCATACCATCAACATCATTCATCCGTTTCAGCGGCATCATTTGCCAGATCATGCGGGCGAGATACCCCGTGCTAGGCGCGAATGAGAAGGTGGTCGATAAGTGCGGCGTCTTCAACGTGCGTGCCTGTAGGGGTATGGATAAATTGTTTCAGTCTCATCCGGTCGATTGGGTCGACCCGAATCACACCCACCGTGATCCAAGGGTTGTGAACCCTGCTGACGACCGCCAACCGTATGTCTATAAAGCCCTCCTCGCCTTCCAACCATAGTTGGACCTTCACAAGATCTCCTGCTCTCAGGTGATCGGGGGTGCTAAGCGTATGCCCCTCCCCTGAGCTTTCGAGCACGCATCCGTCAGCTTGAAGCTTGGTGCTCGCGCTGGCGAGCACGCAGTCAATCGTAAATCTGGGACTACCCACCGCCATTTGTGCTCTCTCCTGAGTCGTCATGGTAGACGAAGGGTAGTGTGGGAATGGGGTGCCCGGCTATTCCTCAAGAGGTGGGGGATGCTGACCCGAAGTGGTGGAGACAAAATGACATACTGAAGCCGATCCCCTGCATGATCGTCATCGATCCCTGCTATTTCATTGGGACTTGCATATGCCCCAGTACCTGGAATAAAAAAGATAATCGGCGTCCTCAAAATTCGGGAAAGGAGTCATACCTATGACACAATCAAAACTCGTGGTGCTGACGGGAGTTCTGACTATTGCCGTGGCCGGCATTCTGCCTCTTCTGCCGGCATTTGGAGAGGGTGGCGCGAGACGGGATGTTGTGCTTCACCAACAGGAACGCGGCACTATGAATATCGTCTATTTGGTTGAGTTTGAGGCCAGCAAAACCGGCGCAACGACGAGCCGAGAGCAGACGATCGAGCGACTCGATACTCTCGTGATCCCAACCCTCGAGAGGCTGGGGAAGGAAAGCAAGATCCGCGCGGGAGGCATCACCGTCAATAGTCTCGCCGGCATCTTCGTGGTTGAAGCCAAGTCGAAAGATGAGGTGGATGAATTTGTTCGTACGCTTCCCGCCTGGAACATCATGCAGTGGAAGGTGAGACCGCTCGAGACCTTTGGGCACCGGGCCGACATTGAAAAGAAAACGGTGCAAGAACTCCGCACATCGAAGTAGGTCGGCGTGCCGACATCGCATCCGTCGCTGACACTCACCACTTTTTTCCCGTCATGGGGGATCCCATCTATTTGGTTGATTCAGTGTATTCCGCCTGTCTGGTGCATGGATCACGAGACCGATTTCCTTCGTTTGACGAGATTTTCGAATAGGCGTCTAATGAAGCATGGATTGTTGTCGGCACCGTTTTGACCAGGGAAGGAGGCGAGTATGACCAATGAAGAAAAATTGAAGGCCATTCGTCCCTGGATTAATTTGGAAGAACGGGTCACCGTCAACTTCCTCGATGAGCAGGGCCTGAATGCGGAGGTGACCGACTGCACCGAGGTATTAGTGGACCTCTCCCTCGAAACCCTCGTACCGCATTTCAAACAACATATCTCAATTCCTTTGCGCCAGACCGAAGTCTCGGAAGACCCCCTTCACTACACTCGGGATCCCGATCGACCTCTAAAACACGGCCGCCTGATGCTTCACATCGATGACAAGCGGCCGCATATCGTCTAAGGAACGCGCATGGCACATACCGTCCGACAAGCCACCATTCGCGATCTAGAGGAACTTGTCCTGCTGTTCGACAACTATCGTCAGTTCTATGGCCGCACAAGCAATCTTCGTGCAGCACGAGAATTTCTGCTGGCTCGCTTCGACAACCACGAGTCTATCGTGTTCATCGCGCATGAGGACAAGAGAGCTATTGGTTTTACGCAGCTGTACCCGAGCTTTTCATCAATCTCACTTGCTCGTATCTTCATACTCAATGATCTCTTCGTCCACGAGCAGGCGCGCAGGAAAGGAGTGGCCTCTGCTCTGATGTCTGCTGCGGTAGAATTCGCAACGACTATGGGAGCGACTCGCCTCTCACTGTCGACGGCCATGACGAACCACGCAGCTCAGGCGCTTTATCGCTCGGCCGGCTGGGAGCGTGATGATCAGTTCTGGGTTTACGATTTTGCCATCTCGACATGACCCCCCTCTCGTCGTCACTCCGCGTCGAACTTGCCTGCATTCTGCCATGGGGAATACCCCAACTATTCCTGAGAAAAAGGATGGACCAAGTCGAGGGCAAAACGTAGAATAGCCCCGTTTTTTCCTTTGCGCCGTTAGGATTTACCATACTCGACAGGTTTTGGAGCGCATGCCATGACAATTGGAGTGACCTACGCCGTCACGACCTTGCTTGATGTCAACGCCTTACAGAACATCGACGATCGGGCGGAAAGTCGCACCTACATTGTTGGAGACCGCGATTCCGGCAAGGCGCTCATCATCGATGCCATTTTCGAAAACGTCGATCGAGACCTCAAATTCGTCAAAGAGTTGGGTCTGACGCTCGCGTTTTCTGTCGAAACGCATATCCATGCCGACCATATCACCGGCGCTTCCATGATCAAGGATCTTACCGGTGCACACATCGTCTATGGTGGTGGCGTGGAAGGCATCGTCAAAGGGGCGGATATATTCCTGCACGACGGACAGGAGCTGCGTGTGGGTACCACGGCGTTGAGGGCGCTTGCCACTCCCGGCCACACTGACAGCTGCACGAGCTATGTCTTACCCGGCGCGGTGTTCACAGGGGATTGCTTGTTGATACGCGGCAATGGCCGCACGGATTTTCAAGACGGCTCCGCGGAAAAACTGTTCGACTCCGTGCGCGAGAAGTTATTCGTGCTGCCGGATGACACGATTGTATATCCCGGCCACGATTATACCGGTCGAGTGTCCTCCACTATCGGCGAGGAGAAGAAATTCAACAAACGACTGAGCCTTTCGACTGATAAACAGACGTTTGTCGATATCATGAACAACAGAAAGATCCCTCGGCCTGCAAAAATGGATATCGCCCTGCCTGCGAATCTGAAGGCAGGCCGCATGGGCCGGGCGGAATGGGAATCAATTCGAGGGGGGAATGCCTCCTCATCTATACAGACCCCTATCATAGAAGCCTGGGATGCCTGACGACCAAATCGATCCCGTGAACCATAGCCTCGTATCATCCCCCGTGCCTTACCCCCTCCCCTGACAGGTTACGAAGACAGCATTGTTCATTTTGATCGCATGACTGCGCTGGATTTGAACGGTTATTCCTCGCCCTATCGTCAAAGTTTATTTCATGGTGTGAGTGCCGTGAGTGATCGCCGCGCCTGCACGTAACGCCGCGGCGACTAGAACGGATTCTGCGATCTCGGAATCCGACGCGCCTAACTCTCGCGCCTTGTTTGAGTGGAGTTCGATGCAATAGGGGCACTGGGTCGTAAACGTGACGGCGAGCGCCATCAGTTCTTTGTACTTTCTCGGAATGGCTCCCTCCGCTAATGCTGCCTTGTCGAATGCCACAAACGCCTTCATCGCCTCAGGCGCATGCGCCTCTAGATTCTTCATCTTTCCAAGATTCTTCAGATCGTACATGACCACCTCCTAGGGATTGATCGTTGAAAGTAATTTCTCGTGCCGTTCCTCGGATTGATGCTTCACGCGCAAATACGTGTTCTTCCATTCCCATTGAACTCGTGGCCAGGTCAGATAGGCACGACTGTGTTAACAGCGCGAGGAGCCAGAATCTAATCCGAAGTTGTAGAGTTCCTTTCAATGAGTCAGATAGTAACTCGATCTGCTAGAACCTCGATGCCGTCAGCGTCACGTCCGTGCTCGCCCACGCTCGGCGGAAGCCCGCTTCGACTGCGTCCGCTTCGGTGTTCTTCCCCTGCGACCGGAGCGCCTGTGCGAGCCCAAACAGGGCCCAGCCGTTCTCGGGGAAGCGCCGAAGGTCCTCGCGATACACCTTCTCGGCCTCGGCATTGTGTCCTGCCTTCAACAGCCCGGCGCCGAGCGAGTGCCGAATGGGGTAGTACCACTTGGGTGGTTCGAAGTAGAGTCCTGCGTCTTCGATCTTGACCGCCTCCCGGAAATGGTTGATGCCCACGTCGAGATCTCCGCGGCGGATGGCGATCTCACCGGACAGCGCGTGCACGGCGATCGAGAGCGCCGTCTTGCCATCGGCGCCTTCGGGCATCATGATGTTGATCGCGGTCACCGTGTCGAGCGCGGCTTGCGCCTCCGCCCACTGTCCCTTAGCGGCGTACGCCACGCCACGGGCATAGTACGCCATGGCGTATGAGAAGCGGATGTCCGCCGGCGGAAGCGGTTCAGCAAGCACATCGTCCCATTTTCCGAACGTCGTGAGTGTGAGCGCGTGGTACGGCAACATCTCCTGCAGCATCCCAACTTGGCGCGCGGCGTCGAGGTTCACCTTGGAGGTGAGTGTATTGGACGCCTCGATCGCTTGTGCACTGCGGCCCGCCATCGTGGAGGCGAAGGCGAGGAAGTGGATGTTGTGCGGGTAGTACGCAAGCGGATAGACGCCCATTGGGTGCTGCCCTTCAATGAACATTTCGTCGGTGTGGATGGCGTGTTGGTTGGCCTTCACGGCGTCGTTCCACCGTCCGACGCGGATGTAAATGTGGGCGGGCATGTGGACCATGTGCCCTTCGCCCGGCATGAGCCGAACGAGCCGCTCGGCGCATGGTACTGCGGCCTGCGGATTCACCGCTTCGACCGCGTGGATGTAGTAATGGCACGCGCCGGGATGGCTCGGGTTGCGCGAGATGACTCTCTCCAGCTGGTGCACGATTTCATCGGTACCGGGGTAAGGAGTCCCGTCGGGTCGCCAGTAGTTCCACGGGCGGAGGTCCATCAGCGATTCAGCATACAGAGTCGCAGCATCGAGGTCGTTGGCGTAGGTGTTGGCGACCCGCTCCATCGCGCGAGAGTACAACGTGTCCAAGCGGGCACGATCGGTCTGTGGGACCGCCGTGTAGCGCTGCGCAAGCGCCTCGATGTACGCGCGCTCAGGCGCCGTGGCGTGGGACTTGAGCGCCAGTGCTTTCTGTGCCGCCGCGTACGCGGCAACTCCACTCGCCGAGTCCATTGGAGCGTTAACGTGCGGGCCATAGGCGAGTGCGATCCCCCAGTAGCACATGGCGCAGGCGGAATCAAGCTCTGCGGCTCGCGTGAACGAGCGGATCGCTTCTGCGTGATTGAATCCGTAGACGAGTCGCAGGCCCTGATCGAAGTACTGCTGTGTGGCTTGGACTCGAGTGGAGATGCGTTTGTGGTGGGAGCCGAGATTCGTATAGAGGGGAACCGTGTCGGAAAGGCTCTTCGGCGGCGCGGGCGCCACCGTCGACTCTGTGCCCGAGCTGGGAGCAGCACAGGCGAGCAGAGCAGCCACGGCGAACCCGATGATGTGAGGGAACTTCATGATGTGCCTCCTGATGATGGATGCTTGGTGGTTAGTTGCTGAATGACGGCCTCACTATTCTATGGGCGTTTCAATACAACGCTTCGGTTCACGGCGATGATCGCGCATTCCACGTCATCTGATAGGGGCGCTAATAGTCCTCATAGTCATCGTGTTTCTCCTTAGTAAGTGCGTTCGGAGCGAAGAGCCGTCCGCATCGCAATCCATGTCGCACTATAGGGTGACTGCTTGTGGTTGTTCTTATCCGGGAGTCTGGTTCTCTTGACTTGAGCGTGCTAGGCTAATCCTCACTTGATTTAGCGTCCGGTACACTTTGCCGAAACACTGTGATCGGAGTACGGAGCCCTATGGATGTCTTGTCCGAAGTCCTGAAGGCCGTCAAGCTCGACGGAGCCCTCTTTTACAATGCCGAGTTTTCAGCGCCCTGGTGCTTTTGCTCCCCTGACTCTCGGAAAGTTGCCCAATATCTGTCACCACACTCCAGGCACGTGATCATCTATCACCTGCTGACCGAGGGACTTGGCTATGCACAAGTCGAGGGTGACGATCGGCCGCTGCCTCTCACCGCTGGGGATATCGTCATCTTTCCGCACGGCGATCCGCACACCATGAGAAACGGTCCACCCGTCAAACCAATGGACAATACGCGAGAAGTCCAACGAGTTCTCGCGCAAGGCCTCAAACTTTCACGGATGGGTGGAGGCGGAGAAATTACCAAGTTCATCTGCGGCTATATGACTTGCGATCCGCAGCTCAGTCGTATCTTTCTGGGTGGGCTGCCGCCCGTTCTCAAAGTGAGTATCCGCAATGACGCATCGGGACAATGGCTGGAAAATTCAATCCGCTACTCGGTAGACAAGGCTGATGCGTCCAGACCCGGTGGTGAGGCGGTGCTCGCCAAGCTGTCCGAAGTCTTGTTCGTGGAAACTCTGCGACGCTATATTGCACAGCTCCCGCATGAGCAGACCGGATGGCTGGCCGGTGTTCGTGACTCGGAAGTTGGAAAAGCCTTGGCTCTGTTGCATCGCATGCCGGCCCATCCTTGGACGATCGCTTCACTTGCAAACGAGGTCGGCATTTCTCGTTCCGTTCTGGCCGAGCGTTTCCGACGCTATCTCGCGAAGACGCCTATGGCCTACCTCACACGCTGGCGGCTTCAACTCGGCGCGCAAATGCTCAAATCCACCAGCAGCAGTGTTGCGCAGATCGCCGCTGAGGTGGGCTATGAATCGGAGCCGTCCTTTAACCGCGCCTTCAAACGAGAGTTCGGCCTCCCGCCGGCCAGATTCCGCCGGCAATCGAAATCACCCCGCAGCAAACTTCTTTATCACGACACGACGGCCGCGCGTGATCGTGCCGAGCGATGACCACAATGAGCGCATTCTTTATTCCAGAACCCGCCGATCCACGCCTGGGAGGAGCGCCATGATGAATCTTCGCATCGGCTGGTTGTCCCTGGCCTTCATCGCGTTCCCGCTTTACGCATCGCAAGCTGAACAGGTCAAGGGAACCGCAACCTATCTGCAACGGATCGCGCTGCCGCCAGACGCCGTGTTCGATGCGCACGTCGAGGATGTGTCACGAACAGATGTGAAGACTGAATCGATCGGTTCGGTGCGGATGGTCGGGCCCGGCAATCCGCCGATCGTATTCGCGATCGATATTGACTCGCAACGGATCGACCAGCGCCACCGCTACTCGGTGCGGGCGACGATCACGGTGGACGGTCGACTCCTGTTCACGACAGATCAGATATACCCGGTGCTGACACAGGGGGACGGGCGGAAGGTTGAGCTCCTCCTCCGGCAAACCGGAAGTGCGCGGTCGGGTGGCGCAGAGCCGGATTTGTCCATGCTCGGTCGGCTGCCGGCAAGTTTCAGCGGGGATTTGCCTTGCGCGGATTGCCCCGGGATGCACTACCGGCTCAATCTGTTTGCCGATCAGTCATATTTCCTCAGTACGGTGTACTCGGGACGCGACACTCCTGCCGCATACGACATCGGATCGTGGAATCTGACGGGCGATCGCCGGACACTGACGTTGCATGGGAAACACGATCGGCCGCTGATGTTTCGGGTGATCGATCCAAACACACTCCGAAAACTGGATCTGGACGGTCGCGATATCGAGTCCACTCACAACTACTCGCTCACTCGAATGGGACAGTTTGAGGCAATAGAGTCGCACTTGACGATGCGAGGGATGTATCGGCATCTTGCCGATGCCGGAACGTTCACCGAATGCTTGACCCGCCAGCGGTGGCCGGTCGCGCAAGAAGATGATACTGCCGCACTTGAGCGAAGCTACCTCAAAGTGCGGCGAGACCCAGGCGAGGAATTGATGGTGAGCGTCGAAGGTCACGTGAAGATGCTGCCGCCAATGGACGGCGCCGGACGGCAGCCGACGTTGGTCGTGACCCGTTTCATCGGTGTATGGCCGGGCGAGACGTGCGGGCTACGTTTTGCCACCTCTGATCTTCAGAACACCTACTGGAAGCTCACGGCCCTCAATGGTAAACCGATCTTCGTCGCCGACCAACAGCGTGAGCCGAGTCTCACTCTCCATTCGGACCAACTGCGCGTCGCCGGATCCGGCGGCTGCAACCGCTTGATGGGTAGCTACGAAGTCAACGGCAAGGAATTGCACTTCGGCAAGCTTGCCGGCACCATGATGGCGTGCCCATCCGGTATGGACATCGAGAAGGATTTCCTCGCTACATTGCCACAGGTAGCTCGCTGGCACATCGGCGGAGAGCACCTCGAATTCTACGACGCAAGCGGCATCATGCTGTGCAGGTTCGAAGCACGGGCACTGCGGTAGTGACATTCCTCTGAGCCCGCCAACCCCTGAAGGATTAAGAACTGATGAACCGTATCCCTGTGCATAGCGGAACGACTGGCGCGAGATAGACAGCATAGGGACGAGTGCGGTAGAAAGGGCTCGCGCCGATCACAGAACCGCTATCGACACTTAGGGATGACAAAGGGAGACCATGATGAAAGACTGGCTTCGCGCCGCCTGCTTTGGGATGTTGGTGGGAATATGTGCCGGATCTCTCGGATGCGCACCAATCGAACAGCCCCCGCCTCCTCCGTCAACTTCAGTTTCCGTGTCGGCATTCACCCAGGTTGCAGGGAACTGGGCCGGAATCTTGAAAGCGACACCCCGATTGCGCAAGGACGATTGGGTGACGGTGACAATCCACAACGACGGATCGTATCAATTCAAGAGCGTTCGGACTATCGGCATCATGCATGGGGAGGGAACATTTACACTCACTGACGGCAAGCTCAGGTCAGAGAGCGACCGGGGATGGATCGTGGCCACACTGTACGAAGAGGAGGGACGGCGTATGCTGAGGGTCCAGGCGGAGACAAAGGAGGGCACGTCATACTCGGCTGATTTAGGCCCGACGAAGTAACGTGTTTTTGAGATGGAATTCAGGGCGGGGCAAGTAAGTCTGTGGTTTGCCAGGTCCAGAAAAACATCACCGTGTACTGATTGTAATAGGTCCGGCCAATAATAGTTGGAGAGGTCCCCACGAACTTTCCGCTTTGGTATTCGAAGAAATCTATGTGCAGCCTCGTATAACCCTTCTGTCCTTCTGCTTTATAGAGCGTCAGTGCAGGAAGCGCAAACGGGATGATCACGCTTTGAACCGGTGGCATCCCAAAAAACGTAAGGCCTTGCGTGGTGCCGAAGGCCTCGACGACAATTCGTGCGAGATACACCGGCTGAGCATCACGCGGTTCGATCCGATAACCCAATCGCCCCAGACTTGTCGCGACCGCATCCCGAATCAGGAGGAGATCGAGCGATGGCCCATGCAGAATTCCCCGTTCGTCCCCGAGCATACTGATATGCGCACGATCGGTCTGAAGACCTGTCACATCGACATGCAGAGCTGTCTGTTCCGGGAGAAATCTCGATAAATTGTGCAGCGCAAGCTCGACCGACCGAGTCAACAACAGTTGTTCTACCGCAGTTCTAGGTGTTCGTGAGAATTCTTGTTCGAGCGTGCAGCCGCAGAACACGATCGCCGCCACGAGAGACAAGCCTGCAGTGAGACCTCGTTGCATGCGATCCTCAAGTATCTCGATGAATTGGCGAAGACTATCCGAACTTTGGCGGATCACAGACTACCCTTTCCGTTGAGTGACGCGCAAGAAGCGATCCCCGCCTTCTTGCTCATTGCTCCCAGCCGCATAACGTACGCAGACAGATTCACCAAAACGGGACTGAATGGTCCCCACCACACCCACACTAGGAGGCACGCGCAATGCCTGGCCTACTCCCCGCTCTTCTACCTTCGAACGCGGCGCCTCACCACAGGATGGCGTGCAAAGCAAGGGTTCCTCCCAGTATGGGAGATCCCCTAGCCCTGCTAAAGCATTCTACTAAAGAGTGACATGGGTACATTCACTTCTGCAGGGGCAGCAGATGTATCGGAGACGTTCGACGATATGGGTCTTGTTTCTGTTGTTGTTTGCTTGTGCCGGCTCCGACGATTCACCCACACTCGTGCCGCCGGAATCACCCTCTCCATCTCCTCCTCTGCTGCTGTCTGTCAATAAAAGCGGCGAGGGTCTTGTTACCAGTGAACCGGCCGGTATTAGCTGCGGGACCGCCTGCAGCGCCGATTTCGCGAGCGACAGTTCCGTCACCTTGACTGCCGATGGCACGGCCGGCTCGACGTTTACCGGCTGGTCCGGTGCCTGTACCGGAATCGGTTCCTGCCTAGTCATGATGAATGCTCCACAAACCGTCTCGGCCACTTTCATGGCACCTCCGAGTACGGCGTCCCTCACCGTAACCAACATCGGAACCGGTAGCGGCACGGTGAATAGTTCACCCGGCGGCATTGCCCAATGCACCAACAGCTGTACGGCAAATTTCACCATTGGCACCACTGTAATCTTGACCGCAACGCCGACGAACGGGTCGACATTTGAGGGATGGGGTACAAACGGTTGTACAGGGACCGGCACGTGTATGGTCCTCGTCAATGGCTCGCAGACAGTCACGGCGACTTTTACGAGGCCCCTGCCGGTGATGGACCTCACGATCTATAGCTCCGATCAAGGGCTGACTGGTAGAGTGATCGACGCGAGCCCGGACGATAATCAAAACATCTGGGCTGCGACACCGGATGCCCTCTATGTCCTCCAGCCGGGCCAGACAACATTTAAGCGATTTAGCGCGGCCGATGGGCTCCATATTCAGGCGTTCACAGCTCCCAACGGACAACCAGCCGTCTCAACTATTACGGCGATGGCGGGTGGGCATGCCAATGAAGTGTTCGTCGGGTACCGTGGATTTGAGGGCGAGATTCCGCCACCGGCACCTCCGCCGTGCTGCGAGCCCAACGCGGATTTTAGTGACCCCCGCTGGGCGCTCGGCCAAGCCGACAAGGTGACGCTCAATCCAGATAGCACGATTCAGATTCGTCGGTATCTATTCCGCTGCGACATCAGTTTCAACTGCTGGGAGGAACGGTCAGCACGCCGCATGACGTTCGCGCACCAAGGCGTGGCCACTGGGCATCTCTTTATCGGCTTTGATCATGGAGTTGCACACGTCTTCAATGACATCTTCGGTGATCACATTCATGTGATCACCCAGTATCACTTCCCTGATAACCCCAACCCGGTTCAGAAACAGGGTGAACAGTACGGGCTGTTCGTGTTGCCGACGGGCGACTTGCTCAGTGGGGGGGCCTATGGTGTCGGATTGCAGCAATGGAACCCGGATCCCCGAGCGTGGGTAAAGGGGCGGTTCCTCTGGGCATTTACCACGTACGGGCCGGCTGAGCCGGGTGTCCATAGCGCTCATTCACTGGATGTGCCGGCCGGATATCGAGAAGATCAACGCGGCGTGACCATGACCTCCGACGGCACCGCATGGTTCGCGAGTTTGACTCATGGGCTGGCCAGTTATAACGACAGGGCGGCGGGCGGAAATTTTGATCGCATTCAAACCTATACCGCTGTGCCGGACCTTCCATCGTCGGGGCTCATGGATATCGCCGCCGATCCGGATGGAACGGTGTGGATCGTGGATCGTAACGGGCGGCTGCTCAGATTTACTCCCTCAACCCTGGCTGTTCAAGTATGGCCAGGCATATCCGGTGCGCTTCGGGTCGTGATGGATACCAGCGTCACGCCGAGAGCTGTCTATGTATCTATGGGCACCAATGGTCTGGCAGTAATCAGAGCCAAGTAAACAAATGGGGCATATTGCCGATAGCGGACTCTGAAGAAGGGACTCGGGGTCTTACCAGTGTTTTCTTTCTGACCTTACAAATAAAGTAAAGCGTCGGAGTTGAAAATGCGACAAGAAATTATTGAGTTTAAGCACATCTGCGACCATCTCCTTGGCATCGCCCAGCAAGCCGATTGGACATTGACGGAAAAGGAACACAAGGTAGTTGCCTACTACGTCCAAGAATTACAGAAGTGCGTTCTCCCACGTCACGAGGATGAACAGCCGCTCGTTATGCCACTGGGTACCCTGCCGCCGATTATCGACTGAGTTGTACCCGCCAAAGATGTTTTCCTCAGTTGGTTTCGTGAGAGGTTCGACTATCAACATCGCATTGCCTTCCGCCCGGAGGGGAGGCAATTGCGACCATATAAGAAGCATGACACCACCCACCATCACTACGCTGCATGTGAACCTTTCAAATCACTATGACGTCGTGTCGACCAAGTGCTTGCCTGCTGTGAAATGTTTGTGTGTTGGCAGGACACACGGGAACACGGCTTTGTGAAGCTCCCGGGACGAATCGGGCTAAGTTGAGTTTTATTCAAGCAAGCGAATTGATAGCGCGTGACTCTGGTCGTTCACCTTTGCTTCAATATGCTCTCCAGGGCCCACGTACCCAATCATTTCTGTGTTTTCGTCAATATGCAAACGCACTTCCTTGCCATCGGATCGTTGGACAACTACATTATCAAACTCAACACGCAGCACATACCCATTCACGGTGTCGAGAGCCTGCGGTGTGTCACATTTCGCGAGATTCGATTGACCACTATTTCTGTCAGCACAGAGGCGCTCTTCTGGCTGTAACGCATGCGACAGACTCACCCAGAGTATCAAACTACACGAAATGCCCCCGATGAATTTGACGATGGATACCATGGATGACCTCCTCGGCTAAAGAAACAATTCTGTGCTTATGCACTTGAGCTTATATCGTACGCCTCTGCACAGAATTTGAACCTCGGAACATTCCCAGTATCTCTCACGAAGCAGAGACCACCCCTGTCTATCAGTCTGCTACATGGGGATATGATCAAGATCGAAGCGATACCTACTGAATCAGGGAGGTCTCCACTTTTACCTCTTTACCTCGGGATTCCGTCATGGGTTATTCAGCGGACTACGAGTACGGAACACATTAATGCGTTCCTCCATAGTCCATTGCAGTACGTCTTCCGTGCCTCGTCTTGGGCTCCGCGCTGAACGCGTATGAGCTTGCTCGAGCGCTTCGAAACGAGCGGTCATGATCGACTCTCCACTCGCGAATAGCGCCGCTTCACTGTTTACGAATCCTGCCATAAATCTCTCGCGAGACACGCATTCTTGCCACTCGATCAAACCCTAGATGGCCCATCTCATTGAATTTGGTTGGACAACTATGCCGAAGGACCATACTTGGAAATTCGCTAGTAAGAATGCTTGAATACGATACGCAAAATAGAAACAGGCTTGCTGGCTTTTGAGGCCAAATTCAGCAATCAGTATGTGAGCGCTATCGGCTTGACACCCTCGAGAGACGATTTATCTATGAATGACGATGTTCAATCATCAAGGAGGGACTAAGGATGGCAAACGCAACACAAGAAAAATTGATCTGCTTAGAATGCTGGAAGAAGATGGTCGCAAAACCTGGTGAGACGCCTCCGTTCCCGACGAGGAGAATGATATGCGACGAATGTGGAGCACAGAAGATTCTTGTTACACCTGTGAGAGCAGAATTGCTCAACCATTCCAGAAGGTGAAATCTTTAATGTAAAATAAGCTCATTCGCTTTGCATTCATCTGCTCATGCTTTACTTTATGTATTGATAATCAACAGCCTAATTTAATAGCTAAATACGACATCAATTTGTTCATTTTACAGAGCAAGATGGTCCCGCGAATTAGGGCATTTCCTAGGTTCAAAACCGGCTCTATTCTATAAAATGAAAAGTGAATGGACACCATTGCGAAGGTTTTAGTCATAGACGATGAGGCGCACGCGCGGGTTCTGTTGGATATTCATCTGCGCCATCGGGGATATGACGTCCTACTTGCTGGAGACGGGTGGAGGGGCCTAGAGCTTTATCATCAAGAAAACCCTGATGTTATTCTGCTTGACTTGAAAATGCCGGAACTCGATGGAGTCACTGTCTTGAAAAAGATACGTGCTGGCGATCTCAAACAACCGGTGATCATTTTGACAGCAGATAGTGACCCCGAGACAGAGCAACAAGTTCGGGCACTTGGAGTGGATGAATTCGTTTTAAAAAGCTCCTCCATGCATCTCCTGGAGAGCACGCTCACACAGCTGGTCACGGGCAGAAAGCCTAAATTCGGATAGCATCGTAATATCCCCACGCCCCTACACCGTATACTGACACATCCCCTTCCGATCGGTTGTTGACCAGATACGTCGTCTATCTTCCTCCAGTTACCTCCTTAGAGTTAACCCCTCTGAGTCTTCCCTTCTCCCGTCCTGGTGATAGCCTTTTGGTCATACTTATGTACCGTACGGTAGGTAGATGGAGGCAGAACATGAAAACCATTGGTTGGACCACACAGGCTGCCTGCTTATTGGGTTTTATAGTTTTGTCCGGCTGCGGGAGCACACCACCACCACCACCACCTTCTACAGCCTCGACTCGAGTAGGCACAAGTCATGACCAGGCAGCGATACAAATGTTGCACAAACGGCTTCATGAACGGGAACGGACCATCGCCATACAGAACTATCAGATTGAAGTCATGACCAGTCAATTGGATGCCCTGAAGCGAATTGATCAGGACGCGAGGGAGCAGCGCCGGCCTGTGCGTAACTTGATAAACATCGCGCCTTAGTGTTTTAAGGCGGTATCGTCACAGGCCGGCGGATTTGATTATTACAGACATTGCCATGCCTGAACTGGACGGTTTGGACATGATTCTGGAACTGACGCGTCAATTTCTCCATGCGAAAGTGATCGCGATCTCAGGTATGGGCGGCGAAGCACATGTCTTAGATGCCGCGAAATTTTTCGGGGCAAGGCAGACCTTTCAGAAGCCTTTTAGTATGCCGCGGTTGCTGGATGCTGTGCGATATGAATTTAGATCACTAGAGCCATGTAGCCTCCACCCTTTGTATAGAAACCGCGAAGCTCGGATGCCCCACTGAAGCCCACGTGCAGAGACCCATTCGTTAAATAGATCCAGCTTAATTACCCCTCCAGGATCGAGAATTCGGATCAATTGATAGAATCTCTCAATGTTGGATCGTTTGCTAGGGAACTTCCTAGGATCGGGGTTATCGCGTTACGCGTAGGGTCTAATCAGAAAGGAAGGTGCCCTATGGTGGTAACGAACACGCTGGTAATTATGCTTGCGGCAATTGGATTGAATTTTACTATGGTAGGTTGTGCCCAAAATGCATCGGAGAAACGTGCAGCTTCGCCCACGATGGCCGAGCGGCTTACGCAGGAGTCGGTCAGCGGCAGAGTAAACGACATTGGCGCCCGACATGTTTCGATCAGAGATGACGCTGGGGAAACCAGGCGGGTCCGTGTGGACGACCAAACGAAAATGGATCAAGTGGCGGTCGGGGACCAGGTGAAAGCATTCGTCTCCGACGACGGTTATGCTTCGACCATTCAACGCGACGCACAGTAAATTCAAGAATGTCCTATCGCCGATTCAGCTGCACGATAATCGAACCATGAAATATCCCTACATCATTTGGGAGTGAAGACGCCTCAAAAATCTATTACGCATCTGCGGACATTGGAATCCTACCGTGAAAGAACACAAGCGAGTCGCGTTATACACGGATATCAGTATGGATGGAACGTCCGTAGAGAATCAGCTACGCGAGCTTGAGTCTGTGGCCGCTAAACAAGGATGGGACATTGTCGAGCGATGTATGAATAACAGAATTCATGCCACGAATGATTATCCCACAGGCTTTGATCGATTATGTCATGCGATAGAGGGGCAGAAGTGTGACATGGTCGCCGCATGGTCCGTAGATTGTCTTGGGCACAGCCTTGAAGAGCTCGTGATCTTCCTCAACGGCCTGCACAGTGAGCGTATCGGCCTCTATCTCCATAAGCAAAGCCTCAACACCACCGCCTTAGCCCCAGGGCGCAAGCGAGTCGCGCAGATGTTTGCACTCTTCGCGGAGTTCGAACGCAACATGATCGTCGAGCGCGTGCGGGTTGGCATGGAGAAGGCGAAGTTTTGGGCAGGTCGCGAATAAGCGAAGAAAAAGACACGATACAATCTTGTGCTTGGGAAGCGATGCGTCTTTGCTTTTCTGAGACCCGCCATTCCTGAAGCACATCAATCTGAACATGCTGAACATGTTTCGGAGATGCGCAGAGCATAAACCGTAACACGTTCGAGAGAGACAATCATGCAACGGCTGAATGAACAAGAACTCGCGTCAATCACTGTGCCAGGTCAGATGCGGATTTGTGGGAACGTTCTCAATCTAGGCCGTAATTACTGTGATCAACGTCGCTGATCACAGCGGTTAATCATTCCGATCTCTGTCCTTTCCGTGGTGCTTCCCTCCGCCTCTATCCCCGTCCTCAAACGCTTCTTTAAGTAAGTTACGGCTATTATTTCCGCCTGCTTGGCTGTGATCAATCCCAATAAGCGTCGTTGGGATCTCAAGAGAGGGCAGGACCGGAAGCGGCGATGTGACGACGGACGGGTTGAAATCCTGGTCCCGATCATTTCTTCCGTGTTTCTGCTTGCCTTCCCTACCATTGTCAGTGAAGGCATCTTTAAGAAAATCTCGGTTCGTAATTCCCCTCGAATGGGTGGGAGCCAGCGTTATACTCGATTCCTCAATGGACGAGAAGGTCGGAAGCGGCGAGGTCACGGAGTCCCTATACTCTTGAACAGGTTCATTTCCCTTCTGTTTAAGCTTGCTGCCGCCCTTATTATCGTCATCGAACACATCCTTGAGCACATCTCGATTATTGTGTCTCCTCGACTCGCTAAGATCTGTCATCTTCATCTTCATTATCGGCACTTCAACGGCTGACAATGTCGAAATCGCCGCTGCCACAGAACCCCTATAATCCTGATTACGATCATTTCCCTTGTGTTTCTGCTTGTCGCCTTGGTCATCGTCGTCGAACGCATCTCTGTGTACATGTCGATTATTGTGTCCTCTTGGCTGACTTGGCGTAGCAATCGGCGGTGCGTGAACGGGTGGCAGAGTCGGGACCGGTTGTGTCACGCCAGGAGACGGCGCAGGACGAACTGGTGGGGCTGGCCCGCTGGTCCTTCCTGATTGTGGGGACGAATTAGAGGGAAAACCCACACTGGTGGAGACGATCGTGGTTTTGAGATCTGAACCGGTGGCCGTTGCGGTTTGATCAACCTTCGGATCCGGTGTGCTTAGCTGGCGCGACACCTCTACCGCATGATTAATATGAACGTTGACGAGACGCTGCGTGAGCGTAGCCGGTGTCCCCTGCCGACGGTCCGTGTCCGCCAAACCTACACCTTTGAGGGAGTTCTGAGAAAACTCAACTGTCTGTTCGATTATTCCTGCAGCAATGCGAGCTTGGACACCTGCCTGCAGCATGTGCGATTGCCCTGAAGATGTTAAGGGTTCAATTCCCGATTCTCCTTCAAGTACTCGGACCGTTTCGAATGGAGTCTGGTCGATAGCGGCATCGGTTCTTGAAAATGCCGATGCGACGCGGGCCAAGAGAGATGGCGGCGACGGAAGGACATCTACTTCAAAAATTCCTCCGCGTGTGTATATGCGGGATGACGGAGTCTGCACAATCACCATGTCGGTCGGATTTCCATCATACGCCATTGCCACACGCACACTCCCCGCTCGAAGAGAAACTTCCGTCTGCCCTGCGTTCGATTCGTGAATCATGACAGTCGACTGCGGGCGGACCAGAATCATGGCGCGCCGAGCCCACAGGATTTCCACGAGATCGTTTTGGCCTGTGCGCAATTCCTCGGCCACAGCCACTCTCTTTCCTAACGACACATCTTGCTTCACGCCATCGCCCCTTCCAATGAACGGAGTGCCGGTAACCCCGGTGATCAATCCGGAAACAGTCTGATCAAGTATTACAGCGTCCACGGATGCGATGCCAAAGATTGAAACGAGGGCGATAGATAAAAGGATTCGCACGGTCATGATACTGAGCATGTGCCACCTGCAAAAAAGATGAAATGCCTAATCTGACCATACTCTTGAACCGGAGAGTTTCCGGACTAGTAAGAACCCTATACTTAGAGAATGTTTTCTTCCCTGATCATAAGCCTTGGTGTATTCGGATTAGGGATATCCCTAGATGTGTTCGTTCTTTCTACGTGTCACAATATATTGCATAAATTTTCAAGAGGTATTCTCCCATGTCAACTACCAAGATCAGTCTCACAACGACCGCACTATTAATCCTGCTAACGGTGTTTGGGTGTCAGTCTATAGGGAAGGACATCCAGGCTCATGAAAAACAAACTATGTCAGGAGGTCAGACTAATCTATCGAAGGGGGCGATTGGTGTAGCGATGCATGTTGGGGCGGAACATGTGGGCGATACGGCTTCGCTCTATGTGGCCCATGTGCATCCAGAGGGTCCAGCACGGCAAGCCGGCATCAAGCATAGTGATGAAGTGGTGACAGTGAACGGTGCACCCGTGTTTGGGAAGACATATGAACAGGTGGTTCAGATGATGCGGGGTGAAGCAGGTACAGAGGTGAAACTGGGAGTACGGAGAGGGGAGGAGGTGCGCGAGATCGCGATCATGCGTGTCGCTGCCGGAAAGCTCTATAAGGGTTAACGTCAGGCGCAGAAGGCTCTGTTCATTCTTTCACCCCCACAGATACAGCCATTGATGGAAGCCTCCCCTTCGGAAAAGGTTTCTACCTCGCTCCATGCAGCTTCTACTTGTCAGTCTGTCTCAGTCGCCATCAATCCACTGAGTTAGCTGAGAGAGGTTCTGTACCATTCGAGTGTAATACTTCGGTTGGTTGCATGGAGTTACGTTTCCCCCTTCAGATTGCAGTGAATCCATGCCGTCTACGATCCCTCAATGCGGTTCAGGAACAGGTGCCGATAGTATCCATGGTCATAGTCATGAAAATGTGACATCGGCTGTTCCTAAATGGACTTCGGGTGTGTGTTTGATCGATCATCGCGAGGCCACAATCACGGGGTGGGTGCCGAAGTCTGTCAAACGCTTTACCGGAAATAGAACGCCAAGAAAAATATTCTAGAACGGCTGTCTTTTGACTGGACCAGTCGAGGCGATTGCTAAGGTTCGGGCAGAAGGTTACTCAATGGCAGCGAGAGTGGTGCCTGTCGGCCGCAGATATCGCAGGACGTATTCAACGCCGATCCCAACAGTCAGCGCAAAGCAGAATAACAGGATATACAATGCAAACTGGAAAACTCTTAGGTAGCTTGTGTTGATGATGCCGAACACATAGAAGTATACGGCCAACGACATCAGCACATACAAAAATATGGCGGTGGCAAGAATCATCATGTTCGGCATCTCTTGCACTGTCTGCTCGCAGGGGGTCCAACTTTGAGCGCATTTCTTACAGGAGTCAAGCAGGAAACATAACCATTAGGTTCTAGAGCAGCGGCCTAGGGTATTTCCTAGTTCTCAGATTGCGCGTTCCTGTCACCATACGGTCCAATCCATCCTACGCACCTCACTTCACCCGGAGGTCCGACACCATGGTTCCTATTGAAAAAGCAATTGTTGAAAAGCTTCAAAACGGCGGCCCATGCTACCTCGATGATGTCGTCACGTCCCTTCCCAATTTCAATTGGGGAGAGGTCTTTTCTGCCGTGGATCGGATGTCGCGTGATGGACGGGTCCTACTTCGCCAGCATGGGTTCTCGACCTATCAGATTGCACTGAAGGCCGTGGCCTGAGGCGTCACGTTGGTGGCATCGGAGAAGCACATACGGTCAGCTATGCCGGGGACGATCCCACGTCAAACGCCAAATTCCCCAGTTCATCGGCATCATGATGACTGTCTTCCCGAATAGCGTGATCTCTGCGTCCCAGGCACCAGACTCACTCCGTAACTCGCCTACCACTGAGGCCTTATCTAATAAACTTGCGCGACTGCATTCCAGTCCGACGCCTTGAGGAGTTCGAGGAATTCAGCATGCAACCGGCTTCAATGTTGAGTTTTTTCACCTTGTAGACCCGATTAACCTGCCGGACGACGAGTTCACTAGTCATCTCTAAGCTGTAAGAACTCCGTGACAGACTTATCGGAGGATTCAGTCAATGATGAGCCTGTATTCTTCCACCAGCGGTCGTGTCTGGACGCTGAACGTGATGAAGGCCATTGACCATGAGAATGGATAGGTCAGTCTACCCCTACCCTTAACTTTCCCGTGAGATGAGAGGGCTATTGCGGTAAAATGTGGAGTATGGAGATCGCCCACATTTCGAGTGCATCGGAACTACTAAAAATCGAACACCCTCATTTCGGGAAAATTCATTCCCCTGGATTCCTCAAGACCACTATCGGCACCGTTACGGGTACGACTCAGAAAGCCGTTGCCATAGCGGACTATAGTTCCGGCTATCGTCAGACTGTTGCGGTTCAGATAAACCCACGAAATTTTATGATCACCATTGCCGGTTCATTTGTCCTGGTCACTCTGAAGGAGGGCGAGAAGGGACACGCGGTTATCCATAAAACATGGAAGATGGTGGGCAGGCGGAAAGGGGAAGGAGTGAAAGATTTCTTCGGCGCAGTCAACACGTATATTGATTCGGATGGCTTGAAGTGGGACCATCGATTTGACAGAACACCTGACGAAGACGAGTTGATTGCCTTTGGGAGCAAGGGGGAAGAAATCCTTATCATCACTCTGGAGAGCTTCTACCCAACAACTGCTCCTGGAATCAGTGGCGTGATAGTATCCCCTTCTCCCTAGGCCCACTATTTCTCTGCGGTTCCCATAGATACTCGTTGGTTGCAGTGATCATTGATCCCTACTTGCAGGGGGCTGCGGCAATTCCTCTTCTACCCTTTGCCTTCTTCTCCTCCTTTGATGTCAGAATGCCCGCCCCACAATGTAACGCCACGACCCATCGCATCTCTGCAATGCCTCAAGCGGCCACGGCGTAGTCCTCTCATCCCTCTTCTTTGGGGATTTATAGAATATGTTTAGGGACGCACGAATTGCTGCGAGATGATTACCCTCGTGAACCCTTGCATTGGTGTAAGCGATTCTGCGAAGGGCTGTAGTCCGGACCGGTGGTGATAGATAAGTCCGGTGACTTTCTGTTAGTTCCTGTAGAGCGATCGCAGGCTACCAACTTCACTGGCTAAGTGGTCAGTGAAATCGGCGGCAACGCGATGGAAACCCCTACGCCCCCCCTATTACCTCGAACTCCACACCATCCAAAATCTCAATGACGCTCACGGAAGCAGGTGGGGGGGCACGGTTCAGAGTGTGGACATTACCTGTCGTATGGAGTCCACAAAATTGCAGCCGCACCCACCGCGAAGATGGCGACGAAGAGACCTGGGATAAGAGCGATTTCCATGATAACCTCCTTGCTTGATGGTGAATTGAATTCCAGGTGCCTCACTCTACGCAGAGCCTATGGTCTGACGTACTCAGAGAATCACCGGGGGTGAATGATAGCCAAACTGCTCCGTTATGTCCATCCCCAACTGCAATACATAGAAGTCTCCAGAACCGACACCCTGAACGTATCCGATTGAACGGCATCGACTTGCGCAGAAAAAGGCCCCGTGCCCACGGTAGGAAGGCAAAGCGAGTGGCGTCATAGATACCCATCACAATGGCAATTTTCATAAAAACCTCCCTAGGTTGATAATGAATTTAGGCCAAAGTTTCATCCAAATTGGAAAAATCGCCGGCAGTCATATCACAAGAGTCTGTTTTGAGCAACTAGTTGTGTGAACCTGGCAGCCGCTGGATCAATACGTCTACAGATTCCTGGTGAAGGCACTCAGGCCCACGATTGTCGCATGGTAAATCATGCCGATGCCGAGTGTCCAACCGGTAACATTCCACCGTGTGCATCGGTCAAGAGTGCCGGCAGTTGAAGAGAACCGTGGGATTTGCTACAAGATGAGGATGAGTGGACATCGATGAGGATACGTTTTAGGTTCAGCCAGCCGTTGGATCGCGCACCATGTGAGCATCGAAACCTCACGTTGAAAGGGCGGTACCTTACATTGAAAGGGATCGACCTCAAACGTTCAAGGGAACGCTATACCTGTAATACATGTGGTAAACCGGTGGTCCGCACCCTCAATGTGCCGATGCCCTACCTGCCATTCGATTACCTCTCGACTTCAGGAGAGGCCGCGCCTTCCGATATAGAAAATTGATCTCGCTCACGGGTGGGCCGACAGTACCACGATGCCTCGCCGCCGACCATACCGTCTGGCGCCTTCTCCCCCCCAGAACCGCGCGATCCGATATCTCCCCCACATACAGCCTTCTGGTGTTGAGTGAAGTATAACTTGACGACATTCGCGATGGTGCGTAGCATCCACCTCAAGACGTTCTAAGCCATGCCGATATTCTTATTTCCTCGCTGCTTTGATTCCTTCCTGCGTGGCTGACTCCCACGTCTCCACCAGTAACGCCCCTCATGGTTTGAGGTATTGCGTGTCCAGGTGGTGAACCACAGGAGCGAAACCTTTCATCTGCAGAGAGGAGAAGGCGTCACATGAATAAACACTCTAACGGGCTTCTGCAAAGACGCCCGGCTCTGAACACACGTCGGTTGCTACACACCTGTATCGTACTGGCGCTCGGAGTGGGGTTCGTGTCATGCACAAAGGAGCTGAAAGATCAGAGTGTCGCCAAGCCGGCGCAGTTCAGTCAACCAGTGATCGCTTGCCCCTCTTCAGGAATCTCCTCTACCGGAACACCTGAGTTGTGTGTGAGACTGACGGAGATACAGATACTCAGCCATGGAGCCAAAGCCGATGTCGGTCTGTCGTTCATGAATCGGACTGAGCAACGGTTGTTCGTCGTGTGGCTCGGGTCCACGGCAATGACCGACAGCAGCGGGAAAAAATGGACTATGGGCGACAGCAAAGGGCTCGGTACCTCAGGTAATCCCATTCCCTTAGAGCCGGGAGACGAAACTCGGGGAACAATTACGTTTTCTCAAACTGGACAATCTTCCCAGGACGCGATCTTCTCACTGCGAGGGGAAATCGGGATTATGAAGATAGATTCCCACGGTCATGCGGTACCGGATCAGATCGCAATAAAACGCGGAATCACACTGTCGGGGATTCGTATCCATCAACCACCTCAACCTCTCAGTTCCCTGGATCAGCATAGCGACGTCAAACCTGCCCAAGCAGCTCTTCGACGCGCAAACCATCCGGCATCCACCCCATCGGGCTTATCGAAGTTGTCCGCACCAGGAACGGTTCAGGGAGCCTCCGTCAACGGAAAGGCGAATAACCAGAAGCCTGCCTCGCCCATCGCAAGTCGTCCACTCGATAGCAGGTTGAACCCTGGCGATGTTCCCGTAGGCAATACCATGACGAGTAAGATCGGAGTGAAATCCGCCGGACGCGGTGGATCGGGCCCGGACGTGCTCGGATTGCGCATCGGCATGGCGCCTGATCAGGCTCGCGAGATGTTCAAGGCCCATGGCTTCGGCTCATCAACCAAATCTCCGAGTAGGCCATTCGACAGTTATGCCGAAGTCTCGAACACACTGACACTGAGTGTGTCCGGGCAGGCCCCGCAACCTGTGCCGCACACGAACTATGTGGCCCGGATATCCGGTGCTATGAACGACGTCAAGTATCCCGCATCCGAGAGTTCGGGTGGCTTACTGACCGTATTCTTTGGACCCGTTCCCGGCCAGGAAAGAATCGTGCTGCTCAATCAGACTGAGTATATCCCGACCAGCAAGAAGCTAACTGTTGAGGCATTCGCAAAAACGCTCGTACGGAAATATGGAACGCCAACCGAGCTGGTATCGGATTCCCCCGGTACATACCGATGGCGCTACGACAGCAATGGAACATTGCGTACACCCAGCCCCGCAACGAGTTTTTTCGGTTGCCCAAGGCTGAGACCCGGCAATGTTGAATTCCAGTCTCCGGGATCTTCCCAGATCATTCAGGAATATAAACAGTCGGAACTCCGGTGTGGCGCTATCTTCCTTGAGGTGGTTGTGGGGTACGAAGGTTTTAACTATGCTGGGCCTGGAACGGTCATCAAGAATTACAGCACTCACATGACGGGACTCGGAGGAACCATCCATGCGTTGGAAACAGCCAAAGCGATCGTCGATAAGGCTCAAGCAGGGGCGAGCGTGACCGCGCTCAAGAAGTGACAGGCAAAACTGATTCGTAGGGGTGGCACCATACAAGCAATGGGAGGGCAGGCAATGACTCTATCGGCATATCTTCCCATACTCATCTGTTGACCTCCACTTGTGACAAGACATTCTGAGGTCACATTTCAAGAAATTTTCCTCTTTCATTCCCCACGCACCCCCCATACGATACAACCTATGTGTTGAGGGATATTCTCATATGTCAGACTTGCAGCCCGATCAACTTGAACAACTCATCCAAGGTCACCACTGGGACCCTCTCGCCATACTTGGTGCGCATCCGACGGAACGAGGCAACTCCACTATCGTGACGATTCGGTGTTTCTTGCCGGACGCCACCCATGTGGCCCTACTCCTCGGTGAACGAGGATCGCAACCCATTCCGATGACACGTCTGCATGACGCTGGTCTGTTCGAAGTCACTATACCGGGGCCGCTCGGAATCAACCCTTATCGTCTCCGTCTAACCAACAGTGCGGGAGAGGTCTCGGAGCGTCATGATCCCTATGCCTTCCCTCCTCTTCTTACAGACTTTGAGTTACACCTCTTCGCCGAAGGAACATTTTTCAAGGCCTATGACACGATGGGTGCTCATCTCCGAATAATGCAGGGTGTCGCAGGCGTCCATTTTGTCGTCTGGGCGCCGAATGCCGCGAGAGTGAGTGTCGTGGGAGACTTTAACGATTGGGATGGCCGGCGTCATCCCATGACGAACCGCGGAGCCACCGGCCTCTGGGAACTCTTCATTCCCGAACTCACAGATGGCGCGCTCTACAAATATGAAATCCGGTCACGCCATCATGACGCGCCCCTCCTGAAAGCCGACCCCTATGCCTTTGCATCGGAACTGCGCCCCAAAACAGCCTCGATCGTGCGTGACCTTTCTTCCTATTGTTGGAATGACCAGCCTTGGATGGCAGCGCGGACACGGGAGAATCCTCTCTCCACGACCCTCTCAATTTACGAGGTCCACCTTGGCTCCTGGATGCGTATCCCCGAGGAAGACAATCGCTGGTTGACCTATTCGGAGCTTGCCAAAAAGCTCATCCCCTACGTGAAAAGTATGGGCTATACCCATATTGAACTGTTGCCGGTTACTGAACATCCCTTCGATGGATCCTGGGGCTATCAGACGACCGGCTATTTCGCCGCCACCAGTCGACACGGAAATCCCGAAGAATTCATGACCTTCGTTGATACGGCTCATCAAGCCGGGATCGGTGTGCTGATGGACTGGACTCCTGCTCACTTTCCAGACGATCCGCATGGGCTTGCCCAATTTGACGGCACCCATCTCTACGATCATGCCGACCCACGACTAGGCTACCATCCCGATTGGCACAGCCGTATCTTCAATTATGATCGCGTCGAAGTCCGAAACTTCCTTCTCAACAGTGGGCTCTATTGGTTGGATCGCTACCATATCGACGGCTTGCGGGTGGATGCCGTCGCCTCGATGCTCTATCTCGACTATGGCAGAAAAGAAGGAGAATGGATTCCCAATCAGTTCGGTGGCCATGAAAACATCGGGGCCGTCACGCTGCTGAAAGACTTGAATGTCCTCATCCATCGGGACTTCCCCGGAGCCATGACCATCGCCGAGGAATCCACCTCCTGGCCGGGAGTCTCACGCCCCACCTATGCCGGAGGACTGGGCTTCACCTTCAAGTGGAACATGGGCTGGATGCACGACATGCTGAACTATTTCAAACATGATCCCGTCTACCGCCGCTTTCATCAGAACCTGATCACGTTTGGACTCCTGTACGCATTCAACGAAAACTTCGTCCTGGTACTGTCGCACGATGAAGTAGTGCACGGAAAGCAGTCTCTGCTCGACAAAATGCCAGGCGACGAGTGGCAACGCTTTGCCAACCTCCGTGCCCTCTACGGCTTCATGTATGGACATCCCGGCAAGAAAATGCTGTTCATGGGTGGAGAGTTCGGACAGTGGAATGAGTGGAGCCACGACGAGAGCCTGCAATGGCATCTCTGCAAATTCGATCGTCACGCGGGCCTCCAACGACT
This sequence comes from uncultured bacterium, assembly GCA_965232965.1. Taxonomy (GTDB): domain Bacteria; phylum Nitrospirota; class Nitrospiria; order Nitrospirales; family Nitrospiraceae; genus Palsa-1315. Next base: position 50,764 of record CBDDRB010000002.1, read on the forward strand.
TGTGCGAGACCTGAACCGCCTCTACCACCAGGAGCCGGCGCTGCACGAACTCGATCACGAGTGGACGGGCTTTCAGTGGATCGACTTTAGCGATGCGGCCAATTCCGTGATTGTCTTCCTTCGAAAAGCCAAGAAGCAGGACCAACAGATACTATGCGTGTGCAATTTCACCCCCGTTCCTCGCGACAACTATCGAGTCGGCGTGCCAGACGAAGGCTATTATCGCGAACTATTGAACAGCGACGCTTCGATCTATGGAGGGAGCAACGTGGGCAATTCCGGGGGGCTTCAATCTAGCGTCGCCCCCTCTCACGGGATGCCCCATTCACTCGAGGTTACACTCCCGCCTCTCTCAGTGATGTTCCTGAAACGAATCTGATTTCGCAGGATGCTGAAAAAGCCCGCCAGCGGCGTTCTCGCATCGTTCAGACCCTCAACGTACCCCTGAGGGTACGCCTTCGGGCCTTCACTCGCTGCGGCCTTGCTGACAGTCTTTTTGAGCATCCTGCTTAGGTGTGCCCTGTTGCACCACTCGACTGAGCTCGTCGCAGGCACAGGTGCAGGCTATCGAAGGACAACGTGGCACAATCGTTTTTTGCAGTTTTAGAGGAAGAGAACTACCAGGTTCGGAAAGGGCCGCTATCGAGATGAATGAATTTCCCGCGCGGGTAAAACCCAACTCCACCGTACCGCAACGTCAATGCGGCATGGCGAATATCGCGAAGCTTGACGCCGGGAACATAAAAGTCGAGGGCCTGCCCCTGGACATGCAGGCTGTGCTGTGCGACTCGTCGACTCCGTTTGACAAGCTGCGCATTGTACTCGGGCGAGCGATAGCCGGAAATGACATGGATCTCACCTGCGCCACGTGCCGTTTTATGCACAAGATTGACATGCTCCAACAACTGCACATCGATGGCAGCGACTTCTCCTGTGTGATGACAACGCAGAATGTGATTCACGTCATCCAGTGCAGTCAGGTCATACCTCCCTGCCTGGTCACGGAAGCGAACTTTCAGCCGTTCGTTCGTATGTACGTTGAAAAAGGTGAGTTCGGCGTCAGGAAGCTCGTTCGCGTTTGCTTCCGCAATCGAGGGACACAGCAGCCTGCCACCGAGCAACAGAAGCCCGACAACAGACGTCTGCAGGAAGGACCGTCGAGTCCAAGACCAGGAATCTGTATTGTACAAGACCCACTCCGGAAGAAGGTGCGCTACAGTCTGTCACACAACGAATCTACCTATTTTCTGCTTGTATCAAAAGCGACAGGGTCAGTCAACTCCCTCCTCCAGCATTCTCTACTGGTGGGATGCACTTCAAGGGATGTCGGGGCTGACGACTAGAGATCAAGACTTATGATCCACACGAGACATGGTGAGTTCCGGTCACGTTCCACTTCACACGCGCGATAGGTCGGTCTCCTTTGCCAAGCCATCTTCACAGTCACCCGAGTCAGCCAAGCCGTCTATCCACTTCTCCCTAGACAGGAGAACTCAACATAGGTAAGATCGGAAAACTAGGAGTCTATTTCACGCTATGGCGACAATTCTTATTATCGACGACGAAGAATCGATCCGAAACCTCCTGAAAGAAGTTCTCGAAAGAGCCAATCACCGTGTGCTCGAAGCCTTTGATGGTCGAGAAGGCTTAGCTCTCTATCAACAGAACAAAGTGGACTTGGTTCTCATGGATATTCTGATGCCGGGAACCGACGGCCTTGAAGCCACGTTACAGCTGACACGGGAATATCTCGATGCGAAGGTCATCGCCATGACCGGCGCGCAAGGCGACCGTAATTTTCTCGACGTCGCGAAACTTTTTGGCGCCCGGCGCGTCTTCGAGAAACCCTTCGATATCGACAAACTCGTCCAAGCCGTCAACGAAGAACTCGCCAAATAGCTCGCTGCCATCATACTGTCCATGGTATGCCGCAACCCTTCCCTCTAACTCCGCATCGCGCCGGCATTGTTGCCACTTGCGACAATCGTCCATGTGCCGGCACCACTTCCTTCCTAATCCGACGTGGATGAACATTCGGAAGTAGCCGCTTCGGTGGGGTAACCAGCAGCAAAGAAACGAGTCAGTACAACAAGAAAGCGCTCCAAACTGCACTTGCTCCTTTTCATCACAGCCGAGTCGTGCATGACGAATATCGGACCGGAATAATCTTACCCCTTATGACCAGTTGACGTTATCCTCTAATTTCTGTAACTATTTCGTTATGGAACGTAGTTCATTTCGCATTATCGCCATTCCCTCAGCTTTGAAACGAAGGACGGGATTGCTTTGGTTTTGGCTAGTCCTGCTCTTCCTTATTCCGCTTTTCCCCCTGACTAATTTCGTCGGACACCCACACTGGGACTCGATTGGTTGGATACCATTCCACGACTTCTCGTTCACGACGAATGTTTTCATGGACATCATCGGCAATATCGGCTGGTTCATGATCTTCGGATATCTTCTTCATTATTGGATGAACGAGGACGCTTCCTCCTTTCGTTCTATTGCGACGGTTTTTCTAATTGGCGCTGGTGTGTCTCTATCACTCGAATTCTTCCAAATCTTCTGCCACAATCGCATCCCTTCGATGACAGATGTCGTGTGCGATACGATAGGTGCCGGTCTCGGCGCATATTTTTCTGAACAACACCGCTCCACGGTTTTCTCCGAACCAACCCGCTACATGGTTATTGAAGAGGACGGTTCCAAAACTCTCCTCTAACAGATTACTGCCTATCAAGGTCCAGCATCGGCATCCTTTTGCGCGAGCCCGCGCATCATGGCCGGGTCGCTAAAACCGACTTCGCTGAGCGCCTCTATGATGTGGAGGCGCTTGGTCTGCGCCAACTCCTTCGCCTTCCTGGAGTTGTTCACGCTGAATCTCGCCACTGCAGGCCGGCCATTCACAATCTGACACGCCAAGACCTCGCCGTTCACTTCCAATGTGCCCCCCTGCTCGACCAGCGTCTTAGCTTGCGACGGCGTAATGCCATGAAGCTGCGCAAATTCCTCCAGCCCTCCGGTCTCGATTAATCGTCCATCCGGCATGATGCAGAGTCGTTTGAAATGCGGGGACCAATCCTTGCGGAAGTCGATGTATTTAATATCTCCGCCCTTTGCCACGGCGCGGTCCAGTGTGCGGTAATCGATACCGAGATTCTTCTGCTCAAGCTTCGTCGCCAGTTCCACGGGCAGTGTCCGGTGAAATACCATGGCAGCAACTTCTTCGAGCGGAATCCCTCGCGCTTGAGACAACTGCTCCGCCTCGGCAAACTGCATGAGATCCAACGTCCACGTCTGCTTAGGAACCGCTCCCGTTGGATCGATCCGGCAAGCAAATAACCCTCGCGTCAGAATCCCGCCGACCTGGGGATACACATACACTCCACCTTCAGTCAGCAACCTTGCCATCTGCTCCAGAGGCACCCCATAGCTTTCCGATAAGACTTTGGCATGTGCAGCCAGATCTTCCTTGACCGTCATGGCGCAGGCCGTCACATTCCCCGGTGCCTCGAACTCGGAATAGTCCTCAACGATGTTATAGAGAACCGGCGGCTTCGGTTTCTCCATCTTCTTTTTGATCTTATACATCTCTCCTCTTCCCACTCACATTCAATCTCTCATCCCTTACCCATCACTTCTTTCCCGCCAGATGACCGTACGGAGGCAGCGTCATCAATCTTTGATCCTCCACCGGTCCACCGATCGTAAAATGATAGAGCGATTGGAAGTTCAGTCCTTTCATCGCGACGATCTCATGCACCGGGTCGTCAAAGAAGCATCCGATCCCGGTCGCGCGCACAGCCGCTGCCTCCGCTTCCAGATACAGGACTTGGCCCACGAGACCAGACTCCCAAAACAGGCGTGGATACCACCAGGCACCTCCTTCCCGCAAGCGGCCTTCAAACTCGGCCAGCATGCCGAACGAGAATGCGCTGTCGCCGGCAATGTCTTGATGGCAACTCACTTGCACAGCCAGTTTCTTCGCATTGCCTTCAAGCAGCCAATAGAACGATAGATCCTCAGGACAACCCGGCGCCGGAGTCCAGGTCAGCTCAGGATTCATGGATTGTTGAATGATCGGTAACTTCTTAGAATCGCGCACCAGGAAATAGAGCCCCGGCTTGAGACCATCCACTCGATGCACGAATATTAACAGGTGAATCGCCGGCTCGTAGGGCCAGATGTCCCAGGGCATTGGCCGTTCCAGTTGCTGCCGCTCCGCTCGAGGCATCACCAACTGCATCATGCGAAAGAACGTCGCGGCAGAGATCGATGTCTTGCCATCGAACGACACCGCACTCCTACGTTGGCGAATGATTTGACCAGCGGAACACTCGTGAGGGGTAAGGGGTAGAGGGTGAGGGGGTGTTTGACGAAGACAATCCTGCAAGGAGATAGTCAATCCCTGAACCTGCGTTTTCCAGCTCGCTGCTGCTATCTCATCAATGATTTCCCAATGCACGCCATGCTCGCCACTCAACCGATTGGCCTTCCCATACCAGATGCATTCAGCCAGCTCCTTCACTACATCCGGGTCAAGAAACAGTGGGATCTCTCTCTGTCCGCCCTTCTCGCCGCCCTTCTCGCCTCCCTCCTCGTCTTCTACCTCCTGGCTACCCCTTACCCCTAACCTCTTACCCTTTACTGCTTCGACGGGCCAGACCACAGCCAGGCAGTCCGGATATTCGGGTTCGACACCTTGAAAATCTTCAGCCCGATCGGTACCCAATAACTTTGCGCTGAGATGTTGCGAGAGGCCATCGAGTAATGCCATCTTCCAACCCAGCGTCGCTGCTGCAATCCGCGCCGTGCCGATTGCATGGCCGACATCGTGATTGCAGTAACGAAAGGCTCGTTCGCCATACTTCCAGGCTTCCCGCCAGTGAACAGAGGTGAGACCGAAGAGAAACGCTCCTGGAGGAAACGGAGCCAGCAGCCGACTCACTTGCTCGATGGAACACTCAGCTCTCAGTTCCAAACCATGTTCTTTCGGTGCGTAATGATAGAGTCCGGGTTTGAGACTTTCGATCTGCGATACAATCAGGTAGCCTTCCGTTGGGTGAAGATTGCCGGACGAGGGGTTACTTCTCAACGCCCACTGCGATTCTCCTGCCTTCTTCCAGGCCGACAACGCCAGAGCAAACTCAAAAAATCTGGAAAGCGAACGCACGCCGACAGGCCGGCAAGTCACTGCTCCAGGCTGATAGATGGAGTCATAGGCAGGCGATACCGGCTCTTCTTCCGGCGTCAGCAGCGGTAACGATACGATTGGTGCTCCTTCAAAACGCCGGAACGGATCGGGCTGATTGGCCCAATCCAGATACCCTAACGCGCGAGCGTAGCGGTTGAAATGATGTTTGGTCTGAACATGATAGCGGATGACCTGATCGATGGGATCAGTCGGTAACGGCTTAGCAGCTGTGGCAAGACATGGCTTTTCGGTGCTCATCGTAATAATGAAGGCAGTCTACAGAGTGGCAGGGCGGAAAGTAAACGCGGGCGAAGACAGGCCTGACGCCATTTCACTATGCTTAGACACCTTCTCCATTGGAGAGTAAACTCCCCTTGAGTAGGAATATCAAAACCGCTTCTATTCTCCAATCCGTGTGAAACATGAAAAAGAAGATCTCCTGTTCTATCCATGGCGAGCAGAACGAGACATTTGTGTGCCACACATATACCGCAGAGTCTATTCACGGGTGACGAAGTTGGCTTCTTCTGGGCCAAAAGCAGCGAACAGCTACACCCCGATGCTTGGTGTTCTTCCACTACCTCTGGGCACCTTGCAATCTGTAACCTATTAGGTTACAGTCATTTCTGTGGTCCGCGGATTCAGGCACAAAGGACTGGCGAAGTTTTTTGAAAGTGGTTCTAAGTCTGGCATTCAAGCCCAACACGCTGCCCGTCTTCGTCTGATCCTTGGTCGCCTCGGTACCGCCATAGCTCCTCACGACATGGCGCTCCCAGGGCTAGATCTGCATCCACTCAAAGGCAACCAACGGGGCCGGTGGGCGATCTCGATCAGTGGGAACTGGCGGATAACTTTCGGATTCACAGGGAACGATGTGGATGCCGTAGACTACGAGGACTATCACTGAGAGGAAACAACATGCGCATGCACAATCCACCACATCCTGGTGAAGTCATCAAGTCGCTCTGTCTTGACCCACTAGGCGTCACTGTGACTCAGGCAGCTGAGGCGTTGGGAGTGAGCCGCAAGACCCTTTCTGCCATATTGAACGGTCGGGCAGGAGTCAGTCCTGAAATGGCTGTTCGCCTCTCAATTGCATTTAGCACTACTGCTGAGAGTTGGATGAACCAGCAGATTCAATATGACCTGTGGCATGCGGAACAAAAGCGCAAGCGTCTTCGAGTCATGAAACTGTCCGCATAGAGAACCTTTATTCCGCATTCTTTTTTTAACCATGCAATTTGATGCCGCACTTGCCGCGCAGGACACGTTACCCCGAGCCGAATGTGAGCTTGGTCCCGACTGGGATACTGCCCTGGAACTGGAACACACGTTTTCCTCTACGGCCGGATCTGTGGCGCGGGGGGCCTATGAAGGACTTCTTGCCATTGCAGTGCGTCATCCCTTGGCCCACTCCTTTCACGCGTTCTGTATTTACATTACCTGGCAGCAAGCCACGGAAGAGACCATTGCGCATCATTTCCACACCGGCCTGAGGCTCTGCGAAACATTTCTAGCCTCTCCCGACGGGAAACATCCGGTAGATGTCGAACAGATCACCGAACTCTATGGTTCATTTCGGGATGGATTAGGACTCGACGAGGAGGATGAGATTCAAGTTGAGTTTCGACGGGACACGCCCAAGGGAGGAGACTAGCTTCTAAGCGTGCTGAGTTCACAGTTCCGAGCGCTGAGTCAGAGATCATCAGAAACAGATCGCTGTTCGCTGATCGTTGCGGGCTCCGGATCGGATTCATCGTGCCCGCAATGCGGACATGGCATGCAGACCGGCCCATCGCAACAATGGTAGATATATTCACGGCCGCAGTGTCGGCAGTTTGTGTGAGCCATCAATGCGCGCACCGTAGCAAACTTCTCGCCTCCTCACAAGAGCCGATTCATGTCGGACGATCATAAACATCGCGGACGCATTTTTCTTCATCGCGGCCAACTGGCGCAGGCCATCGCGGCCTATGAACAGGCGGTCGCGGATGATCGCCTCGCCAAGGATGATCGCGCCCTCTCCGATTCCCTCGGCAATCTCGGCAACGTCTGCGCACAATCCGGCGATCTGAATCGCGCCGAAGCCTGTTATAAAGAAGTTCTCGCGATCCAACGCACGGAACGCAATCAACACGCCATTGCACACACGCTGGTCAATCTCGGCAATCTCCACATCGGCGCCGACCATGCCGAGAAAGCCCGCCCCTATTACCTCGAAGCGTTGGATCTGCTGCGCGAGCTGCAAGACCACCGCGCACTCGGCATTCTCTATAACAACCTGGCGTTGCAAGAGGCTCGTGAAAGACAGTGGGAGCGGGCAGTCACATCGTTCAAGCAGGCCCTCGACTTTCACAGGATCGTCGGAAATGAAGAAGGGCTCGCAGTAACCTATAGCCAGCTCGGCAAGTGCTTTCTTGATCATGGGGATCTGACCAGAGCCGAACGCTGTCTCAACAATGCCTCGGAACATTACATCAAGCTCGGTAACGAACCAGCCGAAGCGGCAGTGCTCCGGCTCCTCGCCACAGTGTACGACACCCGCCATGATCTCGTGTCGGCACGGCGATGCCTCGAGCGAGTGGTCGCGCTCGACATGCGATACACACTGACTGAACTTCACACCGATTCGGCTCAGCTTGCCAAACTGAAGCAGTCTCACTAGCGTCTCCTCGCTCGCACGCGCTCCGTAGAGTCTCCCCGACTGTCCAGCTTTCTCGTATTTTCTACCGAACCGAACCCAACGTATTTCTGGACAGAATTCAATCCTCTGATATCTTTGGAACGTCACCCTGTTGCCTCAAGCTTCACCATCACATTGCCGACAGGAGATTGACGTGGAAATCGAATGCCTTCTCTCGCTCGGACCCTTGCAACGTTGGCTCTTATGTCACTCTTGACGACTCCCCATGTAAACGCCGGAGACGTCTCGCCCAGAATCACCGTCGGCACTCAAGAGATCGGGCTCAGCGCCGGCTACATGCTTCCCCATCGTCTCACATCGGATCACACCACGAAGCAAGAGGGACTCGCCTTCATGCCCTCCTGGATGATGACGCTGACCGACCCCCTCGGCGGCAGTTGGTATCGAGGCCAATTCTCACTCGGCGCGGAGATGGTCTATATTCAATTCCAGGAGCCGTTTCTTACGCATGGCCTCGGCTTTACTCCGAAAATTAAATATTCCTTTGTCGCACTGGAACGGTTTCGGCCCTACTTAGAATTTGCTGGAGGCCCTTTTTGGACTGACCTCGCTGGGAAAATTCCGGAAGAGTCCGGTAGTTTCAACTTCGTCTTGACGTCCGGCCTCGGAATCTCCTATTTCCTGACCAACCAAACCGCACTGAACGCGGGCTATCGGTTTCATCATATTTCCAACGCCGGCACGAGCTATCCGAACCTTGGACTCAATGCCAGCCTGCTTTTTGGCGGCTTCTCATTTTATTTTTAAGGAGAAGGGGGAACATGACACGTCATCCATTTCATCGGATAATCCTGGGACTCGCAGTCTTGACGATGACCGCGACAGTGGGATGCACTACGCGATGGATCGATGTCAGCCCCTCGCCAACCAGCCGTCAAGAAACAGCCGCACAATCCATCCGCAACGATGAGCGAGTTCCTCTTGTAATGGACGGCTTCCGCATGGCGTTGAACGGTGCGGCACAGAATCCATCGACTGAGGTTGAACAACGCATTTTGAACACCATGAACGAAACACGCGTATTTTCGACACTTGTCCCGCTTGGAGGGCATGCTACTTCACTCGGCGACAAAGTGGTGACCGCCAGGATCACGTTTGATGAAACCGTCGACTCTCATTCGGGAAAAACAGCGTTGAAGGGATTTGTCATCGGCGCATCCATGTTTCTCCTCTCACCGATAATCGGCCTTGATTATGATTATGCCGTCGAGGCCAACCTCGATCTCGGACGCTGGGACGGCCAGGTGAAACGCTATAAGGCGCATTCCGCAGGTACGGCGCACTTTACGGTATTTGCCGCTTCGCCGACGTTGATCGACGAGCTCAAGGGACAAGTTGCGGAAGCCTGTCTTACGGACCTTGTAGATCAGGTCATTCGAGACACCAACTTCTACATGGCAAGCAGTGCCCCCTTACCGGACTCGCACATGGTCTCAGTGACCGTCAAAGCACGAAAGTCTCAACCTTCTCCCGCTTCTCCATCCGCAGTCCCCATCTCAACCGCGCCGGCGCCTTAAAAATAAAATCCTCTCCCCTCAGCTGCCTCTGGCCGACCCGGTTCCCTCAATGCTATAGTGGGTTCTCTGCAAGGGAGCGCTCTATCATGGACATCGACGCATTTCGTCAAATGGTCGCCAAAAATCCGAAGGGCTTTCTCGGCCGTTATGGATTGGGCAACAAAATTCTCCAGGAAGGCAGCAATCTCGACGAAGCGGTCGAGCATCTGACCGTCGCCACACAACTGGATCCGACCCACGTTGCTTCACACTTAGGCCTCGGTCGCGCCTTGGTTTCATTGGGACGAAAGAACGAAGCCAAGCCCGTCCTGCAAGCCGGCATTGATGCCGCACGCTCCGGTCGATCGAATGGAGGAGGAGACTTGGTCCCTGAGATGGAAGCGTTGCTACGGACATTGGGATGACGGATCGGATCGCAATCTGGCAAGGAGTGCCGCATGAACATTGAAGAAGCGAGACAGCGAATCGAATCTGCCATGACTCAGTATGGAGCACATGCCGGGGTGGCAATCGAGCTTGTGATCAGTGAAGTGAAATCCGATCTCGGCGTGTCCACGGCAAATGAACTGATCGACGAGTTCGACCTCGAACTACAATACAACATCGCCCCGATAGAACCGGGCTACTCCAGCAGCTAAGCCATGTGGTTACGACCCAACGCATCTCAATTCAGGGTGCTCAAAACGCTTCTTCAACTAGGCCGCAGGCGAGTCGAAAACCGGAGGCGTACCCTCTGGGGCGCACGGTGCGACGAATAAGGAGCACCACGTCTGTGCGCGCCGCCGAGTGGTGAGGCGGCCGGGTCCCCGTTGAGGGTCTGAACGAGCCGAGAACGACGTTGAGGAGCTTTTTCAGCACCCTGCTATGCCGATAATTTGGTGTGCCATCTCAGGACACGGCTACGGGCACGCGGCGCAAGTGGTGCCTGTACTCAATGCGCTGGGCGCGATTGTGCCCGGTCTGACCGCCGAACTTCGCACCACAGTCCCGGCCTCATTTTTCCGCGACCGTCTGACGATCCCATGGAACCTGAATCCTGCCCAGCAGGACATCTGCTGTATCCAAGACGGACCCCTCAAGATCGACATCGACGCGACCTGGGCTGCGCACCAGCGTTTCCACGAAAGTTGGGAAACACGTCTCTCCTCCGAAGTCGCCGCCATGCAGGCAGCATCACCGTCGTTCGTGCTTGCCGATACACCGTACCTCGCCATCGAAGCCGGTTCTCGAGCACACATACCCACTGTCGCCTTGGCAAATTTCACATGGGACCTCGTCCTGAAAGAATTCATTCACCAATCGGACGCTTCACAGCAGCAGTTGATTCAGTGTATTCGTGCATCTTACGCGAAGGCTGACCTCGCCCTTCGCATCGCCCCTGCTCCTAAAATCGATGTCTTCCCCAAGATAATTGATATTTTCCCGATAGCCAGCCCCGCATCCCCCGAACGGGAACGACTGACTTCAGCCCTTGCCCTGAAGCCCTGCGAACGAACTGTTTTGGTAGGTTTCGGCGGTATTCCGCTGACATCCCTTCCGCTTGAACATATGGAACAGCTGCGCCACTATCGCTTCCTCTTCGACGGCCCTGTCCTACCGGGATATTCACGCATTCATTCCACTGAAAAGCTTCCATTTTCCTTTAAGACGCTGCTGGCTTCTGTCGATGTCATCATGACCAAGCCAGGATACGGCACCATTGTTGAGGCGGTCGCGCTTCAACAGCCTGTCGTGTACGTTCGGCGGTGTAATTTTGCCGATGAACCGCCGCTGGTCGACTATCTCAATCGCTACGGGCGCGGCGTCGAACTTTCGCTCGACGACTTCTTACAAGGCCGGTGGGAACCGGCCATCGATAAGGTCCTGGCCATGCCTTCACCACTGGCTCCATACCCGCCATCGACGGGCGCACTGCAAGCGGCCTCCCTGCTTGCGCCGTATCTGAACAGGACGGGAGCCTGAACATGCGCCTACTGGGCCTGTTGATCATCTACCTCTCCCGCATCTGTGGCCGCATCGGAGGGTTTGTCTTCGCGATCGCTGAGTTTTTAAACAGTATCCTGCCGGCATTGCTCTCCGCGAATGAACTGAAAAGACTGATTCGTGTTCACTATGAGGGTATGTATGGCAACGCCGCCGCTCAGTATTCACCAGAGGTCCTTGATTGGGGCCTTGAGCCTTGGGAAGAAGAGGTGGTCGTCCAGCATAAGCTCGTATCCTGTACCGCCATGGTTCTCGGCGCCGGCGTAGGCCGTGAATCCATTGCCCTCGCTCAGCGGGGCCTGCATGTCATTGGACTGGACATCAATCGCGATGCCTTATGCCTTGCGGCTCGCACAGCATTATCCAAATCCGTCAACATGACTTTTGTACAAGCCGACTTCCTTGCCCTCCCAATCATCCCCAGGCAGATAGATTGTCTCTTTCTTTGCGGGATCATGTATAGCTCAGTCCCCGGCCGCCGGACGCGCCAGGCATGGCTCAAAAACCTGAGTACCCGACTGAAAACGGACGGGGTCGGCATAGTCAGTTTTCTGATCCACCGAACCGGGACATCTGCCCCCTCTCACCTTGCCTCCCGATTGAGCAGCTGGCTGGCTGGATTACCCGGCGCGAACCACGCCTACCAGGTCGGCGACGTATGTTCCAGCGGGCACTTCCTCCACGCCTTCGTGACAGAAGAAGAACTTCGATCTGAAATGATCGAGACAGGCGCCACAATCCTCCAGCTCGACTGGGACAGGCAATTTGCGGTACTGACCTGGGCGCGATGAGATACCGGCGCCAGAAATACCGCTGGAAGGGAGGGAACGGATTTGCTATCCTCCTGTGCCCATGAACCCCGCCACCATCTATTCGAAGAATCCGGATTTCGTCCAACGGGATGTAGCCGGAGAATGCATCCTCGTTCCCATCCGCCGAACATTGACCGATGCCAACAGTATTTTCGTACTGAATGACACCGGCGCGGCCCTATGGAACCGTATTGACGGAGCCCGCCCTCTCCACGAAGTCACCTCGGCGTTCATCGAAGAATATGACGTGACCATGGAGCAATTGAGTCGAGACATCGAAATTCTCCTGGCGGACCTGCTTTTGATTCATGCTATTGAAGAGATTGCCGTCGCTCATGATCCGAGCCGATAAACTTTTCCACCTGCCCGAACGGTTTCCCGTCGCCTGCCAGTGGGAAATCACCTGTCGCTGCAACTTGCGATGCGTCATGTGTTACACGGATTGCTTCAATCGCCCGGAGTTCGTCCGGCAGGAACTCACCACGACGGAAATCCTCCGCATCATGGACGAGCTGGCCGAGGCCGGCACACTCGAACTCTGTCTCACCGGCGGAGAGCCCATGGCCCGAACAGATTTTTTCGATGTGTACGAACATGCGGTCCGCAACGGCTTTCTCGTGACGGTCTTTACCAACGGGACCCTCCTGACAGAGACCGGCGCCGATCGCTTTGCGTCGATTCCTCCTCATCGTATCGAAATCAGCCTCCATGGAGCCACGCGAGAGACATTCGAACAGATCACCCAAGGACGGGGTTCTCATGATCGATGTCTCAATGCCGTCAAGCTTCTGCTCGATCGCAACATTCCGTTGGCTCTGAAAACTACGGCCATGACGCTCAACCAGCATGAAGTGCTTGCAATCAAGCGCTATGTAGCCTCACTCGGGTCTGTCAGATACAAATTGGGCGAAGACATGCGGCCTGAACTCGACGGCGGCTACGGACCATTTCACTATGCACTCTCCACCCAAGATCTCGCAGTCCTGAACCGGCAGGACGACGAATTGTGGGCTGAATCCTGCAAACAACAAGCTCAGGATCCATTGCCATGCCGAAGCGGCATGCAGCGGTTCCACATCGACGCGTATGGACGGCTGCAGCTCTGTTCCGGTAACCGAACCCGCGGTTATGATCTGCGTACCGGTTCGTTTCGAGAAGGATTCTTCGAGGTGTTGCCCACCTTTGCCTGTGAATGGAAGGCCGCTGCAGTACCCAACCTCATTCAACCGATCGTATCCCATGCATGAGCGCAGAACCCTTCCCACAATGCGATATGCCGAGTTCAGCCGCCAGGCGTACAATCGGTCCGTCACGCACACCCACATTATCAAAGCGCAGCTTGAACTGACCTATCGCTGCAACCTCCACTGCCGCCATTGCTATACCGATCCCTACAACGCCGCGCCGTTCTTTCCGCGTGAGCTCACGCTGGAGGAGATTTATCGCCTGCTGGACGACATGCGCGACCTCGGCGTCATCTGGTTGAACCTCTCTGGCGGCGACATCTTTATGCATCCAGAATTCTTCGAGATATACGAACGCGCATATCGAATGGGGTTCCTGCTCCAGCTCTACACTAACGGCACGTTGTTCACCCGCGGGGTCGTCGAACGACTGCAAACCATGCCGCCATTCACAATCGATGTCTCATGCCACTCGGTCAACGAAAAACGTTTCGATTGGTTCACTCAAGTGGTCGGCTCCTATCGGGCATTTCGGCGGGGCATGACGTTACTCCAAGAGAGCGGGCTGCCGTTTACGCTCAAAACCAAGCTCATGGACTGGAACAAGGACGAACTCGAAGATCTGCGCGCCTTCACCGAATCCTTTGGACAATCATTCGGCTACACCACATCGCTTTCCCCTCGGCTGAATGGCGACTGTTCATCGCTTGCATACCGGATCGACCCAAAGGACCTACAACGCGTGGAGCAATCCGAGCTTGAAGATGACGTCGACCTCTGTGCCAGGCAACAAGAAATCGTCAGACCTGACACCGATCGACTCTATCGCTGTGGATGCGGAACCAATTCCATCCACATCAGCGCTTGGGGAGAACTCGGAGCCTGCACGTTGCAATACGAGCATCGTGTCTCGTTACGAACACATTCCTTACGGGATGCGGTGGCCCAGGTGTTCGAAGCGGTGCGATCCACGAATTATCTGAGTGACAGCCTCTGCCGTTCCTGTGACATACACCGTTTTTGCGAGAAGAAGCCTACTGACGCACGGTGGGAGCAGGGCACCACCGAAGCACCCATCCCCTATGATTGCGACGTCGCATTGGTTCGCGCAGAACGTGCCGTTCGTCAGCCGTTGATTCACCCGCTGAGCAACCGGGCTGTGGCTCCCGTGAACATTCCATGACGCGACGCGATACAACCTCAATGGCGGTTAGGAGCGCTTCACGATGACAGAACGAAAACCCTATAGCCCGCCGGTACTGTATGAAGTTCCTCTGGATCACGAACAGGCTATTCTCACCGCATGCAGCTTGACGACCATGTCTGCCGCAGCAGGCAGCGGCTTGAACGGCTGTCGAAGAAGCGGCAGATGTGAATCACCCATGTGCGGTGGCTCAGCCGGTGGGTGCAAGCGATCGTCACTTGCCCTGATGTGCGGCGGCCAGACCTGCCACGATTCAGGAGTTCGAGCCTCATAGGATGTTCGATGCAGATTGAATTGCAACTAGGCGGGTATGTTATTCATTTGCGTGAATTGCATGACTATCCTCTCTTGGCATGGCCGATTCGACCATTCGACACATTCCTCGCAGAACCGGGCACAAGGCCGGACTTCGAGATCGACGTCAATGTCTGCTCAATCCTCCCGGAATTGCAGAGAGGTCCCCTTCGGTTCGATGCAGCCCACGGCAATTGGACTGTCTTCGAGTCCGACTCCGGACTCATCATTGAGAGCATGGACCCGCAGCTACTCCAACCACGGGCTCGCGCACTCTTGTCTTCCGACTATCGGACGGTGCGCGCATGGATTCTGCCGGAGTTTCTGCTGGGACAAGTCGGTTGGAGCCCGATGCACCTCTTCAATCCCATCGTCGAAGTCTGCCTCCTGTCTCGTCTCGCCCTTGACGGAGGTCTATTGCTTCACGCAGCCGGCGTCTCCATGCACAATCAGGGATACGTCTTCACTGGAGCCTCAGGAGCGGGCAAATCGACCATCGCCCAACTCTTTGCAGACCAAGGCGCACTCATCCTCAGCGATGAACGGGTGATCCTTCGACGGCAAGGGGAAGGTGTCGCAATCTATGGCACACCCTGGGTTGGGTCCGGGCAGTATGCGGCCCAGGAGTCTTGCACTGTGACCAGTCTCTATGGGATCAGTCACGGTGAGTATTACCATCGCTTGGAACCACTTTCTCCGACGAAAACGATATCGCTCCTTTTACAGCAAGCATTTCTTCCCCATTGGGATCGCACGGCCATGGAAGCCACGCTCGACTTTCTTGTTTCGTTAACTGCACAGACGCCGTGTTTCAGCCTCGCATTTCTGAAACAGGCCGATCTGGTCGAACTGCTTCAGACCCATTCGGTCTCTGCCGAGGAAGGCGTCTCATGAAGCGACTCGATGCAGAAACGTATTTTGCAGCGATCTCCTCCAAAGCCCTGCTGACACGCCAACCACAAGAGGTCATGTTTGAGCTGACCTATGGCTGCAATCTTCGTTGTGTCCATTGTTATAATCCAACTCATCGCGCACTTCCCCAAGAACTCACGACAACAGAGGTGTGTTCCATTATCGATCAGATTGCCGAGATCGGTGTCATGACCGTCAGCTTCAGCGGCGGCGAGCCGTCCATCCGGCCTGATATCGCCGAGATTCTCCACCATGCCAACCGGCAAGGCCTCATGATTCATCTCCTCACCAATGCGACTCGGATGACTTCTCCCTTCGTTGATCTGCTGGAAGAGACTGACATCTCAGAACTGCTTGTGTCTATCTACGGAGCCACTGCCGGCATTTATGAACGGATGACCGGGGCGCCGGGATCGTTCGCCCACTTTCTTCAAGGCCTGACCTCCCTCACCGGAAGAACGATTCCTGTGACTGTCCGGATGCCCGTCACCACAATCAACGTGGAGGAAGTCGATGCCTGCCAGCAGCTCGTCGAATCACACGGCTTCAAATTTCAATACTGCCTCGAAATAGAACCACGCGTCGATGGAAACACCAGCCCACTCCACTATCGACTCGATCCGCGGCAGAAAGTAGCTTTGGACTCTCGCAAACTTGGAGCAGGGATGTCGTCATGGGTCCCCGAAACCTGTTCCACAGATGAAGCATTTATTTCCTGCTCTTGCGGGAAAAATCGATTCGCCATCACACCCTACGGGGAGATGAACCTCTGCGTGTCTTTCCCTATCCCGAAGTACGATCTCCGAACCGGAACCGTTCGGGAAGGATGGGATACCCTCAAACGCACTGTGGACGATGCCAGGCCGAACGAACACGATGAGTGCCCAACATGCGACGTGAGACGTTTCTGTCGCCAGGGACGCGCGGATGCATGGTTAGAGACCGGCGATATGAGTCGGTGCCTTCCCCACTTTAAGGAGTGGGCGCAATCACACGAGGCAACTCATGCCCTCCTCGACCCTCGACGACCTTGTTGACGCCTATACCCACGTCAGCCTGATCAATAAACGGCTGCTCGATGAGTATGAGATTGTCGCCCAGGCATTCCAGCGGCAGGGTATCGAATCTATCCTCCTCAAAGGGGCCGACCTGCTCGCACGCCTCTACGGGGTGCGCGGGACAAGACCCCTCTCCGATGTGGATCTCCTGGTCCATGAACGGGATCTTCCTGCTATTCATCGACTGCTGATCGAGACAGGGTTTGTACAACAGATCGACGGCAACCCGGCGTACCATTCATTCCAATCCACACTCTCTCTGGATCTGATCACAAATCTGTGGTATCTCGACGAAGAAGGACTGACAGGACTGTGGGTGCGTGCTCGGACTCGATCACTCGGCCGCCTGACGGTCAAGCAACTGGACTCTAACGACCTCCTGCTTTACCTGACTGCCTATTCAGTCGTTCACCGGGGACACCTCGGCTCTTCATTTTTCACCGATCTCCAACTGCTGATCGAGAAGGAATCGCTTCACTGGCCCATATGTATCGAGGAGGCAAACCGATATTACCTAAAAGTTCCGCTCTACCACGGCCTACGGCAGTCGGTATTGTCGAACTCAGCAATGGGAATTCCGTCTGCCGTGATCCAACAACTAGAGCCGGCAACCATGGGGGAACACGTACTGGAGTTTCTTTTTCGACGATTGGTCACCACTCAACCCCTTCCAGAACTCGGACACTTTTTATTGTGGATCACACAACCACCAGGTCGCAGACTTGCCTGGCTTCGCCGAACCTTGTTCCCCTCGTCTCGCTTCCTGGCTTATCGATATGGTCTTGAGAGTGTCTCGCAACCCCGGCTCACCACCATCGTCAGATGGTGGCAACTCGGGCGATCGGCAAGCAGATTGATTGTCCGTATGCTGATCCGGCTCATCGTTGGCCGAACAGTAAGGATGTCCTCGTGATTCAACTCGTATCTCCTCTCACATTGGATGATCGTTTCTCTGCACAGGATTTGCCGGATGTGCTTCAACTGCCTGTCCTGGACTGTATGGCCGTGCCTCGTATCGTGTCATCGAGCATGGCGCCGACGATTCACGCCGGCGACAGCCTTCAACTCAGTCCTCCAGCCGCCTTTGGGATAGGCGCGATTATCGTGTTCAGGAAGGACACTGTCCTTGTCTGCCATCGTATCACCGCCATCGATTCACAAGGCATGCTCTCAACGAAGGGCGACGCAACCCTAGGGACCTGCGAAGTCGTCCAACCGGATTCTGTGATCGGGGTCGTTACGGGAGTGATGAGAGGGGGCACGTACATATCCCTCAGGCACAACCCACGTATGTCATCACCCGCAACCCAACCGAGCTGCCTGACGAATCACGTTCGGACTGTGAATATCCGCTTCGTGGCTCGGAGTATTCGTGCCTTTGCGAGCTTCAGATATTCCCGGCCGATTCTGGCCGGACTCCTTCGCTGCACTGCCACGATCGATGTTCTTGCTCCTGCACCACTCCGGTCTATTCGTTCGCATACCAGGATTGCCTCCTATACACTCCGAATGTTTTCAAATAGGAGTGACCATCTCTCTGCTTCCCTCAAACAGAGACCGACAAGCTACGCCCTTCGCCTGGGACCGTGGCGATTGGCTCACTATGACCCGGCCACACAGTCGCTCCTGCTCCGCCAATCTCTCCGAGACGCCGGTCTGGGGCCACTCGTTCAGTCAATGCTGCGGTGAGAGTCAAACAATCCGAACAGCAGACTGAACCTCCCAATGGTTATCGCATCCGTCCAACTGAGTCTACAAGACAACCCCTTCCCTAGAGACGCGCCTCGTCCCGAGCTAGCCTCAGTGAAGCCTTCAATTCCCTAACCCTCACTTAAGGGGAGTGGCCTAGGCTGCCCTTTACTGCGCGCATCGAGCGACCACTGTTTCATCGTGGGGGCTCTGCGAGCAAGAAGGGCACCTGGCCGCTCCCCGCTCATCTTTTTTCAGCATCCTGCTAAAAGACACATCTTTTTGCCCGTGGCATCCGTAGGATGCTATAGTCGTGGCGGGCATGAGGTGATCCCCGTTTTCCCTCGCATCGCGTTCGCGTTATGGATAAACCCTCACAGCACATCACTTCGACCATCGACCCAAACTTGTTGGCCCGCGTGGTCAAAGGAGATCAGCAGGCGTTCAGCCAGCTCTACGACCATTCGAGCACGCTGTTGTTCACCTTGGCAGTCAGGATCTTGGGAAATCACGAAGAAGCCGCGGAACTTTTGCAGGATGTGTATCTGGAAGTCTGGCGAAAGGTCTCCCGCTATGACGTCGGGCGCGGGACCCCAGTCGCCTGGTTGATCACACTTACCAAGAGTCGGGCCATCGACCGGCTCCGGGCCAGGGCCTCACGAGGCTACCAGGCCACGAACTCCCTGGAACACGGAGCTGCTACGCAGCTGGCCGATCATGGGCCAAGCCCGTTTGAAACGCAGTCGGATCAAGAACTACGTATCGCGGTCGGAGCAGCCGTGGCTGGATTACCCATCGCGCAACAACAGGCAATCGAATTGGCCTATTACGAAGGACTCTCCCATACCGAGATTGCCTTGCGGTTGAACCAGCCGTTGGGGACCGTCAAGACACGAATCAAACTGGGGATGTCCAAACTTCGAGACAGCCTGCAGCAGTGGCAGAGCCATGGTGAACTCCAATGACGCATGAAGCACTGGAAGAATCGGTTCCCTTGTATGCGGCCGGTGCGCTGGACCGAGTCGAGCGACAGGCGCTTGAAGCACACTTACTCTCCGGCTGCGCCTCCTGTCACAGCGTGCTGAAGGAGTACCAAGCTATCGCCGCCCTTCTCCCACTCGCACTCAGTCCGACCAAACCTCCGCGATCTCTCAAAGCGAAGGTCATGGTCGAGCGAAATCCCGCACCTATACCAGCTGAAGCGCCGCCGGATGAACCGGCTCGGCAGAGCCTGGAACCAGGCGAATGGATGAACCACCTCTTTCCTCCTGTCGCACCTGCACGTTCGTCGTCACTACCCTGGGCCATCGGTTTCGCAACCCTTGTGGTCGCGGCGGTCGGAGGATATTTCGCATGGGATGTCTCGACACAACGTTCTGCCACCACCGTGAACATTCAACAGCTCGAAGCTTCGCTCCAGGAAAAATCGACCAAGCTCGCCGCGATACAGCGCCAGGTCGGCGATCAGGCCAAAACGCTCGACGAGTTGCGCAATGAGCTACAGCAGCGAACACACGAAGTCACGGAAACCAAGGAACAGCTGGCTCAGCGTGAAACCGAACTGGAGGAGGCTCAGGCTCAGCTCAGCCGTCAAGGCGGCGCTCAGGGGAGGGGAACTCCGCAAGACGAATTAGCCGCACTCCTTCGAATCCCCAACGTCAAGGCCATCTCTCTCACCGGATCGGATTTGGCAAAACACGCTACAGGATTCCTGTTGTACGATTCACGCACTCAGAAAGTCTGGCTCTATTCAGTGAACCTGCCGGAATGTCCCGCCGGCACGACCTATCAGTTGTGGGCCATTCGCGACAAACCCATCAGCATCGGAACCTTTCAGATGGATACCGGAGAGACTTCTCACCTCTTGGTCAAGAAGGTTTTGGGCTTCACGGAAGCAAAGACCTTCGCCGTCAGCCTCGAACCCACCGGTGGCCGTCCCCAACCAACCGGATCGATGTATCTTCTGAGCCGTTCTTAGCCCCGTCTGTCTGGTCTATCTCGTTTGTCTGGTTCATCTGGTTTGTTTTGTTCATCTGGTTTCTCTGATTTATTCAGTTAGTCCGGTTTAACCAAAGAACGAAACAAACTAAACAAACCAGATGAACCAAATAACGATCTACTAGGGACACAACAGTGGTAGGAGACGAATACGCACAGGACCTCACCTTTATGCGGATTGCCTTGGAAGAAGCAGCCCGTGCGCCGGCTGTCGGCGAAGTGCCGATAGCCGCCGTGATCGTTCGAGACAGCCAGGTGCTCGCACAGACGCACAATTATCGCGAACGCCGGCAGGACCCCACGGCCCATGCGGAGGTGATTGCAATACGCGCCGTTGCTGCGGCATTGAGCACGTGGCGATTGAACGACACGACCCTTTATGTAACCGTGGAACCGTGCTCGATGTGTATCGGTGCAATCATCTTAGCGAGAATTCCCAGGGTCGTCTTTGGGGCTTGGGATCCGAAAGCCGGAGCCTGCGGATCGGTCTTCAACCTCCCGGTAGAGCCGAGGCTGAATCACCGAGTCGCCGTCACCGGTGGGATTCTTGAACAGGAGAGTCAGGCCCTGCTTCAGAAGTTCTTCAAAGAGCTTCGCGAGACGTAACGACATAGGCAACACCGACCGGACAACCTACACGATGACCTCCCAATCCACCCCTCGCGCAGCCACAGCAGCTTCCCATCCCTCCTCACAAAGAAGCAGACGAACTCCCCAATTGTGTTCGAGCGGAGAGCCAGACGGAACCAGTACCTTCGCGACGGCGCTGTCCGTACTCAAGAGGATCTCGCACTGACTCAACGCCTGGAGCCCGATACCTTGCGCCTTGAGCACCGCCTCTTTTGTAACCCAGTAACGGAAAAATTTTGTGGCACGTTGTTCCTGAGTCGACTGCATGATCGCAGCGTGTTCGGAAAGAGAGAAGAAGCGTTCGGAAAGCTTTTCCACCTCGACATCCAAGCGAATTCGTTCAAGATCCACTCCGACCGCCTGCCCCTGTGAGACCGCAATGAGCGCGCGGCCATGCGCATGAGACATATTGAACGTAATCGCGGGTAACACCCCCGGCACGAAGGGTTTGCCCGTCTCGCTGCGAGCCAATTCCACCTCATCTGGACCGATCCGTAGATATCGCCCGAGTACCGCTCTGAGCCCTCCGTGCGCAAGTATGTAACGCTGCCGGTCCTGCTCTCGAACCAGGTGCGCTACCCTGCGCTGTTCTTCTTCGTCCAGCCACTGAGCACACTGCTTGAGACAGCACGGCGATCCATCGAGCTCAATCCCCCAGAGGTGGATGGCATTGGTCTCAAGATTGCCGCAGCCCTGCCGTTCACGACCCATGAAATGCTCGATCGACTGGAATACAATCCGCACATCACCACCCAGGCACACACATTCGATGTTTTGACGTCACAGTGAGGGGCAACGACTGGCTACCGCGATCTTCGAGTGCTCCACAAGCTTGCCGTCCTCCAGTTTAATGACCTGATTACCGAGATGAAAGTATCGGTCGTCGTGAGTGATGACGATGACCAATTTCCCCCGCTCACGCAAGTCAGGCAGCAACGTCTTGTAGAAGATTTCCTTGTACTCGGGATCTTGATCCGCCGCCCATTCATCGAATACAAAGATGGGGCGATCCTCCAGATAGGCCGTCATAAGGGCCAACCTTTTTCGTTGTCCCTGCGAGAGATCGAGAGTCGAAAACCTGCGCTCATGCAGAGTGATTTTCTGATCCATCTGCAGCATGCGCAAATATTGGGGCGCGAACCTCTCGGCATGAGCGTCCGACTGGCCCAGGAGTTTATCGAAGAGGTGAAAGTCTGAAAACACGGCTGAGAAGTGTTCACGGTACCATTCTCGATTTGCATCGGTGATCATCGTCCCGGCCAGCATCACGGACCCTTCCCAGGGCCGATACAGCCCCGTGAGAACTTTCACAAAAGTGGATTTCCCGCTCCCATTCCCTCCGATAACAAACACCAGTTCGCCAGGATGCAACTCCAGGCTGATTGGACCAAGCGTGAAAGGCGCCTCGACTTCCTTTTCTTCACCGTACGAAAACACGACCTCGTTCCACTGCACGATTGGAGGAGTCCCATCTTGAAGACTCGTGGATCCTTCTGTCTTGATATCCTCGTGGCCGTTATCCAGAGACACACCTAGTCGCTCAATATTCTCTAATGCCACCTGGCCTCGTTCGAGAGTCGGCATGGCGCCGATAATGCTCCAAACAGGACCCATCATGTAGAGGACGGCCACCACATACCCCGTCAGAGCCTCGGGGGAAAGTGTCACCACAGTTGGGAAGAGAAACACGATGAAACCAATGAGGGAATAAAACATGCCCTGTGTCCAGGCTTCCATCAACGCCTGCCGCCGTGTGGCTTCCAAATTCATTTGCCGATACGAATCCGCCGCCCTCCTCACGTCCTGATTCACAAATTCATGCCGACGCGCCCGATGCATCAACAACTCTTTCAGTCCATCCGTGAGGGAACGAAAGTGTCGAAATAACTCCGCCCTGGCCTCTCGGGCTGCATAAATGACACTGAACGCGCTGGTGTGCAACCACCGGTATCCCAGGGCGCCGAACAGAGTAAGGCCGACCACTCCCAGAAACGTGCTCCACGACAGCCAGGCCAAGTAGATTCCGCACCCCAGGACCACTGCCAGATTCATGATCAATTGAGGAAAGCATTGGATCGCCCAGGTGACCCAACTAACGTCGTCCGTCAAGGTCACGAGAATATTCGCGGCACCTCGCTGCTCTGAACGACGCAATGGAGCCCGCACGATCTTCGCACACAGCGACAAGGAGAGGTCCAAAATCGTGTCTTGTGAAAATCGGACGAGCAGGAGCTGAGACCACAGATTTGACAGAAGTTTTCCCGCAATGAGGGCCATAAAGCCCAGCATCATGAGGAAGGTATGATCGGAGGAATGATGAAGCACATGATTAATGAGCGCGACGACTCCGGCGCTCAAGAAACCCGACAGTACACCGGCACAGACCATGAGCCAGGCCATCGTGCGGGAGCGCTTGAGAATGAATGCCGCGAAGGCTGGAATTTTTCGCATCACGGTTCACAGGCTCTCTCTTTTGGGAAATCCAGCTGCAACGCAGGGTTGGACACCTTTGCCAAATATTGTTGAATATGACCCGCAAGATCTTCCACATAGGGCGACACAAAAAGGCGTCCCGAGTCCCCGGCAGAAATTGAGACCGTTTCGCTCCCGTTTTCAGCCAGCTGAGGCCACTCGTGCCTTGTATCGCGGGTCCCCGCCTGAACCGCTCGTCTGGATGCGATACAGTTAAGGAGTCGTCCGGGATACCGCTGCACGGCATAGTGAGCCACCGCATGAAACGTGGCCGTTGTAACCCGTTCGACCTGCAGTCCCGTCTCCCGCGCCTCCTCCGTTCTTATTTCTTCCTCGGTTCTTCCCCCCTGCAAGAAGATCATGAGTTGCTTTGTTTTGAACTTCATGAGTGACATCTTCTCTTTGGAGGACAGCCCCTGAAACGCTTGCAAATGCTCCCATACCTTACGGACCACTATGAGCGGTAACCACAGTCGCATTAACCACATATTCGAATGCTTCCGGTATGAGTTCGGATGCCAAGTATCCATCATCAGCAACGTCACCACGTTGCCCTGCGCCATGAGTTGCTGAGCCATTTCGTATGCGATCAATCCGCCGGTACAAGCACCGGCGATGATATAGGGTCCTTGGGGACGCAACTTTTTGATTTCTTCAACAAAGTGTCCCGCCATCTCCGGTACCGAGGTAAAGGGCATCTCTTTTCCATCCAATCCTCGTGCCTGCAATCCATAAAGCGGTTGATCCGGACCCAAGAGCTTCGCCAAGCGGGCAAAAATCAGCACGTTGCCTCCCACTCCCGGTACCATAAAAATCGGGGTCGCCGATCCACTCGGCTGAATCGCGATCAATGAGTGCCATGGCGGCACCCACTGGTCCCGTGAAAGGACCGACGCTAACTCCGCGATAGTCGGTGCTTGAAACAACGTGGCCAGCGGAAGGTGCCGCCCATACACCTGCTCGAGCAGATAAAAGAGTTGTGCAGCTTTGAGGCTATGCCCCCCCAGATCAAAGAAATCGTCATGCACGTCGACATCGTTCACGCCCAGCACCTGCTGCCATAGAGCCGCCAACTGAACTTCAAGCCCGGTGCGCGGACCGACGTGTGTCTTCTCACTCGACTTGCTGGATACAGCAGCAGGAGGCGGCAATGCCTTCACATCCACTTTCTTATTCGCCGTCAGCGGCATCGCATCGAGAAACACAAAGAAAGACGGCACCATATAGTCGGGAAGGGTTGTCCGAAGCAGTACGCGCAGTTCCGTCGGAGCCGGTGTGATACCTTCTCGACAGACGAGATAGGCCGCCAGCTGTTTGAGCCCTTGCTGATCTTCTCGAGCGGTTACCACTACTTGACGGACAGCAGGATGGCGGCTCAACGCCGCTTCGATCTCTCCCAGCTCGATCCGGAATCCTCGAATCTTGACTTGATGATCGAGCCGACCCAAATGCACCACCCGTCCATCAGACCGGTAACGGGCAAGATCGCCGGTCTTATAGAGTCGCGCCCCTGGACGATCACTGAAGGGATGGGGGATGAATCGTTCTGCGGTCAACTCCGGGCGACGCCGATATTCGCGTGCCACACCGTCTCCCCCGATATATAATTCTCCCGGCACTGCAATCGGGACCGGTTGAAGCGAGCCATCGAGAATATAGATCTGCGTATTGGCAATCGGCCGGCCGATCGTGATCTCTGATCCGCCTTTTTCAATCTTAGAGACCGTCGACCAGATCGTCGTCTCCGTCGGTCCGTACATATTCCAGAGTGAACCGGCGCGAGCCAGAATTTGCTCCGCCAGCTCTCTGGGAAGTGCTTCTCCGCCGCACAAGGCCGTCAAATGGGGGGAAGCCTCCCATCCCGCATCGATCAGCATCCGCCATGTCGCAGGCGTAGCCTGCATGATGGTTGGGCGGCATTCGTCCAATCGCCTCCTGAGTAGCCGTCCATCTGAAGCCACTTTGCGGCTGGCCAGCTCGACCCGGCCCCCCACGATGAGGGGCAGAAACAGCTCCAATCCTGCGATGTCAAACGACAGAGTCGTCACTGACAGAAGCAGATCCCGATTCGTGCATCCAGGCGTGGTTCTCATTGACCAGAGGAAGTTGACGAGCGATTGCTGTAGAATCTCCACGCCCTTCGGCTTACCGGTGGAGCCGGAGGTGTAGATAACATACGCCACATCGTCCGGATTGGGATTTTCCAATGGTCCCGCTATCTCCCGGTCAATCAGGACCCTCTCACGGTCGAGACAGACTGCGCGCCGGCCTTCTTGTGGAATACGATTAAGAAGCGCGGAAGACGTCACGACAATACGACTTCCGGAATCTTCAATCATAAAGCCAAGTCGATCGAGCGGATATTCGGGATCGAGGGGGACATATGCCGCTCCTGCTTTCATCACACCCAGCAATCCCACGACCATGTCGATGGAGCGTTCGAGACAGATGCCGACCAGATCTCCATGGCCCACGCCTAACCGACGAAGATAGTGCGCAAGTCGATTGGCCTGGAGGTCCAAGGCCTCATACGTGAGGGTTCGCCCCTCCATTGAAAGCGCGATCGAAGTCGGCGTCAAAGCAGCTTGATCGGCGATCAGTTGAGGTAGCCCCTTCGCATGCGGGTATCCCGCATGCGTTTCATTCCATTGACGAAGTATGAGGTCACGATCGGATAGGCTGAGAATGTGGTAATCTACGATGGCCTTTTGAGGATCGTCTGCCACCGCTTCGAGAAGAGTCTTGTATTGCCCCACCATTCGTTCAATCGTCGAGCCATCAAATAAATCGGTACGAAATCCGAGATAGGCCTTCTTCGTCAACTCCGTGTCGACGGCCATGGTCAGGTCAAACTGGGCCGCGCCACCATCAAATTCGAACGGCGTCCACGTCAATCCATGAAATTCAGTCTTATCCATCGGAGCATTCGCGACATTGAACAGCACCCCAACCAGGGGCGAGTAACTCAAATCACGCTTCGTGCCCGACTCTTCCACAAGTCGTTCAAATGGCAGGTCCTGATGGTCGTACGCACCCAATGCGACTTCCCTGACTCGTCTCAATACCTCAGTGAACGTCGGATTGCCGGAAAGGTCAGTGCGCATCACCAGCGTGTTCACGAATGTCCCGACGATTCCTTCGGTAGACAAGCGAGTGCGATTGGCAATCGGCACACCGACGGCCACATCGTTCTGGCCGGCATATCGTCCGAGCAGAATCTGGAACGCCGCCAACAGAGTCATGAATAGTGTACCGCCTTGCTGAACACTGAGACGCGCGAGTCTCGCGAGTAACGGTTCAGTCAAGTCGATGGCGCGGTACGATCCGGTAAACCGCTGTGCGAGAGGCCGAGGATAATCTGTCGGAAGAGTCAGGGCCGACAATCCGGTCAACCGTGAGCGCCAGTACGCAAGTTGGTCCCTTAACACATCCGTATTGAGCCATTGCCGCTGCCATACGGCGAAATCCGCATACTGAAGAAAAGACGGTTCGGGAATAGCGGCGTGCCCTTTGCAGAATTCGTTATACAGGGCGACACACTCGCGCCCAATGATCGCAAAAGACCACTGATCTCCGATAATATGGTGCACGTTCAGAAGAAGAATGTGATCTTCATCTTCGATCTGAATCAGAACAAAACGGGCAAGCGGTCCATTCACCAGATCGAATGGACATCCGGCATCCTGCGCAATAAGACGAGTCGCTTCTTGTAATCGGGTCGCCTCCGGCAACAGACGAAGATCGATCTCTTCCCAGTTCGGAACCTCCTGGCGCCCGATGATTTGCATAGGACCGTCGGTCGTCGCAGCGAAGGTGGTTCGGAATGACTCGTGGCGCTGCACGAGTCCCTTCAAAGCGTGCGCAAGGGCTGCACGATTGAGCGGCCCTCTGACGCTCAACGCCGTCGGCATGTTGTACGCTGTGCCGTTGGGGGCCAACTGTTGCATAAACCACATCCGCTGTTGAGAATACGAAAGCGGCAAGGGTCGATCTCGGGGCACTCGTACGATCGGCGATGCGGCGGAGACAACATTCCCGCGGCCTCTGAGACGTTCCACTTCCATCGCTGACTCAGCAATCGTCGGCTTCTCGAACAGCAGATGCAGCGGCAATTCCACCTTGAGCGTTTCACGTATCCTTGCCGCCACCTGTGTGGCTAAGAGAGAATGCCCTCCCAATTCAAAAAAATTATCATGGACACCGACGTGGTTGATTTTTAGAATGGCCTTCCACATCTCCGCTAAGGCTTGTTCGATGGGACTCTCGGGAGCGATGGGAGCCCATCCTTCCGCTCCGTCTGCTGCATCCGGGGCGCGGAAAAGCCGCCGATCGATCTTGCCCGTGACGGTGAGTGGGAAATGTTCCATCCAGATAAATGCGGACGGCACCATATAGGCAGGTACACGCTGGGCAAGAAAGGCCTTTACCTGCGCACTAGCCTGCGTCTGACCGGATTGACCGTTCAGATAGGCAATAAGCCTCGGTTGTCCCGGCATGTCTTCGCGTAAACTCACCACCGCCTGCCGCACCTCAGGACAGAGACGCAAGACGTGCTCGATTTCTCCTAATTCAATCCGATACCCACGAAGCTTGATCTGGCCATCGCGCCGCCCAATAAATTCAATCGCGCCGTCCACTCGAAATCGCGCAAGATCTCCTGTCCGATACAGCTGCCGGCCTGCTACAAATGGATCCATGATAAAGCACTCTGCCGTATGCTCGGGCCTATTGAGATAGCCGCGCGCAAGGCACGGACCTCCGATATAGACCTCTCCGATCGCTCCTATCGGAACCGGTTGTCGATGCGCATCCAAGAGGTACACCTGCACATTGGCAATCGGGCGACCGATCGGAACGGGACCTAATGGCGGCGTTCCTTCGATCGAAAAAGAGGTCACAACATGTGATTCGGTTGGTCCATAATGGTTCTCAATCCGACATCCCTCGCACAAACGTAGAAACTGTTGAATCGCGGGAGTCACGACCAGTTGCTCGCCCGCACAGATGACTTCTTTCAGTACCGGGATCGGCCGCCCTTCCAGCACGGCGGTTTCAGTCAAATGTTGGAAGGCAACGGGGGGAAGAAATACCCGCTCTATCTGATGTTCCTTGATGAAGGCGAGAAGTGTTTCCGGCGAGATCCGAACCTCATCCGTCGCGATGAACAATGTCCCGCCAGTACAGAGTGTGGAGAGAATCTCTTGCACCGACACGTCGAAACTCATCGAAGCAAACTGTAATGTTCGGGGAGCAGGTCGAGACATGGGCTGTGTGTCCTGCCATGTGATCAGGTTTGTGAGGCAGCGATGAGGCATCAACACGCCTTTCGGCAATCCGGTCGAACCCGACGTATAGAGAATGTAGGCTCCGTCATCCGGTGTCACCGATGGGCCGCCATGAGCGAAAAGACCCGGCGAGGACGGCTCATTCAATTCCTCGAACGTGATCACGCTTCCTTCATACCTGGAGCAAAGTTTCTCCGCGAGGACGTGTTGCGAGACCACCACTACAGGTTGAGCATCCTGGAGCATGAAGGCCAGCCGTTGATCCGGATAGGTCGGATCCAAAGGAACGTAGGTGCCGCCTGCTTTCCAAATCCCTAACATTCCGGCCACCATCTCGACTGATCGATAGACACAAAGCCCTACAACGGTTCCGGGGCCGACGCCCAGGCGGCCTAATCGAATCGCCAACCGATCGGCCAACTGATTCAATGCTCGATAGGTCAGATTCCTTCCTTCACAATTCACCGCGATGGCGTCAGGTGTCTGTTCGGCCTGAGCCTCTACGAACTGATAGGCACAGCGGCCTGCGGGATACTCTCGCGCGGTTCGGTTCCACTCATGCAACACAGTATGTCGCTCAGGTGTCGTGAGGCACGACACCTGACACAGTCGTGCCTTCGGTTGCTCTGTCATCCCCATCAGCAACGTTTCCAACTGGGCTAGGAGCCGCTCCATGATGTGTGCCTGGTACTGATCGGTTCTATAGGACAGAGTCATCGTGATCGGGTCGCCGGGAATAATTTCGAGTGTGAGAGGATAATGAGTCGGATCGATTACCCCGACATTACTGATTTGGAAATCACCGGAAGACGTTTTTAGCGCTTGGTCAACCGGATAGTTTTCGAAAGCCAGGATGGATTCAAACAGTGCGATTCCACCGGACTCGCTCCATCCCTGCACATCGACCAGTGGAGTATGTTCATACTCGCGCGCCTCCAGAAAACGGGCTTGAAGATCTTGAAGCCAGGGGACGAGCTGTCCATCGGGATTGACGATCGCGCGAAACGGAACAGTATTGACGAAAAGACCGACTGTTGCTTCAGTGCCGGATAGCGCAGCCGGGCGTCCTGCCACCACCGCGCCAAACACGACATCGTTCTCCCCACTGTATCGACTCAGCAACACTGCCCAGGCGCCTTGAAACACCGTATTGAGTGTCAATTGATGGGAGCTGGAGAATACTTTCAGGGAACGCGTACAGTCTTGAGACAACTGCAGGGTCAGGCGTCCCGGCAGGACAGTCCTTGTGTGCCCTTCTTGATCTTTCAGGTGGCGAAAGGGAAGTTCTGTGGGCGTCGCGAATCCCTTGAGATAGGCTCGCCAAAAGATTTCTGCTTCCGGCAAGTCCAGTTGGCCAAGCCAGGCTATGAAATCGCGGTATGGACGAACAGACGGCAGCTGAGGATCGGCGCCCCTGACGATTCCTTTGTAGCAGGCAAGTACTTCCTTCAGCACGATAGCCACGGACCAGCCGTCAAGGATGAGATGATGTTGTGTCCAGACGAGTCGATGCGCGTCATCCTTCAAGCGGATGATGGCAACCCTCATGAGAGGCGCACGGGACACATGAAACCCTTTCAGTCTGTCTTCCTTGAGAAAATCGTCCCATGCCCGGCTCTGTTCCGCAGAATCCATCCGGGACCAATCGCGTATCTCCCATGGCAGCGTCACGTGTTGTCTCACCACCTGCAGCCATTCCTCCAACCCTTCCCAGAGAAACGCCGTGCGGAGAGCGGAGTGTCGATCAAGCACCTGCTGCCACGCTTGGCAAAGGGCAGAAAGCTCCAACCGCCCTTCCAGCATGCAATGAAATTGCACCACGTATGTGGATGACAGGGGTTCTGAGACTGTGTGGAACAGGAGGCCCTTCTGAAGCGGCGAGAGGCGATACAGGTCTTCGACGTTCTTCATGGTCATACGGAGCGCCCTTCGGAATCATCGATGTCCGAAAGCATTGCTGACACCTTCCGGAGTACCGTCTCATCAAGGTCGGCCAATCCGTAAGTCTTCACTCCCTCCCCTTCTGTGTGAGGGAAACAGCCATGGTGCATCAGCGCGCGAAGCTCTTTCATCATTCCTTCAGCGAGCCGCCAGATTGTCTCTCGCTGATGAATTTTTTCACTGTAATTCCACTCCACCGACAATCGCCCACGAGTGATGAACGCGTTAAGGTTGAGCACATGACTCCTCATGCATTCATCGTTCCGATCTCTGCCGGAGCCAGCCCGTTTCAATTGAAAGAGGCCGCCGGCTGAAAGCGCGTGGTCATACTGTCCCAGATAGTTCCAGCATATCTCCGTTGTTGGTAGATGCTTCATGCAGTCTTGTATTTTCTTGTCCTGATTCAGGTATCGGAGAAGTCCGAAACCGATTCCCGACTTGGGAACCGCCTGTAGTTGCCGCTTGACTGACCGGAGCGTCGCAAGAGGATCGGCCGCTTCATCCATATGGAAAGACACGGTAGCGATCGATGTGAACCAGCCGACGGTCCGCGACAGATCGACATCATCAAAGAGCGGTATTCGTCCATGTCCCTCAAGGTCCAGCGTCACCGAATCAGAGCCGGTCCATTGCCCCATCGTACGAACTAAGGCAGACACAAGAATTTCCGAAACATGGGTTTGAAGGGTTGGGGAAACCCGATGCAGAAGATCATCTGTTTCGCGCTCATCCAGAGTCATGACTTCGCTCCTGGCCCAGCGCTCACGATTCTCCCCACCTGCGTGATCTACGGGAATCCCGCTTATGCCGCCACGTATCCTCGCTTGCCACAGATCGCACTCATTCCGAAGGGGAGTTGATTGAGCATACGTCGTCAGCCGTTCGGACCATTCTTTAAACGAGGTCGTCTTGGCCGGCAATTCGATCGGTCGTCCCGTCATCGCTTGGCGACAACCCATCTCCAAATCCTCGATGAGAATCCGCCACGATACTCCGTCCACGACGAGGTGATGGGCAAGAAGGAATAGCTCGGAATCCCCGCCACCGGTGCATAGCACTGCTGAGAAGAGGGGGCCTCCGGTGAGATTCAGACTGCGCTCAGATTCTTGAATCGCCTTGTCAAACATCATGGCTCGATCGCTTTTCGAGAGCTGTATGCAGTCCAGGATACGAAGAGGAATGTCATCTTCCAATTCAGTACCCACCTGTCGCCATCCAGAGGAATCTCTATGGAACCGTAAGCGAAGGGCATCATGATGTCGCGCAATCTGCCGGAGCACATTGCGGATCATGTCGGGAGGCACTGGTTCTTTGATACTGAGCAGAATCGATTGGTTCCAGTGATGCCCTGCTTGAAAATCCTGTTCAAAGAACCACCGTTGAATCGGGGTAAGAGGCACCGGGCCGGAGATGATCCCTTGCTCAGCTCGAACCGCGCCGTGCTGGTCGACAGCAGCCGCCAATTCTGCGATCGTTTGGTGCTGGAACAACTGTTTTGGCATAAAGCTGAGTCCCGCTTCACGAGCTCGACTCACAACCTGCAGACTGAGTATCGAGTCCCCCCCTAACGCAAAGAAATTATCCCGGAGGTGCACCCGATCTACGCCCAAGACCTTCGCCCATATCTCGGCGAGAATCGATTCCGTCGGCGTAAACGGCCTGTTCTCGACCCTCTCCATACACTGATAACTCATTGGCGGAGCAGGTAAGGCCTGCCGGTCAATCTTTCCGTTAGGAGTGATCGGCCAGACATCGAGGTTCACCGCGACGGTTGGAACCATATATTTCGGCAAGCGACGGTCGAGATAGGTCAGCACATCCGTTCCGCTAAGGCCTTGCGGTTCCTTGAACTGGAAATAGAGAACCAACCGTTGCTGTCCTGGTTTATCCTCCCGGACCTGTGCCAATACTTGTTGAACGCCCGCATAGCCTCGAGCCACCTCCTCGATCTCGCCCAGTTCGATTCGATATCCTCGCAGCTTGACCTGATGATCGTGCCGACCCAGAAACTCAATCTGACCATCGTTGCGAAACTTGGCCACATCCCCAGTCCGATAGAGACGTTGGCCAGGCATAAACGGATCGGGAAGAAATCGCTCGGCAGTCAGCTTCGGCAAATTCATATACCCTTGTGCGACTCCCGGACCACCGATGTAGAGTTCTCCCGGCACTCCGATCGGCACGGGTTGTCGATGCGCGTCTAAAATATAGAGCGCCGTATTGGCTATCGGGCGACCAATCGGCACCCGCGGTCCAGGCTCCTGAGGCCTCGTCCGATAGACACTCGCCCAGATCGTTCCTTCTGTAGGTCCATAGGCGTTGAAAAGCTCGGCGTTCGGGAGCAATTGATGATGTCGATGAACCAATTCGAGAGGTGTTTCTTCGCCCGCGAGAATACTCACCTTCACTGAGGACAGGCGCGATCGATGTTCCACGGTGAGGAGTTGGCTGCAGAGAGAAGGGACAAAGACCAGGTGGGAAACCTCATGTTCTCCAATAAGATCGGCCAATACCGATACCTCGCCCTGCAAACCTTCGGGAGGGAGGATCACCACCCCTCCTGTCGAAAGAGTCCAAAATGTTCCATAGACCGAACCGTCAAAAGCAAACGAAAACGCCATCAAACAGGCCTTGACCGGCTCCCGGAAATACTGATGGCAGGCTTGGATCGATTGACTCAGGTTTCGGTGACTGACCAAGACTCCCTTAGGCTGGCCGCTGGACCCGGAGGTATAGATGACATAGGCGAGCGAGTCAGGTGTGTCTCGCCACACGTTCAGGTTCCCTGACACCTCCGACCATCGCGTCCGTTTTCCGTCGAGGCAGAAGACCGGACAGCCGAATGAGGGCAATATCGACGTGTGGCGCTCCTGAGTGACCACGACCAAGGCCTTGGCATCTTGAAGCATGAAAGCAAGTCGCTCTTGAGGATAGGTGGGATCGAGCGGAAGATACGCTCCACCGGCTTGTAAAATGGCCAGGATTCCAACAATCATGTCTACAGATCGTTCCAGACAAAGTCCGACCACCACATTTGGCTTCACACCGAACGCCTGGAGTTCGCCCGCTAAGGCCTCCGCTTGCTCTAGTAACTCTCGATACGTCAGCTGTTGCAGACCGCACACCACCGCCATCGCATCAGGCGTTCTGAATGCCTGTTCTGCAATCAATTCAGGCAACCGACGATCTATCGAATAGTCCGCCTTGGTGCAATTCCAACCCGCAACGACCAAATGCCGCTCCTCTGTTGTGATGAGCTGTACTGTCGACAGTTTCGAATTGGGGCTTTCTGTCATCGCGCCCACAAGCGTCTCTAGATGACCCAGGAACCTCTCAATCGTAGAAGCCTCAAACAAATCCTCGTTATATTCTGCTGTGATCCTTAGTCCCCCTTCTTGGTCTCGTACAGACAGGGTCACATCAAACAATGCCACACGGCTATCGATCTCTTCTCTTGAACAGGAAAGAGGTCCGATTTGACAAGGCAACCCGATCGGAGGCTCCCACGTGAACATGACTTGAACGAGCGGCATTCGACTCAGTTCTCGGTTCAGTTGAAGCGCATCGACCACCCGCTCGAATGAAACCGCTTGATGATCGTATGCCTCTAATGTGAGCGCGCGAACCCGCTCCAAGAGAACCGATATAGGAGGATCCCCAGAAAGATCGGCTCGCAAAGCGACCGTATTGACGAACATCCCGATCAGCGGCTCTAGTTCTGCTGTGCCACGATCTGCCATCGTGCTGCCCACGACGACATCTGTTTTTCCTGTATAGCGTGAGAGGAGACAGAAAAAGGCCGTGAGCAGGGCCATATATCTCGTCACCCTATGCTGTTCACTCAACCGATCGAGTGCGGCAACGACAGTCGAGGAAAGGACCCGTGATTGAGCCGATCCACGAAATTTCTGCACCGCCGGCCTCGGATAGTCCGTTGGAATATCCAGCAATGGGACTCCGGTTAACTGGTTTTTCCAATAGGCGAGATGCTTTCCAAAGACTTCATCGTGCGAAGACTGTTTCTGCAGGAGACTAAAGTCGGCATACTGAACCGACAGTTCGGGTAGTACCACCAGCTTCCCGAGGCAACCGGCTTCATAGATAATGGTCAACTCTTGCAACAAGACGCCCATCGACCATCCGTCGATCGCGATATGGTGAACAACGAGCAGGAGCGTATGTTCCTGCTCGTTGAAACGTAAGAGTTTTCCCCTCATCAGCGGCCCGCTGGCCAGATCAAAAGGAACTGCGGTTTCTTCCCGTGCGATCCGTTCCCACTCCGCTTGGCGGGTGTGCTCCGCAAGCCCCTTTAAATCAATCACCGGGAACCTCACATTCCAGACGCCGGCGATCACGTGTCGAGGTTCACCGAGAACCACAGGAAAGATCGTTCGCAAGGCCTCATGGCGTTGCAGGATTTCCTCAAAACTCCTCTCTAACAAGACCGCGTCCAGAGGGCCTGAGAAGCGTACCGCTATCGGGAGATTATAGAGACAAGCGGTTGGCTCCAGCTGGTCCAAGAACCACAACCGTTGCTGAGCTGAACTGAGTGGAATGGTCTCGGGTCTCGACCGCGGGATAATGGGACCCGCCCTTGAAAGTCTGCGGATCGTGGCATCGGATGATTCATTGTTGACGTAGGAGGACTCCGCATCAAGAATGGATGATGAGACGACGGCTGCGAATTCTTCAATTGTCGAGCCTTGGAGCAGCGTGGACATCGGCAAAAACACGTCCAGTGACTCCTCTAACTGGTTTTTCAGACGTATGGCCATCAAGGAATCAAACCCAAAGGATCTGAGGGACTGCTGAAGAGAAACTGTCGTTGAATCGATCGAAAGGGTTCGGGCGACCAGATCACGGATGTGATTGGCCACCGCAGTGGGTCTTGCTTTTGACGGTAACTCAAAGAAAACATCCCTGGTCAGCCTCTCCCTAGCCATCACCACGGGTGCCTCTTGTATGCCACTCCTTCCTACAACGGCGAACGTATTTGCCAAATACGCCTCTCTGCAAACTCCCCGCTGAACTTTCCCGCTGGATGTCTTCGGAAGGCTGCCGGCCTGGATGAACACCACGTCGTGCACATGCAAGTCATGTTGCTCCGCCACGGCTTCCCGAATTCTTGTGCCGATCTCCTCGCAATTAAGATCTTTTACATGGCGCGATATCTCATGGACCACCACCACACGCTCTTCATCGTCTTTGTCGATTGATATCGCAGCGCCACCGCCTGGGCGCAACCCAAGATGAACCTGCTCGACGGTTCGTTCGATGTCCTGCGGGTAATGATTCTTCCCGCGAACGATGATCAGATCCTTGAGTCGCCCGGATATGAAGACCTGTCCGTCTTTGACGAACCCGAGGTCTCCAGTCCGGAGAAACGGCCCTTCACCTGTATCCGCAAGAAAGGCCTCGAATGTCTGCGCCGTGTCCTCCAAACGATTCCAATATCCTTTAGCCACACTTCCCCCGGCCAACCAAATTTCTCCCACACGATCAGGCGCACAGCGCACCATCGTTCTCGAATCGACAATTGCGACCTTCGTATCGCCAATAGGAAAGCCACATCCCACGATCGGCCGGATCCACGCTTCAGAGTCATTCACCTCTGTAACCTCGCCCCGTTCGAGCGCCCTGGCGTCGAGATTCAGGACGGTGTGCAGCGTGCGGGGGTCTTTCAATGAGACCAGGAGAGTACATTCGGCCATACCATACCCAGGCGTGAACGCCTCCGGACGTAACCCGCATGCCTGGAAAGCGGACAGAAAGGCCTCGACCGTCGCATGACGGATGGGCTCCGCCCCGCAGCTGGCCACCCTCCAAGATGAGAGGTCGAGTCCTTCTCGAGATTCCGGAGAGCCGGTCTGCACACAATAGTCGTAAGAGAAGTTTGGGCCGCCGCTATGTGTAATCCTATGACGTGAAATTGCCTCGAGCCATCGCAGCGGTTTTTTCAAGAATGTGAGGGGGGACATCAAATACGACGGACTCCCCGAAACAATCGGGGTAATGATGCCATGGACTAATCCATAGTCATGGAAATACGGCAACCAGGTCAAGACACGGCTTTCACCGTCACATTCCCCAACCCGCCGAAGTAAGTCACACTGGTGGACAAGGTTGGCGTGGGTGATCATCACTCCCTTTGGAGCGGACGTTGACCCCGAAGTGTATTGGAGATAGGCCACGTCTTCCCGATTTAGATTTTGCTCCTCCCATTGATCGGCCCAATTTGACGCGATTGAAGCACTCTCAATCCATTGATCGCTATTCTCCAATCCTATTTCAAGCGAAAGAGGACGGAGGGCCGCAAGGGTATCTGCGGATGCCAGCAGAACAGTAGCTTGTGCGTCTCGCACGATACTCTTCAAACGCGGCACACTTTGCTTGACTCTCACCGGATCTGGAGGGGGTGCCGGAATCGCGATCACTCCGGCATACAAGCAGGCCCAAAACGCAATGACGACATCCAATCCCCTCGAATAGAGGAGCAACGCCCTGTCGCCTGGTCTTGTATGCCGTTCCAGCCATCCGGCAAGTACACGGATATGATGATCCAGCTCAGCATAGGTTAACTGACGTTCCAGCGTCACGCCGTCTTTCAAATAGAGGTAGGCGAGACGATCGGGCTCATGGTCCGCTCTCCAACGCAAGAGATCAACGAGGGTCGGCAGTTCTGACGGAGGAGAAATTCGAGTCATCGTTTCTTATATCGGTGGATTGTGCCTTGCGGAAACTCCCTGTACACGCTGCGGGGCATTCTGAATATTCTTCGACTTGTCGGTTGAATCCTCCAAGCGATGTGTCGCAGCCGGACCCAAGACTGATGAAGAGATCGAACACACCCCCTTTGAAAACGTGAAATGAAGTGTAGATTAACTAGTCACCTGCACAAAGCAAATACCCCTTCTTTCCCGTCACACCCCCCCTAACGTATGGGGGCCAAACGGCTCTCCCGTGCAACTGTTTCCTATCAAGAGCTCGAAGTTATCGAAACAGATATGTCAGTCGGACAATCCGCAAGGCGAGGGCGACGCCAGGACAATCAAACGCACCGTTCACAGACATCACCAGGGAAATTTCTTCGGCATGTTGAGCGAGTGTAGATTCGGATTTATGAAACTGTACCTCCTAGAATTCGTTTGAAAAGCGGGCGGGCACACAGTACACTCTATCGGCTCGTCACATGGCTGCAGCCTGCGGAGAGGTGCGAGAGTGGCCGAATCGGGCAGTCTCGAAAACTGCTGTCCTGGCAACGGGACCGTGGGTTCGATCCCCACCCTCTCCGCCAAACCACGCTAAAACCAGATAGACCAGATCAACCAGACAGACCAGATAGACCGGGCCAGCTTTTCATCTCCGCTTTTTCCTTCAACGCTCGCCTAAGCTCGACCATCGCCAAGGTATCTCGCGCGCAGTATTGCAGCAACGTCTCCTCAATTGTCGCCCGCTCGACCCAATCCGTTTCGACAAACACCATTCGATAATATTCGCTGGCTGCATGCCCTCCCTCTTTGATCGTGAGATCGTCATAGGCGAGCGATGGGACGAGAGCAGGAAGAACCTTCTTCAGCGAGTACGAGCCGTCAAATTGTGGATGATAGTAATAATCGCGCACGATTGGATGCAAATCCCAGATACGCTTCACGAGTGCCTGGAGCGCGGCGCGCAACGAAGGAAGCGCTTCGGCCAACTGTTCAATCACAGACCGTTCATATGGCGAGTAGACACAAATGCTCCCTCGGCTTCCCAGAGATTCCAGCAAGGCTTCGGCAAGAACCTTCCGTGGATCGCTGATATCCTTGTGCAGAAACTCCTCGTGACGCAATTCACCGGGTGCCTGCTCAATGTGATTCGACCACTGAACCGGGAGGGCTTGATAGGGTCTTGTCTCCGAGAATCGAGGCACCGCCAGCATCATCGTCTCAAAATCCAGATGATGCACAGGGTGCTGCACGGCCTTTAACACAGAGCCGAGTTTTTCGGACACCCATTCGACATTTTCTTTCACGCGACGCTGAACCGGTGACAGCTTTGTGCCGGCTGGAATCTCGTCGATCGTCGCGATCCCCAGTTCGACCAATTGATCGACGACCTGTTTCGATCCCGGCAAGTAATGAATCCATCGCACCGGTTTGCCTGTGGTGCAGTGCTCCCAAAACGGACACTCGTAGGGTGTATGACAATGCCGGTCCGGCTTGATGCCGGGGGCTTCCGCAGAAAGCAGCATGCGATTCATCGCGACCAACCGCTCTGCCACACTCATCCGCCGTTGAGCCACAGCCTCGGACAAATCCTGAATCGCAAACAGTTCTGCCAGATCGATGGGACCATCTCGATACAAATACCCGGTGTTGATATGCATGAGACTGACGGAGACGAGCGTCAGCCCTGCGCCCAATATCACTTCGCTTTGCACGGCAAGATCTTCGAGATGCACGTCTTTGACTTTCGTAGAAGACTTGACTTCGATCAAGCGCCAACCATCGGGTTGTCCATCCACAGGAACGCGCTCTAACACATCAGCCCGAATCAGTACCCCACCGTGAAAAAACGCGGCTTCGAAAATTGCCGGCACCGTAGCGTCCTGGATCAGTTCAGCCGTCTGCGCAAGGGCGACGTCTGTCTGGCGATACCCCGCCGTCACCAATACGCCACCCGGGAAACGACTCCTGGCCAGCTCGCCGACTTCTGTTCCCATGTCGAACATCGCCTGCGTCGCCGCATCCGGTTTGGTTGCGAGAAAAGGATGATGAATTTCAAGATACAGGCGTTTGTGACATTGAAGACCGGACAGGAATTTTGATTTTGACAGACGCGGGGTCTTCGGGAGAGGAACCGGTATGAGGTCGCCAATGTCAGTCATTATGAGACGACCCTAATCGGATTGGCATCTATTTGTCTAGCCGCATGATCATGCCGAGCAAACCTCGAACTTCGAACCTCGAACTTTCCCACTTAATCGTCGCGCATTTCTCGCATATCCCGCGATTCGCGCGCCACATTCCATCCTGTTAGGATGGCCCGCTATGGCATCGCGCATTTCACAGATCAGAAAATCCGTCCTGACCCTCGCCTTACCGGTCACGGTCAGCAGCCTGCTGCAACGCACAGAAGGCATCATCGCCGTGTTTCTTGTCGGCGGTCTCGGCGCCACATCCATCGCGGCTGTGGGACTTGGTCAGTTATTGGCGTTCATGGCGACCACCCTTGTCTCGGGATTATCGGTGGGAGCCAACGTCCTGATCGCCCAGCTGTGGGGCGCTCGCCGCATCAAGGACGTCGGAGAAGCCGCTACACATCTCCTCGGATTGGCCGCGATCGTGTCCGTTTCGCTGGTCGTACTTGGATTATGTCTGAATCGGATCATCATGGAGCTGTTGGGCGCAGAACACGACGTCATCGCGCTGGCCCTTCCCTACTCGAACTTCATCTTCGCAGTCATTCCCTGCGCAATATTGTTACAGGTCCTCTCATCGATTCTGCAAGGCACCGGAGACACCAAAACCCCCATGTACGCATTGATCGCCGTGAATCTCCTGTACTTGATAATCGCCTACCCGCTGGTCTACGGACTATGGGGCTTCCCAGCTTGGGGAATTACCGGAGCAGCCGTTGCAACAGGTCTCGCGGAAGGAACGGGCGTCGCCTACCTCCTCTGGGCTTGCCGGGAGCTCTTTTTGAAACCACTGAAGATACGACGCGATCTCTTGCGCTCCACCTGGCAAATTGGGGCATCGGTCTCCGGCGAGCGGATATTTCAGCAAACTGGAATTATCCTCTATACCAAGATCGTCCTGCTATATGGCACGGTGACCTATGCCGCCCATCAAGTCGGCTTGTCGATCGAATCCCTGTCGTTCCTGCCGGGATATGGCTTCGCCATCGCGGCTGCCACAATGGTGGGTCAGAGCATCGGCGCAGGGAAATATGTCCGGGCTAAACTCGAAAACTGGGAAGCAAATCGCATGGCAGTCGTCGGGATGGCCTCGATGGGCGTGCTGTTCTTTTTCTTTCCCTATGTGCTGCTCCGTGCCTTTACCAACGACGAGGCCGTGGTCGAACTCGGCACGTTATTTCTTCGCATTGTCGCCATACTGCAAGTACCACTCGCCCTCACCATGGTCCTAGCTGGATCGTTACGTGGGGCCGGCGATACCCGATTCATCATGCTGGCCACGACGATCGGTATGTGGGGAGTTCGCCTCCCACTCGCAGTCATCGCAGGTCCTTGGATTGCACTCGACGTGCTCTATGTGTGGAGCGCGATGATCGCCGACTGGACGGTCCGAATGGCCTTGCTATTGTGGCGTTATCGATCTGAACGATGGAAAACGATTCAGGTGATTCGCTAATAAGTATTAGCGCGAGACTCGCGGGACTTGCGCGAAAAGCGGGACGGGTAAGGCGGGCTGAAGGCTGAAGTATTCGGACCTTCGAACTCAACACTCAAAAACTTCGTGTCCTGTCTGTAGTGAATACCTTGCTTGTCTCGCTCGCGATTTACGAACGATGCTTCCCAGAGGCGGTAATTTTTCTGTTGATTTCATTGTCGGATTGTCAGTACGTTATTCCACAACATGGCTAAGGGTGCAAACACGTACCTGCGACCCCGAGCTTGAAATGTTCACGCTGTCGTCAATGCGGCGGCTTCACCAAAAACCGTTACATCTTGAAGGGAGACCGTTATGAAAACCAAAGCAATTTTCTATCACGCAGGATGCCCAGTGTGCGTCGCAGCCGAGAACAGCGTCGCCAACGCCCTGGATCCGTCGAAATATGACGTGGAACACGTCCATCTTGGCACAAGCAAAGGACGCGTGAAAGAAGCGGAAGCAGCCGGCGTCAAGTCGGTCCCGGCCCTGGTGATGAATGGAGCAGCCTTCCATATCAACTTCGGCGCCGGCATCGACGCATTGAAATAACTCGTTCGGTCACAAAGATCAGGGGCGTGCCTAACGGCACGCCCTTTTTTTGTCAACGCTCAGCCTGAGTGCTGACGAGCTAGATGTACTCGTTTACTTTCAGCATCTTTTCAAATAATCGATGTCCCGTTTCTGAGAATCCTTGAAGGAAACGAGTACTCGCCACGTGCTGTCGTCCTTTGTAAAGTAGAACCGTCCGTCGTTTTTCTGACCAGTGCTAAAGTGTCCTTCCTTCCACTTCCCCGTACCTTCGACCCGTTCGCCCTTAACATTGACGTGGTCACGGCACAGATCGCGCAGCTTGCCCAGAACCAGCTCGAAGCTTTGCAACTCCTGAGTGATGACATCCAACGAGTCTCTCAAGAAATGTATGTCAGGCAACAAGATTCTGATCACACTGCCAAGGTCATGCCTTGGCGAATAGCGCCTTTGTGGATGTGACCGTTTTACCTCTCGCTCAAGGTCGGATATCCTATTATTGAGAACGTCCTTCTCTTGTTCCAATGTGGCGATGCGTCCCGCGTCAGCGAAGCTTGGACCGAGTGTATTCTCGATAATCTGCCGCAGGGCATCCTCCGACACCTCGCCCTCAAGACGGACGTACCAACGGTACTGGCGACCGTCTGGCGCAGCGCGATACGACAGTCCCGAGCGACGCCAGAGTAGTGCGTGACGCCTTAGTGCCTCATTCACTTGATTGAGTTCTGCCTCATCGCACTCAAGGAACAGATATGCGACTCCATCGTCTCCGACGTCGCAACAGGAGGCCCAACTTCTTGCCTCGCCGCGGATCTCCCTAGACAACTGGGTCGGCAGGTACACGTTGACAGCCATGCCAACCACTTCTCCAGAGGCGTCACGCGTCAACTCTGTCACAACCGCCTGCAGAGGGGCATCTCTGGTATCCATGTATGAGGCGAGGCTAACAGCGACAGCGCGACTGACATAACCAAGTCTTTGTCGCTCAGCTGTCTCGACTGATATGGCATTCACGTCAAAGTCATTATGATATTCACGACGGAGCCAAATAGGTTCGCTCAACTTCAATTCGGAAAGTACCCGACTGGGATCCTGGTGCATGACTCCTGCTACTGAAATGCGTACGGGCTCGAATCCTTCAGGTTTTGGATCGGCGTTCATGTAAGGGTACTCCTGTGTCATCATTTCACAGAGTGTGGGGGCCTATCCGATGGAGAACACCCGCGATGTGGGCCACAGCCAACGTGCAGTCAGACAGTGAGAGACCATTACCATTCTGGAATTCTCAACAGGGCAAAGAGGGATTCCAGGTGCCGCTTCGTAATCTCCTGCCATCCGCGACCAGGCCATGCAGTAGCGAGGAATGGCACGGACTTGTTCCCGATGGGGAGATAGACCGGTAGGCCGAAACATAGGTGGCTGGAGAATCCACGTCTTGCCGCTTCAGCCTGGGCGACTGGAAAGCAGACCTTCTTACTGAGCCAACAAACCGCTTCCGGAGCCAAGTTATCAATCTCATTGCTAAGGTGGACAGATGAGCAAAGCTGTGAAACTTCTAAGTCGGGAGACGTAGTGCCGCGAATGGAACACTTGGCGGTGTGGAGCAAGAAGAAACCGCGATCGTAAAACGCAGGAAGCGTGGCACACGGTCTCCCTATG
Source organism: uncultured bacterium (assembly GCA_965232965.1). GTDB lineage: Bacteria > Nitrospirota > Nitrospiria > Nitrospirales > Nitrospiraceae > Palsa-1315. The sequence goes on from CBDDRB010000002.1 coordinate 94,207, forward strand.
TTCCGCAGTACGTTGGAAAGCCCAAGCCAGAGGTTATCGGATGGGTCGGTATGGAAACTATGTCCTGTCTTGGGTGGTGCAACGCCGACGAACAGGATATTGATCGCGTTCGGCGGATTGATTCCATCGGGATACAGACGGCGCGGTGGACAATCAACACCGATGTCAGGCAGATCGATCTCACACCGCCGACACGATGACACCATCTTCTGAAGCTCATCCCAGCGGGATCTCATGTGATTCATCTCGGCTGCATGGCCACCCAACTATTTACTGAGATTCTTCCGTGTGTTCATCACTTGTCACCGCTATCCTTGGCGCTGCTTCGGTGTGCTTAATGAACCAAACAAACCAAATAGACCAGACAAACCAAATAGACCAGACAAACCAGTTGTTAGCAATTCGTTGGTCTCGTATCTTTTCCGATTCCGATAGTCAGCTCGATTCTCGTGACCCCTTTGACATTGGCACAGAGATCTCCGAGGCCGGGTGTCACGAGTCGGAACGAACCGCCTTTCGCTTCAGGCAGCGCTGCTCCATCGAGTTCATAAACGAGGACTCCATGCTCTCTCGCCTGGTGAAGCGTGAGGCAGGCGGAATATTTTCCGTCTGAGGAATGAAAACTAACATGATCCGCTCCGATGGCCAGCGCAGGAATATCCAGCAGACCCTTCACGCGAATCCCTTTGCCCTGCATGCCGGGCATCACCGTCGAAATATCGAGCTGATGGTCGGCCGGCAACGATGCGATCGCGGCGCGATCGAGCAAGACAGGCTGGACCACGGCTCCGTCGATCCGCACGATGCCGGGACCGGTTCGTTCTCGCTCGGTCAGGGTCTTGATCACCGCCGTCAGCATGTCGTTCAATGGCGTCGGAATGCCGAATTTTCGCCCGAGCGTCGCGACATACCCGTTCAAGTAATCTATCTCGGTGGGTCGACCGGCCTTCCAATCGTCATACATCGAAGTGTGAATATCCCGAATCTCTTGTGTCCAACGGACCACCTTCTCTGCCATATCGCCGGCTAACGGCACTTTCGCGCTGGCCGCCACCGCCACGACTTCCCCCACAATCTGGTGGATCACCCCTAGCATCTCTGGATGGTCGATCGCCTTGGCGACTTTGTCATCGATCATCACGGTCAAGGGGTTGAAGACGCAATTCCAACACATCTTCTCCCATTTGCTGCGCCGGATATCGTCGGCCAGCTGACAAGGAATCCCCGCCTGCTTGAACAGATTCGAAATGGCCAGCAGACGAGCGCTTTGATTTCCCATCAATTCCCCGATCGCCACCGCGCCTTTCTTATAATGGTCGATGACGCCGGGCTCCGCGATCTTGGTATAAATGTATGCAATGCCGCCAACGACACAGTCCCGTTGCACACGCGCCAGAATACGATCTTCCGTATCGACTCCATTCTGCAGAGTCAAGATGACGGTTCGATCGGTCAAGATCGGCTCGATCTGGGTCAACACTTCATCCAGATCGTAGGCTTTCACGGAAAGAATGATCAGGTCCGGCTTCGGGAGATCTCGTGGGTCAGACGCGGCTGGCGGATGCACGGTGAAGGAACCCTCTGCGCTACGGATCGTGAGGCCATTCTGCTTCACGGCGGCGAGTGTCTTGGCCCGCAGCAGGAATGAGACGGGAAGATTCGCCTTCGCGAAATGTGCGCCGAAAAACCCACCGACTGACCCAGCTCCCACCATGAGAATCTGTTTCATGATGCACCTCTCAAGAATAGCGGACGCGTACTATACCACGCAGATTCGTCGGCTCGAAATGCGATAGAATCGGCACGCCGACTCAGGTAAATAGGTAGATAGGCTGAAGGCTGTTAGGGGTCGGGCTTCTTGCGCAACGAGGGTTGATCACAGCTTGAAGAGATTACGGGGTAAAGGGGCAACGGGGTAGAGGGGTAAGAAGCTACCCGGCTATCCCTGTATCCCGCTACCCCCGATACATGCCTTGCGAAATATCTTTTAACCTTCAGCCTAAATGCCTTCGGCCTAAACACCTTAGTAGTTACCAATCCGCCCATGTCCACCGACGAACAGATTCTTCTCGCCCGCACACACCTCGCTTCCGCTCGTCACATAGCCATCCTCACGGGAGCCGGCATCTCTGCGGATAGCGGCGTGCCGACCTTTCGCGGGGTGGACGGCTTGTGGCGTAACTTTCGCGCAGAAGATCTCGCCACTCCGGAAGCATTTGAGCGGGATCCGAGACTGGTCTGGGAATGGTACAACTGGCGGCGTGAATTGATTGCGACGAAACAGCCGAATCCTGCTCACATCGCCCTGGTAGAACTTGAACGTCGCACGCACGATACATTCTGGCTCATCACGCAAAATGTCGATGGGCTCCATCGCACAGCCGGCTCGCAACGGCTCTCCGAAATTCACGGGAACATCTGGAAAGTTCGCTGTACGGGCTGTGGCGTCATTTCCGAAAACCGGGAGCTCCCTCTTTCCATTCTGCCGACATGCCAGCTGTGTCACGGGTTGCTCCGGCCTCATATCGTCTGGTTCGGAGAATCGCTCTGGGAAGAAGACCTGCGTCGTTGTGATGAGGCTTTGCGGTCCTGCGACCTCCTCCTTGTCATCGGCACATCGGGAGTTGTCTATCCCGCAGCAGGATTCGCATCGGTGGCAAAAGAGGTCGGCGCGCTGGTCATTGAGATCAATCTTGAGAGTACCCCGCAATCCGACCTGGTTGATCTCTCGCTGCAGGGCCGGGCGAAAGATCTGGTTCCACTACTTCTTTGAAACTGGTTTATTTGGTTTATTTCGTTTGTTTGGTTCGTTTGGTGCATTGAAGAACTAACCTCATCTGATCGATTTACTTTAACCAAGAAACCAAAGAGACCAAACAAACGATCTTTCAACCCACCACCAGAGGAAGAAGTTCCTCCAACGTCCTAATCACATACCCGCTCGAGCCCTGAACGCGCCCTTTCCGATCCAGCAATACACCGGTCAACCCGGCCTTCGTCGCACCCTCCATATCGTCCCGTACACTGTCACCCACATGCATCGCTTCTTCAGGATCGACTGCATGTTTTTCAAGAGCCACCTCGAATATCTTCGATGCCGGCTTGGCTGCCCTTGCAAGGCTTGCAATCGTCATGGAATCGAATAATCGGTCGATGCCGAGCCCTCGCATCACCGGAAAAAGTCTGGAGTCGAAGTTGGACACGATTCCCAGTTCGAATCCTTCCTTCCGCAACCGAGTGAGCACGGCATGGGTTTCGGGATACAGCGCCCAGGAGCGAGGATCTTCAAACACCTGAAAGACCTGTTCGAAGAACTCGTCGAACCGCTCGAACATCCCGACGCGATAAAACACGTTGTGTACGATGTCGAACCACCAAATCCGCTCGCATTGCTTCAACTTGAGAGGATCTGTTTCGGCAAAGACCGGTGGCGACGCATCATGAAACGCACGCTGAAAGGCTTGCGCTATCAATATCTGCGAATCGGGAGTCCGGCGAAACCCGTGCTGAACCGCATGGGTCAGATAGATGTCCGCCACAGAACCATTAATATGAAATAGCGTTTCAGCCGCGTCGAAAAATATGACGTGAATGGAGGTCTTCATTGACTCATATTATGGTTGTGCAACCCGGATGACTGTACCATAATTCGCATCCCTCGCAGCCAAGTTCAGAGAAGGGAGTCAAGAGCTAGAAGTGGAAGCGACGTACCGCGGTTACCCATCACACCGATAATTGGCCTCCACGTATTTGACCTGATCCGTGAGGCGGCGTGGGCGGAGTATCAGAATTTCTCCACTCAGGTGTCAAATCCAAAATCCGAAGTCAAATCACACATCTATCGTGCGATTTCTTGACAAAGAATACCCTCACTGCTAGCTTCGATATAGTTCAATAACATTGGAGGGTTAGGTGCCTTCAACCATATTTGTCGTCGATAGTAGTCCTGCCGTGCGGCGGTTGGTCGAGCAGATCTCGAAACCCGAAGGGTGTGACGTCGTAGGATTTCAAGACGGTCCCGCAGCCTTGGAAGCAGCCCGCCGAATGAGCCCCAATCTCATCATCGCAGACTATCATTTGGAGAATATGACCTTTTCAGGGTTCTGCAAAGAAGTCCATAAGCTAGATAACCTGGCAGAAACGTATATTGTCTCCCTGACCAGCCCATCGGATCGTGTGGATGAAGCCCACTTGCGTTCGCTGGGGGTTAAGGCCTTTCTCAACAAACCATTTCAGTCCGAGAACCTCATCGATGTGATCAAGGAGCTGGAAGCACAGCAGGCAGCCAATACGAATGGAGCAAAAAAGAAATCCCGCTCATGGCCTCCAGTCTCAAGTGCCACAGACTCCGATGATGATTCGATCAATGATGACAATGTGGGCGAGGAAGAAGTGGAACTCCCGATTGCACCCCATTCTCAACCAAAACAGTCACCCGCAACTTCCACCACAGCAGGGAGACCTTCGGCAGCCGAACCAGAAGAAGCCATGAAAGGGCTCTTTGGTCAGCTTCTTCACTCCATGTCGGAACGGACGGAAAAAAAGATTGCGGATCTACTCCCTCGTATGGTGGGGAAGGAACTGGCAACCCTCGTGGCGAAAGCCGTGGAAACGGAGGTGAGCGCACATATGACCGCGGCTCTTTCGGAAGAACGGCTGGTTCAGATCATTGAGCCGTTGCTCATGACGGCACTCCCGAAGGTCCTCTCTCGTGAGATGTCCCTCCTCGAACCCATCATTCGACACAGCGTGTTCGAAACCGCAAGCCCCGTGATCAAAGAGCGCATCGATCAATTCGTTCGCGAAGAAATCAATGCCGTTCGCACGTCACTGTCCGATATGGTTCGGGAAGAACTCGGATCGCTTGAGGGACTCATCAAGGATGAGATTCACCAAGCTGCTGCCAAGCAGACTGCTGGAATAGCCGAAGCACTTGTCCAGGCAACCGCTCGAGAGCAAGTTGAACAGGCTGTTCTGCGTCTCGTGCCGAATCTTGCCGAAGAACAGATCAAAGCAGAAATCACGCGCCTCACACAGGCTGCGTAGCGAGCAGACTCTCGCTCTCTTCCGGCTCACCCCTTCTTAGTCTTCTTGCCCTTACTGCGTCCGGCCGTCACCAGTGCCTTCACTCGCGCAACATTTTTCCGATGCTTCTTTCTCGTCTTCCAGTCTTTTTCGCGCCCTCTGGCCATAGTCTCTCCAAATAATAAAATGTGGAAGCGGAACGAGCCTCTCGCCCTCGCCTTGTGCGAGTCTGTATAACACACGGCTCAGCCCCCCTCAAGCGATGTATGTCCACCGCTTCGCCTTGAGAGGTCTATATTCGCATGCTAATATGCCTCGCACTTCTGGCAGAAGATCGTTATTTGGTTTATTTGGTTTGTCTCGTTTGTTTGGTTGAACAAGACCGACCGATGAACCAAATCAACCAGATAAACAAAACAAACCAGATCAATTAACTAGACCAGATCACTCAGATGAGTACACCTCAACTCGATAAAACCTACGAGCCCAAGGCGGTCGAAGCACGCTGGTCTCAGGCCTGGCAACAGCACGGCTATTTCCACGCCTTGCCGACCCATCCAGGCCAACCGTACTCCATCGTGATCCCCCCGCCCAACGTCACAGGCTCGCTACATGTCGGCCACGCGCTGAATCATTCGCTACAAGACATTCTAATTCGGTGGCGGCGTATGCAGGGCCGCAATGTGCTCTGGCTTCCCGGCACCGATCATGCCGGCATCGCGACACAAAACGTTGTAGAAAAGCAGCTCATGGCTGAAGGTGCGTCTCGTGAATCTCTTGGACGCGAACGCTTTATCGAGCGTGTCTGGCAATGGAAAGCCACCTCGGGAAACACGATCATCAATCAACAGAAACAACTTGGAGAGTCCTGTGACTGGGACCGCCTGCGATTCACGATGGACGAAGGGTTGTCGAAGGCCGTGGTCGAAGTATTCGTTCGGCTCTATGAGGATGGGCTCATCTATCGAGGCGAACGGCTAATCAACTGGTGCCCACGCTGTCTGACCGCTCTGTCAGACATCGAGGTCGAGCATGAAGATATAAAGGGGAAGCTCTACCATATCCGCTACCCCCTTGTGGACGATCCCGGCACGTCGCTTATCGTGGCGACAACGCGACCAGAAACAATGCTGGGTGATACGGCAGTAGCAGTCCATCCCGACGACCCACGTTATCGCCATCTCATCGGTAAAAGAGTCCGTTTGCCGTTGACCACGCGTGAGATTCCAATCGTTGGCGATTCAATATTGGTGGACCTCGAATTCGGCACTGGCGCCGTGAAAATAACTCCCGCGCACGACTTCAACGACTTTGAAGCCGGTGAACGCCACAGCTTGCAGCGAATATCCATATTCACTGCACGAGCTCAAATGGACGGGGTTGGACTCCGTGAAGCCCGAGTCGATCCGTCTTTGAACCTTGCGCTCAAGCCCGTCCAAAAGGCACGCTCAATAGTGGTAGACGCGTTGACGGAACGAGGTGCACTCGAGAAGGTCGAAGACCACAAGATGGCGATTGGCAAATGCTATCGCTGTAAGACAGTAGTCGAGCCATTTCTCTCTCCACAGTGGTTCGTGAAGATTAAACCGCTGGCCGAACCGGCAATCGATGCGGTCGTAACCGGCAAGATTCGCATCACCCCAGAAGGTTGGGCCAACAATTATCTCGGTTGGATGCGGGACATCAAAGACTGGTGTATCTCGCGACAAATTTGGTGGGGGCACCAGATCCCAGCCTGGTACTGCAAGACATGCAACCACAACTATATATTAGAAGCTGGACACTCCGTTGGAGCAACAGGGGAAAGTGGACCCCGTCACGAAATGAAAACAATGAATTCTACGATCGCCCAAGAAGCAAAGCCAATCGTGGCACGGTCTGCTCCAACCCGCTGTAAAATTTGTGAGGGACAGGACTTTTTGCGCGACCCCGACGTCCTCGACACCTGGTTTTCTTCCGCCCTCTGGCCCTTCTCCACATTGGGATGGCCGGAACAAACACCTGAGTTGAAGACCTACTATCCAACGTCAGTGCTCGTCACAGGTCTCGACATTCTGTTTTTCTGGGTCGCCCGCATGATCATGATGGGTTTGAAATTCATGGGGGATGTCCCCTTCCGTGACGTGTACATTCATGCGTTGGTGCGGGATGCCGAAGGGCAGAAAATGAGCAAGTCGAAAGGCAACGTCATCGATCCGTTGCATGTGATGGAGCAATTCGGCACTGATGCACTCCGCTTCACACTCGCCTCTATGGCCTCACCCGGGCGCGACATCAAACTCGCGGAAGAACGGATCGAAGGCTATCGTAACTTTGCGAACAAGATCTGGAACGCCGCCCGCTTCGCCCACATGCACCTGGCCGACACGACGGATTCACAGCCATCGACCGATCGGTCTTTCCCCGGTCTATGGATACGAAGCAGGCTGAACGACACCATTCGGATTGTGACAAAGGAACTGGAGGCCTATCGGTTTGATCGAGCAACCAGCGCTCTGTACCAATTTTTCTGGCACGAGTACTGCGATTGGTACCTTGAATTGATCAAGCCGGTCCTCCAGGATCCTCTGCACCCTCAAGGTTCTGCAACCCGCCAGACGCTCCAGGATACACTCGAAGTATTCTTGCGGCTCCTTCATCCGTTTATGCCCTTTATTTCCGAAGAGATTTGGCAGACATTGCCGCACGAGGGTGAGACGATTGTTACCCAATCCTATCCGGTCTTTCAGAAAGATTGGCACAATCCAGCCGCAGAAGAAACTTTTCGCGTCTTCGAGCAAAGCATGAGTCTGATCCGGACCACTCGCGTGCTCCTCAACTATCCACCGGGAAAAGAGCTACGCGTCTTTGTGGCCCATGAGGAGCCCTCAGCTAACACAACACTAGGTATGCTTGAACAAGACCTCGCGCACCTCGGGCGAGGACGGATCTCGCCCATTCCTATCTCCGAATGGCCGATGTCGAATGTGCTCCGCCTCGTCACAGCCGGTGTCACAGTGGGCGTGTTCGTCGAGGGTGACGTGGATCTGAAGAAAGCGCTCGACCGCCTCGTGAAGCAGACCGAAGAAACCGACAAGGAATCCCAGCGACTTGACGGCAAGTTGCATAATGCCGACTTTGTCGCGAAAGCACCGCCTGAAGTGATTGCCGACCATCAGGACCGCCTCCGCACACTTTCTCGTGAACGCACCATGCTGACCAGCAGCGAACAGCAGTTGCGCGCCATGTTCGGAGCCTAATCATGGCGGCGGCGCTACCGGCAGTGGACATTCGACGTGCGGTCCGGTTGGGCCTCGAAGAAGACCTCGCCCACGGCGACATCACCACATCAGCACTTTTTTCCAAACCTATTCCTGCCCGAGCCAAGATCATCGCCCAACAACCGCTTGTCGTGGCGGGAATGGCAGCGGCCATTCAAACATTCATTGCAGTGGATGCCTCTCTCACCCTGACTCCGTCCCAAAAGGATGGGGGACATGTCAAGAATGGAGATGTCTTATTGCACATTGAAGGCGATGGACGCTCGATCTTGATGGCCGAACGAGTCGCCCTGAACTTCCTTCAGTATCTCTCGGGGATTGCTACCCTAACCAATCGTTTCTGTCGCGCCGTGCATGGCTATCCGGTCGACATTATGGATACAAGAAAAACGCTCCCTGGCTGGAGAGCACTTCAGAAGTGGGCGGTGTCACTTGGCGGGGGGACAAATCATCGTATGTCTCTCGGAGATGGGATCTTGATCAAGGACAATCATCTCGCGCTCATCAACAACAAGAAACCAGCAGTTTTAGCTGCGTGCCGGCACGCGCGCACAAGAGCTTCCACGGACAAGCCGGTCATCGTTGAAGTGGAATCACTATCGGAAGTTCAAGCCGCTCTTCGTGGTAAAGCCGACATCATTCTCCTGGATAATATGACTCCCACGGCAGTCAAGAAAGCGGTGAAGCTGATCGATGGCCGCGCTCTCGTGGAAGTCTCGGGAGGTATTACCCTGAAGAATGTTCGGGCCATAGCGGCAGCCGGTCCAGACCGCATCTCCATTGGAGCCCTCACCCACTCAGCTCCCGCCGCGACGCTTAACCTGATACTCGAACCCCGCCGCCGGGGCCGGCCCCGTTCATTTGGTTGATTTGGTTTGTTTGGTTGATTTCGTTCATGTCGTGGGATTTCTTTAACCAAACAAACGAAACAAACCAAATAGACCAAACAACAGTCCTTTAGGTAACTCGTGCAACCCTCACCTCCACTAAACAAAGATACGATCCACAGTACTCTGTCGACCACGCGGCTGGGGTATCGCATCGAACTGTTCGACTCTCTTCCTTCGACAAATCGGGAGGCCGTCCAGCTTGCGCAGGCAGATGTGGAACATGGCACCGTTGTCGTCGCCGGAAGTCAGACTGCCGGACGCGGACGCCTTTCTCGAACATGGTTTTCTCCACCCGACGCCAATCTCTACTGTTCTATCATCCTCAGAACAGCGCGGCCACCGGAACGCGTTGGGGAATGGCTCTCCTGGTTGCCGCTCATCTCTGCGCTAGCCGCAGCCGAAGCGATCGAACAAGTCTCCGCCATCCACGTCTCCGTGAAGTGGCCCAACGATCTCCTGATCTCGGAGCGAAAAGTCGGCGGAATCCTCTGTGAAAGCGGGACAGGCATACGATCAGACCCGTTTCAGGTCATTGGGATCGGCATCAACGTCAACATGGACCACGATGACTGGCCCACCGACCTTCGCGACTCAGCCACATCGATATGGCAGGAACGGAGGATCATCGTCGATCGCAACAGACTGCTCGCACAACTGCTCCTCGAGCTCGAACAATGTCTTGATGAATTGGTCGTTCATGGAACGAGTCGGCTCGCGAAAGCCTATTACCAACGATGCTCGACGATCGGTCTCACGATCCGAGCGACGTTGGCCAATGGAGATACGATCGTAGGACTCGCTGATGGAATCGGCCAGGATGGATCCTTACGCGTCCGGCCGCAGACGACTCATCCCGGTTCAGGCGCGCCGGAGATCATTCAGTTGCGCGTCGCGGACATCATTCACGTGAGAATTTAGCCTGCAAGACACGCCAGACACGAAGTTCGAAGTTCTGGGTTCGAAGTTCCAGCAACCTCGAACATCGAACTGTCGTCCGTCCCGCTTTTCTCGCAGGTCACGGAGGCCTGCGCGACGCATTCGGACGCTAGCCAAACTACCTAACTGAACCGTACAATAGGTCCTATGCTCGTCGTTGTTGATATCGGCAACACCAATATCGTCTGGGGGGTTTATGACGACCGCACCCTGGCGGCCCATTGGCGACTGGCAACGGACGTGAAAAAAACTTCGGACGAGTACGGCATCCTTTTCGCTAATCTTCTCACCGCAACAGGAATTCCCTCTCAACGCCTCTCCGGCGCGATCATCTCCAGCGTCGTGCCTGCGCTGACGGGGACCTTCGAAAGCATGATCGACCAATATTTTCACCAGCGTCCCATGGTCGTCACCTCGGATACAGACACCGGGCTCACACTCCAATATGCGAATCCGAAAGAAATCGGCAGCGACAGACTGGTGAATGCTGCAGCCGCGTATCATAAATATCGCCGTAATCTCATCGTCGTCGATTTCGGGACGGCCACAACCTTTTGTGCTATCACGGCAGAAGGTCACTACCTCGGAGGCGTCATCTGCCCCGGCCTTGGAATCTCTGCAGAAGCGTTGTTCACACGCGCCGCGAAACTGGCCAAAGTGGAAATGATCCGTCCGAAAACCGTAATCGGGACGGACACCGCCGGCAGCATTCAAGCCGGCCTCTTATTCGGATACGCGGGAATGGTCGACACCGTTGTGAGGCGGATGGAACAGGAACTCGGACGCTCGGCCTATGTGATCGGCACCGGAGGACTGAGTTCCATCATGGCAGCCGAGACCACTTCCATTCAAAAAATCGAACCATTCCTGACGTTAGAAGGCCTCGAGCTTCTCTACCGTCGCGCACAAGGTAGCCTTCCTGCCTCGATGCAAGTCTGAGCGCCCCATTTCCTGCGCAACTAATTAATTTTTCTGGCCCGGTTGACTTTATAAGCCCTATGGCTATCTCCAGACGGACAAAGGAGACTTTCATGGCTGAGGAACACCAGAACGCGAATACAATCGAGAACTTGGATACTTTATCGCAAGAAACAGCCTCGACTCCAGAAGAAGCCGGCCTGATCTCGGAGCTTCAACAGGCTCTCTCGGCAAAGGCTGAAGAGGTAAAGGCCTTGAACGACAAGTATCTCCGACTCGCCGCCGACTTCGATAATTACAAACGATTGATCCAGCGGGACCAGCGCGACCAGATCCGGTTCGGCAATGAGCCGGTACTGAAGGAGCTCTTACCAGTTGTCGATAATCTCGAACGAGCCATCAAGTCCTCACGAGAGGGAGGGAATAGCGACGTCCTCATGCAGGGTGTAGAGCTCACACTCAAGCAGTTGACGGGAGTCTTGGCCAAATTTCACGTGACGCCCATCGAGACAGTAGGCCAGCCGTTTGACCCTGCCACGCATCACTCAGTGACTTCCATCGCGTCCAAGAAGGTTCCGGAACACCATGTGGTGGAAGAGTTTCAGCGAGGATATCTCCTGCATGACCGTATCTTACGGGCAGCCATGGTCGGCGTATCGACGGGGAAGGGCAACGGCACAGCGGGAACAGAAGACAACGATTAGTTCGTCGTAACAATATTATCATTATCAAAGTCAGACCTAGTGAGGAAGGAGTAGGCACATGGGCAAAGTGATCGGGATCGATCTTGGAACTACGAATTCTTGTGTGTCCATCATGAGCGGCGGGGAACCGGTTGTGATCGCCAACGCGGAAGGAGCCCGTACAACACCGTCCGTCGTCGCCATCACAGAAAAGGGCGAGCGTCTTGTCGGGCAGATTGCAAAGCGCCAGGCGATTACCAACCCGGAGAACACCATCTTCTCGGTGAAGCGCCTGATGGGCCGTAAGTTCCGGAGCCAGCAAGTCACCGACGCCGCCAAGCGGCTGCCCTATAAGGTGGTCGATGGGGAGAACGGCGATGCATACGTCGAGTTGCGCGGCAAGCGCTATAGCCCGCCTGAAATCTCGGCCATGATTCTGCAAAAGATGCGGCAGACTGCGGAGGACTATCTCGGCGAAAAAGTCACTGAAGCGGTCATTACTGTCCCGGCCTACTTCGACGACAGCCAACGGCAAGCCACCAAAGATGCAGGCCAAATTGCAGGCTTAAACGTTCTCCGGATCATCAACGAACCGACCGCCGCGTCCCTCGCCTATGGTCTGGACAAGAAAAAAGACGAACGGATCGTCGTCTATGACTTGGGTGGCGGAACGTTCGACGTCTCCATCCTTGAGATCGGCGACGGCGTATTCGAGGTCAAGTCGACCAACGGCGACACCTATCTCGGCGGCGACGACTTCGATCAGCGCGTCATGGATTGGTTGGTAGATGAGTTCAAGAAGGATCAAGGGATCGATCTTCGGAAGGATCGCATGGCCCTCCAGCGCCTGAAAGAGGCAGCGGAGCGCGCCAAGATCGAACTCTCATCCTCACAGGAAACGGAAATCAATCTACCTTTCATTACCGCAGACGCCAACGGACCGAAACACCTGGTCGTGAAACTGACCCGTGCGAAACTCGAACAGTTGGTCGACGACCTGATCAAACGATCCATCGAGCCCTGCAAGAAAGCGCTTGCTGACGCCGGTGTATCCCCGAGCGACATCAAGGAAGTCGTCCTCGTCGGCGGCATGACCCGTATGCCGAAAGTCATCCAGGCCGTCAAAGAGTTCTTCGGCAAAGAGCCGCACCGGGGCGTAAACCCTGACGAAGTGGTCGCCATCGGCGCCGCCATTCAAGGCGGCGTGCTCAAGGGCGAAGTGAAGGACGTGCTGCTCCTCGACGTGACGCCGCTCTCGCTGGGCATCGAAACCCTTGGCGGTGTGTTTACGAAATTGATTGAGCGGAACACGACGGTCCCGACAAAAAAGAGCCAGGTGTTCTCGACGGCTGCCGACAATCAAACCGCGGTGACCATTCGAGTCTTCCAGGGCGAACGCGAGATGGCAAACGACAACAAGCTTCTGGGCCAGTTCGACTTGGTCGGGATTCCTCCCGCGCCACGCGGAATGCCGCAAGTCGAAGTGACGTTCGACATCGACGCCAACGGCATTGTCCACGTGTCGGCCAAAGACTTGGCGACGCAAAAGGAACAGTCCATCAAGATCACGGCATCCAGCGGCTTGAGCAAGGAAGAAGTCGAAAAGCTCGTGAGAGATGCACAGGCTCACACCGACGAAGATAAGAAACGGCGAAAGGCTGCCGAAGCCAAGAATCAGGCCGACAGCCTGATCTACCAGACGGAAAAGAACCTCAGCGAGCATGGCGACAAGATCGCGGCAGAAGATAAGACCAAGATCGAGGAGGCTATTGCAGGGCTCAAGAAAGCGATGGAGGGAACAGACCCCGAGGCAATCGAGTCCGCCACCCAAACGTTGACGACTGCGTCCCATAAATTGGCTGAAGAAATGTATAAGAAGGCATCGGCGTCGACAGCATCCAGTAACGGCGCTGAAACCGGCGGCGGCACCGGAGCCGGCGAGACCAAGACGGATGAAAAAGTCGTGGATGCGGAATTCGAAGAAGTAGACAAAGATAAGAAGTAAGTTAGAATACCGTCAGCAGACCGAGCTTCGCCGTACAGGGAGCTCGGTCTTGCTGCGCTTTCACCCTGAGAAATGGCGGCCGTGTCCAAACGAGACTACTACGAAACATTAGGCGTTGATCGAACTGCGTCCGATGACGACCTCAAGAAGGCGTATCGGAAGATGGCCCGCCAACACCATCCCGATCTCCAGACCGGAGAGACCCAGAAGAAAGCATCGGAAGAAAAATTCAAAGAAGTCAATGAAGCGTATGAGACGCTGAGCGATCAAGACAAACGCAAGCGCTATGATATGTTCGGCCACGCCGGAACCCAGCAGGGTGGCGGACCGGAGGGCTTCGGCTTTGGCGGAAGCGGCTTCGGCGACGCCTTCAACGATATCTTCGAGGATTTTTTCGGGGGCCAGCGAGGCGGCACTCGGGCAGAGCGCGGCAACGATCTCCAATACAATCTCGATCTCACCTTCGAAGAAGCCGTCTATGGGAAAGAGGCCAAGCTCAAGATCCCGCGATGGGAGATGTGCAGTGACTGCAAAGGGAGCGGCGCCAAGAATGCGGCCTCGGTCAAGACTTGTCCCAGTTGCAAAGGCGCCGGACAGATGCGGTTCCAGCAAGGGTTCTTCAGCATTACGCGTCCCTGCGGCCAATGCGAAGGAGCCGGCCGAATCGTCACAGAGCCCTGCCCCACCTGCCAGGGCCGCCAACGCACCTATCGAGAGCGGACCATCGCCGTCCATATCCCGGCCGGCATCGAGTCAGGCATGCGTCTGCGCCTCTCGAACGAAGGGGAACACGGCCTCAATGGAGGCCCACCAGGCGATCTCTATGTGGCCATTACCGTCAAGGCGCACCCAATCTTCCAGCGTCAAGGGCACGATATCCTGTGTGACGTTCCGATTCAGTTCGTCACCGCCGTAATCGGAGGAAAGATTGAGGTTCCCACGCTCAAGGGCAATACGGTCATCAAGATTCCTGCCGGCACGCAGCAGGATAAGATCCTGCGCATCAAAGGCTTGGGAGTTCCCAGCCTCAAAAACAACAGTACCGGCGATCAATTATTCGTCATCAAGATCCAGATCCCCACCAAGCTGACCGCTCGTCAGAAAGAATTGCTCCAAGAATTTGCGAAAGAGAGCGGCATGTCGATGGAAGAAGACAGCGACGGCTTCTTTGACAAGATGAAGACCTTCTTCGAATAGGGCACTCGGTCATCGACCGGACCCCCTACTATGTATGTCCACGTTTTTCGTTGACGCTGACGACATCACACCTCCTACGATCCGCATTACCGGCGACCTCCTTCATCATCTTCGCGACAGTCTCCGCTTGCGCCCGGGCGACTTCCTCGTCTTGAATGATGGGTGCGGAACTCGCTATCGGGTGGAAGTGACTCACGTAACCTCACAGGCTCTCGACAGCCGTATCATCGATCGACAGCCTGAGCCAGCGCGCAACAGCCCACCGATCATACTCGGACAAGCCTTGATCAAGGGCGACAAGATGGATTGGGTTATTCAAAAATCCACTGAACTTGGAGCCGCTGGCATTGCGCCCATACACAGCACACACAGCGTCATCAAACCCAATGCGGAACGTCTAGAGCATCAACGAACCAGATGGGAGCGCATTGCCAGGGACGCAGCACAACAGTCGGAACGATGGACCATTCCCGCCATCGCAGACCCGGTAGACCTCGCAGGGATCTGCAGGCACTATGCCTCAGCGCCTCTGAGAGGGATGCTCACGGAACGCTCCAGCGGTTTCTCGCTTGCCACCGTCCCGTTACCACTGGACCCTCAGCAGCCGATCGTCTTGTTGATAGGACCAGAAGGAGGATGGACTCCGGACGAGCAACGCTTTGCACAAAAACAGGGCTTCCTTCCGCTTACTCTCGGGCCGCGAATCTTGCGTGCCGAAACCGCAGCGATCGCAGCGCTCAGCATTCTGCAATCAAGACTCGATCAGATGGAAGACTGATTGTGAGTTCGAGGTTCTATGTTCGAGGTTTTAAGAAAACTTTGAACTGAGAACCTCGAACTTCGAACCGCTTATCAACGCCCGAGACTCAGATGAACGATCGTGCCTTTTTCTCCGCTCGCCCAGCCCTGCGTCGTATCGGGAAACGAGAGGCCGAACAGCGAGACCTTCGCGATTGCAGCCTGCTCTGTCCAGGTAAACCCACCATCGGTGGTCCGATAGAGCGTTCCCCGCTCGCCCGCAATCCATCCTGTTTGAGGGTCGGTAAAACGCACTCGCAAGAGATCGGTCAACTTGGTGCAATTCCTATTACAGGGTAACGTGCGATCTATCCATTGATCGCCGCCGTTGGTCGTGTGGAAGATGGCTCCGGCGTTTCCGACGGCCCACCCGGTCGATGGATCAGAAAAGTATACGTCAAACAATGTGACAGCGCCCTGCGTCTCTTGAGGATTCCAGGTGATTCCACCGTCGTCCGTCATCAAGACAGTTCCCACCGCCCCAACTGCTGTCCCGTGTTGTGCAGTAAGGAATTGCACTCCATAGAGAGCCGCGCTCGCCTTGCTCGCTTGATCGACCCAATGCGTCCCCCCGTCCTTCGTATGCAGAATGGTCCCGTTGCCGCCGACCACCCATCCTTCAGTGGGCGACACAAACGAGAGCCCATAGAACGCCACCTGGGTATCGACGGGTTGCTGACGCCAGGTGTCCCCTCCGTCTTGACTCCGGCGAATCGTCCCATTGACCCCTACAGTCCATCCCTGCTTCTCGTCGACAAAGAGAACAGCCGAAAGGCCCGCCGTTGTCCCACTGGCGACCTTCTTCCACTTCTTTCCGCCATCGACTGTCTTCAGAATTGTGCCGCCTGATCCTACGGCCCATCCAAGCTGAGGCGTATGAAAATAGAGCCCCATCAGAACAGCTTCCGTGTAGCTCGCTTGAGGAGTGATCGTGAGCTGAGAATCAGCCGGCCATGAAGGAGACGCGCTCATCAGCGTGGCCAGCACCATAATGGCAAGATATCCGGCGCCGGGCAGTGGAATCCTCCGCCATGATTCAGGGAATCCGTATCTCACTGGTTGGTGTCGGCGTCAGGGCGATTGTTCTTGAAGTAGCTCGGGTCTGGCATGCCCTTGGCGAGAATGGTGAACGTACCCACTTCCAACGTCAGCCACTTCTTCGGAGTACAACAGGTATCGTCGGGCTGCACATCCCAGGAACCACGCCGCACAACCAGCGGCCCGGTGGCGAGCTCGTTGAAGAACTCATTGCGCTTTCCCACACCATAGAGATTTCGGTGTGGCACTCGCACGACGATCTCCGTGTCCGTCCAGGACATCACCTGTGCCGCGACATTGCTGAACAGAACTTCCGTACGCGAGACGTTCTCGTCCAACTCGATATCTTCGCGTCGTTTGTACGCGCTCTGGTTGAGACCCAAATAGGCATGCTCGGCTGTTTTCAAAAAGGTGCCGAACCCCGACCCTTTGATCGTGATCAATTCATCGAGGCCGCCTGAATGAGGGCTGAAGGAGTCGACCTTCGGCGTGACCAATGTAAAAGCTCCCGCTTCAATTTTCAGCGTTTCCTGCGTTGCACAACAGAGGCCATCGGGATTGGGCGTCGTCGCGCCTCGATAGATCACGACGGGCCCGCTCTTCGCACTGAAGGGTACCCACACATCGATGCGATCGTCTTGCCAGCGATAGATGACGGCGCGAACCCCGCCGATATCGACTCGATTTTCCCCCGTATTAAAATCAATGAATGCGTAAGGGGACGTTCCACTTTCGGAGTAGAATCCAAAATGTTCGCCGCTGATTCTCAACAGCGTTCCAATTGGGGCTGCCGGCGGCGTCAAAGCGATCACTTTGGGCACGTGAACCGTGAACGTTCCGACTGTTCGCTCACGCCCCTGCGTGGTCAACACCATAGGTCCAGTCTCCGCATCCATCGGGAGATGTACCACGATGGCGCTGTCGGACCACTGGGCAATGGTTGCGAGATGTCCACCGAACGTGACCTTGTCACCGGCCCCCTTCGCAACACCAAAACCTTGGCCGAAGAAGACGACCTTCGTTCCGATCGGCCCGCTCACGGGATCGACACGAATGCTTGGAACCAGCTTCAGCGGAACGGCATTACTCACTGTGTACCGAACCGGAGCGCAGCACGAACCGTCCGGCAATGGATCGGACGAGGCCAAACGAACCACCACATCGCCCGACACCGCATTGGCAGGAGCCTCGACTTCGATGACATCGTCTTTCCAACGGCGCGGTCTGACGACCACGCCCCCGATCATCACATCGTTCACACCGAACATCGTATTGGGATCGCGCGGGCCGGCCGTGAGGCCGAAATGTGATCCGATTACTTGCACGGTGTGGCCCGGTTCGATCTCTGCCGGTGTCACCGCGGTGACCGTTGGGTAGACCACTGTCAACGTTCCGGCAGTCATCTTCTTCTTTCCGGCTCTGACTTCAACGGAACCCGATTGAGCCTGAGAGGGAACCTTTACCTCAATCACGTCAGGTTCCCACCGTTGAATCAATGCAGGAACTCCACCGACGGTCACGCGATTGACCTGCACGGATCGAAATGCACCGAACCCCTTTCCTCCGATTGTGAGAGTGGCGCCCGGCACTGCAGTTGACGGATGCAGCTCGAGCGGGGAAGACCCGGCTGCGAACACCCCGGCGGCCAGACCGGCCCATATCGTCATCGCACACACAACGGTTACGAACACCTTCATCATCTGGTTTCTCTGGTCTATCTGGTTCATCTGGTCTATCTAGTCTGTCTGGTTAGTCTATCTTGTCTGTCTGGTCTATCTGGTTTCTCTGGTCTATCTCGTCTAGATGGGTAATTAGTTCATCGAGTCGGCTGGTTATCCACAATCACACCAGATAGACTGAATAGACGAGACAGACCAGATAGACAGAACCCGAACTATAGCAAGCGGTTTTTTGGAGAGTCAATCCGACGAGCATGCACCCAATCAGCACTCGGAGCCGATTTGAGACATGGACTAGGAGATTGCGAGAATGATCTCAATTTCGACGGGAGCCCCGCGTGGCAATTCAGCAGCCCCCACAGCCGCACGCGTATGACGACCAGCCTCTCCAAAGATTTCAACCAGAAGGTCCGAAGCCCCGTTCAGAACTTGGGGCTGCTGAACGAACCCTTCCGCCGACGCGACATGTCCGACAACCTTCACGATGCGCGTAATTCGATCCAGAGTCCCGAGTTCCTGCTTGGCAATCGCCAGTGCATTCAAGAGAGCGAGCTTCGCCGCCTCCACCCCCTGTTCGACCGTCAGATCGCGTCCGAGCTTTCCGGAAAACGCCAATTCTCCGTCCCGCATGGGAAGCACACCTGACAAGAACAAGAGATCGCCGGCCCTGACCGCTGGAACGTAGGTCGCCAAAGGTTTCGGCGGAATAGGCAACTCGATATGCAGTTCTTTCAATCTCCGTTCGTACAACACCTTTGCTGCCCCCTCTGTCTTCTTCAGTCTTACGTTTCACGATTCACGTTTAACATCTTCTATCCTGTCCGGAGCGCATCGAGAAAACTCTCACCCACAGGAAGTTGCCCCCCCTGGAGAGCCTCAACAATGGTATGGCCCACATCAGCGGCAGAGGGTCTGATACCGAGATCGACCCCATATGCCAACTTCGGTCCAGTCGCCAAGAGCGGGACGTATTCCCTCGTCGGAACGTGATCCACCTTTTTGATATCGCGTCCGTGATCGCCGGTCACGACGAGCAGGTCGCCTGGGCGAAGCCGTTCCAGCAAGGAGGAAAGCCGTCGATCGAAATCATGAAGGGCCGCGGCCGAATCTGTCGCATCCGACTCCAGGACATCGAGCCCGGCAAAAATCAATCCACGAGGAACTTTGTTCAACATTCCTGTGATCTCAGCAAACAATCCCGTCCAGTGGGCCACGGGAACAGAACGCGTGAGTCCTCGACCGCTGAAGAGGTCGCTGACTTTTCCCACCCCGATCAGGATCTGGCTCGCACGACTGAGCACATCAAACATCGTCAGCCCGGGCGGTTCAAGTACGAACTCACGAGAGTGTTGGCTGAACTGTACCGCGCCGCCTTCACCAGAGAGAGAATGGGCCGTCACACGTACAATTCCCCATGGATCCTTGAGCAATTTTCTGACGGCCCGACAGCGCTGAAATAAGTCGTCCCGACGTATGGCACTTTCGTGCACCGCCACATGGCAGGTTCGTCGTCCATCCGTCCACACGAGCAACGATCCCGACGGCACCTGTTCGGCTGCGCACTCGCGTAGCATGGCTGTTCCCGAAGCGCGGCGGTTGCCGATGATCTTGCGACCGAACGCCTGCTCGAGAACCACGACCATGTCAGAAGGAAACCCGCCGGGATAGAGCGGTCCGGCTAGGTCCGTCAGATGCCCGGCTAATTCCCAATAGCCGGCGACAGAATCTACACTTTTCGAGAGAAATCCAAGACGACCGAAACATCCTTCCGGCTGCCCCATCGTCCGCACACCTTTGATTTTCGTAATGTGGCCGAGCCCGAGCGCTTCCAGCGTGGGGAGGGTGAGTCCTCCAACGGCATCGGCTAGATGGGACAATGTATTGGAACCGGCATCGCCATATTCCCCTGCATCTGGCATGGCCCCGACGCCGAGTCCATCAACCACCAATACGATGACACGATTTATCATCCGCGCACTATAGCAGAAGCGAGACGTATCGGATATGGCGCTGTCGTTTCCCGAGATCATTGGTCGAGGAAATTGATTCGAGACGATATCGAACCATGTGAACGATCAGAAACATGTGCTGTCGATTCGCCACCTCAAATAATGATACGTTGAGCATTGAGGACCGGGAAGGCAGGGCTGAGCTTGATCATTCTTCGAAGGCAAGGTGAACACGTGTCAAGGACTCACACACTGCTTGGTATTCTCCTCTGTGTCGTGTTCAGTGCTTGCAGCACGCCACCCAAGGTCTCCACGACTGATGAACGGATCGTGCACCAAGGAGACGGTAAAGTTGAACAACTTCTCACAGAAGACCCGTCCACAGGAATACCCGAGACGCAGAGGGCCGCAGTTCTACCGAACTCTCGATGCACCAAACAACTGAAACAGGGCTACGCACTGAGAGAACGCATAGACAGCGAGTACGCGCAAAGTAGAATTGCAGGAACCTTTCGAGATCGAAGAGATGAATTCATCACGAGATGGAGTAAAGAAGCCGGAGAGTGGGCCGCAGAGACCAAAGCCGTTCTTCTTCAAATTGGTGGGCTGATGGCGAGGAACCGTTTCCAAAATGCGCACCAGCCTATCGGGATGGTCAGCGGAGATGTGGGGTGGAACAATATCAGAAATTTTCTTCGGACCAGACTGGCAGCTCTCGAGTCGATCTGTAAGGCACCGTAGCCATATACAGCGGTCGGTACTTCAGGCAGCTCTTGCGCGGCCAATGTTCACCGTGAATGAGGAGTCTACGTGGTCGTTATGAAGATGATGGTCGTCGCAGTTGCCACTCGGCCACGATCGCAAGGCTCGCGCTGGTGCCGATCCGGTCCGCACCGGCCTCCAACATGGCCAGCGTCGTCTTCCAGTCTCTGATTCCTCCGGAGGCCTTGACCTGCGCATGGCCCGCCACCGCCTCCTTCATCAATCTCACATCCTCAACCGTCGCGCCTGCGGCGCCGAACCCGGTCGATGTCTTCACGTAGTCTGCCCCTGCCTCCACAACTAACTGGCAGGCCGTACGCTTTTCCTGCTGCGTCAAATAACAGGTTTCAAGTATGACTTTGTGCTCGACGCCCGGTGTCGCCTTCACCACTTCAGCAATGTCTTTTCTCACATACTCACGATCACCTGATTTGAGCCGGCTCACGTTGATGACCATGTCCAAAATTTGCGCGCCGTGCATGACCGCCTCAACGGCTTCTGCGACTTTGGTGTCCGTCGTGTGACCACCCAGAGGAAAACCAATAGGGATGCCGACACGAATTGCAGTGCCTGCGACTGCCGTCACGGCGTCGTCCACATAGCAAGGAGGAACGAAAATCACGGTGAAGCCATGCTGCTGTGCTTCCCGGCACAACCGGAGGACATCGATTTTCGTGGCATCCGGCCGGAGCACTGTGTGATCGATGAGGTCAGGTAGGTTCCAATCAGACATACCTCATGACACTCCCTCTCCTATCGGCATGCGCCTGAACCCGGAACCGATTGATATCTGGGAATGGGTTCCGTGACGAAAGGGCCGCTTCTGATATTTTTCCACTGCCTTGTTGTGTTCAATCAGCGTCGCAGAGAACTGATGTGTTCCATCGTTCCGGGAGACAAAATACAAGTAGTGAGAATTGGACGGATAGAGTGTTGCGCGAATCGCTTGAATGCCTGGGTTGGCAATTGGTCCGGGCGGCAATCCCTGCACACGATAGGTATTGTAGGGACTCGGACTCGACAGATCTTTCTTGTGTATATTGCCGTCGAATGCCGCCAAACCATAGATCACGGTTGGATCGCTTTGTAATGGAATGCCCTTCTTGAGCCTGTTGTGAAACACTGCGGAAATCTCAGCACGTTCGTCACCGGATCCGGTTTCTTTTTCGATTACAGAGGCGAGGGTCAGAGCCTCGTGCAAGGTCATCTTGAGTTCTTGCATTCGAGCCAGGAGTTCCGGGCCGATCTCCTGCCGTAGCTGCTCAACCATAGCCACCAACACCTCCCGTGCCTTCACCGGACGGGGAAACTTGTAGGTATTGGGATAGAGATATCCTTCCAGGGTCTCCGCCTTGATTCCGAGAGACACGATGAACTCTCGATCCTTCGCAAGCCGGAGAAACTCCTCACGATCCGTGAGGCCGTCCAGAGAAGCCAGGTCGGCGATTTGGACGAACGTGAGCCCTTCGGGAACTGTCAACGAATGGAGCAATACTTGGCCGCTGCGCAGCATCGCGAGGATCTCCGCCGGGGTCATGCTCGGATTCAGCTCGTACTCTCCTGCATGGACCTTCCGGTCGGCAGACTGGAACTTCCCATACAGGACAAAAAAGAAACTGCTTTTGATCAACCGTTCTCGCTCAAGCAGCCCGGCTACTTGTTGAAACGTCGAGCCGTCGGGGATGACGATGGCTTTCGAGGGAGGGTGCTCTTCCGCAGGAATGACCGGGCCTTCAGCCCAGCGAATCGTCTGATAGGCGCCGGCGCCAAGTCCGACCATTGCGACCAGCAGACATCCGAGAATGATCCGTAGGTTCATGAGGTGGTTCTACCGGTTCTCCGTCCCCATACTCATCCGACCATGACTCCAGCTCTCTTTTCGGTACCGGCTCGAGACTCGCGAGATAGCTCTGAAGCAAAATCGAAGCGGCAATGCGATCGACCACACCCTTTCGTTTTTTCCGGCTGACATCGGCAGCGATCAAGAAATCTTCCGCCGCCTTCGTCGTCAACCGTTCATCCCACAGAACAACTGGAACGGGTGCGTCCTGTTCCAGTCGAGTCTGAAATTCGCGCATCGCCTGGATCGCCGGACCCACCCGGCCATCCAATTGAATGGGAAATCCCAACAAGATTTGTCCGACTTCATGTGTCCCGACAAGGGACACAATATGGGCAATGTCTCGGTCCAACGTGCGTCGATTCAGTGTCTCAAGCGGTTGGGCGGTCCACCCCAGCTCATCACTCAGGGCTACTCCGATCCGCTTCGTCCCATAATCGATCGCGAGTATTCGTTTACCCTCCATTAGTCTACCGCTGTAACGTGCGTTCGACCAGTCCAAAGATCTTTTCCAACGCGGCATCCAATTTGGCCGGGTCCTTCCCACCCGCCTGAGCCATCTCGGGTCTGCCACCGCCGGTACCGCCGACCTCGGCAGCCATCTCCTTGATAAGATCGCCCGCTTTCAATCGGGCAATCAGATCCTTCGTGACGACGACGAGGAGCGAGACCTTACCCTCGTTGGCAGCCCCGAGTGCCACGACGCCACTCTTCAACTTATCCCGCAACTGATCGGCCAACGCCCGCATACCGTTCACATCCAGGCCATCGGTCCGTTGCACATGCACCTGGATGCCGGCTATCGTTTTCGCCGTGGACTCGACCGACGATCCACTGGCCATTCTGAGTTTCAGTTCTTCGAGTTCACGTTCTTTGTCTTTGAGCTGCGTCATGACCTTGCGCGTTTTGGAGACTAATTCTGCCTGGCCGACCTTAAGCAAGTCCGAGAGTTCACGAATGTCCGCTTCGAGTTTCTTCATAAGAGTAAACGCCCCGCTGCCTGTCTGGGCTTCGATGCGGCGCACACCAGCCGCGACACCGGTTTCCGACACAAGCCTGAACAAGCCGATGTCTCCTGTCTGCCGGCAGTGCGTTCCGCCGCAGAGTTCTTTACTAAAGGCTTCAACAGTCACGACCCTCACTTGCTCGCCATATTTATCTCCAAAGAAGGCCAGCGCACCCTTGGCCACCGCATCCTGAATGCTCATGACTTCCGTCCGGACTTGTTCATTCTTTCTAATCTCGTCATTCACTATCGTGTCAATGTCATCGATGTCGCGGGATGACAACGGTCTGAAGTGGGCAAAGTCGAACCGTAGCCGATTCGGACCAACCAATGATCCATATTGCTTCACGTGTGGCCCCAGCATGTCGCGCAACGCGGCATGGACCAAATGCGTGGCGGTATGATTTCGCTGCGCGTCCTGCCTCGTGGTGGCATCCACCGTCATGCGAAGTTGTTCTCCCTCACGAATCCGCCCTTTCGTGACAGTTCCCTTATGCAGAATCAACGTCGGCGCCGGCCTCGTGGTTTCCGTGATCTCCACTCGTCCCTCTTGGCCCAATAGCACACCACGGTCGCCGACCTGCCCTCCGCCTTCCGCATAGAACGGCGTCACATCCAGAACTAATTCAACTTCATCGCCGTCCGCCGCTTCTTTGACTAACCGGTCGCCTTTGAGAATCGCTTGCACAAGACTGTCGCTTTCCAGGCGATCATAGCCGATAAACTTCGTCGTTCCGACACGCCCGGCCAATTCTGCGACCGCAGGGCGAGCGGTTTCCTGTTCAAACCCACCGGTTTTGCGTGCACGGTTCCGCTGTTCCTCAATAGCCTGCTCGAAACCCGCTTCATCCAGCGTCATCCCCTGCTCGCGACAAGCCTCTCCCATCAGGTCTATCGGGAATCCATAGGTGTCGTAGAGCTTGAAGACGTCAGAGCCCGTAAGGACTGCACTCCCGACCGAACGTGCTTTTGCAATCATCTCGTTCAGAATTGGTAAACCTTGATCGAGTGTGGCAATAAACCGCTCTTCTTCACCTCTCGTCGCCTCGGTGATTGTCGCGGCAGCACTTCGAACCTCTGAATAGACCCCGGCCATCTGCTCCACGACCGTCGCCGTCAATTCATGGAGGAACGGCTCGACGATGCCCAGCAGCCGTCCATGGCGAGCGGCCCGGCGAAGAATCCGGCGCAGTACATAGCCACGTCCCTCATTCGACGGCAACACACCGTCCGCCATCAAGAACGTGATGGCACGAAGATGGTCCGCCACCACACGCATCGATCGATCGGTCGTGTCTTGATCCCCATACCGACCTCCCGCTCTGGCAGCCACTGCATGGAGCAACGGCGTGAACACGTCGCTGTCATAGTTGCTGTACACGCCTTGCGCCACTGCCGCCAGCCGTTCCAATCCCATCCCCGTGTCGATGCTGGGCTTGGGTAATGGATGCAGCTTCCCCGCAGTATCCCGATTGAACTGCATGAAGACCAGATTCCAGATCTCGATGACACGATCGCCCTCGCCGTTCGGTCGATCGTCGCCCGGCACCGATGGCCCTTGGTCGAAATGAAGCTCAGAGCAGGGCCCGCAAGGTCCGGTATCCCCCATCTGCCAGAAGTTGTCCTTTTCGCCGCACCGGACGATCCGCCCGGCCGGAACCCCGACCTTCTTCCACAGTTGATCCGCTTCATCGTCGTCTCGGAAGATCGTCACCCACATCCGATCCTTCGCCAAACCCACCGTATGGGTCAGAAATTCCCAGCCGAACGTGATGGCGTCTTCCTTAAAGTAGTCGCCGAAAGAAAAGTTCCCCAACATTTCGAAGAACGTATGATGGCGTCTGGTATAGCCGACATTCTCCAGATCGTTATGCTTGCCCCCCGCACGGAGACATTTCTGTACGGTCACCGCACGCTTGTACGCCCGCGTTTCCTCGCCGAGAAACACCCGCTTAAATTGGTTCATGCCCGCATTGGTGAACAGCAAGGTTGGATCGGCCTGGGGAATCAACGCGGAACTCGGCACGGCCTGGTGGCCATGCTGTTCGAAATATCGAATAAAGGCTTGTCGTAATTCTCGAGTGCTGTTGTTCATGCCGTCCTTCGCAGTTCTGGGTTCGAAGTTCTAAGTTCAAAGTTCCGGAACCTCGAACTTGGAACCTCGAACTATCTTCTGGCTTACTCGTCTGGCCAGTCTCGCGAGTCGCGCTACTCTCGCTTGTCGCGCACTTCATTCATCAGCGGCTCCATCACTGTTTCAATAGTGTCTTCGTCAAACCCACGTTGGCTCAAGAGTCTCGCTATCCGGCCAGGACTGCGCTGGGAGTTGGTCCGGCCAGCTATCGAAACTACTCGCATGGCCAGATCCCTTTCACTCATCTTGCTGTAGGCGGTCCGCAGCGTCGTACGTACGATGTGTTCGGGACAACCGGTGGCAAGCAACTCTTCTTGGAGGCGCGCAGACCCCATCGGCATGCGTGCGAGTCGCCGATCGGTCCACCGTACAGCGAAGGCCTTATCGTCGAGATATCTCAGCGATGTCAGGCGTCGAATCGTCGCGCGAACTTGCGAAAGCGATGCCCCCTTCTCCTCGAGCATCCTTTCGATCTGTGCCGTCGTGCGATCGCTACGAGCCAGCGCGCGCACCGCGAGTTGCAGCCACCGATCGGGAGATGGCACCGCTTTGTTCGTCACTCCCCTACTCATCGGCCTTGAGTACGATCGTTATTTGGTTTGTCTGGTCTGTTTGGTTTTTTTGGTTGAACGAAACTAACGAGATAAACCAAATAACAAAACAAACCAAATAGACCTTTTTAAACGCCGACTTTGTGCGGTCGCCGCTCCTCGCGTTTCTCCTCAGCCTTTTTTTCGTCCTTTACCGGCGACACAACGGGTTTCTCAGGCGTACGTCCCGGCAGACCGGCCAAATCACGCAGTTTCCCTTCAATCTCACGCGCCAGCGGCTGATTATTCAAGAGAACGTCCCTCACCGCGTCGCGTCCCTGACCAAGCCGCTCACCCTGGTAGGAATACCAGGCTCCGGACTTCTCCACCACTTTCTTGTCAACCCCGAGATCGACCAACTCGCCGGTCTTCGAAATGCCCTGCGCAAACATGATGTCGAACTCCGCCTGCTTGAACGGAGGCGCCATCTTGTTCTTCACCACCTTGACGCGCACGCGGCTGCCGGTCACCTCCTGCCCTTCCTTGATCGACTCAATACGACGGATATCGAGCCGCACGGACGAATAGAACTTGAGCGCGTTGCCGGCGGTCGTGGTCTCTGGATTGCCGAACATCACGCCGATCTTCATTCGAATCTGATTGATGAAAATCAGGGTCGTCTGCGACTTAGAAATGGCGGCCGTCAACTTGCGAAGAGCTTGCGACATCAGCCTCGCTTGCAGCCCCATGTGCGCATCTCCCATTTCGCCTTCGATTTCGGCCCTCGGCACGAGTGCTGCAACGGAATCCACCACAATGACATCGATCGCGCCGCTTCGGACCAGCGTCTCGGCAATTTCCAGCGCCTGCTCACCGGTATCGGGCTGCGACACCAATAGATCATCAACCTGCACACCCAGTTTCTTGGCATAGGTCAAATCCAGCGCATGTTCTGCATCGATAAATGCGGCCGTACCGCCGGCCTTCTGTGCTTCTGCAATCGCATGGAGAGTCAAGGTCGTCTTGCCCGAAGACTCAGGACCGAAGATCTCGATCACCCGCCCGCGGGGAAGCCCACCCACGCCGAGGGCGATATCGAGTCCAAGTGATCCGGTTGAAATCGCCGGAATATCCACTTGGGGATCGGCCCCCCCAAGCTTCATGATGGCTCCCTTTCCATATTGCTTTTCAATTTGGGACAGAGC
The DNA here is from genome assembly GCA_965232965.1 of uncultured bacterium. Classification (GTDB taxonomy): domain Bacteria; phylum Nitrospirota; class Nitrospiria; order Nitrospirales; family Nitrospiraceae; genus Palsa-1315. Next base: position 122,062 of record CBDDRB010000002.1, read on the forward strand.
CAGATCCAGCGCACGCTTCTTGTCGTCTTTTTCAGCCATAGTTGCTCCTCATTTGAATAGAGAGTTCGGGGGCGATTATACCCAAGTTGAGAGCGAGAAACCTAGCCCACAAAAAACGCCGCGCGAGACGCGCGAGGGTTGATCTGGTTCATCTGGTCTATCTGGTCTGTCTGGTTGAACCAAACAAACGAGACAAACCAGAAAAACCAGTTGAGGTATTCCCACCATTTCATTGACCGGTAGAGGGGATCGAGATACAAGTACCGTTATGCCCTCAACTCTTATCCCCGACACATGCGACCCTAGACCGACAGTCCTGATAGTCGACGATGACGCAGCCCCCCGCGCAGCCCTCACTCAGATTCTCAGGCAGGATTTCAACATTCTCACCGCGGAGAATGCACGCGCGGCCCTAGCCGTCCTGGACGAACACGGTGTCGACCTCGTGACCCTCGACCTCAAATTACCCGATTGTTCCGGATCAGACCTCTTGCATGACATCAAGCGCATGCATGCCGAGACTGAAGTCATCATGGTCACGGCCTACGGCAGTCTTCAATCCGCGATGGATTGCATCCGCCACGGCGCGGCCGGCTTCCTCCTCAAACCGTTCAATGCTTCGGAGTTGCTGGCCATTTCCCTGCAAACCGCGCAGAAGAAGCTACGCCTCGATCATCTGCGGCCAGTCCTCGCCAACTCGACGACGCTCTGGGGCCCTGAGCCGGACTGTACCAAAGCGTGGCAGACCCTCGTCGAGGACTATGCTGCCATGACCCGATCGGGAGCGCTCTCCGCATCGCATAACAACGAGACGTCGCCCTTGGTCCCCCTGATCTCCGATCTCTTAGAAGCCAAGGATCGCCACCTCCTCAATCATGGAAACCGCGTCAGTTTCTATGCGACGCTTGTCGCCAATCGGCTCAATCTTCCCATCGTTGAACAGCAGTCGCTCGCACTCGGCGCACTCATGCACGATCTCGATTTGATCAGCATCTCACAGAGTCACGTGCTCAATCTGGAATCCGATCCGCAGATCCATCGTCCCGACCTCGGTGCGAAGATGGGCCGAGCGATGGGATTATCAGGCGACGCGGTGCAGATTATCGCCCTCCATCACGAGCGATGGGATGGAACCGGATACCCGTTCGGCCTGCGAGAAGACAGCACGCCTTTGCTCGCTCGCATTACCGGAATCGCCCAAGTGTTCGACGACCTGACCGCGGAGAAACCGGAACGAACCTCCCTCTCCGTCAAGGAAGCACTCCAACAAATCGAACAGCAAGCGGGCACGGCGTTTGAACCCACTTTGGCCGAGCTCTTCTGTCGCACGATGCGCGAGCAACCCCCGCAAGCCTAACAGGATCAATAAGCCTACCTCCGTCTTGGTCCTTGCTCCAGTGACCTCAGATGTCACGCTGACCCTCTGCTTCCCCTACCCTATCGACTCATAAGTATCCGAAATTCTGAGCGCACGACCTTTGTCTTGTCTGTGACCTCCTTTGTCACAAGCCACCATTACAATCGTAGCCATCTATTCAATCGGGAGTGATGGCTATGGACGATAAGTCGGCACGACTCCGAACAATCCCTACTGGGGTGGTTGGACTAAAGAAGTGAGGCAAGCTGGTAGGTCTCGTCGGTCCGAAACCAGATAGACCGGACAGACCCATGCACAAGATAGACTCAGTTGGCCCAGGCAGCAGACGAAAGATAAGGAGAACCGCAATGCGATCCTTTATACTTGGCATCCTTCGCTGAGGGGGAAAATGAGGAAGACTGGCAAGGGACAACTGCTCTATTCACCGAGCGACTTGGTGCGCTTCTTGGCCTCTCCATTTGCGATCTGGATGGATCGCTACTATTTGGAAAATCCCGGCGCCGTTACTCCCGATGAAGACACAGAGGACGAGCGCCTCATTGCCCAAACCGGCCAAGAGCACGAACGGACGGTCCTGGAAGAATTGAAGGCGGCCGCCGCTGCGGTGGTCGAAATCCAGACGAATAATCCTGCGACGGCACGCGAGCACACCCTTTCTGCGATCCTGGCGAAGTCGCCTGTGATTTATCAGGCCACTCTGCACAATGGACAGTTCGCCGGCTTTGTCGATTTTCTCATGTTCGATAAGACCGGTCGTTACCAAGTGTGGGACACGAAGTTGGCCCGCTCCCCCAAGCCCTATTACGCGATCCAATTGTGCTGCTACGCTGAAATGCTGGCTGACATGACAGGTAGTCCGGTGTCAGATAAATTCGGAATCATCCTGGGCACGAAGGAACGGGTGGAATTCCACCTGGAACACTTCATCCACTACTATCGCCACATCAAGAAGTCCTTCCTGGCGATGCAAGATCAATTTACCGGTCGGCTTATGGACTGCCCGGAGCCATTGCCCCGAGCCGATCATCACCAATGGACCTCGCATGCCGAGCAGTTCTTCCAGCAGAGAGATCACCTCGTTCAAGTCGCCAGTATCACAGTCGGCCAAATGAAGAAGTTGAACAAGGCCGGCATCACGATGATGGCTCAATTGGCACAGGCGTCCGGGCGCACCATTCCGAAGCTCAGCCAAGACACACTGGAAAAGCTCGTCGCTCAAGCGCGGCTCCAATGTGGGACGATAGCTGATCGCACGAAGAACGCCGATGCCCCGCCACGGTACGAGGTGTTACCGCACATCGGCATCAATGGTGAGCCGGTCGGCCTTGCCGCTCTGCCACCCGACGATCGTGCCGATGTGTTTTTCGATATGGAGGGGTATCCGCTGGCACCGGGTGGCCTGGAATACCTGTTTGGCGCTTGCATCTCGAATGAACAGGCATCCTCTTACCATTTCATCGATTGGTGGGGGCACAACCGCGACGAAGAAAAACTCGCCTTTGAGGGGTTCGTCGACTGGGTGTTTCATCGCTGGAAAAACAATCCGCGCATGCACATCTACCATTACGCCGACTATGAAGTGAGCGCGGTGAGGCGGCTCAGCATCCGCCATGATACCCGCCAAGACGCGGTGGATGAGTTGCTCCGGAAGGAAGTCTTTGTGGATCTCTACAAGATCGTCCGGCAAGGCGTGCGTGTCGGCGAGGACAGCTATTCGATCAAAGTGATCGAACGGTTATATCGACCGAAGCGGGACACTCACGTTGCGACGGCAGCCGACTCCATCGTCCAATATAATCGCTGGATCGAGAGCAAACAGCCGGGGGATTGGAACAAAAGTCCTATTCTGAAAGAGATCCGCCAATACAATGAGGACGACTGTCACTCCACCGCGCAGCTATCGCGGTGGTTGCGGAACGTAATCCGAGCGCACGGCATCGCCCCGATATTGGGTCCTCCGCCCGTGCCCGAAGGGCCTCCGGAACTACCGCCCGAAGTCGTAGCGCGGCTAGGCATCGTGAAGCAACTCCGACAGCGGAAGGGAGACGAAGTAGCCGTCGTGCTGGCGGATGTGACTGATTTCCATCGACGCGAACAGAAGCCGATGTGGTGGAGGATGTTCGATCGGGCTGCCGCCTTCCCGGATGAATTACGGGATGACCCTGGGTGTATCGAGGGTATTGAGACGGACGGACCCTGCGTCACCGAAAAGCGGTCGCTGGTGCAGTCTTATCGGTTCGATCCGTCTCAAGAGTGCAAGCTGGATGAGGGTGACTCAGTCAAATTCGTGCACAATCTCGATGCCACATTTACCATCTCAGCGGTGGATGCCTCGGCCGGAAGACTGACGATAAAAATCAGCAAGAAGAATTTGGATGAACGCTGCGCCGGTGTCTTTCCTCAACAAGGCTCGTTGCTTGCCTACGAATTTGTCAATCCAGTTCCCATTCCGGATGCCCTCACGGCCGTTGCGACCGGCCATCTGTCGGATCAGCTTCATCTACCCGTCGCTGCGCTGCTAGAGCGCCGCCCTCCGGCAGCCTCGATGCAAGTGGCTGGGGAGCCGACCATTGATGCCGCCATTCGGGTGACTGGCTCGATGTCTGGAGGCTGTCTGGTCATTCAGGGGCCACCGGGAACAGGAAAAACGTATGCGGCCTCCCGTGTGATCACCGCGCTCCTCGCCAAGAATAAGAAAATCGGTATAAGCTCCAACAGTCACAAAGCGGTGGTGAACCTTTTGAAGGCTTGTGGAGAAGCGGCACAGCAGTCCGGAAAAAGGCTCCTGGGAATCAAAGTGGGGGGTGAAGCGGACGCCGGCTTATTGACATCCAATCCCGATCTGCAACATGTTGCCAATTCGGGAGACGCACGAGGGATCTATAAAGGTGGCGTAGTCGGCGGCACGGCCTGGCTCTTCAGCCGGCCGGAATGGGAAGGTGTCCTGGATTTTCTGTTCATCGATGAAGCGGGGCAGGTTCCACTCGCGAACGCCGTCGCGATGGCGCGATGCGCCAAGAACCTCGTTCTGCTCGGTGATCAGATGCAGTTGGAGCAACCGATCCAGGGCTCACATCCGGGTGATGCAGGCCTGTCCGTGTTGCAATATGCCCTCAAAGACACAGAGGCCAGCGGACCCGACTTGCCATTATTCCACGCCGTGGTGCCTCCCCAGTATGGCCTATTCCTAGGCGAATCCCGCCGAATGCATCCGTCCGTCTGCAAATTCATCTCCGAAAGCATGTACGAGGGACGTCTGATGTCCCATGCCGAGTGTAGCCGCCAAGGGATTGAGTTAACGTCTGGCAAGAACCGCTTGATCAATCAGGAGAACGGCATCGTCTTCAGTCCGGTGGAACATGATGGGAATATTCAACAGAGCGACGAAGAAGTGGAGCGGGTGAAGGCAATTTACAAGGAACTCCTCGGTTGCCCGTACACCTCCAAAGATGGCACTACCAAACCGCTGGCCCTAGAAGATTTCTTGTTTATCGCGCCCTACAACGCCCAAGTCCGTGCGCTTCAAACCGCGCTTCCGGAAGGAGCCCGCATCGGAAGCGTCGACAAATTCCAAGGACAGGAGGCGCCAGTCTGCATCCTGTCCCTCTGTTCCAGCTATGGTGAATACGGCTCTCGTGGCCTCGCCTTCATCCTAGACAAGAACCGCATCAACGTGGCAATTTCACGAGCCCAATGCCTGGCGGTCGTGGTTGCAGACCCCCGTATTGCCTGCGCCATTCCAGGTTCCTTGGACGAAATGATGCTGATAAATCTGTTCTGCAAGCTAGCGGACCTTTCGATCCAGCACACGTAGGGAATCCGTTGGTTGTCTCGCTCTTTCAACCAGACAAACCAAACAAACCTCCGCACCAGACAAACCAAATCCCCCCCGTCAGAATGATTGCTTTATTGAGCCGAAATAGGTAAGCCTCTCCGCTAATTACCAGCAGACTGCAGCCGGCACTGGTTTCGGAGAGGCGTTGGGCATGCCGACCCCGGAAGACAAAGCACGCGAGACGATTGACCAGGCGTTGGAGCAAGCCGGCTGGAAAGTCCAAGACACCACATCTGCCAATGTAAGCAGATCCAGAGGCGTCGCGCTGAGAAATTTCCCTCTCGCCACTGGGCACGGATTCGCCGACTATCTCCTTTATATAGATGGCAAAGCAGCAGGAGTCATCGAAGCAAAGAAAGAAGGCTTCCCACTGACCGGAGTCGAAATCCAAGCGGAGAAATATAGCAAAGGTCTTCCCCACTCTCTCCCGGCCTATGTCCGACCGTTGCCATTTCTGTATCAAAGCACAGGAATCGAAACGCGCTTTACCAATGGGCTCGATCCCGAGCCACGCAGCCGACATGTCTTCTGCTTCCATCGACCCGGAACGCTTGCTTCTTGGCTGCCCGAGCGCTCTGAACTGCCAAACAATCTTGATGGAGCATCGGTCGTCGCCGAATCCACAGATACGTTTCTAAGTCGTTTGAGGCAAATGCCTCCGCTCGTCGATGACCTTTGGCCTCCAAAGCCTCAGGCGATCAAGAACATCGAACAATCGCTGCGCGACAATAGACCACGGTCATTGGTCCAGATGGCTACGGGGTCTGGAAAAACCCTTTTGGCCATTGTCTTGGCGTATCGTTTATTAAAATTCGCGGGCGCACGAAGGATTCTTTTTCTTGTCGATCGCGGTAATTTGGCCGATCAGACGTTAAAGGAATTCCAGCAGTATGTCTCCCCGTATAACAATTGGAAGTTTGACCAAGAGTTTATTGTTCAACGGTTGTCTGGCAACACCCTCGACACCACGGCGCGCGTCTGCATCAGCACCATCCAGCGCATGTACTCCATACTCAAGGGGCGTGAGCTATCGGACGAGGACGAAGAAGCCTCCGTGTCCGGTCTCGAACGGCTCTTCAAGCAACCAGAACCTATTGACTACAACCCAGCTATTCCCATCGAGACCTTCGACATCATCGTCACCGACGAATGCCACCGGTCCATCTATAATCTCTGGGCGCAGGTACTCGAATACTTCGATGCCCACCTGATCGGCCTGACCGCCACACCCAATAAGCAGACCTTCGGCTTCTTCCATCAGAACCTGGTCATGGAATACAACCACGAGCAGGCCGTGGCCGACGGCGTTAACGTCAACTACGACGTGTACCGTATTCGCACCGCTATCACGCAAGCAGGGTCCACGGTTGAGGCCGGGTATAGCGTGCAATTGATGAATAGGGAGACGCGCACAAAGCGTTGGGAAAGACTCGACGACGACTTCGCGTACGATCCCGACCAGCTCGATCGCGATGTGGTCGCCCCCGATCAGATCCGCACCATCGTCAAAGCGTTCAGAGACAAACTGTTCACTGACATCTTCCCAAACCGCACCGAGGTACCCAAGACGCTCATCTTTGCGAAAGACGACGCCCACGCGGAGAATATCGTCGAAATCCTCCGCGAGGAATTCGGCAAGGGAAATGAATTCGCCCAGAAGATCACCTATCGCACCACCGGGGTGACTCCGAAGGACCTCATCAAAAGTTTTCGGAACAGTTATCATCCTCGCATCGCCGTCACCGTAGACATGATTGCCACCGGCACGGACATCAAACCCGTCGAGATCGTCGTCTTCATGCGCGCAGTGAAGTCACGCACCTTCTTCGAGCAGATGAAGGGCCGGGGCGTCCGCGTCATCAAGCCGGATGATCTGAAGGCCGTCACGCCCGACGCCACGACCAAAGACCACTTCGTCATCGTCGATACCGTCGGCGTCTGCGAGCAAGACAAGACCGACGCTCGACCGATGGAGAAAAAGCCCAGCGTCGCCTTCGAGAAGCTGCTCCAAGCCGTCGCCTTGGGGAACAGAGAGGAAGACGTACTCACTAGCATCGCAGGACGGCTCGCACGCATGGAGCATCGCATCACGAAAGAAGATGACCAGGCCATCAGTAAAGTCAGCGGTGGCCTCTCGCTTAAAGACCTGAGCCGTCAGTTGGTGGACGCGGTGGATCCGGATCGGCAGGAAGAGCGTGCGAGACAGAAATTCGGCACAGAAAAGCCGACCGAGCAACAGATCCAGCAAGCCGCAACCGCATTGATCGGCGAAGCCGCCAAGCCCTTCCACGATCCGAAGCTGCGCGAACTCTTGATCGACATCAAAAAGAAAAACGAACTCACCATCGACCATGTGAGTCAGGACCAAGTCATCGAAGCCGGTTTCAGCGCCGACGCGTTGGCACGCGCCCGCACCATCGTCCAGTCGTTCGAACAGTTCATCGCACAACACAAGGACGAAATCACCGCCCTGCAAGTCCTGTATAGCAAGCCATACACACAGCGGCTGAAGTTCGAGGATATCAAAGATCTGGCCAATGCGATCGAGAAGCCACCCTATCTCTGGAACGAATCGCAGCTCTGGCAGGCCTATGCCGCGCTGGAGAAATCAAAGGTCAAAGGAGCGAGCGGCAAGCGTATCCTCACGGACCTGGTTTCCCTCGTCCGCTTCGCCACGCATCAGGACAACGAGTTGGTGCCCTTTCCAGAATTGGTCAATGCGAATTTCAAGAGCTGGTTGGCTCAACAAGAGAAGGTAAGAAAGTTTACAGACGAACAGCGCCACTGGCTGGAGATGATCCGCGACCATGTCGCAGCCAATCTTGTCGTTGAACCGGACGACTTTGAGTATGTGCCGTTTGCTCAGAATGGTGGGTTGGGCAAAGCAAGTCAGCTTTTCGGAGTCGAGTTGCCACACCTGCTTGAGTCACTAAACCGTGAGCTAGCGGCATGAGTACATTAGGCGATCTGACGGCTCCAAAGATCGATCAATCTGGGCCTCCCAAATCCAGCGAGTTTACCTATATCGATATCAGCAGCATAGACAATAGGCTTAAGCGAATTGTTGAACCGAAGCGCCTCTCAGTACGCGCAGCACCAAGCCGAGCTAAGCAACGCCTACAACCAGGAGATGTCCTGGTTTCGATGACAAGGCCAAACTTGAACGCGGTTGCAATTATTTCGCCTGATTTGGAAGGGTCTGTCGGATCTACGGGGTTCCATGTTCTTCGAGCCGTCGAAGGCATCGAATCGCGATGGCTGTTTTATGCTGTACAGACACATGGCTTTGTCGTGGCGATGACTAGCCTCGTACAAGGGGCTCTCTACCCCGCAGTCCGTCCAAAGGATATTCGAGCCTTTGGCATTGAAGCGCCGTCATTGGAGGAGCAGCGTCTCATCGTTGCGGAGATCGAAAAACAATTCTCCCGCCTCGACGAAGCCGTCGCCAATCTCAAGCGCGTCAAAGCCAACCTCAAACGCTACAAAGCTTCCGTCCTCAAAGCCGCCGTCGAAGGCAAGCTCACCGAAAACTGGCGCAAGCAACATCCCGATGTCGAACCACCCAGCAAACTCCTTGAGCGTATCCTTGCCAAACGCCGAGCGAAGTGGATTGGTAGAGGAAAATACAAAGAACCCGCCGAGATGGATACCAGCGCTCGGACATTCTTACCGGACGGATGGTTGTGGGCTTCTATTGAAGCCCTATCGACGAAGGTTGTCGATGGCGTGCATAAGAAGCCAAACTATGTATCCCGTGGCGTACCCTTCGTGACTGTTCGGAATTTAACGGCGGGACCTGGAATCAATCTAGTGAAACTTAACTTTGTGACGAAGGAGGACCACCAGCAATTTATCAAGCGAGCGGATCCTGGAGAAGGCGACGTACTGATTTCAAAGGACGGAACCCTTGGAGTGGTTAGGGTTATTAGAACCAAAGCTATCTTTAGCATCTTTGTCTCCGTCGCGCTTGTTAAACCAGTGCTGAGAGAAATGAGTGATTATTTAGGCGTTGCCCTTTCTTCTCCGCAAGTCCAAGTCCAGATGGTTCCAAAGGGTTCGGGACTTCAGCACATTCATCTGGAAGATTTGCGCGCAGACTGTGTTCCCCTTCCACCCCTGGACGAACAGAAAGAAATCGTATCAGAAGTCGAGCACCGCCTGTCCGTCATCGACGAACTCGAAGCCACCATCGAGGCCGACCTCACCCGCGCCGACCGCCTGCGGCAATCCACACTGGCGAGGGCATTTTCTGGTGAATTGATAACACTTCAATGAGCTCTCCATACGATCAAGCTTTCGCAGGTTTCGCAGCCTTACTCTCGACATGGAAAGGTGCGTACATCTGTTCAGTGCATTCTTATGTAGCGGTAAAAGGGCGGGAAGGGAATCGGCTACTGTTCGGCCGGATATTGTTGGAACCAACCCGCGATGGAGTCAATGCCACACCTTTTCAGTTTGAAACGGAGCATATTATCGCCGGTCGATTTGTGAAGGTGACGACACCGGAATCGATCGCTGGATTTCTTGCGGAAGCAAAGGCTGGGCAGATGGACACAGACAAGGGCATTGTGTCTCTTGCTACCGACTCCTCGGGATCTATTTCAGGTTACTTTGCCGAGATCTACCATCCTTTGATCTCGGATGGCCCAAGATTGCCGAGTCTCATTGCTCACGGAACAGCGAAACATAACGTCCTGGTCATCGTGGGAGATAGCAGACAATTTGACTGGGAGATGAAAGCTGCAGATGCCCCATTTGATTCATTGGATGAACTACTGGGCCACTGTGGGTTGCCTACTTTAATGCAAATTGGAGACTCCACAACGCTTGAGATCGTAGCAAGGACACCAGCGGTAGTTGGAGTAAACTCGGCCATTAATGGGAGCGAAGCTGTTATCGAATGTCGGGTGGCCAAAGCGCTCGATCCTGGCAAACTGCGTCTTGGCTATAAAATGCTCCAGAAGGACCAGGAGATTGTTCGTGGGAGCGTTACTGGCGATAGCTTTAAATGGCGAGATGAGAAGGATCTCAAGATCGCATTCCATCGAATCAATATAGCCGAAGCTTCGGTAGTGCAAGCCTTCTTGAGCTATGACCGAATTTCGCTGCACCAATGGTGGGTCACTGATCCGAAAAAGCATCTTAATCCTTGGCAGGCAATCCACCAGATATTTGATCAGGACTTAGAACTTCTGAGTAAGATGCTCCTCAAACCGGAAACAGACAAGCCATATGCCTTCGAAAGCGCGGTTTCCACTTTATTAACGCTTCTTGGGTTCTCCGTTGCGAACTACGGTCGCATCCCAAAGCTTCAGAAAGGCCCAGACATAATCGCAGTTACACCATCTGGCCATGTGGGGATAATCGAATGCACAATTGGCTTAATCAATGAGAATGACAAGCTGGCAAAGTTGGTTCAGAGAACCACGTTGATCAAAGAGAAGTTAGCCGACGCCCGTTATGGGCACTTGCAGCTACAATCGGCAATCGTCACGCCGCTATCTCGTGAAGAGGTGGCAGCAGACCTCGCAGCTGCTGGAGGCCATGGAATAGCTGTAGTCTGCAAACAGGAAATTGAAAATGCTTTGAAGCGGGTTGGGTTTCCGCCAAATGCGGACCGCATATTTCAGGACGCAAAGAACCTAGTTCCAGCTTCTGATCAACCATCCTTATTTCAAAAGTAACCGAGAACTATGCAACATTCAGCTACCGTCCAAAAACTCTGGAACTACTGCAACGTCCTCCGCGACGACGGGATGAGCTACCTGCTTGCGCGCTGTCCACAGCAGGCGGCGACTACCCCCATTGGCGAAGCTCAGGACAGGCGTTGAGCAGTTGACGGCTATTTGCTATCGCACTTTCAAGGGAGTTTTCTGATAGATGAACATTCGGTTCTATATTGACCCAGAAACCGCCTTGCCTCACATTTATGGTCACCAGGTTGACGAGGGGGAGGTGGAGGATGTATTGAAAGAGCCAGGGGAGGATCGCCCCGGGCGAGAAGATTCTCGTGTAGCGATCGGCCAGACCAGAGCAGGCCGGTATATCCGTGTTATTTATGTGCCCGATCCAGAGCCCGATTCGGTGTTTGTCATTACTGCCTATCAGTTGACAGGCAATCCCTTGATGGCATACCGGCGCCGCCGAAGGAGAAAGTTATGACGCAGAGCAAATTCCCTCCAGGCTGGGACGAAACACGAGTCCGTCGAGTTCTTGCGCATTATGAAGAACAGACGGAAGAAGAGGCTGTGGCAGAAGATGAAGCTGCAGCGGAGGATCACACTCAGACTGTGATGGAGATCCCCAGTGAACTCGTGCCGGCCGTCAGGGAGCTTATCGCCAAACATCATCGCTAGCCACGGAGAGATGTAATGGCTCGGGAGTTAGAAGACGTGATTCTGGAGCACGACCTCCCCAAGCACGGCCTGAGGCGTGGCGACATTGGCACCGTTGTCCTCATTCATCGGGGTGGTGAGGGTTACGAGGTCGAGTTTACGACCTTGGATGGCGAGACCGTAGCCGTCGTGACACTCTTGGCTGCTCAGGTTCGGCCGGCTCATAAGCGCGAGATTGCCCATGCGCGAGAACTGGCCGGGTCGGCGTCGTAGTCAGCCCTCCCTCGCAGCTCTTCACACCTATCATGGTTGGGCGTCAGAGTATCTTTCACGGATCCCTCGTCTGTTTCTTCTTCCCTATGTCTGTTGACGTGTTCTAAATACGTTTAGGAGTGCGTCCCCATGACTTCTTCTGCCATCGTCCAAAAACTCTGGAACTACTGCAACGTCCTCCGTGACGACGGGATGAGCTACGGCGACTACGTCGAACAATTGACGTACTTGCTCTTCCTCAAGATGGCGGACGAGCGCACGAAGCCGCCCTACAACCAGCCGAGCCAGATTCCCGGAAAGTACAGTTGGCCCAGCCTGCTGAAGAGGGACGGCGACGACCTGTTCGATCACTATCGCCATCTCTTGGAAGAACTCGGCAAAGGGAAGGGCATGCTCGGCCTGATCTTCACGAAGGCCCAGAATAAGTTCCAAGACCCCGTCAAGCTTCGGCGGCTGATTGTGGATCTGATCGACAAAGAAGACTGGTCCACGATGAGCGCCGATGTCAAAGGCGACGCTTACGAGGGCTTACTCGAGAAGAACGCGCAGGACACCAAGTCGGGCGCCGGCCAGTACTTCACTCCCCGTCCGCTGATTGCTGCGATGGTGGAGGCCATTTCCCCTAAACCAGGCGAGACGATTTCTGATCCAGCGTGCGGGACCGGCGGGTTTATTTTGGCCGCACACGACTACATCGTGAAGCACAATCCCAACCTAACCAAGGACGAAAAGCGCCAGCTCAAGCAAGGCACGTTCAAGGGATGGGAATTAGTCCACAGCACGGCACGGCTCTGCGCGATGAACATGATGCTCCACGGGATCGGGAGCGACAAAGACCTGCCCATCATTGTGACCGATGCATTGGCCGCTGATCCTGGCGATCGGTTCGACATCGTGATGACCAACCCCCCGTTCGGAAAGAAGAGCAGCACAACAATCGTTGGCGAAGATGGCGAGGTCTCCAAGGAGCGGGATACCGTCGAGCGTGACGACTTCTGGGCGACGACATCCAACAAGCAGCTCAATTTCGTCCAGCACGTGAAAACGTTATTGAAGCAAAATGGCCGCGCGGCAGTCGTGGTGCCGGACAATGTTCTCTTCGAAGGAGGCGCTGGTGAAACCGTCCGTCGAAAGCTCCTGCACGAGTGTGATGTGCATACGCTCCTGCGTCTGCCGACCGGTCTCTTCTATGCGCAGGGCGTAAAAGCCAACGTGCTCTTCTTTGACAAGAAGCCGGCGAGCGAGATCCCCTGGACCAAGAAGCTCTGGATTTACGACCTCCGCACCAACAAACACTTCACGCTCAAGACCGATCCGCTCAAACGAGAAGACCTCGACGAGTTCGTGAAATGCTACAACGGCCATCACGACCGGCTCGACAAGCGAGCCGGAGGCAACCGCCACAATCGCAATCCAACCTGGTCTGACAAGAAACCAGATGGCCGCTGGCGCGCCTATGCCTACGACGAGCTGATCGCCCGCGACAAGGCCAGCCTCGACATCTTCTGGCTCAAAGATGAATCCCTGGAAGACTCCGCCAATCTTCCCAACCCCGACATCATCGCCCAAGAAATCGTGGATGACCTCGAAGCGGCGCTCGAACAATTCCGATTGATCGCAAATGATCTCGGGGAAAAGGAGCCAAAACCATGAAGGCCTCAGCATGAGCGGAAGAAAACAGTGTCAGGAACCGTTTCAAGACTTAAAGACCCTAGAATGGAAAGCTCCCTTTAACACTTGTCATCCACATCCCGTCATACAGACACCCGCGCAATGCGTGGCGCCGATTGATCCATGGGCTAGTCTTCAGGAGCGGGCTGCTTTTTCACTTTCCACAGTTTCGAGTAGACCGACCCAGTCGGCTTTAATTCACTCTTCATGAGCACAACTGATTCTACGGCAGTGATCCCAAAGAAAGAGCCCGATCCAGCACTCCGCTATGAGTTGGCGTCAGTGTGTCGAGGAGACCGAAAGGAGAAACCCCTCGCCGTAACATACGAACTTCTAACCGCTCACGCATGAACGGAGCCGGCCCGTTCTGTCAGTCGTTTGACTTTGATTTTACCGGACTTCTTCTCCGCCTGCGCGAGATCATACGCCGCCTGCAACCGCAGCCAGGTCTCAGCGCCCCCACCGAATGCTTTTTCTAAACGGATCGCCATTTCCGCAGAGATCCCTGCCCGACCCCTGACGAGGTTATTCATGGCCTGTCTCGTCACACCGAGTGCTTCCGCGCCGTCGGCCACAGACAGCCCCAGCGGTTCGAGGCAGTCATACCGCACCGAGAATCCGGGGTGAGGAGGGTTTTTCATACGCATCGCTTCTCTCCTATTAATGGTAATCGATCAAATCCACATCGTACACTATGCCGTTTTCAAACCGAAAGGCGGTGGCGCCGACCTGTGAGTTCAGCCTCTTTAGCCCTGCTCTCACTGTTACAGGGTGGCCCGATTGGTCTCCGACTACGCGCGTCGAACGATATACATGTTCCTTCCAAGCTTGCTCGTTTTCTCTCTACCAGGGATGGGGGCTGAATGATCTTCCACTGCGCGCGTCCAACGAGGGGAGTCCGCGACCGCGCGTTGCGCGAGCACAGAAGATCATCAGGCTTCATCCCTCCCTCTGTTCTGCGAGCAAGAAGGGCACCTTGCCGCTCTCTCCTCATTCTTCGGAGGCCGCGCGTTGCGCGAGCAAGGGAGACTAGCGGGCCACCTGTTCCCCTCCTATCTTCACTTCCCATAGTTTCGAGTAGACCGATCCGGTCGGTTTCAATTCACTCTTCATCAACGCAACCGACTCCACGGCCAGTGATCCCAACGAAAGTGGCCGATCCAGCACTCCGCTCTTGGCCAGCGCGATGCCAGCATGGCGCTCACCTGCCTTGATTCGTGCCACGGTCAGATGAGGACTGAATGGTTTCGTCTCACGGAGAAAGTTGAGATTTTCACATACCTGTTCAATCGCACCATGGATCTCCGCTAGTCGCTTCGCCTCTGCTCCCCTCTCCCAATTCTCCGACGGCCCGACCCACAGCACGCGTGGACTCTGCGAGCGAGGAAAGGCGCCGAGCCGATCGAGCGGCACGTTCACAGCCCTTTGACTTCCAATCGCTTGTTGAATCGTGACTCGTAACGGATCGATGATCTGCTCATCCATGTTTCCCAAGAACTTGAGCGTGAGATGAATCGACGCCGGTCGCACCCAGGAGATGCGCACGGTTCTCTTCATCTCCGTCTCAATGGTACGCTTCAACCCCAGTTGGACGGTGGCAAGTTCAGCTCGCAGTTCTTGAGAAAGTTCGACGGCAAGGAATGCCCGGATCATGACCGTTCGTCGCGGAATGCGGAGCCGCGTCGACAGGCGCGGGACAAGCGCGAAGAGCGCGACTCGCGTGAGTGGCCGGAGTAGAGGGCGAGAGTAGCGTGACGTGGAGCCTCGTTAGAGCCGTTAACTGTTAATCGTCGATTCACGTTTCACGAATAACGATTCACGTCATCACCTGTCGCGCTTTTCCCGCAAGTCTCGCCCGTCTCGCTTGGTCTTATCGAGCAACCAGCGGCGAAGGAGATCCAACGCGGCCTGTGATGACCGTTGCTTGATGACATTCCGGTCGCCGTGAAAGCGGAATTCTCTTGTGATCGGGCGGCCGGCACCGTCGTCCAATCCGATATAGACCAACCCAACCGGTTTGGTCTCGGTCCCGCCGCCTGGCCCGGCAATGCCGGTGACACTGAGTCCAACCGATACGTTGGCACGTTCACGAATACCGCAAGCCATCGCTGCAGCCACCTCCTCGCTCACCGCACCCCGTCGAGCAATCAGGTCTACCGGCACACCCAGCATTTCCGTCTTCGCCCGATTGCTGTAACAGACTACTCCGCGATCCACGTAGGCGGACGAACCGGGCACCTGCGTGAGCCGATGGCCGATCAATCCACCGGTGCACGATTCCGCAACCGCCAGCACAAGCCCTCGCGTCGTGAGTTCTCGCCCGACGACTTCCTCCATCGTGTCATGCCCTTCGGCAAAGAGCCACTCGCTAAGTCGTGAACGAACCTCGTCCGCGAGCCTCTGCAACGGATCATGATGTTTCTCCGGAGCGGCTTGAGTTCCCTTCGTCGTCAGTGAGACCAGTACGCCCATGGGCGAGGCGAGCATTCCCAAGTCGATGGGGGTCCCTTTTGGAACAAGCCCTTTGAGTTTCTCATCGACATCCGCCTCCGGCAGACCAAACGTATGAAAGACCAGACGAATGATCGGCAATTGAGAAGACCGGCCCGACGATTCGATCGCTGCACGCAGCAATGGCACGACTTCCTGCCGCATCATCTCTTCCATTTCACGCGGCACGCCGGGTAACGAGACGATCAGCGTCTTCTTCCATGTCAGGCAAAATCCCGGCGCCGAGCCGACGGAATTCTTCAGCATTCTGGAACCGGACGGAATGTTCGCCTGCCGCAGCTGCCCTTTGTTTGGCTGCCGGCCCCATTGCGCAAGTCGAGCAGTCATGTCTTCCAACGCTTCTTTGCAACGACCAAGCCGATGTCCAGTCGCAGAGGCCACCGCCTCTCTCGTACAATCGTCCACGGTGGGGCCAAGCCCGCCGGTCATCACGATCACGTCAGATCGCTTGGCGGCAATGTGAATCGCCATCGCAATATCTTGTTGTGCATCGCCGACGACCGACTTGAATCGAACAGCAATCCCGAGCCTGCCGAGTTCGTCGGCGAGAAAAAGAGAGTTCGCGTCTGATCGACCCCCTATCAACAGTTCAGTGCCGATGGCAATAGTTTCTGCGGCAATCTGGTTCATCTGGTCTCTCTGGTTTGTCTGGTTTGTTTCGTTCAACCAAATAAACCAGATAAACCAAACAAACCAAATAACGTTATTCTTATGCTAGTCAATCTCGCCAAAATTCATGGGGAAGTTCGACTCTCCTCCAGTCGCCGGATACACCGTAATCGTGGTCGAGACCTTCGGATCAAAATCGACGTAACGGAACGACCCCACAACCTTCGCCTTGAACCGGGGACTCTTTGGCCACACAACGCTGCGGTCGGCTTTTGCATCGAATCGGACCGTCACAGGTTTAATCACCTTCTCGCCCTGTTCGAGCACCATGTAACTGTCCACCGCAAAGTCTGGAGTATTCCCGAAGATGACCGTGCTGACTAACATGGTCTGACCTTCCAGTATTTGTGTCACATCGTCCTCGCTCGGCCGGAGGCCTCGCAAGCCCATATGTGTGGCCATGACCGAGAGAGCTCCTATTTTTGTAATCAAAAATCCCCTGGGATGGACTTCGTCCGACACTCCGAAGCGCACATAGAAACTGTCCGGCGGCCGGCCTTTTTTTGCCGCCTCATTCCCCTGATCGATTGCGGTCTGAATCTGCTTCACGGTGGGATGCACTTCGATCGCATGGGTCGGCACATGAAAGAGCGCGCTCAAGGCGAGAATGCCTACACAGAGCAGCATGATCCTTTGCCTCTGGACCTGCGCGACCCCCATAATAAACATGCCAGTACCAGATCGTTTCTCTCCTGTCAACGAACGGCCCGACTCTCGTCTTCCGGTTGACAACGACAAAGCTGAAGTGATAAAAAAATGCGCCGTTGTCGCGCCGGAAACCATCTTAAAGACCGTCGTGAACACGCATAGAGTCCTATAGCCTGGGCCTCTTGCCAGAGCATCGGTGATACCGGCAGACGTGCTCATGAATCGCATCAGTGAGTGTAGTGTGATGTATACGACCAAGCAGAGACACGGAGGAGTTTAGATGTCGACCCCTGAACAATCCGCAGCACCACAAGCGCCTAGACGTCAATATGTGAACTTCGCCTTTTATAAAATTGACCCGGCCTGGCGGCGCCTCCCCGAGAGTGAGCGCACCAAAGGGAAGCAGGAATTCCTGCGTGCGGTTGAGGACTATGCCGGCAAGGTTCTCGTCGTGGCATACTCCACGGTCGGAATCAGGGGTGATTGCGACATCATGTTGTGGCGTATCAGTTACGAGATGGAACTCTTCCAGGACATGACCACAAAAATCTTAGCTTCAGGGCTAGGACATTATTTGACCACGCCCTACTCATACCTCGCAATCACCAAACGCTCGGTCTATGTGGATCATCATACCCACGAGAATCAAGAGAGCAAACGATTGACCGTCGTGCCGGGCAAGGCCAAATATATTTTCGTGTACCCGTTCCTGAAGACGCGCGAATGGTTCCTGCTTACAAAGGCTGCCAGGCAGGGCATGATGGATGAACACATTGAAGTCGGCCATCGCTTCCCCTCGGTGAAGTTGAACACGACCTATTCATTCGGATTGGATGACCAGGAATGGGTCGTGGCATTTGAAAGCGATAAGCCAGAAGACTTCCTGGATCTCGTCATGGCGCTCCGCGAAACCGAGGGCTCACGCTATACGCTGCGCGATACTCCGATTTTCACCTGTATTCGAAGGAGTCTCAAGGAAACGCTCGATACACTCGGCGGCTGACACCCAGAGCTGAGCGGTTTTTCTGGTCTATCTGGTTTGTCTGGTCTCTTTGGTTTTGGGCAACCAGATACACGAGACAGCGACCTCACTCAGGAGGCGATGTTGCTGTTTCGCCGCTGATCTACACATCACGTTTCACGGTTCCTGCCAGAAGCGATTCCCCGCTTTGACAGCCAAATCTCCCGTGTGATAGCTGTAGTGGCACAGACTATGCGGGTGATTTGGTACATCTATTCTATCTGGTTCAACCAACAAACCAGACAAACCAAATGAACCAGATGAACCAAAGAAACCAGACAAATGGATGACAACAACGCGCTCTACGCGATCCGGTTTCCGGATGGGTCGGTGAGTCTGTACATCGATGAAGACTATGCGATTGAACGGGGGGTCGATCCAGCCGCCCTCACGCGTGTAGAAATCCCTCGGGACATGTTCGTCAGCGGAACGGTTCAAGAGATTCGTGAATACGTCGCCCTCTATCTGGAGTCACATCATTCCGGCAGAGCCTAGTAGAATTGTCTATTCGGTCTGTCTGGTAGATGGGTTAGTTAGCTGACGAGATAGACCGAATAGACCAGACAGACCAGAAAGACCCATGGCTTCAATCGCTTCACCAGCACCACCCCTCACTATTGACACAATCCGATCCGTCGTCGATGCCATGCCTATGCAAGGACGGATCATGCTTCGACTGATCCTGCTCCAGTACTTCGACGTGACGGACGAAGAAATCCTGTATATCGTGACGGATAGACCGGACCCCCGATGCGTCGCCGGAACAAAACCCACCAATACCACCATGACGAAAGAATCCATCACGGTGGTGACGGACCGGCGAGACCAATACCGCCGACAGGTGCGGCTGAAGCGGGAACGGACGTGGCTGCAATGCGAGAATCTTCGGAGTCTTGCGCAGCTTCGCGAAGACTTCGCCGAACGTGCCCGCGCACTCCTGGCCGAGCATTTTTCCCTCTCCACTGATTCGCTTGACGGTTTGCGCGCATCCGCAAGAACCGCGCTCCCGAAACCTGCAATCCGCCTGTTGGAACAACGTTGGGAGACCGATGAGATCGTAGCCCAAGATTATCAGCAGCAACGGCTCAGCATAGAATTCCAGACTCAGCTCCGCTTGGCCGATAAATATCGCACACGACTCAAGCAGGCGGAACACGAGCGACAGAATGCCATCTCTGCGCCGCTACAAGATCACGAAATCGCACATGTATGGGGAATCCCAGCCGGCAGCCTCGCCGCCCGTAAGGTGAAATATCTCACACAGTATCTGCAGGCCCTCCAGGCCAAGTTGCACGCCGGCTCTGCAGCCCCCGCGATATCTCCCTTGGATTTATGGAAAGAAACGTTCTTGGTGCTTGCAGAGCAACCCATTGAACGTTCCCTCTCGACCTACGACGGGTTGGAAAGAACAGAGTCCGCACTCATCGACAAGCTGACGGCCATGGTCTGGGGCGCGCTGCCCGAGGAAGTTGAAGTCAAGTTCTGGACCTCGCTCGTTTTCGGCGCCAGCTCCAATGCCATGCATTCGGAAATCACCAGAAACTTATTTGGACTGCAGCGGCTTTTCACCATTATTCACGACATGGATTGCTCACCCGAAGCAGTCGATGCAGACTTGCTCAAGCGGACTGCGGCCACACCCAAGATCGAAGCGGACGCACTCGAGGCCCCTGCCGAGCCACCTCCGAAGGAATTGAGTGAAATGCAGGCGCAGATTCTCAACAGCATGAGAGGAGAAGACGTGAGCGGAAGGGCGTCCGATAAATGGTAGCGCGCGGAGCGAAATTTGCGTGAAAAGCGGGACGGGCGCCCTCCGAAGTTCGGGGTTCGAAGTTCCGAAAACCTCGAACTTCGGACCTCGAACTCTCTCTCGTCTCGCGCGTCGCGCTTTTCTCGCCCGTCCCGCCTGAGTTATGCATCCGTAATTACACTTTGCCCACGGTGAGGTATATGGATATAATATATCGCATGTTCATGGCAACACGATCCAACATCCAACCACTGTCTCAATCTATGCACACCATACGTTGCCTGATTCTCCTACTCCCGTTACTTGGCTTCATGTCTCTCCCGTCGCCTGCTGACGCGTCCAGTCTCATGGAAATCGCCGAACTTCTCACCCACCCTGAACAGTACGACCGCCAGGAAGTGGTAGTCACCGGTCAGGTCACCAACGTCCAGCTTGCGACGAACCGGCAAGGTCAACCGGCCTACGGATTTCTGTTGAAGGATCAGGCAGGCACGTTGAAAGTAATCAGTCTCGGTCAGATCGAAGTCCAGGAAGGAGACCAGGTCATTGTGGAAGGAGTTTTCTCGCGCCTACGCCAGGCAGGCCGCACGATGATCTACAACGAAATCAAAGCGCTTTCGATCAAACCGATGAATCGACTGAATCCCGATCTCGTTGGCTGATTCTGGTCTGTCTGGTTCCTCTGGTTTGTTTGGTTGATTTGGTTTATCTGGTTAGTTTTCAACCAAAAAAACCAAACAAACGACACAAACCAAACAAACGATCTTATTCACGCGGATATTTCAGGAACCAGGCAAGCAGCCGGTCCTGAATTCGATCCGGTACCCATTTCACCATCCACGCGCGCAGCTTGGCATCGGTGCCCACGAGATAGCGCGTGTGAGGATGAGAAGCGGTCAACGCATGATGGACCGCTCGAACCACCGCTTCCGGTGGAATCGCTCGTCCAGCGGCCTGAGCAATCGCTTCACGAATATGAATGACTGCCTCGCCATAGAGAGCCTTTGCCTCCTCGCCGATCGACGCTTCAAGATCGCCTGCCTCCTTCGCTGATTTCTCCCAAATCGGCGTCGCGATGGCCCCCGGCTCGATAATCGACACCTGTATCCCCCAGGGTTGCAGTTCCATTCTCAACGCATCGGTCAGCGCTTCCAACGCATACTTCGATGCAGAATAGGGTCCCAAGAGCGGAATCGTACCCCGCCCGGCAATCGAACCCATATTCACGATTCGCCCACGGCCACGGCGCAGCAACGGGAGAAACGCCTGTGTGACGGCAATCTGCCCGATCACGTTCACTTCGAGCTGTTTACGCAGTTGCGAAAGGGGAATCACTTCGAGGGGACTTCCAATCACGATCCCGGCATTATTGACGAGTCCTGCAAGTCCCTCCTTGCCCACAATCTGCTGCACCGATTCTAGAGATCGCGCGATCGACAGCTCATCGGTCACATCAAGCGTGATGGGAATCAACGAAGGACCGCCTTTCGCAGCAAGCGCCTCCCCTGCACGCGGATCCCGAACGCCGGCAAACACCGTCATTCCACGAGCGACACAGTCGAGTGCGCACGCTGCACCAATACCGGTCGAAGCACCGGTGATTACAACAGCTTTCTGGTTGATTTGGTTCATTGGTCTGTCTGGTCTGTCTGGTCTGTCTGGTCTATTTGGTCTGTTCGGTCTATCTCGTGCGATTCGTTCACCCTCTCTGGTTAAGAACCAGATGGACAAGATAGACTAGATGAACCGAATAGACCAGATAGACCAAATGAACCAGATAGACCTCGCTCGATGTAACCCTTGACAGGCTAATGTTCTTTTCATTATGGTTTCTGCGCTGTTATCCCTCCGTTACATATACATAAGGCAGATTCGTCTAGGCTATGAGCGGTATCCACCATAAGGAACGGAAACCGTCCAAAAAGTACGTTCATGGATCGAAAGCGGTACAGTCCATAGCTACTTGATTGTGCAAGGGTAATTCATGGCAAAGATTGCCGTCATCGATATCGGAACCAACTCCATCCATATGGTGCTGGCAGAGATCCAGCCGGACGCCGGCTACAAGATTCTCGATCGCTTCAAAGACATGACAAGACTTGGGAACGGCGCCTTTACCACTCATCGTCTCTCGGACGAGGCCGTCACACGCGGGCTCGATGTCGTTCGCAATCTCGTCACCCTGGCCAAAAACAAGGGTTACGATCGGATCATCGCGGTGGCCACCAGCGCCGTGCGTGAGGCAAAAAATGGAGGCGACTTTATCGATCTCGTGGGCAAAGAAACGGGACTGAAAGTTCGCGTCATCAGCGGCACGGAAGAAGCCAGGCTGATTTTCCTGGCGGTCAAGAACAGCGTGCCCATGACCGATCAGCCCATGCTCTCGGTGGATGTCGGTGGTGGATCTGTCGAGTTGATGGTCGGAAATCGTGACCAGCTCATTGATGTCAAGAGCCTGAAGCTTGGCGCCATCAGACTGGCGGATGAGTTCCTCAAGCGCACGCCGCCTTCCGAGGGAATGCTTCGCGCACTCGAAGAGACCATCACAGGCCAATTACAGAGTGCCCTCGATTCGTTCAAAACGAAACGATTCGATGCTCTGGTCGCCACCTCCGGCATGGCCGGCAATTTGGCTGAAGTCATTCATTTGCGCCGGACGAATCGCCCGCTCCCTCAAATTAATCTTGCCGCGCTCTCACTGAAGGACCTCAAAGAGATCGAGCAGGACCTGCGGCAATCCACCATTAAAGCAAGGCTGGCGATCCCCGGCTTAGATCCCAAACGCGTCGACACCTTATATCCTGCCACGGTCGTCCTTCGCCGTTTGATGGAGCTTTCAGGGCGAGACGAACTGATCCTCTGCGATAAAGCCATTCGTGAAGGAATCATCTATGACTTTGTCCATCGCCACCGCGAACGACTCAAAGCGGAAGCGGAAATTCCTGACTTGCGGCGGCGCAATGTCATTGCGCTGGCCCGTCGCTGTCATGCCCCGGAAGCCCACAGCCTTCACGTCGCCGGTTTGGCCCTACGCCTTTTTGATCAGACCACACGCCTCCATCGTCTGGGACCCACCGAACGGAATTGGTTAGAATATGCCGCGATCCTGCATGACGTCGGCTACCTCATCAATGAGCGCCAGCACCACAAGCACACCTACTATCTGATCACCAATAGCGGTCTCGGGGGGTTATCCGGCGAAGAGATTCAAGTGGTTGCAAACGTGGCACGCTACCATCGACGCGCAGTCCCTCAGTTGAAACATGAAGGATTCGATCCCCTCTCCCCCAAATACAAACGAATCGTGCGGATCCTATCCGCGCTGCTTCGGATCGCCGATGGTTTAGATCGGACGCATTTTTCTGTTGTCCGCACTCTCGATGTGAGACTCGGCGCCACCGTCAGTATCACCGTGCACGTGACGGGCGATGCGGAGTTGGAAACCTGGGCCGCTGCAGGCCGGGCTGACCTGTTTGAACGCGTGTTCCGCCGCAGGGTAAAATTCTCCGTGATCTCGCAGGACAACGCCGCATGAGTAACCAGCCTCCCCAATCTATGACTCCTCATCCCTACCCTGGGAAACTGATCATCGTCGAAGGCATCGACGGCTCCGGGAAAAGCACACAATTGGTGTTACTGCACAAATGGCTCGAGTCGAAGGGCTACAAAGTCTTCTTCACCGAGTGGAACTCGTCGGAGCTGGTGAAAGAGACGACGAAGCGGGGCAAGAAGAACAAAAGTCTGACACCCACAACATTCAGCTTATTGCACGCGACGGACTTCGCCAGCCGGTTCTATCATGACATTGTGCCCCCTCTCAAAGCAGGTATGATCGTCTTGGCCGATCGCTATATGTACACCGCCTTTGCGCGTGACGTGGTTCGCGGCGTCTCGCCTGAATGGATTCGCAAGCTCTACAGCTTCGCCATCACACCGGACATGGCCTTCTACTTCAGGATACCGATCGAGATCGCCATCTCCCGCCTCCTCGGAGGCACGCGCGGACAATTCAAATACTACGAAGCCGGTATGGACATGAACCTCGCCGCAGATGTTACCCAAAGCTTCCGCATCTTTCAGTCAAGCATCCTCGCTCAGTACGAGAAGATCGTCGATGAGTTTCAGCTCATCACGATGGACGCGACGCACGACATCGAAGCTCAGCAGAACCACATGCGCCTGCTCGTAGGAGAGGCGCTCAAAGACTACAAACCCAGACGGGGGACCCATGGTCGACGCACAGTATTTTGGCGACGGTTTGACGTACCTAAAACCGAGTGAACTCAAGGGGAAACTTATTGCCATCGAAGGCACCGACGGAGTCGGCCGCTCCACGCACATCGAGATGTTGCAGGAGTGGCTGGAAGTACAAGGCTATGGCGTGCTTACGACCGGGTGGACACGTTCCAATCTCATGTCAAAGACGATCGAAATGGCCAAAGAAGGGAACATTCTCGACCGCTGGTCGTTCAGTCTGTTATACGCCACCGACTTTGCGGATCGCTTGGAACACGAGATCATACCCGCGCTTCGCTCGGGCTTCATCGTGCTGGCCGACCGGTATATTTATACGGCCTTCGCACGCGATTTTGTGCGCAGCGGAAACCGCAAGTGGGTGAGAGACGTCTTCGGCTTTGCTTTGGTACCCGATCTCGTCTGCTACCTGCGTATCGACGTAGAAACACTCGTGCTGCGCGTCATCGAGACCAAAGGAATGAATTTCTGGGAATCAGGTATGGATCTTCGCCTCGGCGGCGATCTCTACGATAGCTTTAAAAAGTACCAGTCACTCCTGATCGAGGAGTTCGACAAGATGGCGGAAGAGTTTCACCTCGAAGTGATCGATGCCAGAAAATCTCCGGACGAGATTCAAGACGAACTTCGCAGCAAGATTCAACCGCTGCTCTCCACCAACCTCCGAAGCCCGAAATTGCCTTCCGACCGCCTCATCCAACCGGCATAAGGAAATCGTTAATCGGTTTGTTTGGTTTGTCTTGTTTGTTTGGTTGAATGAAACCAACCAGATCAACAAAACAAACCAGATGAACCAGACAGACCAGATCACCCATCGTCTCGCACACCTGTCTTCCCTTTACCGAGCGCTCTTAACTGACTCGGAGTCACCCACCAACGAAGCACGCCTTGACCGGCCTTCGCGAGGATCGACAGCTCGATCAGACAGGCCCCGGCTTTCTTAAAGGGAAATGAGGCAGACGACCGTCCTGAAAGGAGCACACTTGCCGTCATGCCCAAATGTGGTTCATGACCGACACAGAGTACGCAGGACTCCGGCGGTAAATCGTGAAGGATCGAGAGGAGCCGATTGGAAGGCGCATCCGGCAACAGTTCATCAACGATTCGAATTGCAGCGCGAACCCGCAACGTACGATGCACAATCTTTGCTGTCTCCAGCGCCCGAATCAGAGGACTCGATAAGACGTGAGTTGGTTGCACATCGAACCGCTTCAGTCCGACCGCCGCTTGCGCCACGCGGGTCGCCCCCCGCTCAGTCAGAGGACGGTCCGCATCCGACCCTCCCCATTCATCCCGTTCCACCGCAATGCCGTGCCGAAATAAGACGCAATCCATTGTTCCTCGCCTCTCATGCCATGCGAATCATGCAGGTTACGTGACGACCTGGTCAAGTCCAAGCTCCGCATTCCTCTCTCGCCACATCCACATAGCAGAGTATTGAGGAGGACGGACAACTGTGGGTTTCTACTCATGCAGTCGAGCAGCACAGCGCGTCGGCGATGAAATCGAATCCGAACTGATTCCGTCATAATCAAATTCGATTCAATTCTCGGTTGATTACCGAAACGCACTGCGCAGCATCCATCGTGATAGTCATGCGAGATAGATCCATCAAATCAATAGATACGGACGCAAGACCTCCAACTAGATTTATTGGCACGTTGATTGCTGAAGAGCATGCCCAGAAAATGATTCACGCAACCAACCCATAGGAGGTGCATGATGTATAAGAATTTTGCTCTGCTCTCAATCGGCGCTGCGCTGTTACTCTCACTGTTCTTTGTCGATGCGGGCTATGCGTTCCAGACCATCAGACAGAAACCGCCTGTCGATCTTCTGACGGTAGCGCAAATGAATGGTTGGACAGATGGGCCCTTGCAAGTCATCGGCATCCTGTTCGGTGTTGGTCTCATCGTGCTGATCGGTCTTGGCATCAGAAAGTTGCGATATCCTCGTTACGGACATCAGGTGTAGACAACAAAATAGGTTCCTTTGAAACAGGGCTTGAGATCTCCGTGGAGGTCTCAAGCCCGTTCTTTTGATCCACTCCTTCTCAACGCACAGTGGAATCCAATTGGATTCCACCATAATCAAAGTGGATTCAGTTGAGATCGTGCTGATGATGCTCTGTGCCTTTGTATGTATCTTCGACATCGTGAAAACCTGGTCTTTCGAAGATCCTCACGGAAAAGTTTCAACATTAGCCACAGAAATTGTTGGCACATCGATTGCGTAATGTCTCCTCGAGAGGGCAATCGCATGACGAGGTGGTGCATGGGAAAAATTCTCACATTTGTCGCGCTGATTGGGTTCACGGCTGATCCGACGATAGCCGCGGCACTCTTTGATGAGCGTGCCAAGACCTTTAACGCAGGGTACGACTTCTTGAGACAACACAAGTACCAGGAGGCGCGCACGGCCTTTGAAGCCGGCCTCCAACAAGACCCTGCGAATACTCTGGCCCACTTCTATCTTGGCGACGCCTGCCGGGGGCTGAAAGCCTGGACCTGCGCGGAATTGCATTACGAGACTTCGCTGGAGCTTGATGCGAAATCCTCGGTGGCCGGTTTGGCCAAACAACGGGGACGGAAGGCCAAAGTCTGGCGCATGCTGAACGAAGGGAAACAGGCCATCAACGAGGTGAACGCCCTGCCCAAGCAGGTAGCGCAGGCCGAGGACATCCTGGACATTGCGAACAAGCTGGGTCTCGACGATGAACAACAGGCCTGCTACCAACAGGTTCAAGAGAAAATTCTGGAGTGGCATACACGGAGCCATCAGAAATCGGCATCGGCTCAACTGCAAGAACGGTCGATGGCAGTGGTACCGGCTGGGGAATTCATGATGGGAAGTCCGCGAGGAGAACCGGACGAACAACCGGTGCATCGGGTCTATGTGGATACATTTCTCGTGGACAAATACGAAGTGACGGTGAAGCAGTATGCGGCCTTTTTGCAAGCGAAATGGATTGATCCGCCGGAAGACTGGAAGACGATGAATCAGTCCTCGCATCAGAAACGTCCGGTGGTCAATGTCGATTGGGCGGATGCAGTTGCGTATTGCAAATGGGTCGGCAAGCGCCTGCCGACCGAAGCGGAGTGGGAAAAAGCGGCCAGAGGGACGGATGAGCGTCTCTATCCCTGGGGGGATGAGTTGCCGACGAGGGTTCACGCAAACTTGAGAAAAGAAACGTGGAGCAACCACTGGGTCTTATCACCGGTGGGGTCGTATGAAGACGGCAAGAGTCCGTATGGTCTCTACGACATGGCCGGGAATGTCTGGGAGTGGGTCAGCGACTGGTATGACCCGAACTATTACAAGGCCAGCCCGACACAGAATCCGACAGGGCCGGCAAGGGGCGGACACAAAGTGATCCGTGGAGGCTCCTGGGGTAGTGGTGAGAAGAATCTGCGCTCCACGGACCGAGACATCCATTTGCCATCGTTCCGAGGCCTCGGGACCGGATTCCGATGTGCGAAGACGCCCTAGAGCATGAAAGGCCTGTCAGGGCAGTCCTGAGTTTTTGGCGATCCTGGTGGAGACTATCCAGAATTTGCCTTACGCGCTTCGATTCCCACACTCCCACCATCGTGCACAGCTAACCGCACCTGTATGACAAGCCATGCCTCATACAGTAAGATGTGCATCACTGTGATGCATCATGATCCACGGAGGTATGACCCCTTGAAAGCGATTACGTTACGGAACCTTCCACCCGAAGTCGCCCGTACAGTCCAACAACGGGCCAAGCAGAGGAAGATCAGCGTGAACAAGGCGGTCATCGAGCTGTTAGAAGAATCGGCTGGAGGCAAGACCAAAAAGAAAACGCTGGTCTGCTACGATGATCTGGATCATCTTGCCGGAACCTGGACGAAGGAAGAGGCCGCCGCATTTGACAAGCTCATTGCCGAGCAACGCACGATAGATCTGGAGCTTTGGAAATGACCCGGCTGCTGCTGGATAGCTCCGCGTATAGCGGGTTTTCTCCAGGGAAGCAAACGAGAAACCAATGAGCGCGAGTTACGGGTGTTTCTGGAATCTCCGCGCATCAGCGTGCTTGTTGTGGACGAAGAGACGTCGGAGCGTTACGCAACCATCCGCGTTGCGCTGAAGAAGGCCGGCACCCCGGTTGCCGTCAACGATATCTGGATTGCCGCCAGTGCCATGCAGCACGGGCTCCCGATCCTGACATCCGACCGGGATTTTCAGAAAATTTTCCAGGTCATTGTCCGCCATTTCTCTCCTGTCTAACACGCTTCTGAAAAACCATTTCGTCACAGCAGAACTCCTCGATACCGTTGAAGCGTCAGTCGTGAATCCTCAGTGCCACAAGCAGGACCTGTGCGAGCGCGACGAGCAAAGAAGTTCTGAGTTCTAAGTTCTGGGTTCGGAGTTAGATGAGGAAGGCGGGATGGACGATTGTTCGAGGTCCGAAGTTCGAGTTTTTGAAACTTTGAACCTAGAACTTCAAACTATGGATTACCACTTCTAGCAACCGCTGTGTCTGTCTCGAGCCGTTTCTTTCTTGCTAAAACGACAGTGACTCGGGGTAAATTCCATCGCACATGGAAGTGTATGAACCTCATGGACAAATTCTCCACGGAACATCGGATGCCAACGTTGTTTTCGAGGATCTCTGTCAGTTGCTTCGACATCTTGGATTTGATGAGCGGACGCGGGGCAGCCATCATCTTTAGAAAGTCGGGCATCACTGAACTGATTAACCTTCAGCGTGAGGGTTTGTCCGTCCTATCCCAGAACCCAGGGGCAGCGATTGATGCCGGCGTAATCAGAAGGTTCCGCGCGTCGATCGGTGGCTGAAGAAGCAGGTCTAACCGTTGACGAGGCCGAGCCGAGTGGGCGATGCCGGCCTCTTATGCCACGGCATACTCCAACGCGCGCGGATTTTCCATGCGTTTCGAGGCATTCAAGATCTCGATCCCGACGATGTTACCATCCTTGTCATAGTCGAGGATGACCCCGGGTTTATCTTCATCACTTTCCTCAACTGGAGCGCCACTCAGTTGAATGGTGAGCACATCCACTTCCTGGTCGTATTTTACCTTCATGGTTTCCTCCAGTACTTGGTAATCTTGTTGGTGCGATAGACTGTGACCACAACAGGTGGATCAACGCGATCGTTTACCATGACCCGCAGAAGATACTGCTTTCCACCGATATCCACACGCGACTGAAAACACGTAATGCCCTCCACTTCTGCTACCTTCTGTTCCGGCTCTTGCAACAGCTGATCGACAAGCACTCATGCAATCTTACGCGTTTCCAGTTCCTCTAGCACGTGCTTAGAGAAATGGAACCTCACCCTCACTTCCTCTCTCGGTCGTCACCAAACGCGGTACATGATGCCCGCAGGATTGGCAGGACGAACTGGCCTTAGACCGCATGAAGAGAAGCCTCACTAAGAAAGATGTCTGAGGCCTATAGTAAAGCATATGGAAGAGTGAAGGGAAGCCAGTGAGATGGGCTCTGTGCCGGGTCCGCCCTGGTTTCTTCACGTTGGAAACTACGGAGCGAACGAGTTGAGCAACTGCCCATTGTCGGCGGCGGTGTCCTTCTTGCTGTGCGACACCGCGCCTTTCACCATGCCACTGCGGTATTTGGCAACGAACCGTCACGAATCATGCGGGCTAACGAAAGCATCTGAATCCAATTTGATTCTCCGACAATCCAAATGGATTCAGCGGAGAGAGTGCTTCTCATATTCTCCTCTTTCGTATCTCTCATCAGCATCGTGAAAACCTGGCATTTTTGAAGACAGTCACAATGAATTTCTCGAAGCCAGCTGTACAAGTCGTTGGCACATCGATTGCGATACATCTCCTTCGTGGAAAGAAGTTGTGAGTGCTTAGTTCATTTCGGATAACTCAGTGCATTCTAACTCAAAACTCAAAACCGAGAACTCAGCACCCAGACCTGAGGACAAAGAGGCGGGACGAGCAGTCAACCATCATCATCGGGATCACGCTTGAGACTCACTGGCGAGGATTCGCGCCTGAGAACCCGATGGCGACACGATTCTGGGGCATACCCAACCAGTACCTCCTCCTGGTTGCCAACCTCTTTGGTTGACTGAGCGTCGACGCCACGGGAGCCCCGGCTCTGCGAGACCCGGAGCTGCGGCTCCCTCCCTTTCTGGTTTATCTGGTTGGTCTGGTTTGTCTCGTTTGTCTGGTTGATCTCGGAAGTCCGGTTAAACCAAAGAAACGAAATAAACCAAACAAACCAAATAAACGAGACAAACAAGATGCCTAGCAGTCGTGGGAAGGTAGCGATCATGCCCCAAGATATGGTGGTGAGGAATCTGACAGAGAATGATCCTTATCCTTCTACCACCGTGAATCCACCTCCGGGTTTTTCATACATACCGCCTCCTGCTCGGCCGTATCTTCTTCAATTCGTCACGAACGGCAATGGTGGGCAGAACCCTAGGCCTTTGAATCCAAAATATCTCTTGCTAAAAATACCGTACAGGTTTAATACGGGCTACCAGTCGCTTGCACCTAGCAATGCCTGTGTGCGGTGCAACTGGTTTCTCTCCCTGGATCTTCAACGGAGCCGGCCATGAATGGCACTTCAGGCTTCCACGAAGTGTGGTCTTCTACATCCCGATCTCAATCATCATGTCAGTTTCTGAACGAGCAAGGGCTCAATTCGAAACAGGTTTCTGGCTTTTCTCCCTACTCAAGATTTCATCGCTCACTCCAAAGACATCAGCACAAAGCGAGAAAAATTTCTGACACCATTTTCATACCCATCCGATGGCATGAAGCCAGAAAGATGATGTTACTGAGATCGATGGTCAGAGACAGAGAAAGCTGCGCGCAACACACATAATGCCCGAGGAGGCAATCATGCTGAGGTGGAGATGGCTTGCGGTGGTCGGTGTATCGGTTTTGATGAGCGCATGCGCTGAGATGTTCCCACCCTGTGCTTCACCTGGTGCCGTGACGGTTCGCGCGCCAGGAGACACGATAAACGTTTCTCCAGGCGGCATGAAGGATATGAATTGTTTGTACAGGCTGAACATCAAGGAAGTAGATAAAGACTCAGCTGAGATAAAGGCCACTGTGGCGAAAAGTGTCGTGGAAGAAAACCGGAACAGGATAAATGATTACTTATCTAGACAACTCTTTTCCACCACCTGGTTTACTGATTATAGCCTCGACGACTACCCTTTCCACGTCTATGCTTTTCGCCTCAAAGATAAAGGCATGATCAATCAATTGAAGGTAGGCAATGACTTCGACTTTGAGAATGTCCCGAACACACACTATCTCGAGCTGTGCGGTGACACATGTAAGAACAATCGAAAGAAGGTATGCATAGCTCATTACAACCCTAATCCACCACGTCCAGAGGAAGACAAACGGTGCAGTGAAAACGAGTCCAACAAGAACAAGTAACGAACGGTAAGAGAATCACATCGTCTCAAGTATTTCACATCATGTGAAGGAGGTACCGCAATGCGGACGTTAAAGCTCGTTCCCTTGTTCCTACTTGTTCTTCTTGGTGGCCAACAGTTTTTTTTCGATAACCTAGTGTATGCGAGACACACTGCAAACCATTGCTGTATGTGCGGCGTATGTAAATCATATTGTTGGTGTCCTGGCCAAGCCAATTGCTCAACGTGTCATACCGATGATGGCGACACGATTCTGTCTCCTGTTTCGACCAACAATCTGTCGATAGACATCAGACAAACCGCTCAGTTGCGACCGCAGAAAGTCGTAATGTCAGACCATGTTGAGAGAGTCTTGGCCCTTGTCCACGGAAGCCGTTTGCGTGAACATTTCACCATGAAGCTGAACGATCATGTTGCGGACCATATGAAATTTAAGTGCATGAATCTTGATCGTGGAGAAACAGATTTGTAGGCTGTCGCTTCGCCACATAGATCGGGCCTGACAGAACAAAGCGGGGGCTATCGGCACGTAACGAGCCGGCACAGGGTGTGTGACTGGCTCGCTATCTTCAAGCTGTCGAGAGCCGTGGATCGCTGGACGGTACACAAGCTCAATACGGAGTTGTTACTTGCTTTTGTGTAGCCTTCAGGTTGTCGTATCGGTAGAGACGCATTCCAGCACACTGGAGGACAGTTGCGGAAGTGTGGCCAAGAGGCGTTGTGTAGGATGCCTTTCCTCACCCACCATTCTCACCCTCGGTGCGCTGTTACTATCGCTTACCTGCCTGCCCTCTCTAAGTCAGGCCCAGACTCCTCCCATCACCTCGTCCGGTTTGAATACCATGGTTAGCGATCCGATTGCCGTGGGAGGACAAACCCAATACGATATTACTGGCGGAACTAGACCGGGGGGTGGAGAAAATCTCTTTCACAGCTTCGGTGAGTTTGGTGTTCCGACTAACAACATCGCGAACTTTTTGAATGACTCCGGCCTCGACACATCCAACATTCTGGCCCGAGTGACTGGCACGAGCGGGGATAATCCGAATCTGTCAAGTATCTATGGCACCATTCAAACCACAGGCTTCGAGAACGTCAACCTGTTTCTCATGAATCCGGCTGGCTTCCTATTTGGGCCAAACGCTACCGTGAACGTCGGTGGTATGGTCGCCGTCAGCAGCGCCGATTATTTCAAACTCGCGGACAACGCGAGATTCAACGCTATTCCAAATGTGTCAGCGGATGCCTTGCTATCTGCCTTTCCAGTAGCGGCGTTCGGTTTCTTAGGATCGAATCCTGGTGCTATCACCGTTCAGGGCAGCCAGTTCACCATAACAGAGGGAAGCAGCATATCGCTGGTGGGCGGGAATATCACAATTAAATCCGTCACACTCGACAGCGGGGTGGTCCAGCCAGCAGTCCTTTCCGCACCGGCTGGCCAGATCAATTTTGCCAGTGCCGCCTCGCCTGGAGAGTTCCTGGCGGGAACCTTGGAACCGGCTCCGAATATCAACAGCCAGTCGTTCGGAGCGCTCGGCGAAATCCAGGTCTCACAAAAATCGTTGCTTGATGTCAGCGGCGATGGCGGCGGAAGCGTCATGATTCGCGGTGGTCGCTTGGTCGTGGATGACTCTATCATCTTAGCCAATGTTACAGGTCCAGGCATTGTTACGGATGGATTGGAATCCATTGGAGGCGGCATCGACATTCGAGTGAGCCAGGATGCGGTGATTCAGAACGGTGCGCTTCTCGACACCACAGTATCCGGTAATGCCTCTCCAACCGTTCAGTATAGCGGCGTGTCCATAAAGGCTGACCGCATTGAGATTCTTGGGTCCCAAGACTTCGAGAACGTCCCCGTCACTGGAATCTTCTCAAGCGTAGCTCAAGGCAATACGGGAGGCAGCAGCGGAGATATTAAATTGGAAGGGAATTCAATTCTGGTAAGGGATTTTGGGACAGTCACAACGTTCTTGGAGACTGCCACGGACGGTGCGGGTAACGCAGGCAATATCACGCTCAAGACCAGCGGGAATCTTGATCTAGATGGCCTCGTTTTCGTGGAATCTCTCGCCTCTGCTTCAGGAAATGCAGGAAATATCGAACTGACCAGCGCTCAAGGTAACATCCTCATGACGAATAGCCCCTTTGTAAATTCCCTAACGAGTAGTCTCAGCAGCGGTAGCGTCGGCAGCATCGCAGTGAATGCGCCAAACGGAGATATCCTTTTGACCGGAAATCCAGAATTTGGTCCGGCTACTCTTTTCACCCACATAGATGGAACCGGGGTTAATGCAGACAAGGGCGGAATTCAAATTACCGCAAAGAATCTAACCATCGAGAACTCCGGCATCCAAATCGACAATTTTACCTCCTTTCAGCCCGGGGACCTCATGGTGGATCTCACCGATTCATTAAGTCTGAGTGGCACCGACATCCCCTCCTCCCTTCTGACAACCACGCGGAGATCGGCTCGATCTGCCGATCTGAACATCACGGCTCACGACATCCTTCTCGCTGACGGCAGTCGAGCTTCCACGGAAACGTACCGATCAGGAGACGGGGGAACTCTTAATATTTTCACGCAACATCTCGCGATCACAAGTGGGGCTCAAATAACGAGTGGCAGCATAGTCAACCCATCTCTTCCTCCGAGTCAGCCACCAGAAACGCCCTCGGGCGCGGGAGGGACGATCACCGTACAAGGCTTCGCCAGCCCGGCTGAATCCGTGGTGATCGATGGCACTGGTAGCGGAGTCTTCACCGACACGCAGGGCACCGGCGCAGGCGGGAACATTTTCGTCAGTGCCAAAACCGTTACGCTCCAAAATGGTGGAACCATCTCTGCCTCAACTTCCGGGACGGCGCTCAGCGCGGTGGGAGGCACCATTGCGATCTCGTCGGTTCAATCCACGACACTCAACAATGGAGCTTACGTTACCGCCAGCAGCATGGGTCAGGCCGACGCTGGTAGCATCCAGGTCGATGCCGGTGACCGGTTCGCAATGACGGACAGTTCGGTGACGACTGAAGCCAACCAGGCTGGCGGCGGCACCATCAAAATCACAACCAATCCCAACGGCACGGTGCAGCTCACCAATAGCTTAATCAGTGCGTCGGTCCTCGACGGCACAGGCGGCGGTGGCAGCGTAAACATCGATCCCCAGTTCGTGATTTTGCAGAACAGCCAGATTCTGGCTCAAGCGATACAGGGACCGGGCGGGAATATCTCCATCACGACCAATTTGCTGTTGCCCGATGCGAATAGTGTGATCTCGGCATCCTCGCAATTCGGCGTGAACGGCACGGTCACGATTCAGTCGCCGAACGCTCCAGGCAGCGGTCAGGTTCAACCGCTGGGGAAATCGCCGCTGCAAGCCACGTCGCTGTTCAACCAACACTGCGCATCATTGGCCGGCGGCGAGTTCAGCAGCTTCACTGTGGCGGGACGAGACAGCCTGCCCACCGAACCGAGCAGCTGGCTCTCTAGCCCGCTTGTCGCCTTCGGCGTAGGTGAAGGGTTAGGGGTAAGGGGTGAGGGGATGGGGGTGCGCGGTGCGGGGCTTGAGATCATGACTCTGGGAGCCCTGCTGACAGGCGAGACTGCGTTGCTATCGTTGCGGCAAATCGCCCCGCCAGGCTTCTTGACACAAGCGTTTGCCGTGGACTGGTCGACAGGCTGCGCCTCATGATCCATCGCGCAGGGGAACCGGAACCCTCACGCCAGCCAAAGCGTGCGTATGTCTATCGCGCTCGATTCATTGGTGGGGACAAGGAATTTCCACTGATAGCGTTTCAGATTTACCCAAACAATCATTTCATTTCCTCATCGCACAATCGAATCGTTTCATCGATTAGGAAGCGTTCAACAAAGAACGGCTCGTGCCACACTTTCCTGACTTTCAGCCGACGAGGCTGTTTCGCGCTGTTGGCACTCGGACTGATAGCTGGAGGCTGTGCCACGATGGACCCGAGGGAATTGAAGGCCTGTGGCTCATATGTGATCGAGAATTTTCGGCCGATTGCTACAGAACGCACCGGGCGGTTTCTTGGCAAGGTCGAAGACGACACCGCTCGCTGTCGAGGTGGGGGCAATGCGGTCAAAGGCCCCGCCATCCCGTGGGTCGATTGGCCGAACTACTGGGCCACCAGAGACGACAAATCTAAGGCCTATGGTGCGGCGGTGACGGACAGGAGCGAATACTTGGCTCCGAATGGACGCGGCATCGTCGGCGCGTTGCTCGACCTCGAGTACCAACGCATGGAAATGATCAAGTTCAACTTGTTCGATAATACCGAAACGTACGAGAAATATGTGGATGGTCGTGTGGAGGAGGGCAAACGACAAGATGGACCGACCCTCAAGGAGTGGAACACCATGCGGCTTCCGGAAGATTATCAGGAATATACCTGGCAAGGGGAGGTGGAGGGTTGGGATTGGACTGACGTTTACAAAACAGTGGGTGGCAGTGGGAAGCAGACCTGTTGGGGCAATTTGAAGTTGATCCGGTTTCGCACTCTCACCGGTAGCTGCAACGACATCAATAACCCCCGCATGGGATCCACCAATCAGCCCTTTGCGCGCAACGTGGAGTTCGAAACCACGTTCCCGGATCTCAAGACCAAGACCGAATATAAGATCCAGGCCATTTTCCCGGACTCGCAGAAGAGAAAGGCTGTCGAGGACCGGCACGACAATCGGCTCGGTCTGCTCAATCCCGACCCGCTGGAAATCAGCAGAAAACTCTTCACTCGAAAGCAAGAAGAGCCTAACAACTGCGATGGGATTAAGTTGAGGGAAGGTACCTATAAACGAGGTGATCCCAACGAGTTGCCTGAGTATTCTGCTTTGGCCAACTGCAACTATGTGAAGGCGCCTTGGTTCAACGTTCTGGCCTCGTTCTGGATCCAATTTATGACGCACGACTGGTTCTCGCATCTGGAGGACGGCCACAACCGAATGGACCGAGACAAGCCCAATTTGATGCCCCTTGGTTGTGCCAAAGAGGATGTGACCGGGGTCAGGACGAGGCCGTCTCCGGAAGAGCTCAAAGAGTTCGGATGCAAACCCGACCCCACACGTGGCCAGATCGACAGGGCCATTATGGATAAGGAGGACAAGCCACCCGCGTTTGACTGCAAAGAGGGCAAACAAGGCGAGGAACGAGAGACGAAGTGCTTAAACCGTGCTTACAAGACCACGAGTAACACGGTCACTGCTTGGTGGGATGCGTCTCAGATCTATGGCTATGACAAGGCCTCTCGCAAACGCGTCAAGCGAGATGGGGCCAAGCTGCTCATGGAGCAAGCCCAAGACAAACTGCTGGGTTATTACCTGCCTGTGTTCAAGGAATGCCAGACGAACAAAGGGGGATGCGATCCGGGCGAAGAGAAATACGACTCGATCAATGAGGCATGGAGCGGCCAGGAAGCGACGGCATTCCCGGATAACTGGTCTATCGGCATGAGTTTCTTCCACAACGTGTTCGCCCGTGAGCACAACTTTTTCGTGGAGACGTTCCGCAATCAGAAGCCCGATGCCGACAGTGGACTGCGTGATCCTGCAAACCCGAAGCGAGGCACTATTACATATAGCGACGTCACTGACGACGAACTCTTCGAAATTGCTCGACTCGTGGTTTCCGCGGAGATCGCTAAGATTCACACCACAGAGTGGACAACCCAATTACTCTATAACGAGCCGCTCTACCTGGGCATGAATGCCAACTGGCACGGTCTTGTGCGTAAAGACGACCCGGTCACGGCAGCGATCATGAAGATAGTAGTACGGAACTTCGGCAAATCCGACGACGCCAAGAACGCAAATCAGTGGTATTCCGTCTTCGCCTCAGGATCAGGGATTTTCGGGTTGGGCAGCTACCGCTATGCCGGCGACACGATCTTTGCCCACGAGGATCCGAACAAGAAAGACATCTGGAGCCTCAACAATCCGGACCACGTCAACGGGGGAGTCAACCACTTCGGTTCGCCGTTCAACTTCCCCGAAGAGTTCGTGACCGTCTATCGACTGCACCCAATGGTCCCCGATCTTATTGAGTATAGAGAATTGGCCCCCGGTCCTAACATCATCCGAAACAAGATCCCGGTGCTGAAGACTTTCCGGGGGGAGGCCACACGTTGGATGCAAAGGAAGGGACTAGCCAACTGGGCCCTGTCGATGGGTCGCCAGCAGCTCGGACAGCTCACGCTCCAGAACCATCCGCAGTTCCTGCAAAACCTGCCGATGGATCGCTTTCATACAAACACCGGCAAATTCGATGTTGCGGCGCTCGACCTTATTCGAGACCGTGAGCGCGGTGTACCGCGGTTCAACGAATTCCGCCGGCAGTACGGGCTCAAACCACTCACGAGCTTCAACGACTTCATCAATAAGAACCTCAATGAACAGAACCCCGAAGAGAAGGCTGAGCTCGAACGGCAACGAGAAGTGGTAAAGACTCTGCGAGAGGTCTACGGCTGGCACTACTGCGATGAAAAGAAGAAGCCTATCTCCACCGCACAAAAAGACGACGACCCGGAAAACAACGATTGCTTGGGTCCCAAGGAGAGGCTCGAGGACGGCAAGGTGGACAACGTTGAAGACCTCGACACAGTCGTGGGCTGGCTCGCTGAGCCGGTTCGCCCTCATGGCTTTGCCATTTCCGAAACACAGTTTCAGGTGTTCATCCTCAACGCGTCCCGACGCCTGTTCAGCGACCGGTTCTTCACATCCAGCTTCCGTCCTGAGTTCTACACACATTTTGGTGTGGACTGGGTTACGAACAACGGCCCGGACGGCAAGAAAATGGAACCACACAAGTCGAACGGGCACGAGGTGGAAGTGTCGCCTCTCAAACGCGTGTTACAGCGGACCATCCCGGAGTTAGAGCCGGAACTTGAGTACGTGGTCAACGTGTTCGACCCGTGGGCCCGAGATCGTGGAGACTATTACGGCTTGCAATGGATACCTCAAGAACGCGCAAAGTCGGACGAGGCATTTAGAAAAGCAGTGCAAGAGTAGCGGAAAAGTCGAGATACCATTCATCGGGTAGCTGACCCGCAATGAATCGAAAGACGGCAAAGTGATTGAGACAAACTCGCGCACGAGTCTGAGTGAGCCGGCGGGAGAGAAGACTTGGCTCCTCTCCTTGCAGAGGATCGTTCTGCCTAGGTACCAGGCCCTTGTCGTGGATTCGCCGACGAGCTGTCAATCATGATCATTCGCGCTGGGACACCGGCGCATGCTCGTACTCCTTGGTTCGTCAGAAAACTCATTCCCGCGATCGGTTTCGCCATGACAATTCTATTGGCGGATAATTCAACGTTTGCACAGACTGTGGTTGATCCGACGGGACGTTCAGGACAACCGCCCGGCCCTTTAAAGGAAGAGTTTGTACGGCCACATCCTCCTCCGAGTCCCGTGCTCCCGATTGTTCCGATCCCGCCTGAGGGCGAGGCGCCAACGCAGCCGGGCACGGTGCGGGTGTTCGTTCGTGATGTGCGCGTGAACGGCAACACCATTTTTTCGGATCAGGACATCGCCGAGGTAACGGCCCCCTACAAGAACCGGACGTTGATGACCGAGGATCTCGAACGGTTAAGACTGGCCCTGACCCTTCTCTACATCAACAAGGGCTACCTGACCTCTGGGGCGGTTATTCCAGATCAAGACGTCAGGGAGGGCGTCATCACGGTGCAGATTATCGAAGGGAAGCTCAACCGGATCGACGTGGAAGGCAATCGCTGGTTCCGCTCGTCCTACCTGCGCAACCGCCTGGAGATCGGCAGCCGCACTCCTGTGACGCTCGGTCCCTTGCAGGAACAACTGCAACTGTTGCAACAGGACAAGCGGATTGAGCGGGTGAATGCCGAACTCCGGCCAGGGGATCAGCAGGGTGAGAGTGTGCTCAATGTGCGCGTGGCGGACCGGAATCCGTTTCACGCCTCCATGGAGGTCAACAACTACCAGACGCCGCTGGTCGGCGAGATACGCGGCATCGGTACGTTGACCCACGACAACCTGACGGGCCATGGAGATCCGCTCAGCCTCAGCTACGGCCAGTCGAGCGGCGCGTTTCCGATCGTCTATGGTTCATATGTGCTCCCCTTCAACCGATACGGGACGACATTTTCACCGTACTACCGGCGCTACGACTTCAAACTGATCGAGTCGCCCTTTGATCCGCTGGACATCAAGACCAACACTGAGATCATCGGGTTGAACCTCCGCCATCCAATATATAAAACCGTGACTGACGAAGTGGCCCTCTCGATCATCGGGGAGCATCTCTTTACCCAAAGCTTTCTCTTCCATGACACGCCCGGCGAGATGACGTTCAATTCGTTTCCCGGCTTTCAGAACGGGGCAGCCACGGTGTCGGCACTCCGTTTTGCGCAGGATTGGACCCACCGCACACTCGATACGGTGATGGCTGTCCGTTCACGATTCAGCGTGGGTCTCGATGTCCTGGGCGCGACCATCAATGCAAACCCGGACACACCGGACGGGCAATTCTTTTCCTGGCTGGGTCAAGCACAGGTGATTAAGCGGTTCGGTGAAGAATTGCTCGGCATGCAACTTCTCGGTCGCATGGACCTTCAACTCACCAACTCGCCCTTGTTTCCGCTTGAACAGGTGGCGCTCGGCGGCCGATATACGGTGCGCGGTTATCGTGAGGTGACCATCCTGCGCGACAACTCATTCATTGCCTCAGTCGAGCCACGATTTCCGTTGCTCAGTTGGGCAACCGGCGAGCCGATGGTGCAATTCGCTCCCTTTATCGATGTGGCGCATGGATGGAACCTGGGCGAGAACCGCCCTTTCGTCACGGCGCCTTTTACTAGTTTTCCCGACACACTCGCCAGCGTGGGTGTCGGGCTCCGGTGGAATATCCTGCCGAACGACAAGGCCATCTTCGAAGTCTATTGGGGGCATCAATTGAACGACGTGCCTCGAATTGGGAACACGGTTCAGGATCATGGAGTACATCTAGGCATTGTGGTGAATTTGTTTTAAAGCGCGAGACGCGCGAGCGTTCGAAGTTTTCAGAAACCTCGAACTTCGAACCTCGAACCATTATTCCTCTCCCAGTCACGCGAGTCGCGCTCGGCTGACATGCACAAGGACCATGACATGACATCGAATCTGGTTAGGCTCTTCTGCATCTTAATTGTCGTGGTCAGCATGATGTTGGCATCCGGAACCGTCGCGGCGCCCGATCAAACACCGGACTCGTTGATGACGCAGGGTCTTCAAGCCTATCAACGAGGTTCGTTCGATCAGGCGCTCACCGCCTGGAAGCAAGCGGCAGAACTCTACGAACGAGACGGCGAGATCGGAAAACAGAGCCAAGCCCTTGCGCAGGCTGCACAGGCCTCTGAATCGTTGGGGCAGATCAATCAGGCCTTG
The DNA here is from genome assembly GCA_965232965.1 of uncultured bacterium. Classification (GTDB taxonomy): domain Bacteria; phylum Nitrospirota; class Nitrospiria; order Nitrospirales; family Nitrospiraceae; genus Palsa-1315. The sequence goes on from CBDDRB010000002.1 coordinate 163,239, forward strand.
CAGCAATTGGAACTGTCTCTGACCCTGGCTCAACAGACGGGAGATCGCACCAAGATTGCCGGTCTGATGGAGAGCCTCGGCCGGACCTACCTGGCCGCACGCAAACCGGACGCGGCGGAACAATATCTGACCCAGGCGTTATCTATGGCGCAAGCCGCTGCGGACCGACGCCTCATCGCAGCCATCCACAACGACCTCGGCATCGTCCACATTGCGAAACAGCAAGACACGGATGCACTGGCCTCCTTCACGACCAGTGCACGAGAGGCGCAAGCGGCCGGTGATCGCCCTCTGACCGTGCGCGCCTATATCAACGCAGCCCGCATGGCGTTGAAGCTGAATCAACCGGACAATGCACGGAACTGGCTAGACCTTGCCTTCGATTCCCTGAAAGATTTCGAGCCTTCGCACGACAAGGCTATGGGGCTCATTCAGGTGGGGCTAGGGTACCAGCAACTCCGTGCCTCGATGCCGACCATGAACGCCCCCCTGCTGCTGCGCGCGGCCGGTGTGCTGCTGGAAGCGACGACCGTGGCGGAGCAAATCGGCGACGCGAGGACGCGCTCCTATGCCGATGGCTATCTCGGCCACTTATATGAAACAGAATATCGCTACGACGAGGCATTACACTTGACCAGACGCGCCGTTTTCTCGGCGCAGTCGGCCAACGCCCCGGAGTCGCTTTTCCGTTGGGAGTGGCAACTCGGTCGTGTCTTGGCGACAACGGGCAAGTTGGACGAAGCCATTGTGTCCTATGGCCATGCCGACACAACTCTGCGCCCGATTCGGTTAGAAGTTGCCGCGGTTGGGGGAGCCGATTCATTGGTCGGAGAAGATTCGGTCCGCGCGCTCTACTTTGAGCTGGCCGACCTGTTGCTCCAACGGGCTTCGCTGGCGGCTGAACCGCAAGCGGCCGAGCAGTATCTTCTCGCCGCACGCGACGCAATCGAGACCTACAAGGCCACTGAGTTGCGAGATTACTTCCAGGACGACTGCGTAGATACGCTGCAAGCGCGTATCACGAAGCTCGACACCCTGACCGCTGGTACGGCTGTGGTGTATCCCATCGTCTTTGCAGATCGATTGGAATTACTGGTCAGCCTCCCTAGTGGATTGAAACGTCTGTCGATCCCTGTCTCATCAGCGATGCTCACACAGGAGGTGCGTGCCTTTCGCAAAACGGTCGAAAAACGGACGACACGCGAGTATCTCCCTCACGCCCAACAGTTATATGCCTGGCTGATCCGCCCCCTCGAACCCGACTTAGCTTCCTTCCGAATCAGTACACTGGTTTTTATACCTGATGGTCCACTACGCACGGTGCCGATGGCCGCGCTCCATGACGGCCGGCAATTCCTCATCGAAAAATTTGCGGTGGCCACCACGCCAGGCCTGAATCTCACCGATCCAAAACCGATCGACCGGGCCAAGGTCCGGCTATTGTCGAGCGGGCTCACGCGCGCGGTTCAAGGGTTTCCCTCTCTCCCCTTCGTCGAAGAGGAAATCAATACCATTCGGACGCTCTACCAGGGGGATCAACTGTTGAATGCGGAGTTTTCGACTCCGCGTCTTGAGCAGGAATTGAAAGATCACTCCTACGGCATCTTGCACATGGCTACCCATGGCTGGTTTGCCGCAGACACCACACAGTCCTATCTACTGACCTATAACGGAAAACTCACCATCAATGAGCTCGATCGTTTGATTGGACTGTTCCGGTATCGAAAAGACCCTTTGGAGCTGTTGACACTCAGTGCCTGCCAGACCGGTATCGGCGACGATCGCTCGGCGCTCGGCCTGGCCGGTGTGGCCATCAAAGCCGGAGCCAGGAGCGCACTCGCGACACTCTGGTTCATCAACGATGAGGCTTCAGCGACTTTGGTCTCCGAATTCTACCGACAACTGCGGAATCCCACACTGTCAAAGGCACAAGCATTGCAGAATGCACAACAGAAGCTCTTGGCCGATCGAGTCTATGAACATCCGGCATACTGGTCGCCATTCTTGTTACTGAACAACTGGCTCTAGCTGTGTTACAGTCTGCCACCATATTTGTAGAAACTTATGCTGGTCGATCGGTCGTAATACGTGAGGGCTACCATGCGTAACGTGATGGTTTTTCTCCTCGTGGGACTGATCCTGGGCATGGGGTTCTTTAATCCGGCTCCAGTACCCGCAGCATCAGATCAGACCGATGTCTCGCAGTCGAGGCCAACTGGGGATACTCCGCTTCCCCTTTACACGCCCCCCAAGAAGCTGATCCCGCGTGCTCGCGTGGGCGGAGGGCTGCGTGGGACGGATGGAAAGGAGCCTGAGATCGTGGCCCTTGTTCCCGACCATGTCGGCCTGACGGTGAAGCAGGCGCCTTCCTTAAACTGGTTTCTGTCCAAACCGACATCCCTGCCCATACGATTTACACTCATCGATATCCGATCAGTCAAACCCTTATATGAAGGCTCGATTCCCACACCGGGTCAGGTAGGCGTCCAATCCCTCAATCTCAAAGATTTGGGTTTGACACTCGAACCTGATGTGCAATATCGCTGGTACATTTCCGCGATTCGCGACCCGGACTCGCCATCAAAGGATATTGTGACCGGCGGCGTGATCGAGCGTTGTGAGTTCAGTACATGTCTCGTGGAAATGGAAGTCGATCTGAACTGTGACCAGCAAAGCGTACTGCGGAATTCCGTGCGCGGTTTTTGGTATGACGCCATGGCCTGCCTCTGTGACTTGATCAACTCGAACCCGTCAGACCAGGGGCTTCGCAGACAACGTGCCCACTTGCTGAATCAAATCGGTCTTTCCGAGGTGGCAAAATGGGATCTTCGTTCCATCCAAGCCCCCGTCCATTAATCAACCCTGATCACCCCGTTATTTGCTTTGCTTGGTTTGTCTCGTTTGTTTGGTCGGACCAGATAGACCAGATGAACCAGATCAATAATACTCGGCTCGCTCGTCTCTGTCCGCCTATCACCCAGAACTCAGAACCCAGAACTCAGAACTTCTTCACCCGTCCCGCCGATCCCGTAATCAAATGTGATTCAGCAACGAATCGTTTTCAATTCACATAGCCGCCTTCAATCCTTCTATCGGTACGTCGAAAGGCTGAAATGCTAGGAAAAACCCTCGACTCCAACAGAACCTGCGCGGTTCAGATTAGGCATGTGGCTTGCTGAATACAGGCCTATCTGATAACCGCTCTCTCGATGAAAGGAGAGGCAGCCATGGTTCAGGCACTCCTTCTGGTATTCACTGTGGGTCTGTTTACGATACTGGCAGGGATCATCTGGATGATCACTCGCCACAGCTTTGACGATGATCATCACTCCGGCGATATTCGGCAAAGCGGAAATTCTTTGTCAGAATCGCGTGACAAGGGGGAATCACACGGGTCCCGATATTCGAAGGTCGCGGTCTAAGCGTAGCGCCCTCGATACCGGTGAATCGTGACGCGGATCTCGCAAGACGATTGATCCATTGCATCATTGAATCAACAGTCCGATGAAACAATGAATCAATTTATGCACCGGCTGACCCTTCACGATTCATATTTAAAGATTTGCACGATCGTCGCTTGCGGAGTGTTTCAATATCCTGTCAGAACTCTTTCGTTACCGCCCGACTCTCCTCCACCGCATGTACCGCTCTCGCTCGGTGCTCCTTCGCATTATGTTCCCATGCACATGAATGTGATAGATTCCTTCTCGCCCGTCATATGCCCCTCTCGGATCAACACGATGTTGAATGACGCTCATGGCACACCTTGCAAGCGAGGAGAGACGTCCTGACTACCGGATTGAGTCCGGAGCTGACGCTGATTTCCCGGAAAGTTCTGAGTGCTGAGCTGACCAGAGGGTGATAGCTCAATGAGAGGTTCCGGGTGTCTCGGCGAATCCGTTGACTGAGAACCCGGACCTTCCAGATACGTGAGGTTCCCATGGTCACCGATACAAGCCCCTATTCCATCCTCGTCGTAGAAGATAACCAGGACCTCGTCATCGGGCTACAGGATATGCTGCACTATGATGGCTATGCCGTCACCATTGCCGACACCGTTGCCGGGGCCATCGAACTTGTTCGAGCCCATCGCTTCAATGCCATTCTGTTGGACCTGGGTCTACAGGACGGCGATGGACTCGAGGTGTTAAAAGAAACTCAGCGCCTAGATCCCTCTCTCCCTGTTGTGATCGTGACCGCGCATATCTCTCAGGATCGCACCGTGGGATCGCTGACCGAGGGAGCCTATGCCTATCTCACGAAACCGTACGATCGAGAGGAACTTCGGCATACGCTCCGTCGCGCCATCGGCGTCAAGGAACTCGCCGTGAAGGTTGAACGGACACAACACCTTCTCAGTCAAAGCGAAGAACGCTTGGACCTCGTGGTCAAAGGCTCCAATGACGGCTTCTGGGACGGCCGGGTCCTTCGCGGAGAACCGTGGAGTTCTCCACGCACACCTGTGTGGTGGTCTCCTCGCGTCAAAGCCATGCTGGGGTATACCGATGAAGAATTCCCCGATGTGTTGGAGAGCTGGGCTTCCCGGCTTCATCCCGAAGATACCGACCGCGTCTTCGCCGCCTTGACGGCCCATATCGAACACCGTGATCCCTACGACGTGGAATATCGGCTCCTGACCAAGACAGGAGAATACGGCTGGTTCCGCGCCCGTGGTCAAGCGATTTGGGACGAGACCGGTCAGATCACCCGTATGTCAGGCTCTCTCCAGTGTGTGACTGATCGCAAACGCGCAGAAGATGCACTTCGACGGAACGAGCAGCTTCTGCAGGATGTCGTCAACAACACCACCGCGGTGATCTATGTCAAACACACCGATGGCCGATACCTTCTCACCAATCGCCGGTTTGAACAGCTCTTTCACCTCACCACGGATCAGATTGTCGGTCATACCGATCACGAGATTTTTCCCAAGGACTTTTCCGATGCATTTCGTGCCAACGATGTAACGGTGTTGGAGCGAAATGCTCCAGTGGAGTATGAGGAATACGCCCCCCATTCCGACGGCCTCCACACCTATATTTCGATTAAATTCCCGCTCCGCGACCACACCGGCAAGCCCTATGCGATGTGTGGCATCTCCACCGACATCACCGAGCGGAAGCGCTTTGAACAGACCCTCCGAACTCATGAGGAACAACTTCACCTTGCCCTCACCTCGACAGAGATAGGTTCGTGGAATTGGGACCTTCACACCGATCAAATCTATTGGTCCTCGCAAGTCGACAGATTCCTCGGACTATCGGACGGGGCACGGCCTCGTACGAAGAATGGCTGGCTGGCACTTGTGTACCGAGAAGATCGGGAATCGATGGCACGCACGATGCGCCAAGCGGCAAATCAAACCGGCGTCGAGCTGACATTTGAGCACCGTGTCATGAGACAGAACGGCAGCTTCTTATGGTGTATCTGGAACGGTGAAATTATTCGAGATCACGATGGAAACGCGTTGCACATATTGGGAACGGTCCGCGCCACTAACTGTGGCGCGTGACGCGCCACGAAGGCTGAAGATTCGAAGGCCAAAGGCCGAAGTTCGGGATTCGAGGTTCCGAAACCTTCAGCCTACAGCCTTCAGCCTGTTCCGAATGGCGGCCGTCGGTCTTGTCTTATTACTAGGCCTGTGTATTTTCTGTGTGTCCGAATCCGCGGCGATGGACATCGCCATCCTGAGGTCTTCCGACATTGCGGCGTATCGCGAGGCGATTGCGGGATTGAAAGCCACGGGACCGCCGGCAGCGATTTATACCGAATACGATGCCCAAGGCGACCTGGAGGTTGGGAAAAAGCTCGCGCGCAAGCTTCGCGCATCGAATGTGTCACTAGTCGTCGCCGTAGGGTTCAAAGCCGCGTTAGCGGCGAAAGTAGAAATAGTGGATGTCCCGATCGTTTATATGATGGTCCTGGACCCTCTAAAACACCAGCTTACAGCCGCCAACATGACGGGTACGCTCCTGGAGGTCCCCGTCGAGCGACAGCTCAAAATCATGCGAACCTTTCTGCCAGCCATTCATCGGCTCGGAACCCTCTACGATCCTGCCAAAACCTCCTCTCTGGTGACGGACGCGATGCGGCAGGCCATCATTTCTGACTTTCAATTGAATGGGCTTCCCGTCGAGAGTGAAAAGGACGTGCCCCAGCAATTGCGCACCCTGCTTTCGGACGTTGAAGCTCTCTGGCTCATACCAGATTCCACGGTCTTGACGAGCGAATCCATACGATTCATCCTTGAATTAGCGCTGGCGCGTCAGATTCCCGTGATCGGGTTTTCACCGGAGTTCACAAGACTGGGAGCGCTGCTCAGCATGTCCGTCAACTATAGCGACGTCGGACGGGAAACCGGACTACTCGCGAAACGCATTCTCGACGGGGAACGGCTCTTGCCGCTCAATCCTGTGCCGATTGAGCGATTCAAGATCACCGTCAATCTCAAGACCGCGAGATTTCTTGGGATTGCGTTCGCCAAGGAGCTGACGAATCTCATCGATGACACCTATTGACGAGGACCGGTACGTGAATCCCCTCTACCCTCCGGACGAACCAAAAGTTTCTGTGGCATTACCCACGACCGGTTTTCTCAGTCTACGCACGAAGTTCGTGCTATTCTTCAGCCTCATTCTTGTGTTGACCTGTTCGACCTTGAGCTGGTTTTACATCGACGTGCGGCGAGCCGCGATGGCCAAAAGCCTCCAGCAGCTTGGAACGATCCTTCTCACGAGTGTCATACACAATGAGCGCTTCCACTACGCAGGCCTCGTGGTGGAAGATCACGCCACGCTTCAACAATTCATGGAAGGCCTCGTGGCCGTCAACGATGTGGTGTATGTCGTCATCACCGGCTCGGACGGTACCGTGCTTGCTCAATACACGAAGGGAACGCGCCAATCCTCCGCCAGCCTTGCGCGGTCCGTAGATCATCCCCTCTATCCGGACAGTCAAATTGCTAAACAGCTCTTCGCATCGCCGGTTACGACTCCTCTGATCACCCGTCTCTCCCTTCCGAATACGATTAGGAATCGATTGTCCTGGAGTGAAGTTGTGTACGACTTTGCTCAGCCGGTGCTGCGCAGGACAAATGGAAGCATCTCACAGCCTTCCTTCGCGATTCAGTTGGATGACGGAAGCGTGAGCTCCTCCACGACACAACCACCGCTCGTGTCCGGCGTGGTCCAGGTAGGATTGACCGATGCACGCCTGATACAGGAACTCGAAATGATGGTCAGAAATGTCCTGGTTCTCACCTCCGTGATCATCGGCGCAGGCGCCCTCATCGCCTACCTGTTCACCCTTCACATCACGAAACCGCTGATGGCCCTCGCCGGTGTGACTCGACAAGTGACGGAGGGCCACTCTCCGACGCCTCTGACACCTTCCACCCGCGATGAAGTCGGCCAATTGACGAGCATGTTTAACCTGATGACTCACGCATTACAGGAAAGAAGCCTTGCCATCACAGCCAACATGGCCACCATCAAACATCAGGTCAGTCAATTGACCACGTTACATCAAGTCAGTACGGCCATCGTCGGAACGTTGGACCGGAGCCAGCTCCTCAACACTGTCCTCCAACTCCTGATCACCAACATGGGCTTTACGCGCATGTTCTTGATGTTGCGAAACCGCGAACGAGGCACAGCGTATGTGGCCCAAATCGCCGGTGTCTCGCCGGACATTGCGGAAGCAGCGCGCCAAATTGACATTCCGCTCCAGAGCGACGGAAGTCTTCACGCTGATCTGCTGATCCATGGCAAGCCTCTGCTCATCCTCAACCTTGAATCCGTGGCTGGTCGTATGCACTCACCTATACTTGAATTGGCTCGCCGCGCCGGGGTGACGTCCTTCGTCGCGGTGCCGCTCCAGAGTCACAACCAGATGCTCGGATACCTCGCCGCCGACCGGGGCCTACTGCCCTGCACGGATGAAGATCTCCATATGCTCATGACGATCGCCAGCCATGTGGCCGCTGCCATCGACAACGCGAGAGCCTATTCTCACCTTGAAGAACTCACGCAACACCTCGAACAGCGCATTGCCGACCGCACCCAGGAATTGTCTATTGCCAATGAGCACCTCCAGGAACACGACCGGCGGCGGTCGCTGTTTCTCTCTGTCGCGTCGCATGAGTTGCGTACGCCCATGACGGTGATTCGCAGCTTTGCAGACAATATGCGCGACGGTATTGCAGGGCCGGTGAGCAAACAACAATTGACCTACCTCACTCGCATCGGACATAACCTCAATCGACTCACCAGAATCATCAATCAATTGCTCGATTGGTCCCGCCTTGACAGCGAAAGGGAAACGCTCTGCCTGGCGCCGGTCTGTATCGAATCCATCGCTCTCCTCGTTGCCGACAGCCTGCGCACCGTCGCGTCCGAAAAAACGATTACCCTCGAGATCGCGCATGTGGCTGGGCTTCCAGCAGTCCAGGGGGACAGCGATAAGCTCGAACAAATTCTCTGGAATCTCATCGGCAATGCGATTAAGTTTACGCCGCCAGGCGGCCGTATCACCGTCGATTTCCAATCGACCCCCGAGGACTCGGTGCAAACCTCTGTCGCCGACACCGGATGCGGAATTGACCCGAGTCACGTTGAAAAGCTCTTCCGGGAGTTCTCGAAAGTGCCCTCAGCCGACCCCACCGCTCAGGGAGCGCAGCTAGGCCTATTCATTACCAAAAGCCTGGTGGCGATGCATCGAGGAGCCATCTGGCTGGAGAGCACTCCGGGAATTGGTACGCGCTTTCATTTCACAGTGCCAATCGCGTCTTCGGGTTTGAAGGCTGAAGGTTGATAGGCTGAAGGCCGAAGGCTAAAGTTCGATGTTCTGGGTTCGAGGTTCGAAGCCTTCCGAAGGAGTGTATTTTCCCGTGTGCATGAACTACAATTTCGAGCGACAGGCCACCTAAGCTTACAATGCGCGCCAAAATTCTCATCGTTGAGGACGACCGCGATATTCTTCTCGGACTCGAGAATCGCATCACCTGGATGGGGCACGAGCCCATCACAGCCGACAACGGCCAGGATGCGCTGCGCCTCATTGAACAAGGTGAACTTGATCTCGTACTCCTGGATCTGGAACTGCCGGTTCTGTCCGGCCTAGAAATCCTGGAACGGATGAGAGCCGCCTCGCACAGCGAGCGGCAGGCCGAAGGCGATACCAGCACACCTTACACCATACCCCTCATCATCATCCTGACTGCATTCGGCACCATCGAGCGCGCCGTGCACGCCATGCAATTCGGCGCATTTGATTTTCTGACGAAACCGTTCAGCGCCGACCACCTGACCATCGTGGTTAAGAAAGCCCTGGCCACCGTAGCGCTCCGCCGACAGGTCAACGTCCTCCGTCAAGAAGTCGACGATCGGTACGATCATCTTGTGGGGGCCAACGCCAAGATGGCTGCGCAACTCACGATCGCCAGACAAGCGGCGCAGCCCGACGTGACCGTTCTCCTGCTTGGTGAAACCGGGACGGGAAAGGAAGTCGTGGCCCGTGCCATTCATCGTTGGAGCCCACGCCGCTCGAAACCATTCGTCGCGGTCAATTGTGCGGCTTTGCCGGAGCACCTGCTTGAAAACGAACTGTTCGGTCATGAAAAGGGCGCCTACACCGGAGCGGACAAACGGGAACCAGGTAAGATCGAGGTGGCCGAAGGGGGAACAGTATTTCTTGATGAGATCGGGGATATGCCGCTTCCCTTGCAAAGCCGCCTACTACGGGTCCTTCAAGAGCAGCCCTTCTATCGTGTGGGGGGAACGCAGCCGGTTCGCACCAATGTGCGATTCATCGCGGCCACGAACAAAGACATACGATGTGCGATCCAACAGGGCACGTTTCGAGAGGATCTCTATTACCGGCTTGCGGTGATCACCGTCACGCTTCCACCCCTGCGTGAACGCATGGACGATGTTCCTGCACTCGCACAGCATTTTCTCCAACGCGCGGTCAGAATCGGCACTCATCGCACCTGCGCCCTGAGTGACCGCGCCGTACAAGCGTTGAAACAGTATCAGTGGCCGGGCAACATCCGCGAATTGGAAAATGTGCTGACACGCGCAGCCATCTTGTGTCCCGATGACACAATTGAACCCGCGTACTTGCATCTGGCAGATCCGCGTTCTCCCGCGGCGACCGAAGCCGAGACAGGATCTCCTTCCCGTCACTATCATGACATCATGGAAGCCTATAGCCGGAAAGTCATCGAAGACGCGTTGCGCAGAAATGGATGGAACCAAACTAGAGCATCCGAGGAACTTGGCCTTCAGCGGACCTACCTCACAAAACTGATTCGCCAGAAGACCATCCAGACTAAACCTCCAACAGATCCTTCCTCGCCTTCCAAGGAAGATGCAGACTGAGGCTGAACCACAGCTAAATGGCACGATAGCCTGACACCTTTAATAGAAGACACTCAAAACGTCAGACAACGCCACGAAGCGCGTGTGTCTTGCGTAACGATAACCAAATTGTCGTGTGGGGGGGTGACGCAACGACACGGAGGGTCGGACCGATCGGCTATCGTTCCGAGCGATAACGCATGCGGGTGCCGTGAAGAAGCGACAATTCAATTTCGCCGGAAGTCAGGTCGGCCGGAAAGTAGGCGCCGGATATTTTTGCGGCATTGATGCTGGCGCCTTCAAGACGCGCTTTACGAAAATCCACACTGCGAAGATCCGTCTGACGAAAGTAGCAGTCACTGAAGTCCAACCCATCGGCATCCAGTCCTCGTAGGTCAAGCCCTCGCAGATCGCATCCGCGCAGGTCGACCTTCTCTCCCGCCGCCTTTTTTACATTGAATTCGGTGATGCACCCTTCGCGCAGCAGACGATACATCGCGTCATTGGGGATCCGCAATTTGGAGCGGGGCGGATTTGCTGTGTCCATTGGAGGCCTCCCTCTGGTTTGTTTTGTTAATCCGGTTGATCCGGTTCGTCTGGTTTGTCTGGTTTGCTTCGTTCATCGAGTCGGTCTGATCCAAACAAACAAGACAAACCAAATAAACCTCTTCCTATGCTAGGGAAACCGTGAACATGACCTCATTTCCCCTATCGTTGTACGTGATGTCGGGGAAAAATGAATGGGCGAGAAAGATGCCTCGACCACTGGCATCCCCCGGATGGCACACGTCACAATCCGATTTCATTCGCGATTTCCAATTGAACCCCTTGCCGTCGTCAGCAATCCGGTATGTGATGATTTGTTGCCGCTTGTCGTAGATGGCATGGATGGTAACCCGACGTTTTCGAAAGCGGGCATCCTGTCGGCGTTGCACGATCAACTCATCATACTGATCCTTCGCCATTGCCTCAATTTTGTCATGATATCGGAGTTCGAGACAGCCATGTTCAACCGCATTCATGACGAGTTCTTGTAACGCGGCCCGTAGATGAAGCTGTCGCGCCTCCATCAACCCCATAGCTGTCCCTTGAATAAGCCAGGTTACCGTGCTCTCGACGTAGCTCGGGTCAGAACCCATGACAAGGACGTACTCCATCCGTTCGACGCCGGGCGCATCATCCACGGAAACCGGCAGCCGGTGGATCGCCCTTTGTAGTACTTGCTCAAATGCATCTTCATGAATCGGTTGCTGCACATAATCAAGCGCGCCTGCGCGCAATCCCTCCATCGTCGATTCGCCATGGCTTGCGTCGGTGAGAAGCACGACAGGGCAGGTCGGTCGACGTTCGCAAATCTGTTTGACCAACGTGATTCCTTCTGCCTCAGGCAGAAAGAGTTCCGTCATGACGATATCAGGCTGTGTCATGTCGAACGTCGACAATCCGAGCGCAGGAGTCGACGCAGAAATCACTGAGTGCCCCTTCACCTTCGCATGCTCCAGTATCACGGCTTGGGTATCAGGATTGTCTGCAACGACGAGTATCGTACGAGTTCCTGTCTGCGATCCTGTCGTGACATTCATGATGGAAATCCTCCGGCAATCAATTCCCGAGGCGCGGCATGCGCCCCAGCCAAGCGCATTCCGACATCTGCACAGATCGGCGAGGCCTCAGCACACGTCCCCCGCCGGCCCAACTCTTCCGATCGTCTCACGCTCTTGTGACAATGAGGCGCGGGCATTTCCGTATATGTGCAGCAATCGCCAAGCCGGCTCGACACCCGGCGCATTTTCCACGGCTATGGTCAGCCTATGGATTACCCGCTCCAGGGCCTGTGCAAATGCCTCTTCATGAATCGGCTGCCGCACACAATCGAACTCGTCGGCATGCAATCCTTCCATCGTCGATTCGCTATGGTCTGCCTCTGTGAGAACCACGACGGGGCAGGTCGGGCGACGTTCGCGAATCTGTTTCACCAACGTGATTCCTTCCTTTTCCGGCAGAAAAAGATCTGTGATCACGATATCGGGGTGTGTCCTGTCGAATGTCGACAATCCCAGCGCGGGAGTCGGAGCAGAAATCACCGAATGCCCCTTCACCTTCGCATGCTCCAATATCACAGCCTGGGTATCAGGATTGTCTGCAACGACGAGTATCGTACGAACCTCTGCCCGCCATCTTGCCGCGGCATTCATGATGGAAGCCCTCCGGCGATCAATTTTCGAAGCGCCGCATGCAGCTCGGCCAAGCGGGTTTCGACATCGGCACAGACCGGCGAGGCATCGGCAAACTCTCCCCGTCGGCCCAACTCCTCCAATCGTCTCGCGCTCTCGAAAAGGCGCGGCGCGCACATTTCCATGACGGACCCCTTGAGCTTATGTGCAGCGGCCTCCAGCCCGGCACGATCGTGCCGCCCCAACGCCGCCCGAGCCGCGGCGACCTCTTTCGGACTCTCTTCCAAGAAAAGCTCCGCCAAAGTGAGAAACAGATCCGGATCTCCGTCCGCCCGGTTTAACGCCTGGGGAAGATCCAAGACTGCCGTCTTATCCATTCAACTTCTCCTCTGCGCTGCCGAGCAGTTCGATCCCCACAACCGCCGCGTCGTCCGGAAAATGTTGCGCCTGTTGCCAGCTTCGGGCTGCTGAAAAGCAAGAAGCAATGGTTGTTGAAAGCACCATGTGCCTCCCCGCGTCGATCACCTCTTGGAAGCGCGCACGCCCCCAGAGCTCCCCGGCTGGAGAAGACACCTCGTAGATCCCGTCGCTCAACAGAAATAACCGGTCTGCCGGTTTCAGAGAAACGCGCTCGCTGGTAAACCGTGCCGACGTATCGAACCCAAGAGGGCACGAGGCCCGTGTGAGCCATCGGGAAGGTCCGCCCACACGACTGAGCAGTGCGCCGGGGTGGCCTGCGGATGCATAGGACAGGCTGCGTGTCCGCAGATGAAGTTGTCCCACCCACAGGGTGAAATACTCCCCATCGGCGCTCAACGGAAACCGCCGATTGGCCTCGAATAACACCTCCTCGGGATCGTACGACCCGATCAATTGCATCATGTTTTCCACTCGCAGAAACGTCATCAACGAGGCCGAGCGAAGCGCGGCAGCGACTCCGTGCCCCGATGCATCCAGAATGTACAGGCCGAGATGGTCGGCATTGATCGCCATTACACCAAAAAGGTCACCGCCCAATGCCAAGGACGGCTGAGACTCCCATGCCAAGGTGATCCCCTGTACAGGGCTTCCTTGCGGAGGGAGCAGCGACTGGACGAACGCGGCCGCCGTGTGAAGATCAGCCTCCATTTCTGCCTGTTTCCGTTGTAACAGCTGCAGCGATGTTTCCAGTTGATTGCCGGTCGCTTCAAGCTCCCGCACCAATCGGCCGGTGCGCAGGCCTGCCAGCACACGTGCGGCAATTTCTTGTTTACTGGCCGATTTGCTCAGAAAGTCGTCGGCGCCTCGTTCCAATCCTTCGACAATCTGCGCCGGCTTGTCATGGGCGGTCATGAGAAGAATCTGGCTGGATTTCAGCAAAGGATCACGGCGCGCCGCTTCACAGAACGTCGGCCCGTCCATCTCAGGCATCATCCAATCGACAATGAGAAGATCCGGACGATCACGCCTGGCCGCTTCCAGACCCTCTCGTCCGTTTTCGGCTTCAACGACCCGATACCCTAATCGGGTCAGCCGCGCCGCCATGCTCGTCCGCGTGACCAACTCATCCTCAATCAAGAGGATCGTCGCGCCAGATGCCTCAGGCCCGGCAGACGAGTTTTCAGCCTGCCTACTCTGTTGCCTTGCGTGCGAAGTCATGACATTCCCCTACTCACAATCCAGGTCTATGCGGCACGCGCGCTGAGCGCATCTTCTTCGCTCTCATAAATTGGAATCAGCTTCGACACATTCGCCAGGCTCATGATCTCTCGTACATAGCTCTGTGGTTTCAACATACTGACTTGTGCCTGCTGCAGCTTGAAACTCTGCGACACAAGGACAAGTAGACCGAGCCCTGCGCTGTCGATGAATCGCACGTGCTCCAAATTCACGATGAGGTGCCGACAACCAGCCTGTTTCGTCTTCTCAACCGCCGCCTTAAAGCCGGACCGATTGGCATAGGTCAAGTCCCCTACTACATCCAACACAATTCCATGTAACACAGCGCGTTCTTTGATTTGCATGTGATCCCTTTCTTGCGCGTATTGGCGATGGTCTCACTTTCACACATTTCATGTACGGACTGTCTGGTTCATCTGGTTTGTTTGGTTTATCTGGTTAGTTTCGTTCAACCAAATAAACAAGACTAACCAAATGAACCAGATCAACCTGCCGGAGCTAGCAGACATGGCCCACAATCGCAGTGGGTATCTCCGCCAGCGGCAAGATCTTGTCCACCCCGCCGAGCTTGATCGCTTCCTTCGGCATACCGAACACCACACAGCTGGCTTCGTCCTGAGCGATCGTAAAGGCTCCGGCACGCTTCATGGTTAACATTTCCCTGGCGCCATCTCCTCCCATGCCGGTAAGGATCACCCCGACCGCGTTGGCGCCGGCGTACTGGGCAACCGAGGCAAACATGACATCGACCGATGGGCGATGACGATTCACTGGAGGATCCTGGTTGATGTGCACTGTGTACCGGGCGCCGCTCCGCACGAGAGTCATATGATAATTGCCAGGCGCAATCAGCGCATGGCCAGGCAGCACGCTGTCGCCGTCTTCGGCCTCCTTGACGGAAATTTGGCACAGGATGTTCATGCGATCCGCCCACGTTTTCGTGAAGTGTTCGGGCATGTGCTGTGTGATGACGATGGGAGGCGTGTTCGGCGGTAACGCGATCAGGACCTCCTTTACCGCTTCAGTGCCTCCCGTCGACGCGCCGATCGCGATAATCGTATCCGTGGTCTTGATCATGGCGGACGAGGCAAGAGGTATGGCGCGAGAGTCCGGTGATTCGGCTACCCCCTTACCCCTCACTTTCGCCTGTGCGGCAGCCTTGACCTTGGCGATAAGATCCTGAGCCACGTCCTCCATCCCTTCCCGGAGATCGATCTTTGGCTTGGTGATGAAATCCACCGCACCCAACTCCAATGCGCGCAAGGTCGTCTGGCAGCCGGCCTCTGTCAGCGAACTCACCATCACCACCGGCATGGGGTGCCCTCGCATCAACTTCTCAAGAAACGTCAACCCGTCCATTTTTGGCATTTCGACATCGAGCGTAATCACATCCGGGTTGAGTGCTTTGATTTTCTCACGAGCAATATAGGGATCTGGCGCGGAGCCAATGACCTCGATCTCGGGGTCTTTCGACAGCAGCCTGGCCAACACCTGCCGCATCAGCGCCGAATCATCGACGGTCAGCACTCGGATTTTTGACATAGATCTCCCTGGATGAGTCGTCAATGATCGGCTTCCGCTTCGGTTCGGGATCGGGTCGATGAACGCTGCTGCCTCCTGCTCAGAACAACGTCACATCTTCCACAGGTTGCTGCGCCCGCAATTTGATCTTCGCCGCGTATTCGTCCTCACGTTCAAAAATAGTCTGGTTCTTGATCCGCTCGATCTTTTTCATCAAGACACGCCCCGAGTTGGTGAAGTAGTAGACTTTTCGTGGAAACACATCGCCAAGATCGGTTTTCGCGGTGGCGAGTCCTTCGCTCCTCAAATACCCGATCACCCACTTGGCATTGTTCGCACCCACGTCGATATTGCCTTCGTAGATCTTGCCGGCCCCGAAGAGTTTGATTTCCAGACGGCTTTTGATCCCGCCCCGTTTGATAATTTCATTGATCAACGATTCCATCGCGTAAGACCCATACCGCGTCGATTCTCCCCATGAATCGTGCGCAGCCTCCTTCGGCTCCGGGAGCATGAAGTGGTTCATGCCGCCGACGCCGACAATCGGGTCTCGGATACACGCCGAAATGCAGGAGCCGAGGACGGTGTAGACCACCATCGGTTCTCGACTGACGAAAAATTCTCCGGGGAGAATCGAGGCAATCTCGTGAGGAAAGCGATTGTCGCGTATGCGACGAATGTGAGCGAAGGCATCGCGTGAGGTATCAGATTCCGGTCGCACGGGGATGGTGGTCATAATTCTCGATGTATCCTCTTCAATCTAGTCGGCCAACGTTTCCCACGACACCCCTCACGCCTCCTTCCGGTAGATCGTAGGGGCAATCGCCTTAAAGGGATGAGTGATCCACTGGAGACTCTCGGAATGCCCGATGAACAGATACCCGCCGGGTCTCAGATAGTGATGAAACTTGTTCACGACCTTTTCCTGAGTCGGACGATCGAAGTAAATCATGACGTTCCTGCAGAAAATGAGGTCGAGCGGACTTTTGATGGGGAACCGATCGTCCATCAAATTTACCCGCCGGAATGTGATCGAAGCTGCAAGGTGCGGTTTCACTTTGAAGATCCCCGTCTGTTCACCTCGCCCGCGCAGAAAGTGTCGCTTGATGACCTCCGGCGGTACTCCCCGAAAGCGATCTTCGTCGTACAAGCCTGACACAGCCTTGGCAAGGACACGGGTCGAGAGATCAGAAGCCAGAATTTTATAATCCCACTGGGCAGGATTCTGCATGTGATCGAAGAGGGTCATGGCAATCGTGTAGGGCTCTTCCCCAGTTGAACAGGCGGAGGACCAGATTCGAATGCGTTTGGTGCTTTCCAGCTCTGGAATAATTCGTTCATGCAAAAATTCGAAGTGTTTGGGTTCACGAAAAAAATCTGTCTTGTTCGTTGAAATCAGATCCAGCATCCGTGTGAATTCTTCACGCGTGGGATCCTGCATGACCTTCGTGTAGTAGGCCGAGAAGGTCGGCAAATCCAGATCACGCAGTCGCTTCGAGAGACGGGAAGCCAAGAGCGTTTGCTTTTGCTCGCTCAGAGAAATGCCGCTCTCATCATAGATCAGCGTACGAAACCGCTGAAATTCGTCTACTGTGATTGAGAAATCCATTCTTGAACCTCACCGCGCGTTCCACGCCTCCTGTCTCGAGCCTCCAGGCCGGCACCTTGACTGATTCAATATCGGCGGATAACTCCGGATACTGAAGCAGTGGTGTTCAATAGCATTCAGTGCTGTCGACGTGACAGGCTTGATCAGCCCGGTGATGTGGAGAGGCGCAGACCGGATAGGGGAACGGGACGCGGCAATTATTGCCGTCTCCCTCGCTGGAAGCCCAAACGCAGTGAGAGAGGATAGCGGTGGAGGCTATCCCATGAAGCCTGGCGGGAAATGAAAGTGTTTCGTCTGTGTTCCGTTTATTTAGACCGCTGTATGATGGCCGCATACCATCCGAGACCATCATACTCCTGGTAGCCCAGAGTCCTGGCAAACGCCACTAGCTCATGATTGGCATTGACATAATGGCCGGTTCGCTGACCATTGTGTTCCAGCATGAACGGCTGGAGGATTCCACAATCGTCGGATGCGGCAATGACCCGTAGACTGTTGTCCAGCAACAAGACACGGCTGCGTTTCCATGAATCTTCAGATAACGTCGGCTCCGTCCGAACAATCGTAGTGGCCTGATCCTCCCAATTGAACACCACGCCAAGCACACCGACGATCTTTCCATCAATTTTCCCATCCTTACGAACAGCCGCAGCGTAGACCGCCACCAACTTATCCTCATGGAGCGACGAATGGGCGATATCATCAACGACATATTGATCGCCGCTTGTCGTCACCATGGCCTTCTGGAACCAAGGCAATTTTGAGATATCGCTGCCGGTGACCCGGGGGTATTTGGCCGGCTGTGAACAGGCAATAACTTTCCCGTCAGTCCCGACCAAGACAAGATTCAGATACACGGAGTAAAATCGGTTGATCAGGCCAAGCCGTTCCACGGCATGATCGATGGAAGCCCGATCCTTTGATTCCAAGCAGCGAAAGAGCGCGCCATCCGTCGCCCACCAACGCACATCCGCCGTGCGTTCATACAAGTTGCGCACGATGAGCTGCACCAGGGTCTGCGACATTTCCGAGAGACGCTCGCTCTCCTTCTCGGCGAATTGACGTTGTAGTTCGCACGTTTCCGACCGTATCGCACCCAGCTCCTTAGAGGCAGTGGCCGCTTGCTCTGCAAGACTTTTCACCTCGCTGGCCACCACGGCAAATCCTCTTCCGGCATCACCGGCTCGAGCCGCCTCTATGGTCGCATTGAGCGCAAGGATATTGACCTGACTCGTGATTCGTTGGTTCACGAATATATGGTCTTCGATGCGTGTCTCGATGTTGCCGATGATGTCTTCGATACTCAGACTGCTCATACAGACACCTCCACTACGAGGCTTCTCCTTCCCGAGTCGATGAATTGAGTCACGGCTGCGTGTCCCGGGAATTTCACAATGTCCTCCGTCAAATTCTGCCACATCACATCCACTTCGAGCCTGTTCATCCGCAGTTGGCTTTTAGGTTTCATACAATCGTGTCCTCAAAATTCTTCAAACTCGTCTCCATTACTGCGGGAGGCTTTATTGTGACCGACAGTCACAGGCTCTTTCTCTTGCACAGGGTTAGGACCAGCCGGCGTTGTATGAACCATCGGCTTGGATGTGGCGTGACCTACCTCTCGTGAGGCAGATTGTGCCGGGGATTCGTGCGTCCCACGATCCAGTCTTGCTTCGTGGACCACATGCGATGATTCACTCATTCCGTTGACCTTGAAGACATCCACTTGCCTCATCAGTTCCCGCGCCTGTTCCTTCATGGACTGGCTTGCTGACGTCGTTTCTTCGACGAGCGCGGCGTTCTGCTGGGTGGTCTCATCCATCTGCATAATCGCCTTGTTCACCTGGTCGATCCCGCTCGCCTGCTCCTGCGACGCCGCCGAGATCTCGGCAATAATGTCCGTCACCCGCTTGACCGAGCTCACGATCTCCGCCAGCGTCTTGCCGGATTGATCCACCAGCTCACTCCCGTCCGTCACCCGCTGAATCGATTCGTTGATCAACCCCTTGATCTCCTTGGCCGCCGTCGCCGACCGTTGCGCCAAGTTCCGTACTTCCGCCGCCACCACGGCAAACCCCCGCCCGTGCTCCCCGGCT
>CBDDRB010000003.1:0-47101 GCA_965232965.1 uncultured bacterium
GAGTGAGGGGATCGACCGGCACATTGCTGTTTCATACCTTAGAGGACCTGCGCTCCCTCGCTGATCGGATCTTGCCTGAAATTCGCCAGGGCGGTTAGTTTTTTTAGTTGAAGCCGAAACGTGTCAGCGGATTGCTTCACAAGGCTGCGTCCTTGAAGTTGACCTCCCAAGAGGCCTTTGGCTGTCGCTGAAGACAGCTCCGGTAGACCTCCTGGGAATCCCCCGCCTAACGTCTATCCTTGAGCGGTGCGTCATATGGGAACCACAAAATCAGAGCCGCTCCCCCTGCGAAGATGGCGACGAAGAGACCTGGGATAAGAGCGATTTCCAATGATGTCCTCCCTGGGTTGATGGTGTTGGGTTCGAGTTGCCTCGACACCAGGTTGATGCCAGCCCCATTAGCACCAAGAGTCTATCCACATGGTTTTGAAGACTGGTCCCGACTAGGGGCTCTCCCAGTTATTGACTCATTACACGGGTGTAGCCTTTTCCGATTATGGATCTTCGTCGCACCATCGGTGAGTTTGTGAGCAATTGCGCAAAGAACTGCTGAAGCGGCTCCGTTCACCTGAAGAGCGGCTAACCACCGACAATGTGGATCTTAAAATGCTGTGACTCCAACTTTTCCTCTTGGACAACGAAGCCTCCAACATTCAGGAGTTGCGAAGACAAAGGGTTCAGGAGGAAGCCGCAGACGCGCAACGAAAGCAACACGATTAGTGTCCATTCTGGCTGTACGGTCTATAACCCCTGTTGAAGTCATCGATTCTATTAGGTGCATCAAGGAATTCTATACTGCTTTCCAACCTCATCAACAATCGGTCGGAAGGGAATGCGCATTGACCGTGCAGGGATTGGTGGGGATGTTGCGCAGCTAGTAGAGATTCAGGGACCGCAGAGAGATGGTGAAGCGGTGCAGAGCTTTCCGCGCAATAGGCTGGAAATTACGGTTCGCTCGGTACCTCACCACCGCTGGCAAGCCTCGTGAGTCTTGATGAACCTCGCGTAGTACCGTTGGACCCAGGCGCGGATTGCTCTTGAATCCAGGCAGCGGCGACACTTTGTTGCACATGATCTTCTTTCAAAGCGATATATTCAGCCGCATGTTCCTCTGCGAATGGCCCAGAAAATGCCACGAGATACATCTCCCCCTTGCCCTCTTCCTCCTCCCATACTTCAACAACCCATTCGCCCGTATAGCATGATGGTCTGGTCTTATATTGCATGACGGATCTCCCCTTGCAAGCGTTTGACTATAATATGCCATGCATGTGCATGAGAAACACTAGGGAAATCCATAGATGTTTGAAAGAAGCGATGCGTCCAGTCACCACATTCAAAATGGTAGAAAACTCTGACAGCGGTGGTCAATCGGAAAATGCAGGCAGGTATCTCTTCAGTCTGTATTATAGTGCTTGACTCCCATCCTGATTGCGCCCAGAGTGACGTTGCGAGGTGTGAAGCTCGCTGACTGTCCCATCTCTTACGCTTCCTACTCCTTCCGGGCGTGACCGATTCTCCAGTCTCCGCTACTCCAGATGTCAGAGTGTCTCTGAACGGCTGCATGCTGAGTGTCATGGTCTGCCTCTCCATAGCGGCTAGGGCCATAGACTGCATGCAGAGGATGCCTACTCCATGTGCGAGTTTGAAAAGAGGGGGAGATGTTGTACTACGCACTCATGTTTTTGGTGGTTGGAGCGATTGCCGGGGTTCTGCAGTGGGCTGGCGTGGCCGCGGTCACGGCCCCCATGTCCTGGGTTCTGCTGGTGACCGGGATCATGTTGCTCGCGATCTATGTGTTCACGGAGCGCACCGCTCGGGTCACATGACCGGAAGCTGTCGGAATGCTCAAAAATAATTCACGTGACGGAAAAGGAGACACACTATGCACACCACGACAATGATCGATGCGGTGCTGTTCAATGGTTCGCAGTACATCGTGTCGCTCGGACTTTTGGCCCTGGCATGGGGATGGTTGCAGAGAAAACATACATGAACGAGAGGTCGCGGTGCCCCGTATCGGAGCGTGAACGGGTGAAAAGCCTAAGATGTTGCGCTCCAGACATTTAGCGTTACGTCCCTCGATATCCGATGTCGTGGTATCGACCGACGGGAAGGTTCAGTGAATATGAACATGATGATCTTCGTGGCCACAATGTTTTTGGTTCCGCTGGGACTCGTCACGCTCTACCTCTATGTGTCCGGGGTGTTCAGCAAACACGCGTGATGTGGCACCGGCTGATCAGATGATATGCCGGCAGATGGCGGTTCAGTTATGAAAGGAGAACGAGATGTTAATGGCCAACGAGATGGTGAAATTCGAATTACCTGGGGTTCCGGCCGGCGGCTTACGCAGGGTCGGACAGATCAGAGGAACCAACACGCTGACCCTGCGAGCCGGCCAAAATGGAATGGTCGTGGCCTTGGAGTTACTGTCTTCCCATATGCACGGAGCGCCGGTGGTTGACGAGCGTGACGAGTTCATGGGCTTCATCAGCGAATTTGATGTCCTCCGGGCGTTGGAAGCGGGCAAAGATCTTTCCATGCTGACAGCGGAAGATCTCATGGTGCACGATCGCATCGTCGTCACGCCGGAGACCACCATCGAAGAAGCCGTCCAGATTATGGAGGAGAAGCGCTTACTAAATCTTCCGGTCAAAAAGGATGGCAGAGTGGTCTATTCCGTGACCCGACACGATCTTCTGCGGGCTTGGATTGGCCTCGGCACGTCGGGGGAGGACTAAGAGGAGCGCTTCGGCTCTCGCATGTCGAAGCTCTGAAATGGTTCTCACGTGGAAGAGGCCGAGTTATTTACCGATGTACAGGAGCGAAAGTGATCCAGTGGATGGGGAAGTAACAAGGGGAAACAAAGTCGAGCACGGGCGGCACGGAAGCCAAAAGTCCGATGGGATGTGCTCGGCTTTCCACGCGCTTTGGGGACCACGGCGACGACTTCCATGGAAGATATTCGCCGACAGGTGTCGCACATGGCAAATAGTAGGTTAGAACAGAGTGCCACCCCGTCGACTCAAGGAAGATCGGTACCGGCCTACTAGCTGGAGATGTTACGCCGCTATGCGTTGGGCTACCACTTCACCACAGAGCACACAGATATACTCATCAGCCGACGAATTGTCTCGGTCACAAGTTTCTAGCTCCAGGGTCAAATGCTGACATGTCTCTATGATCGATTGACCCCTCCAGAGTGCTCGTCTACGAGCCGCTTCATTGATCGTCATAGTTTCTCGTTTCCTCTCCAGTGATGGTTACTCGTCCCTCCCTCGCGTTTCTTCATGGGCCGCACGGTATTGAGGCGGAGCGAGTAACGATACGTGGGACAAGCCAACAAATAGATCCCGTAAGGGAAGTATGAAGTATAAGGAATGTTTGGATGCAACAACGCTAGGGAGTTCCCTGGTGGTCATAGCCTCAGAATGGAAATAGAGTGAACTTGCTTCAACAGAGTCGTGATGGAAACTGTAGACGCCCAGTGGAAACATTGGAGCGAACAGCGGAAACATCGCGAAGTCTGAAAAAGCAGAAGGCTCGAATCCGAAAGGACTCGGGCCTTTGCTTCGACACATGCTGCGAACGCGCCCTTGACAGACTGCGCATGAAGAGATTATCAGTTGATCTCCTAACAAAGGATGAGCCTGTACAACGCACACCAGAGGCACAGACGCAAACCTATTCAGATCGGCCCTCCTGGTCTATGCCAACCTTGGCGATGAAGACAACCTCGTGCCGGTCAAGCAGTTTGCCACACGCGAGGAAGCTGAAGATTGGATGGTCCTACAGGCAGCCGAACGTCCTGGATATGTATGAAGTGATTCACCAGTCTGAGTTCTTCACCGAGTAGGCAATCACCAGGGCCACCCGACTGTGACGAGTGGCCCTGGTGATTGCCTGCCCTTGCCTCATCCAATTGGGTGAGGACATTTTCAAAACCTTTCAATTTTCTTTCTGGTCACAGACTGAGTTGCCAGCGTGGGTTCGGCTGCGAATTTTGGATTGCTGGAGGGGTCGGACTGAGAATCATTGGGTGCGGGAAGCTACCGCTTACATAGTGCGTCTGAAATGAAAAACAAAGGCCCGGTTCCTTTCGGATCCGAGCCTTTCGCCTACTCTCTCACCCCACACATTTCTAGCGCTGCCCCGAGAATCGCTCGGATGGCGTCGGGAGACCAGCGGCCTTTTCCGGTGCATTCTGGACCGATGAATCCATGAGTTGGGTTCTTTCGATCATGTCTCGCTGATCCTGGCGTGTGACAGGGACGCGGCCAGTTGCACTTGCTGTTCCTTCAAGCAACACATCGGCCACAAGGGCATCTCTTGTCGATGAGACCTGCCCGGCTTCCTGGCGTCCCATTGATAAATCTACAGCCAACCCGCCGGTCTTATGCTGTCCGCTGAGTGCGCTCTTCATATTCCCAATGCGCTGCGACAGATCGACCACGGCGGCTTGCCGCAGGCGGGGCTTCAATTGCTCATCTATTGTTTGCCAGTACCCGGGGTTCATATTATCCAGCGCCACCTTTGTTTCATTGGCCATCTGGAGATCCGGCATGATGATGACATTGCCGTCATGCTCCAGCCTCGGTGTGCCCCAGTAGTACAGCGTCCCGTCGACTGCTCCGCTCGTCTGCACGGTGAAAAGCGACCAGCCGTTGACATCGGAAGCGACGACGCGTTCGATTGTCAGAATATTGTCGAACGTCGAGGGCAATTTCGCCTCCTGATGAAACAGCTTTTCTTGCAGTTGTTGATTGAGTACGGCGTAGGGTACCGGCACACTCAGAAGGATTTTATAAGGCTGTCCCTCCTGCACCACCACTGCCTTGCTGTCCATATAGACCTTTAACGGCCCGGTAGCCGGTTTTTGACATGGCGTCTGGTACAGCGCGACCGGGGTTTGCCGCGCAATGGCCGTGATGGTCGTTTGTTGTGTCGACCCTTTGAGTGAGCCAATGGTGAAGTCCTGCCCTTTTCCATACAGACACAGCCGGCTATTCGCCTGCCCGACGGTCATAGGTTCCTGTAGCCGATCCCAGACCATTTGAATCGGAATCGTATGGCCGGCCTTCTCGACTGATTGTTCGACTTGTTGAGTAATCTTCTCCTGTTCGAACAGCTCCGCCAATTCATGTTGTATGTCCACGTTGAACATATTGCATTTGGTGTCGCTTTCCGGTTTTAGATTGATCGTGGTTCTTGATTCGCTCATGGTGACGAGCAATCCCTGGTCCTGCTCTCGCAGCACGAGCCTTCCTGTCCCTTCAATCATGGGAAAGACAGGATCAAGCCGACAGGCACGCGCGGCCATTGATTCAATCTCTCCGCGGTAGATTGCCTGATATTTCACCAAGCCGTCCTCTATCAGGACCTGTGGTTCACCCTCTCTGGAAAATCGCCAACGATAATCGCTCGCAAGAGGATGACCCTCCTCGGTGAACCGTTCGGGAATCGCCGCTTGAATGGTGCGTTGCACCGGCGTGAGATCGACTGTGAGGCCCACCGGCAACATCGATTCGGGAGCCTGTGCCTGTTTTCCTGCGGCATTGACCGGTGCGATCGTCGGTGGCGTCTTGCCTAATTGAGCCGGAGGCGACGGTCTTTCGATCGCGGGAATGGCATGACTGCAGCCGGCCAGAATGAGGGTCAGCGTCAGAAGCGTGAAGGATTTTAGTCTCATCAACGATCTCATGGACACCTCCTTAACGTGTACTGGCAGCACGCGTCGATGTGAATTTTCCCAACATTTCTATCTCGCCTGCAGGGCCATGTGAGCGAAAAAAGCATCCCCGCGTTTTTTGATTTCATCAGGTGTCAGGTTTTCCTTATGGGTCGCCACATTCCACTTGTGACCAAAGGGATCCGTCAGTGTCCCGCAACGATCACCCCAGAACATGTCTTCCACCGGCTTGTCGGCTTTTGCACCGGCTGCCAGAGCCTGGCTGAATATGTGATCCGCGTCTTCGACATAGAGATAGAGACTCACAGGAGTTCCTCCCAGACTTTCCGGTCCATGACATCCCATATGGGGATGTTCTTCCCCTAACATGATGATCGAGTCTCCGATCTTGAGTTCCGCATGCATGATGCCTTTTTGATCGGGTGCGAGAAAACGCATCCGCTCCTCAGCCCCAAACGCCCGTGTATAAAAACCAATGGCCTTCTCAACATCTTTCGTGGTCAGTGCCGGAGTGACGACATGAAAGCCGGCTGGAATTGGAATGGATTTCACTGGTTTCATCGCAGCATTCCTCCTCTTTAATGTCTCTGTTCTGAAGCATTCATATGCTGCAAGGCTAATGCCGTTGATGATTACTGGCAAATGATACGCGACTCGTCTGCTGGCAGCTCTTACATACAGTCATATGTACCGTAAAACTTAGTAGTCGCATGTCCAAAGACATCTTTGTCTCATTCTGGCTCGGCATGTTTCGTTGCTTTTGAATTTGATACGAACCGGAAAGAATGTTCCACATCAGACAAGATGTCAGCATCCCCCTTTGGAATTGTGCGAGCGAAGCTAGGGCAACTTCTAGTTCCTTCCTCCGTCCCATTACCCTACTGTGCGAATAAATATTTGGGAAATCATCCCAAGTGTGTGTCCGGTCGATGAAAAGATGGAAGGAAGAGCAGAGTAGATGATGGCGATGTATGGCAACACATAAGTCATCGATCTCAAAAAAGCGTATGGAATCCCCAGACCGCAGCAAATACGTGTATTATCTGTTGGCCGTCGGAGCCCTCCTTGTCATAGTGGCGGGAGGACTGACCGGGATTGCCAACAAACACGTTCCCCGGGAAGCCGACTATGTGAATGCCACGAGCACACAGCAGTCATTGAATGCCTATGGGACTGGATTCCAAGATGCCGTCGGTGTTGAACGCATGCACTGGCCGGACCTCAATCTCGCAGAGTTCCACATTCACAACATTCCTGAGGCTGATCAACAATCCAATCGACAGCGCATGGCTGAGGAACATTCCCAAGAGGAACTTTCCCGGTAGAGATCGGGCCTCCTGAAGAATCCACACCATGTTGGAAAAAGCACTCCTTCAAGGCGAGACGTCCCGGCTTTGAAAAGAGATCCACGTCTCGCTCGTGAACGCGAGCGATCCTCATTCCATAACACAAGATGGGTGTTCCGCTTGGTAGGAGAGAGGGCCGATCATGCGCCCACAACCTCGCACGGCGAAGGGTCGAGGTTGCGGGCGGTCAATCAATCAATAGTCGAGAGTGTTTTCAGAAGTTCCCTATAGCCCACTTCGTGAGTCTGGTGCGCGCCATCCTCCCTTGTCACCACCACAGAGAACCACTTCCCGTCATTGCTGAGCGTGCCCATGGCTTCAACCAGTTTCGCGGTGGCTTCGTCATCCGGACGCACGAGCACTCGAATTTCTTCGCCGGGCTTGGCACACGCAATGCCTAGCCGGTTCGATCTGTGACCGAGATTAAGGGAACACGCCGGCGATTCGATCTCAGGCATATACATTCCTCCAATTCTGTTGAGTCGGCAAAAGCGCCTGAATGAAATGGTAAGGATCACTCTCCGCGCTGAAGCGTCGTGGTATGCCCGGAGTCCGTAATATAGGCCTTGACCTTATCTCCCACCTGAACTTTATCCAGTTTCGTGCTCTTATCGACGTGCAATTTCACTTCTTTCCCGTCAGTATCCTTCACCCAATAATATTCGCCGTCCATTTTCATCAGCGTCCCATTGACTGTGTCGTTGGTAAAGCGTTCCCCCATCGTGGGTTGCGCCTCTTTTCCCGACATCGGATCGGCGGCTCCCGCTATTCCGACTCCTACGCCTAGTATGGCAATCGTGAATATAGGAATGAGCTTCTTCATGAGATCCTCCTTGTTCATTATTTGTCGCGGTCAGGTTGCGAATGGATGCGCTACACACTCATTGGTCTTATACGCTCTCCAAGGGGATTTCCGACCTGGGAACTTCCCTTGTTTTTAGGCGAGATCTCTGAACGCTCACGCCGAAAAGCGAGATTATGAGAGGAGGTGGAATATCGCAGCCACAAGCAGCCGGTATGACAGATGAAGATGGGGGCTCTATGTAGGCAGGGCCTTCTGCACGGTCTGAATCGTCTGGTATAGTTGATCAACCGCGGCTTCCTTACTCAACAGCACGGCCGCACCAGCCTTCAGCATGGCCTGCTGCATCTCTCCTCCATTCTGGACTGATAAGCCGATCACATTGACGTTGGGGTAGCGATTCCTGATGGCCGAGGTCGTTTCGATGCCGTTCATTTTCGGCATGTTAATGTCCATGACGACGATCTCAGGCTGCAGTGTTGCCATATCAACAAGCGCCTCTTCGCCGTTCGACGCTTCCCCCACCACTTCGATGTCGGTATAGCTATCCAACAAGCTGCGCAAGCCCTGCCTCACCATGGCATGATCGTCGACCAGCAACACACGCACTCGTGAAGCGTGAGGGGTGAGGCGTACGGCGTATTCGGAACGACCATCGCTCATCCCTGGGGCCTTGTGACTTATCTCCGGTTCTTTCGCTTCTTCGCCCCTAACCCCTAACCCCTTACCCCTTACCTCCCCGAGCGGCAGCACGAGCGTCGCCTTAGTTCCTTTCCCGGCCGCTGATTCCAGCTCCAATGACCCGCCAAGCGCCTGCATCCGTTCACGAATGCTGAACAATCCAAAATTCGCACCATTCACACCTCCACTCTTGGTGTATGTATCGAAGCCCACGCCGCTATCCTGGACTTCAATTCTGAGCTCATCGCCATGCTGGCAGAGCGATACCGTAGCCTCTTCGGCTCCGCTATGTTTGGACACATTGATCAACAGTTCACGAACAGATTGGAATAATAACAATGCATGTTCACCCTGGAGCTTAATATCCTCCTGGCGCATGTCGATCGTCACACTGAGCTGGTGCCGTTTCATTTGTTCTGCCAACCAACGGAGCGCAGACTGAAACCCGAGGTCATCCAGCATGGGAGGACATAAGTCGCTGACAAGCGTTCGTGTATAATTCAGCGCTTCGACGATGAGGTCTTGCACCTTGTATATCAGATCGGCGATGACAGGTGGCATCCCCTGTTGCTGCTTGATCTGCGCCAACTTCATAATGGACAATGCCAAGAGTTGGGCGGGATAATCGTGCAACTCTCTCGCCATCCGCTTACGTTCACGCTGCTCCGTCATGTTCAACTCGTTCGCCAATGCACGCAGGCGTTCTCGGGATGCAATCAGCTCGCGCGTCCGTTCCTGGACACGTTGCTCCAGATTGCTCGCAAATATTTTCAGACGGTCCTCGCTTTCACGCAAAGTGTGTTGTAGTTTTTCCCCGCGCAAGTCCATGACGATGACGCACCAAGACACGGTGGACGTAGACGTATCAGAGAGTCGACGGGCCGAAAGACGCACGGGACTCGCCGATCCATAGGTATGCTGAATAGCCAACTCTACGCGGAAACTCTTTTCCAACTCTTGCCTCAACAACATCTCAATCTGCAGTCGATCTTCAGCGGCCACGAAACTGAGAAATGTAAGACCAATCGTCTGTTCCAGCGACGTACCGAGGAAATCGGCGAGCTGGCGGTTGCAATAGGTAATCGTGCCGTCCCTCGACAATATAATTGCGCCGTCGTTCATGGATTCGACGAATGTCCGGTATGGACGGTACGCGCCGTCCAATGTGAACACTTGTTCGACGCCGTCCTGGCCCTCTACGACTAACGCATCCACTGCGCCGCTTCGGATTGCCGCAAGCACCTCGGTCATTTCTTCCAAGCGGGTGCGCAATGATTCGTTTTCCCGCCTGAGCTCTTCTACAGAATTTGATTCGTTGATCATGAGGAACGTTCCTTGCGCATTGAGATGCCAAGCTTCCGTAATGTCCCGACCGTGTCGGACAGATTTCCGATCAGCCGGCGCAACGGCAGAGGATGATTTTTCAAGAGCGTCGGGGTTGCGATGATTTGATGTTTGGCCGCCAGTGCGGGCTGTTGATACAGATCAATGACCTCGAGCTGATAGTGTCCATCCAGATAGGCATCGCAGATATGTTTGAGATTGGTAACCGCTTCGCGCGACCGTGGCGTCATGCCGCTGACACAGAGCTTCAGGATATACATCTGCGCATCGGCTTGGGCCAAGTCTGCTTCAAACTTTGCAGTCGTTTTCTCAGACTCTTTTTTCTCTTTGTGCGTCACGAAGTCTCCGAGGGCTCACATCCTGTATGCGATTGGGCATAGGCCTATCTATCGTTGCTTCAAGTCCAATCCTACGAGCACCCGCTCGGTATTGGAAAGGTCGCCGATGATTTTCCGTACAGGTTCCGGGAGTTTTCGCACCAACGTGGGGATCGCCAGGATTTGATCGCCCTGCGCAAGTTGCGGCTTTTGGAGTAAATCGATGATCTCGATGCTGTAGTGACCGTTCATATGCTCCTCACAGAGCTTTTTCAGATTGGCGAAGGCGGCCAGACACTTCGGGGTTTGCCCGGCGACGTACAGACGCAATTGCCACCGTATATCTGGATCATCTGGATTGGACACGCGTGCGTTCCTTCCGGCCATTGTACCGATCCGGACTGTATCGACCTTCATTCATTCCCCCTCTCTTGCCATTTCCCGATCCGTTGTCTCTCGGGCTTTGTCTCACATCCTTCAGAACCTTGCGCTGTTTCATGAGAGTGTCTTCGGCAACCCGGCTGGCGGAGATGATCGATTCCAACTCTCTGGCTTCATGCTCAAACCGCGCTCGCAATTCTTCGATCTGCATGTCCATCACCTTCCGCTTGCTCGCAAGTTCCCATTGCTTTTGATCGATCTGGTTGCTGAGCTTGATTTCTTCCACCTTGTCTCGTCCTTCTTGCACCAAACGCGCGGTACCCATGACCACACCCGCTGTACCGGTATAGACGTCCAGTAACTGAATTCCCCGATCGCTCAGGGTGAATTCACGAATCTGATTGGAGTGGGGCATGCCACGGGATTTCAATACATAGAGTCCACGATTGCGTTCGCCGTTGCTCTCCAGGTTCCGCACGAGCAGCCACGTATCCATGAGCGATGAAATACTCACCTCGGTCATCTCCGGATTCTGGGTGTCGGACGTTAAGCTCGTGAACAGGGCTGTGATGCCACGGCTTTTAAGAAAATCCACCATCCTGGTCAGCATCGCTTTGGCTTCCATCGTACTGCCGATCTCCGTCAAATTGGACACGGGATCGATGGCCACCACCCGAGGATTGAATTGGAGGACCTTCTTGTGCAACATCGCCAGGTGAGTTTCCAGCCCATATTGGTGAGGGCGCGCCGGATAGAACCGCAACAGCCCGCGGGAGATCCAACGGTCAAAGTCCAAACCAATCGACCGCATGTTGCGCACAATCTGCATCTCAGACTCTTCGAAGGGGAAATAGAGACATCGTTCGCCTCGCGCACAGGCCGCGTGAACAACGTGTGCAATGATGGAACTCTTTCCGGACCCAGACGTGCCTGACACCAGCATGCTGCTTCCACGATATAATCCTTTACCGTCCAACATGTCGTCGAGCCTCGCCATACCAGTGGACATACGTTCAGTGGTTGCCTTATGCGAGAGGGTCAGCGAGGTGATTGGCAACACCGAGAAGCCCTTTTCGTCGATCAAAAATGGGAACTCATTGGTTTCATGCACAGATCCGCGATACTTGACGATCCGCATCCGCCTCGTCGAGACCTGTTCGTTCACTCGATGGTCGAGCAAGATGACGCAGTCGGAGACATATTCCTCAAGGCCGTTTCTCGTCAAGGTTCCGGCACCGCGCTCAGCCGTGATGACTACTGTAATCCCCCGATCCTTGAGCCAGCGGAACAGTCTCCGCAACTCGGAACGAAGCACCATTTCGTTCGGCAGTGCGGCAAACAGCGATTCGATCGTGTCAAGAACGATCCGCTTTGCTTTGATCTGATCGATGGCGTGACCGAGGCGAACAAACAGCCCTTCCAAATCGTAATCCCCTGTCTCCTCGATCTCTCTTGCCTCCGCTCGCACTACATCGATCAACAGCAGACGTCGTTTCTGGAGGTCCTCCAGATCGAAGCCGAGCGACGAGACGTTTTCGGCCAATTCCTGCTGGTTCTCTTCGAACGATACGAACAAGCCCGGCTCGGCGAATTCAGTCGCGCCCTTGACGAGAAATTCCATGCTGAAGAGTGTCTTTCCGCAACCGGGCCCACCGGCGATCAGGGTAGGTCGTCCACGAGGCAAGCCGCCGCCGGTGATTTCATCCAAGCCGGGGATGCCTGTCGGCATCTTTGCAAGGGTTGGACGTCGTGTTCGTTTGCGGAGATGTGCTGCCATCACTGTATTGTTCCTTTCAGCATGAGATTATGCGAATGCAGGATGGCTGTGAAGTTCTACAGCGGGGCAGATTGTATAGGAGAAATCATCCTGGCCCCCCCTAGGAGTATCCCTAGTTTTTCCGAGACTCAGTGATTCTGTGGCAAGTAGGGGAAGTCTTTGTCAAGCTTGAAAACAAGGTCCAATTACTGCGATGGAGAACGTCGCACATACCGTGGTACCCTCAGCATTATCGTATACGTATATCTAAAACCTTTGATGTGGGGGCAACGTATGACGGCGTCCGAGTCTTCCATCTACACTGTCGATTTTCGGGACAGCGCGAATTGTTCAAGGATTGAGAATGTGCAACCCGGAGAGGAAATTCAGGTTCTTGTTCGTCCGGAGCGAGGCACATCGGCAACTCCAATACTTGCCAAAGGGACGCGCAGCGAGGATGGCACAACGTTCAGGATCGAAGTCACAACGACAGATGGTCATCAGCAGTCGTTCGAGTGGGAATTTCCTCTTCTCAAGTTGATCGCACAACTTCTCCAACCCCTTCCGTAACAGCCCACATTGCTCAGCAGACCGAGCACTCCTCCTTCAATTTCGTCGGGAGCGCACGGATGTTTCAATTGAATATCCGCAGCTAGGGCTGCCTCTAGTTCCTACCCTAGTCGTATGCCCCTCATACTGATGCTCAGAATGACAACGGGCGAATCTCAGGTGGGGGCGTAAAGACCGGGGAAGCATTGATGGTCCGCTCCTGATCTGCTGAGATTCATCACGCGCAACTCGAGATGAACCGTGACTCACGTACTTGTTCTCTATTTCAGTATGTATGGGCATATCGAAATTTTGGCTAAGGCAGTAGCCGAGGGAGCGCGTAGCATTGAACACACAGAGGTGACGATCAAGCGAGTTCCTGATCTCATTCCCGAAGATAAGGCACGCCAGGCAGGCGCCAAAGTGGATCAACCGGCGCCGATCGCGACGGTGGATGAATTGCCCAGCTATGATGCGATCATCTTCGGCACACCCACCCGTTTTGGCAACATGTGTGCACAGATGCGAAACTTTTTAGATCAAACAGGTCGGTTATGGATGAACGGCAACCTGATCGGCAAAGTGGGCAGTGTGTTCACCTCCACAGCGACTCAGCACGGCGGACAGGAAACGACGATTACCTCGTTTCATTCCACACTCTTACATCAGGGGATGATCATCGTTGGGTGCCCCTATTCCTGCCAAGAACTGATGAACATGACTGAAATCACGGGTGGATCGCCCTATGGAGCCGGCACATTGGCTGGGAGAGACGGTCGTCGACTCCCTACGGAAAACGAACTCACCATCGCCCGCTTTCAAGGAGCCCATGTGGCGAAGATCGCGAAGAAACAATCAGGAGCGTTCTCGTAACTCTACACCGTCCATCAATCTGCATGAGAAGAGTTTCTGTACGGTCACGTGAGCAAATACGCCCATAAGAATACAATACTCCAAGAACCACCCAGCCGCTTCTTCCGGGAATGAACCTCTTTTCGTGAGTTTCCACCTCTAAAACTAGGGTCTTTTCTAGCACCGAATACCCTCTAGGAGCATAGAGTGGCATGAGGGCAGAAGCCTTGAACAAACTTACCGAGGAGGCTCCCATGGCATCAATTCCCACAATGATTGGCGTGCTGTCTTGTGGGTTCCTGCTGAGTCTTGGCCTGTCCAATGTTGAGCAGGTCCATGCGGCTTCCACAGCAGACTCGCTGAAGAAAGCGGAACAGACTGATCGAAGGCAAGGAGGTCAAGAGCCAGGTGAAAAGCAAATGAACAAGCTAGAGGAAGGCCAGTCACTCGGTGAACGGACGATCAAGGGCGAGGTGTTGCGAATCGAAGGCGAGAAAGATGTGGTGGTAAAGGGACAAGACGTGACGGAACCCAGTTACATTATTATTAAGGCCCAGAACGGCGAAGAAGTACGCTTACACGTCGACGTCAATACCCAGCAGGCAAAAAATATGGTCATTGAGCGGGGGGATCAGATTGAGGCGAAGGTGGACGATCAGAATCACGCATTGTCGATTTTCTCGGATCAAGCCATTCAGGATCGCAGAAATGCCAAAGAGTAACGCACAATGTTTGAAGTCAATGCCTTCTCACTGGCGCGGATACTGCGCCGTTTTCGTCACTTCAGGAAAAGGAGCACGACATGATTGGAGAACAGAATAAGGTGACGGTTGCCCTCTTTGTTCGACTTGAAGCAAAACCGGGAAAGGAAGCGGACGTAGAGAGCTTTCTCCTCAATGGGTTGTCGATTGTCCAGGATGAACCCTCCACGACCACGTGGTACGCCTTGAAATTGGGGCCATCGACATTCGGCATTTTTGACACCTTCTCAGATGATTCGGGCCGGCAAGCGCATCTAGCGGGCCGTGTCGCGGCAGCGTTGAAGGCACAGGCAAACGATCTATTCTCGCGACCTCCTTCCATCGAACGTGTGACGGTGTTGGCGGCAAAGATACCCGGCTAGTGTGGGTCGAGTTGTCCACCTTCATCGAGTTCAACGCGAGAAGGTGGACCGTCGAATCAACAGGACAGAGGCGATTCTCTTACATTGTGATCCCAGATGGTTGAGCCGAGTTCGGGAAGGACTCCCCATGGCCACCACGTCTTACCAGCGCGTTGCCTCATCCATGATTCAAATCTTGGAAGAACTGAGCGCGCAGGTCATCAAGCGGACTGTGCAGCTCACCACGGAGGACGCCGCTCGCTCGAAGAAGAGCAAGAATAGGAGCAAGAGCAGGAGATCCAGAAACGATATGTGGCATGAGCATCATGTGTCCCATAGAGGTAAGAAAGACCTCTGACCAGATCATGGGATAGCGGAGCTGGTCGGATTTTCACGCGGACGAACACGTGGAACTGATCCTGATGTCAGGAAAGTGACGTAGTGTCATGGCGATTCTCGGATGGATCATGCTCGGACTCATTGTTGGGGTGGTGCCGAAGCTCTTGATGCCGAAACACGATGTTGGGGGAATGATCGTCACCATCGCTTTGGGAATCATAGGGGCGCTCATAGCCGGGTTTCTCGGCCGCGCGTTCGGATGGTATGGAGAAGAGGAACCGATCGCTTCTATCATACCCGTGATCGGGGCGATGGTGGTGCTCCTCGTCTATCGGCGAACAGCGGCTTCCTAACATCCATCCCTGTGAAGAAGGAGGCACATCGTGGAGAGAAAATCATGCGCGAACCCGCGCTGTACGTGTCAGGCGGAACCAGGGAAAGAATTTTGCTCGTCTCAGTGCCGTGCGGCCACGACAGGGACTCCCTGTCCCTGTACACATCCGGACTGCCAGGGGAAGGGTAAGGCCGTCTAATCTCTATAAAATGAATGAAGGGGGTACACGCAGTCACCCACGGAAAGGAACATTGGATATGCCAATACTCAAAGAGATCATGACCCCGAATGTGGATGTCATATCACGCGATGCCAGTGCCGAAGATGCGGCCATGAAGATGAAAACTCTCAATGTAGGCGCCATTCCCGTCTGTGACGATGAAACGCTGTGCGGAATGGTGACCGATCGCGATCTCGTTCTGCGGGTCATAGCCGAGGGTCTCAATCCGAAGAAGATTCGCGTGAGCCAAGCGACATCATCGGATATATCTTTTTGCTATGAGGATGATGACATTGAGAAAGCCTCACGCGTCATGTCACAAAAACAGATCCGGCGGCTTCCAATTCTTTCTCGTGCTAAAAAGCTGGTAGGCATCGTGTCATTGGGTGATTTAGCCGTACGCGGGAAAGATGCTCGTAGTAGTGCCGATGTGCTCGAACATGTCTCCAGTCCATCGCAACCCAGAGCGTGAACAACAAGTACGGCGGTTGAGGAAATACCCCCGTATACATGTATCGGTTCCGCTATAAAGACGGAGATTGGGTACGCACGAGCGTGGGTCTACGTACAGGCGGACGGTGGATCACTTGCTTATTCGTAGGCCAGTGGTGTTTAGCCGGAAGCGTCAGCTTGATCGGCTTTCGCGTGGCTGCCGAGCGATAGAGCGCTTGAATGATCTGGACATCGATCAAGCCTTCCAGACCGGAGGGTTCAGGCTCTTTGTTGTGAAGGATACAGTCAGAAAAGTAGATAAGCTCTCCCGCGAACTGATCGCCGGCGGGAAACCGTCTGGTCTTGGTCTTACCGTCACATGTCACACGATGAATGAGAGAACCGACGTATTCGAAGGCAGGGTCGACTTGCAAGCGGCCTTTGGTCCCGATGAGCTCATAGGACGATACGTCTTCGGCGCCGAAACTGCAGATAAAACTCGCAAGCCTGTCACCGGGAAACCGCAGAAGAGCGCCCGACATTTCATCGACTTCACGGAAACGCCGTTCCGTTCCCTTTATCGAGAACGCGGAGACTTCGACGGGATTATCTTGAAACAGATAGCGCGCGGCATTGACACAGTAGATGCCGATGTCGTAGAGCGAGCCTCCTCCCAACTTCCGGCGAACCCGGATATCTCCCTCGCGCACCTGCAGACCGAATAGAGAATTATACAGGCGCAGCTTGCCGAGCTTGCCGGATCTGGCGATCTCCACGGCGCTCATGTTGGCCTTCTCAAAGTGCAACCGGTAGGCAATCATCAACTTTGTTCCGGCGCGCTCGGCTGCGTGGATCATCCGCCGGCATTCCTGTTCATTCACAGCCATGGGTTTTTCGCAGAGCACATGAATACCCATTTTAGCGGCAAGGATCGCATACTCGCAGTGCAGATTGTTCGGCAAAGCAATGTAGACCGCATCGATATGACCTCGACGCAGACACTCTTCATATTGTTTATAGGAATACCTGTACGGAACACGATAGCGCGAGCTGAGCTCATTCAACTTCTTCGGATCATCGGATACCAGCGCCATCAGCTGCGAATTGGATGCCGCATGGGCAAAAGCGGGTAACACCGCCACCTGAGCGATGTGCCCCAAGCCGACGACTGCGTATCGGACATGCTTCGGTGATCGCGGC
The DNA here is from genome assembly GCA_965232965.1 of uncultured bacterium. GTDB lineage: Bacteria > Nitrospirota > Nitrospiria > Nitrospirales > Nitrospiraceae > Palsa-1315. Next base: position 17,348 of record CBDDRB010000003.1, read on the forward strand.
TTACCTTTTCTCGTGGTGGTCATCTCGGTCCTCCTCATCCACTGATCGCATGTATGCTTACACTCCGAGCGAAGTCTTCATCTTCCGCGTCAAGGTCTGCTTGACCGTGAAGTACTCCCGCCATGGATCCCGCGCCAACCCGTGTATCCATTCCTTTACCGTTGTCACCCTAAAGTGATCCGACCGCAGATCGACCGACAAGTCCTCCCATGCGAGGGGAACAGAAACCGGCGCCCCCGTTCGGGCCCGTGTGGAATAGGCGGCGATAGCCGTTGCCCCTTTGCCATTCCGTAAATAGTCGACATAAATCTTGCCCTTTCGCTTCTGCTTCGACATATTCGCGATAAAACGGTCGGGGATTAGACGAACGAGATGATCCGCCAATCCCTTGGAAAATGCTTTGACCTCGTCCCAGGTGTGAACACATCGAAGAGGCAACACGACATGCAGGCCCTTCCCTCCTGTCGTCTTCACGAAACACTGCAAATTGAGTTCGTTCAGCAATGTCCTCACAAGGTGCGCCGCCTCGATGACACTCTTCCACGGAATCGAGGGATCGGGGTCCAAGTCCATAATGATGCGGTCCGGACGGTCAAGCCCGTTCCGTTTCGCTCCCCACGTATGTAACTCCAATACTCCCATCTGAACGAGCCCGATGACTGCCGGAAGAGAATCGGCGATCATGTACCAAGCTTTTCCATGTCCTTCGGAAATGTTTATTCTGCCGATCGTGTCGGGGATCGTGCCGTTCGCATGTTTTTGGTAGAAACAATCCTTATTGTATCCCTGGGGGCAACGCACCAGCGTCAAAGGCCGGTCTTCCAGATGAGGCAAGAGCCACGTCGCGATACGTTCATAGTACCGGGCCAATTCGAGTTTCGTGATCCCCTGGTCAGGGAACAGGACTCGATCGGGATGACTGAGTGCGACTCCCGCAACGATCGCCGACCCGTCTGCGCCGGGTTCGTTCTTCTTTGACGAACGTCTCGGTTTACGTGGACCGCGACCATTGGCAATCTTTTGGGTCTCCTCGGAAGAGGAGCGCTGCGAATGAGAGATGTTTGGAAGCTCCTTGGTCACCGACGTGGGGGATTTGTCTTCACGTAACCCTTGAAACGCAGCCTGCCTTAACAGCCCTTCGTTCGTCCATTCGGCAAACGACACCTCGGCAACCAGCCGGGGCTTGACCCAATGAACTCCGCGGGCATCGATTCCGGTGCGAGGATTCACAAATGCCGCGTGTGGCTGTTCCAGCGCGATCAAGCGCGTATACAACTCCTTTAGCGAGCGTTCAGTAAATCCTGTTCCCGTTCTTCCTGCAAATTGAAAGTTCCCTTGAGCATCGTACACACCGAGCAGCAAGGCGCCAAAGCCGACACGTGAACCCGATGGGTCGGTAAACCCTCCGATGACGAACTCCTGGCGGTGGCCGCATTTGACTTTGGTCCAACTTCTATTGCGACCGGCGAGATAGACCGCCTGCGCTCGCTTGGAGACAATCCCTTCCATCCCCCTATGACAGGCCTCCGCAAAGACGATCTCGCCACGACCGGATATATGGTCGCTATAGCGAATCAGTCCTGACGTAGACTTTGGGACAACCTTCTCCAGCTTGCGTTTTCGATCAAGCAGTCCCGCTTGTCTGAAGTCATACCCATTGAGATACAAGAGATCGAACACATAGTAGACAAGATTGGTTTCCGATTCTGTCTCGAACGCATTTTGCAATGCTTGAAAACTGATGCTGCCATCCGGCTTCAGAGCGACCACTTCGCCGTCCAGCCATGCGCTGTTGATGGGTAATGCCGCCGCGGCTTCGGCAATCCGGTGAAGTTTGCTTGTCCAGTCCTTGTCATTCCTCGTCACAAGCTTCACCGACTTGTTCTTCACCCGGCACAGGATCCGGTACCCGTCATACTTGAGCTCGTGCACCCATTCATCACCAACCGGCGCCTCATCCGCCAAGGTTGCCAATTGCGGTGCGATCCGTTCCATTTGAGGCACGCGACGGGTGCCCGACACGTGTTGTGCTCTCTCGGCTTGAGGATGAGGAGTCGATCGCCCTGGCTTGCTCGACGGTGAATTCGATTGCCAGATCCGGTTGGATTTCGACGCGATCTGTTCAATGGTGCGACCACTGGTCACACTCTCCGGCAAGCGTTCTGTCACCTGACTGTTGTTCCCGCTGCGGGCCTCCCCATCTTTTTCCTTGATCAACAGCCAATTCTCCTTGCCCGCTCCTTGTCCGCGTGCGCCCATTCGAACCAAGTTCCACAGGCCTCGCAGTTTTTGACCGACCAGGTGGAACTTCAATCGTCCCCGGCGATAGCCTGTCATCGGGTCACCGACCGGAGACCAAGACCCCCTGTCCCATAGCAAGACCGTCCCAGCACCATATTGCTGAGGCGGAATGATCCCTTCGAAGCCTCCATAATCCAACGGATGGTCTTCCACATGTACCGCCAAACGTTTCTGTGTGGGGTCCAGACTGGGGCCTTTGGGGACCGCCCAACTCTTCAACGTCCCATCCAGCTCCAGTCGAAAATCATAATGAAGACGGCTGGCTGCATGTTTCTGAATGACGAACTGCGGTTGAGCCGAAGCAGATTGCGACGTTCCGCGCGGCTCAGGGGTCTCATCGAAGTTGCGCTTTCGCCGATACTGCTGAAGGCCCATAATGATCCACCTCACGGCGCCTAGTGCCGCCGCGGCGGCGTCACCATCTGTCCGTCACGCAACCTTCCGGCGAGAATGACGGTCTGGTTTGATCGATGCGCGCTTCGACCGTGATGACGACTGTCCCTTTTCCTGTACGCTTCGCTTCAACAGCGCCATGAGATCGATGACTTCACCCCTGACCGGCTTCTGTTCTGCATCTTCATCGGCCTTCGTGACCACTTCCGTCTTTCCTGCCTTGATCCGCTTGTCGATGAGCTTCATGAGATCGTCATGATAGGTGTCCCCATAACGCTCGGGCTCCCACTTGTCGGTCATTTCGTCGACAAGCTTCTTCGCCATGTCAATCTCCCGCGACGAGACGCCTGCCGATTTCAACGTACCGGATGGTACATCAAGATCTTGTACCGGTTTCAGTTCGTTGTGATACCGCAGGGTATTCAATACGATGACGTCGCCGCTGGGAATGAGAGCCGCAAGATACTGCCTGGTGCGAATCACGACGGTGGCGATGGCAATTTTTTTTGTGGCCTTCAGGGTTTCCCGGAGAAGCGCATATACTTTTTCACCACGCTTGTCCGGAGACAGATAGTATGGTGTTTCGAAATACGTGGGGGCAATCTCGTCCGCATCGACAAAGGTCACGATATCGACTGTTTGCGTCGCCTCAACGTTGGCGCGCTTGAAATCTTCATCGGTCAGGACAACATACCGATTCTTTTCATATTCATAACCCTTGACGATATCATCCCAGCCCACCTCTTTCTGCGTGTCCTTGTTATATCGTTTGAATCCGACCGGCTTCATATCGCGCCGATCCAGCATGGTTAAATCGAAACTGTTGCGATTCTCAGCCGATGACAGGATGACAGGGATGTGGACCAATCCAAAGCTGATGGCTCCTCTCCAAATTGAACGTGGCATGATGAGACCTGCTGTGTTATGCGAGAGAACATTATGGTTCGCTGCGGATACATGTGACACAGAACGACATAGAGCAGAAGGCGACAAAGAGCGTTCCACAACCTTCACACACGTCCGTCATGGTCTCCCCTGTCCGCTCGCATCCTTCCGTGCGGCACTCCAGTTTCATGCAGATTGTGCAATCATATGGACACACCTTCATACAAGACCTTCGAACTCACAACCCACAATCCCAAGACTGTAGAACAACCATAGTGGCAAAACTCTTTTCTACCACCTGGAAGAATCCCTAGATTCCTCGCAGCGGTTTCCGGACACAACAGCATAGATGAAATACAGGCTACCTGTGAGCGGCGCCGACAATTGACTTTAGGGTCTTGCCTAGTACGTTCGTCCGCTCCTATCCTGATAGACTAAAAAGAAGTATCTGAGGAGGCGTGATTCATGGCCATGCACAGGCGCGCTGACACTCCATCGACGCCCATCAATATCAGACGAATCGTGAGAGACAATCATTCGCAAATCCTCGCTCTGTTCCATCTCTATAGTGGCTCCCCACCTGATTCACGGCGTGCGATCGTAGATGAAATCCTCCATGAACTCGCATCGCATTTGGAACTGGAGGAACTCCTCTTTCGCGAGATTAAGCGGTGGGGCGCCCAGGGTCAAAAGCTTGTCGATGACACCGAGCTACAACACGAACATGTCAAGACCATGGTTCTCCGATTGCAACAATTCGAAGGAGACGATGATCAGGCCATAGACGATTTTTTTGAGGACATGATGCAATCCGTCACGACACTCTTCATGAGCGAAGAACGGGACCTTTTGCCGCTCGTTGACCATTCATCGGACGTGTGAGCACTTTGGCAGTCGAAGTACTCTCCAATCATGTCAGAACATGACGACTGCAGTCTGCCTGTTCAATCATCTTTCTCTTCTCCACTTTCTCTTCTCCAATTATCAGCACGACACATCACACATCTTCCACCGACAGTGGAGCGACGTATCTTCTAAGAGGTTTCTCAACGATGAGGGGTTCCATCTCGTAGAAATATGCGGAACCACTCAAACATAGATGGCCAAAACCACCGCGTTCTGGTGAATCGTGGTTCGCAGGGGCGGAAAACGCCGGATCGTAAGAGAGGTATCAGATATGCCGGCATTGCTCCCTCCTTTTCCATCGTGAGATGACAGGACGGAATTAACTTTAGGTAACACGCTCCACTGCCAGTCTGCATGAAAACGATCGCGGGTGACCCTAGAAAAAACCCTGGACTTTTTGCACGATCACATCATGCCTGCACAATCGGACATTCCCAGACAAGGGCTTCTCCTAGCTGCTGAAGCTGAAGAGAGGGGCACAATAGTTCAGAAAGGCAAAGATGATATATGGAAATGACGTGGGAAAATATGAGGAAGTTATTTACCTGGGCGGCGAAGCAGGGATCGGATGCTCCATTGGCGGACACAGCAGGAGAAACACTCGTCATTGATGGTGTCATCACGAAGGAGGACTTCGAGCGATTTCTGGAATCTCAATCCACACCTCTGAAGGATTAAAGCCCTGCACGTGCCGCCCGTTTTCACCTTCACAGTCGATCCAAGGAACCACATCTCGCGTCTTGTCCACGATGAATGCACGGGATCACCATGGCCTATTGCTTCTAAGACCATGAAACCGTATCGGAGGGCGTCAAGAGAATCGCCCTTGAGCAGCTCGATACGGATGCAACGAGAGGCTCTGGTGGCGATGGTCGATCACTCCCGCGCCGAGCTCGAGGTGGAAGCCAGACGGTTGGGCGAACGGATCGATATAGAACGATGAGCGTCGGATAGGATCGTTGTGACGCATGGAGGGCGCGGTCATGGATAGACATGCACAGGAGATCGAGCGTAAATGGTTGGTGCGAGACCTATCAAGACTTGAAGGGCTGACATACGAACATATTCATCAGGGTTATCTCGCGATCTCATCCGATGGCACAGAAGTGCGGATCCGGCGCAAAGGCGACACATGCTTTGAAACCGTCAAAAGCCGGGGCGATCTCACCCGTGACGAAATCGAAGTCGAACTGTCCCAAGATCAATTCCGCATGCTTTGGCCCGCCACGGAAGGACGTCGACTCGAAAAGGTACGATACGCATTGAATTGGAATGGCTCTCACATCGAGCTCGATGTGTATCAAGGGTATCTCACCGGGCTGGTGGTCGCTGAGCTCGAGTTCAAGTCTGCCGAAGAGAGCATGCGATTTTCCCCGCCCGACTGGTTCGAGGAGGAAGTGACGACAGACAAGCGCTATAAGAACAGCAGTCTGGCATGCAATGGATGGTTGGCCGCATCGCAAGCGCGATGATCCTCAACGCCATGGGGTCTCGCTCAGAGCAGAAAGCCACCCCTCCTGCCTCGGGTTTGGAGGAGTTCACCGAAAAATTACACTGCTTAGCATGAAGTCGTTTACGGCATCTTGTTGGTATCGATGGATACGGCCGTTTCCATCGTGTCTGACATCGCGCTCGATATCCACATCGTAGCGATGGCCCCGATCAGCATGCCTACTGCGATGGCCAAGCTGATAAGCACACCCAGATCGTCTTTGCTTCGAGACCAGCTACACTTCACGATTGCGCCCCGTGGACATGCCGTTACGGAGACACTTCGAGAACCCTTCCTGTCGTCCGCTCTGAAGAGACTTCTCTCGATTCCGACTCTGCCGAGAAACCTTTGGCGGGACGCATGATCACGGCTATCCAACTCCCAGGCCAAGGTTCGCCCTGCCACAACACCGACGGTTCTCCAGGCCCAAGTCTTGCTCGTCCTCCATCGGCAACACGCCACATGTCATCGATGTGCATCGCCCCATTCAAGACTTTTGCAGAGCACTCCGGCGACTTTTCCACTTTTTTGCGTATCCACTTGTACACGGCAACAGGACTGACACCGAGAAGTTGCGCGATCATTTCATGACTGGCGTTTCCCATGGCATAGAGCAACACTGCCAACGCTTTCATCGCAGGCGGCTTACCCCGCGCCGCTGTCGCCGTGAAATGACAGCCACAGTCTTGGCACAGGTATCGTTGGTGACCTCGTATGGTCCCGCTCTTTACGTATCTCGATCCACTACATTTCTTGCACGCGAGCTTGATCATGGCTTATGCCTCCTCATGAAACAGATTTCAACGCCAGAGATACCAACTATTCTTCTTTACTAATGGCAGATCGTGGCGTTGGGAACATGACTCGGTACGACACTAGAATCCTTGGCAGCTTGCCTCACGGCCGCTCCAAGCCGGCAAACCGAATCCGCAAATGTCAGAAATTCACCTCTGTCGAAATGCAGCGTCAGAGGGCCATAGGTAAAATGGATTTTCCCGCATCCACAGAGCGCCATCTTCGCTTGCAGGTCACCGCGTAACACATTGTCCATGACTCACATCTCCTTCATGTAATAGATTCGTCGCACGAGAAACTCGAACTACACGGGTACATACTCTGACCTGTGCTCCAGCTCGGTATCGGATTTGCGAATATCGGTCAATCCGACGATCTTGCACAGTGTCTTCATGTCACGATCGACAAAGTCATGCGTGACACGCAACCGGAGAATCCCCTTCCGGTCGATCAAGAAGGTGTGGCACCGGGCCGACCGTTCCGCCGCCACCACGCCGAATGACCGATGAAGCCGGCCGCATAGATCCGCCAAGACCGGTGTATTCGGCTTGTCCGGATGCCAGAGCCACAACCGATCCAAAGAACGTACACCTGAACTGACGATCAAAAGCGTCGAGCCGACTTCGTCTAATCGTGCGGCGTGGTGGTCAATCTCTTCGGCCGGCAGAAGACTGACGTAAGGGATGAAACAGAGTGCGACAACCCTATTCACATATCGCGAACCTTGAAGATAGGCGACCTCTCCTCCTATTAACGCAGGACCATGAAAGTCCAATGCGGGCATTCCGTTTCGCTTCATCGCAGGTCTCCTCTGTGAATACGGTTCATTTGTACGTACCGCGACTCCGTACGACGTCTGCCGGGCCAAGCGATGCTTGGACATCGAGGCAATACCACCCACAGTTGATGCATTTCATCCCAGCCGTTGGGCTGTGGTAATCCAGCACTCGCTCCACAATCAGGAAACCGCCGCACTTCCGACATGCGCCATTGACCGCTCGGCTTTTCATGTGATGAGGCATCGTCCTCTCCTGAATCAATCGTTCAGTAGACATCCTGAAACGTGATGAATCATCGACTCCAACTTCCCTTCGCATCGACCACAACAAGACTCGTCGAGTCCCATGGCGCATCTCACTGCCTGAGGGCAACCTTGATGTCGTGTCACGATTTCAGAGAACTCGTCCAACTTAATTCCCTTGCACAGACACATATACATTGTTGAGCCCTCCGTGAACTGGATGATCTCGTTCGCCTTCATGAAAAAGCCCAAGGCCGTTCGCGATGACCTTGGGCTCCGTCCTGAATGACTCTGGCCTCAGCTGCTATGTACGCCGCGCGGAACAGCGGCGCATGTTCTGATATTGAGAAACGATATCATATTATAAGACTACTTGCAAGCCCCTATCCCCCTTCCCCCTCAAATTTTTTAACGTGTGTATAGCGCGACAACCAATTTGCGACTAATCGTTTTGAGGCAGCCACCGGCAGAGCATCGGCAATGTCTCTGGAATCACGTTCCGTGATGGCACGTTGAGGATTGTGATGAATCGAGAACGAAGTGGGTGGATGTCTAAGAGTCTCTCGTCAGGCTCCTCAAGAAGGTCATCCAACGAGGCTGAGCTAATTACCGTCTACTAAGGGGTAGGTGGGATGATCCCAACTGCGCGCGGCTTTCTCACCCGCCCACCCACTGGCACGCCGAGACGTGCCATTAACCCGAGCGAGGGCCTTCCGATTCCCCATATCTCTATTGGGGAGTGGCCAAGGCTGCCCTCAACTGCGCGCATCGGACGAGCACCGTTTCATCGTGCGCGTTCTGGGAGCAAGGAGGGCACCTGGCCGCTCCCTCCCCATCCGTCTGAGGCCGCGCGTTGCGCGAGCACTGGGATTGTCCCAGCTACCCCGCTCCCTTTTCAGCAGCCGAAGCTAGAAGAAGGCCATGCTGGCATACGTGACCGTCGAATTATATTGGTCGGTGATCCCACGGTCGTATCGTAGTACTTGCCCTCTCTCTGCCTCAATCAACCGTAGCAAGGAATAAATGGGTGAGAATCCTGAGATCCGGCGCTGATCCTGTTCTTTCTGGATGTAGTTGGCAAACTCTTCAGGCTGTCGCTCCTCGACCGGCTTCAACATTTCCAGGTCGAACTGCATGCAGCGATGAAAGGAGAAATCAGTCGGCGGCGCCTTGTCTCCGTAACGCATGCCCAAATGTGCCAGCTCTCCCGCCGCGATCACGCAATAGGCCCTGCGCGATTGCGTCAGCACCTCTCGAAGCCCGTTCAAAAACTGGTCGACTGATTGGCGTACGGTCGGGTCCGTCAGGCTCGCCGCAGAAAATGCACTCAAGATCGGTACGATGGTGAAAGGCTTCTTGCTCCCCACAATGTCCTGAAGAAATGGGAGCTGAAACTCCACGGCATGTTCAGTTTGATGAGAGAGATCCTCTTCAAAGCACACTGGGAGCTTGGCCCTGAGCTGACTGAGGATCGGCTGGTCGGCGGACACGACCCCGAACGGCGTCTCAAAATCCTTATCCGTCACGGCAAACACGGAAGCCAATCCGGCAGAAGCCGTACCGATGATGATGAATAGATCCGGTTGCTCCGCATCTTGCAGTTCTTTATAGGCCCAGGCATAAATCGGTCCTGCTTGTTTCAGATCATAGGTTGGCGCAACGATTCCCTTGATCTTTTTTCCTGCGTGTTCCGATGGTTTGAAGTCCGGTCCTTCCTTCGACGTAAAGAAACTGTCGATCTGTTTTTTCAATTTCACGCCGTCTGCTTCGTACCCCCTTCCGGCAAACGCCGCCCGACGCAGCGGGCTCTGCCGATAGGTCTCCTGTGCCAGCCGGCGGGCGTCTTCGGTACGCGGACCTTCCAGAAACAATTTGTGATTCAAGTCGGACACCAACTGATCCAGCTTGCTGGGAACGAGGAATTCACCGAACCGTTTGAGGTAGAGCGCTGCGATTTCAGCCAGTGAATGTTCCCCATCGAAGTGCTGGATGATAAAAAAATAGTTGAGAGGCAGAACGAGCTTTTCATTACTCAGTCCCGTGGGGTCCCACAGAACCATGTACTGCTCTTCACCTTCTTTGATCGGAGAAAATTGTAGGTTACGAAGAGCGGGACACTGTTTTGGATCGTTCGGGGTTGTCGTCGTCATGGAGCTCCTTCATCGAACACCCATTGTAACGAAGCATTTACCAAAGCCGCAATGATGGATCAGATCGGCCGGGTCTATCTCGTCAATCTGGTCTGTCCAGTCTATCCGGTCTATTCGCTCGGTCTGAAGACGAGACAGGCCAGATAGACCGAATAGACCAGACAGACCCTATTTTTCAGGCGGAGGACTGCTCGACCGGCGGGCCATCACCACCAAGGTAATGATGGTCAAACCCGCGAGCCAGAGGCTAGGTCGGCCATAGGAGGGATCGGAGAATTCGATGAGATCGGTCAGTCGCCCGATCAAAAGCGACATGCGCGCCATCACGGTGTAGCCGAAGGCTGCACCGAAGGCGATCATCAGAAACATGATGCCTGTCCTGGCCACTACCTTACCCGGCCCGGTGTGCTCGATGGAGAAAAAGAAGTAGAACAACACCGAACTGACACCGACTAATATGATAATGGTATTCAGGCTGCTGGAGGGGCTCAAAAGGCTCCAAGTAAAGGTGACGCCTTCTCCCGGTACCAAGGTCATGAGTGGTCGAACTGTGTCCTCAATTTGTTTCAATACAAAAGAAGAGATCATTCGGGGAATAGCCAATCCCGATCCCACCCCTACAATGAACGCAAATGCATATCGCGAGATCCACGCGGCCTTCGGCACATAACGCGTGAGCATGAGCATCCCGATCGCGACTGGAATCAACAACGCCCATTCCCCGTTTTCGACAATCGGCTTCCAAATCAGATGCACAATGACCGTGTCATACGTCTTGACGATCGTATACCCGACCGACACGCCGACGTAGAGATTCTCAGCCAGCTTGAACAACGGATTGTCTTTATAGAGGAACGAAAAGATAAAGAGTGTCAATCCCGTTGCGACCCAACCCCCGATGATGGTTTCTACCGCCACTAGATTATCCTTTCCACCCTGAATTCAACATCTTCCTCCTCATCCTTTTTTCCTCTCTCCAGGGGAGTGGTCAAGGCTGCCCTCGACTGCGCGCGACTTTTCCACCCGCCCCACCCACTGGCACGCCAAGACGTGCCATTTGCCCGGGCGAGCACATTGTTAAATGATCCGTCCGGGCTTGCTTGTTACTCTTTCTGCTGGAATGGCACCCGTGCTGATCCCACTGCGGCCGTCGAACGAGCACATTCTGATCGTGCGCGTTCCGGGAGCAAGGGATCAGCATGGGTGTCATTCCACTCCCTTCATCGTGCGCGTTCTGCGAGCAAGGAGGGCACCTGGCCACTCCCCTTATCCTCCCTGTTGTCTTGCACTAGTACGTAGCGAAAAGTAGAACACGTTACAGATAATGACGAGCACGATGATCGCGAGATGTGTGGCCGATTGCGCATCCATACCGGCGACAGCTTTGCCCTTTTGGCCGATCAGACCTTCGTATTCCGCCGCGCCCCGCAGACCGCCGATCAGGCCGTTGATCTGCCCGCTGCGCAAGAGCGGATACAGCCCCGGCGCCATGACGCCCGTGCAGCCGCCGCCGAGTTCGAACTTGTATTTATCCTTGCCGAAGACATACCACTCTTCCACACCGGGCCTGCCGGCTCCCAGACTCACGGCATAATTCACATCGCGCAGATTGGTGATTCCATGGAGCACGGGAAGCCCTTTCGTGGCTTTACCGTTGTAGTCGGCCGGGAACGCGTTGTACAGATCCTGCCCCATGTTGATGATGACGGCGGTCCCACCGGGGCTCCAGCCAAGAAACACATAGTCCTTTCCGCTTTCCTTGCCCGTCTCGCGGGCGACCTGCGTAATAACCTGATCGGCCATACCGGTGCCGGAGACCCAAAGCGTCATCGCGACCACACGGAGGTTCTTTCTGAAGGCGTGTCGCAGCAATGAAATCGATTGCGGATGCAGCTCAGGCTTCGACGCCGGATCGAAATCCAGCGAGAGCAGAAACACGGACCCCTCAGGGAGCGATTCGATATGGTCATAGACCCCGCGGACTTCCGGAGAAATTTTGATCGGCAATCCGACCGGGTAGAGCAGAGGCAAGAGCGTGCAGAGGCCGATCACCAAGAAAATGATCCGTCGGTCGATCTTCAACATGCGCTCTGCGAAGCTCATCGTGAGACCGTTATTCGTGAATCGTTAAACGTTAATCGACTTTCTTCTTCGTTTAACGAATAACGTTGAACGTATAACGTCATTCCTTGCCTCCCCCCAAATACGACCGTTCCAAGCCGAAGATGATCTTGATGGAGAGCGCGATCGTGCCGAGGCTGACACCGATCAGGATTGCGCGCCGAACCGATGCGTTCAGGACATTCAAAATCCACTGAGACAGGTCGCCGCTGAGAGGAATCAGATATTCTCCGAGCGGCACGCGGCCCATCATGACGATCACCGCCGCGATGAGCAGCACCGCCGCCTCGCGACTCCGCGCCCGGAACGAACGATAGGCCGCCGAGGCGACGAAGAACGCGAGGATGGCGAACATCGTCCCCTGCAGTGGGACCATCATGAAGTTATAGACCCACCCGAACGCCGTCATGGTACCGTCCACGGCTTCCTTGCCGTTTGACCAAAGACCTACGGCTACCGTGCCCAACATGCTGACATAGAGCACAAAACTATAGCCCCATCCCGCTTCTTTGCGCCTGATCTTCACGGCATGGACACGGAACAAGCTGCTGACGCCCAACACGAGCGCAAATCCACCGATAATCTGGAGCCACTTGGTGACGGACGTCAGCATCTGCTCCGAAGCCGGGTGCGGGACATAATATTGTGCTGCGAACACGATGCCGGCGATGAGTGTAATCAGGAGTGGGACCTGTCTTCGGAGAAAGATCATTTCGCGTCCTTAAACACATCCAGAAATAGTTGCGGCCACTGCGCATCAAGCATGACCCCGAGAGTAGCCAGTATGGTTCCGATGCCGAGGACGCCGAGGATGAGTGCTTTGCCGATGTCCTGTCCACGCAACGTACCGACCTGAACCGGTTCTCTGGAAAGATAGGCGCTGGCGGCATACAACTCTTCCCCAATTAGCGTGTAATCGCACGTGGTCACGAAGAACGGCAACTGATGATCGGCGTCTGTCCCGGCAATTTGGATCGCGCCGGTGCTCGCTCCGGTTTCCGTCAACAACAACGCCTCGGCAAAATAATGCCCCATGAAAAAATTCGCGGCCGGTTTTTTTCGCAGCATGATGCCGTCCACTGCCGCGGTATAACTAAATTGATCCGAGGTAATGAAGAAATTCGAATCGTCCTTATAGAGATCGGGCTTGCCCGCTTCCAGATACGCCTGTTTCGTGATTTCCTGGCAGACGGCCATCGTAATCGGATCGCGGTGCGGCACGAGCAAATCGGTCTCATAAGCTGCGGTGCGTTTGGCGACGCGCCCGAGAATAACCGCTGCTGCAATGGTTGAGGGATCGCTCATGTCGTGGGCGCCGGTCAGATACAGGATTGGCTTGCCCAACTCAGTCGCGCGACCGATGGCCTCATCGACGGCGTCGAGACCGGGAATGCGCCGGAGAAAGATCTCCTTCTTTTTGGCCGTACCGATGGCATAGAACACGATGCCGCCGAACAAGAGCGCCAGCAACAGATTATTCATCTGATTCCAGTTCAGCCAGTTCGGTTGCGCTGTGGCCTGCACCGGTGTGGCGACGACGCGATCATCGTTCAGGACGACACCCACCGTGACGCTGTAGACGATCCCGTCCTTGAGTTCAACTCCTCTTCCGTTTCTCAGCGTGAACTGGTGCTGATCTCTGGCCGCCGGCCTTGTCCACCACGGCCATTTGGTGTCACGGACGTAGCGCTGGTTTGCGGGAAACTCCGCCGCAACTTTCATCGCAGCCGGGTCGGAAATCGTGGCTCCCTCGCTGAGGAGGATCTGATACTTGGCTGCGTCGTTATCGTAAGCAGCGGGCGACCACAATACGGTCAGGCTCCCGCCGCCATCACTCGGTGTATCAAACGCCCGAACATCCTGCGGGGGCGAAAGCGTCGTCTGCGCCGACACGACAGAGTGAGACAAGCCGATGATACAGACAGCAAGAAAGAAGTAGTGCGCGACCGCGCGACCTGCACCCCTTACCCCTAGCCCATTACCCTTCACGTCTGCTACGCTCCCTCAATCAATTCGATATTCGTCCGTGGTATGACGGCGGTCGACCCGTCTCCGAACCGGACTTCCATCACACGCACATCGCTCTCGGTCGGAATCTTCTGGAGATCGAACGGCAGACTCGACACTTCGCCGATCTTTCCAAATAACGGATCTCGAATGATGCGGACCTGGTCGCCGATTCGAATGCCTTCCCGCTGAGATTCGGCGACAGTGCCATGATCACTGGATGTCTCTGCACGTTTAGGAATAATGATCTCCGGCCGAATGACACCGGCGCGAATTTGCGTGGCGCCTGAAATAGAAGCTGGTTGCCCTTTGTGGGCGGAGAGAAGCATGAACGTTTTCCCTGCCATGGGAATGGCGCCGAACCCTTCGGTGAGAATCAGGGTAAAGCCGACCTGTTCCGTGCCCGTGATAGCCACGCCGAGATCGTAGCCCAGCAGTACGCGCAGATCCTTATCGTGAATCCCGCCGACCACCAGACCCGCAACCCCTATCTCTTTTGCCCGAGCCAGGCCGTCTGATGAGACAAAAGAGCCGCCCACGACAACCTTACCTTTCATGTCGGGAATGAGATGGCGGGGCGTAAGCTCTTCATCCGGCGACGTGACCGCCATCACGATCTCGCCCCAGGTTTCACCGCCGATTCCAAAGATACCCTGCACCAGGCTGCAATCCGTTTCGACCACGACGCCCTGCTGAGGAATCACCTCAACGACGCGCCCATCGACATAGCCCAACAGATCCAGCACGCGCGGCGGCTCTCGCAACAGCACCTGCCCCGTGACGGGAGACACGGATTCCACGACGCCGGTAATCGGCGAGAGCACTTCCGTCTTCAGCCATTTGATGAGAGGTTTGTTTTCAGCAAGAATTTCATCTTTTTGCACCCGGTCACCGGCCTTCTTGATCAAATACTCATGGATCTCATCCGGCGACACACTCAACTGATTGGCGAGATTGAGAGGATAAACCTTCCCTGGCAATTCGGCGCGAGCCACCGCTTGATCCGCACGCACGGCTTCCCCAGATGCCACCAATACGGTGCCAGGCAACGACAACATCCGTCGGCGACGGATTATCGTATGCTCCGTAACGGTTAAGCCAGGGGTATAACTGTGAGGCATAACGTAATTTTTAGTGTTGAGTGTTGAGTAATAAGTTCTTTAACTCAAAATTCAAAACTAAGCACTCACAACTTTTCATTCGCGGTCGGGTATAGCCCGACTGCGTTGTACCACTTCGTCAACGCGGCCACTCTAGTCGCATGATCGGTCGGCAGCTGCAACGGACGTCCGCGCCCATCGAGTAGAATACCCACTGCCCCGCCTATTACCTCTCGCGTGACCGGCACCCCTGCTCCTGCCCCGAGATTCACCTGTTTCGCCGGCTGAACCGCGATCGAAGCCTTCTGCCCGTTCACCAAGGGAATCAATCGGAGATCTCCGAACAAGAGTTGCCCCTTCTCCACTCGACCGTCCGGGAAGGTAATGGCATAGTCTGCGCACCGATCCCCGTCCTTTCCCTGTCCGATCGGGGCGACACAGGTCCCCAGATACACCATGCAATCACGGACAAAGACATCGGTCGCCGCCTTCTCATCAATCGTCGAGAGCACGCCGAGATGCGGCATCATGAAGATGCTGTCCACCGAGAGCCTCGTCACTCCGAGGGGTTCATAGGCATCCACCATCATCAGCATCGATTGCACGCGGCGGGGCGCGTGGGACAGAATTCCGCCGCTCCCGACGATCAAGTCGAGCTTGAGCATGTCAATCAGCGTCTTGCCGGACTGCTGCTGTTCGAACACGTCCGAGATCGTGCGCTCCTGTTGCACTCCCTTCAGAGTCGTCGCGAGGGATTTATGATGGATCAAGGCGAGTCGAAGCGCCTCGCGGGCAATTGCATGCTCGATCTGCAACTCGTCCAGCGTCTGTGGAATTGTCGTAGGCCGGATCATCTTGTTCTTGATTCGATTGCGGAGCGTCTGTTCGTCGATCGTGAACGGCACCCAGCGCATGATATTGGCGAGTCCCGCTTCCGCAAGTACATTGGAAATACTGTACGACATCCCGAGGTTCGCGCTGACGGTTCGATTGAAGAGTCCCTCGAAAACGGAAAACACATCCGTCGTCGCACCGCCGATATCGACCCCGATCAGATTCAAATGTTCCCGCTTGGCGATCGTTTCCATGATCACGCCGACCGCTGCCGGCGTCGGCATGATCGGAGCACCGGCCATCTCAATCAACTTCTTGTAACCCGGCGCTTGCTGCATGACATGCTCGAGAAACAGGTCGTGAATTTTGTTCCGCGCTGGCGCGAGGTTCTCCCGTTCTAACACCGGACGAATATTGTCGGTCAGCACGAGCGCAGCCCTCTCGCCCAGGATTTTCTTCACTTGCGGTTGCGCATCTTTATTGCCTGCATAAATCAACGGGAGCTTGTAGGTGGCTCCAAACCGAGGGCGTGGCTCCGCTGCCGAAATGTACTCTGCCATCTCGACCACATGGGTGACTGCGCCACCATCCGTCCCGCCGGACATCAAAATCATGTCAGGCCGCATCGTGCGAATACGCTCGATCTTTTCATGCGGCAGACGTCCATCGTTTGACGCAAGCACGTCGATGACAATCGCGCCGGCCCCGAGCGCGGCCCGTTGCGCGCTCTCACCTGTCATATTTTGCACGACCCCGGTTACCATCATCTGTAAACCGCCGCCCGCACTGCTGGTAGAAATGTAGATGTCCACACCCGTCTTCGGATCGCCCTGCGCAGCACGGTTGGGTGTAAGAATTTTGTCGCCGTGGAGTATTGTTCGGCCGGAGAGTTCTTCAATTTCTGCAATCGCGTTCAGCACGCCGCGCGTGACATCTTCGAACGGCGCTTCCACCGTCGTCGGTGCTTCACCCCGATAGGTTTGCCGATATTCGTCGCCGATCTTCTCGATCAGAATGGCTTTGGTCGTGGTGCTGCCACAGTCGGTAGCGACGATGACTGTGAGGGGATGGCTGAGCACCGGCTTGGTGAGTGCTGGACTCGGCACAGTCATTGAGCAGAGGCTCCTTGAGGAGCCTGGGAAGCCTGAGGAGCAGCCTTCGTGTCGATGATCGTGATGAGGAGGGAGATCGTATCGCGTCGTTCAAGCAATCGAGCCGCCTGCTCGACTTCCTTCGCATTAAGCGCCCATTCAACGATTGGGGTCAGGAAGTGCAACGTCTGACTGCCGAGAAAGTTCATGGGACCGAGTGATTCCAGGAATACCATAGCTGGAGCCGTCATCCCCCGTTTCACCACTGCATCGGCGACTCGTTCAAGCAGTGCGAGGTCTTCGGTCGTGAACACGTCGGCGCCGGATGTCGTAGAAAAGGCATGGGAGAGTTCGGCTCGGACCCGATACCACTTTTCCACGAGCGTTGCTTTGGAGAACGAGGTCATAACTGTATGGAAAGGCAGTCGAAATCTACGGTCGAGCGGCATTATATGGAGGGGTCCGAGGAGAGTCAATAAAAGTCGGCGAGATGAGCGAGACAGGCGCGAAAGGCGCGACGTGAAGGATTAGTCCTATCTCTCCCCCTCGCTCGTCCCGCATGTCGCGCACTTCACGCGATTAGTACCCCCGCCCGGTGCTGCCGCCACCACGCCCCATCCGATCCAATGGAAGTGCCTCGTATCGCGCCTTGAGGTCCGGATGCTCGTTAAGAAAACCCTTGACCGCCATGTCATCGGCAAAGATCTCAGGGCTGCGCTTTCGATATTCCTCGACTGTCAGATCATACTTTGCCAAGACCTTGCCGAGCTTCGACTGGATATCCGCGCCCATTTCTCTCATCTGCTCAGGCGACGGTCGCTGCGCTTCTCCACCGCTGAAATAGTTCATCATCATCTCGCCGATATCAATGCGGGCCTTTACGAACCTTTCCACCTCCGCCGGTTCTGCCGCCACGGCGATACCCGAGAGCAGCAGAACTCCCAATGATATACCCATAATGCTACGAGCTAGACTCATGGACATGCACTCCCTTTGTAAATGTGAATACGACACCCAAGCTGCAACACAGCGCTCATCATATCATCCCGACCAAACAAATGGATGGGGATAGGGAAGGAGCGGCCAGGTGCCCTTCTTGCTCGCAGTAAAGAGCAGCCTTGCCATTCCTTTTGAGAGAGGTGTAGAGAATTGGTGCTCGTTCGGCGCGTGCGCTCAAGGATCGACTGGGCTTCTCTAGCCATCTTCTCGCTCACCCGGCTCCCCCTCCATGAAACACCGGCGATCGAGTTTGGAAGGTTCGTCGCAACCTCGCTCGAAGGGCTCGGTGGGACTAACACGGGTACCATTCCAATATCGAACCAAAGACACCGAAGAAACTAGACGAACAAGAGAGACCAGATGAACCAGTTGATCGCTGCAGACGGGGTTTTTTATCCTTCTGTTAGGAAAAGATGGACCGCCAGAGGGATATGGCCCATCCCTTGAGCATAGATAACCAATCGTCCTTGACCGGTTCGGAGGTTTCCCTATTCCCCGACGGCGACCTTGGATTAGACGTGGTCGGATCTGCAGATGCCGCCGGTGTCGTCACTGTCGGCTTGAGAGCAGTGCCTGCTTGAGTCGCAACTTGTGATGACGGAACAAGAGGGGTCTCGACTTGTCGGTATGTACTGTCGATCGACGGAGGCAATTGAGCGACTCCGGCTCCATCTACTTCGTCATTGAGTTTGGATTTATACTTTTTAACGATTGATTCCAGCGCGGGCCGCTCTTCGTTGGCACGTTGGAGCGCGTAACGAAGCCATTTCCGCTGAACAATCAGCTGACTGATTGCTCGGTTGAGTTTGCTCAGCCGCTCTTGCAGGGCGGCATGTTCGGCTTTCATCTGCTGCGTGGCTCGCAGAACTTCCGACGACGCTGTCTCCATTTAGGTTGCGAGATCGATCTGGCGCTGTTCAAGTGTGATGACTTGCTCGGTAAACATTTGCGATTGGATTCTGGCGCTGTCGAGTTCGACCTTCACAGCTTCGCGATCGGCGACGGCACCGTTATAGCTACTCCGCGTAACACAAGCGCTAAGGGTGAGGCCGGCAGCACAGAGCAACCCGGCTACCACGGTGTGGGTGTTCATGACCTGCTTTGTCGTATTGCCCTCCATGCGAGGACTCAGAGGGTTCTGTCCGCTACAACTCCGATGTCCTTGCCCACCAGGATAACCCTTCCCCCAGAAAAACTCACTCCGGCAGTCACTGTGTGCTGAAACCCTCAGCTAAAAAGTTGTACGTCGTGGCGTTCAACCGATTGGAGACGCAAATGTAGGGGGTTGCCCAGCTTTTGGTCTATTTCGCTCAACAAATCAAATGAGTCGAAGCAACAACATGAACCAGGCATCAAGACTGAACAACGTATGCCAGCTGATTACACCGCCAATGGCACTCATTTTATCCCTGGAGAGAGGGTCTGGCTGATCGACGTGTATACCGCTTGGTTCGCTATGGCAAACGTGGTGTGATAGAGTGTTGAACACAAGCAGAACCATGAGCACAATCCCATTTTTGCACGATTCCTTTTGCCCTGGCGACGCACTTCGGGATTGTGTTCAAAGTCTCGCTGTTCCTTTGTCAGCGACGATTGACTCATTTCGTATTTGCTTCCAATGCACTTGCAGGGTAGAGGCCCTTGCGGCATCTCCGCAACGGCGGGATAGTCGGTGAAAAGCTCGCAGTAAACTCTTTATTCCGTAACGTATTACAGGGAGAAATCATGACCATGAAGCCCGTGAAATCCATCCAGCCCAGAACTGCCACGGCTTGGGTCCGTATTCCTGATGGCACCAAAGTGAAGCATCGGCATGAAGGACATATCGGATTCATCGATGGGCTTACTGAGATTGTCAGCGGACCTAATCGCAATCCGGACGGAAAGACGCAATATCGTATGAATATCGGGGCTCCAGATCGACAGCTTGTGACCGAAGGTGACTTGTCTATCTTGATCGACGACGAAGACCTCGTCATCATGCTACGGCAGAAGGCTCCCTATCGCCGTGCCGTCACACAATCGCTGCATAGCGTGCTAGCGCCGGATCGCTTCGTCAAGACGGCCTAGACAACCGCGATTTGCAAGACAAACGGCTCAGACATTCGGAATCTCCCAATCAATCGGAGTCAAGCCGGCATCGGCGAGGGCACTATTGATGTGCGAGAAGCACCTGCATCCGAAAAACTTTCTGACCGATAAAGGCGAAGGATGCGCGCACGCCACCACGGCATGGTGCGATTGCGTGATCAACGCCTGCTTTTTCTGAGCCTCGCGTCCCCAGAGTACGAAGACCACCCGCCTCTGCTTCTCGGCAACTAGTTCGATCACTCGATCAGTGAACAGTTCCCACCCACGGCCATGGTGCGAATTCGCCGTATGCGCTCGAACCGTGAGGACCGTGTTGAGCATGAGCATACCCTGTCTGGCCCAAGGTTCCAGATAGCCATTATTAGGAATCGGACTTCCGATATCTACATGGAGCTCTCGAAAGATGTTTCGTAGCGAAAAAGGGAGGGGCCGAACGGTAGGCTCTACCGAGAAACATAGGCCATGGGCATGACCGGGAGTTGGATACGGATCCTGACCGAGCAGCAGTACCCTGACCTGATCATATGATGTTGACGCGAACGCGTTGAAGATGTCTTTGCGAGTGGGCAGTATCGTGTACCCATCGGCTCGTTCTTTTTCAAGAAACTCGTCAAGCGCGCGATAATACGGCTTACGCGTCTCTTTCTTCAGCAAAGTTCGCCAGCCTGGAGGAATGGGAGGGAGCATAGGGGAAACTGATACCACAGAGCGGACCATAAAGGCTTCTCAAAAGCAAAGCACCTGTCATTGCAGCAAGTCCTCAGTCTGTGATCCTGCTCTTCGACGTGTAGGCAACTCACTCCAACGCGGGTTACGCTGCACCCTTATGTCGAGAGAAGACAGCAGGCATGCTCCCAACCAAGGCTCCTGCCGCAGAAACCAGTATGCCGATCACCGCTGCAATGATCAGCTCGAACGGCCACAGGTTGTGTGAGGTTGGATCCTTCGCAGTATCGACAGCGATCCGCGCGAGGATTGGAGCGGGAACGGCAGCACCGACCCCAAGAATGACCCCCAAGAGGCGGGCTTTACCAACTGCCCGAGCAGCAGCGGCAAGCACACCGACCACGATCAAACCAGTCCCATACAAGGTGCTCGGCAGCGATACCTTCGAGTATGGGATCTGCCAATAGGGAAGCCCAATGGCGAAGAAGCCGATCCCGAAGGCAGCGACGAGCCAGATCACTGCACGGAAGTTCATGCTATTGTGCACGCTTCCTTCCAAGCGATGCGCCAATCTGCGCCGTAAGTATTGACGGCACAGAAAGCACACCGAACACTACAACCCCAAGCGGCAAGAGATTACCCGGCCCTTGCGTGCACAGCATCCAGGAAAACTGGCCGACAAGCGGCGCGATTCCCCAGCGCCACGGCTTGCTCGGCTCAACAAAACCGAGCACAGCGGATACGACACAGACCACCGGAACGCTAACGAGGAAATACCATTGAGAGTCCCACGCCTCTCTCCTGCCGGTAGCATTAGACACGACAACCCACACCAGAATTCCAGTCACAACGGCTAATCCATAAAGCCAATATTCTTTCTTCACGGATCGTTCACCCTCCTATCGATATGGCAATGATGCGGTCCGGGCGCGAGTTGACAACATATCTTCTCCATCTGCCCGCAATACAAAGAACACTGTACCTCTACCCATCATGTGTCAATAAAACTCCCAACTCTGTTCATCCATCAAGAATGGCACGGTGAAAAGAATCGGCAGCCGGAATGGATTGGGGGCATCATGGGAGGAACTGTCCAGTCCTTGACCACAGAAACCCACGAGTGTTAGCCTTGCCCCGCTCAATATTCCAGGCCATCCGACAGCCATCTCCACAGGGTAAGGCTCATGAAGCACCTGCTCCTCAGCATCGTATGTCTGTCCAACTCGCTGGCTCTACCGGTATTTGCCCAGGATCAACCGCTATCGAGTCAACATACACTGACCGAATCCTCGATGTTTAAGCCATGGACGGGAGATCTCGACGGAATGATCGAGCGTCGCGTCATTCGCGCGCTGGTCGCACCATCACGTACCTCGTACTGGTTGAACGGCGCCAGGCAAACCGGCGCAGAATACGAACTCCTCAAGGCCTTCCAGGAAGGAATCAACAGTCGGCACAAGACAAAGGGCAAGCACATTCTCACCCACGTCGTCTTTATCCCGACATCGCGCGACCAACTGATCTCCGGACTGTTGGAGGGACGCGGTGATATCGCGGCTGGCATCTTGACCGTCACACCGGAACGTCTCGAAACCGTCGATTTCGGCGAGCCTTTTTTCCGTGGAGTCAAGGAAATCGCCGTGACAGGACCCGCCTCGCCCGAATTAGCCTCCGTGGACGATCTCTCAGGTAAGGAAGTATTTGTCCGTAAGTCATCGAGTTACTGGACTCACCTGGAACATCTCAACGAGCGTTTCGCTGAAGAGCACAAACCGCCGGTGATTCTCAAGGCCGCACCGGAGGATCTGCAAGATGACGACCTGCTGGAAATGGTCAATGCCGGACTACTCGGCATTATCGTAGTCGATCGGTATCAGGCACTCCTCTGGGCCAGAGTGTTCAACAAGCTCAAGCCGCACAAAGGGGTCGTCGTCCATGCTGGAGGCGATTTGGCGTGGATGATCCGTAAGGATAGCCCAAAGTTGAAGGCGGAGATCGCAGAGTTCGCCAAGAATTATGGCCGAAAATCGGATTTCGGAAAGTCGCTGGTGAAAAAATACGGCGGTGACGGCAATCTGCGGATCGTGAAACAGTCCACGTCAGGCAGCGAGATCAAGAAATTCCAGAAGACGGTCGAATTCTTTCGCAAATATGGATCCCAGTATGACATGGACTATTTGTTGATGATCGCCCAAGGCTACCAGGAGTCCCTGCTCGATCAGAATGCCAGAAGCATTGTCGGCGCGATCGGAGTCATGCAGCTGATGCCCGCTACTGGGAAGGAGATGAAGACCGGCGACATTACCGAGATCGAACCGAACATCCATGCCGGCATCAAGTACATCCGATTAGTTCGGGATCAATTTTTTGAAAGCCAGCCGATGGACGAGCGAAACAAGATCCTGTTTTCGTTCGCCGCCTATAACGCCGGACCGGCTCGGGTATTGAAACTCCAGAAAGAAGCGAAGCAGCGGGGACTCAATCCGAACGTCTGGTTCAACAACGTCGAGATCATCGCCGCACAACGAATCGGTGAGGAAACCGTTACCTATGTGGCCAACATCTACAAATACTACTACGCGTATAAACTCGTTGAGGAACAGCGGGCCTCGAAAGAGCTTGACCACAGCGCACGGCCGCTGAGCATGGTGACGCCGCAGTAATGGCTCGCCTCTCCGATGAATTTTTCATGACGCAGGCAACACATTCCATGCATTTCCTGACCCACACATGGCGACTTGGGTGCTGCCATATCCGAATAGACAAGACTTGACATACTCTGTACACTTACGCCCCGGAAAGGCGATGCCACAGTAGTCAGCCCGTTTCACTTGCATTCATTTTGTCGGACGGGCGATGCCATTCCGGATTGGATTTCAACTCACTAAAAGCAGGAGGGCCTATGCGCAAATTTCTTCTCACAGGTTTGATACTCGGGGGATTGACCGTGATGATAGCTGGCTGTACCAACTATTATCGGGTGACCGATCCGTCATCCGGCAAATCGTATTACACGACGAAGGTGGGCGACGCCGGTAGAGCAGGAGCGGTAAAGATCAAGGACGAGAAAACAGGAAGTACGGTGACGTTGCAGTCCTCAGAGGTTAAAGAGATCTCGGCTGAAGAATACGAAGCTGCGATGAAGTCCAAGCCGAGCACTGAACAGCCGTCTGATCCGAAGTGACGCACGAAAAGAGCTGAGTTTCAGATTTTGTCATCAATCTAAGGCATTCTCTGGTTGTTCATGGGAGACGCCGGCCGATGTGGCGACATCGGCTGGCACAAACAAGACAACAGGTATCGCATCATTCCCTTCGACCCTACCCCACGCAATCCAACAGTAGGCCAATATCTGCCATGGGTTAATCATTCCTTTCTCAAGAAAGGCTTTAAGCAAGCGCGATAATATGGCTTGCCAGTTCCTCTTTCAGCAAGGCTTTCGACAACCGTATATGCTCGACGCTCGTGCGATGATTACCAAACACCGAGAAGATATCGTGCAGCGAGACGCCCTAGACAGATTTCGGAAGTCGGCTATTCAGAAGAGCGCACAAGGTCAATAGACTGGAAATGGTGTCAGGACCATTCCTGACACTGTAGTGTCCAGAACGAACTCAAACACAAGGAGATTTTTCGACACGTGTACGTTTCTGCAGCCCCAACTGAATCAGTGCTTACGGACTTGGAGATGAGAACTAGGGTCGTCATCTAGAAGAGGACTGTTCCCTGACACCATTTTATTCCTGCAATAAGCCACGATCATCGGCATTCTGCAACGCGATGTAGATCTTGATAGTCTTCTATTCAATGACAGGTTTCGTTTTCACGGATTGAGAAGATCAAGATGCAGCTTTATGCTTTCGATAATCGTAATAGGGCTTGATTCGCTTGTTTACAAACCAGCCAATGGATTTCGCATGCAGCAGATCGATAAAGTCGCCCATGGGCACGTTGAAATATTCGTACACCCGTCCGTCAATGAATTGAACGAATAGAATACTCCGTTCCTCTTCGTAGCCGACATTGCGCACGCTAGAAGAATCAACGGGGATCAACTTCATGGGCCGACCTGTGTATTCATTCCATCAACCGGAGAGTGTGGTTGCAAGTGGGGCTAGCTCAGAATGTCCCTTTTTCTGCACCCGTAGCAATCTATAGACTACGACAGACTACAACGAATCAGAGCGCACCTGGGGCACGACCATGCTTGGTGGGATTGAGGCGGGGGGAACGAAATTCGTTTGCGGCGTAGGGACAAGCCCGGAAGACGTTACAGTCGTTTCATTTCCCACAGCACAACCGGATGACTGCGTCCGCCAGTCGATAGAGTTCTTTCGCGAGCAAGCCGGAACGAATTTATCCGCGGTCGGCATAGCTTCGTTCGGACCGATTGACTTGGACCCCGGATCACGAACGTACGGTCACATCACCACGACACCAAAGCTCGAATGGCGCGATTATGACATTGTCGGGGCGATAGCAAGAGCGCTTGCCATTCCCGTGGCTTTCGATACGGATGTGAATGCCGCAGCTCTTGCTGAAGCCCGGTGGGGCGCTGCGCGAGACGTTGAAGATAGTCTCTATATCACCGTGGGCACGGGCATTGGAGGTGGCGCAGTAATAGGAGGTCGTGTCATCCATGGATTGATGCACCCGGAAATGGGACATATCCGCGTGCCTCACGATTGGAAAGACGACCCCTTTACAGGCAGTTGCCCTTCTCATGGTGATTGCCTGGAAGGTTTGGCGGCCGGCCCCGCAATCTTGCAGCGATGGGGAATTCGGGCGGAAGATTTACCGGTGGATCATCCCGCATGGCACTTGGAAGCTCACTATTTGGCCCTTGCCCTCTCGACTTTCGTTTGTACGTTGTCACCACAGCGCATCATCCTTGGCGGCGGCCTCATGCAACAACAAGCACTATTTCCCATGGTCCGCCACGGCGTTTCGAAGCTCCTCAACGGGTACATTGCCAAGCCGCAGTTTCATGAAGAGGTGAACAGATATATTGTCCCCCCACAACTGGGCCGCTATGCCGGCGTCCTGGGAGCAATCCTGCTCGCAAAGAATATGTTGTAAGCCGATTTGGGGAAAAGGGTCGGGCACCGGATTAGCCATCGAATGCTGCCCGTCAAGAGCGGGATGGCAAGTACTGTGTGCACCGATAGAAAACGGTTCCTTGTATCTCTCAACTTGTAGCACAAAGGAAAAGCTTGCTGGCTTTCACTGGCTTTCCCCCGTGCCTCTTCATGTCCTGAGCGCGTCGATGCGAGTCTTAATAACGTCCGGTTCGCGAACCCCTCGTAGCGAGAGGACACTGTCTCCGCTAACAGATGTTACCAAGACAGTCCCGATGTCGAAGAATTGCGCGATAGGTCCCTGACTGACTGTCACATCGGCAATGTCATCCAACGCCAGCACCTGGAGATCTCGGCCCGTATACCCGTTCTTCACGATCACGTGCCGCGACGTGATCCAATACTGCGCCCACCGGCGCAGCACGGCGACGCACAGCAGTAACGCCGTTGCACCGCCCAGCCAAAGCTCCCATCCGCTCATCCCCCACCACAGATTCAGCAGGCAGCGACCGCCAGCCACCAGGCTGAAACAGTAGAGCCAGGTAAAGTGCGCCCATGAGGGATAGGCACTCCATCGCACCGTCTCGTCAGTCTGCATTGGAACATGTCCAGCTTCGTTTGAACTGCCGATTCATCTTAGCCAGTTCAAAAAAAAGAATGTCCTGGCACCCTGGAAGTTCTTCCGGCTCATGTCACAACATGGTATTCGCTTTGGACCATGCCTCCGGGAAACGTGCGCGTTGCGATATGACTGAGGTGTATGTCGCGAGGAAGCGAACCGAAAAGCGGGATGCCCTCTCCGATGAGGATGGGCAGACGACTGATGATCAGACGGTGGATAAGTCCTGCGCGCAAAAATTGTTGGATGGTGATTCCACCGTCCACGTAAAGATGGCGGGCGCCGGAAGCACCCAGCTTGGAGACAATCTCTGCTGGAGATCCGGCCATTGTCTCAACAATGCCCCCGCGGGCCTGAGCGAGGGAGAGATCAAGGGAGCGATTGCTCAAGACCACGACTTGTTTCTTATCGTAGTACCATTTGTCGAACGTTAAAACTTTCTCAAATGTCCTCCGACCCATGACGATCGCGTCGATGCCGGCAATGAAATCGTTATAGCCATACTCTGCGCTGTCGCCACCGCCCTCACCCATCAACCAGTCCAAATCGCCGTTCGGCCGCGCGATGAATCCGTCGAGACTGACGCCCACAAAGACCGAGCACTCCGGCACTGCTTGAGCTTCGTCTTTCATGCCAGTAACCTGCCGCTTGCCATGACGCTATACTACAGCAAGCGTGATCGCCGATTTCAATCCGTGATCTGCGTGCCCAGCGGCTTGATGTGGCGACGCAAGACCTGACCCTCCTTCCTATACCCATAAATCGCAGGCTCTTAAATCAATGTGACCAAAAGGATACATGATGATTTTTGCCGAACTATTAAGTCTGCTGCAGGCCGCGTGCAGCATAGCACGATTGCCTAGTCTGGGATCTCCGCTTCGACGAGTTTCCCAAGAAGGATCAGCGATTCTTGCCAGCCGAGATAGCATGCTTCAGCGGGAATCACGTCGGGCACCCCTTCTTGCACAACGTTCAGTTCCGTTCCACAAGATACTTTCTTCAACGTAACTGTCACGCGAATTTCTCCCGGCAGGTTCGGATCGTCGAAGTTGTCTGTGTAACGAATCCGTTCATGCAGCACGAGTTCGAGATACTGACCGCCAAACGAGTGGCTCTTGCCTGTGGTGAAATTGGTAAACGACATTTTGAAGGTGCCGCCGACTTTGATATCCATGTGATGCACTTTGCCCGTAAATCCATTTGGCGGCAGCCATTTCACCATGGCGTCCGCATCAAGAAACGCCCGATAAATCCTCTCTGGTGTCGCACGAAACACGCGATGGAGCCGAATGGTATTCGTTCCCATGACTATCTCTCCTTTCTATAAGTGAAGACTGAGCAAGTGTTGACTGGTTATTCTGTTCATGCCGAATTTACGAAGTTTGCCCGACCAGATACGGTTCATATCTCTTAGTCGAATCGCATTCGGAAAATCGACATTAGTTTAAACGATTGTTCTGTGGCGAATTTAGTGAGACTCTTGGTTCACTCCGGTTTACGCCTTACTCGCGTAATCTTCCATGATGCGAAGACTCGGCCGAGATGGGATAATCTGTAGGCATGCGGATTGCCACCTGGAATGTCAACTCGCTGAAGGCTCGCCTGGAAAAGGCCATGTGGTGACTGGATCGGGCGAAGCCGGACGTGCTGCTGATTCAGGAAACGAAGCTGACGGACACGGACGCGCCCGTCACAACATTCAAGCAGGTCGGATACGAACTCGTGCATCATGGAGAAGGTCGATGGAACGGCGTGGCAATCGCGAGTCGGTGTGGCATCGGCGGCGTGATCACAAATTTCGGAGAGCCGCGACGACAGGCGCGGACTGAAACTCGTGACGATGAACCGCTGGCTGAGGCGAGGATGATCGCTGCCGAATGCGGTGGCGTGCGCATCGTCTGCGTGTACGCGCCGAACGGCCGTCTGGTTGGTTCCCCGTTTTACGAAGCGAAGCTCGTTTGGTTTGACAAACTGGCTCGCTGGATCAATAGCCCCCGAAGGGGATCGATGAGCGACGAAAATCGATGAAATATGACCGCCTGTGCCCTCAATTTGCAATCCTGAATTTTGATCCTTGGCAGCCATTCGTTCTGATTGACCTCTTGCCTTAACTTCAACCAAATGCGCAATATCGGCTTTGAGCGTTGGAACCCACAAGGCGATTCCAGCGCTCTATCTCTCCCTCTTAGCTGAAGGATGTTGTCTAGCCGGATGGTGGGCGAATCGCGGAGTTTCGGGATACCGGACTTGCCGAACAGACGCGGTCCAATAAAATGTGATCAGTGATGCGAATGTCGCCACGAGAGCGCTGCAATCTATAAGCGATTGCAGCGCGTGTCTGTTCCTTAGCGGACGGGTGAATCCATCTTCTTTGCGGGTGGCGCCGATCGACCGCTCGCCCGCAGCGGGGTCCCTACACCGGGCGGGGTGCGAGGACGAGCGGCGATCGGTGACAGGACCCGCAACATCTTCCTGCCCACTGACTTTCTTCCTGGAATGTAATCGGCAGCGGCGGACCAAAAAGAAAAGGCCCGCTGATCTTTCGACCAGCAGGCCCTTTGTTGTAACCCGGCAGCGTCCTACTTTCCCACTGCCTCACAGCAGCAGTATCATCGGCCTTGGAGGGCTTAACTTCCGTGTTCGGGATGGGAACGGGTGTGGCCCCTCCGGCAAGGCCACCGGGAACATTCTTCAACTGAACAAGAGTCTCGAGTTTCGAGTTGCGGGTTACGAGTTGTTCGGATGAGAGAGTTAAACTCGGAACTCGAAACACGGAACCCGAAACTATCGACGAGCCTCAGAGAGGCTCGTCGAAGACCATGTCTATCAGGAGCAAAGATGATGATGTTAAACCGCACGACCGATTAGTACTGGTCAGCTGCAGCCCTCACGGGCCTTCCACACCCAGCCTATCAAACTCGTAGTCTACAAGTGGTCTTTAGGGGGCTTGCGCCCCGGGAGAGCTTATCTTGAGGCACGCTTCTCGCTTAGATGCTTTCAGCGATTATCGCTACCGGACATAGCTACCCGGCACTGCCGCTGGCGCGACAACCGGCAAACCAGAGGTCCGTCCTTCACAGTCCTCTCGTACTAGTGAAAGCCCCTCTCAACTCTCCTCCGCCCACAACAGATAGGGACCGAACTGTCTCACGACGTTCTGAACCCAACTCTCGTACCGCTTTAATAGGCGAACAGCCTAACCCTT
>CBDDRB010000004.1:0-183009 GCA_965232965.1 uncultured bacterium
TCGGTGTCGGTCGTGCCATTCGCATAGGTCGCCTTGACAGTGAGCACATGGGAACCTGCAACTCCCCCCCAACAAGAACTTGTGATGCACCAATTCCCTGTGAGCGATCGGCCATCCGGTGCCAAGGTAAAAAACGTTCCCGAGGGCCAGGTCGCGAAGGGCGGCTGGCCATCTCGTGATAACTGCACGAGCGTGGGGGTCGCGCCGATGAGCCCTACCGTCACCGACGTCGAGGTTCCATGGAGCGGGAGGTTCGGGGCGCCGGCGACTGCCAGAGATAGCCCGGTTTCAGTCACATTGACTGTGACCGTTTCGGTGTCGGTCGTGCCATTCGCATAGGTCGCCTTGACAGTGAGCACATGGGAACCTGCAACTCCCCCCCAACAAGAACTTGTGATGCACCAATTCCCTGTGAGCGATCGGCCATCCGGCGCCAAGGTAAAAAACGTTCCCGAGGGCCACGTCGCAAAGGGCGGCTGACCATCTCGTGATAATTGCACGAGCGTGGGCATCTGGCCATTGATCCCGACTGTCACCCGGGTCGTGGTTCCATGGAGCGGGAGGTTCGGGGCGCCGGCCACTGCCATTGTTATCGTGCCAATCCCGCCAGGAGTGAAGGTCACGAGATCGCTACTGAACGACTCATTATTGAATGCATCATAAGCCGTGATGAAGAAGTGCTGAGTGGCTGTAGGCGTTCCGACATTGAAACTTGTCGCCTTTCCCAATGTGACAAGAAGCGAGGCCTGCCCGGATGATGGGGTGCACGGCAGGAGACTGCATTGATAGACGCGGTATCCTGCCAGGTCTGGTTCACCATTGGCATTCCATGTCAACGTGGCACCCCACACCGTACTCGACCATAACATCAGAACACCTGCGATGACTTTTATCCAGTTCACAGAATATCTCCTTGTCCATTCCTTGCAGCAGACACACGAGTTCAGGAGAAGCCAATGACTTCCATTGCAAGATTCGATATCGAATTGCCTACTGACCTCGAAAAGAGGTTGAGGAGGAAACCCATTTATTTTGATGCAGGGGTAGCAATGCGTATGCCGCCGAAAGAGAAGGGGAGCATCAGAACAAAAACTCAGCAATATGAGATGAAACGATAAAAAGATTGATGGCGGGGTTGATAAAGACTGTAGGTGATTGCAAGAGTTCGTTGAGGCAAACAGTGTGTTTCTCGGAGGATACAGGATGCAGGCGACTGCCTACAGAAACAACAGTACAGAGAGGCAGCATGCTTGTTCCAGGATGGAATAGCCGGGACACATTTTTACAGGAACTTAATCTTGCCGTCATTGACGCTCGCGGTCACGGTGCAAAGTGAGGATCAGGCATTACACTCTCTCGAGGAAGCACTCAGAGGTGTCTCAAATACCGGCGCCGCACTGGTTGAGATGCCACAGGAAGGACGGTACAATTTTCCCGAGATGCTTCTCACACGTTCCATTGACCAGTTTGGCACTTCTACTAGAACTTCTGAGGCTGTCTCCCCAATGATTGAATCCTCGTTTTGCTTCCTGCCGGGAGTTGGTCGAGGAACCGAGCGGCGGTTGTGGAAATCGGGCATTGGCACCTGGAAGGATTTTCTCTCTTCACCCTCCATCCCCGGCATTGGTCTCAATCGAAAAGCTTATTACGATGCGGCCCTCATGCGAGCCATGGCACATCGAGATCAGGAGGATGCTCGCTATTTCGGGATCCATCTGCGTCCGTGCGATCAATGGCGGTTATACGAATGGCTCCGCCCTCGGGCCGTGTACCTCGACATTGAAACCAATTCATTTGGCAACATCACCGTCGTGGGACTCTATGGACATGGTGGCTTCACCTCACTGGTCGAGGGAGAGTCACTGACTCGACAGCGACTCTGTGACGAGCTGAATCAGTACGATCGAATCATGGCACGTCGTTCGATGTTCCCGTCCTCCTCGCACATATTCAAGGACTCGCTCTGGACCAGCCCCATATTGATCTCTGCTCGCTCGGTCGGCAGCTCGGCTATCGCGGCGGTCTCAAAGCCATTGAGCTTCAGGTGGGCATCCCACGTCGCGCAGATTTGTGGGGCATAAGTGGCACCGATGCGTGCCGGCTGTGGAATCGATGGCGGCACCGTCGGGATGAGGATGCGAGAGAGCGATTGATCGCCTATAACGAGGCAGACTGTGTCAACTTACAACCACTGGCGGATCTGTTCTATTGCCGGATGGTTCAAGAGCATCGAAATGAACTCGCCGGGATGAGGAGCGCCCCATGATGACGAACATCGAATGATTTATCGAGCGCCCTATGATTGTTTCGGTATCGTGAGGGGATGTGGGCGCACGACGCCAGTCACCGCGCCATCTCCTTCCAGCACCATGGTGCTGAAGTCGTGATACGAAGCCAGCCCATATTCCCTCGCGGCAAGCTCCAAGTCTGCTTCATCCACCATTTGTTCTTCCATGAGCGTCTTGTTGAGCGTCCCATGTTCATACAGAAAAATGGGTCGGCCTTCGAGAAATCGCCGGATGAATTTGACCTTCTCGCAGAGAAAACCTAAAAGCAAAATACATATCACGCTCGCTGCGCTTCCCCAATAACCTGCCTCCTGATGGCTTAAGCCCAAATTGGAGGCTTCTCCGATCAGCACTAGAATCACGAGATCCTGGGGTCCTTTCTCTCCAAACACACGTCGCCCCACCAGCTTGAGTCCGAGTAAGATGCCCGCAAAAAGCGTCCCGGTTTGGAGCATCGAGAGCAAAATGAACTTTAACGGCGGAACATCGACAATGCTGATATAGTCCATGGGTATTCTCCTCTTCAGTATCTGAATTCAGGCCCCTTCTGATTCCTCTTCTACAGCCTGGCGCAGTATGACCTCCCGAAGCAGCGTTTCGAGTTCCTGATGCATGAGCTGGATGCTGGATTCGAGTTGGCGCAGCATGGTTTCGCGCACATGGAGCTGTTCATTGTCATAGATACCGCCGGCTCCGAACAGCAATTCTTTCCGTTCCTTCTCACGAAGGGATCCCGACTCGCCAAGCTTTCCTTCCTCCTGCCACGTCTGCAGCATGACGTCTCTCAAGCTGTGTCCGCCAAGCTCCCGGCTGCCTGGTTCGGTAAGAAATCGCCACACCCGCGGAGAAAAAAACTCCAAGGGGGGGGAATTTCCCCATACAGGCGCCAGATGATTGTGAGGATGGCTAAAGTCCTGGCGTACCTTCGTAAAGTTGGCAGACGTCCCGAAGAGGACTTCTAATGCCCCGGCACTGACTGATGCGATATGGCCCGCATCTCCCCCTACGGCCATCCCGAGGCCACCGGCGAGGATGTTTGCTAATCCGCCAAAAATGACCCCGAGAGTGGTCTGGAAGCTCATGCGAGTGGTTTGGACGTCCTTCAGGCGATCCTGAACCTCGTCGGCTCGCTGCACTTCGCATTCGATTTCGGCGACGAGGCCCGATACTTCCAGCGTAGCCAACTGTAATCTCGTGATCAACTTCCGTCTGACTGGTTCGACATCAATGTGCCCTGCCTGGGCGACCTCCAGTCTCGCCATGCGATTCAATAGCGGAAGCAGCTCCGTCACATCGGCGATGTGGATCGCGGTGGAGGAATAGAGTGTGCCGGCCGTCTCCTTCTCAACAGATTCGCTTCCGGCTTGCTTCTGCTCACCCCGGCTCACAGGTACACGGTGCAATTCAGACGAAACAGAGAGACACCGGCGATCGAAGGAGTAGGTACTCGTGGGAGGCGGCAATGTCGATGCACAACCGGCGGTGAACAGCAGCAGAGTGAGCAACAATTCCCAATTCCACCTGCATCGTCGCATGGCTGCTCCTTTCCTTACGTTTTCATATGAGGATCATCTCGAAATCGTGTTGACAGTCGAAAAGAGTGTGCGCAATCGCTCATGGCATCACTCTGCCGCCATTATAAGACGTTTCTTGCCTAGCGATGCTCCTGGAAACCTGGCTACTGTGCTCTCATTAATAATCAGTCATCAGCCAGTAGGGAATGGGGAAGTTAGATTCGAAATCCAGCGCTCCGGCGACGGCAATTCCGGATACTAGGGTGTCTTACAAGGGATGTTCCCAGTTCTGGATTCGGCCAATTCAAGATATGTATGGAAAAATGTCGATTGGTAAAAGGGGATGTATTGCTTATACAAGGAGCACACCATGCGAAGGATGTATGGGGATTTCCTCAGTAAGATTGCCTGGATGGGGTATGCAGGACGGCATATCCAGACCATGCTGTTCGTCTTCATCTTCTCTGTCTTGGTTGTCAGTCATGCTGTCGTGTTTGCCGGCGATGGTACGGCGAAAGGCGAAGCAACCGATGAACCAGGTCAACAGGGCTTAGGGCTCAAATCAGAAAGCCAATCCTCGAATGTGATTCTGGGAGGGCCCGATATTGTGGAGGGAACAATCACGAGGATCGAAGGTGAGCTCTTTTCGATCCATGGTACACAAGGCCAAGAGATCAGCCTGCGAGTGACGAAGGATACCAATAGAGTGTGTGGGTCCGGTCAGGGCACGAAGGTTTCGACCGGACAAGAAAGCGCGCAAGAGCACCAGGAAATTCCACCAACGCCCTTCATGGAGCAACGAGCGAGTACTGGAGGCAAGGTATTATCGGAACAAGAGATGATGCAACAACTGCATGAAGGGAGCGCACAAGAAAAAGTTGGGGCCTTGTCCAAGGATCCCAGTACCTTGAAAGAAAGAGTTGGTACAACTGATCCCAAAGCCAACGAAGATGTGGCCAAAGGATCCGCTTTTATTGTAGGCGGGGAAAATTGTCAGTTTATGGAAGGGGATCACGTGCGTGTCGAAGCCTCCGATATGGGGACGGCCACAACGATCAAACAAGTGCAGAGTACTAAGAAGTGAATGGGTGCCCATTCTGTACCTAACCATCCATCGTAAGAGAGTTGTTGGGGCATGCCCACGTGACAATCCGTTGGATCCCGCTCAGGATGAGAACGGTACTTCCGGAGGGGTATTGACGCCCATAGGGATGCGGTAATGGCGAAAGTTCTGGTGATCGACGATGAGGCAAACGTTCGAATGGTCACTGACCTGCTCCTCACGCGTATGGGCCATCAGGCGCTCCTCGCGGACAATGGGCGGATGGGTTTACAGTTGTTTCGCCGAGAACACCCCGATGTCATTGTGCTCGATGTAAAAATGCCGGAGATGGACGGGATCGAAGTGTTGAAACAGATCCGCAGGGTGGATCTGAAACAACCGGTGATCGTCCTCACAGGGGACAACAGTCCAGAGACGGAGCGGGAGGTCCGGGCACTAGGGGTCAATGAATTTATCGTCAAAGGCTCGTCGTTGGCTTCACTGGGGGAAACGCTCAAGCGCATGATCAAAGCGATCACCCCAGTGATTAAGACCTCTGCTTCCTAATCCTTCGAATGCCATGACCGCCCATGCGTGTGAGAAAGGCGGTGGATGTTCAGCGCTGATCTCGTCGTCATCCAAAGAAATCCTATGATTTCAGGAATTTTTTCTGCGGTATTTGCCGTAAACAATTTAGTGGTGGGCAAGGGTGTGGCTATTTTCTCAGGTAACACGATATACGGCGGGGATGCTTCCTACTATTACAAAGGGAAGTATAAGTTGGGAGAGAGTAACAGTATTTCACTGACGATTGATGTCGTCCATCACTCAGAAGTCCCGAATCCAGACTTTGGACCGTTGACCGCATTTCGGCTTTCGCTCAGCGGCATCCTCATTGAACAGGGGTTTACTCTCTCAGGCCACATAGAGAGACAGACAACTCAAATCGTGACGCTCACGATGAAAAAGTTGGACGACTTGATTGAGACTTCGTAGGACTCATCCTCAGTCGCGTTGGAAGACTGGACAACGGGACAGGGGCTGAATGCCTCCTATTTTAAAACCCTCGATCTCCGCCACGGCCGGCGATTCGTTGTTCTGCTTCAAACCAATCCTCTAGATCGTGTCCATCCGCTCGCCCCCGTTGTTCATACAGTCCGTATGCCAATGAAGCGATCTTCGTTGGATCGTTCCCCATTATGGATTGAGTTTCGAACGGTGCCTCTTCTTTCTGACCATTCTCTTCGTGCTGTTGCGCATTTCGTTTTATTCTTCGTTGTTGTCCCATGTGTCTACTCCTTTGTATGCTCACGTTTGATGATGGTGTGCCTGTCGGTCTCAAGAGTTGCGTATAAGCCTCCCGCCCGTATGAATGAGATTCCGAGAGATTGAGCCCGAGAAATGAGAGACCACATCGTCTAGGCGAGATTGACCGCTGCCTTGGTGTTGGGATTATTGGAAATGACCTCGGGCACTCTCAGCCCAACCAAAGGGTGGCGCAATCTCACAGATTTACTTTGCTTTTATCTTCGAATCACAGGTATTTGTCGCCTAGGAATATCCCTAGATCTACATATG
Organism: uncultured bacterium; assembly: GCA_965232965.1. Taxonomy (GTDB): domain Bacteria; phylum Nitrospirota; class Nitrospiria; order Nitrospirales; family Nitrospiraceae; genus Palsa-1315. Next base: position 6,423 of record CBDDRB010000004.1, read on the forward strand.
GCAGGTCTTGTTCACTGAAAGCGCAGTAGGGGGGACACCGCTCTTTACTGCACAACTGTGTGCAGTCGCTGTCGCTGCGGTTATCGGCGATGAATGATCACGGCGCATCACGATCTTGGTGCACCGTCATTCTTCTCCTGGATCATGTGAATGCAACGGAAATCAAAGTTGATCGTCTAGGCCATCCCCTTCGATCCCACAGCGACCCCATGAAGCCTGCTCAGCTCATCGTTACCGGTCAGGATTTATTGACACAGATTGGATTTGTAAATTGTTGTTCACTGTGGTTACTCCGCTTACCTCTTTCGCCAACTCTTCCGCTCGGGCTTTCTCTTCTTCTGTTCTCACCACACCGTTCAAGGAGACGACACCTCGATCAGTATCGACATTGATTCGGGAAAAATTCGACAATTTGTCACCCGTGAGTTTTGTTTGAACCGAGGCGGTCAACGTGGCGTCGTCGATATTTTGCCCCGCCGTTTTTCCGGTCATAGACTCGCAGGCGGGCAAGACCATAAGGCTGAGTCCTAAAATACTGATGACGATGAAGCGGTTCATATCATCCTCCTTTAATTTGAAGTACACACCATTCACTGACGATGATGCTAGTTCGTTCTGGCTTCCATATTTGCCGTGCTGTCCACTGCTTCAGCGACGTCCTTGGCCCGGCGACGGGTTCGTTCCAGCGACGCCTGTCCCTTGTCGAGGAAATCATGGGCTCGATCAATCGTATTGTTTAAACTATCGACCCCACGATCCACGGCTTTATCAAGTTCCTTTGTGGAGCGTGTCGCATAGTCGCGAAGACGACGACGTATCTGTATGCCTGCCTCTGGAGCCAAGAGTAGCGCGATGCCCGCCCCGAGTACGGCTCCTGTAATAAAGGCCTGACGGTTTCCTGTTTGATATTTTTCAGAAGATTCCATGTGACCACCTCCAGGTCATGTCGTTCGGTTGGATCATCACGAACGCTCCCACTCTCGATTTCTCAAAAACGGATATGATGGATCTCCTTTCCTTTGCGTGTATTGTGGAATGGCTCTGCCGCAATGTTTTTTTACTTTTATGCTACCTGAGCTTGAAAGCCTACTGGGTCGAACCCTAAGCAGAAACAAAACAAAAACATCTGTGCGGCATAAAAACAGTACGGCAGGAAATGAGGGGGTGGCTCCGAATGAAGGGGCTGGGAAAGTCATCAGCAGCGGTAATTGGACACGCGCGATAGGGGAGTGTGGCACGAGAAGAATCGTTGTGGTGCCCTTGGATATTCATGTTCAGCACATATCCACAGTCCACAGGCAAGACTCGCTATTGCAGAACCCTCTTTAATTAGGTTGACTCCCAGTGCTGATCCCTGATCTAATCGCCGCTAATCGCCGCTAATCGCCCTACCATGTGCGGAGCACAGAGACCCATGCCTCCGAAGCACGAAACTCCTACCACAACAATCCTCATCATTGATGGGAACGCTGCCGAGCGCGAGTTCCATGCCGAGGCATTAAAAAATTGCTCCTCTGACTATGAGATCCTCGAGGCCGCCGATGGGACCGCAGGTCTTGCGCTCTATCGATCTCACCGGATTGATTGCGTGATATTGGAACTCGACTTGCCTGGACCATCAGGCTTTGAGGTATTGATGAACTTAGTGCCTCATGCCCGCAGGCCCCAAGTCGCGGTTCTTGTACTCACCAGGCTTGAACAGCGGGGCATATGGGAGTTGGCAAGGCAGCACGGAGCCCATGCGTGTTTTGTCAAACGACAGATGCCGCCTGAAGCCCTGGACAGAGCCATTCAGCACGCTGTGGCCCTCGTAGGGATGTTGCCGAAAGAGGATCGAGACAGGCCTCTCTAGACTCCAGTTCAATGCCGGTCCATCCATCTATGAAGGCGGCCGGCAAGCCTGAAGGTTACCGGCATCTTGAGGGTGCATATACGGCACGTGAATGCATGAGGAAAATTCATTCCTATTATGGGGTTGCGTTAGCCTCGTAGCTGGCCTATCGTAGCCATCTGACCCTGTAGGAAAAATTATTGTGGCTCGACGTAAGAAGCCTGCCAGACGAATTCAGGGGCGTTCTTCAAAGAACACTGTCGCGCCGTCCGCGCCTTCAGAGTTTCGACCAGCACATCCTTTTAAAGAGTCCTCGCAATACGCAGCCTTCCCTATCGTGGGCATCGGCTCCTCTGCCGGCGGTATTGAAGCGCTCGAAGAATTCTTCCGGAATCTGCCCCTCGAACCAGGTGCCGCCTTCGTCGTGGTCTCCCATCAGCATGCCGGTCATGCCAGCCTGCTGCCTGACATCTTACGCCGCTGGACTCCCTTATCTGTCGTCGAAGCCACGGATGGCCTCTCGCTCATACCCAATACCATCTATCTTCCTCCGCCCGGCAGTCGCTTGGCGATTCTTCACGCCGTGCTTCACCTGATGGAAGCAGGCGATGGGGTCCGTCCCTTGTTGCCGATCGATTATTTTTTCTCCTCCCTGTCCGAGGACCAGCAAGGCCGGGCGGTTGGAATCATCCTCTCGGGAACCGGCACGGACGGCTCTTTGGGGCTCAAGGCGATCAGAGCAGAATCCGGCCTGACGATGGCCCAGGAGCCGCGGTCGGCGAAGTTTGCCGGCATGCCACAAAATGCGATCGCCCTTGGGGTTGTCGATTTCGTGAGCCCTGCCGCGGAACTGGGACGGCAGCTGTGCAACTTTTTCCGCAATAGGAAGGTCATCTATCCTGGGAAGGCGCTCGATAGCGACGGCAAACGCGATCTAGAGAAAATTCTGGTGTACTTGCGTGATCGCATCGGAAACGACTTCTCACTGTATAAAGACAACACCACCCTTCGACGCATTGAGCGTCGTATGAATCTCCATCAGATTGACACGTTGGCCACGTACGCGCGCTATCTTCAATCCGATCCGGTTGAAGTCGAAATCCTCTTTCGCGAACTCCTCATCGGGGTCACCTCGTTTTTTCGAGATGCACCGTTCTACGACGCATTAGAGCGAGAGGGACTTCCGCAGCTATTGAACGATACACCGGAGGGATACCAGATGCGGGCGTGGGTGCCTGCCTGTTCTACGGGAGAAGAAGCCTACTCCCTCGCGATGCTCCTTCAGGAGTACCGGAGCCGGCAGAAGCGACGGTTTACGATCCAAGTGTTCGCCACCGACATCGACTCGGAGGCGATCGACAAGGCACGGCTTGGCCTCTACTCCGAGGGTATTGCGAACAATGTGAGCCCTGAGCGCCTGAAACAGTTTTTTGCGCGAGAAGACAGCCACTACCGGGTGCGGAGCGAGCTTCGCGATTGCATCACATTCGCCACGCACAATCTGCTCAAGGATGCGCCGTTCACGAAAATAGATCTGCTGTCCTGCCGCAATTTCCTCATTTATTTGCGCTCCGAGACGCAGCACTGGCTCATGCCGATGTTTCATTATGCCCTGAAGCCGAACGGGTTACTGATACTCGGCAATGCCGAGACCATCGACGGATTCACGAACTTGTTTACCGTTATCGATAAAAAAGCACGATTATTTTCCCGGGTCTCCGGTCCCGCCTCGCCCCAGGTGAGAGAGATGCGGGTGGTGCCTCCATCCCCTGACCGCATAACATCCTCGTCTGTGGCGGCGATCCCTCGATCATCCGGTCTCGTGGAATCTATCCATACGTTGTTGCTCGACCAATTTTCGCCCCCTGCCGTGTTCGTCAATCGTCAGGGCCAAGTGGTCTATATTCATGGCCGAACAGGCGAGTATCTCGAACCGGCGCCTGGCTTGACCAACCAACAACTGGTCGATATGGCGAGACTGGAATTGCGGCGAGATCTCCTGACGGCCTTGCAGATGGCTGAGAAGCAAGGAGGAACGGTGGTGCGGAAGGGCATTCGGCTCCGCACACCGGGAAAGATGTCGCGGGTGACGCTCTCCGTGACGCCGCTCCATATGCCGGCCTCTCTGGACGGATTTACTCTGGTCGTCTTTCACACCGTATCGAGTCAAGCGGTGAAACAGTTGGCGGGGCGGCAGGACGCATTGCCACCGCGGAAGGGTGATCGCGCAATCCTTGAATTGGAATATGCCCGGCAACGCCTTCATCGAACAAATCGTGAATTGCAGGTGTCCAACGAAGAATTCAAATCCGCCAACGAAGAATTGCAGTCGACGAATGAGAAACTGCAGAGCACCAACGAGGAATTGGAAACCACGAAGGAAGAACTGCAGTCGCTGAATGAGGAATTGATCACCGTGAATGCGCAATTGCAAAACAAGTTCGAGGAGGCCGAGAGCGCGAATGATGACTTGAAGAACCTCGTCAATACCACGGAGGTTGCCACCATTTTTCTGGATGACGAGCTCCGCATCAAGCGCTTCACACCGCAGGCCTTGCGAGTCAGCAAGCTGATCAGCACCGACATCGGGCGGCCCTTCGCGGACATCGTTTCCACCGTGCACTATGATGGATTACTGGACGATGCGCGCACCGTGCTACGGACCCTTGTGTTCAAAGAGCAGGAAGTGCAGGCCTCCAACGGACACTGGTACCTCTTGCGGATGGTTCCCTATCGCACCGCGAGGAATATCATCGATGGGCTCGTGCTCACCTATCTGAACATCCATGCATACAAATGCGCGACGGAGGACTTGCGGAAAGCTCAGCTCTATGCGGAAAGCATCGTGGATACCATTACAGAACCGTTGCTCATTGTGGATACCAATTTGCGGGTGGTCACGGCCAATCAATCCTTTTACCGGTGGTTCAAAGGCGAACGGGATGAGGTCGAGCGGCATCCCATCAATCGGATTCTCGGCGGTCAGTTCAATCACCCAAGGCTACGGACTGCGCTCGAGAAGGTGTTCGTCGAGAAGACCGGACTCGAAGAGGTGGCACTGGAAGTCGAATCCTTACTCTATGGAACCCGCAGCTGGAGGGTGGCCATGCATCTTGTGGAATCGTCTCAGGACCGAGCCTCCCTGATTCTGCTGAAGTCCAGCACCATGACAGATTCACACCACCTCCCAATGGAGAGACGCCGGAGGCTGTATGAACTCAAAAAACAAACGAGAAAAAGATGTCCGCAGTCGGGACGGCGGATCCGTGCAGAGGCGTCTTGAGAGCGGACCTGCCGACCAGCTCGATCCGTCTTCGCTGGGGCCCGAAGATATCCCCACATTGGTCCATCAACTTCATGTCCATCGCGCGCAGCTTGAAATGCAGAATGAGGAGCTCCGCCAGGCTCAAGAAGCGTTGGCGGAAGCGTGCGAACATTACACCCAGCTCTATGATTTCTCACCGGCCGGCTACGTAACGCTCACATCTGAGGGGGCAATTGAAGAAGTCAATTTACGATTTTGCGCCATGCTCGGTCTGCATCGACACCTGGTGACGCAGCAACACTTTACGAACTTCGTGGCACCCCAAGATCTGGACCTGTGGCAGCGTCACTGTCGTGACGTCCTCGCCAATGGCACGGCACAAACCTGTAAGCTTCGTCTCGTGTCGTCAACCGGTCTTCCGTTGATGATGCATGTGGAAAGCTTGAAAATGATGGAGCGTGGGCATCCTAAGGCGAACATTCGATCTGCCCTACTGGATGTCACATTCCTCGAACGCGCGGAACAGGCGGTACAGGACAGTCAGGAGAAACTGCAGTACACGGCCGCCAAGCTCTTGACGGCACAAGACGAAGAACGTCGAAGGATTGCGCGTGACCTGCATGACGACTACTGTCAACGACTCGCTGCCATGCTCCTGGAGCTCGGGTTATTACCCAAGCGATATCCAGGCGTGTGGACGAATCCCGCTCGACAGCTGTCTCCCATACGGACGATGTTGAGCACCCTCTTGGCGGATCTCCGAGACCTTTCGCACGACTTGCATCCCGAGCAGACTGTGAGTGTAACCCTGGATGACGCCTTGCGGGCCTGTGTGTCTGATTTCAACGAAAGAACCAAGATTGTAGCCACCTACCATGCGGTCCTCCGACCGGTGCCTCTTGACCCGGCCCTTCGTATCTGCCTCTACCGTGTGACCCAGGAATGTCTCACCAATATCCACAAACATGCCAAGGCGAAGCGGGCGAGTGTCACGGTCATTGGATTGCCCGAGGCAATTGAGCTCCTCATCAAAGACGATGGACAAGGGTTCATGCCGGAGACAGTGAACGGTTCGCACCATCTCGGCCTGACCAGCATGCGGGAGCGCGTCGAACAATTGGATGGGACGATGAAGATTACAAGCCGGGCAGAATGGGGAACAACGATCTTGATTCAAATTCCCTTGCATCATGCCGACATGGTGAAGCCGCCTGCGAGTTAGAAAGACCTGCGAAGCAAATACCTCAACTCAAAACAAAGGCCCGAGTCCTTTCGGATTCGAGCCTTCTGCTTCAGAATCGTGATGCTTCCACTGTTCGTTCGCAATGTTTCCATTGCGCTTGTACAATTTTTCCATCACAACTTGCCGAAGCAATCTCACTCTATATCAATTCTAAAATAAGGCCTACGAGGAAAAACCCTAGCCTAGCTTCCGCAATTCTTAATTTCTCTCGGTCAACCTGCACGGAGTACGACTCTCTTTACTTCAACGGTTGTTTCTAAGCCGCCTGCTGGCGCCCTTCTTCGGCTTCTATCATTTCCAAGCAGACTGCGGCGCATCTGCGGCATTCTGCCGCGCAGGGACCGCACAACTCATGGTGTGGAGCATGTTGCTCACACGCCTCTGCACAGGCATTGCAGACCTCGACACATACACGGCAGATGTGATTCGACAGAAGTGATGCGCGACTCATCCAACTCGCAGATAACGAGCAGATGTCGGCGCATTCCCGACAGAGTCGGATGCAGCGGGCCATGAGCTCCCGATTGTCATGGGATTCCATGCCGATCATATCGTCGCTACACATATTACACATGGTGGCGCAGCTCTGACAGGCGGAAATGGCGGCGTTATCTTTATATTGTGTTGTGGTGGTTCCCTGCATGTGCAATTCCTCCAGCAAATGATATGTGAATAAAGACCCTGTTCAGGGATTACTAATCGCCAGGGATTTGGATCTGTATGTGGTTGTTGACGTTTCTTATGCCGGCCACCTGCCTCGCGAGTTCTTCCGCTCGCGATTTCTGTTCCACGGTTCTGACCACGCCGTTCAGGGAAACGACACTCCGTTCTGTATCGACATGGATGCGGGAAAAGTTCGACAAGGTGTCTGTCATTAGCTTGGCGTGAACCGCCGCGGTCAGAGTTTCGTCATCGATATGGTGGCCCGCAGTTTTTCCCGTCGAGGATGCACACGCCGTCAACACGATGATGATCAATCCAAGGATGCTCCCGATGAATAGGCGATTCAAACCAACCCTCTCACGCTATACGCACTATACGCGCTTGGTATTCTCTCGATGTAGTGACGCGGACTTCTATTTATTTATTCTCCCGCCGACTCATACTTTCTTGTCACTCGCTTAAACCCTAGGTTTTGGACATCGTCGAAGTCCAATGAAGATCGCCCACGTATCCACACTCATGAGAAGAGTGGATGACCGAGCGATTGCATCACCCTACGGCATCCGTATCACAAGGGATATCCCCAGTCTTAGGATTCGGTCGGTTCAATATATATTGAGGAATATGCTTCCGCTTTCTGCTAGCGGAATTCTGCAAGACCTATAGCAGCCGAATGGGTAGGGAAGAAGGAATGTGGTTTCACCGCCGACAGAAAGGAGTCAATCATGTTGAGCATGTATGGGACGTTCCTCAGTAAATTCGCTCTGGGTCTGGGACTCATGAGTCTGCTATTCGCACCCATTGCGAACGCGGAGAAGAGTTCTGATGCCAACAGTGAGTCGCAGTCGGACAGATCCAAGACGCCGACGAAGCCTGGCCAAACGGACATCACGAATACCCCAGGTCACTCGAGCAATCTCCCGTCTCGCTATACGGTCATGCCGGTCGCAAGGGGACAAAAAATAGACGTAGACAGCGCCTTGATCGGCGATACAGTGATGAATCCAAAAGGAGAGGAGCTTGGGAGATTAGAGCGACTGATTAAGGATTCCGAAACGCAGAAAGTCGAATATGCCATGATCTCAATCGGTGATACCGGTGAATACAAAGCATTCCCTTGGAGTAATTTTAAGGTCAATAAGGAACAGGGCAATGTGGTGCTCAACGTAACGAGAGAGCAGTTGCAACCTGGTCTCGCACAAACCGATCTCTCACCGGATGTCACAAAAGTGGTGGAAGACCAATTGAAGACGCTTCGAACATCAGAACCTCGGAAAGCCGAAAAGCGCGAGCGCTTCAAAGATGAAGGTATGGGTGCTAAAGGTATGGGTCCAATGGGAGAAGACAAGGCGAGTGGATCCGGTCCTTCTGGTCCGAGCGCGATGCCGCCGGGTGGCAAATAGAACTTGGCAACCAACGGCCATGAGTGATAGCCGATCGATAATCGCGGCGAACGCGATTGGATAAGGCCGACGGCAGGGACCTCCATGTCCCTACTTGGAGAGAGCTCTATTCATCTTTAGGGGATGACCGACATGCACTATTTGATATGGTCCTCAAACGACACTGGCGAGTGGGTGGGTGAGGCCGTGGATGAAGAGGGTGGAGGTGACTGCTTGAGATTCGAATGCGGACCTGTGATTCAGTATCTCCAATATGTGACAGTGTTGCTTATACGGTTACTCAGTCAAAACGTCCATATCGGCCTACTCGCTCTCAGATAGCCTAAGAGAATGTCTCTACGAGCGACGATACCGACCAGCTTATCGTGAGCATCAATGACGGTGACCCGCATGAGATGTCTGTTCTGTAGTAACTGAATAATCTCTGTAGCCGGCGTATCCTTGGTAACGGAGACGTTTCCCTTCGTCATAATCTCCCCTGCCGTCACGTGGGCCAGGTCTTTGCCTTCAGAAATGGCCTGTAATAAGTCGAACTCACTGACTATTCCCTCGACCTTGCCGTCTTCCGTTAAAATGGGAACGCTCCCAAAGCCGCCCTCGGTCATCGCTCCAGCCAGCTTATCGGCTGAATCTGCCACTCGGTAGTACGACACCACATCTTGCATGAATTGCTCGGCCTTAAGAGTTGCAAAATCTCGGGGCCCAATCATCATATCCACGCGTTGCATAATCAGGTCCCTCCTTTAAAGTCCATTTTTTTTCATCATAATCGGTTCAGGATCAGAAGAATCCTGGCGAAATCCCTAGAACGATGGATGGGTGCGTACCTATTAGAGGATAGTGGCTTTTACAATGCTGTGTCGGACTATTCTATCTTGCACAATAGCCCTACTGGGAACGTCTGCAATACATCCTGCAATCGGCAGGGTCCGCTGTCGAATATCTGGCCATCAAATTCCTGGCGCCACCGCCCTTCGGGCAGATCGATCACGGTGTGATGCCATCCATCCCGTAAGTTCAAGAATAAGCGAGGAGCAATGGTCAGCACTTCTCCACCTCGCAGGAAGCATACAACATGTGCGGACTTCTCCCCACGGGCATACAGCGGGGAATAGGTTCCCTGGGTACCAAACGCCTGCGGCCGCGCATGCCTGACACGCAGGGCTTGCCGGATAATCCAGAGTTTTGGCAACCCTTCTTGACGCCGTTGCCAAATCGTCTCGGGCGACAATCCTGGCAATTCGTTCAGTAACTTCCGTCGCACCTCATAATCAACGGGTCGTCGATTGTCCGGATCTACTAAACTAAAACTCCACAGCTCGGTGCCTTGATATACATCAGGAATGCCTGGGGCGGTCAGCTTGATTAACGTCTGGGACAGCGAAGTCTGCTGTCCATATAATTTCAAGTCTTCAACGAAACGACTGAGTTCCTGCATAAACCCTTCATCAGCATACAGCGCTCGAACAAAGGTTCTGATGCGGTCTTCATAGTGTGTCTGCGGATTGGTCCATGATGTGTGGGTCTTTGCTTCGCGCACTGCCTTCTCGCAGTACGCCAATGCTCGTGTTTCTTCAAGCGGCCACGAACCCACGAGGGTTTGGTAGAGGAAGTATTCGAAATTACGGTCAGGAGGGTGGGTCCCCCAATATCGAACGTGACGTTTCGACCATGCTGATACCGTCTCCATCCATTGATCGGGCATTTCCGAGAGAATGACGAGTCGAGCTCTCACATCTTCGCTTCGCTTCGTATCATGGGTCGATGTACTGAGCATTGTTTTCGGCCAATCACGCTGCATGTCCTGACACCAGGCATGGAATTGGTTGACTGTGACTCCATAGCGTTCCGGATTGCCGCCCACCTCATTGAGCGCAATGAATCGACCATAGCAATAAAATGCCGTGTCTTCGGCGCCTTTGGCCATGACCGGGTCGGTGACTTGCTGAAACCGGGTGACAAAGTCTGACTCGACATCGCCTACGATCTTGAGGAGTAAAATATCGCGGATGAAGCCCAGCAGGTCGCTTCCTAAGTCCGTCCTCCTGGCCGTCACGCCGTGGAACGCCTGCATGACCACGTGCCGATCCTCCTCGGTGATGCGGCCGGCGCGAGGGCGAATGTACGATCGGTAGACCGGGAAATCCACCATCAATTCCCTGAGCGCTTCATGCAAATCCTGTCGAGTATAATCGCGATGATTCGGATGGCGTTCACAGATATTGAGTAACATCGAGGTCAGAATGTTCAGATCACTCCCCAACACATGCCGCAGAATATGAAGCTTTTTTTCGCGCAGGATTTCGGAATAGCGACTCGTCTCGTCCGTGAAGTCGCCATAAAATCTGGTCAAGGGGGCTTCACTGTCCTGATCGATAAACAGGCCCATGACCAGGTTCATAAAATCATAGCCGGTCGTGCCGGACACAGGCCATGATGCTCTCAATCGTTCTCCCGGCAGAAGGATTTTTTCAACCACGATCAATCCGTTGGGAACACGGTCGCGCAGGCGAATGAGATACTGCTCGGGATCCCATAACCCATCTGGATGATCGACTCGAATACCGTCGATCGGTCCGTTCGGTGTCAACCACCGGAACACCAGATGATGGATATCCTCGAACACGCGATCATGCTCAGTCCTCAGACCGATCAGCGTGGTGATATCGAAAAACCGGCGATACGCAAGATCTTGTGTTGCAGTGCGCCAGAACGCCAAACGGTAGTTCTGTCGTTCCAGCAGCTCGTGCAGTGCCTGATAGTTTCCGTTGATGTCTTTGATGACGCCATCCACGGCGGCCGCTGCGACACTGTCCTCCAGGAGAAATCTGGTTAACAGTGCTCCCAATACACCTTTGTCTCGGTGACGGCGTTGCAGGCTGGCCCAGTCCGTAGACCAAGACGACGGCAACTGTTCCAGCGCATCTGCAAAGAATGCGAGAGAATCGGAATGCGCGCCTGACGCAGCGCGCGTCAGGATGTACGGAAGCGATCGCGGAGCGATGGGAAACGAGTGGTCGTGATAGTGGATGGTGAAGGTCCCGTCGCGACGCTGGACATGAATCTCGCCTGCCTCAAGAATTCGCCCGTAATGGTCTCCTAATATCGGTAACATGACGAGATGGTGGAGTTTGCTTTCCGGGGCCATCCACTCCACATCGAAGTAGGGCGCGTATCGGCTCGATTGCCCGTTTTCGAGTACGTCCCACCACCAGAGATTGTCCCTACCGCCGATGGCCATGTGGTTCGGCACGAAATCCAGAAGGAGTCCGAGATTGTGCTCACGAAGCGCACCGGAGAGTCGCGTGAATGCCGCCTCTCCGCCCAATTCGCTATTGAAGCGGCTATGATCCAACACATCGTAGCCGTGCGTGCTTCCTTTCACGGCTTGTAACACAGGTGAGCTATACAGATGGCTGATTCCAAGCTCGGCCAAGTAGTCGGAAATGGCGGCAGCGTGGTCGAGCGTAAAGCCGTTGGACAGCTGGACCCGATACGTCGCGATTTCCCTCATGTTCGGTCACTCCGCTGTGGCTCAGATTGTTTCGGCTCTGGTAGTGGCTTTACCCGAAGACCATGCACTCATACGCCAATAGACTTTCCTTGGCCTCGTCGGTCTGTCGCCGGCCATGATAATGCTCTGCTTCCGACGTCCAGAGCATATTTTTGAGATTTCGAACCGGGAGGGTTTGTAACCGGGGAGTGAGATTAAACAAGGCTTGTATGATCCCATGTGCACTCGGAGCATATCCTCCTCGAACCAACTCCAGAATGGCTCCCGACTGATCGCCGGGCAGGAGGCGGGCGGAACGCTGTGAAGAATTGCGTAGCGCCGGCCAATCGAGGCGCATATGCAACAGGTCTTGGTACAGTCGACGCAGCCCTGACTTGTGTCGATCGGATTCCCACGACCAGGTGATTCGTGAGGACGCAAACGTCGTGTCGGCTTGGGGATCAGGGACATCTAGCGCATCGTGATGAGACGCCTCAAACTCTCGACGGCGCCCCCTCCGGACGGCGTCGATCAGGTTCGGATCGCTGAACGAACAAAAAAAATGAAACGGGTGCTCTTCCCCATACTCCTCCCCCATGAACAGAATCGGGAGATACGGCGCAAGAAGCAGCAGGCTTGCCGCCAATCGCTGCGCAGGCGGCGCAAGCAGCGTGCTCAGCCGTTCGCCGAATGGGCGGTTTCCAACCTGATCATGGTTTTGAATGGACACCACGAATCGATCTCCGGGTAGACCCGCATCGGGGCCGCCGTGACGCCGGTCCCGATAGGCGCTGTAACATCCGTTCAAGACAAACGTGCTATTCAGCAATTGAGGAAACTGCCCCGTCGTCCCATAGTCTTCATAATATCCTTGTCGCTCACCGGTGAGAGTCGCATGCACGAGATGATGAAAATCGTCGCTCCATTGCGCGTCGAGCCCATAACCACCCTCCCGAGGAGGGCGCAGCAGACGGACATCGTTGAGATCGCTTTCGGCCACGATGTGGACTTGACGTCCGAGTTCCTGGGCAGCCGCGTCCGCCGTTTCCTTGATGTCTCTCAAAATATGCCGGGCCCCAAAATCATAGATGGCATGCACGGCGTCGAGCCGTAGACCGTCAAAGCGATACTCTCTGATCCACATGCGGACATTATCCAGAACGAATTCACGGACCGCGTCACTGCCGCGGTCATCATAGTTCACGGCCGAGCCCCAGGGAGTCCGGTACCGATCGGAGAAGTACGGTCCATATTCTCCGAAATAGCTGCCTTCCGGTCCCATATGGTTGTAGACCACATCCAGGAACACGGCGAGGCCGTGCGCGTGGCACGCGTTCACCAAACGCTGCAGCCCGTGAGGTCCGCCATAACTGTGTTGCGGGGCTGAAGGATGGACCCCGTCGTAGCCCCAGTTGCGCGTGCCTGAGAATTGCCCAACGGGCATGATCTCCAACGCCGTGACTCCCAATTCGCGCAACGCCGATAAGCGGGGGATAATCGAGTCGAATGAACCTTGGGATGTAAACGTGCCGACGTGAATTTCGTAGAACATTAAATCTTCGCGCGGAATTCCGTTCCACGTCTCATCGGACCAGATGAATTCGTCTGTTCGGAGTACGGCAGAGGGATGATTGACACCGTCAGGCTGCCAGCGCGATGCGGGATCAGGATATTCAGAACCTTCGTTTAATCGATACACATAGCGCTGTCCGTTCAGGGCATGGTCTTTGACGAAACTAAAAAACCCACCGTCCTCACGGGCCATACTATGATACTGTCTCGTGCTGTCGTCGATCAGCACCACTTCGACACGATCAGCCTTCGGAGCCCAGACCCGCCATCGAACCGATCCGTCAGATTGTACAAGTGCTCCGCATTGAGGATGAGTGCTCTCTAGCACGTGTTCCATGAATTCGTTCTGCGATCTCCTTGTAATTAAATGACCCGAACGGCGGTGACGTCGGCGAGCCTCCTAGCGGGCCCTGCTTCCGATAACTTCATGTCGTTGGTTTCAGCGGTTCGAGGCGGTGTTGACCGAAGGATCACGATAGACCGACCGTTACTCTCATATTGTTCTCCGCTTTTACACTTCATGGTAGCCACCTCAGGGGCAGCGGTGTCAATTAATCGCTCCCACTCTTGATTTTCACCGCATGAGGGCAGCGTAAATGGTACGGGTTGATGGCTCGCATTGACTAACAGGACAATCGAGTCCCCGATGATCGGTCCTCCACGTTCATCGACATCGCAGATGAGATCGCCGGGAAGCAGAACCCCGAGACATTGCGTGAAACCTGCATTCCAGGCTTCGTCGGACATTTCCTCACCCGACGGCTGAAACCAGGAAATGTCCGGTACGTCGGCGCCATTAATCGGTCGGCCAAGAAAAAATTTCCGACGCTGAAACACCGGTTGAGTTTGTCGGATATTGATCACCGAACGGACGAAGCGAAGAAAGTCCCGCTGCTCATCGGTGAGATTCCACTTGAGCCAGGTGGTCTCATTGTCTTGACAGTACGCGTTATTATTGCCGTCCTGCGTATGGCCGATTTCATCTCCGGCCAAGATCATCGGCACACCGGCGGAGAGGAGCAACGTGGCCATGAAGTTGCGTTTCTGACGAGCTCGTAACGCATTGATCGCCGGATCCTTGGTCGGTCCCTCCACGCCACAATTCCAGCTGTAGTTATCATTGGTGCCGTCCTGGTTGTTTTCGCCATTGGCCTCGTTGTGTTTGTCGTCGAAGCTGACAAAATCATGCAATGTAAATCCGTCGTGGCACGTGATGAAGTTGATGCTGGCGTACGTTTTCCGTCCATCTCCCTCGTATAAATCGCTGCTCCCGCTCAGACGAGTGGCAAAATCAGGCAGAAGTCCTCCATCGCCTTTCCAAAACCGGCGGACGTTATCGCGGTAGATACCGTTCCACTCACTCCAGAGCACTGGAAACTTTCCGACCTGATAGCCGCCTTCTCCCACATCCCAAGGTTCAGCGATCAACTTCACCTGCGAGAGAATAGGATCTTGATGGATGATGTCAAAGAACGCTCCGAGCCGATCGACATCATACAGTTCGCGTGCCAATGTACTCGCTAAATCAAATCGAAATCCGTCTACGTGCATATAGGTGACCCAGTACCGGAGGCTATCCATGATGAGCTGAAGCACTCGAGGATGCCGGACGTTGAGCGAATTCCCCGTGCCGGTATAGTCCATATAGTAGCGACGATCCGGGTCCGTAAGTTTGTAATAGGAGAGATTATCGATGCCCCTCATTGAGAGGGTCGGGCCCAGTTGGGTCCCTTCCGCGGTATGGTTGTACACAACATCAAGAATGACTTCGATGCCCGCCTGATGCAACGCTGCCACCATTGTTTTGAACTGCTGAACCGCGTCTTGTTGAATAGACGGAACTGCATACTGGCTGGCCGGAGCGAAGTATCCCAGAGTGTTATAGCCCCAATAGTTTGTGAGTCCCCGATCGAGCAGATGTCGGTCGTGCAGGAAATATTGTACGGGTAGCAGTTCGACCGCAGTAATCCCGAGATCGGTCAGATGTTTGATGACCGATTCAGAGGCCAATCCCGCGTATGTGCCTCGAAGTCGTTCCGGTAGACCTTGCTGTAATTGGGTAAACCCTTTGACGTGCAGTTCATAGAGGATGGTTTTGTGCCAAGGTGTTCTTGGATGTCGATCATTTCCCCACGTAAATGCAGGATCAATCACCATCGCCAGCGGCGCGAACGGAGCGCTATCCCGGTCATCAAACGAGAGATCGATTTCCGAGTCTCCCAATCTATAGCCAAAGACCTCGTCAGCCCATCTCAGATTGCGGCCGATACCCTTGGCGTATGGATCGAGGAGAATCTTGTTAGGATTAAAGCGATGTCCGAGCTGAGGCTCGTAGGGACCAGACACCCGATAGCCGTATAACTGGCCTGGTAACACCTCCGGTAGGTAAGCATGCCACACATGGTCCGTATATTCGGAAAAGCGGACCCGCACGGACTCCTTTTCGGCATCCGGCGACTCGAACAAACACAATTCCACACCGGTCGCATGCTCGGAAAAGAGTGCAAAGTTGACGCCTTTGCCATCCCAAGTGGCGCCGAGGGGATAGGGTTGTCCCGGCCATCGTGTTGGGATCGTCGCGTCATTCATGGTCCGATTCCTGGGTTCGGGCTTGATGAGGAACTGAGTCTAAAAGACACGATTTGCTCACCACAGAAAGGACCTGCCGCGTCGGTGACGTGCTGCAATGTCCGCTCCTCTGGGAACAGTATATTGTGATTAGCATGTTACTTTGGGTTAAAGAGACTAGGAAAATCCCTTGGGATCTGTTGAAGTCCTGAGGCCATTCGCGCAGTCTTCAAAAAACATCTGCACTACCGTTCAATTAGTTATGGCGGTTTAATCCCCTTCTTTCGCGATTTGGAAATCCAGGAAAGATTTTCGCGAGAAAAGCATTTCCTGCAGATGGCTCATGGCTTTTGGAGGAAGGGGAGAGGATGGGTTCTGATACTAACTAGGGTATTTCCTAGATCTCACGCGGCACATTCCTGTCATCATGCTGACACTCGATGCACCTCACTTCAATCGGAGGTTTACACCATGACGCCCATCGAAGCGGCTATCGTTGAAACCCTGCAAAGAAGCGGTCCCTGCTGTCTCGACGATGTTGTCACGTCCCTTCCCAACTCCAGTTGGGGAGAGATCTTTGCCGCTGTTGATCGGATGTCTCGTGACGGGCGGTTGGTGCTTCATCAACGAGGTTACTCGGCCTACCAGGTTTCACTCGGCTCTCACTGTTCTCATTCAACGTCTGGCCGAACTACACAGACCACCGGGAATGTGCCAATATCTCATGTGGTTGGTTTATAAGTGAGCCGGCGGCCACAAGCGGAACGGACCATGCCGGCGCGAAGGACTTGAACGGTGGGCTGACACCGGGCAGATTCTTGCTACGAGAGACCCTTTCCGTGCCAAATGCTGTAGCGGTTTCTACAAGTCCATCCCTAGCCGTGTCCGTGTTTGGCACAGCTGCGTGATCTGCCGCTGTACACCCGGACGTACTTTGGTGAAAGCCAGGCCGAATTCTTGAGGGCGACTCCAACGCACCGTTGCACCCTCGATGGTGAACGGGTTGCCTGCATCCTGAGAGAAGATACAACATTCTAACTCTGCTCCTACGGGGACGGCCACGAGACTCGTGACGCGACAACCCCCGGGAGAGAGATCTCGTAGCTCTCCTTCACCGGTTACTCTGCGCCCCTTCGATGAAAAGTGGCTCTGCAATCGGACTGCGACGCGAACGTGGCGACGTGTGTTGTGTTTCCGATCTCTGGGTACAGGTGGATTGCCTCGCGCCGGCCTGGGCCCTCGCTCTCCATTCGGGTGGTCTACTCCCTGGAGATTGGGACTCTGTTTTTGAGCACTTCGATGGTGTCCCAACCTGTCCGTATACTGCCCGAATGATGTCCAGGCCTGTCCAAGCAGACTGCGCACCTGAGGAGAAAGTTGCTCTCCAAGTCTGAGCATGCCTCCGACCATAGATCTGGATGCCGGTTGACGTCGAGGGAGCAGGCTGCGTCCCCCTGCCAGCAGGTGCTTGATCCTCTGCGTCACGTCCTGAAACCCGGGGACCTCCTTTCTCGTCCAGCCATAGGCTTCCAACGCTTCGGCACATCGGCCGAGTGACTGCAACGTCAGTCCCAGGAAATACAGGATGTGCGCTCTTTCTTTGGGAGAGAATGTTGTGCCCACCTCCAATGCATGGCGGAATGCCTCGACGGCTTCATCATAGTGTCCCGTCGCCCGCAAACACATCGCGATCTGCACACGAGCGTTCCCCGCATACTCAGGATCGCCGGCCGCCTGTTGAAACTCTTCGCGCGCTTTGTCGAACATTTTGGCATGCTTGAGCACACGACCGCGTTCATAGTGGTCGAGAGCGGACTTCGATTGTTGTTCCATGCTGTAATCCTCCTATTTGGCCCGCGCGCACTGGAGACAATTTTGGGCCGATGGGGGAGAGGAGCAAGAACAACACCTGCGGTCGATCCACGCCGAACCGACAAATCAAGCTGTTATCTTCCCCCCTCGCAGCTCGACTGGAGGGGAGCGTCGACAGATGGGCCGGAAAGGTACATGCCAGGGGGAGGCCACCGTCAGGGAGAAACCAGTGTTCTGTCCGCCTCTGACTACGAGTTAAGCTTGCAGAGTCTAATCCGAGCAGGCCTTAGCGGGATGACGTGCGGGGTTCACCATTCTTGGTCTTCATGGCATACTGCGTATTCTTCTCGCGCAACATTCGGGCTAAGTTGTCATAGGATGATGAACGGAGGATAGCAGTAAACTGCTCTCGATAATTCCGGACAAGGCTGATGCCATCCACCACCACATCATAGGCTTTCCACTCGCCGTCTTTGAGCAGCAGCCTGTAGTTGAGGGGGATCTCTGTTTTCTTCCCAACCATGAGGCTCTTGACCTCTGCATATTGCTTCTCAATCCGCTCGTTGAGGAATTTCACATCTTCGCCACCGTAGTCGTGTATCTTTTCCATATAGGTGGACGTCAAAAACTCTGTGAAGAGGTCGACAAACTCTTGTTGTTTCCGCTCCTGTAATTTACTCCACTCACTCCCAAGCGATCGCTTGGCCATTTCTTCATAATCAAACCGTGAATTGGCAATCCTTTTCAGCCGGGTAACACGCTCGTCTGCACGGTCTGGCTTTTTGAGTTCGGGGTCCCGCAGAACTTCGAGGGCTTGATGGACCGTGCTCTTCATCGCTTCCGTTGGACTGTCCGGAGCCGGTGATTGGGCCGATTCAACACGCATGCTCGTCGTTCCCAAGACGATCGAGGTGGCGCACATGAACCAAAGGGCATAGGCGCAGAAGGTTTTGAACTGCCGCAGCTCGTGCAACGGGAATCCAACGTATGCAGATCCTCTCCGAGGTTCATTGCTCATGCGAGTTTCCGCTTTGGATAGTCGCTCTGCGAATCGTTCCGCACGACAGATTACTCATCGCGTTGAAGGGTCGTGGTATGTCCTTGTTCCGTGATATAGGCTTTGACGGTATCTCCCACTACCACCTTATCGAGTTTTGTGCTCTTATCGACGTGAAGCCTGCTTTCTTTACCTTCGGTATCCTTGATCCAGATATATTCACCTTCCATCTTCATCAGCGTCCCTTTGATCGTGTCTTTGGTGAACCGTTCCCCCAAAGTCGGCTTGGCCTCTTTGTCCGACATCGGATTAGCGGCCCCCACAATTCCTGCTCCAAAACCCAATATCACCATTGTGAATAGTATCAATGTCGGCTTGACCATACGTCCTCCTTGTTGAATCGTCATCGACGATTCGCCATTACGTTACACGCTACTGTGGATGTGAAGCATCGAGTACGAGGGGAAACCCCAGCCTCTTCTCCAAGACACCCCTAGGAAATATTCGCTCGGGAGTAAACGTCGCCAAATGCACAGAATTCAGCCTGAAACCGCAGAGGATCGAAGATGAAACGTTCCACCCTTTTGAGTAGGGGCACGATCGGTCCCTATCCGGCTATACCACCAGCGTCCCTCGCCCTCTGAGAAGTCCGGAGAAAGCTGAATCGTAAATTCGCCATCTCGGTCATTCACTTCCTGAAACCACTTACCGCTCCAAGTATGATCGATGAGCCTGTGTGTCTCGAACCGCCCGTCCTGCCATTCATAATGCCCATTCCCTTGTTCGTCGAGTGTTAACAAGACAACAGCGCCAGTGGGATCTATATATTCCCATTCACCGGCAAGGACCTGGCGATCACTGACCTGTGATGTTTTCGATGGAGGAGGGGAGGATTCGACGGAAACGCCCTGATAGGCACACGCTGATGACAGCAGCGCGCTCGCGAGCAGGATCATGATAGTGAGGGAATGTCGGAGCATGAAGACCTCTCAGCTTGGTCCAACACGTCGCTCGTCAGAGCATGCGTTGTTTTTATATATGGTCTGCAGCGGACGACCCGGGGCACCTTCGAGAGGAACAACGATGAACTCAAGATGATCGTGATGGTCGGGTATATTCTACGACCACCTCGACGGGATTCTCGAGCGTCACAATCTGCAACGTAACAATGAGCGGTTTGCCAGCCAAGGGATGGTTGAGATCTAGGATAGCTTCCTCCGGCAAGATCCTGATAATTCTGGCAATCCTGCCTAAGTCATCACTGACGGTGTCGCCCTCGCGGGCTTCGACCGGTAAATCCTCCGTCGAGACCGTTTGAATTTTTGTCTCATCGTAAGGGCCAAAACCTTCTTCGGCAGACAGAGGAAACGTGATGCTCTCTCCCTGGTGCATACCAACCATCCGCTGTTCAAGCCCGGGAGGGATCGTATGCCGACCCTGAATGAATTCCTCGGTCTCCTTATAGGTTGTCGTCGGGTTATCCTGCGGCGTGATGTGAAGCTGCACCGTCACTTTTGTTCCATCTCGCACAGTCTCGTCAGTACTCTTCGCAAGAAGCGGAAATGTCCGACCGACTTGGTCGAGTCCCAGAAACGCGGTGATACCAATCACACCAATGCTGATCGCACCAATCAGGATGTATCGTACAATTGGCATGCGACGCTCCTCCTTTCTGTTCTTTCCAGTCGCGAAAACGCATCCGACCATCTGAGATTGAATTCCCCGCAAATCGCTTGCCACGGACATGATTGAAATGCCTATGAGAATATTTTCAAAATTGTCGAGACATTAGAGTGTTTCCACAAGCATGGCAGAAAGTATTCTTGCCATTCAGGCAAACATCTTGTCCGGCGACGGACATTCTATCCGTCAGAACCATATAGATTTCGTTTCATCACTAGGGGTTGTTCCAGGTACAAAAAATCTCGTGGGAACGTACGGTTGAATGAAATGAGACAGGGTGAAGAAATGAGCGACGCCGAATCGGCCTGGGCTCCTGTTGCTGGTAGTACTGAAAAGACCGGTCAGTATCTTGAGAAATCCGTCCTCTTGATCTGGACCACTCAAAAGCCGACAGCTCCAGGGCTGTACTGGCACAGGAGGTCACGTGACTCAAGTGCCCATGTCGTTGAGGTTGAATTAGACGGCAACACGCTCACGGTTGATGATAAGAATACTGCTCATTGCAGAGGATCCGTTGTCACAATTGAAGGTGAATGGGCTGGACCGTTGCTTCCGCCCAAATAGCATCGATTCCATTTGAATTTCTCTATCGATGCCACGCGGACTCTTGCGAGTCTTCACCGGCAAACCCCATACGAAAAACCAGATGTAAACGAGTGACGTGATCGATTATACTTATTCGGCATTCCTCGATGTGATGGTTGCTGGTTCGATTTCAGCTGGGCGCACCACAGGGTTTCTTTTCCATGCGTTGGCTGCTTCGCCCTTCTCGTCTTGCTGTTATTGCCGTAAGCCTGGTCCTCGTCTACTCGCTCGTCGGATTTTTCCTCGCTCCCTACCTTATTAAAACCTACGCAATCCCAGCCGTGGCTGAGACGCTCAAGCGTCCGGTGCTGATCAAAGATGTGGAGGTGAATCCCTTTGCACTCTCGCTTCGGTTGATAGGCTTTGAAATTCGGGAGACAGATCAGTCTGCCTTGCTCGGGTTTGAGGAGTTCTTTATCAATCTTCAGGCAAGCTCTCTCATTCGCCGGGCCTATGTGTTCGATACCATTCGGCTGACGGTGCCGTATGTATCCGCGCGAATATCCAAGGATGGGCGCATGAATCTGACAGAGCTTGTGCCGCCGGACAATGGGGCACAATCGTCCGGATCGCCGTCGCCGGCCGGGAAGACATCGGTTGAGATTCCTGCCATTGAGATCGGAGAGTTTGAGATCGCGCAGGCGGTTGTTGAATTCCGCGATGAATCGAAGCCCAAGCCGTATGCGCTCGATATCGTGCCGATCCGTATTGTGCTCAAGAATTTCCATACCAAACCGGGCGGGGACAATGCATATGCCTTCACAGCAGAGTTGGACAAGGGCGAAATGCTCTCATGGGCCGGCACAGTTTCGCTCGAACCGCTACGATCCTCCGGCAAGTTTTCCTTCTCAGGCGTGAAGCTGCCCAGGCTGTGGCAATATCTCCATGACCAATTCCGCTTCGACGTCACAGACGGGATTGTCGCGGTCGATGCCGGATACGCGCTCGATATCGATGCGACTCCCATTGGGCTTCTCGTGTCACAAGCGAACGTTCGGTTTGAAAGGCTCGCGCTCAAAGAGGATGGGAGTCTCGATCCGGAGATTACAATTCCGGCGCTGAGCATAGAGGGTGTTGACGTGAACCTTGCGATGCGCGAGGTCACAGTTCGGGACATTGCGGTTGAGCGCGCGTCGTTCACGGCCTGGTTGAATCCCGACGGCACCGTGAACTATCAGCACATGTTCGCTCCCATGGATTCCGATGCGGGTAGCGCCTCTCCTCAACCCAAGGATGAGAAGCCGTGGGCTGTTTGGCTCAAGGAAGTCAGGCTGGAGAACCATTCGATCGATCTTGAGGATCGCACATTGCCGACTCCGGCCGAAATCGAGGTACGAGAGTTGACCGTCAAAACGCGCGACGTGCGGATTCCGATCAGGGAGGCTCTGCCGATTGAAGTGCGAATGCGGCTGAACGAGACGGGGACTATCCACGTCAATGGCTCGGTGCTGCCTAACCCGCTTCAGGCTGATGCCATCTTAGCGCTCAAAGACATTGCGATCAGGCCGTTTCAGCCCTACTTGGAGAAGTTTGCGCGCATCGATGTCCAGTCCGGCGCCGTGAATCTCGATGGAACGATACGTCTCGCCGCAGAACATCCGAAGGGGCCCCTTATGGCGTATGACGGCAGCGTCCGCATTGAGGGATTGAGTGTGGCTGACCGCGATCAGAACGACGAGGTGGCTTCACTGCAAACATTGTCGCTCAACCAGGTTCGTGTGACCGTCGATCCAACCACCGTCTCGATTAAAGAGGTGGGACTCTTGCAACCTATGGCGCATCTAGTCGTGCGGCCCGACGGCGGATTCAATCTCGGCACGCTTGCCGTTGCGCGGCCGCCATCGGCTTCAACGAATGAGAAGCCTGTGGAGCCTCAGAAGTCCAAGAGCCCACCGGTTCCAATGACGATTGGTGTAGTGAAACTGATTAAAGCGGCCGCGACGTTTCGGGATGACTCGGTGAAACCTCCCGTTCAGACCGGGATTTCCAATCTGACCGGTACGATCAAAGGGTTGTCGTCGAAGCAACTGGCTAGGGCGGACGTTGACCTTTCCGGCCGAGTAGGAAAGGTGGCGTCGCTCAAGATCGCAGGCACGATAAATCCCTTGAGCGAGGATGCATTTACGGACGTGACCATTTCACTTGGCGGAATGGATCTGACTGCTCAAGGTCCCTACAGCAGCAAGTATGTGGGATATGGATTGTCGAAGGGAAAGCTTTCGCTCGATCTGAAGTACAAGGTTTCCCAGAAACTACTTGAAGCCGAAAACAAAGTGGTTGTGGATCAGCTGACATTTGGAGAGAAGGTCGACAGTCCGGACGCGATCTCGTTGCCTGTCTCGCTGGCTGTGGCGCTTTTGAAAGATCGCAATGGGCGTATCGATATTGATCTACCCATTCGCGGCGACCTCAAGGATCCCGACTTCAAGTACGGCAAGGCCGTTCTCTCGGTGTTGCTGAATCTGCTGACGAAGATTGTGACATCTCCGTTTACACTCATCGGGTCACTGATTCCAGGCGGCGGCGACCAAGAGAGTTTACAGTTCGTCGCATTCCAGCCAGGCAGTGCGGCCATACCTACGGAGGAGATGAAGAAATTTGAAGCGCTGGCGAAAGGGCTGGACGAACGGCCCGGACTCAGGCTCGACATTACCGGGACGGCGGATCCTGGGCTGGATCGTCAGGCGATCGGGATGCGCAAGCTGAAGGAACAACTGATAACCATGCGACAACGGGAACGGGGACACGCATCGCTCACATCAGAGGAACTGTCGAGTGAGGACGAGTCCCGATTGGTGACCGAACTGTATGAGAAACAGCGTGAGAAACATGAAACGCCTGCGCTGTCCCAACCGGCCGTACCTGCGCCACCGCCACCGACATTGATGGATATGAAGCAACGGTTGGCTTCGGCCATTCCCGTTGATGAGTTGGAACTGCGTGCCTTAGCCCGTGAGCGCGCAGAACAGGTGCGCGACCAGTTGCTTGAAGCAGGAAAGTTGCAGGATGAGAGAGTGTTTCTAGAGGACACCGATCCGACTGTGTCCGGGAGTGAGCAAGTCAGGAGTCGGCTCACCATCGCGGCCGGATCATGATGTCGCTTCTCCTCTTGAACTTCGTTTGAGAAAGACAGTATCGTAGCGTGATACGCGACGTCGATTTATTGAATTGATGAAAGGAGAGTATCATGGCAATACGATTGGGAGATGAGGCGCCGAATTTTACGGCTGAGACAACAGAAGGGAGCATCAACTTTCACGAATGGTTGGGTGGCGGGTGGGGAATTCTCTTCTCGCACCCGAAAGACTACACCCCGGTCTGTACCACTGAGTTGGGGACCGTCGCCAAGATTACGCCGGAGTTCAAGAAGCGGGGTGTGAAAGTCATTGCCGTCAGCGTCGATCCGTTGGATTCGCACAAGGGCTGGATTAATGACATCAATGAAACGCAAAAGACCACGATGAATTATCCGATCATTGCCGATCCTGATAAGAAGGTCGCAACCCTGTATGACATGATCCATCCGAACGCGATCGACAACATGACTGTCCGGTCAGTGTTCGTCATTGGCCCAGATAAAAAGGTGAAGTTGACCTTGACCTATCCCGCTTCATGTGGGCGGAACTTCGATGAACTTCTACGAGTAATTGATTCGTTGCAATTGACCTCGAAGTTTAAAGTCGCCACGCCGGCTAACTGGAAGGAAGGGGAGGATTGCATCATTACCCCGGCTGTGAACGATGCTGAAGCCAAGACGCTTTTCCCCAAAGGCTTCAGGAGCGTGAAGCCGTACCTGCGCTATACGCCGCAGCCGAACAAATAATCGAACGGTTTGATTGATATGAAGGGCGGAAGAAGCGTCAGGCTTCTCCCGTCCTTCCCGTTTGTTCATTCCTTCGCGGTCCAGCCAAAAACGATCACCGCCATGCCGAACAAGGCGATCCCCGCTCCAGTCCAGTCAAAGACGGAGAGCTTCTCGCCGTCCACGACTTTCAGCCAGACAAGGGCCGTAGCTACATAGACACCCCCATAGGCGGCATAAACCCGCCCGCTGGCAGCGGGATGGAGCGTGAGGAGCCAGACGAAGGCGACGAGGCTGAGCGCTGCAGGAAGCAAGAGCCAGATTGATCCATCCTTGCGGAGCCAGAGGAACGGGAGAAAGCAGCCGACGATTTCGGCAAGGGCAGTCAGGACGAAAAGGAGACTGGTCTGGAGCAGGATCATAGGTGCATCCTCCTTCTTAAGGGCGATAACGTCTCATCATGGACGACAAGAATCAAGTTCGAAGGTCAGGGCAGACGATTAATGTGTAATACGCTGGTTTCGCTTGGTCGGGTCTATGCCGCGTATGACAGGATGTTCATTGTACTATCGCTTTCCTGGGGAGATGGTATCGTTCATCGTCCTAATTGCCAGCTTTGCGAAGTTCAGTGAGTGCGGTGAGAATCTCAGATGGTCGTGGTGGGCAGCCAGGAATACGAACATCAATAGGAATGTGGCGCTCCACTGGACCAGTCACGGCATAGCTGCCTTTAAAGATGCCACAGTTAATCGCACAGTCGCCGAGCGCGATGACAATCTTCGGGTCCGGCGTGTGTTGATAGACGTCTTGCAATGCATGTTCCATGTTGACAGTGACTGGTCCCGTCACAACCAACGCGTCCGCATGGCGCGGCGATGCGGCGATGTGTATGCCGAACCGCTCGATGTCGTAGACCGGGTTCGCCAGCGCATTCAGTTCCATCTCACAGGCATTGCATGAGCCGGTATCCACGGCGCGAAATGTTAGAGAAGAACGGAACGGCCTGGCTTTGTCTTTTGCCTCCGATGTCGAGGTTTCTTCCAGCGGTATGGTTGCGGGATGTTGGCCTGTCACGACTCCGGTTTTGAGACTTTTCTTCACAATGCGAAACATACATCCTCCTTTCCTGGGCGGGCACGAGGCGATGGGCGAGAGGCTCTGGGTTGTCGTTCCCTGCCCTGGTCTCAGGCCCTCTTTGCCCGTCGCCTACAAATCATTCCCCGCATAAGACAGGCTAAAGCTCTTGTTGATGAGCGGGAAATCAGGAATGATATTCCCAAGCACGGCCCATTGGATTGCGGGCCAGTTCGCAAACGACGGGTCACGGACTTTACAGCGATGAATAGCTCCGTTCTCTCTCGCCAACACCATGTATAGAATTTCACCGCGCCAGCCTTCGACGGCTGACAAGGCCCATTCACCAGCCTGGGGCCTGTGACCTGGTTCGATGGCAACCGGCCCTTGCGGAATTTTCCCGATTACTTCTCTGACCAGACGTATGGACTCATGTATCTCATCCATGCGGACCCTCATCCGCGCCCGCACATCGCCGTAGCGATAGGTTACGACCCTGACTTGAAGCTCGTCGTAGGCTGCAAACGGTCGATCGCGACGGAGGTCATGATCGAGACCCGACGCTCGTCCAACGACTCCTACCACCGCATGATCCCACGCCGTGCGTTCCGTTAGGACACCGGTTGTTTCTAGACGGTCTGTCAAGGAAGCGTTGGAGACGATGATGGATTCCAATTCCGAGAAGTCCTTTTCGATGCCATCCAGTTCAGCGACAATCTCGGCCAGTTGCACCGCCGATAGATCTACGGCAGCCCCGCCAACCCGATTCACCCCGCGGAGAAACCGTGAGCCAGTCAGCCGGTCATTGAGCTGCATGATCTGCTCTTTCATCCGGCCACAATGGGCATGCGGAAGAGCGTATGCCGTATCGTTACAGATCGCGCCTACGTCGCCGAGATGGTTGTGAAGTCGCTCCAATTCGAGAAACAGACTCCGTAGATATCGTCCACGGCGTGGCACTTCCAGGCGCAGCAACGATTCTACCGCCTGGCAGTAAGCGAGACTATGGCCGACCGTCGTATCGCCGGACACTCGTTCGGCTAACGGAACCGCCGCGGTCAATTCTTGTTGCTCGAACAGCTTTTCGACTCCGCGATGTTTCCAGAAATGATGCAGTTCGAGTTGCATAATGGGCTCACCAGCCACAGAAAATCGAAAATGGCCTGACTCGATGATCCCGGCATGGATCGGGCCCACCGGGACTTCAAATACCCCTTCCCCTTCAATGCGGCGGAAATGGTGTTCGCCTTGCTGGCGACCCAGCACGCGGTCCCAGGGGAAATCCTTCTTGAGGGGGTGTGTCCCTTTTGGCCAGTGTTCGTGCCGGATCAGGCGTCGCAAGTCCGGATGTCCCTGCGGAATCAATCCAAACATGTCGCGAATCTCTCGCTCGTACCACTTTGCGGCATGAATGTGCGACGTGATGGAGGGGAACAGTCGATCGCCCCCCGCAAGCTCAACGGATAGCACGACCCAGTGGCGGGAAGATTCCAGGGTGAACAGGTAGTGCAATCCATAGGTATCGCGAACGGGGCGATTGTCGATAGCCCATAAGAGTGTCAACCTGCCATGCAAGTTCGGTTGGGTATGGAGGTAATGGGTGATCGCCGGCAAGAGATCCTTGGGGACCAGAAAGTGAGAGAATTCTCTCTGCGCCGCATCATCCTGCACGATAGCTGGAAAAGCGGCCTTAAGTTCTTCGTCATAGGACCCCGTTTCTGCCATAGCAGTCGTCCCTCCTAATGAAGCAACAGAATTTGCGTCGCCTGTTCTAATAGTTGTCGTAAGGATTCAGGGAGGAAGAAACCAAATCCCACCAGCGCCGCAGCGAGAACAATGATGGGCAGGTGGCCTAACGTCCATGTTTCTCCCTGGACGATTCCTTCTGGGGGAGGTCCCCAGACCATGCCGGTGATGCGATAGAGCAAGCCGCTGAAGGCAAGAATCGCACAGAGCAGAAACAGCCCGGTAAGGCCCAGGCTATTGAACTGACCCAAGAAGGCAAGAGTCACCATGCCATTGCTATTAGTCAACCGTTGTCCCGGAACTCCTTCTGTAGACAGGGCCGAGACGATTTGCATTTCGCTGACAAATGACGCGAAGGGGGGAAGGGCTGACAAGGCCAGCCCCGCAATCATCAATGCCATGGCCGTCCAGGGCTGCGCGATAGCCAGCCCCTGCACCTGACCGATCTCCACCGTGTGAAAGCGACGGTGAATGTTGCCCGCGGCAAAAAATGCCATCGATTTGGCGAAGGCATGGTTCAGCAGATGCAACAGCCCGCCAAAAGTTCCCAACGGTCCTCCAACCCCGAATCCGATCATGGCGATCCCCATATGCTCGATACTGGAGTAGGCGAACAGCCGCTTATAGTTGTGCTGGATAAGAATGAAAAACGCTGCCGTGACAAACGAGGCAAACCCGAGCAATGTCAGCAGCTTGCCGGTGAAGGCAGGCGAGAGGGCATGGTCGACAATCATCCTCATGCGGAGGATCGCATAGACCGCCACAATTTCGAGGACACCCGCGAGCATGGCCGCCACCGGCGCCGGCGCCTCAGTGTAAGCATCCGGCAGCCAGCTGTGCATGGGCACGAGTCCCACTTTGGTGCCATAGCCCACCAAAATAAAGATGAAGGCCAACTTCAGCACATGTGGATTTAACCGGTCGGCTACGGGCAGTAACTGCGTCACGTTCAAGGCCTCGCTGACATCACCCAGCACATGCAGCGATGAATAATAGGTAAGCACTACGCCGAAGAGTGCAAGGGAAATCCCGACCGAACACAAGATGAGGTACTTCCACCCGGCCTCCAAGGATTCTCGTCGTCGCCAGAAGGCAATCAGAAAAGTCGTGGTGAGCGTCGTCGCCTCGATGGCGACCCACTGTACTCCGACACTGTTGGCAACGGTCGCAATCACCATAGCCAGCAAGAACATGTGAAAGAGAAAAAAGAACATGTTGAGTCGTCCGGGCGCGATTACGCCTCGCGCGACCTGCTCATCCATATAGAAACGCATGTAGAGCGAACAGGCCAGTCCGACCGCCCCGATGATGAAGAGGATGAAGGCCGACAAGGCGTCGAGATAGACTAACTGTCCCAGAGCTGTGAATGGACCGTCTGTCAGCACAGTCCGAGTAATCATAATTTCTGAGGCCACGAGCAGGCTTATACTTGTGAGGTTGATCGCGTGGAGCAGTGCGGACCGATGAATGATCAAGCTCAGCCCCCCCGCGAGGAGCGGCGCGATGAACAAGACAAGCACTTCGATCATTGCCATGAATCCTTCACTTATTCTTTCAACACGGAGAGGTGACTGGTATCCACGCTGTCGAACGCGTCTTGTAAGCGATTCGTATAGATCCCCGCGATCAACACCGCAACGAGCACGTCAAAGAATACCCCTAGTTCAACGATCAAGGGCATCCCGTAGGTGGCGGCCGTCGCCCCCAAAAACAAGCCGTTCTCCATGACCAGAAAGCCCACCAGCTGCGACACGGCCTTTTGTCTCGCAATCATCGTGAAAAAACCGATGAGCACGATCGCGAAAGCGATGGCCAGTGAATCGCGGGTGAGCAGAAAACCCAGCGGAAGAATGGGCTGCGTGATGAAGAAGGCCAGCATGACGAGGCCACCGCAGATCAGCAAGCCGACCGGTATGTTGACGTTCATGACCAATTCTCGCTTGACGTTGAGACGCTCGATGACCTTTTTCAGGACCCGCGGGATAATGATCACTTTAATCAGGCCGGTCAGCCCAGCTGCAATGTAGATATGGTGGTTCCCGGTCAGAAACGCCACTAGCGCTGCCGTCAAGACGAGAAAGCCCGACTGCAGCGCGAACAAATCGACGCAGGCGGAGAGCCGCCGCTGCGCCACGATAGCAAAGCAGGTTAAGAGGAGTAAGGCCGAGCACAAGTCGACGAGTTGCGACCCAATATGAGAAGAAATCTGCATCTGTTCAGCTCCGAAGAATGTAAAAGAACAGCAGTCCGAGCAGCGCCAGGATAAAGGCGACGCCCAGGAGATCCGTCACGCGGAACAACCGCAATTTTGCGAACATAGACTCTAGGATCCCAATCAACACTGCGAGCCCTGAGATCTTCACCAGGTAAGCCACGAGTCCGATTCCCATCGAGGTGGGCGCCAGCGTGGTCGCAATTCCCCAGGGTGCGAAGACGTTAGCGATCAGAGAGAGAAACACGGCCAACTTCAGGCCGGCTGCCCATTCGATTAAGGCGAGATAGCGGCCCGAGTATTCCAGGACCATCGCTTCATGGATCATAGTCAGTTCAAGATGCGTCGCTGGATTATCGACCGGGACCCGTCCAGTTTCGGCGAGCGCCACGATGAAGAGGGCTGCCAATGCCATCAGATACGGCGAGGGGTCCGTCGCGATCCCTTCCAACAGTGCGGTCTTATGGACAATAGTACTCAGGTTGGTCGATCCCTTGGTCAATGCAATCGCAAAGATGGAGAGAATCATGGCAGGTTCGGTCAGGGAGGCGACGATGGCCTCGCGACTGCTTCCCATCCCACCAAAGGCTGAACCGGCATCGAGACCCGCCAACATCAGGAAAAATGTCCCTAGCGCCAGCAAATACACGACCGCAATAATGTTGCCGGCAAAGTCGAGCGGCGTACTGGACACAAAGATGGGGAGCAACAGCCCGGCGGCCAGCGTAGAAGCAAACACAATGTATGGTGTTGCAGTGAAGATCCACGAGGTCGTGGTGGAGACAACTGGTTGCTTACGGAAGAGCTTGGCCAGATCCGCATAGGGTTGGAAGACACTGGCTCCCCGCCGCAATTGCAAACGCGCCTTGACCTTCCTGATCAGTCCCACAAGGAATGGTGAGACGGCCAGCAAGACGATCGTTTGAGCAAAAACCAGAATAATGGCTTGCAACATCCGGTTACACCGCAAATAACAATAGGACGATGAGTGTGACGAAGATATACGCCAAGTACAGATGCAGACTTCCCCCCTGAATGACTCTTAGCCGCTCGGCCATGCCGATGAAGCACGCGACCATGGGATCGTAGAGATATTTCTGGAAGACCGGCTCAATGTGGAACTCGAAGTGCTGGCGTTTGGCGAAGTACCGCGACTCTTCAAGCAACTCCGTCTCCAATTTCACCGTGGGCTGATAAATCGCGCCGAAGACTCGTTTGATCGGCTGAACAAAGCCCGTCGCGGTGTATTCCATTCTGGGTGTGAGGGTGATCCCGCAGCCCCAGGTCTTGTAATAGCGCTGTTTCGCAAGACCACCGAACGCCGCTACGAGTCCAAGCCCGAGCATCGTTAGCGCCACCAGCAGCAGAGCCAAGACCGGCGTTGAGAGGCTGGAGAATTCCACATTTACCGGGGCCAGCGCCCAGCCATCTAGCGCCAGCACTTTCCCCTCGATCGACAAACCGGCAAAGGGCGCGACCACACGGTCCAACATCGGAACGACGGCCATCGGTGCAAGGCCGAGCAATACGCAGACCACTGCCAACAGGCCCATCGCGAGACGCATGGTGATCGGCACTTCCTCCGCCTGTCGCGCATGGGAACTCCGTGGGAGGGCCAAAAAAGAGATGCCGAATGCCTTGGCGAAGCAGGTCAGCGCCAACACGCTGGTTAGGGCCAGCATTGCCGCAGCAAGCGGAAGCATGAATTTCAGCAAAACAGCTGGGAGGTGAAAACTGAGGAAGAGACTTTGAAAGACCAGCCACTCGCTGACGAATCCGTTGGTGGGAGGCAAGGCGGAAATCGACACCGCTCCGATCAAAAAGAAGGCCCCGGTCCAAGGCATGCGGCGGAGCAGGCCACCATACTCCTCCATGTTGCGCGTGTGGGTGGCGTAGAGGAGCGACCCGGCGCCTAAGAACAGCAGCGCCTTGAACATGGCGTGATTGATCGTGTGATAGAGCCCGGCCAGCAACCCCAAGGCAGCAAATTCTTTGAGCCCGTAGGTCTGAAAGATCATGCCGGCTCCGACGCCCAACAGGATGATGCCGATGTTCTCCACGCTGTGATACGCGAGCAGACTTTTCAGATCATGCTCCATTAGCGCATACATCACGCCTAGCAAGGCTGACACCGCGCCGATGACCAGGACGATAAATCCCCACCACCAAGGGAATTGGCCCCCGAGGAAATCGAAGTACACTCGCACGAGCGCGTAGATGGCCGTCTTGATCATCACGCCTGACATGAGGGCTGAGATATGCGACGGCGCCGACGGGTGCGCGTAGGGCAACCAGACGTGGAGCGGCACAATACCCGCTTTGGCGCCGAACCCGATCAGGGCCATTAGAAAAACCAGGGTTCTCATCCATTCGGACAAGGGCTGCTCCGGATGCCGGAAGGCCTCGAACGAGAACGATCCCCCTGCTTGGAAGAAGATCAAAAAGACTAGGATGATAAACGCCGTTCCGACATGCGTCATGACGAGGTAGAAAAAACCTGCGTAACGCACCTCCGCCTTCTCGTGTTCCGTCACGACGAGGAAATAGGACAGCAATGACATCAGTTCCCACACGATCAGGAAGAAGAACCCGTTGTCGGCGATGACCACGAGTGTCATTGAGAGGAGAAACCCATTGAATAGCGCCCCAAGCGCTGCGATCGAGGCGCGCCCATAAAATTTGGTTACGTAGCCGATCGCATAGATCGAAGCGGCCAAGCCAGCCACCGAGATGGTCAATACGAATAACGACGCTAGGGAATCGAGTCGGACTGCGAAGCTCAGAAAAGGAATGGTGGATTGTACTGAAGCGGTCCAGGGTTCCGGTGCGAAGAGGCCGGTCAGTCCGAGCAAGATGCCTGCTCCGCTGGCCAGACCGGCGGACCCATGCGCGAGGATGTTTTGTACTCTTGGCTGGGTGGGAAAACAGAGAGGGAGAAGCAGTCCGCCTATGTAACCTGCGAAAAGTAGAAGAAACAGATTCTGCATGTGCTTGTGGCTAGGCTATTGCTCCTGACGAATTAAGGTCGGTACGAGGTGGCTCAAGGCATCGTCAGTGATGCCAAACCGGACAGAATGATTGTCCGGTTTCTCGTTGGCGTAGAGGCGACCGATGGGAGCGGGGATTTTTATGTTCACCTTCACTTGGCTCTTTGGCTGGATGGTGACGGTCTGTTCCTTCGTGTCGCTGAGGTACGGATACCAGATCACCATCTTGTACGTGCCAGGAGGAATGTCGTCGATTTCAAATCGACCATCTTGGTCGGTCATCGCATAGTAGGGATTTTCCATCGCCAGCCCCCAACTCTCCATGTAGGCATGGAAGCCGCACTGCATGACGAACACCTTGCGTCCTTTCGTCAGGTCGACGAACTGCTTCATCGGTTCGCCAGGCTGGTGCTTGTGATACATTGCCGCGTCGTCGCCCCGATCCTTGAGGTCTCGCGGATGGTGCGGATTTACTGGGAGCGGCACGTTGAAGAGCATGCGCGGGCCAAGATGAGAGGTCTCATAGGCCTGAATGTCATGCATGACCGGATCCATATTCACAACGACCACGTCACTCTTCTCGCGCATCACGGTCGTGAAGGGAAGGAACCGGCAATCCTTGGCTTCGATGCGCGGCGCCTGCTCGTGCAAGAAGGATTTCCCTTTCTCGACATTTTCGAGATACACCACCGCGTCACGGAACTGTCCGGCTTGACCCACGTTGAAGGGCTGGAGGAGTCGCCATCCTTGACCGTCTGAAATCCGCCCGCAGTAGACTTGATCAGGAAGCGTGATCAGGTTGTAGCCCTTCGGCCTGGGAACCTGGCCTTCGAGAAAGAGGGTTCCACTGAGACTTCCGCCGTCCGTCACGGCAATTTCCTCATAAGCCCAAGCCGGCACTCCGAAGCCGATAGCTGCTAATATCGCCGCTGTAATTACAAGATGCATTGGATCCTCCTTGTTTTCAATTAGAGCCGCGGCATGAGTTCTCTGTTTATGTGTTCGACTGCAGAGGGCGCCTGATCCGGAGCCGACAGCGGGCCATTCCCTCCCTCGCTTTGAGATTATTCGAGTCATCGGCTAACACAGCTTTCCAGTTGAAGAGGGCTTCTTCGTATCGTTCTAGGTCTTCCAGTACCGAGGCGAGATCACACCTGACCAGAATATCCCTCGGGCAGATAGTCAAGAGCTTCTCCAACCGTGCCGCTCGATCGACCCGTGATTTAATCAAGTGGTTAGGAGTATTAAATCCGACGCTCCGGAGATCCTCATGTTCATGTTTCTTCGACTCTTCACTGTTTCCTTTATTAATGCCAGAACTCACGACTGCCCAGGTTTTGCTTTCATATCTTCCCAATGAAGATTTCAGGATCAGATTGCGCCTCAGAACAAAATCTTAACCATGAGTCAATGCAGGGGGAATGCCGTGAACTGCCTCACCATGTATCAACAGGTGCGGGTGAACGAAATTGCAGGCTTAGGGATCTTGGTGTTGACGTCCGCGAGGATCGGTACGACTCGTCGTCTTGACGGATGCAAGATTTGCAGATTTCGATCCAGTATTGGTGTAAGAAGGCTGCATTTCTTGCAGAACCGAACACGATTCCCTATCGCGTAAGCATTCGGGCATCCTGACCATGCAAGATTTGCGATTCAGAGGGGGTGGGCTATTGGAAGATGTCTGAAACCGTAGAACGGAGAGGGGAGGTTAATCTCGGATGCCGTACTCCTTAATCTTATATTGAAGCGCCCGTAGGCTAATCCCTAAAAGTTTGGCAGCTCTTTCCCGGTGGTTGGTCACCTCTGCCAACGTGCGCCGAATTACGTTCAGCTCGATCTCTTCGAGGGAAGTCCCTAGCGTGACGAGCATGGTTCGAGAGTCTTCCTTGCTGGCCTGAATCTCTTCCGGCAAGTGTTCCGGCTGAATCGTCTTGTCACGGACTGTTACCACCAACCGCTGCATGAGATTCCTGAGTTGGCGAATGTTTCCGGGCCACCCATACAACCGCAAGAGCCGCATCGCTTCTTGTGATACGTCTTTCGGTTCACGGTGATGCTGAGTAGCGCATTCTGTGAGAAACCGGTTTACCAGCAGGGGAATATCATCTGATCGATCCCGGAGCGGCGGGAGGTGGATGGGCACGACATTGAGTCGGTAGTAGAGGTCTTCTCGAAAGTCTCCTTGGTTGACGGCTTCTTCAAGATTACGATTGGTGGCGGCGATAATCCTAGTATCGACTTTGAGCAGCTTCGTTCCGCCCAGGCGCCTGAACTCCTTCGTCTCCAACACACGAAGAAAATCAACTTGCGACTTGAGGGACAGCTCGCCCACCTCATCCAACAACAGCGTGCCGCCATCGGCGAGTTCGAACCGCCCCATCTTGGTCGCCACGGCGCCGGTAAACGCGCCTTTTTCGTAGCCAAACAACTCGCTTTCGAAGAGATTGTCCGGTAGAGCCCCACAATTCATCGTGATGAACGGGCCGTCGGCTCTGGGGCTCTTATGGTGGATCGCCCTGGAAATGAGTTCCTTGCCGGTCCCGCTTTCTCCCGTCAGCAACACCGCGACATCGCTGTCCGCCACCATCTCTACCAGATTGTAGACCCGCTGCATCGGCTCGCTCTCGCCGACCATGTGATCGAAGCGCGTCCTGGTCTCGAGGCGATCTCGGAGTTGCTTGTTCTCGGTGGCTAACGCATGCCGCTCCAGCGCCTTGGCGACCACGATGGGAAATCGTTCGCGATCGATGGGCTTCGTAAGATAGTCATAGGCTCCACAGCGCATCGCCTCGACTGCCGTATCGATTGACCCGTAGGCGGTCATCACCACAACTTCCGTATCCGGCCATCTGTCTTTGAGGCGTCGCAGAAACTCCATACCCCCGATACCAGGCATCCGGAGGTCGGTGATCACCAACTCCGCAGGGAAGGCTTCCAGTTGTGCCAACCCCTCCTCTGCCGTGGCCACTCCGCATACCTGGTGCCCCTTCTTCTCGAGCATCGTGACCAACGCCCTTCGGATATTGATTTCGTCATCCACGACGAGAATATTCGCGCGTGGTTTCATGAGATCATCGCCAAGGACTTCGCCTTCTCGGCTGCAACAGGAAACGTCAGCACCGTGGTGGTGCCGATCCCCGGCGTGCTGGATACCTGGATGGTGCCACCATGATCTTCCATGATGCGATAGGCGATGGCGAGACCCAGACCGGTTCCGCTGGACTTTGTCGTATAGAACGGTTCAAATACCCGCGCGAGCTCTTCTTTCTTGATGCCGATTCCCGTGTCTTTCACCGACACAACGAGCGAGCGCGTGTCGTTGGCCTGACGAGCCTCGGCCACGACGCGGCAGAGGCCGCCGTTTGGCATGGCATGAAACGCATTGACAAGGACGTTCACCAGGACCTGACTGATGGCCGTCTCGTCGCCCAGGACGGACGGCAACGGTTCATCCACCGCCTGTTCGAGGCGAATTTCTCGCTCCTCTGCCTCGAATTGCATCAGCGCAATGATGTGCTCGATCAGGTCAGAGATGTTCACCTCGTGGAGGCCGACCGACACAGGGCGGGCGAATTTCATGAAGTTGTCGAGAATGACTGAGAGACGGTGGCATTCCGCGTTCAAGACATGGAGATAACGCGCTCCCTGCTCCGGCAGGGAGGCACGCTCCCTGAGTTCCTCTTCCAAGAGGTGGAGATTTAAGTCCATGGCACTCAGGGGATTCCGCAACTCATGGGCCACCCCCGCAGACAATGTGTGTAATGCGGCCAGCTTATCCGCGACGCGGACTCGTTGCTCGAGCGCAAGCCAGTCGGTGACATCCTGAGCCTGCAGGATGACGCCGGCCGGTTCTGCGTCGTCCCCTGTGAGCTCAGCGGTACTCACCAGGATGGTATGCGGAGTTCGGTCCTGGCTCTCATAGGGCAAATCTTTCTGACTGACATGCCGGTGATGCCTGAGTGCCCCTTCAAGCACCGCTCGGATCGTCTCTCCCTCGGCGAATACGGATTCGTAAGAATTTCCGAGCAAATCCGCTGCCGATCGTTTGAGGACTGCCTCCGCCGTTGGATTGATCGCCGTGATTACTCCGCTGGGATTCACCGTGAGCACGCCGGTCGGAATGCTCTGAAGGATATTCCGCGCCAGCCCCTTCACTTCTTCGAGGGTTCGTTTGGTACTGTCGTAGTGGAGGAAGGTGATGACCGCCGCAATTCCGATCGCGCTCACCAAGAATACGAGGAGTGTCACGACGATCAGGTCGCTGCGGGACTGCCAGAGCGCCGTAAACAGCTCCGTGGGAATCGTTTTGCCTTGGGTGAAACCCTGCAGGAGGAGTTTTTCCTGTTCCAGACTAAAGAGCAAAATGACGGACACAACCAAGGCCAGAATCACGAGAACGGACGCGATCAGCCGATAGGGAATCATTCGGAAGAGGGTGGTTTCTGGAATAGGTCTAAACATTGCGGCGTCGCATAGGATGTAAACGCGAATATGGTAACACGCAGCGGTGAGGCTGTATACCGGGCACTCTGACACACAGAGTAGAGTCGCTTGACCGATCGACTTCCTCCTCTCGTGAGACGATGATCGACATATTCACCGATGGAAGGATGGTTCGTGACGAAGATCGCGGCCCAGGGTTTATCTTTCGAGCAGAGTCCTCGGAAGGGATTCCGTCGCAGGCGCGGTCTGTTGTGTACGGTTCTGTCGAAGATCCACAACGGTGCGCAAGTGCCCTCTCTCACCTTCGGTTTCGCTCAACGAGGAGCCATCCCGTGCGTACGTTTCAAGCTATGCGCACTCGGCGTTCTGGACGTATTGGTAGATGGAGATGTAGAGGATTTTCAGAGGTTTGAAGAAGAAGTGCCTCGCAGTTGTCTTGTCTGCATGTTCGCCTCGGAGAAATCTTTCGCAAACTTTGCAGGATGATCTGAGAATCGACGAAGAATTGCTGAGCAGAATCACGGAAAATCGGTTTGTTCGAAAGAAACAACTAAGTTATTCCAATGAAACAGTTGCAGATCGTTTGATCCTGTGCTGTTCAGATCCTATTTATACGAGCAGTAGGCCGGCTGAGCGCACTTTGTTCCAGGATGTCGTACCGAGGAACGTCTCAAACTCTTGCACGGTACCTGGGAACGTGGCTTTTGTTTCTCGGAGGAGAGGATAGGGGCGAGATGGGTTGTTTTGAGGTGTGGATTGTCGAATCAAGTCGTTAAGCCACTGAGACTGTCGGTTGGAGACAGTGATGGCCTGATCGCTGCTGCGCCCTGGAAGAATGAGACGCGTCCTTTTGCCGACAGGTTCACAGACTGGTTGCCCACCGAGCCATACAAACCGCCGTTCGGCCTGTGGGTTATCGTTCGCAATTCTTGTCTTGAGCAGACGACGCACCCATGTAGAGGAGACCTGAGTCTTTGGCACGGAATGGTCGAACCACTGGCGGACGTCGAGTCTGAGTCCTCGCATTTCGAGATAATTGAGTACGGATCGTCGTAACCCTTCGCCGATCCATTCCGGTGTCTCGCCGCATTTGTCCTCATGGAGAAGGTCATTTTCCGCGAACCCCTGAAATGTAGGACCGAGGATGCGCAATCCGTTGGCAGTGGGATTCAGCCCGATCGGGCTATGAGCTGTGGTAGTGAAGCGATGCCAGAAGGCCGATTGAATGAGATCTGCCGCGAACAGTTGCCGAACTCGTTCAAGCGAATCGATCGTTTCTTGCACCGTTTCAGAGGGACAACCGTACATGAGATAGGCATGAATGAGGATGCCTGCTTCTTTGAAGGCTGCCGCCACAAGTGCGGTTTGATCGACGGTAATACCTTTTTTGATTTTCTCCAATAGGCGGTCTGACGCCGCTTCAAGTCCTGCTGTCACAGCAATGCAGCCTGACGCTGCCAGAAGACGGCAAAGGTCCGGCAAAAAGGCTTCTTCGAAGCGGATATTTCCCCACCATGAAATCGTGATGCCTTTTTCCAGTAGCGCCAACGCGAGCGATTTTAGGGCAGCGGGAGGGGCTGCCTCATCGACAAAGTGAAATCCTCGACAGCCTGTCTCGGCGATCAATCGCTCGATTTGTTGGATGAGTCGATCGGTCGGCGTCATTTCGTAGCGGCTAATGTAGTTGAGCCCAACGTCACAAAACGTACATTGCTTCCAATAACAGCCATGAGCGATGGTGAGTTTGTTCCAATGGCCTTCCGACCAAAGGCGATGCATCGGGTTTGTACTGTCTAAGATCGTGAGATAGCGATCCAATGTCAGGCCGCTATAAGTCGGACAGCCGACCTCATCCATGCTGAACTCTGGATCGGATGTATGATTTGCAAAGGCCACTCGCTCCTTGTCCCGGTAGAACGTCCGGCAGAGTTGTGTGCGAGGTCTGTTCCCTGCCAAATGTTCGATCAGCGACAGCAGCGGCCGCTCTCCATCGTCGAGGGTGACGTAATCGACGTAATCGAATACCCGCGGGTCCGAGAGACGTCGAAGTTCTGTATTTGCATATCCTCCTCCGAGTGCAATGGCGATGTCGGGTCGTTGGCTCTTGATCGAATGGGCGATGCAAAAGGCACCATAGAGGTTGCCCGGAAAAGGAACAGTCAGGCAGATGAGCGAAGGATTATCTCTCTCGAGGTATTTCCAAAGGGAGTCGAGCATGAATCGATCCGTCAAGTTCGGCGGAGCGGTAATTGCGTCGATGATGGTCTCAAACGACGAGGCTGCTCGCGCGATATGCTCGGCATATCGGCTCAGGGAAAAATGGGGAGAGACGGTCGCCTGGACCAGATCGGCTAGGTCTTCGAGATAGAGGGTGGCGAGCCGTTTGGCGCGATCCAGCTCTGGTAAAGCATGTAATGACGAGCCCTTCCCATTCAGGCCCGCAAACCGGGGGCCCTGGGGAAGGAACCCTGGACGGGCGAGCAGAAAGGCTAAGGAAGGATTGCGACCTTGAAGGAATTCAACGACTGGATCGATGGTGTTCAGATAGGCCGGTTCGATCGCCAGCATCTGTCTGGCCTCTCCAGGCAATTCCTGTTCGCGCTCTCGCAGCTGCTCGAACAGGGCTTGAATTCCCGGTCTGCAGAAAAGTCGCAGTACCATATCGATCCCGATGTCGGCTTGGGATGCCTCGATTCCGCGGCTATGGAGGAACCCCGTGAGATAGGCCGTGGATGGGTAAGGTGTGTTGAGTTGAGTGAGCGGAGGAATAAGTAACAGTACACGTGGGCCGGCCATGGGCTCGACATACCATACTGCCTGAGCGGAATGCTATGCGATGGGCGTTCCGGAGGCGGGTCTCTTATTGACTGGAGCAGCGCTATCGCTTGACGTCCAGGATGGTCCCCAGCATCTGGTCTGCCGTATTCAGGGTTTGGAGGTTGGCCTCAAACCCTCTTTGACCGATGATGAGATCGATGGTCTCTCCACCGAGATCGACGTTCGATAATGCCACCGTGGGTGAACCATGGTCTCTATCGGTTAAGACTGTAGGGCCGGCAGACTCGTCCTTTCGAATAACGGGCAGCACTCCCCCCGTCTCCACCGAGACAAGCTCCGTGTTCGATTTCTTGAATTCTTCGGTATTGACGTTGGCTAGATTGTGTCCTGTGACTTCAACCTGTTTTGTAAAACCTGAGAGTCCGGAAAGAGCGGTGTGAATGGCGGATAGCATAGGGCACCTCCATATGATTTCTAGCGTAGCACCAATCACGGTTGAGCGTTCGTACAGAACAGCACAGAACACACATGAATGAGACAAAGCCACTAGCGGTCCTCAGGGGTTTCTTGGAGCCTGTGACCGAGAACAAGCGTAGCTTCTAAGAAATGACAATATGAGTCTTGAATTGACGAGTGTGTCCTCGATATCCTCAGCCGATGGAAGCCTTTTCAAGAGGGAGCGATCCAGATGTCCAACAGCACAATTCTCTATAGCGACTTCAACTGTCCGTTCTGTTATGCGATGCATGAACGACTGCACGAGATGAACCTGCTTGCGCACTGTGAATGGCGAGGGGTTCAGCATGCATCGCATCTGCCTCGACCAATGAAACCGTGGCAGGGTTCGCTGGGTGCCGAGCTGCGCCACGAGGTGGCGGTTGTGGAACGGCTGGCGCCAGGTCTGCCCATTGCGCTTCCTCCCGGTAAGCCCAATACGAAACCGGCAATCGAACAAGCGGTGGCGCTCCTCCGGCGCGATCGATCACATATGATGTCGTTTGTGCGGGAGACCTACCGGGCCTTTTGGTATGAAGGCAAGGACATCTCGGATCCGGCGGTGCTCAGACAGCTGGTCGAACAGGTAGGAGGCGCACCAGAGAGTACGGAGGCGATCGATGACGAAGGCCTCCAGACAGTTCAGGCATGGGAAGCGGCCTGGCACGCAACGGGCCAGGCCGGGGTTCCGCTCATGGTCTCGCCGGAGGGTGAGCTTCTTGTCGGCTGTGCACCAACAGAAAACATCCGGCGGTTCTTTGCTTGAGATGAACTATGCGACGTCGAGATTCATCACGTAGATCTGCAACTCCCGCCGTTGTTCATCTTCCCTGCTTTTGAGGCTCTCGATATCTTTGCGCAGCTTCTCCAATTCGGTCTCTTGCTGGTCCAACTTCTTGACATACCGATTATAGAGATCGGAGTTCTGCTGGAGCCGCTGCATGTTCTCGCGGATTCGCGCATGTTCCGCTGTAATCTCGGCGGTGCGCTGATCCAGGCGGGTTTTTTGGGCGCGGATCTCGTCCAGCGCACTGCGTAACTGCACCACACGTTGCAGCGCCTCTTTCACGTGTGGGCTCACTTCCTTTGCGCGCTGGTAATGGACGATCTGATCGAGTCCGCTGTCCAGCAAGAGGATCGATTCCTGAATGGGCAGTGTTTCTTTGACGCGGAACGTCGCGCTTTTCCCCGGATCGACTGAGACGCTGAATCGATACAGGTCGCGTGTCCGTTCTGCCGGCTCTTTCGGTTCGGCAAGCTTCCAGTCTGCCCGATACGGCTGTTCGATCAAGACGATCTTGACCTTGGCGTCGCGGTTTTTCACAAGATAGGTCCGGTCTTCGACCAAACGGCGCGAGATCAGCATCGTGCCTTTTTTCAGCGAGACTGTCGCAAGTTCTTGCGTGCCCCCTTCGAGCTTGGGTTCAACTTCGGTCTTGAGATCGAGCGCGTAACTGATTAATCGGTCATGTCCAGGAGTGAGATCCTCGATGCGCGCATCACCCGCATAGGTCCCGCTGTCGAACAGTGTGATCGGCCCTTGCATGAGGTGCAGTGACGAGGTGTTTTTCAGTCGATATCCGTTCAGCGGATGTTTCGCATTGACTCGCTGATTGTAGAGGGAAACTTTCTGTCCCTGGAGCGTCTGGCCGATGATGGGCAGCATCGCACTGGTGTGTTTGGCGAGAGTGACGGGCAGCTCGATTCGATATTCGAACAACTCGCCCTTGTTTTCGGCCATCGCCGTGGAGACGACGCCCTCTTCCAGACTACCCATTTCCATC
This sequence comes from uncultured bacterium, assembly GCA_965232965.1. Lineage (GTDB taxonomy): Bacteria > Nitrospirota > Nitrospiria > Nitrospirales > Nitrospiraceae > Palsa-1315. Next base: position 48,859 of record CBDDRB010000004.1, read on the forward strand.
TCGGCTGCGACGGATGCTGCGACAGGAGCATTGGCCCGACCGCCCGCGTAACCTTGGGCCAACTTGCCGAGTAAGCGTTCTTTCTTCATATCGCTGCGGGCTGGGGCAGGGGAAGCTATTGACTTGAATTCGTCCATAGCATCGCCGTACGTCTGGGGTTTGAGATTGGCATAGAGTTCGGGCTGGATAACCGGACGTGGATTATAGAGGGGTTGATACAGATCCATCGCGAACGAGATAGGCCGTCCCGAGACAAGAGAGAGTTTCACATTACGCCAGTCCTGTGACGTCTGATTCTCCACAATGGCCCAGCCTTGTAAATAAGGCGCCTTGTCTTCGTCCAGAACGAGTCGATACGTGGTCTTCCAGACCGGGGTCTCCGTCAGATAGCCCATACGGGCCTGACGATTCCCGGCGCCGTCGAACGTAATCGAGACCGTCTTTTTCTGCGCATCGTGATTCGTGGCGAGTGCGGCCAGTGCCTGGTGTAGTTCTGCATTCAACACGGGATTGGTCAATTTGATGCGCTGTACGTTCGCCAGCGAGAGCGAACGGAACCCGTCTTCTGTCAGGAGGGTGACATATTCCTGCTCGATAATCCGGTGCTGCGACCCTTCGCCGATGGACTCCGTTTTCTTCTCCACGCCCAGCAACGTGCCGGTGACGGGATTTGGTGCGGTCACTTCGACCGGTTCCCCACGGACTTGAGTCAGTATCTGTCCCAGTGTCGGGTTACCATTGAGATTGACTCCGAAACTACCGAGTGTTTTGGTCACAGGGTCGTGCGAGCCATAGGTGACGGTTGAGATTTTCCCGCCGCCAAAGTCCTGTACGACCAAACTCTTCAGCATGTCGTTGATCTGGTTCGCCTGCATGCGGAGGTCGAGTTGAGCTCGGTTGTTCACCGTACCGTCATGCTGAAAATACCCGACACCGCTGGAATAGAGCACGATCTTGGAGAGTGGAAGCGCCGTCCCTTCATCCGCCAGAGCCGGCCAGGGGAACAGCAGGAATGAGAAGAGAATCAACCGGCTTGTGAGGATGCGACCGAAGCGAGTCGACCATGCGCGCATAGAGGCCTCCATCGTATGGTGTGGCACCAGGCCGGGACGGCCAAGGTGATGTGATGTATCCTTGTCATGCCGTCACCGGGCAAATCCTTTCAGGGGTTGGCTGAGAATTGTCCAAGCCGTTTGAATCATGGTACGGTTTACACGACCTGTCACAGGAGATGAGAGATGCCACACTCCTCTGTTCCGATCATCGATGAGATCTTTCGCGATTGCCGTACGATTGCCGTGGTGGGATTGTCGTCGAATCCAGCACGGCCATCCCATGAAGTGGCGAGCTACATGAAGGCGCAGGGCTATCGGGTCATTCCTGTGAATCCACACGAGACGAATGTCCTGGGCGAGCCTGCCTATCCATCACTCGCCGCCGTGCCCGGCTCGATCGACCTTGTGAACATCTTCAGGAAGTCGGAAGACGTATTTCCCATCGTTGAAGAAGCAATTGCTCGTGGCGCCAAAGCCATCTGGATGCAACAAGGGGTCATCAACGAGCATGCAGCAGTTCATGCTCAAGAGTCCGGCTTGCTCGTTGTCATGGATCGCTGCTGGCTTAACCCACATTATTCATGAACACTTCTGCTACAATCCCCGATCCGCTGCTACGACGAGCCTTCGGCCGGCGGACTCGCCCCTCGGACCCTCACCGTACTGCACGAGTACGCATCGGGTCCTCCGGGCTCCGCGCGCCGGTCTCGCAACGCGGCTCAGCGATTTCGCGACGAACTGTCATGAACAATGCGGGTAAAGAGCATATCGTCCGGTCACATTGTGGCTGACCCGGCCCCACGTCTCTCTCCAGAGTTTTCCTCTCCAGATCCTCAACGAGAAGCCATGGTGGCGACGGCCGAACTATTAGCCAGGATTCTGGATACGACCGTCAAAATTCCCGGCACACCCTTCTATGTGGGGCTCGATCCGTTGCTCGGGCTCATACCCGGACTGGGCGACGCGATCGTCAACCTTATCGGAACCGTCATCTTACTATTGGCCGCGCGGCTTCAGGTGCCGCGAGTCGTCATCGCGAGGATGAGTCTGAATCTCTTGATCAACGGAACCGTCGGTGCGATCCCCGTCCTCGGCGATCTCTTCTCGGTGTGGTTTCGAAGTCACGCAAGAAACGCAGTGTTATTGCGAGAGGCTGCAACGAAGCCCCATAGAAGGAACCAAGGAGACTGGCTCTATGTGACCGGTATCATCGGCGGGACGATTGTACTTCTGCTGCTTTTCATTGGCCTCGTGTCATGGATCGTGGTGAAACTCTGGTCCGCGATTGCCCTGTGACCAGGATAGACTGACTCGTAGGAATCTCCCTCTTCTCGGCTCGGCTCCCTTGGCGTCGCGCCTGACTTCCCAGCGATTTTCGCGGCAAAACGGCATGAATCATGCTCTCTCTAGGATCAAGAATGCCGTGAGTGGCAGCCGTTCGCACCTACATGCGCAGAAAGAGCAGCTAGGAGCCTGTGCCTCATTGTGTGTGTGACAAGTGTAGGAGGTGCGCTGGTTCGAGGCTGCAGACCAGGAAAAACCCCAGGTGTATTTGTAGACATACAGTGAGGAGATTTTTGGACCGAGCTCGGCGCAATGGGCCGCCGATCTCGCGCCGCAGCGAATACTCAATATCCGACAGGCTCCTAGCCCTGCACAGGTGAGACATCCGTAAGAGTAAAGGGAGGAACCAGTAATGACGACCTGGAACTCATGGTTGTTTTGGCCCAATAACGTGGCCGTTTCCGTATTGGCGTTGGCCATACTGGCGATGCTGTTTCTGTATGCAGCGCGCAAGCCAATGCATGGGGTCATCCGTTCGGTATGTGAACTGCTGTCCCAGTCCACACGGTTTATTGCCCGCTGGCTGTTTCTGTGCGCGGACAACTTACGGGTGCGTAATCAGTCGGTGCTATTGGCACATGGACAGGAAAGCGAAGCGGTCGTGATCGACCGGGAATTCGAGCGAGTGAGCGATATCATCCGCAAGGATATGCGGGAGTTCCCTGTTTTACAGCGAAAAATGATGGAGGAAGCGACACGCATCGAAGATGATTACCACAAATGTGGAGAGGTTCCGCCGCCCCCGCCAGAGTGGGTAGGCGCACTTAAGTCAGTCGCACAGATTAAATCGGGAGGCGATATTCCACGCAAACTTCTGGAGGACATCAACAAATCCATCCAGAAGATACATGACCAGACTGTCTCGGAGTTCCGACGCTCTTATGAAGAGCGGCACAAGATTCTGAAAGCGATGCAGCCCTCCTGGCGGTCTGTGGAAAAACTGACAGGTGAAATGGAAAAGAAAATGCTCACGCTCCAGACCAACGCGAAGCAAATCGATGGCCATATGGAAAAACTCGAGGCCATCAGGTCCAAGGACAATAAGACCGAACATGCTCTGACAGTCTCCGGTTTCGTTCAGTTGGCGATCTCCACGTTGGTCTTGGTGATTGCCTTGGGCGGTGCATTTATCAACTACAAGCTGATCGCGCTGCCCATGTCGGAGATGGTCGGCGCCAGTGATTACATCACCAACGATCTGAAGACGTCGGATGTCGCGGCGTTGGTGATCATTCTGATGGAAGCATCGATGGGCCTGTTCCTGCTCGAATCGCTGCGTATCACGCAATTGTTTCCCCGGATCGCCAGTATGGATGATCGTATGCGTCGCCGGTTGATGTTCGCGTCGCTGACCTTTTTGATCATCCTGGCCGCGATCGAGTCGTCTCTCGCGCTGATGCGCGATATGTTGGTCGTCGACAAGGCGTCGCTGATGCGCGACCTTGCCGCTGTCGCTCCACCGGTGTCGAATGGGTTGTTGACGAGCATACCGATGGTCGGACAAATGATCATGGGCTTCGTGCTTCCATTCGCATTGGCGTTCGTGGCGATCCCGCTGGAAAACGCAATACATTCGCTACGCACCGTCCTCGGCGTGTTTTTGGTGCAGGCTATGCGCGGCGTTGGTTTTGCGCTTCGGTTTATCGGCATGCTGTGTAAACGACTCCCCAACATGCTCGAACTGGCCTATGACATACTGATTGTTATTCCGCTGATGATAGAACGCTGGGTGATAGGGATGCGTGCAGCTTCGACGGACCATACGAACCATACAGGTCATACAGATGATAAGGAACTTTCCAAGCTCAGGAGAGCAGCATGACCAAATATCTGACTCTCGTGATCCTGTCGTTCGGAATGCTACTCGCGAGCGCGTGTGGTGACAGCCGCATACACAGCCATGGCGTGTATATGTTGGTGGATACTTCCGGCACCTATGATCAGGAGATGAATAAAGCATCCAAGATTATCAATTACCTGCTGGCGACGCTGAACCCGGGAGATTCGCTTGCTGTGGCCAAAGTGGAGACGCGTAGCTTCACTGAAAAAGATATCATCGCCAAGGTCACGTTTGACAATCGACCTTCGAAGGCTACCTCACAAAAGCGCGCATTCAAAACTAATATTGCGGCGTTTGCCAAGGGAGTCAAGGGCAGTGCCTATACCGATATCACCGGAGGCCTGATTCAGGGCGCGGAGTACCTGAACGAGACCAAGGCCGGCATCAAGACCATCGTGGTGTTCTCGGATATGCAGGAAGAACTTGGCAAAGGAACGATACGTGATTTCCCGATCAAGCTTCATGGTATCCGCATCGTTGCCTTGAACGTCACCAAGCTGAGCACAGACAACGCTGATCCCCGTCGATATCTCGACCGCCTCGCTCGCTGGGAAGCAAGCGTGCGGAAGGCCGGCGCCACCGAATGGGTCGTGGTGAACGACCTGGAGAACAATATGGAATCCATTTTGACCACTCGCTGAACCCGCAAGGTCACTCAACGCTCCCCGACATTATTCGAGAAGACTCCCACTGCGACCGTCAATACGTCACTGCCACAGGTCTTACCGATTTACTCCGTCAGGCAATATGCCGTCTCACATTTCCCCTCGCAACCTCGGCTCTAAAGTCTGCGCCGTCGAATCTCCATGAAGGGGATTCATCCTCTTTGGAATTCCAGCTGAGAGATCAGTCCGATGATCTATGCGATTGCCTTCCTGACGTGTGAAGCTTTATAGTTTCCGTCCATTAACGAGGTCTATGGGTTACTCAACAGAATGTGGAGGCGGTTCATGAGAATGACGTTCGTGTTCGTTGCCTTACTTGGGTTTCTCGCTCACCCGGCGATGGCGGCCGCACCAGTTGAGAAGGGGGCCAAGGACGTGACCACGGGGCAAAAGCAGAATCAGGAGAAGCCTGCGGTGACTCCACCTCAAGAGGGGTCGATGGTCGTGGTGCCGTCAGGGGAGTTCATGATGGGTAGTCCGACTGGAGACTCAGACGAACAACCGGCGCACAAGGTCCATGTCGATTCCTTCTCAATGGATAAATACGAAGTGACGGTAGGGCAGTATGCGGCTTTTCTGCAGGCGAAAGGGATCGATCCGCCTTCGGACTGGAAAACGATGAATCGATCCGAGCACCAGAAGCGTCCGGTTGCCAATGTGGATTGGGCTGATGCGTTCGCGTTTTGCAAATGGGCCGGCAAACGACTGCCGACAGAAGCCGAATGGAAGAAGGCGGCGCGAGGGACGGATGACCGTCTCTATCCTTGGGGTAACGATGTCCCGACGACACTCCATGCGAATTTTGGGAAATCAGACTGGAGTAATCACGGAGTCTTGGCTACGATCGGGTCGTTTGAAGCCGGCAAAAGCCCCTATGGCATCTATGACATGGCCGGAAATGTTTGGGAATGGGTCAATGACTGGTACGATTATAACTACTATAAAGCCAATTCTTCGCAGAATCCGACAGGGCCGTCATCGGGCGGGACCAAAGTGATCCGTGGTGGCGCGTGGAACAGCAATCCTCGGGCCATGCGCTCGTCGAATCGGAGTCTCACGTCACCGACGGACCAGGGGCTGACAGGGTTCCGGTGCGCAAAGACTCCGTAGGCCTTCCATCGCGCTACCAATCTCTACATAGACAGTCCAAAAGTCTGCGGAAAACGGCGTACGAGATATGAGGAATGAGCGAGAGGAGAAGGACGATGGTTCGATATCCGAGGTTCGAGGTTTTTTGAACTTCGAACGTTGAACTTCGAACATCGGATCGGGCCTTTCCGGGTTGTTTTTCTGAGGCGCGAGGCATTATAGTTCCCGCCCATTGGGCAGTGTGGGCATAGGGTATTACGGCTGTTTCAGCAAAAACTCGGAGGCGGTTCATGAGAATGTTACTGGTATTGGTCGCGTTGCTCGGGTTCGTTGTTCGTCCGGCGATGGCTGCTGCACCAGATGATATGGTGCTGGTACCGGCAGGGGAGTTCATGATGGGAAGTATGGATGGAGATCCGGATGAAAAACCAGCGCACCGGATTCATGTGGACGGGTTTTATATGGACAAGTATGAAGTCACGGTGAAGCAGTATGCCGAGTTTCTGCGAGAGGAAGGGGGCGATCGGCCTTTGGATTGGCAGACGATGAACAAAACGGCGAATCAGAACCGCCCGGTCATGGGTGTAGATTGGGCGGAGGCGGCCAGGTATTGCAAATGGGCAGGCAAGCGTCTGCCGACGGAAGCTGAATGGGAGAAGGCGGCCCGAGGGACGGATAGCCGCCTCTATCCATGGGGCAACGATCCTCCCACACCACTCCATGCCAACTATGGTAAAAAAGAATGGGGCAACCATGAAGCATTGGCACCGGTGGGGAAGTTGGAAAACGGCAAGAGTCCCTATGGGATTTATGATATGGCTGGGAATGTCTGGGAATGGGTCAGCGACTGGTATGACAATGACTACTACAAGCAGAGCCCGTCAGAGAATCCGACAGGACCGTCAACTGGCGGGTTCAAAGTGATCCGTGGCGGTTCATGGAACACCAGTGCTCGAAACTTGCGAGCCGCAGATCGGTACTTTGATCCACCGTCGTTTCGGAGCCAGTACATTCCCGGGTTCAGATGTGCGAAAAAATCGTAGTTCAGTGGGATAGATTCCTGGAACCATGTCCGGCATTGATCGTTCTGTCGCGGTGAGCGGTCGGTGGTCATTTGTGCTTTGGTCAGTCGGAAACGATCTTCACAATATTCCGACGAGTACAGTTCTGGTTTTCTCCCGCCTTACATCTATGCATTCGCTATGACGCGTCTCCCTGAAGACAGGCATGCTCCTTACTGCCTATCGGCGTTGCCGCGGATTCGACCATCTGAAAGCCTAGTACTAGATGGTTTCAAGTCGCTGGGATTCCGGGCCATGCCGTCATCGGCTCCTTGAAGCTGGAGTTTAATTAGGTGCGGCGGGAGCACGAGGCTCACTGATTCAGATAGTTTCACGAATTGTCCATCGTTGATGTAGGCCAACTGACATGAGGCGGCAAGTTGATTCTAGTCGCTCCGGATAATGGCAGTTGGAGTCGAGGCGACTTTGTTGGGATTCTGCAGATACTCACGACGTTCTATATTCCGCTGAAACCCTATGTGTCACATCAAGTCCTAATAGCGTATTCGTCCACCATTGAACCGTCTCGACCGATTATTTCTGAAATCTCTCGGAATGCCGGATTTGCCGCCCGGGGGCTCGCGCTTTTCCATAAAGATGTTCTATGATGCGCGCGGAATGTTGACGTCAACTGTGACGAGTGAGATTCGGCAGCGTCCCCAAATGAATAAAAAAGAAGTATGCCTGCGCAACAAATATGGCCGTTCCCGCCCTGCACACGTCTGCCATCGGTTGTGTACTGATTTGGATCGAGGACCGACGGCTGCTCGTTTCTCATTCCCGTGGCGATCACTAGCGATCCCACGACGAGAACAACCTGCCCTTCATTCCAGGCATTCAGATAACACACTTCCATGCTGGATCTAATCGTTCTAGGGGGGATAGCCGGTGTCGTTCCGGTTTATCTCGGGATCATCGCTGCGGTGTGGCTCGGGAAAATATTGCCACGCAACTGGGAAGGTCTCTTGATCGGTGTGGCAATCGGCGTCTTGACCTATCTGTTTTTTGACTTGATGCATGAAGCGGTCGAACTCACCGGGGCACTCGATAGAGTGTCGTGGCTCGTGTTTCTCGGAAGTCTCGGTGTAAGCTTGATTGGCCTTGTCGCATTGGAATCGAGTCAGATTTTTGGAGGACGTTCGGAGAGCCGTCTCCTATCTCTCCCGTACATGATTGCGATCGGAATGGGATTTCACAACCTGGGGGAGGGGTTGGCGATTGGAGCGAGTTATGCCAATGGAGAATGGGCGCTCAGCATGCTCCTGGTGACGGGCTTTGGGTTGCACAACGGCACGGAAGGATTCGGTATCGTCGGCTCTGCCGGGAAAACACCGATGAAGTGGAAGGATGTGTTTCTCCTTGGCTTGATAGCCGGCGGTCCGACCTGTCTTGGCACTCTGCTGAGCGGGCAGGGCCTCTCATCGTACGTGACCATCTCATTCTATACGCTGGCGGCTGGATCGCTTCTGTATGTCATCCTCTCACTCACGACGATCTCGTACACGGCGACTCGACGCCTACAAGTGGCTGTGGGGGTCTTCGTCGGTATTTGCCTCATGTATGTCACGGCGATGCTGCTTCTGCTATTCGGGGGAATCCGTAGCTAACTGCTCCTTCCCCGCTCCTTGATCGACGATCAAAGGGCCCTTCGTGTCGAAGAGGCCCTTCGCAATGTGAGCGGCATCCAAACCCGCTAATATCGCGATCTTCTGCAAATCTCATATGAGTATGGTGTGAGGTGTTGGCTCTCTAGGACGTCATTGCTAGTGTATAGTTATGTCCGCTATCTTCATGGTAGTTAGTCCTTCGTTGCTCAACTCGGGGTATGCATGAATCGATCATCCTCTACACGTATGATCGCAGCGGGAATCGTGTTTTTGGTATTAGCCGCGGTGGGCTTGTGGGTCACGAGAATGAGCGCACAGACGGCAAACCAGCCTTCTGATTCCAGTGCGTCTGCGGAATCGGCCATCCTGATAGACATCTCTCGAGTCACCGCGGGTTCGATTACTGAATCAATTCAGGCAGTCGGTACGCTAGAGGCCATTGCTTCGATCATGATTCGACCGGAAATTGCTGGGCTCATTCGCCGGATCCATTTTGCCGATGGGCAATTCGTCGAGCGAGCCGTTCCTCTGCTCGAGATGGATGCGGAGGAACTCCAGGCACAAGCCAATCAAGCCGCAGCCCAAGAAAAAATCACGCAAGTCACCTACGAACGTCTCAAACGGCTTGCGGCGCAGCAGACGACGATTGTGCCCGCTCAGCAAGTCGATGAAGCCAGGCTGGCTCTCCAAGCCGCCGCGGCCAATACCGTGCTCTATGCCACGCGCCTGAAGAAAACCGTCATCCGCGCTCCATTCAGCGGCACGGTGGGTCTCCGTCGAGTGTCGGTCGGGGATTACCTGCAACCGGGACAGGATATCGTCAATCTGGAAGATCTGAGCACTCTCCATGTGGATTTCAAGGTTCCCGAAGTGTGGTTGAGTCAGCTTTTCGTGGACCAACGCCTCATCGTCCTGACCGATGCGTTTCCCAACGTCACGTTTAAAGGTCTTGTGTCGGCGATCGATCCGCGGATCGATTCGGTGAATCGAACGGTTTCCGTTCGCGCGGCGGTTCCTAATCCAGGAGGGAAGCTGCGTCCAGGTCTCTTTGCCACGGTTCGATTGACCGTAGGTCAGGATACCCATGCGCTGATGATTCCCGAAGAAGCGGTGTTTCTACACCGGGACAAGGTGATGGTGTACCGCGTGGAGGATCAAACGGCCCGGCTGACGGAGATCGCCGTCGGTGCCCGAGAGCGTGGAATGGTCCAGGTTCGCACTGGTTTGAAAGACGGCGATCAGGTCGTGCGGACAGGCACACACAAGTTGCGCGACGGTCAACGAGTCTCAACCAAGTCAGCTCAGTAGGAACAATCGACCCGCACGGCTGCGGCACACAGCTCTCCTGCTATCCATAATGAAGATTTCAGAGACATCAATCAATCGGCCTGTGTTCGCCATTGTGCTGACACTGTTGCTGGTGTTGTTCGGCGGGTTGAGTTTCACACGTCTTTCCGTGCGCGAATATCCCGATATTAAACCTCCGATTGTCTCGGTGCATACGGTGTATCCGGGTGCCAGCGCTTCCGTGATTGAAACGCACGTGACGACTCCGATCGAAGATGCGCTCAGCGGGATACAAGGGCTGAGAACCCTTACGTCTGCGAGCCGAGAGGAAGCCTCATCGGTAACGCTGGAATTCGAACTGAGTCGTGACTTGGACGGCGCCACGAACGATGTACGGGATCGACTCGCGCAGACTCGCGCGCTGTTGCCGCTGGGTATTCATGAACCCATTGTCTTCAAGGCCGCGGCGGACAATAACGAAGTGATGTGGTTGGCACTCTCCAGCGCCAGTCATTCCGAACTGGAGCTCTCGGATGTTGCCGATCGCTTCATCAAAGTACGCTTGGCTATGATTCCGGGCGTTTCGAACACATACTTGGACGGGGAACGCCGTTATGCGATGCGAATTTGGGTGGATCCGGATCGTCTCGCTGCGCGCCGCCTGACCGTTCAGGACGTCGAAGAAGCGATCCGCAGCCAGAACGCCTCGATCCCCGCCGGCCGGATCGAAAGCGATCAGATGGAATTCGGCGTCTCGCTCCAGGGCACACTGCATACCCCGGAGCAATTCGAACAACTCATTCTCGCCACTCGCGTAGGTTATCCCGTTCGATTACGGGACGTCGCCCGGGTCGAACTCGGAACCGAGGATACTCGCAAACTCGGCCGCCTCAATGGCATCTCGTCGATCGGCATCGGCATCTCGAAGCAATCCAAAGCCAATACCTTGGCTGTCGCTCGCTTGCTCAAAGAGCAAGTGCCTGGGATTGCAACCGGCTTGCCGGAAGGGATGACGCTGACGGTCGCCTGGGATAGTTCGACTCCGATCGAACGGTCGTTGCATGAGGTCTACCTGGCGTTGGGACTGTCGCTGGTGCTCGTGGTGCTGGTGATTTTTGGGTTTTTGGGCAGCGCGCGAGCCACGCTTATTCCGGCCGTCGCGATTCCGGCTTCGATCATCGGGACCTTCACAGCCATGGCGATCACGGGGTGTTCTCTGAATGTGTTGACCCTGCTCGGGCTTGTATTGGCTGTAGGGCTCGTGGTTGACGATGCCATCATCGTGCTTGAAAACATTCACCGAAGGATTGTGAACGGAATGCCGCCGTTACAGGCTGCTGTTGAAGGGACGAAGGAAATTGGCTTTGCCGTGGTGGCGACGACGGTCTCGCTCGTCACCGTGTTCGTGCCGATCGCGTTTCTGAGCGGCCTCGTTGGGCGGCTATTCGCTGAATTGGCCATTGCGGTTGCCTCGGCCGTGTTGCTGTCCGGCTTTGTCGCGTTGACGCTGTCGCCGATGATGTGCGGATACTTGCTTCGTCATGACACGAAGCCATCGACCTGGAACCGTTTGGCTGCGCGAGGATCGGAGCGCCTCGCCACAAGCTATCGACGTGCATTGGTGTGGGCCATGGAAGCCAAGGTCATGGTCGTGGTCTTGGCCGTAGGGGCCAGTTTGGGCAGTCTTGCGGTCGTGGAGCATCTGCCGTCCGAGCTGGCTCCCCATGAGGACGCAGGATGGTTCGCAGGATTTCTAACGGCTCCCCAAGGCGCGACGATTCGCTACACCGATACCTATGCCAGAGAGTTGGAATCCTTGATCCAATCTGTTCCGGAAGTCTCGATGGTCTATACGATAGTGGCGCGAGGAGACCGTCCCACGGTTGTCAATCGGGCTGCCAGTTGGGTGACGCTGCGGGATTGGAATGATCGGACCAGGAGCCAACAGGAGATCGTGGCGGCCCTGAATCGAGAGCTTGGCAGAGTGACAGGTGTCAAAGTCTATCTCATGAATCCCTCTCCCATCGAAGAATGGTCGGAAAAAACTCCCGTACAGTTCGTGATCGGGGGTTTGGAGTATCAGGAGTTGCAGAAGGTTGCCGAAGGGTTGATTGCAAAGCTGGCGGCTCACCCAGGGTTCATGACGCCGGATATGGATTTGGCGTTGAGTACTCCGCATGTCGTCGTCGACACACATCGGGAGAAAGCTGCAGACCTCGGCGTGTCAATCGCTACCATCGGGCGGACGTTGGAAACGTTGCTCAGCGGCCGCTCGATTAATACGTTCATGCGAAACGGACGTCAGTACAAAGTAATCGTGAAGGTCGACGATCAACGTCGGGAAAAGCCCTCTGATATCAGCGCCCTCTATGTGAGAGGGAAAGCGGGAGAACTGGCTCAGCTGAGCAATCTCGTGACCGTGCGGGAAGAGCCGGCACCCGAATCATTGCAACACGTCGATCGTATGCGTGCCGTGACGATCAGTGCCGGATTGAGTGAGGGATTCACCCTGGGGCAAGCGTTAGCCTACCTCGATCGAACGGCTCACGATATGCTTCTTCCGAACATGCGGACGAGTTATGCGGGAGAATCGAAAACGTTCGTGGAGAGCAATACCAACATGTATTTGACATTCGCGCTGGCGCTGGCGGTGATCTTTCTGGTGCTCTCGGCGCAGTTCGAGAGTTTCCGGCATCCGTTCACCATCCTGATGGCAGTTCCGCCGGCGGTGTCAGGAGCGTTACTCGCTCTGGCAGTGACTCGAGGCACGTTGACGATCTATAGTCAAATCGGATTGATCATCTTGATCGGGCTGGTGACGAAGAACGCGATTCTGATTGTGGAGTTTGCCAATCAACTTCGGGATCGAGGTGTCGATCTGGTGGATGCGGTGATCGAGGCGGCGACATTGCGTCTGCGTCCGATTCTGATGACCACCTGCGCCACGATTCTGGGTACGCTCCCGCTTGTGCTTGCAACCGGTGCCGGCGCTGCCGGCCGACGACAAATTGGCATCGTGTTGGTTGGAGGGCTGGTCGTGTCGACCCTGGTTACACTATTCCTCGTTCCGGCTGCCTATGCCATTGTGTCACGACGCGTAGAGCGGGCGAAAGTACCGCGCACATCAAATAAAGCCGACTCCGTCAAGGGAATCGGCGATCTGCTTCCGGGTGCGCCCTTCGAATAGTGTTGATCCACTTCGGTGCGTATTGAATAACCGGGCGTGGTGTGGATCCGCAGAGACCTTTCGGAATCGCGCAGCACAAGTTGTTCCGCTCGGATTGGCGTCGTATAATAAGTTTGTCATGGGCGCTTGTCTCGCGTCATTCAGGAGGTGATCGTCGTGAACGCACCTATTGACAAGAACTCTTTAAAATAGATACAAAGTTATGGTTACGATAAAAGCGATAAAAGGGCTTTCTCAGACTAGTGAATGCCCGACAGAAGCCGACTTGTTCTCCTGACGATTCCTGTTAGTGAAAGTCGATTTTTTCTACACGTCTTCGTATCGGATACTCAGTCAGAATTGGGTTCAAAAATATCCATAGAGATTGAGAGGAGGCTGAAGGTATGGGTGCATCAATGAAATGGGTACGATCAGGAATGGTAGGACTTGCATCCTGTCTGGTGTTGACCGGGACGATGCCGGCGTTCGCGGCCATGTCGTCGCACGACGCGCATGTTGCCGGGGATCCCGCTGTCGACGTTGCAACACCGGTGAATACACCGGCGGGTCCGATTTTGATGGATAAGATGTCGAAGGCCGTCGAGCAGATCGAGCGACAGGTGCAGACGAAAGGGCCGTTCCAGGGAGCCGGCGCTCACGCGATGCAGCAGGGTATACTGCTCGTCGCGGAAGACCAGGATAAAGTGAAGGTCACGCAAGGTGCCCGCTGTCCTGCACAAGCTCCGGTCCGCGCGTTTGACATCACCGCGATCAACGTGGAAATCACGGTCAATCGGTTTGGAGACTTTTATCCCGGCTATATGTACGCGTTGACGGAAAACGTGGCAGGTGTGCGGGAGGAAGAAAACAAGAACAGGGCGGCGCGGGACAGTGAAGACCCGACGTTTGCCGCCGGAGCCGTGTCGAACGGACTGCAGGGCGATCTGATCCAACCTCTGGTTATTCGGGCGAATCAAGGGGATTGTCTGAAAGTCACATTACGAAACGAGATTGCCGACGAACCGACCAACATGATCGTGAACGGATCGCAGATGCTTGTTGCGAAGACAGGCAAGCCGGCGACTGGCAATAATCCGGATGCTTTGGTACCGACCGGAAAGACCGGCGAATTCGAATGGTATATCCCCATCGACCTACAAGAAGGCGGGCGCGCGTTCCACAGCCATGCGACCAGAGAACAATATTCCCTGGGTCTACTTGGTTCAATCGTGGTCGAACAGCGCGGTGCTCGGTTTCTGAGCCCGTTTACGGGTGAGGAAATGAAGAGCGGCTGGGAAGCTATGATCGATCGGTCGACCGGCTCGGATTTTCGCGAATTTGTCATTTTCTATCATGAGGCAGGAGACGAGACGTTCCGGTTGCTGAACCGCAAGGGAGATATGTTGCCGCAGCGCGATCCGCACACGGACACCTACCGGCCGGCGGCTCGCCTGCTTAACTATCGCAGTGAGCCACACGGTACGAGACTTGAGCAACAGGAGCACCTTGTCGGGTTTGCGGATGAGTCGCAGGGCTATGGGTCCTATACGTTCGGCGATCCGGCAACGACGATTCCCCGTTCATATCTGGGAGACCCTGCCACGTTTCGGATGGTCGGCGGATCTGAAATCGTGCACTCACACCATCTGCATGGCGGTTCGATCCGCTGGGCCAGACAGCCTGGCACCAGCAGGATCGATCCAACCTTGTCGAAGAACGGCCCGGTGAAGTTTCCGCCGATCAGCGATCCATCGGATCGGCTGGACGTGCAGACTATCGGTCCTTCGGAGATTTACGATGAAGTGACCGAAGGTGGGTCCGGTGGATTGCAGGCCTTGGCTGGTGAATTCGTGTTTCACTGCCATATTCCGCAGCACTATGTGACGGGAATGTGGGGATTCTGGCGTGTATACAATACATTGCAGGCCCCCGGTTACCAGACGGACGTGATGAAGCCCCTAATCGAACTGCCTGATCGTAAAGGGAAGATCAAGCTTGCGGTCAGCTCAGACAGACTGGTCGGAACCACAGTGGATTGGTATGGCGGGAAGAAGTACGAGATCACCAAGGATAAGACGGATTGGAAATCCAATCCGGTACAAGTTTCCATCAAGGATTGGGTCGAGTACATGCTGCCGCCGCAAGGGTTACCCGGTAAGACGGAAGATCAGGTGAAACAGGCTCAGGCGCATGACGCAACGGTGATAAATTGGAAGTGGGAAGGTGCACTGGCGTTGAATGAACCTGAGACGCCGCACAAGTGGGCCGACTACGAATCTCCGACTCCCCTGAAACGTCCGCCGATTACGTTCGATCCGCAAACCGGGAAACTTGCGTTCCCCTGGCTGCGTCCACATCTTGGGAAGCGGCCGCCCTTTGCGCCGAATCATGGCGGAGCACCGTGGTTGGAACCCTTCCATGTGCGCGAAGATGGAACCAAGAGTACGGAGCCGGCCAGACCGGGTGAACAGGGACCGTGGAGTTTGTGTCCGGAAAGTTCTCCACGCAAGTTCTACACGACGCACTCCATTACACTGCCGATTACTCTCAAGCCGGCAACGGCTCACTCTGCCGCGCTTGTCGATCCGATCGGCATGATCTATGTGTTGCACGAGGAAGAGGCCGAAGTTCGTAAGAATCCAAAAAAGCAGCTTCCGTTGGTCATTCGCGGAAATGTGTACGATTGCGTCGATATCATTTTCAAAAACGAAATTCCTGACGATGCGCGGACTGGATGGGCGAATAAGATCAACCTCCATCCGCATTTCTTCCAATTCGATACCAGCGCGTCCGATGGTCCGACCATCGGATTTTCATATGATATGTCGTTGCGTGCCTTCACTATGCTGACGGATCCCGAGCCCAAGAAGGGGATGCCTCTGCCGGGTAACACGATACTGACGGCGGACACGAAAGCCGGCGCGCGCAGCATTACAGTGGGTGATGCGTCAAAGTTCCATGTGAATATCGAATTGGGTGTAGGGATGGACGATCCGAAATACTTCGAAGTGGTCCGGATCAAATCCATCAATGGCAAGACCATCACGTTCGATGCGCCGTTAAAGTACGCGCATAAGAAGAACGATATTGCCAGCGTCGAATTCATCCGTGAGCGCTGGTATGTCGATGCCGATTTCGGCACGGTATATTGGCACGACCATGTCTTCGGTACCGATACGTGGGGACACGGCTTGTTCTCCGCATTCATCACCGAGCCCCCGCGCTCGACCTATCACGATCCTGTTACAGGAAAAGAGATCCGGAGCGGCCCAATCGCGGACATCCATACATTGGAGCCGGTCTCCGCCCATATCCGCGGCAGTTTCCGCGAAGTCATGATGCATGTCCAGGACAGCAATGCGCGAGTGGCGGAATTGATCACCACTGACAATCCGCAGGCGAAAGTGGGGGCGACCACCGTCGACGGGCCGCCGTCTCATCAGTTTCCGGAGCGAATCAATAAGTCGGCGATGTGGTTTCTGAACGGAGGCGAGGCCACTACGGGCAGCAGTTACAGCATGCGCGTGGAGCCGTTGAGTGTACGCTTAGCCCATAATCCGGACCCGTCGAAACTCTTTGTATCCGGAATTCATGGCGATCCGGGCACTCCGTTGTTGCGGGCGTATCTTGGCGATCCGATTCTGGTGCGCGCCTTGGTAGGGTCTGCAAACGAAGTACATACGTGGCATGTGACAGGACATTGGTTCCCGATGGAGCGCTATGGAGTCACGGCAATGCCGCGGAGCACGATCCACCTGGCGATTGGAGAGCGTTACGATCCGGCCATTCCGGCAGCAGGTGGTCCGCAAAAACAAGCCGGCGATTATCTCTATTATAGTGGACGCGCCTCCCACTTTGCGGAAGGCAGCTGGGGAATCTTCAGAGTGTTCGATGAACTTCAAGGAGATCTGAAGCCGTTGCCAAGCCGAGAGCAGATTCAAAAATCCGCTCCCTCGATCTGTCCGGCAGATGCTCCTGTGAAGAATTTCAACGTCTCCGCGATCGATCAGAACATCCGGTATCACGAAGGTGCACCGGGAACAATGGAAGTCGATCTGGAACGGAAGATGGTCTTCGGCAACGAGCAGGGCAAGATGTATGTGCTTGACGGTGATCGTGGCAAGGTCAAGGCCGGTGAGCTCAGGCCGAGCCCGTTGACCTTGCACGTGAACGTCGGCGATTGCATGAAGATCAATCTAAAAAATGAAATGGCCAAGGACCGGGCCGGTTTCCACGTCGATATGATGGCGTTCGATCCGAAGGATTCGTTCGGCGCCAATGTCGGCAATAATCCTGGCGATCAAACAATTGGACCAGGACAGAGCAAAACATACACCTATTATGCTCACCCGGAGTACGGAGAACTGGCCGCCCTCATTCAAGATTGGGGAAACGTGGTGGAGAATCCACGCAACGGCTTGTTTGGTTCTGTGATCGTTGGTCCGAAGGGATCGCGCTATCGCGATCCGATCACGGGCGAAGACATTACGATGAAGAGCAGCTGGCGTGCCGACGTCCTCGTGGATCGGACGATCCCCGGGAACGACAATCGGAAGAACTATCGTGATTTCTCGTTGATGTTCCAGGACGAGGATAACATTTCTGGCGTAAGCTTCATGCCTTATATCCAACAGGTGGCAGGTATCACGGCCGTTAATTATCGGTCTGAACCGACCGCATGGCGTTTGGAAAAGGGATGCGAGATTCCTGAGATTTTCAGTTGCGTGAAGGCAGGCGACACCCCCTCCACGCCTCTGTTGCAGGCGCATGTCGGAGACCCCGTTGCGATTCACGTACTGGGCGCGTTCAGCGAGCAGGTTCAATTGTTCACCGTTGACGGACATGAATGGCCACACGAACCCTATATGCAGGGCGCCGATCAAGTCAGCACGATGGAGTTCGGTGGATCTGAGGTCATTAATGCCTATCTCACCGGTGGAGCTGGAGGTCCGAATAAGATCGCCGGAGATTATCTGTGGAAGAACCAGCGTCCGGCGTTTGCCAATGCCGGTCAATGGGGACTCTTCAAGGTATTGCCGATCGACGATCAACGTGTACTGCCGTTAATGCCACAAATTCCATCACGCAAAACAGCGGAGAATGAGAATGATGGCGGGTCTGTTTCGCTGACGTCGACGGTCGGCCAGTAAGAACAGTAGCGGCGCCTTTCGTTGAGGAAATGAAGGCGCCGCTGTTCACATACAGGACCAGTGATAATAAGCTAGCGACGACGGGGGAGCAGTACTGCTCCCCCGTCTATTTTTCTTATAATGGTGACTATGAAAGCCCATCTTCGCCGCTTTACATCGTCGATATGCCGCTCGATCGTTCTGAGCGTGGTATTCATGAGCGGCTCGCTTATGGCCTGGGGATATGAAGAAACGACGGTATCGAACGGTGGCACAGTGACCGGGACCGTGCGGTTTTCCGGAGAACCTCCGCAGCCAATGTCCTTTGAGCTTCGCCGATATCCTGACCCGGTCTTTTGCGGGGCCTTGTCCGATGGTTCCGGGTACCGGCTGCTTCGAACAGTGGCAGTCGGAAGTCAGGATGGTTTGAAAGATGTGATCGTGACGATTGAAGGCATTGAGAAGGGCAAACCATTCCAATTGACGGAAACGAAACTGGAGGCGAACGTCTGTCAATTCATCCCGTTCGTTTCGATTATGCGGGAGCTTCACCCTCTGACAGTCACGAATCTGGACCCGGTCTCGCATGATTTACAGATCTATGAGCGGGACCGTGAGCATGTATTCATCATGTTCCATCGGCCGGCGCTGACCAAGTCGGGGACAAGCGACACCATTCATTTCACGGGGAACCGCCGCAGCGTCATCATGCAATGCGGCATGCATGCATACATGCAAGGACACGGGTTTGCCGTCGAGAATCCGTATTATGCGATTACCGGCCCAGAGGGGACCTTTGAGATCAAGGATCTGCCGGCCGGGACATACCGGATCAAGGCCTGGCATCCGACTCTGGGAGAAAAGGAGCAATCCGTGACGGTGGCCGCAAACGGCGCTACATCGTTGGGATTCAGCTTTGAGGCGAAATAGCGATGATGTTTCCTCGAAGTCGTCGATTCATGATGATTGCTGTTTGTGCGTGCATGATGGCGGCTCATACGGTCGCTGCCGAAGTCGAATCGTCGCCCGCGGTCAGCCGTGTCGAAGTCGTGCTGGCAAACCAGTATAAGAACCAGGTGGCCGCGCTGACCGATGAGTTTGCTCAAGCGGGGATGACCAATGTCCACTTTCAGTTCGCCAGGTGGGGACAACCTCCGCAAAACATCGGTCTGGGACGAGAAGTCCCGGCTGACAAGGCACGAGAAGCGATTCGATTGGCGCTGAAATATAATCTCGGTGTGGGGATTCTGCTGCCGGAGCGACTCTTTCCTCCTCGATTCGTGACCATCGCATCGTCAAATTTTGACGACACCGTTGAATATCCCATCGATCAGGCTACGCTCGCCCGACTCCAGAACGAAAATCTGACGACGGAAGAGTTTCACCGTCTCTATCGGGATTTGACGTCGGCGCCGATAGAACATAAGGGTCGAGGTCAATATTAATAGCAGGCTGAAAAAAGGAGCGGGGTGGCTGGGACGATCCCCCTGCTCATGCAACGCGCGGCCTCGGAAGGATGAAGAGGGAGGGGCAAGGTGCCCTCCTTGCTCGCAGAACGCGTACGATGATGGGAGAACGACACCCATGCAGGTGCCCTTGCTCCCGGAGCGCGCACGATAGGAATGTGCTCGCTCGACGGCCGCAGTGGGACCTGCATGGGTGCCATTCCTGGAGGAGAAACAAGCAAGCTTGGAAAGACTATTGATCAGAACTGTGCTCGTTCGATGCGCAGTTGAGGGTACCCTTGGCCACTCCCAATAAAGATATGGTGGATCGGAAGGCCCTCGCTCGGGCTAATGGCACGTCTCGGCGTGCCAGTGGGTGGGCGGGTGCGAAGGACGCGCGCAGTTGGGGATCATCCCAGCCACCCCTTAAAACAGGGAAGTCCTCTGCCGTATTGCCGAAGGCCTTTTTGAGCATCCTGTGGGATGATCGTTGGCAATTCCATCTACTCACAAGCCTGTGAAGAAATTCACGTGAGACTGTTTCAGCTGATCAAGGGCCGGACTATGCCGGTGGTCATGTTGGTGGCCTTTGGCTTCTTGTGGCTTCCATGTGTATCCGATGAGAGTCTGGCACACGCATCAGAGCCATCCAATACCACGTTGCAAGAGCAGGGCGACAGTCTCATGAGGAATGTTGAAGAAATGGTGGCACATGGCGGAATGGGGGATGCGAAGGCCATCGTCCATCACTGCGGAGAGGCGGCACGCTACGCCGAGGCGATCATCAAGCAACTCTCCGCGTCAGGTTCCCGTCGGGACGATGCCGTCACGTCTCTCAATGAAGTAATCCGGCAGTGCAGTCGTGTCTCAGCGATCGGTATCCACGCAGATCCGGGCCAGCTTCTCAATCCTGCAACCAAAGCTCGAGCCGCCGCGCAGCAGTCGATAAGACTACTGGGATTGACCAACCCAAAGAAAAGCTAGCCCATCTGTCTCTACGAGACTCCTACCATTCCCTACTCCCTTTTCAAGGGTAGCCTGGCTTCTCTTTGTTCGAATATCAGAATCCTGTATACAATACAGCATTGGCTGTAACCCGCGGAGGTGGTCTATGTCAGTGAGGTTAAATATTACTATGGACAACGATGTATATGAGCGTCTCAAGAAAGAAGTGCCTCCTAAGAAGTTGAGTGCTTTTATCGTCGGCGCGGTTCGCGCCAAACTTCACCCGGAGGCCAAAGCGTTGGATGCTGCTTACCAGGCAGCCAGCAAGGAACGATGGAGAACAAGCCTAGATGAGGATTGGAAGCACGTTGATGATGAGGGATGGCCCAAGTGAGGCGGACACCAAGACGTGGTGATGTGTACTGGGTGGCACTGGATCCGACGCTCGGGTCAGAGATCCAGAAAACCAGACCGGCTGTGATTGTCTCGAACAATTCCTGCAATGCCTTCGGCGGACGTGTTGTGGTGTTGCCCCTTACCAGCAACGTCGATTCTCTTTATCCCGGCGAAGCATTGGTGACTATCAAGGGGAAATCTTCGCGCGCATTAGACGATCAGATCCGATCGATCGACAAGTCTCGACTTCGCGCCAGGATTGAAACTTTAACCCAGGATGAGTTGGCGGGGGTCGAAGAAGCTGTTCGCATCACGCTCGGTTTATGGCCTGGATAAATCAATACGGCACGGCGATTTGCGATTCGATTATTCCTTCACCGTCATCTTCATCGCAATCGGGTTGAGAGGATTGTCGAATTCGTCGCGCGCGGCGGCGACGATCTTGTCCACCACATCCATGCCTCGAAAGACCTCGCCAAAGACGGTGTAGGTTCGGTCCAATCCGCTGCTGTCTTCCACACAGATATAGAACTGTGAGCCGTTATCGTTGGGATCCCGTGTGCTGTTGCTTTCCCGTGGGACTTTAGCCATGCCGATCGCGCCTCGTTTATGCGGCCGATCGCTGGGCTCAGGATTCAGCCAGTAGCCGGGACTGCCGGATCCGTGCAGCGAACGGTCGGGAATTTTGCTCAGCGGATCGCCCCCTTGAATGATGAATCCGGGAACGACGCGATGGAAGGTGGTTCCATCGTAGAATCCCATCTTGACGAGTTTGATGAAGTTCTCGACGTGACGCGGGGCGTCGTCCGGATAGAACCTGATCTTGATCTCGCCCAACGGTGTCGTAATGGTCACACGCGGGTCGATTTTTTGAAATTGCATAGTCATGGTGCGAATCTAACAAGGCGAGCTTCTGACGGCAAGGGGTAGAAGACGTCCTGACACCTCACGGTTCACGCCTCACGATTCAAGCCCTTGCCCGGGTCGATCATGAACCAGATGAGTCCACCCACAATGGCTACGAATGCAGCAACGCCTAGTGAGACCGGCCAACCCCACTGATGGGCCAGCCACGGAGTCAAAGTCGGTGAAATGGCTCCACCGATATTGGCGCCTGTGTTCATGATCCCCGACAACGTTCCCGCATGGGTTTTGGACAGATCGGTCGTCGAAGCCCAGTATGCGCCGACACTGAAATAGAGCCAGCCCGCACCGAATGACAGACTGGTGATCGCCAAATAAGGAGAATCGACGACCCCACCCAGCGCAATGGTGCACCCAGCCAGGACCATGCCGGCTATGCCTGCTACGGCCCGTCCAGTTGTGATCCCATAGAGAGTTGCCAATCGATCGGTGACCCAGCCTCCCAGGGGACAAAACACCAACATGGCCAGAAAGGGGGCTGAGGCATACAATCCGCCTTGAAGCACGTCGAATTCCCGGACGTTGACAAGATAGAGATAGAACCAGGATAGATAGACATAGGCGACGTAGCCGAGGCAGCTATAACTGATCACCAGCCACCAGATGGTGGGCGTCCGCATGAATGTTCGCCAGGGCACGGTCATGGTGTCAGTGGTCGATCCATTGAGCAATGCTTGTTCACCGGCGTTCACCCACGGGTGGTCGCGCGGATGGTTGCGCGACAGGAGCCACCAGAGGAATCCCATCGCGATTCCTATGAGACTCGCAAGATAGAACACGGTCTGCCATCTCCAGTTCACCATCACCCAGGCGGCAATGGGAGGGGTCATGGCGGAACCCAATCCAATGCCTCCGATCGCGATTCCGATGCCGAAGCCTCGCGCATGGGCCGGGAACCAGTTGGTGATGGTGCGATTGAAGGCCGGCAGCGCGACGGCTTCCCCCATTCCCAGGAAGAACCGGACGAGCGCCAATGCAGCGATAATTCCGACGACGCTTGCGAGCGGAGTGACAGCAACCACAGCCGTCAATGCCGTACAGATCGACCACCACATGAGCGCGGCGGTCAGCACCACCCGGACCCCCCACCGATCTGCCAGCCATCCGCCTGGGATCTGAAACAGGGCGTATCCGATGACGAAGGCCGAGAAGACCCAGCCCATTTCTTGATCGGTCAGCCCGTAGGCCGGCATGATCTGACGCGCCGTCACGGAGATATTGACACGATCGATATAGGTCACAACACTAATGAGAAACAGCAAGCCGAGGATGAGCCAGCGGATCCGTGAGGGGCGGGTCGTCAGTGTATTCACAAGGTTGAGTCGCGCAGTCTGTCCATATCGGTGCCGGATTATACAGACTCTCTGCCTGCATGACACTAAAAGGATGGGACGAGAGTGGCCAGGTGCCCTCTTTGCTCGCAGAGCCTCCACGATGAAGGGGGAGGGAATGACACCCATGCAGGTGCCCTTGCTCCCGGAGCGCGCACGATAAGAATGTGCTCGCTCGACGGCCGCAGTGGGACCTGCATAGGTGCCATTCCCAGAGATAGAAACAAGCAAGCGTGGAAGGATAATTGATTAGAACGGTGATCGCTCGATGCGCGCAGTAGAGGGGAGCCTTGGACCCTCCCTTTGGGAGAGAAGGAGAAAAAATGGAAGACCTTCGTCCGACGCGCGCAGCGGGGGATTGATCAGGATTCCATCCGGGAAGAGATACGGCGAGTTGAGAAGAAGCATTTCAGAATTTGACCGCTTGTCACATTGGCAAAAAAAAGAGACAATGCCTCAATGTCTTCCGTGCGACTCAGATCGGCTCACATTCCTCGTTGCATTGTGATTGCTGGTCCGAACGGCGCTGGCAAGACCACATTCGCTCGCGAATTCCTTCCTCGTGAAGGAGGCGTTATTCATTTCGTGAATGCTGACCTTATTGCGAGCGGACTCTCGCCCCTGAGACCAGAGCTAGCAGCGGACGCGGAGGTAGACTTGTCCTTACGGAATTGAATCGGTTGGCGAAGTCACGCCATGATTTTGCGTTTGAAAGTACATTAAGCGGACGGACGTACATTCGGCTGTTGAGACGGTGGAAAGCCAGCGGGTATCGCATTGAACTGGTATTCCTGTCGCTGCCTTCGGTGGACTTGGCACTCCAGCGTATCGTGGCGCGTGTGCGCCAGGGAGGGCATGATGTTCCGCGCACCGATGTGGTGCGCCGTTTCAATCGAAGCTGGAAGAATTTTCAGCTGATCTATCGAGAGTTGGCAGACATGTGGGCCATCTACGATAATGCCGGAGAGGCGCCACGATTACTGGAGAAAGGACCATGAAAACAACGAGCAGCAAGACTAACAGCAAATCGTTCGCTTTGGGCGTAGGAAAGGCGTTGCGTCGAGCAGCCAAGGTCGCCAGGAAAACGGCACGGGCGTATCATACCCCCATTTATGTATGGGAGAACGGGAAGGTTGTTGCAAAGAAACCGTGACGCGTATTTCTTCACCACGCCATAATATGAAAGATTGCCTCAGCTTCGAAAGCTGTCCACTGTGTTTGAGTCGTGTCCATCCGCTCGGCCCCTCCAGTCGCGACTGCGTACTCACACGTATCCGTAACGCTTTCGCATGTTGAATCTAAAATTGGCTAACTCTTTGTCGCGGTCAGGTCCTTGACCAGGTTGCGGAAGGTGTCGTTTTTCATGAAGGACTGAAAAGAGGAGTTCTGGCGTGGATCGGGGAATCCCTCTTCGCCGGGGTTCTGATTCTTGCGATAGCGAAATGCTGTCTTAAGCGATTGCATCGCATGTTCGAGGTCGTTCATGTCCGCAAACGTGCAGGCTAAGTTGTAGTGAAACATTGGGTAGGTGGGGTCGGCTTCTATTCCTTGCTCAAACGTGGTCTTTGCTTCCTTGAAACGTCCAATCATCCCATAGGCCATACCGAGATTGTCGATGAGGACGCGCCAACGAGTTCTGTCGAGCTGCGGCTGCGCTTTTTCTAGATCGAAGGCTTTCTGATAGGGTGAAATGGCTTGGGCATAATCGTATCGCCGGAAGAGGGCGTTTCCAATATTGAGTAATTCCATGCTGCTGGGTGGTGCCGGAGCGGGGAGGCGTATTATTTCTTTGGGTGGTGTTGGAACCGGCTGACGTATCATCTCTGAGGGTCGTGGCTGTAAGCGGACGGTTTTAAGGAGAGATTGAAAGAGCGGCGCATCCGCTGCGGTGTATTGTACCTTCGACAGTTGAATGTCGGCGTACACATTGTCTTGAGCGATACAGGCATACATATTCTTTTGATCCAGCTGAACTCCTTGAATCTTGCGAAGGGTATATTCGAGGGTCGGTATCTCGCCTGTGTCATTGAGTGTGATGTCCTGCCCACGAGTCACAAACGGACCTTTTTGGATCAAGCGGAGCTGCTCAAGGCATCCTTGTGTTGAAGCTTTGGTCGGGACTTTCTCAAGGGTGACCGATACGTTGAGTCCCGTTTTTGGATGTGAGGCCGTGAGATAGCGGCGACCGTCCGGCTTTACCTGGTCGACATCCTTTTTGAATCCGGATAAGTCGATCGATAGTCCTAGCCCCTTCTCGGGCCACGTGACGAAGGTCGGTGGTTCGCTCTCTTCCGCAGCAGCCTGTGACAGGCCGATGGGATCTACCGGCATGAACAACCATAGGCTGACGGCGCAACCCACAATCATGCCCACAACATTACGCTCTCGTCTTTGCCTCGTCATCTGTTCTCTCCTGACGACAAGATGTGGCTCTTGTATGGCCAGTGTAGGACGTGACCTGTCTCCTCCAAAGAAAAATATTCTTTATGGCATGCCCTGGAATGAGGGCACCCACAAGAGCCCCCTCCATAGGTAGGATACCGCCTACAACGCCTGCCTCGGTACAATTCGCCCTGACGGAGGTTATGATGGCGTCTCGCAGGTATTCCCGAACCTATCATCGGTTCTCGCTTTTCTATCCCGTTATCTTCGGTGGGGCTCCATTTGTCGGGGAAGGTATTCTGAGCAACCTATCGCTGATGGGATGTTCGGTTATGAGTGATCGAGAAGTTCTCTGCGGCAGTGAAGTGCGCGTGAGTGTCCTGCTCCCAAATCAGCAGCCGGTCTTGTCGATCGAGCTCGGTATGATCAAATGGGTCCAGGGCCATGAGTTTGGGGTTGAGTTCCTTCGCCTCCCGTTTGAAGCCCGGCAACGTCTGAATAGCACGCTAAGAACTGAGCTTATCAACCTGCTGAAGACCCGTTCGGGCAGAAGCGAATCGACAGAAGTCCTCAATCGAGCACGCTAGCCTCGGGTCGTGCCTGCATGCATATCACTTCATCCGTTCAAATTCATCGCGGTCCATTTGGTGCCAACGCGTCACATATCGCTATCTTGCATCTTGAGAGTATTGCGATTCTTGACGCGCCCGCATTCCAAGCATAAGGTTTCGCGGTGTCCGGATTGTATGAAGAGGTACTAAATGGCATCCGCATTTTCCCATGCCATTGTGGCCTTGGCGATGGGGAAGGCCCTTCGGAATAAGGAACTGAGTTGGCGCGAGTTGTCGCTCGGCGCGTTCTGCTCAGCCTTGCCGGATTTGGATGTGATCGGGTTGTATTTTGGCATTCAGTACGGTGATATGTGGGGCCATCGTGGGATGACGCACTCTATTGTGTTTGCGGCGGTACTTGCCGGATGTCTTGCAGGTGTGTGGTATCGACGTAGAGGGGCATTTGCGATTATGGGGATGTTTCTGTATTTCTTTCTCTGCACGGCGTCCCACGGCGTGCTCGATGCGATGACGAATGGAGGGTTGGGCGTGGCGTTCTTTTCACCGTTCGATACGACGAGATACTTTTTCCCCATACGGCCGGTTCTTGTGTCTCCAATCGGTATCACCGAGTTCTTTAGCGCCTACGGTGCCAGGATTTTGGCCAGCGAAGCGATATGGATTTGGGTGCCGTCCTGCGCAGTGCTCGTGGCGGCTCGCGCTGTCCAGCGACTTTGGTCTGCCAGATCGATGGCATCCTCCTCCTAGCCATTTGTGACGTTGGGCCAGCCCCAAGATTGCAGGATCTATGACCGAGAACAACAAGCCTCACCTGCCTCAGTCGGTTGAGCTAGTCGTCAGCGCCGATCGGCATAAGCAGCTTCATGACATTATTTCGTATGTGAAAGAAATTCACTATTTCATCGATCCGGATATGTACCAGATCTCTCTGAAAAAGCTTGAAGAATTGGAGTGGTGCTTAGAGGGTGACCAGTTTGAGCCAGAAGGAGATAAAGAATGTTATGGGCTCAAAATGCCGGTGTCCTGGGAAGACCTGATGTTCATTGAGACAGTTGTGATGGCCGCGGATACCTATTCCCATAGGAGACATTCTCACGGGCGGGTAGAAGGCATCACCGATCTGGGATTTGACGATCTCATGAAGTGGATGGCCCGATTGGAAGATGAGTTGTTCAGGCAGAAAGTCAATGACAGATAGGTCTAAGGCGTGCCAGACAGCGCGTCCAGCGCTCGCCGCTTGCGACACGTCGAGCGTATGTTCCGGAAGAAGCGATCAGAGGCCGACCGTCAGTTGTCGCGATAATCCGTAGGCTCTGGCTCCTGCCATCCGTCATCACTTTCTCTCTCTCTGCACAGTCGCTTCTCCACTCGATCTGCCGTGTACTACCCCCGGCATCCAGCATGCCGGATCGTGGCGCAGCTGTCGCGTATGTTACGAGGGCTTGGCCGGCGCAATAATTCGGAACCTGATTTCATCAACAAGGGTATCAGCAGACGTACGTTCTCCCGCAAACAACCCACAGTGGTAGAGGCCAGGGGGCCATCCGGATTTCGGAGAGGTCAACAGAAAATATCCGGACTGATCGTTCATGGTCGTCATGACGCGGTCCTGCGCGGCGGGGCGTTGCTCTTCTGCGATCTCAGATGTTTCAGGGCTACACCGTGCGGTGAGTGGTACTGCGTCGAATGAGGAGGACACCAGACCGAAGACCAAATAGATTTCTGTCTGTGCAGCGGGAAACGTGTCTTTAGGGTTCAAAGGAATAAATTCATGGGCGCCGGTGGGAAAATCATCCCGCACGACATTGCTGGCGGGGATGACAAATCGAAACCAACTGAAGTCGGCGTCTCGGCCCATGAGCGATACCTGCTGATCCAATGGTTTCTGGGATTTAAACCGCTCCGCCGCTTTTGTGTATAGCTCCTCTTCAGGAGACACGATGGGAGGAGAAGGATCGATGGAAGAGGAAGGGGCTGCAGTCTTACTATCGTGCAGCGTTGCCAAAGCTGGTACATGAGGCCGGACCTTTTCGAGCCACCGTGCGATCTTGTGTTTATCGAGCACACGCGTTCCAGGGGGAAGTGTCACATTTTTGTTGGTTTCTTCAAATTCGACGGCTGCGTCATAGAGAAATTGAAAATGCACGAAGGCGTCTTCCCACTGCTCCAATTCCACGAGGCATTGGCCCATCCGAAATACTGTGTCTGCATAATCGTCGTCGTCCGGATCAAGGTTGGACACCTTCCCAAACACGGTCAATGCGTCCTTGCAGCGACCCAGCTGCATGAGGGTGAGGCCCAATTGATGATTGGCGAGAGCATCATTGGGATTGAGGGCCAGCAGTCTCTGATAGATCGGTTCGGCTTCTTGATATCGACCGGAAGAAAAGAGTTCCCATGCCTCCGCGCGAATGGAGGCCCACTCCTTGCGCTGCGCTCCTGTCATGTCTTTGGTCAGAACCGGATCGAAGCGCCGGCCTCGATCGATGGAAGTGCCATTGATTTGTGAAAGAAGGTTTTTGGCGGGAATTTCCAGCGGCGAACCGGCGGGTGCCTGGTGCAATACGTACTGCACGTCGGCACTCGCACCTTGATAATCCAAGATGTCGAATCGCGCCCGAGCCATCGCTAATCGCCAGCCGAGCAAATCTGGAACCAGTTCCACGGCCTTCTTGTACGATTCAAGCGATTCCTCAAGGCGATCGAGTTTTCGAAGCTCTTGCGCCAGCCGTAGATGAACTAAGGGATTCTGAACATCGATCGCTGCGATGCGTCGCAACTCGGCAATCGCTTCATCTTCTTGTCCCGACCGAATCAACACGCTCCACTTGGCCCATCGAACGTCCAACACGGCTGGCGTGTTGGCGAGGACCGCCTCATAGGCCGCGACCGCCTCTTGGGGGTCTCGAGACGTCGTGAGAATATCGGCGCGCAATTTCTGGAGCGTGAGGTCGTGAGGATAATCTTGAATTCCCCGGTCTAGGATCTCGAGCGCAGAGTTGATCGCACCACTCTCCCATGCCGTTTTTGCCTGTTCGGCAACGTACTTCTCAGAAGCTATCGATGGCTCCTCCGCGAACGAGAAGGTATTCAACATATTCAACAGCAGGGTTGCAACTATGAGCGCACCGATGAGCACGGCGATGGAGCCATATCCAGGACGGGCGGCACAGTCTTGCATGGGAGCCGGCATCGATTTATTCATGAGCGTATGGACATGTTTCCATTGAAGTTCACTATATCAAGAAGCCGTGAGCGGCTGAAATAAGACCACCGCATTCTTGCCCGTCTCTCGCCGTTCACGGCCCCTGCATCGTGGAATTTTCCATGGCCGTGCTACACTGCCCTCCCATGTTTGCCGTCATTCTCTATCAGCCGGAAATTCCTCCAAATACAGGCAATATCATTCGCCTCTGTGCTAATACCGGCGCGACGCTGCACCTTGTCAAGCCGTTGGGTTTCTCTCTAGAGGATAAGCAATTAGTCCGGGCCGGATTGGACTATCACGAATTCGCCACGATCACCGTTTATGAAAGTTGGGCCGACTGCAAGAGGCGCTTTAAGGATAGCCGTGTGTTTGCCGTATCCACCAAGGGGCTCCAACAGTACGATCTCGTCGACTACGTCCCCGGCGATGCCTTTGTGTTTGGCCCTGAGAGCCGTGGATTGCCGGCAGAGATTCTCGGGGCGGTGGCCGAACAGCAGCGCATACGGGTCCCCATGGCTCCTGGAAACCGGAGCCTCAATCTCTCCAATTCAGTGGCAGTGGTGATCTACGAAGCTTGGCGGCAGAATGGTTTTACAATGAAGACTTGAATGATAGTCCAGCGCCGTTCGTCTCCCGGAAACTACCAATACGATTCGCACGTACGGCATTTCTTGAGCCGCAGCCCTTACACATCGTCCTCGATGAGACAACGGCCGAATCCCTGTTGCTCGGCAAAGTGATAGGCGTAGTGTAGCGCTGCGAGATTGGCGATGCGTTCTTCTGCCTCTTCCCGGCTGTCCGAATAGATGATCGTGATCCCAAATCGCGCCGTCAGCGCATCCAGGAAATCCATCGTGCCGTTTTTGTGATATTGGCCGAGCCGCCCGCCGCCTTTGATGGACTGCATGGTTCCCTCGATGACAAGAAACCGGTGCGGGTAATCCAGGAGCAGTTCAAGCTCTTGCAGGAAGAGCGAGCGGTTGTTGGAGGGATTTGAGAAAATCGTGTTGAATTCCTCCACCCCCCTTCGTTCGACGCAGAAAATCTCAGGCGCTTCTGCAATGGCATAATCACCAGCCGGCAACGTCTGCCGAATGGTTCCGGCGATCCGGACGAGTCGACCGAACTCATACGGGAGATGCTCATGACTGTCGACGAGGATCGTAATGGCGGGCACCATGGTTTTAGGCAAGCCCTGCCTGGAGAGCATGATAAGCGACTGCGGCCCGCGAGGGTCCTGGCGGGAACGAACGGTCTGTTGAGGGCGTGGTGGAGGGGAGGCATATGATTCAGACGACGAGGCTGAGGCCGGGGAGGGACGTGGGGGCGGTCTGTGGGTGGCCGAGGGCTCTGCCGCAGCATCGTAGCGTGCACGTGTAACCGCGTCACTGAGAGTTTGATAGGCCTGGTTGATCAGTTGTGTTCGGAGTTCTGCTTTCCGGTGCAATGCCGGTGAGTGATGGAAGCGATCGGGATGCCAGACCTGAAGTTGTTCATGCCAGGCTCTCTTAATGTCATACTCTGTTGCGGCGGGCAGGATTTCAAGCAGCGTGTAATAGTCGGTAGTTCGTTCGCCTCGCATCCGTTTCTCCTGTTCAGTCCCATCAGTGTAGCGGAGCGAAAGGAGAGAGGTCTAGGTCAATGGAGTGTGTTTTCGTGGGCGTCATCGTGATCATTATATATCTCCTCATGTTCACATGATCGGCTTCAGTAGTGCCCACCACGGTCGCTCCTCCCCAGTGCCTCGCAGAAGCGTGTATTTCTCCCTCCTCTCCACTCGTCCGTCCGCGTCCAGTGTGCCTTCGCCGCAAGCGTTCGAGCCGATTTCCTTCCCCTGACTCCCACTATTTCATCGCCGATTCGTCATTTCTTCGGGTGTCCGCCTGATTTTTAGCGAGTATGTTCCTGATTTGTCGGATTGCCGACACACCACGCCGGACACGCATTTCGCGAGGCGCACTCCTTATCCGTTCAACTAAACTCTCAGAATCCTCACTGTTAGCCCGCTTTGCTACGAAGATATCGATGCCCGCCCATACTTCGGCGGGTGTCCGTCCCTGTAAGTGATCGTGGGGTCGCTCGTGGTTGTACCAGGTGCGAATTTTCTGCAACGTCCGCGTGTAGTGTTCGCTACCCACAATCGGTTCAGTCGCCAGTTCCCGCTTGACCGTGCCGATGAAGCGTTCCACGCGCCCGTTCTGCCAGGGCAACCACGATCAATCCGCTGCTGGCGGATGCCGAGCACCCACAGGCCGAGTCTGAAGCGTCGTGAGACCAGTACCGCCTCATTGTCCGTGCGTAAGAAGACAGGTCGACCATATCGTTTCACGGCCTGCACCAGTTCCTGGAGGACCGTCCATGATGATTTGTCCCCGAGCCGTTGCAATCGGAGGCAGGCCCGGCTCCCATGATCGAGAATCGCCAGGGCCAGATGCGGCTGGCCGTGCCGATCCGTCTTGGTTAGCAGATCGCACCCCCACACACGATTGTGCGGGATGGGCCTCGGAATTCTGTGTTTCAATTTCCGCCGTGCATGCAGGATGGCGTACTGCTGCTTGCGGCACATGCCCGCGACATAGGTCTTACTGACCGTCATCTGCCTCCGACCTCGCCACCGCCGGTTGAAGGTATGCGCGATCGTGCGACAGCCAGCCTGCGGCATGAGCGCTTTCAACCGAATAATTTCCTGTTGCACCCATCGGGGTTTCGGCTGAGCAAAGACCTTGCGGGACTGGGCTGGCCTACGTGCTCGGCCCCACCTTTGCCGGGCGGGTCGCATAAGCCAGTGCCGCAATCTTTGAAGTACCTGCAGGCACACGAGCAACAGGTGAGAGAGGCCATCTTGCATGGTGCGCTCTTGTCGGTGTGAGAAGAGACGAAGGGGCATCGATTAGGTGTGCTTGAGCACATCGGCAAACTCTGCGGCGGAGATGACGGGAACACCGCTGTACCGTGGCGCTTCGAAATCTTTGTCCCCAGTGACAAAATATTGGGGCGGTGGTGTCGTGGCCATGAGATCAAGAAATGGTCGATCCCGCTCATCGCGCAACGGGGTGTTCGTGGAGCGTGGGTCCACAAACTCGGCTTCGGCTCGGACTGTTGCCAGAAAGTTCGTCAGATTCACACCGGCACGGGCAAAGGCCGGCTGGAGTTTGGTCCGGTGCATGACGCTGTCGAGTTCCGCGAAGGTGGCAGGACTCATGATCGGGATAAGGCGGCGCTGCAAGACAGCTTGGAGAATCCGTGCAGGAGGCCCCATGGCGGACAATAGGCCCGACACGAAAATGTTCGTGTCAAGAACGACGCGCACGATCACGCTGCACCGCTTCGACCTCGGCGGCAATCTGTTCGGGCGTGATGCCCAGCTCACGTGTGGCGCGACGCAGCTTGCTCACCATGCGGGCAAGCCGTTTGCGACTGGCTGCGCGAGCCGGGGACTCTAAGATCAAGACCTGTGAGCCCCGATGTGCGACAACGGGCTTGCCCCAGCCTTTGACCCACGCAGAGGGAATGACCATGCCCTCTTTGGTGTACTTCACCGCTTTCATGTGGATGACCGCTCCTTTCTTCCTGCCGGACGGAGTATAACATAGCGGGCGTGATCACCTCCAGCGGATCTCGCATGCCACGACGATTCCTATCCTAGAAAACCAGACCTCCGCGCAGTTCGTCATCACCGGCGCCATGTTCGGTGCCGTCACCCTCACGGCGACGGCGCCGATTCGAATACCAGGGATTGCCATCGGAGGAGCCACCAGAATTGGACACACCAGGACACGAGCCTGGACCACCACAGACTCATCGCGGTCTCCTTCAGAGGTAGAGCAGTTGGTTGGTAACGTCTTCGGCCGTGAAGGTGTTGAGCACCGTCATGATCCGCCGGGCGAGATCAAAGTCGGAGGCACGGCGGTTGGCAATCAGAATGCCCGCATGGGGGCGTTGCTCGCGGAGCGCCGTCTCGTGCAGCCGTTCATAGTCGCAGCGATTGTGCGTGAGCATCGTCAGCTGGTGTTCGGCGGCAAAGTGTAATTGTGCCGCATCGGAACGGCCAAGATTCTTGGCATCCCGTGTGGTGAGCACGTCGAACCCGTGCGGGCGGAGCAGCTGCGCCAGCAAGATCGACACATCTTCATCGAGGTACAGCTGGATGAAGAGCGAGGACTCGGTCACTGGAGGCGAGGATGAATCTTCTCGGGAGGGACGCGGTTCCGACGGATGTCCTCGTCGATCGCCTCGCGATGTTCTTGATAGTAGCTGAGGGCATCGAAGACCTGGGCGAGTGTGAGGTGAGGCAACCGCCCGATGATTTCTTCCGGCGCGACACCAAATTTCCACAGCTCGGCAATGGCCCGTACCGGCGTGCGGGTGCCGGACACGATGGGGGCGCCGTGAAGAATCTCATCGGTGCAGACAATGTAGGGATGGCGCGTGGCTGTGGTCATGCTCGTGGCCTACTTCGTGGTGGCTGTACTGCTCAGCCTACTGGAGGGAGGATGAGAAGTCAATTTTCTCTCCCCCAATACGTTGCTGGCTAATGCCCAACAGCCACAGGCCGCATCGCCTCCATTCCCCCCATATCCGATAGTCAAAGGTGGAATGCAACTCGCGCGTGTTATACCACTCGATCCAGACGACGAGTATCTGATTCAGCATTCTCCTAGGTGTTATTGCTCCCCTCAAATGGGTACAGCCACAAGAGGGGATTGACAGGATTCCAAAAAATTCATAATGTCCGCGCCGCATCCGGGGAAAGACACCTTGAATGGGGGCACCGTGACTGTTTCTTTCGCCGTCCGGCTTCAAGCGATTCTTGCATTGGTGCTGAGTATGGTGCTGTTGGGATCGGTGTGTGTGTACGCCGACCAAGCGCAATATATCTACGACGACCTCGGCCGCCTCTCGCAGGTGATCGATGGGCAAGGGAATGTCGCGACGTACCACTATGATGCCGTCGGCAACTTGTTGTCCATTACTCGGAACACGGGTGGTGTCGGAACACCGACGATCACGGGCCTGACGCCGAACACCGGCAACGCGGGCGCATCGGTCACTGTCTCAATCACGGGAACGAGCCCGACCGGCGCCGCATTGGCGACACTGCCTCAATTCGCGCTCGATGCGCTCGCTCAGACTTCCGCTGCCCCAGGCAGCCGATTCTACACCTGGGAGTGGGAGCTGAAACCCTTGCCCGCGGCGTCACAGACCAGCCCCTCACCGGCGCGATGAAGGGGAGTAGGGCTGGTTTTTGATCAGCCCACATTCTTAAAGAGAGTTTCGTTCAGCGATCTAAGAGCCCAAAATTCTCAGGCTTGCGGATTGCCGCTAGCTGCTCATCCAGGCAATGTGCCCGTTGGCGAAAATCATCCGGCCACTCCTTTGCACAGGCTGCAACTGAGACGGAATAGTCTTGGAGTGTGACGCCTCGTGTTGGGGGAAATTGTAGCTTCCGAAGCCCCTGTATCTGTTGCTGTTCACATTGGGCTCGCATGCGGAAGTCCTCTGGCCAGTCGTTTGCGCATTTGTCGCGAATCATAGAGAGGTCTTCGAGTGGAAGGCGCGGATCGACGGGAGAGGACAGCGACTTATCGAGAATGGCTCCCTGCTGTTCGACGCAGGCTGCTCTCATGCGGAAGTTGTCGGGCCAATCACGGGCACACTTCGTCGCAATCGTCAAGTCCTGGTCTTCGAAGGCGGAGAGGTTGCCGACCCAGATTACGAGGATAGCCGCTACTAGACAGCAGCATACGCAATAGCCGGCACACGTTATGGAGCGACAAATTTCGCGCACCATCTGTGTAGACTTAGCAGGGGCATTGGATGCCGTTCAACCAGTAGAAGAACCAAAGGGACAGAGCGACCGTGACGTAAAAGATCATCTTCCCGATCTTGATTTCCCGTGGCTGATTCTCGTGCTCGTCTTCCTTTGCACTGGCTTTGGGTGTACCGGACGGCGGACTGTGAGCTGTGCGAGGGAGTTCGTATTTCCTTTCAGCTCCCATGATTGGACCCCTCCCTTTATAGATCGGAGGATATTTTACATTTTGGACACAAGTGGAAGTCGGTGCTACCAGGAAATTCCCTAGCGGGGCGAACCTTCGGGTGGAGCGGGGGCAGGAGCGTCCATCGAAGCGGCATCTAAGTTTGCAATGCCGTATTTCCGGCTAGATCTTGAGTCGAATAATTTCCGAGAGAGGTATTGGTGCAGGAGTGAAGTGATTCACGCGGAGCCCGGCATTCTGAATATCTGTTGTTGTTTCGGGTGGATAAAGACGACATCGCCTTGTTGAAGTTTCAACTCGCGATAGCGGTCTTTGGTGAGTTCTACCGAAATAATCTGAGGCGAGTCCTTCGAGAGCAGTTCAATCCGCACGCGCGATCCGGCGGTGATGACAAATCGCACGGTTGCTTCGAGCTGCGTCGTTGTCGTTCGATTCATGCTGAGTTCCAGGTCGTGGGGACGGACAAATGTGACGTCGTGTTCGCTCGAAGCGTCCGCCACTTGTGCGCTCGGCTCGTCGGACGATGGCCGGTCTTGAGACATGCGGCCATGAAACACGTTGACGTCGCCGAGAAAGTGGTAGACGAACGGTGTAGCCGGATTTTCATAGACTTCCTCCGGCGTACCGATCTGCTCGATTTGCCCTTGGTTCAACACCACGACCCGGTCTGCCGCCTCCAACGCTTCCTCCTGGTCATGCGTCACAAGAATGCTCGTAATGTGCAATTCGTCATGCAGTCGTCGAAGCCAGCGTCTCAGCTCTTTTCGGACTTTGGCATCCAATGCGCCAAAGGGTTCATCGAGCAGGAGCAGTTTCGGTTCCACGGCCAGCGCTCTGGCCAGCGCCACGCGTTGGCGTTGCCCTCCTGAAAGCTGATTCGGATAGCGGTCGGCCATCGCCCGCATCTGGATCAGAGAGAGCAACTCGTCGACCTTCTTCTGGATCTTCTCTGGTGCAGGCCGTTGTGACTTGGGAAGTACGCTCAAACCGAACGCTACATTCTCCGTCACGGTCATATGCCGGAACAGCGCATAATGCTGGAACACGAATCCTACGCGACGATCGGTGATCCGCTGATCGGTCACTTCGACGCCATGCAGGAGAATGCGTCCTTGATCGGGCCTCTCCAATCCAGCGAGGATCCTCAGAAGGGTCGTCTTGCCGCATCCGGAGGGGCCAAGGAGCGCAATGAGTTCTCCCGCCTGTGCGTGCAGGCTCACGTCATTGAGGACAGTGAAGGCGCCAAATCGCTTGGTGACATGATCGACTTGAATACTCACGATGGACTCCCAGGCTGCGTGCTCCATACAGGAGCATGTGCCGATTGTGAAGAAGCAGTTTTTCGTTCGATCACCGTTTTCACGATGAGCGTCACAATGGCCAAAAACGTGAGGAGCGAGGCCACTGCGAACGCTCCGACGGCATTGTATTCGTTGTAGAGGATTTCAATATGCAGCGGCATCGTATTGGTGAGTCCTCGAATATGGCCTGAGA
This sequence comes from uncultured bacterium, assembly GCA_965232965.1. GTDB lineage: Bacteria > Nitrospirota > Nitrospiria > Nitrospirales > Nitrospiraceae > Palsa-1315. The sequence goes on from CBDDRB010000004.1 coordinate 85,798, forward strand.
CGACGGAGACCGCTCCGAATTCTCCCATCGCCCGCGCATTGCAGAGAATCACCCCATAGAGCAGGCTCCATTTGATATTCGGCAGCGTCACCCGTGTAAACGTCTGCCATCCAGACGCGCCCAACGTGAGGGCCGCCTCTTCCTCCTCTCGTCCCTGAGATTGCATCAATGGAATCAGTTCGCGCGCGATAAATGGAACGGTGACAAAGGTGGTGGCGAGCACGATGCCCGGCAGAGCAAAAATGATTTTGATATTGTGCTCTGCCAGCCAGGGACCCAGCCAACCCTGTGCTCCGAAGAGCAACACATAAATCAATCCCGAGATGACAGGGGACACGGCCAACGGGATGTCGATGAGGGTAATGAGGATCTGCTTGCCGACAAATTCAAATTTGGCGATGGCCCAGGCTGCGGCGACGCCGAACAGCAAGTTGAGCGGGACAGCCAACGATGCGGCCAGAACGGTCAGCCGAATTGCCGCCAGGGCATCTGGGTCTAGAAATGAGGCGAAGTAGCCTTCAAGCCCGTTTTTCAGGGCCTCGGTAAATACGGCTGCCAAGGGAATGAACAGGAAGAGCGTCAAGTATCCGAGAGCCGCGGCAATCAGCGCCCAGCGCACCAAGGGGCTTTCGCTGGTCAATGAGATGTTCCACTCCTCGTTCCTCATTTTGGCAGCGCTCTCTGTCGACATAGTGTGTTCTTTCTATCGAGCGGTATGGCGAGTCCCGCTCCACCATTGAATGAAATTGATCATCAGGGCGAGGACAAATGACACCACGAGCATGACGACTCCCAGAGCCGTGGCGCCGGCGTAATCGTATTGTTCGAGCTTGGTCATGATCAACAGGGGAGTGATCTCCGATTTGAGCGGCATATTGCCGGCGATGAAAATGACGGAGCCGTATTCCCCGACGGAGCGAGCGAAGGCCATGGCCATACCGGTCAGCAGGGCGGGCCAGAGTTCTGGGACGATGACCGCTCTGAATGTTTGCCATCGATTGGCCCCCAACGTGGTGGCGGCTTCTTCCACTTCCCTATCCAAATCTTGAAGTACCGGCTGCACGGTTCGCACGACGAACGGCAATCCGATGAATGTCAGAGCAACCAGGACGCCCAAGGGCGTAAAGGCGACCTTGAGACCCAGCGGTTCGAGAACGCGTCCGATCCACCCATTCGAAGAATAGATGGCGGTCAGAGCGATTCCGGCGACGGCAGTCGGTAGGGCAAAAGGCAGGTCTACGAGCGCGTCCACGATCGAACGCCCGGGGAAACGGTATCGCACAAGCACCCAGGCCACCACCGATCCGAAAAATCCGTTGATCACGGCCCCCAACAATGAAGCGCCGAATGTGAGTTGATAAGAGGCCATCGCACGAGGCTCCGTCACCGTGTGCCAGAATTGCTCCCAGGACAGCGTGGTTGTCTTGACGACGAGACCGCTGAGAGGGATCAAGACGATCAGGCTGAAATAGAACAGCGCAAATCCCAGCGTCAGACCGAATCCTGGGAGGACACTGGGCTGTTTCAACACCACATGCATCATGTCCTCATCGGCTTCGATTGCAGCGACACCTACTTCCCGCCCTGCAAATAGATTTGATCGAAGCTCGCGCCATCGGCAAAGTGCGCCTTGTGCGCTTTCTGCCAGTTGCCGAAGAATTCCTGCAGGGTGAATCGCTCCACCGCCGGGAAATTCACAGAATACTTGGCGGCCACCGATGGAAGCTGCGGGCGGTAGTTGTGTTTGCCGGCAATGTCCTGGCCTTCTTCAGAGTAGAGATACTCCAGATAGGCTTGAGCGACCTGCCTGGTGCCTCGCTTGTCCACGATTTTGTCGACGACGCTGACCGTCGGCTCCGCCAGAATGCTGATCGGCGGAACGACGATCTCGAACTTGTCTTTGCCCGAGCCTTTGGTGCTCAACAAGATCTCATTTTCCCAATTGATCAGAACATCGCCGATGCCCCGTTCCACGAAAGTGGTTGTGGCGCCACGGGCACCTGAGTCGAGCACCGGCACGTTCTTAAAGAGGCGCAAGACAAAATCCTTCGCGTTGGCTTCATCGCCGCCCGATTGTTTCAACGCATAGCCCCAGGCAGCCAAGTAGTTCCAGCGGGCGACACCGGAGGTTTTGGGATTTGGTGTGATGACGGAGACTCCTGGTTTGACCAGGTCGTCCCAGTCCTTGATGCCCTTGGGATTGCCCTTACGGACCAGAAAGGTGATCGTCGAGCTGTAAGGGGCGCTGTTGTTGGGAAGACGACTTTGCCAATTGGCGGGAAGCAGTCCGGCCTTTTCGGAGATCGCGTCGATATCATATGCCAGCGCCAATGTCACGACGTCGGCCTCCAGGCCGTCGATGACGGCTCGTGCCTGCTTGCTCGATCCTCCGTGAGACTGCAAAACCCTCACAGTCTTGCCGGTCTTGGCCTGCCAGTGTTTGGCGAACGCCGCATTGAACTCCTGATACAGTTCACGCGTAGGATCGTAGGACACGTTCAGGAGTGAGACGGATTCGGCTGCCTGGATAGACGAGGTGAATCCCAAAGCTCCAGTCAGGAGCGCAAGTGTAAGAACGAACGACTTCACAATCATGGGATGGTCCTTTCTATTCGTGATGGAATCCAAAATCGCCGATACCTGCCCTTCTGTTGGTGCATTCCACTCACGGTTGTGACGGAGGTTTCTTTCCTTCGCGTTCCGGCCCTGGCTGAACCGTCAACGCGGCAAGTGCATCCTGATACCGGATCTGCAACTCTTCACGCTGATCCGGCGACCAGAAACGGGCCGTCGAACTCACCTTGGCCTGAAAATCCTCCGGCTCGAATGTCACGTCATACAATGCCGAAGCTTCCGGTATGTTCGGCAGTTGCCGGTCGTACTTGCTGATATCGGGACCAGGGCTATGCCGGGCGTGTACGGCGCTGATGACCAAGCGCAGAATCGACCCTTGGATGGAGAGCCAGCCCGTAGTGGTTTCCTGATCTCCTTGATCCGTGGCATGACTCAAGTTGAAGTACACCCGTTCTGTCGGCTCGGCCAAAGACAGGGCCGTTGCCAGAGGAACTGCCAACACGGAGATCTCTTCTTTCCGGAACGCCCTGGCTTGATCGGCTTGACCAAAAATCAGGCGATGAACGATATTCCGCCGTTCCGCCGCACGTACCCCCCGGAGCAACGTGCCGACCTCCGCCGCCGTCAACGTAGCGGGATGCGCATTGGATACAGAGTCGGGGTCCTGTTCCAACCGAACCGTATTCAACCCTGCGTCAAGGATTGTTCTTCCCGACGAGACAGGCTGGCTCGCGCAACCAGCGACGATGGTGACGACGGCGGTGAGCAACAGCGCGCGCATGAAGCATGCCGGCCACTGCGTCAAATTGTTCTGGTAGCGATTCATTATTGTTCCTCCCATCGTTGAGCGACACTGTTCTGCGCAGCGATGCGATCGAAGCCGTGGTCTTGCAAGAGGGTTTGGATCTGGGGTCTCTCCAAGAAATTGATGAAATCTCCTGCGCCTGCGATGTTCTTGGCGGTCCAGACGGCGGCGACTCCATAGTGGATCGGCGTATGCGAGTCCTCCGGGACATCATCGAGAATACGGATCTTCTTATTCCCGACGGCGTCTGTCCGGTAGACGACGCCGAGGTCGGCCTCGCCCTTGACAACCAGGTCCAGAACGGCTCGCGAATGCTCGGCATAAATCACCTGCGACTTCAGCTGGGAATCGAGCTTGCTGTACTTGAGATACTGAGCCCCCACTTTTCCTACCGACGAGGTTTTCGGATCGCCGATGGCGATATACCGAATGAGGTTTGTGCGGAGATCCTGGACCGAAGTGATCGGTGCCGGGAGCTCGGTACCTGCAATCAGGACCAACGAAGTGCCGGCATAGACACGTCTTGTGCCTTGAATGACGAGCCCTTTCTGTTCAAGTTGGTCGATTTCCTCAACCTGTGAGGGCAGGAATACATCGATCGGAGCGCCCTCTTCGATTTGCTTGCTGAGGGTTTGAGATGGCCCGTAGATGACTCTCACTGTGAAGTCCTTATTGTGCGCTTCGAAGAGCGGGAGTATTTTTCGAAATGTGTCTCTCAGGCTGTTGGCTGCCGCAATGGTCATGGTTTCAGGCGCTGCCTGCACGGACGGCGCAATCCAAACGGTCGAGGTCAATACACCGAGGTACAACAGATTTTTTAGTAGGACATTTCGGCCTGTCATGGCATACCTCCTGGTCATCATGATGACGTTCATCATGTGGTTAGAAATAGAATTGATATTGCACATTGATGCGGTTTTCGACGAGATCGCGACCGAATCCCGGTAGGCTCTCGAAGGGGAACCGGTCCGGAGCGCGCCCGCCGCTTCCCATTGTGATGTTGGAATAGTCGATGATGAGCCGATTGTTGTAGGTGCCGTCGAAGCTGTAGCTCAAAGCCGCACCAAACTCTTTGGTTAAATCGTCTTTCTGTTTGGTGGACGGATCCAGCATCCCATATCGAAGTGCGAGCTCGAGCTTCCTCGGAATGATGTACTTGCCGACTTGCACGTACCAGCCCCAGGCTTGGCCGAGATCCACCGGAGGACCTAACACCACTGCGGTCGCCGGGGTGAAAGGAATGGATCCATCGTCCGTACTCCGCACGTCCTGATGACGGTAATAGCCTTCTGACTGGAGTGACCATCCCTGGTATTTTGCGATGAGGTCCACCTCGTAGGTCTGGAAATCGTAGACCCCTCCTCCGAGAAGCCGACCGTTGTTGCTGGTCGCGACGGCCTGGCGATAGGCACGGTCGACAATGTCGGACCGGATGGAACTCAAATAATTCTGAGCCGGATTGTAGGCATACCCCGCTCCGATCGCGACTTGAGGCGCACGAGAATAGAGGATATCTCCCTGGCCATAGCCGGGATTGCCTGAGATTTTGTACAGCAGCCGAGCCGTGTACATCATCTCGCCGTTCCTAAAGCGGGTGTCGTAGTTGAACGTCCGCTGCTGCTGGGTAGGGAGGCTGGCGTTATTGGGGAGGGCTTGACTGACGGCCGTACCCTGATTCGTGAGATTCGGTCCGACTCCCCCCCAGATTCCGAAGGCATAGTTGAACTTGTATTTATCTTCGTCGCTCAACACGACGATTCCGATATCTCGACTGTTGACCAGGTTGGCGGCAAACGTTCTCTGGACAAGCAGATTGTCTGCGAAAGAGGACGTGGCCATCGAACTGATGGAGGCGCGATTAAACCAGACTCGCTGTTGGCCGACCTGGATGGTGGCCCATGGAATATGCCAGGAAGCGATATAGGCATCGAGGAGACTGGCCCTGCCGTTGCCGCCCTCCTGATTGAAGGAATTTGAATTGAGTTGTACCGAAAAATTGTAGCGAAGGTCGGGGTCGAAGGCGTGCCCCATGAATTGCAACTGAACCCGGGGAACTGAAAAGGTACTCGCATCGCTCTGATTTCTGACTGCTCGATACTCGACCTGGCCGCCAAGAATTTCAGGATTTCTCGAGTCGCCAATCGTTCCCCAGGCTTCATTATAGGTACTAACCGTATAACGGACCTGGGTGAGCAGCCGCATTTTGAGCAGGAATTTCGAGCCGACGCGGATGTTCAAGCCGTTGTTGACGTCAATATTGAAGTTGGGTTTAGAAGCGCGTTCTTTGGTTTCGATCACTTTAAAGCCCTTGTCATATTCATCCTGGCTGATGATTCCCTTGAGGAGTAGATATTTGAGGCCGGGATCTTCACTGGGCACATACTCCCATCGGCCGTCCTTCTTCTGAAGCTGACCTTCCTCCACTGCCCATCCTTTCGTGATGAGCCCGAAGACCAAGCCTGTGAACACCATGCTGATGATGGCAAACCGGAGATGTCTCATGCGCGACCTTCCTTTTGTGCATGGAACCTCCGGTGGTCCGGTCAGTACCGATTGACCTGTATGACTGAAATGTGGAGCGTTGTGCCTCCAGTTGTCTGGATGGCGATTTCTCCTCTTTTAGCTCTGACAACAGTACGGTGTAGTCACATTCACCTCCCTCATTAGGTGGGCCGTGATGATTTCGTGTCGATGCGGATCTTTTCCTTGCGTTCAATCTGGACGACTTTTGAATCGTGGATCACGACTTCCAGTGACCCAAAACGGATCTCTTGAAGGGCACGAAGGATCTCCTGCGTCAATTGGCTGTGCGCTTTGTCTTCGAGACGATGAGAACGGTGTAGGGGAGTGTCCATTTTACTCATCCTCTTCGCCGCAGATAAGTTCCCTTGATATACGAGTAAGTCGATCAGGTTTATGTATAGATATGTAATATAAGTTAATATAGTTTGTCAACAATATAAATTATATATATTTACCAGTGTATACATGATTTAAGTCATCAGTCTGCCCATTTTCATAGAGAGTGATGTCTTTGAAGATATTATACTTGACATAAGACAAGTATAATTGCTATTTGCAGACTATGAAAACTCCAAAACAGCCAATCGAAGCGACTCCGAGCTTTTCCAATCATCTCAGGTCACTCCGAATCCGGAAGGGATTTTCGCAAGGTGAATTGGCTGTTCGTGCGGGCATCACGAGGCAGGCGGTTTCGTCAATTGAATCGAATCGCTATCTGCCGACGACAACGGTTGCCCTTCATTTGGCTTTAGTATTAGCCTGTCGTGTCGAAGATCTTTTCAGCTTGGCAGCGACCGACGACATTGTTGCAGGCAAATTAATCGGCCATCTCTTGCAAAGCGACATAAAGACTTCACCTATCCGAGTCAAAGTGTCGAAGGTAGGTTCGAAGACAGTCGTCCGACCGTTAACCGAATTGGGCGAAGTGCTTTCATTCACGATCCCTGCTGATGGTTACATCGTTGAACCGCACGGTCAGGCTTCCGGCGCGATCGTGCACGTGAAACTCTCGCGCGATCGTCAGGCGATTGAACAAGCGATCTCTGTGGCAGGTTGTGACCCTGCGATCTTCCTCGCAGGTGAACACATGCGACGGCGAAAGGACCAGACCTCGTTGGTCGGTTGGACGATGGGGAGTATGGCGGCGCTTCGGGCTTTGCAGCGGGGAGAGGTGCATGTCGCAGGGGTGCATCTTTTCGACCCGACGACGGGGGAGTCAAATCTTCCATTCCTCCGGCGCGCGCTCAAAGGATTGAACTATGACGTCGTGACCTTCGCCACCTGGGAAGAGGGCTTGCTCGTTCGAACTGGGAACCCTAAGTCTATCCGAGCGGTCAGCGACATCGCGGATCCCTCCGTGACACTTGTCAATCGGGAAGAGGGAGCAGGGGCCAGGTTGTTACTGGATCAGCGGTTGCGCGCGGCCGGTATCAATTCGGATCGTGTGAACGGTTATGGTACGATCGTGGCTTCACATCTTGAAATTGCGCGTGCGATCGCAAACCGTCACGCGGATGTCGGTATCGGGATTCGATCTGCAGCGCAATTGTTTGAACTCGATTTCATACCACTTCAAGCTGCACGGTACGACCTTGTCGTCCCCAAAGCATATCTGAAGTCCCATCCGACGTTAGCCCATTTCTTCGAGACTCTTGTCAGCCGCCCGTTTCGAAATGAAATCGAAGCGCTGGGTGGGTATGACACCAGCAAAACAGGAAAACAGCATTCGCTGCGTGTCGGATGACACACGCACCGATTGCGGTTGCAAAGAGTAAGGAGGATCCATGGTCGAGAGAGGTTGGTGGTGTGTATTCCTGATAGTCTTTATCCTCATTGTGGGAGTGGAGTCGGCGAGCGCCGTTGAGTATGGTGAGGTGGTACAGAGGAATGGAGAGTGGGTGTTTCGGAGCACGGAAGACCCTGTGCTCAAACTCATGCGTGACAAGGGGGTGATCACGAACGAGAGATACGTCGAAGTGTCGGCACAAAAGGGAAAAAACTGGATCGAACCCGCCGATGCGATCCTCAATCGACGGCAAGACATCGAATGGACCCGCTATGTGAAAACGGCGACGCACTTACCAGATTGGATTGACCTGGGCTTTGAAAACCGCACCCGATTTGAATCGTACGACCATCCCTGGCGAGCGAATCAAGCCATTGGGGGCGGTAGTACCGATGCCCAGTTAGCCCTCCGATCCAGAGCGCGCATCGGATTGGGGGGCAATGGTCCCTTCCGGTTTCTCTTTGAAGGGCAGGATGCGCGGGCCTTGTCGAATGATGAGCCGGGAGATTTCAAGAATGTCACAACGGTCAACCAATTCGACATCCTGCAGCTACTCGGATCATTGACCATAAACAATGTTTTGGGGAGCGGTTTGCGAACGGACTTGCATTTCGGGCGTATGACCATGGATTTCGGAATGCGCCGATTCGTCGCCAGAAATGATTTCCGAAATACCACGAATGCCTTCGATGGAGTCCATTGGCAAATCGGCGAAGGCCAAACCTGGCGGTTCAGGGCCTTCTTGGTGGAGCCGGTGCTTCGGAAGTTTGAGCAACCGGACGAGCAGACCGCAAAGAGTGTGTTCTGGGGTGCCTATGTGGAGAGCGCGCATCTCCCGTGGTTCAACGCGAATGCATATTATTTCGGGCTAAACGATCAACAACTTCAAAATAAGAATCTTCACCGTACGTATAGTACGTTCGGCCTTCGCCTCTTCAAGTCTCCCGCGATCAACGAGTTCGATTATGAATTTGAAGGGGCTGTTCAAACGGGGCACTTGGGCACCGTCGATCATTTTGCCTACAACCCAAACGTTGAAGCCGGGTATACGTTTAATCTCCCTTGGACTCCTCGGTTTTTGGCACAGTACGCCTACGCGAGCGGCACCCGCACCCCTGGAGGAAGTCAGGACGGAAACTTCGATGTCCTGTTCGGCGCCCGTAATTTTGATTTGAATGCCACAGGAATTTGGGGGCCATTTTTCCGGTCCAACATCAGTAGTCCCGGTTGGAGGCTGATCCTCAAACCTGAGGAAAATTTGTTACTCACAGTCAAACAACGGTTCTGGTATTTGGCGGAAGCGACCGCAGTGTTTGTGGGTAGCGGCTTGCAAGATCCCACAGGAGGGTCAGGAAACTATTTGGGGAACGATGTGCAACTTCGTGCGCAATGGGCTCCGCTATGGGCTATGAGGCAAAACTTGGACTTTGACTTCGGATACATTCATTGGTTCAAGGGATCCTATTTTGACAGTCCCGCCATCCTTGCCCAAATGCCTGCCGGTGGAAACAAGGATTCAGATTATTTTTATGCTTCGGTGAGAGTCAGATTGTAGGAGTGATGGTTGTAACAATGTAGAACCCGCCATTCAGCGGAAGTTTTTGGAGGCCTACGATGAACAGGTTCCTGCCGTCCTTGGTGCTGTTGTTTTCTATGGTCGTGACACCTGCTCTGGCTGAGCAGGTGCTGGTGGCGGTGGCGGCGAATTTTGTTCCACCGTTCCGTGAGGTAGCGATGGAGTTTGAAAAAACGACTGGTCACACCGTTCAGGTTGCCTCGGGCTCCAGCGGGGCGTTCTTTACCCAGGTTAAGAACGGCGCGCCTTTCGACGTATTTTTCTCTGCCGATAATGAAAGACCGAAGCTGTTAGAGGAGGAAGGGTTGGGAGTCAAGGGCAGCCGGTTCACCTATGCCATCGGGCGTCTCGTGCTCTGGAGTCTCGATCCAGATTTAGTGAAAGGGGAAGACACGCTACGTTCCGGGAAGTTCAAACATCTTGCCATCGCGGATCCCAAGACTGCCCCCTATGGAGTGGCGGCCAAACAGGCCATGCAGAAACTGGGAGTATGGGAGAGTCTACAACCTCGGCTTGTACTAGGGGAGAGTCTGGGCCAGACCATAGGGTTCGTCGAGTCCGGCAATGCCGAATTGGGCTTTCTGGCCTTGTCCCAGGTCATGGATCCAAGGATCAAGGGGAAAGGACGTCACTGGGAAGTGCCGAACAATCTTCATGAACCGATCAAGCAGGACGTGATCTTGCTGGCTAAGGGAAAGGACAATCCAGCGGCGAAGGCGCTGATGGAGTTCATTGGTGGACCACAGGCAAAGGCGATCATCGAACGCTATGGGTATGAGCTGAAGTAACAGCCCACGCATGGAGTTGGACGATGACTCTCACTGAAATGGATCTCAGCGCGCTGTGGGTCACCTTGCGACTGGCCACGATGACTGTGGTGGTGCTGCTGATCGTGGGTACGCCTCTCGCCTGGTGGTTGGCTCATACCCGCTCCCATTTCCGGCCGATCGTGGAGGCCATAGTGGCGCTGCCGATTGTGCTTCCTCCTACCGTCCTAGGGTTTTATATCCTCATTGCGCTGGGCCCGTATGGACCGTTAGGCCGGCTAATGAATTTCACTTTAGGGTTCACCTTCACGGGACTCGTGATCGCTTCAGTCTTTTATTCCATGCCGTTTGTGATACAGCCGCTCCAAGGCGCTTTTGAAGCCGCCGGCAAAGCTCCCTTAGAAGCGGCCTGGTCCCTCCGCGCCTCGAAGCTGGATGCCTTTCTGACGGTGATGTCCCCCATTGCTCTGCGGGGATATATCAGCGCTGTCGTGCTCGGCTTTGCGCACACCATGGGGGAGTTCGGAGTGGTCCTTATGGTCGGAGGGTCAATCCCTGGACAGACGAAAGTTCTGTCCACGACCATCTTTAGCCATGTGGAAGCGATGGAATATGCTGAGGCGCATGCGATCTCTGGATTCATGTTGATTTTTTCTTTTCTGGTGCTGCTGGCAGTGTACGTCGCAAATCGCCGATTCCCCATACACGTGTCATGAGCCGCCTGGTTGCACGTTTCAATGTGCACTATCCAAGTTTTAGTTTGAACGTCGGTCTGGATATGCCGACATCGGGCATTACCGTGCTGTTTGGGCCCTCAGGCTCTGGAAAGACAACATTACTGAGATGCTTGGCCGGACTTGAACGAGCACCCGATGGATTTATGCAGTTCGGCAACGACGTGTGGCAGGACGAAGCAAAAGGCACGTGTCTACCGCTCCATGCACGCCCGATAGGATATGTATTCCAGGAACCGCGATTATTCCCGCATTACAATGTGCGTTCAAATCTTCTGTACGGCTACACACGTATTCCGGTGGAAGAACGCCGTATTTCGATTGAGCAGGTGATCACTATTCTTGGAATCGAGCATCTTCTCGAACGCCGCATTCACAAGCTATCCGGTGGCGAACAACAGCGGGTGGCGATCGGCCGAGCACTACTGACAAGCCCCAAGCTGCTGTTGCTCGATGAACCGCTCGCCTCGCTTGATATTCAGCGCAAGCAAGAAATTCTTCCGTTCATCCATCGGCTTCATGAAGAACTGCGAATCCCGGTGATCTATGTCAGCCATGCGATCAACGAGATCCTCCAGCTTGCAGACCGTGTCGTCCTTTTGAAACAGGGCAAACTTGTGGGAGTCGGCGCGCTCAATGAGGTGCTCACCTCCCTGGAGTATCGGGGGAGTTTCGGATCGCTCCGAGTCGGTGCGGTCCTGGATGCTCGTGTGGCAAGCCACGAACCGCAGTACGGTCTCACGCAGCTTGAATTTAAGGGGCAATCTCTGTTTGTACCGCTTCAGTCCGTCCTTGTTGAGGAGCCTATACGCGTGCACATCTTTTCAAACGATGTCAGCCTTGTTATAGGCCGGACCAATTCTCCGACCAGCGTGTTGAACATTCTTGAGGCGACGATTATTGAGATCAGGGAAATGGATCAGACTTCGGTAGATGTGTTGTTGGATATCGGAGCGCCGCTCGTCGCCAGCATCACCCGAAAATCGCTTGCGAACCTCGGGTTAAAGCCCGACCAGCGTGTGTTTGCGCATATCAAAGCCGTGGCGCTGAATGAAGAGCTGAAGGAGTAGATGAACGCATATGTCTATGGCGTGCCGTTCTGAAATGGAGACGCGATCCAGCAGAAAGAATCGTATGAAGCCGGTCCTGTTTCTTTCGTGGCTACTGCTTATTCCCATGACGGTGTCTGCGCAAACGGACCATACTCATTCTCCTTCCAGCGCCGAAGACTTCGCGAAACTAGCCCCCGCATTGCAGGCAGTGATAGGAGCGATGGATGAGGAGGGTCTGAAGATCGAAGCTATGCCAAAGCCGGAGAGTATCCCCGCAGTGGAACCGGGTATTCAAAAGCTAGAGGTGGTACTTCGACCGATGTTGGAGGTTGAACTCGTGGGAAAAGAGAAGCAGAGCGAGAAGGTGGAAAACCTGTTTGGAGGATTTATTCGTCTGACAGTTCCAAAGGATGGTGAGTACAGGATTTCTGCAGACGCACCTATCTGGATCAATGTGATGGACGGAAACCAACCAATCGAACGGGTCAGGACCGTTCCTCGTTTGCGCTGCGGCCGGATTCATAAGAGTCTGGGGTTTCCGTTACAACGAGAACGATCTTATTGGGTGGAAATGTCGGGGAGCAAACGTGCAGATGTGGGTTTGCTCATCACGGAAGAGCCAGAGCATCATTAAAGGGGAGACAATATGGCAAGACACAGCCACCAACGATGCCTCAGCCGTCATGCGGCGCTAACCGCTGGCGATTCCGTGAAATATTGCCCGCTTGCTTTCTCCCTATCTCGGCAGTTTTATTATTGTAAGTCGCTGCCAAAACCTGCATGCCGTTGATTGATCCACATGCATGCAAAAAAATGAGGCAACACATGGCTATCAGCGCAAGAAACAAGCTCCAGGGACGGGTGTCGAATATCAAGTCTGGTGAGGCAATGTGCCTCGTCACCCTCGATGCGCAGGGAACAAAGATCGTAGGGGCTGTCACCAATCAAGGTGTAGAAGAATTGAACTTGAAACAGCAGGACCAGGTCACGGCCGTCATCAAATCCACCGAGGTCATGTTGATGAAGGGCGGAGGCCAGGCCACATTGAGCGCCCGGAACCGTTTTGTGGGTCAGGTGGAATCGATTCAAAAAGGCGAAGCGATGGGTCTGGTGACGATCAAGATGGGACAATTCCACCTCGGCGCGGCCATCACACGTGAAGCCATCGACGAGATGGGCTTGAAGCAAGGCGATCAGGTGACAGCGGTGGTGAAGGCGACCGAAGTGATGTTGATGAAGTAAACAGGCTGTGCGGAGCACCTCACGAAGGGCCACGCAAGTGGCCCTTCTTTTTTGTGGCCGCGCAGGTTCAACGCTCGGCTGACTATGCTCCAGTGCTCCGTCTTCGAGTTTAATGAGTCATGGGGCTTTGGGGAGCCGGTGCAGCCAGATGGATAAACTCGCCAGACACACCGCATCAACTCCATCCAGTCGCTTTCGCTTGGTCGTTCTGTGGGGTGTACGTCTCAATCATTCATTTGCAAGCGGACAGGAAAAATGGAGGACGAAACCGAAAAAAATCTACAGAAAGGTCAAGAGAAATTTTCAAGAAATTATCTCCCCAATCTCTGTGGATAAACTTGTTCATAAGTCCCTCCGTCGATACGATTCCATCCATTTTTGCTGCCCTTCATACGTCTTTGCCTAGAATTTAGGCATTGGCTCCGGCATGAAGGCACCACAATATATTGTGGTCCTAATGGGTAAACCCAGCAGAAACAACAAATACTAGATATCTATTGCCGATTGTTAAGCTGGTGTGACGGATCGTCCCTCCTATCGCGGCGTATCTCATGTTGTTATGCACAGACTCCGCGCCAGATTGGTGTTTTTGTGCTCCATTATAAGGAGTCTCTCAAGGGGGCTTGACAGTCCTTGCAACATATGTAACCATTGGTTACATCATGAAGCCAGCGGACTTGAAACGGGTTCGAGGGCAGCTGGGACTGACGCAGCAGCAATTGGCTGACGCATTGCAGACGACGCGCGTCTCGGTCGCACGGTATGAAGCCGGAATGCGCCGCATTCCTGGAATGGTAAAGGTGGCGATCGATCAGCTCAGCCGGTCGCAGGAAATCCCCATGGCGGGGATAGTGGCGGCCGGCTCACCGATAGAACCGGTTCCACAGTCGGAACTTATCGATGTTCCACCCAGCATGTTACGTGGAGGAAATACATTTGCACTCCGCGTCAAAGGGGAGTCCATGAAAGATGATGGCATTCTTCCGGGCGACCTCGTGGTAGTACGGAAACAGGAGACGGCCAGAAACGGGCAGACCATCGTGGCGTTGGTCAATCATGACGCAACGATCAAGACCTATTTCAAGAAGGATTCACATATTGAACTGCACCCTGCAAATGCGGCGATGCAGCCGATCATTGTGCGATCTTCAGATACGTTTCAGATCGAAGGTATTCTCATCGGCGTGATCCGGCATTGCGCGGTGTCATGAAAGGAGGAAAGGTATGATGTTCACAGCAGGAAGATCCGTTGAGACAGACCGGCTCGTTAATTTGGAACATACGGTGGAATCCTTGAATGGAGAGTTACGCAAGATTCAATGTGAACTGTACCGGGCCAAGGCCGAGCCGCTTCCGGCTCGATTGTGGAAAAGTTTGGTGAATCGCACGGGCGGGCGGGAGTTTATGTCGGCCGTCTGCAATCGGCGCGCTCGTCCAAACACAAAGATGGTGTCTCATGCTGACTCAAGAACTTAGGACAAATAAGCGACTTGCCGGTGCCTGTTCTGACTGTGGGGCAGTGGTCCAGTATAGAATCGCCTGCATCGATGGGATCACCCATTCAACAGTCGAATTGTGCGAACGCTGCTGGGGTGCGTTTCAGCAGCGGCAGGTTTTTGCGGGCGGGTGCTGCGGGTAAGCACACCAGAGATTCCACTCTCACCAGTCTCCTTTACACGTAGCAGGTCACGCGTTGTTACAGGCGTAGTCCAGATCTACCCGGAACACCCATCCTCCCTTCAACCTAGAACCTATCTCAAAATTGCTTCAGGAGTATGGTGATGGATGCCAGTTGCCAAAACCCAGGAAGTTGGAGGCATAATATTCCCACCGAACGAGTAAGCGGCGCTTCCACTGTAACCAGGCGAAGAACCGCTCGACGAGCCAGCGACGTTGGTATCGCCGCATGTGCCGCCCGTCTTGGGTTTTCAGTTTTCGAGTGGAGCGGTGGGGGGCAATCATGTTCACCCCGTCCTGCTTGAGGTCGTCATCAAGCCCATCGCTGTCATACGCGCGATCGCCAATGAGATGTTCGGGCTTGGCCTCCAACATGTAAAAGTCGAAACTGAGTTGCACCAACGTGACCTCATGATGATTGGCCGCATGCGTACTTACCGAGAGCGGCAGCCCATGGCGATCCACAATCGCAAGGATCTTCACGCCTTTGCCTCGGCGGGTCGGGCCGATGCCCTCGCCGCCGCCCTTGGCCGCGGCAAACGTCGCATCGATGAAGCTCTCCCGCTCGTCGATCACCCCTTCGTCACGCAACGTGTTGGCCAGCTGTGTGAGAATCTCCCGCAGCACCTCGCGCTCGCACCACTGCTGAAACCGGCGATGCACCGTTTTGTAGTTGGGGTAACACTGCGGCAGCAGGTGCCAGTGTGCCCCCGTGTTCAGAATCCACAGGACGGCCTCCAAAATGGCGCGCGCCGGCACGGGCTTGCGTCCCGGGCGCCTCTCGACAATCTGTTCCTCGGGAAAATGCTCCCGGATCCTGTCCCATTGGTCGTCGCGCAAGCGCAGCATGCACTAGCTTATACGTACGTATATTCATCCTGTCAACCATTTTGAGATAGGTTCTAGTACTAGAGACTCTTATATACGTGTATACGGATTAAGTCGGCGCTGATGAGTCGCAAGATCGCTACGAAGTCCGGGAGTGAGAAGAGGGTGCGGATTGATGTGGGGATGTGCATGCAATGACTCTGCGCCAAAATCTGCACCGGTTTCACGCGACGGAGAACGCTCGGAACGCCGCATCAGACAAGGCATTCAGCAGGGCAGGCCACAGTGTCGCCCACTCGAATGCGCGAAGACCCAGTTTGCAACTGAAAGCCGGTGAGTACGCGGAGGAAGCCGAGGCCTGGAAGGAGATGAAACAACACATCTATGTCGTGTATGTCGTGGCCGATGCGTTGACCGAGGCGTTGGCCAAACAGTTCCCCGACAAGTTCTGAGGGGTGGGGCGGATGCATCTCGCGCGACATCGACATGAGCGTCGCCGATGCCTTTCAGTTCGACGGGACGCGCTGCGAACGAATCGTGGCTGGTGTCCTGGCGAAAATCTTGAGGCCTAGATGGAACATCACAAACCGCCATGAAAAAGGAGATTCCGATGCAAAACTCTTCATGCCACAGAGCGTACCGCCTGATCAACGCCGCCGCAACGATAGTCCTGAGCGTCCTACTCGCCGCGTGCAGCTCTGACGATAACCCGACTGGCCCGGCGGCCGTGTCGCAAATCGATGAGGGCAAACAAATTTTTCGCTTCGACACGTTCGGCGACGAAGCGACGTGGACCAACAAGCTGCAGATGAACACCGTCATCCAGTCCGCAGTCGATCCACTGACGGCTGCCAGCGTGGGGGTGAAGATCGACGTCGACGCGCTGCCGGCCGCGGTCGTGCAAGGCATCCAGAACGGAACCATCAAACTGAACGACCCGCAGACGACGCTCGCGCTGCTGCAGCTGAACGCAGTCGTCGGTCTGCAGGGCAAAGTCAGCACGGGAAGTGACGGCAAGCTGAAACTGGACCGCGTCGGTATCACCTGCGCACTGTGCCACTCCACGGTGTCGAAAAACGTCACCGTGACCGCCAAAGGTGATCCGGGCGTTGCCGACGGTACCGTCCTGATCCCGCAAGGCATCGTCGGCCACCGGCTCGATGGCTGGCCGAACCGCGATCTGAACCCGGGTGCCATCATCGCGCTCTCCCCAGCGGTGGCCAATACGCCGCAGGCCGCCGTGTACAAGTCTTGGGGACCGGGCAAGTACGACGCGCGCTTCAACATGTTCCTGAACACGATTGATCCGCTCACCGGGCAGCAGCGCGGCCTCTCGACCTTCGCCGTCTCTGGCGCAAGCACCTCTCCGGACGGCACGACCAACACATATGATCCGTTCGCGGTAGAGATCCCGCCAGCCTACGGCTTGGCAGGTATCAACAAGGAGATCTATACCGGCGACGGCGATCAGGCCCACGAACCCGTCGGCCCGGTGGCGTACTGGAACCGTTACGTGTCGGTGACGCAGATGGGCGGCATCGGCACCTTCGACGACCCGCGGCTGGACGAGCTGGGCATGATACCGGTGAACCATATCACCGACGGCACCAACGTCGACAATCTGCCGGATCAGGTGACGAGCGCACTGCCGGCGCTGCAGGCCTACCAGCTTTCCATCCCCGCGCCTAACGTCTCAGACTCTGCGTTTGCGGCAGAAGCGCAGGCGCTCGAAGTGAAGCTCGACCCGAGCGCGGTCGGCCGCGGTGAGGGGATCTTCAAAGGAAAACTGGGCACGTGCGCAAGCTGCCACAGCGGTACGCTGTTCACGGACGCCAACGGCACACTCCACCCGCGGTCCGCTTCGGCGGCCAGGGACACGTCCTTCGTGCTGTTGTCAGCGACCCAGGAGTGGAGAACTTCACCGCTCAAGGGCATCTGGCAGCACCCTCCGTATTTCCACGACGGCTCCGGCGCTTGCGTGACCGCGACAGGAAAGTGCTCGAATGGCTCTGACATCGGCAGCTTGGCCAGTGCCGGCGTCGTCACGCGAGATCTGGCGTGCGTCGTCAGCATGTACAACACCAAGCTAAACCTTGGGCTGACCGCTGCCCAACAGTCGGACCTCGTGCAATACTTGGAGTCGCTATAGCGCACCCCTTGTTAGCAAATCAGTTGGAACGAAACGCGAGACGCAGGGCGTATCCTCGTCAACTTCTACGCCGCGAAACGGTTCCTGCCACCGTTTTCTTCACCCGGAACCTCGTTATTCCTCCATAACGAGAACATTGTACGGGAAGGGGTGGGAAATAGGGACTTTGTACTTTCTGGTTCGATTCTGGTCCAGTCCGATGCTCAACTCAGGACCTCAGGGGTTTTTGAATGTGGTCTGGATCGGTCCCATCGTGCGCGCGTCGAACGAACACTGCCGTAAGAGGGGGTCTATTCTTGTAATATCATGTGCATCTGGTTATCCTCGGACCCGTGGCCAGACCATTGCGAATCGAATTTTTAGGTGCTCTTTATCACGTCACTGCCCGAGGCGATCGACGGGAGCCGATCTACGAGGATGATGAAGACAGGGAGGGCTTTTTGCACGTGCTGGGTTATATATTCCATTGCTGGTAACGCCTTTGGAATTGCTTGGAGGGCGAGATGAAACAGAAGGATGATCCGACAATTGAAAGAATCAGAGAAACGAGACATCGTATCTCTGAAGAGCATAGTCATGATCCGCAGAAGATTGTGGAATACTATCTCGAATTACAGAAGAAATATAAGAAGCGCATTTTAGAAGATGAAGAGGCACCTGCTACACCCCGTCAAAGCCTAACAACTCATTCAACCCGACCGCCCGATAGCATCCTTTTTATGGTGCTTTATCGCCTTGAATCTTGTAATGCCATTCGCGGGCGGCGGGTTAAATCAAGCGTTAGGTCACATATATCTGCATCGAGCTCACCGGATCGCTCATCACCAGTGATTCCATGCGCTCTAGCCCGCATTATTCATGAGCACTTCTGCTCCAATCGCCAGTACGAAGATCAGAACTCATTGCGGTATTCTTTCGCGCCAGGATCATACAAAGGGCGCTCGACCTCGCAAGCGCGGTGACGACGCACCTGGACACGGTAGCCAGGCGTCCAGGCAGGCGGGCTCGCCGTTCGGCCACGGGAAATAGCGCGCATCCTGATGCGCCGAGGCTGGGTGGGTGCGATCGGGGACATACTGTTTCAAGTATGTCTCCCTCCCTCGCGGCTCCTCACGCCTGTCTCGCTTGGCGACTGCGCGATTTCGCGACGAACCATCATGAATAATGTGGGCTAGGTCCCTGCTTCGCCTTTACACCGCAGTATTTCGGGCGGAGGGCCCCATTGCTCCGTTCATTGTCGAGCTGATGCTTTGGTCGTGTTTCCCGTCCGCAATTGCAGCGCTACTGCCGGACTTAAGAATCAAGAGCGAAAGGGATGGGGTCATGGCTTAACTTTGCATCGCATCATTAGTGCGTCATGGCGCACCGGGTTGGGCGGGTGAGAACGTACGCGCTGGCCAAACAAAGTGGAAACCGGCCTAGCAGTTTGTGAAAAAGTTCTGTTGGTACACCGGAATTTGATTGGCCTGTACATCAGAGACAATAAGAGCACGCCATGCAAGATGCTCAAAAAGGTCGTCAGCAAGGCCGCAGACGAATCGAAACTGGAGGCGTACCCTCAGGGGTACGTTGAGGATTTCGATGAGTCGAGAACGAAGCTGGCGGCCTTTTTCAGCATCTTGCCGGTTGCATCCTTTACTCGTGCCGAAGGACGGCCAGCGGCCGCTGGCCGAGAATTCGGTAGGTACTGGCAAACCCCACTATCAACGTCAGTACCATTGTAAGGAGGAGGCCGATGCCCAGTACCTGTGGATGTATGCTCCAGGAAAGCTCGAATACGAACCGCAACACGACCCATGACAAGGCACTCCCGAGGAACAGTCCGATCAATCCGGCGACGACCCCCAGGAGAACATACTCGATGGCAAACGCGCGTGCGATCAGGCCACGAGTCGCGCCGAGTGCCTTCAGAATGACCGATTCGTAGAGACGCCGGTAACGTGTCGCTGCGAGTGCCGCCGCCATGACCAATCCGCCGGAAGCGACGCAAAATAATGCCACCGACCTGATCGCCAGCGAGAGGCGATCGAGCACACGGGCGAAACCATCGAGCACGTCGCCGATATGAATCGCGCTGACGTTCGGAAATGAAGCGACGATAGCCTGTTGCAACGGCACTTCTTCCTGCGGCGAGACCCGGACCGTCGCCACATACGTAAACGGAGCTCCTGAGATTGAGTCTGGTGACAAGATCATGTAGAAGTTCGTCGAGAAATTTCCCCATTCAACTTTGCGGATACTGCTCACGGTTGCCGCGACCGTGGCCCCCTGAATATCGAACTCCACAGTCGAGCCGACCTTGAGGCCTAAATTGGTGGCAGCGTCTTCTTCCACTGAAACCTGTGGGGTTGAAAAGACCTGCCCAGGTTTCCACCATTCACCCTTTACCAGTTGATTGTCTTTCGGTAACTGATCGAGAAACGTCAACACATACTCCCGGGTGAAATACCACTGTTTTCCCCGCGCCTCTTTCCCCTCCGCGCGCTTGTCGTCCTTCTCTGTGCTTTCCTCCGTCTTGATCACTTGTCCATCGATGGCATGGAGTCGCGACCGCACCAACGGAGTCAGTTCCGGACGCGCTTGGTCGGCCTGTCGGGCGACCAACGATACGAATTCTTTCGATTGATCAGGTTGAATATCGATGAAGAAAAATGTTGGGGAATCGGCCGGTCGATTTTCCTGCACTTGACTGAGTAACGCCTGTTCCACCAGCGACACGGTGACAATGACCATCACGCCGATGCCGATCGCAACCATAATTCCTGTCGCCTGGCTTCCCGGCCGCACCACATTACCCAGGGCATAGCGAAGGCTCAGGATACGTGGCAAGGGCATCCACGCCAGCGCCCGCACGAACACCCTCGCACAGACGAAGAGAACCGTGATGGCGACTGACAAAGCGCCGAGAAATAAAAAGCCGATCGACCATGAACCGGCCTGCCAGATTGAGAGCGCGCAAAGTCCGAGAATGATCCCGCCTGCCGTGCCGACATTCCACCGATCGGCCAGCCCCCACGCCACCCACCATCGTGACGGACGCATGTCATGTTCGACCGTCGACTGTTCCGCGTCGCGTCGAAAGATCGCGCCTGGATGGACGTCTCGAATCTTCAACAAGGGCCACAGTGTAAACAACAATGTCGATAACAGTCCCAGCGCGGCGCCTTTCATCAAGGGCCACATCGAGGACCACGACAATTCTAAGGAGACACCGAGTTGATCGAGGAGGTCCGACATGAACAGGCTTGCCATGAGGGGAGGCAGCCCTCGTTGAAGGGCTATCCCCAACACGATCCCTGCGAAACTTCCGACACATCCCAAGAAGATGGCTTGCACCACATACGTTGAAATGACTGTGGCGGAATCTGCCCCGACCGCTTTCAAGATCGCGATCGTCCGCAACTTGTCCCGTAAGAATGCATGAATCGACGTCCCGACTCCCAGCCCACCGATGAACAATGCGGTCAGACCGATCAGTCCGAGATAGCGGGAGAGTTGATCGAGAAATTGCCTCAACTGTGACTGCGCCGTGCGATAGCTGGATACGCGTGCAGAATCTGCCGCAAGCCGGTCTCGCAGTTCGGACAGCAGCGGCTCCAACGGCATATCAGAAGGCGTTTTTACCAGATAGCGTTCCCGTACCCGGCTTCCTGGCTTGATCAGATCTGCCGCCTGTAGTCCTTCCTGCGCAATGATCACCCGCGGGCCTAAAGTAAAGGCATTCGCCATTCGATCCGGCTCCGTCCGCACGACGCCTGTGATCAGAAACATCGCGTGACCGATCTTCAATCGATCCCCAACCGAGAGGCCCATCCGAATCAGCAGCGATTCCTGCACCACCGCCCCGAAACAGACAGATCCATCGCAGCGGCGGGCATCCGGGTGGAGCAGGACATCCGGCGATTGCGCCGGGTCCAGACGAATCGATCCGTACAGGGGATAAGCCGATTCGACGGCTTTCAGTTCGATGATCTGTGTCGATTGGGTCCCAAGGGGTCCGGGAGTCGCGCGTGCGGCCATGGCCACGAGTTCGCTCACATGGGTGAAGACCATGTTTCGTGTGTTCAGCGAGTCCAGCACGGTTCGTCCCGCGAGACTCAAGGGATGAGTCAAGCGAATCTCGAGATCGCCGCCCAATAGTCCCCGGGCTTCTTTCGTCACAGCCAGTTCCATATTGGTGCCGAATAACGACACCCCCACCAAGGCTCCGACGCCGATCGCGATACAGGCGAAGAAATAGAGAAAGTGCCGCCAGGCTCCCCTGGTTTCACGCCATGCCATTCTGAAGATGAAACGATTCACAGGGGGGGCTCTGTCACGCGATGGTCTAGATCGGTGAGAGTGTCTGACTCGATGCGGCCGTCGCGCAGCTCAATGATGCGCTCCATCGAAGAGGCGATCGCTCGATCGTGCGTGACAAGGACTAAGGTGGTGCCGTAATCGCGATGAAGAGCATGGAGCAGATCCATCATCTGCTGTCCTGTGGTCGAATCCAGGTTACCTGTGGGTTCGTCGGCCAGTAGAATCGGTGGGTGACAGGCAAACGCCCTCGCCACCGCCACCCGCTGTTGCTCGCCCCCCGAAAGCTGGACGGGATAATGATGCAGTCGTTCTCCCAGGCCGACGGTCTGTAAGAGTTCTGCCGCGCGATCCTGAGCGGTGCGTATCCCGGCCAATTCCAACGGCACCAGCACGTTTTCCAGTGCAGTGAGGGTGGGAATCAGATGGAAGGATTGGAAGATGTAGCCGATGTGATCGCGACGATACCGCGCCAAGGCGCTCTCGCGCATCGTCGAGATTTCTACTCCATTCAACATGATAGAACCGGAAGTCGGGCGATCCAGCCCTGCGATAAGGCCCAGTAAGGTGGATTTTCCGCTTCCGGAAGGGCCGACGATGGCCACGCGTTGCTTATCGGGAATTTCCAGTGTCAGATCGTCGAGAATCGTGATCTGATGGCCTCCACCAGCCAAGCGCATCGTCAGGTGAGAAAGAGAAATCATATTGTCGAGCCAGCTCCCTCAGTATCGTGCACGTCGAGCCTATATTATACTGGATGATCATGCGTCGCTCATGGATTCTCATAAAACTATTTTCCTGCCTCTGTTTCTCCTTTGTCCTCCTCTGCGGGGATGAGCATAGTCGCGCGCTTGCCGCTTCGACACCGTCATCGAGCTCCAGCAAGACCCAGGCATCACCTGAGCGCCCACGCATCGTCGCATTCGGCAACAGCCTGACGGCTGGCTTAGGCGTCGCGCCTGATCAATCGTATCCTGCGCAACTACAGCGGACGTTGGACACCGCGGGCTACGCCTATCGAGTCGTGAATGCCGGAGTCAGCGGAGAAACGACAGCCGGAGGAGTTCGGAGAGTATCCTGGATCTTGAACAGCAAGCCGGTGATCGTCATTCTGGAACTCGGCGCCAACGATGGGCTTCGAGGCCTCAGCCTGGACGAGACGAGATCCAACCTCGAACGGATCATTCAACAATTCCAACAAGCTTCGGTCACCGTCGTGTTAGCCGGAATGAAAATCCCCCCGAATTATGGGCAGGAGTACACGGCGGGATTTGAGGCGCTCTATCAGAGCTTAGCGAAGCAGTATCGCCTGACGCTGATTCCATTTTTTCTCGATGGAGTGGGAGGCTCGTCCTCGCTCAACCAGGCCGACGGCATTCATCCGACGGGAGAGGGCTATCGGATCATCGTTGAGAAGGTCTTACCAATACTTGAGCCGCTGCTCGAGCGAAATCGGTGAAGGCGGTTCATGGATGCTCTTGCCGAACTCGTTATTCTCTCGCTCCCATCTTCCCCCACCGAGAGAAAATGGTTCACATTTGAGGCTCCCCAAGCCCAATGGATGAGGGTACCTCAAGGACAGGCATCTCCCGAGAAGTTAAAACAATCCCAACGTCACCCCGCCATAAATGGCCCGGCCGTAGCCGGCGAAGAAAATCTGGTTGCCCGCGGCAGCGGCAGCCGTCTCTCCCCCGATCACTGTACCGGACGCAGCGTATTTCTTATCCGCGATGTTGTCCACTTCCAGATAGAATTTGGCGAATCGGAACCAGGAATTGCTCAGCTCAAAATTCTTATGAACATTCACATTCGCGACTACATAGGACGGGATGCTGAACGTATTGCTGTTGTTCAGGAAGTAACTGTTGTAGTAACTGCCTTCGACCCAGCCGCCCCATCCGGTCGGGGCATGCTCGTATGCAACTTTGCTGTTCAACACATCGGACGGCACGTTCGGCACGTGTTTCCCGTCCCGAACCAAGAATCCCGCCGCGTTCCGATCTGAAAAATTGACGTACCTGGCATCAATGTGTGTATAGGCGCCGGAGATTCGCGCGCCTTCCACCGGGCGCCAATCGAAGGATGCTTCAAGGCCCATGTACTTAGAAGAGTCCGCATTGACGGAGGCCGTGTTCCCCGCTGATATTGTCTGCGTGATGATCTCATCTTTGAAGAATGTCATGAACCCGACGAGTTGGACGGCGAGGGTCTTGTCCAATTTGGACTCTGTGCCGATTTCCATGTTGAGGTTCTTCTGCGGTTTCAGATCAAAGTTGGTTCCGGGAAGTCCCGTGACGGGATCTCTCAAGAGATTGGCAAATGTTGGAATACCATACCCAGTCGAGCCTCGAATCCAATGTCGATACCCCTCCGACGGCCTCCAGGTGAGCGACGTTTCCGGTGCCCAGTTTGAGAAATTAAGACCCGCGCTGGCACGCGAGGCCAATGCGCCCGCATTGTTGTAGTTGGTCGCCGACACACTGACATGAGACTGTTCGAAACCAAGCCCTGCCGCCAGTGTCCAGGTCGGTGCAAATTCCAGTTCTTCCCGGAAGCGGGCGCCGATGTTGAAAATCGATCCGCGGGAGTTCTGGATCAATGTCCCTTTCGTTCCGAAACCGTCGGCAAGATTCCGAAACGAGTTGCCTTTCTGGTCCATCTGATTGGCAAAAAATCCAATATAACTCTTCAGTGGCATCTCTCCAAGAAGGCCCTCATGCCGCAAATCGGTGTAGGTCTTGTAGTTGGGATTGGTATTCTCGCCGATTTGCGAAAATGTTTGTTGGATGTCTTTGACGTCGTAGTCGGCCTCCGTCGTCAGGACGGTATTCGCGTTGATCTGCCGTTCGTACATGCCCCCCAGAATTGTGCGACGATCGACGCGACTTTGATTTAGCAAGAGCGCGTTTGCACAACCGGCATTGAATGTGCCGGACGTACAGGTCGTTTGTGCGCCGCCTGCTTGCCGTTCGTTGGCGATAAACTGTGCTTGGGTGAGTCTGGTCGGCACTTTCGTATCCAGCCAGTTGGAGATCGCCTTGAAATAGAAATTCTGCTTCTCATCCATCTTGAAACGAAAATTGAAGTTGAGCGTCTGGGTGTTGTAATTGCTGTTCTGGATATAGCCGTCTTCCTTTACCTGGCTCGCTAACAGAGCGATGTCGATTTTGTCCGTTTCTTGGCCGACGGCGAGTCCATACTTTTGGTACCCGTAGGAACCGCCCGACAAGAAGGTTTCCACTCCGTTGATGTCGCTCCCCCGTCTGGTCCTGAATTGAACCATTCCGCCGAGCGCGTAGTTGTCGTACAAGGAAGATGACGCGCCTCGAGTTACTTCGACGCTCCGCATGAACCAAGGGTCGTGAAGGTCGAGCCGCGAAAGCCCGTCCGATTGGGTCTGGATGAATCCGTCTTCGTATATCTTGATATCACGAATAGCGAAGGTCGTTTTGGCGCCTAAACCACGAATCATGATGCTGAAGTCACGTGGTCCGTTCGCCTGGCGCAAGACCACGCCTGGGAGCGATTCCATGGACTCCTTCATCGTTCTGGTCGGCTGTGAATCTGTTTCGGCGGGAATGGTTGCGGATAGCGAAATGCCTTCCGGTCGCTTCTGGAAACGTTTGCTGACGATGCTGACATCGGACAATTCATATTCTGGTATTGCCTCCGCACTCTCCGATTGCTCCGGCGCAACTTTCTCGGTCACCGTTTTCGGCCTCTCGGCCGGAGGCAAGGTACGCTCACGATCCTTCTGAAGATCCTCCAGCTCTTGCAAAATTCCTTTTAGCTGTTCACGCAGTTGTTGTTCGCGTGGACTTTGCTCCACAGCTTCCGTCGGGGTCGACTCTTGTGCGAGCGCGACGTGATCCAGAGCGGCAATGCCTCCAAGCACTGCGACAATGATCAGTCTGACTTTTTTGGACGACAACATGGCCCATACTCCTTTTCAATAATGAAAACGACACACCGCTCCCCAAACTCGTTGCAGGCTGTAGAGTCCAAGATCTGCCCGCACAGGGAGATGATTTATGAATCTTGAGTGAATGCGGTGTTACAAACGAGGAGGCGCGCGAGACTGAGCCGACTGTTGGGAGAGGAATGCCGAGACAGAGGAGTCGACCAACGGCAGCATCGACACAAGTTGAAACGGATTCAATTGTGGCGTAGTTGTAGCAAGGTCAACAGTAGGATTGGAGTGACAGGCCCAAGCGCATAGAGAATGTGTTACTCCGCCCGTGTGATGATGGGCTGAGTCTGCCCGGCTCTCGTGCGCAAAGAGACAGGCCACGGCACTGATCGATAGCATCAGATACAACGTCGCAGTGGCCAGGGCTAGAGGAACGAAACCTTTCCTCATTTCCCGTTCTCCATAACTTGCCGCATTACCGCCAAAGCCTCTGGACTATCCCAGGTGCGGGGCCCGACCGCTCGTCCAACGAGCGTGCCATCCCGCGCGATCACGATCGTGGTCGGGAGGCCTCGCACCATAAAGGACCGTGACACTTCTTGATCTTCATCAAAAAGCACCGGTAGGCTGACTTTCAGCTGAGAGAGGAAGTGGGTGATGCCCTGGCGCTGCAGATCCGTCGTCACCGTCAACACAGCAAAGTGTGCGGGGTCCAGTTGCTGTTGCAGCCGCGCAAATGAAGGCATTTCTTCTTTGCAGGGGCCGCACCAGGTGGCCCAAAAGTTCACGAGTACTACCTTCCCTGTCAACTCACTCGACTTCACGACCTTGCCGTCCAGCGTCGTGAGTTCGAAGGGCACCGCCATATTCCCGGTTGGAAGCCGGCTCATCTTGAGCGAGGCAAAGGGGTCGCCGGCAAGTGTGAGTCCTGCCGAGACGACACTCAGTAGTAAGAGCATCGCTGCAATCAACACTCGCTTTAATGAGAGAGGCACGTTATGGCTCCTGCCTCGCAAGAACATTCACGGGCGGTAGCTGGATGGTTTGAACTACCATGCGATGAGCGGGCATCGCGTGCTCCATCCAGGCCAGGGCAGCGAGCCCCTTCGAATTTATCGAGAGGGTCGGCGTCTGGCCCTTCTTGTCGTTCAATTTCTGCGGCGCGCTGAATGTGTGTCCACGATCAAGGGAGAGGCTCATCACGACTTCACGTCGGACGGGGGATTGTTCTTCCCAGACAATGATAAGACGTCCTTCAGGATCGACCGCCATCTGCGGATGATCGGGAAAGGTTCCCTTGGAAATGTTCAGTTTGTGTTTGGGTGAGAAGGTCGTCCCTCGGTCGTCCGAATAGGCGAGGAACACCGCCGGGGTCTCATCGACTCCTTCGGTGTACCAGACTACGTACAGCCGCCCGAGTCGATCTGTGCCGATCGAGGCGGGCCGATGTGGACAGCCGGGGAACACCCACTTGTCGTGGCCCACGATCACAGGTGAAGAAAACGTATTTCCACCGTCTGTAGATCGAGCAACCACCGTTTCGCGGACCTCGCCAGGGAGAATCTTACGCCACGCCAGATAGAGTGTCCCGTCAGATCCGGTCGTCAGAGACGTCCGGCAACAGACACAAGTATTCTCGTCCGCTTTCAGGTTTTTCGCGACGCTGTGACCGTGATCGGTCGAACGCGTGACGAAGGTGCCGGGTTCCTTCTTGCCTTCCCGTCCATCGATCCAGGCCACATGTAGGGCGCCGTCAGGGGCAACGTGGATTGAGTCGAAACTGTGGCCGATGATCTGCTCATCGTCGTTCACCAAAATAGACGGCATAAATGTTTTGCCACCGTCCCTGGACCGGCTCAGGCGAAGTTCGTTCGAGAACGGCTTGTCAGGTGTCACTTTCGGGTGGGTTAAAGCCCAGGTCAGGAACACGTCGTCTCCGGCTATCGCCATTGCCGGCGCTTCCTGTCGCATATACGGCGCCTCAGTCGGCTGATTGACTTTGACGGGAGTCGCCATCGGTCCTTCCGGTTTTTCAGTCCTGGCATAGAATACCGTGCGAATATCCTTGTCTTCTTCCATCCAGGCCAGCGAGATATGGCCCTCGTCGTCGATGTTAACGGAAGGGCCGACCACCGCCCGTACTTTGTGATCGGTCGTCAGTTTAGGACCGAACCTCAACGAGTGATTCGGTTCCGCCTGTGCCATCGACACGAGCGAGACGGCGCCGATCGCAATCCCGACCATCCACACAAGTCTCTGAGTGTTGAATGTCCGTTGGATCATCGTGTGCCTCATTTCGATCCACGTATGGAGAATTGTCCGTCGCGCCCACTTGAACCTTGCCGCACGCTCATTCCTGGCACGGATTCCAGGGATTCTTTCATGCTTCTCGTCGGTTGATCCGAGAATTCCGATCGTGGAACCGTGGATCGAGCCGTTCCTTCCGGATCCGATCGGAGCCGGCGTAGCTCACGCTCAATGTGTGCCCGTTCTCGCTGCAGTTCTTGAATCCGTGTCCTCTGCTCATTTTCGCGTAGCATGTCCTGCTTTTCTTCAGCCCAAATCGGGATGGTCACCATGCCTAGAAGGCCGAACACTATCGCGGCCTGCATCATCTTCAATCCATCAGGCGACATAGGCCAGAGCATCCTGAGATTAACTAGCAAGACTGTAGACCATCGGTACATACACCGCTACTTCGGAGGTGCCGAGTGGTTGATGCATATGGAGCGGACAGGCCAACCTGATCGCTTCCATCGCCGCATTGTCCAATGCCTCATGGCCGGAACTTCTATGCACCTTTACCTCCGACAGATGCCCATCAGCTCTAATGACTGCGCGCAGGACAACCTTTCCTTCCCAGCCATTGAGGCGCGCGGCGCTCGGATAGCGTTTGAGTTCAGCCAGTCTCCGCCTCAGCGATTCGGCCAACCAGCCATGATCGACTTTGACTGAGGGAGTCGGGCGGGTTGTCATCGCCACTTGTGGAGCGGACTCTCGCGTAACAGATTCAGCCGGTTTTGCGTCGTTCGTAGCAGCAATCGTCGGTGCTGCTGCGAACGCAGGATCAGCGGTCACTACTTCACGTGGAACGACAGAGGCAATCGACTCGACTTCGGATTGTTTGGCCTGTTGAACCTCTACTGGTTCCTGTTCCCTGACCGGTATTACCTCTTCGGTTCTCGTTTGCACCGCTGCTGTCTGTTGAATCGGCTGGTTCGTATCAACCATCTGATGGACCTCACGCTGCACAATTGGCGTGACCTCGTGGGGTTGTACGTCTTGCGTAATCACCCTGGGCTTTCTCGGGTTGGGAGCTACCGGATGGCGAGTTGGCTTCGCCGGCTCCTGCATTGGTTTGACTTGAGCCTGAACTGGTTCTTGTATCCGCTGGGATTCGACCAATGCGACGTCCCATTTGAACACGTCTTCTGGCACGACTGATTTGACCTGAGCCGTGAGCCCGAAGGCCGCAGTCAGCGCAAGCCCGTGATAGAAGACGGATACCACCCATCCTTGTAGGCGATATCGTCTATGAGGACTGACCATCACTTGATCACCACCGGTGTGCATAATCACGAACGGGTTCTCTCCCGTATTGACGTTGATCATTGTCTCTATAAGAATCGTCCTTATCTCCACCTATTCCCACAACCTCCTTGGCAGGTCGTGTGGCAGAGATATAAGGCTCTGTTGCGAGCCGTATAAACGACGGAGACTATAGTGAGAAAGACGGAGGGGCGCGACTGGGAGAAGTCAAGCAGATTTCGACCGAAGGTTGCGCAGTATGAGTGAGAGTAACGAAGTCAATTGGACTGAGTTCAGCCTGAAATGTGATCACCGCCGTATCGAGAACCGTCCCGGCTGCGCACATCCACGAGCAGAGCAGGGTGCCATGGGTGGCGGCTTGATGATGGGCATGGTGCCCAGCATGCTCGACTAACTGCGCCTGTGCGATACCACCGATGGATAGAACGCAGAGTACGAGGAGGATCGAGAGGATTCTGAGAACGGAGTGATTCATTGGATGCGACCCAGTGTGATACAAGAGAATCCTAATGGAGCCCCACTAGGCTTGTCAAGGCGGTTATGGGCGGACGTTCTTCACGAATGCCTGCTACGACAGCCGATCTTCACGTTCGGCGCGACAGCCCTCAGTCAGCTTCCTTAGATTGACTGCGGCTATAGCTGCTGGCTTCACCTGCGAAACAACCACAGTGGGCTTCGATCTCGACAGCCTCACGGCGGCATACATGAAGAATCCACACTACGAGCTCTGCTTCATATAGGATTCATTGAAAGGATGCTGTATACTGCTCGAATCACTTTTGGAGACATCGGCGTTCGTTCTGAACGATAGTATCATGGTCACGAACCTACTCAATCAGATCTTCGGCAGCAAAAACGATCGTGAAATCAAGACAATCCACCCGATTGTCGATCAGATCAACGGCTTGGAGTCAGGACTGACTCCTCTCTCCGATCACGCCCTTGCCGACAAGACTCAGGAGTTCAAGAAGCGTCTTGAGTCCGGACAGACTTTGGACGACATCCTGCCTGAGGCCTACGCCGTCTGCCGGGAAATGTCTCGCCGCAAGCTGAACATGCGCCATTTCGATGTACAAATGATCGGCGGCATTATTCTCCATCGTGGTCGCATCGCTGAAATGAAAACCGGAGAAGGGAAAACCCTGGTGGCCACGCTGCCGGTGTATCTCAATGCGCTCGAAGGAAAGGGCGCACACCTCGTCACCGTGAACGACTATCTCGCCAAGCGCGATGCACAGTGGATGAGCGTGCTCTACCACGCGCTGGGACTTTCAGTGGGCATCATTCAACATGATGCCTCCTTTTTGTTCGATCCGACCTACGACGCCTCCGACAAACGGCTCCAGTCTCTCCGCCCCTGCACAAGACCTGAAGCCTACCGAGCCGACATCACCTACGGCACCAACAACGAATACGGGTTCGACTATCTCCGCGACAACCTGGTTGTCACCGATCTGGCCCAATGTGTACAGCGCGACTTGAATTTTGCCATTGTGGACGAAGTCGACAGTATCCTCATCGACGAGGCCCGCACGCCGCTGATTATCTCGGGTCCGACGGATGAAACCACCGATCTCTATTACCGTATCAACGCGATCATTCCGCAGCTGAAGCCGGAGCAGGACTACACGATTGAGGAAAAAACGAAGACCGCGTCGTTAACCGAGGACGGCAACGTCCGGGTCGAAAAACTGCTCGGCGTGGACAACCTCTATGATCCCAACCATATGGATCTCGTCCACCATGTCGTCAAGGCGCTCCAGGCCTATGCCCTCTACAAGCGGGATGTGGACTATGTCGTGAAAGAGGGCGAAGTCATCATCGTCGATGAATTCACCGGGCGACTCATGCCGGGGCGCCGCTGGAGCGACGGTCTGCACCAGGCTGTCGAAGCCAAAGAAGGTGTGAAGATCGCCAATGAAAATCAGACATTGGCTTCGGTTACGTTCCAAAATTATTTCCGAATGTATAAAAAGCTCAGCGGTATGACCGGCACGGCGGACACGGAAGCAGCCGAATTCGCCAAGATCTACAATCTCGATGTGAACGTGGTTCCGACCAATCGCAACATGATCCGTCTGGATTACGCGGATGTCGTTTACCGAACCGAGAAAGAAAAGTTCACCGCGATCGTCGAAGAAATCAAGGAATGCCACGAGCGCGGTCAGCCCGTTCTGGTCGGCACGATTTCCATCGAAAAATCGGAACGGCTCGCCGGCTTCTTGAGCCGGAACGGCGTGAAACACAACGTCCTGAACGCCAAGCAGCACGAGCGAGAAGCCGAGATCATCGCTCAGGCCGGACGCAAGGGCGCCGTTACTATCGCGACGAACATGGCGGGCCGCGGTACCGACATTCTCCTGGGCGGCAATCCCGACTTCATGTTCAAACAGATCCTGTACCGGGAAGAAAATCTGGTGGATGCGCGTAAGCTGGAGATCTTCGAACAGATTCGGGTCGACTGCGAGAAGGACAAGCAAGAGGTCATCGCGGCTGGGGGACTTCACATCCTCGGGACCGAACGTCATGAAAGCCGCCGGATCGACAACCAACTCCGAGGCCGCGCCGGCCGCCAAGGAGACCCTGGTTCATCACGGTTCTATCTGTCGTTGGAAGACGACCTGATGCGCATCTTTGCGTCCGAACGGGTTTCTCAGCTGATGCTCAAACTTGGCATGGAAGAGGGCGTCCCGATCGAGCATGGGATGGTTACCAGGGCTATCGCCAACGCTCAGAAGAAGGTTGAGGCCCATCATTTCGAAATCCGGAAACAACTGCTTGAGTACGACGATGTGATGAACAAACAACGCGAGGTGATTTATCAACACCGGCGCGCCGTTCTGGGCGGGACGGATTTGAAAGACGAACTTCGCGGCATGATAGACGGCTTGGTGGAGTCCGCGCTGAATGTCTATTGTCCGGCTGAACAATATTCAGAAGAATGGGATCTTAAAGGGCTTGCGGAAATCATGCATGGCCAGTTCGGCTTCGATATTACCCAAGGCAAGGACGACGGCGGCGAGTCACTCCGTGCGATTGGGCGCGATGCGTTGATCGAAGATCTTCGCACACAGGTCCGCGAAGCCTATGACAAGAGGGAACAGGATCTGAGCCCGGAATTAATGCGTTTCCTGGAGAAGACCTTCATGCTCCAGGTCATCGACCATCATTGGAAAGATCACCTCTTGGGGATGGATCATCTGCGCGACGGGATCGGATTGCGCGGCTATGGTCAAAAGGATCCGCTCATTGAGTACAAGCGCGAAGGCTTCGATCTCTTTTCCGGTATGATGGAACGGGTCAAATCCGACACGCTCGATCGGCTCTTTCATGTGCAGGCGGTCCGAAACGAAGGGCAACCTGCAGCCTCTACACCTACACCAGCGCCCCTACCTCCACCCGTGATCTCACGTCCCCAGCCCCCACTCATTCTCAATCGCGGAGAAGAACCAGTTGCAACTCAGACGGTTGTTCACCGAAGCGATGAGAAAGTCGGCCGCAACGACCCCTGCCCTTGCGGCAGCGGGAAAAAATTCAAGAAGTGTCACGGAGCGTAGAGAGGCTCGGCTGACAAAGGGCGTGGACCATCGGCGTCGCCATGATGCGACGAGCCTCCACTGCTGTTGATCCGCATCACACTTCACCACGCACGACTGTAAAACTGCGCCGAAGCGTCGCAATGCCGTCGTGCGTGGCCGTCAGTAGCTACTGAGATAGGGCAGACGCCATGGCGAGCACCTCAGTCCACATCCCTTCCAGCCGAGCCGAAGAGAGAAAGTAAAAACAAAGAGATCGCAGCTCTTCGCGAAACCAGGACTAAACGAGCTTGGTGATGAAGTGGAGAGGGCAGAAAGCGAGAATCAGAATAATAAAAATGCACTTCCGCATGGGGACTCCTTCGGTAGCCTGATGTAACCGCCAGATCAAAAATCGGTCAATCGATATACAAAATGATCCTTCCAAGCTCGCTCGTTTCTCTCTCTTGGAATGGCACCCGTGTTGATCCTCCTGCGGCCGTCGAACGAGCACATTCTGATCGTGCGCGTTCCGGGAGCAAAGGATCGGCACGGGTGTCATTCCTCCTCCTTCTCAAATCGGGAGATTCGCCTGAGTTTCCAATACCCTCCGCCTTGACTTAGTAGTAATTCCGAGGATAATCTACGCCACTTTCGGCCTCTGTTGGTGTTTCAACGGGGAAGGGTGGGGTGTTCCCTAGGCTATTCGTGTCACTTTTCGTGTAATGTCGATGAGATAAGGGGAATTGCTTGTGACAACAGGGCATTCTGAACTCATCGCTGTCATTTCGTCCGAAATCGCGAGAAACGGACCCATGCCCTTCGTCCGCTTTATGGAGCTGGCGCTCTATCACCCTCAATTCGGTTACTACATGCGCCAACCGGACGAGGCGGCTCATGAACGTATCGGTTGGTCGGGCGATTTCTACACCAGCTCCGATGTGCATTCAATACTCGGCCGCGCGATTGCCGCACAAGCCAGACAAATGGACGAGATTCTGGGTTGCCCCGCTCCCTTCACAATCGTCGAAGCAGGTGCCGGCAAAGGGCTACTGGCTCGAGATTGCCTGGCAGCGATCCATACCGAGCAGGATGGTTTTGCGTCGCGTGTTCGCTATGTTTTGATCGAACGAAGCCCTGCGATGCGGGAACTGCAGCACCAGAACCTGGTCTATTGGCTCGGCAAACCCGGACTCGTCACCTGGATGGAAGATCTTGATGAGTTGGCGCCGCAGAGCGTGACCGGTCTGTTCTTCAGCAACGAACTCATCGATGCCTTTCCCGTGCACCGGGTTCAAGTCGCGGCAGGTCGGACCGAGGAGCTTTATGTAGATTACAGAGATGGACACTTTGTGAACTGTTTGAAGCCGCTATCGACCGTGACGCTTGTTCAGTATCTTGAGCAGCTGAATCTTACGTGGCCGGAGGATTACCGAACCGAGGTGAATCTGCTCGCGATGGACTGGATGGAGCAGGTTGCTCGGCGAATAGACCGTGGGTTTGTCCTGACGATCGATTATGGCCATACGGCCCACGATCTCTACAAGCCTGAGAGAAAGGATGGCACCTTCCTTTGCTATTTCCAGCAACGGGCGAGCGACGATCCATTCATACGTGTCGGCGAGCAGGATATGACTGCCCACGTAGATTTCTCGAGCCTGGCTGCCGTCGGTGAGAAGCACGGACTTCACGTGACGGGGTTCACGAACCAAATGAGCTTTCTGATGGGGCTCGGGGTTGAAGAGATGATCGGGAAGTTAGACCAGGAAAGCCCAGGGTTCCGCGCAGCCATTCATCTTCTGAAGCCGAATGGCATGGGCAGCACGTTCAAGGTGCTCGTTCAACATAAGGGCATCGGCCGTCCGCAACTGCATGGTTTGAAATTCAAACCCTTCTTTGGTTCGGCATTGGCGGAGTGTTCCGCAGCGTGATGCAGAGGGCAACATGGTGATCTTCCGTCGGTCGAATCGCGTCTTACGGAGTCCGTATGGGTAGCACAAGTATCCCAGAGAACTACGTACCGATTCTCTTGTTTATCAGCGTGGCTCTTGTCGTCGGCGCCTTCGCGCTGCTCGCCGGCAGGCTCGCTCGTCCGAATCGTCCCTATCGAGCCAAGTTAACTCCCTATGAAAGCGGGAGCCCGCTGTTTTCCGATGCGCGCATCCAGTTTCCGATGCGCTATTACATCATCGCGATGCTGTTCGTCGTGTTCGATATTGAGGTCATCTTCATGATTCCCTGGGCCATTCGGTTTCAGTCGCTCGGCCTGCTGGGCCTCATCGAGATGCTCGTGTTTATCATGATTCTCCTGGCCGGTTTCTGGTACGCGTGGAAGAAGGGGGCGTTAGAATGGGATTGAGCAGGGCAAGGGGAGCCTGGTCGTCCTCCTGCTCGCGGAACGCGCACGATAGGAATGTGCTCGTTCTACGCGCGCAATCGAGGATCAACCAGGCTCCCCTGAAAGTGAGATGAGTATTGAGAGGACGCGCGCAATGAAGGGCATCCCGACAATCCCCTTCTGGTAATGGTGGAGTAGAAGAGATGAGCTTTCTGGAGCGGCAGTTTGAGGCGAACATTCTGACGACCAATCTGGACGCCGTCGTAAATTGGTCACGGAAATCGGCGTTGTGGCCGATGACGTTCGGTCTCGCCTGCTGTGCCATCGAAATGATTGCGACGGTTGCATCGCGGTACGACATGGATCGTTTCGGTGCCGGTGTGTTTCGAGCTTCGCCACGACAGGCCGACCTCATGATCATCGCCGGGACTGTGACGCGCAAGATGGCGCCGGTGATCCGCCGCATCTACGACCAGATGCCGGAGCCTCGCTATGTCATTTCCATGGGCTCCTGCGCTACGTCAGGCAACCACTACAATAGTTACGCGGTGGTCCAGGGCGTCGATCAAATTATTCCGGTCGATGTGTATGTCCCGGGTTGTCCGCCCCGCCCGGAAGCGTTGCTCGACGGATTGCTGAAGCTGCAGGAAAAAATTCAGCGGGAGAAGGTGTTCGTGAGATAAACCGCGAGACTGGCGCGAAAGGCGAGACGTGCGAGACAGGCACATCGCGCGTTTCCCGCGAGTCGCGCCCTTCGCGCAGCAAAAATTATGCAAACACTGCTCGACAGTCTGAAGACAAAATTCCCGGGGGCGATTCTTGCGACCCGCGTTGATACCGCACGCGCCGAAACCGCTGTCTCCGTGTCTGCCGCATACTTATTGGAAATTGCGCGCCACTTGCACGATGCGCCGGAGGCCGCCTTCGACCATCTCACGGATATCTGCTCGGTGGACTATCCTGAAGATCAACTGCGGTTCGAAGTCGTGTACCACTTACACTCGCTTCCCTTGCGGCAACGGCTTCGCCTCAAGGCGCGTCTCACGGAGGACGATCCGACGATTGCGTCGGTCACAGGAATCTGGAAGGGAGCGGAATTCCTGGAACGTGAAGTGTACGACATGATGGGCATTCACTTTTCCGGCCATCCGGATCTTCGGCGTATTTTGCTGCCGGAGGACTATGCTGAAGGGTATCCGTTGAGAAAAGACTTCCCGACCGAAGGGCGTGGCTGGCGCAGCCAGTTCGAATTCATCCCGAGATTGGACGAGCCACCGGTCGATGTGATTGAGAGCGAAATTTCCGACAAGGAAAAAGAGGCCTTTCGCGCCGACCCCGCCGTATCAGGCTCCCAACGGAAAGAGGAATTGTTGCTGAACATGGGACCGCAGCATCCGAGCACTCACGGGGTGTTGCGCGTCGTGCTCATGCTGGACGGCGAACGAATTGTGAAAGCCACGCCGGATCTCGGCTACTTGCATCGGGGCGTCGAAAAATTGTCAGAGGGATTAACCTACATGCAGATTATCCCGCACACGGACCGGCTCGACTATGTCTGTGCCATGTCCAACAACTACGCATATGTGCGGGCGGTGGAAAAGCTCCTCCAGATCGAAGTGCCGATCCGAGCCGAATATATCAGGACGATCGTGGCTGAGATGCAACGCATCATCGGGCACCTTTTCTGGCTCGGTACGCAGGCCCTCGATATCGGCGCCATGACCGTGTTCTTCTGGACTTTTCGGGAGCGCGAAACCCTGTTGGACATGTTCGAAAAGCTCTGCGGCGCCCGATTGACTTTGAACTACTATCGTATCGGCGGTGTCGACAGCGACTTCACGCCGGAATTGGTTCAACGGATGAAGGCGTTCCTCGACAGCTTTCCCGAGAAGGTCAGCGAATACGATTCGCTCATCGCGTCGAATCGCATCTGGCTCGGCCGCACAAAGAATGTCGCCGTGCTGACGGCCGAGGACGCGATCAATTTCGGCTGCACCGGGCCGGTCTTGCGAGGGTCGGGCGTCGCCTACGATGTCCGCAAGGTCGAACCCTACGGCGTGTACGACAAAGTCGATTGGGAAGTGCCGATCGGCAAGAATGGGGACACCTATGACCGGTACTGGATCCGCATGGAAGAAATGCGGCAGAGTGCCAGGATCATTGCACAATGTCTCGATCAGCTGCCGCCGGGGCCGATCATGGCCGATGCTCCGCAGTATATCCCGCCGCCCAAGGAACTGGTCATGCGGGACATGGAAAGCCTGATCCACCATTTCATCATTTACACCCAGGGGATCAAGCCGCCGAAAACTGAGGTCTATTGTGCGACAGAAGCTCCAAAAGGCGAATTGGGATTTTTCATCGTCAGCGACGGCAGCCCTCGCCCTTACCGGTTGAAGATTCGCGCGCCTTCGTTCGTCCACATGGGCGCCTTTGACCATATGGCGCGCGGCTACCTGATTTCCGACATCATCACGATTTTCGGGACCTACGATGTCGTGATGGGGGAATGTGATAGGTGACCGTGACTTGAGAGGCCTCCCTGCTCGCAGACCGCGCACGCTCGGAAGGTGCTCGGTCGATGCGCGCAATAGAGGCTCCCTCAAGCCACGGTCCCAGAGAGAGTGTGATGTTAAAAGAAAAGTATCAGAAAGAAATTGACGAACTCTTGAGCCGGTATCCGGTGAAGAGGTCGGCGTTGATTCCCTTGCTGTACTTGGCGCAACAGGACGAAGGTTTCGTGTCCGAAGCGGCCATGAAGGAGATCGCAGGACTCTTGCGTCTGACCCCTCCCCAAGTCTATGAGACGGCCACGTTTTATACGATGCTCAATCTCAAGCCAGTGGGGAAGTTTCATCTCCAAGTCTGCAAGTCTCTGATGTGCGCCCTGGCTGGGTCGGATACCGTCATCGGGTGGGTCAAGACAAAACTCGGAATCGGACCGGGCGAGACGACAACCGACGGACTCTTTTCTCTCAGTGCGGTTGAATGCCTCGCCGCCTGCGGCACTGCGCCAATGATGCAAGTCAACGAAGACTATTATGAGCGGCTCACCGAGGAAACATTCGACCGAATCCTGGTCGATCTCAAAACTGTCGGGACCTGTTCGCTCAAGACCGGCCCGTTTATGTGGCCGGAACCGGAGAACGGTAAACGTTAATCGTTATTCGTTAAACGAGGGACAGTGTACGGCAGGAAGCAACACAGAAGTCACCTAGCAGGAGCAGGGATAAAAATCGTGAACAAAGAAGTTTTGGATGAAATTCACGGCGACGCAGTGAAAGTCCTTACGGTCGTCAAAGGTTTTATCAGGTGCCTGAGAACTGCCGAAAGGCATTTTATTCTCTTGCGATTAACGGTTCACGTTTAACGAATATGCCGAAACACGAACTGATATTGCTCAAGAACATGACGCAGCCGGGCTATGCCGGCTCGATCCAGGATTACGAGCGTGCTGGCGGCTATCAGTCGCTCCGCAAGGTATTTGGGAAGCTGCAGCCGGCCGAAGTGACTGCCATGGTCATGAAATCGGGACTCCGGGGGCGCGGCGGCGCCGGCTTCCCGACCGGTGTGAAATGGGGATTCCTGCCGAAAGGCTATCAGGGTCCGCGCTATCTCTGTTGCAATGCTGACGAGAGCGAGCCGGGCACGTTCAAGGATCGCCAGCTTATCGAGCGAGATCCCCATCAAATCTTGGAGGGTATCGTACTCGCCTGCTATGCGATCGGAGCAGAAACCGCCTACATTTATATACGAGGTGAATTCGCTCTTGGGGCCAGGATCTTGGAGCAGGCCATTGCCGAAGCCCGAACAGCCGGTTATATCGGTACGAATATCCTGGGCACTGGGATTACCGCCAATGTGTGGGTGCACCGAGGCGCCGGTGCCTATATCTGCGGAGAAGAAACGGCATTGCTGGAGTCGCTCGAAGGCAAGCGCGGCCTGCCGCGCGTCAAGCCCCCCTTTCCGGCGACACACGGTCTCTACAACAAACCCACGGTCGTGAATAACATTGAAACCCTGGCGAACCTTCCTCACATCGTCGGCCGGGGGCCCGAATGGTTCGCATCGATCGGTTCCCCGCCGAAGAGTACCGGTACCAGAGTGTTCTGCGTCAGCGGCCATGTGAAGCGGCCAGGGAACTACGAAGTGCCGATGGGGGTCACCTTCCGCGAATTGATCTACGAGGAAGCCGGAGGCATGCGCTCCGAGAAATCGCTCAAGGCCTTTATCCCGGGGGGGGCGTCGGCGCCGTTTCTCACGCCGAGCCACCTCGACGTCAAGCTCGATTTTGAGTCTGTCGCCGCAGCCGGCTCCATGCTCGGCTCCGGTGGGGTGACGGTGATGGAAGAGGGTACGGACATGGTCTGGGCCGCGCTCCGCCTCATGGAATTTTTCTATCATGAATCCTGCGGCAAGTGCAGTCCTTGCCGCGAGGGAACCTCCTGGCTGGTACAAACCATGCGCCGAATCGTCGCGAAACGGGGGCGGACAGAGGATCTTGAAACCTTGGTCGATCTATGCAAGAACATCGAGGGCCGAACGGTCTGCGCGTTCGGGGATGCGTCAGTGGCGCCGATTATGAGCACGCTCAAACATTGGCGATCTGAATACGTCGCGCTGATTCAGCAAGCGGAGGCGGCGAACCTGATTAAGCTGGAACCGGCAGGGGCGAGACATTGAAGACGTGAATCGTGATTCGTTATTCGTGAAACGCAGGAAGTTTTTCCTGGCCCTCTACTGACGATTAACGGTTAACGTTTCAACGAGTCATAAGAACATGGCTACTACTACAACTACAGAGACCGTCCGATTGACGATCGACGGTATTCCCATTTCGGTGCCGAAAGGCACGCTGGTGATCGAAGCCGCCCGCCGAGTCGGTGTGATGATTCCGCACTTCTGCTACCACCCGAAACTCAAGCCGGATGCAAACTGTCGCATGTGCCTGGTCGAAGTCGAAAAGATGCCGAAGCTCCAAACCTCTTGCAGCACCGTGGCGACCGAAGGCATGGCCGTTCGGACCGCCACGACGGTCGTTCACGATGCCCATAAATCGGTGCTCGAATTCATCCTGGCCAATCACCCGTTGGACTGCCCCGTCTGCGATCAAGGCGGGAAATGCGACCTCCAAGACTTCTCCCATGAATACACCGCGACCAGCCGGTTTGATGAAACCAAGCGCATCTTCCAGAAGGAATATTTCAGCCCCTTGATCGAGACGCAGATGAATCGTTGCGTGCAGTGTTTGCGTTGCGTCCGCTACTGCGATGAGGTTATGGATGTGAAGGCTCTCGCTCCGATCGGACGAGGCACGATGACGGAGATCAAGTCTTTCGGCTCCCATCCCTTGGATTGTGAATTCTGCGGCGGTTGCGTGCAGATTTGCCCGGTCGGCGCCATTACCAGCCGGCTCTCGATGTACGAATACCGCCCCTGGATGCTCAAACGCGCCGACACCATCTGTGCCTTTTGCGGGGACGGGTGCCAAATCACGGTCCAAACCAAGGACCAGGAGTTGATCGAGGTGAACAGTGCTCACGGCGCCGGTCGGAACAGCGGCGACTTGTGTGCACGCGGGTTTTTTGGATTTCACGCGACGAGCCATCCCAGCCGAGTGATCCATCCGTTGATCAGACGGAACGGCGAGTTGGTCGAAGCCACATGGGAAGAGGCGTTGGTGTTTGTGGCCGAACAGACCAACCGGCTCAAGTCCGCGCATGGACCACAGGCCTTCGGCGGACTGATCTCCGGCCGTTGTACCAATGAAGAACTCTATCTGTTCCAGAAGTTCATGCGCCTCACGATCGGGACCAACAATCTCGACAGCAGTGCGCGATACGGCCATGTCAACGGGGTGCAGGCGATGCGACTGGTGCAGGGCACGCATCGCTGGACCGTGACGTTCGAGGACATCGTGGGAGCGGACGTGCTCCTTCTGGTCGGCACCAATATCACCGAGGCCAATCCAATTACGGGACTGAAAGTCAAAGAAGCGGTCAAGAAGCACGAGGCAACATTGTTGACGATCGAGGCCATCCAGCCCGCAGTCGGCACGATCAGCAACATTTCCAACCTGTCGCAGCAGCATTTTTGTGTGGCGCCTTCTCAGTTCGGCGCAGCGGTCTTGGGTTTGTTGAAAGCCGTGGTCGAGAACAACCATGTCGACAGTGCAGTCGCCCAACGGGCGCCTGATTTTGTCTCGGCTGTCTCTCAATTAGTGCAGCAACTGACATGGGATGATCTCGCCCTGAACACAGGGATATCGAGCGAATCGTTTATACACATGGCCGCTTCCGTAGCCGGAGGGCGCCGTGTTGTTGTCCTTGCCGGCCAGACTCTTTTACGCAGTCAAGGCAGCTATGGCATCTGTCTCAATCTCTTAGACCTGTTGCTCTTGACCGGGAAGTTGACTGCACGGGGCTGCGGCTTTGCTCCGTTGGCGGAAGAGAATAACGATCAAGGGGCGGTTGAAATGGGCGCGGCCCCGGCCCTCCTGCCGGGCGCGCTCGATCTTACCGATCAGGACGCGCGCGCCCAGATGGCTCGTGCCTGGAAAGAGGATCTCCCACAGGCGGCAGGGACAACGCTCATCGAGATGATCGACCGTGCAAAAGCCGGAACCATCAAGAGTCTCTTCGTCGTCGGAGAAAATCCTGTCGGGAGCCTTCCGCCTCAGACCGGAGTCAAAGAGGCCCTGGGCAAACTGGACCTCCTTGTGTGCCAGGAATTGTTTCTCACGGAAACGGCTACGCTCGCCCATGTGGTGCTCCCAGCCGCCCCCGCCATGGAAAAAGCCGGCACCTTCACCAATACCGAAGGCCACGTTCAAGCCGTACGGCCTGCGATCGATCCGACAGGAGACAGCCGCCCCGACTGGGAGATCCTCTCGGCCCTCTCGGTGTTCATCGGTGTCCCGTTGGAATACGGCGAGGCCAAGGAGATCCTCAAGGAGATTCGTGCTGTGATTCCCGGGTACGGATCGCTCGGACCTTCGCCGATTCCTCCGTCTGTGGATCCTGCCGCCGTCGATCGATACGTACACGAGGGATATCGCCGGGACCTTCCGACTCGGTATACTCTGCCCGCGCGAGTCGCGCACCCGGATGGAATGGTCCAGTTGGGGCTGGTCCAAACCCTCTTCCATTCAGGGAAGCTGTCGACGTATTCGAAGGGATTGCTGCAGATCGAGCCGAGCGGTTTCTTGCAGATGAGTCCTCCGGATGCCGCTCGATTCGGCATTAGCACCGGGGACCGAGTCTGCCTCGCGAACGACCGAGGCGAATTCACGACTACGGTGAAAGTCTTGGATCGTGTGCCCGAAGGCTTGGCTTGGCTCTCCGATCATTTCGCGCAGGACGCCATGCGGCTTTTTGACTGCGTTGTCGATCCGGACACGAAAGTCCCATCCTGTCGGACGACCGTGGTGTCGGTGATGAAATCGACATGAACGAACGAGAACGTATTGTGTTTTTCACTTGTCATCCGGGAGTGCTGTTGTGACCGAACTGAGCCTGCGACTTGCGGTTTCGTTTGCCCAGATACTGGCGGAAATGAGCATCGTGATGATCACGGTCGCAACCATGACCTATTTCGAACGGAAGGTGCTTGGCTGGATGCAAGATCGCATGGGTCCGATGGAAGTCGGACCGTATGGACTGCTCCAACCGGTTGCTGACGGCATTAAATTGTTTTTTAAGGAGGACATTGTACCGGCCGGAGCGAACAAGGCCATGTTTGCACTGGCGCCGATGTTGACTATGGTCGTCTCCATGATCGGCTTCGCCGTCATTCCCTTCGGCCCGAACATCACGTTGGACATCTACGGACTTACAATCAAACCTTTTGTGGTTGCCGACATCAATATTGGGATTTTATATATCCTGGCGATTGCTTCGATCGGCGCGTACGGCATTATCCTGGGAGGCTGGGCATCCAACAGCAAATACTCGCTCTTGGGAGGGCTGCGAGCCGCGGCCCAGGTCATCAGCTACGAGTTGAACGTTGGGCTGGCGATCGTCGGTGTGCTCCTGCTGGCAGGAACCCTGAGCCTCGTAGAGATCACAGAAGCCCAGTCCGGCGGCTTCTGGCATTGGTTCATCTGGGGGGGACGTCCTGACGGGTTCTTTCCGATCCATACCCAGATCTTTGCCTTTGTCGTCTTTATCATTTCAGCCGTGGCCGAGACGAATCGTATCCCGTTCGATCTGCCGGAGGCGGAAAGCGAACTCGTGGCCGGGTTCTTCACGGAATATAGCGGCATGCGGTTCGCCTTCTTCGTCAGCGCGGAATACGCCAACATGACTCTGGTGTCCTGCGTCGCCTCCGCGCTGTTCTTAGGCGGTTGGAACGCTCCCTATCCCGGAACGATCTTCGAATATATCGGCCTCGAACAGTTGGCATGGATAGAACATATCGCCTGGTTTGCGGCGAAAGTCTATTTCTTCCTCTTCTTGTTTATCTGGCTCCGCGCGACGTTGCCACGGTTGCGCTATGACCAATTGATGCGGTTCGGCTGGAAGGTCATGCTACCGATCGCGCTGGCCAATATCATCATCACGGCTATTACCCTGTATTTGTTTCCGCGAAGCTGAAACGAGTTGTCCAGACACACATGACCTTCAAGGCTTGGATCAAGACCATCACGTTTTACGAAATCTTCGTTGGCATGAAGGTGACAATGTCGCACATGTTGCACTACCGGCCGGTCACCTTGCAGTATCCGCACGAGAAACGGACACTGCCTGACAACTATCGCGGGATGTTGGCGCTGTTGAGGTACGACGATGGAACGGAAAAATGTGTCGGTTGCGATCTGTGCGAGGCAGCCT
The DNA here is from genome assembly GCA_965232965.1 of uncultured bacterium. GTDB lineage: Bacteria > Nitrospirota > Nitrospiria > Nitrospirales > Nitrospiraceae > Palsa-1315. The sequence goes on from CBDDRB010000004.1 coordinate 129,953, forward strand.
GTCCCTCGCGGGTGATTCGCGTGGTCAGCGCGGAAGTGCCTGGTGAGCCGACGAAGCGCTACTCGAAAGAGTATTACATGGACATGACTCGCTGCCTCTTTTGCGGGTTGTGTGTCGATGCCTGTCCGGTGGATGCCCTCGGTATGACGCGCGAGTTCGAATGGTCTGTGTACGACAAGCGGCAACTGCATCTCAACAAGGAGCAATTGCTCGCCATCGGCGACCGGTCGTTCCCGGTCCGCGAGAAGCAGTTGGAGCTCCAACACCCCAATGTGGCGTTCTTCAACGTTGCGTTCAAGCACCTGCCGCAAAAACCCAGTTGAATCGCCCGCGTCGAGCCGCCTCACCATTCGAGGTCGCCCGGGCAGGATGGCCGCGCGAGGTTGACGGGATAGGCTGGAATCGCAGGAACAGCGAGACAGGCGGGATACGCGCGAAGGTGCCCGTAGGGACTTAGAGGAAGACGTGTGATCGAACAGGTGTTCTTTTTCTATTTTGCCTTTGCGATCGCGGCGGCAGCGGTGTGTGTCGTGGCGGTGCGCAACCCCATCTATAGCGCGCTGGCGCTGTTGGTGATGTTTTTTCACGTGGCGGGGCTCTTCGTCACGTTGCACGCAGAGTTCCTCGCCGCCGTTCAGATCATCGTGTATGCCGGGGCCATTTTGGTCCTCTACCTCTTCGTGGTGATGTTGCTCAATCTGAGAAAGGACGACCGGTACCATCGGCAATGGCCCATAGCTGCCGCGGTCGGGGGAACGCTCTTCATCGAGGCCGTCATCCTCACTGCGATGAATGGCTGGACAAGGCCTGCTGCGGCAACCGGCACGGAAACGACTATTGGAGGAACCAGCAATTCCGGGGCGATCGGTGACGTTCTTTATTCCACCTATTTGTTCCCCTTCGAGGTCGCGTCCTTGATTCTCCTCGTGGCGATGATCGGCGCGATCATCCTGGCCAAGAAAGACATCGGAGAGCGTGAAGCGTGAAACGTTATTCGTTAAACGCCTCAAACCGGCTTCTGTTATTTGACTTCCCCCGTTTCCTGTTTCCCGTTTCCCGTTTTCCGAGGTGTCGATGATTCCTCTGTCGTATTATGTGATCCTGAGCGGCGTGGTGTTTCTGATCGGGGTCGTCGGCGTGTTGCTTCGCCGGAACATCATCATCATCTTGCTGTCGGTTGAATTGATGTTGAACGCGACGAATATCAACTTCGTCGCGTTTTCGCAGTACCTTCACGACGTGGCAGGGCAAGTCTTCGTGTTTTTCGCCCTCACCGTCGCCGCCGCAGAGGTTGCGGTTGGGTTAGCCATCATCATTGCGTTGTACCGTGCCAAGTCTGCGATCAACATCGACGAATTGCAGTTACTGAAATGGTGAGCACGCCGTCTTTCGTGACACGAGAAGCGTGGTTCGCGATCGATGGACCACCTGTATTGGGTTACTGTGCGTCCGTGACGCTTCACGAGCGACGATCGACGAGAAACGATTTCTGATGACGTACGAATTCATTCCCCTCCTTCCTTTGGTGTCATTCCTGATTCTAGGGCTTTTCGGACATTGGATTAAGGACAACGCCCATCTCGTCGCAGTTCCGGCTGTTCTCGTGTCGTGGCTACTCTCGTTGTTGGTTTTCCTCGACGTGGCAAACGGCCACCAGACGAGCTTCCCCCTCTACACGTGGCTGACCTCCGGCCCTCTCGACATCCACATCGGATTTTCGATCGATCGACTGACTGCCGTGATGTTGCTCCTTGTCACGACCGTGAGTTCACTCGTCCATATCTATACGATCGGGTATATGCGAGGGGATCCGGGCTACGCTCGCTTCTTCGGCTACATCGCGCTCTTTACCTTTTCGATGCTGATGTTGGTCATGGCGGATAACCTGCTTCAACTCTTCATTTTTTGGGAAGCTGTCGGTCTCTGTTCCTATCTGCTCATCGGCCACTGGTATGAGCGCCCGACTGCCTGTGCCGCCGCGACAAAAGCGTTCATCGTCAACCGAGTCGGCGACTTTGGGTTCATGCTCGGCCTCCTGTTGGTCTGGTATAGCTTTGGATCACTCGACTATCAGGAAATATTCGCCCAGGCACACGAGTCAGCAGGGGACGTCATGAATGTTCTCGGTCCGTTTGGAGGAACCTGGGATATCTCTGTGCTCACTCTCATCTGTATCTTGTTGTTCACCGGCGCCATCGGCAAATCGGCGCAAGTGCCGCTGCACGTCTGGCTTCCGGATGCGATGGAAGGCCCCACCCCCATTTCGGCGCTCATTCATGCTGCGACCATGGTCACCGCGGGCGTGTTCATGGTCGCGCGATTGGCTCCGCTGTACAACCTGTCGCCCACCGCCATGACCGTCGTGGCGATTACCGGCGGAATCACCATGGTCGTGGGGGCGACCATCGCCTTGACTCAGACCGACATCAAGCGTGTCGTCGCGTATTCCACCGTCAGCCAACTCGGCTACATGATCATGGCCTGTGGTCTCGGTGCCTACGCGGCCGGCATGTACCATCTCCTGACCCACGGCGCGTTCAAAGCGCTTCTGTTTCTCGGTTGTGGGTCCGTCATCATCGCCCTGCATCACGAGCAGGATATGCGCCGCATGGGCGGGTTGAAAAACAAATTGCCGGTCACCTATTGGACGTTCGTCGTGGGTTCGCTCGCGCTCGCAGGATTTCCCCTGACGTCAGGATTCTTCAGCAAGGACGAGCTGCTGGTTTCGGCCTGGTCGGCGGGACCCCTCGGGCAGGTCCTCTCCGTGCTCGGCCTCGTGACAGCATTGATGACGGCGTTCTACAGCTTCCGGCTGGTCTTCGTCACATTTTGGGGCTCCTCGCACGTCGATCCTCATCATGCAGACCACATTCACGAACCTTCGAACGCCATGACCATTCCGCTGATCATCCTGGCTGTGCTGAGTATCGTCACAGGTTATCTGGGTATTCCTGAGTTTCTTGGGCCGATGTTCGAAACGGGAGCGGGCGGCTCAACCCATGAGGGAGGAGCCGCCCTCGGGATCATGGTGTTAGCCACGAGCATGGGATTGCTCGGGATTGCCGGTGCCTATTATGTCTACGTCATGAACCCCACGCTTCCGGATCGCTTCGCTCGACAGTGGCAGTCCTTGTATCGAGCCTCACTGAATAAATGGTATGTCGACGAAGCCTACGATCGCACGGTCGTTCGCCCTATCTTTTTCATCGCAACCGAACTGTGGAAACGCGTGGATGTGAATGTGATCGATGGCGCGGTGAACGGCGTGGCCCGCGCGACCGCTTGGGGGGGCTGGCTCTTGAGGCTTATGCAGAGCGGGCAGGCGCAGCATTATGCGCTCGGCATGGCGCTTGGGGTCGCGGTCCTTTTTACGGTGTTCTTATTCTTGTGAAGAAGTGTCAATGGTCACTGGCGTCTGGTCAAAGGGAACACCGAACAGTGGTTCTCTTACCGCTGCCAATTGCCAGTTGACGCGTGATCTATGACCAATTCCTTCCCTTGGCTCTCACTCCTCCTCGTGGTCCCCATTGCGGGAGCCATCGCGATCTCTTTCGCGACAGAATCAGCCGCTCGATGGATTGCGCTGGTCGCAATGTTGGCAGAGCTGTTTGTGGCGCTCCCACTCTGGTGGCTCTTCGATTCACAGGCCAATCAGATGCAGTTCACCGAGCATGTCGCCTGGATCACGGCGCCGCCCATTTACTATAGTCTGGGTCTCGACGGAATCAGTCTCCCGCTGGTGTTGATGACTGTCGGAATCATGCCCCTCTGCGTCTTGGCATCTTGGAACGCGATCACCACAAGAGTCCGGTCGTTCATGGCTGTGTTGCTGGTGATGGAAACGGCCATGGTGGGGGTATTCGTCGCGTTGGACTTTGTGCTGTTCTATGTATTTTGGGAGGCCATGTTGATTCCGATGTACCTCCTGATCGGCGTATGGGGAGGTCCCAACCGCCTGTATGCGGCCATCAAATTCTTTCTCTATACACTCGCGGGGAGTGTCCTCTTACTTGTGGCCATCCTCGTCCTGTACTTTTACGGAGGACACACGTTCGACATCCTGGCGTTAAGCCAGGGCACCTACCCCGCTTCGCTGCAGATATGGTTGTTCCTGGCGTTCTTCGCCGCCTTCGCAGTGAAAGTCCCCATGTTTCCATTTCACACCTGGCTCCCGGACGCTCACGTCGAGGCCCCGACCGCCGGCAGCGTCATCCTTGCGAGCATCCTTCTGAAAATGGGCGCCTATGGATTTCTGCGATTCAGTTTACCGATGTTGCCGGATGCCAGTCGCGACTTTACACCCATGATGGTTGTGCTCTCCATCATCGCGATCATTTATGGCGCCTATATGGCGCTGGCTCAGGTCGATCTCAAGAAACTGATCGCCTACTCGAGTGTGAGCCACATGGGGTTTGTCACCCTTGGTCTGTTTGTCTTGAACCAGCAGGGTGTCGAAGGAGCTGTCCTCCAAATGGTCAACCATGGGATTACGACCGGCGGGCTCTTTCTTTGCGTCGGCATGATCTATGAGCGTACCCATAGCCGGATGATTGCCGATAATGTCGGATTGGCCGCGCCGATGCCGCTGTATGCCGCCCTGTTAGTGATTTTCGCCTTGTCCTCGCTCGGTCTCCCCGGCACCAACAGTTTTGTCGGAGAATTCCTCGTGCTCGTCGGCACGTTCCTCTGGAGTAAGATTGCGACCGCCTTTGCATCATTGGGCATCATTCTCGCGGCCGCGTATCTTCTCTGGATGGTCCAGCGCGTGGTCTATGGGGTCCCCTCTCCGCACCACCTCCCGACACTGAGAGATCTCAACCAACGAGAACTCGCGACGCTGGTGCCGCTCGCTCTGTTGGTGTTTTGGATCGGGATCTATCCCAATCCGCTCGTCAGTCGGATGCACCAAAGCGTGACCAATACAATTGACTCTATGTCCCGCGCGAAGGTTGCGCCGACCGCTGCTCCCTCTGCAGGAGGAGGAGCGCCACTGCTGGTGGACAGTGACATGCAGCTGACGACTCAAGGCCCATCGCGATGAGTCTGTATGGCACTGACCTCTTAGCCCTGCTTCCCGAGATCATCGTCGTCGTCACGGCCTGTCTCGTCATTGTGTTGGATCCCATCACCCCACCTTCGCGACGAGATCTTCTGGCTTGGCTGAGTGTGGGAGCCCTCGCTCTCTGTGTTGGGTTCACCGGTGAACAGATCGGCTCGCTGAATGTCCGTGTGTCCGCGTTCAGCGACCTGGTGGTGATCGACGCCTATGGCAGATTCTGGAAAATCGTCCTCTACGGAGTGACCGGACTGACCATTTTTCTCTCACTGCCCTATCTGAAAGCGGAGCGCATACACCTCGGCGAGTACTACGGGTTCATCCTTCTTGCCCTCTCCGGCATGATGGTCATGGTGTCCGGTGCCGACTTGCTGACGATCTATCTCGGCACCGAGCTCATGTCTCTCTCGCTCTATGTCATGACCGGACTCAACCGCTCTAAGCCTCGTTCGCTGGAGGCCGCCGCAAAATATTTCGTTCTGGGAGCATTTTCATCGGGCATTCTGCTGTATGGGATTTCGTTACTGTATGGCGTAGCCGGCAGCACCAAGTTGATCACGATTGCCGGCGCCATCGAAACTCGCGGGGTCGACGATTCTCTCGTCCTGATCGCCACGATACTGTTGGCAGCTGGTTTTGGCTTCAAGCTCGCCGCCGTGCCGTTTCATATGTGGACGCCCGATGTCTATCAAGGCGCCCCGACCTCCGTCACGGCCTTCATGGCGGTCGCCGCAAAAGCTGCCAGTTTTGCTGCATTCATGCGTGTTTTCGTCGAAGGACTCGGGGGGCTCAAGGCGAATTGGTCGCTCCTATTCCTCCTCATCTCCATTGCCACGCTGGTGCTCGGCAATGTCGTCGCCATCGTGCAGACCAACATCAAACGAATGCTGGCCTACTCCAGCATCGCCCATGCCGGCTATGCGTTGATCGGCTTTGTGGCGGCAGCTCGTGGAGTCGGCGCGTCCGGGGGAACGCCAGGCCTTGCGAGCGTGATGATCTATCTCGCCCTCTACACGTTCATGACACTTGGTGCGTTCGCTGTCATCGGCATGCTCAGGAAAGGCGGAGTCGAGGGAGAAGAAATTGATGATTTCGCAGGACTCGCAAAGCGCCAACCGATCGCGGCTTTTCTCATGTTGATCTTTATGGCCTCACTTGCAGGAATTCCGCCGACTGCGGGCTTCATCGGAAAGTTCTATGTGTTCATGGCGGCGGTCGAAGCAGGTTTGGCCTGGCTTGCCGCCATCGCCCTGATCTTTGCCGTCGTATCGGCCTACTACTACATGCGAGTGGTGATGGTGATGTATATGCGAGATCCGAGTCCCTCTTCCGACACGCCGCCCCGCCTGATCACCTCGCCCGCCTTATCCTTCGTATTGGCTTGTGCCGTCGCGGGCGTGATCTTCTTCGGTCTTTTTCCCAATCCTCTCGTGAGCTTTGCGCTTCAATCAGTCCTGACACTCAAATAAAGGGAGAGTGGGTGCCGGCCGGTCCTCCGTTCCCACGCCTCACGCGGCGCCCCTTCCATGGCGCTCCAGAGCGGGCTTTCAGTGCTTCTCGGATTTCATCATTAGTGGGATACGGCTTCTTGACATCGAAAAACCATTCTGGGAAAGCCTCGAACTTCAAGTCCATTTGAAAATCATGACATTCGCGTGCTATCAAAAAGTCCGACAACCCATGCGTGAGCTTTCTTTCAAGCCAGTCTAGGTTACAGTTAGCATAGTAGCCTTCAGGCGCGAGGATCTTTAAGTGTATTTGCTTCGCTTTAAGTAATGGTTTCTCTTCAACCTTATATCCTAGCGACTCCGCATATATTCGAGAATATATGTATATGATTCCATAAACCAATATTTCTATTGCCGCAAAGAGAGGAGTGTTACTTTTGATTTTTAGCTCGATGAATTCATAAGAATCGTCTGCACATTTATGGATGAGATCAATGGCACTACGCTTGGCTTGCTTCTGATCCCAAAGGCCTGATGAGGTAGGAACTTGAGCACTCCAGCTCGTGCCTTCCAAATCCACAATATCTCTTTCAAGAGTCACCTCTAATTTGTCCCGATCAGCGCTAGGTCTTCGTCGTGGGATAAGATCCCAATTATGTTTGGAGGGTGCCTTGCGATAGGAGGTTGTTAGACGACATGACTCTAAAGTTGCATAGATTCTCTCAATAACCCGTCGCCCGTCAAAATTAGTGGATGACTTTTCCGTAAGTCTCAAATAGTTCGTCTTGTTTCCATAGCGGGGAGATTTACCGATTATCAACCCTAAAGTTTCGTCAATGAATGGGGCAATATCATTCAATAAACCTGACGGCATAGTTACCTCCACGATTACTTGCTTTGTCATGCATGAGCTAGATAGTTACAGCCGTGTTGGAATCTCCCACCATTGACCGTCTTCTTGCATCGCAACGTTATCGAAATACTCTTTGAAACGTTTTGTTTCAAAGGAGTGAATGGGAACCAACATCTTTGGTGCAATGGCCTTGGCGAACCGTTGCAAATCCTGCGTTGAAGCATGACCGGACGTGTGACAATGGACGAGAGGTATATCGTGCCTGTCCAGCCATTCTTGGAATGACCGGAGTTCTTTTCGTTTCAAGTAGCCGGGCCAAAGGGAATAGATGAGTCTGGCTTCATGCAGACACCCGGCTTTATCTATATCTGACATCATTGAGGGACGAAACAACATGACGGCTCTCGAAGCTGCTTCAGACAATTTCTCCGGATAGATACGAGACCTTGCGTACTGCCTGGCGATACTAAAGAGCTGGTTCCGCTTGATTTGTCGTTTCTGAGATTCAGGGAGAAATACCTTGACCCCGTCCCATGTTCCCTGCGGAAGTTTCGGATTCTCCGTTGCCCGAAGAATCTCCGCCGTGTACATGTCCAAAATGAGCGTTCGACCTGATTTCTTACAAGCCTTGAAGGCAGTGACGAGCCGGTCGATGTTCTGACCGGAAGTCCACATCAACACCATTCCTTTGCTATCGACGATGTGCTCAATAAAACATTGCTCAAGCTCTTGTTCGGTCTTGAATTTGGTCCCGGTAGCTGAACGCCCGATGGTGGTTCCCTCCATGAGCAGCACATCGACATCGGACGGTGGGCGCTTCAAGAATCGTTCAAAAAGTGTCGCCTTTCGACCATGTCCTCTGAAATCACCGGAATAAAACAATCGTTGCCCGTCCGCAGCAATGAGCAGGGAATATGCATCGTAGGCTGAGTGATCGTTTAAGTATGGTGTGATCGTAAATGGTCCGATGGAGAGTGGTGTGCCTGATTCGAGATGAAGGACGTTCTTGAATTCCACACCCACAGGGGTAAAGAGCATAGCCGTCTTGAGGATTCGCTCAGTGGCCGCTCCCATAATCATTTGTGTGTCGGAAGGAAGGTACCGCGCCAGACCATAATGATCTAGGTGAGGATGAGAGATGACGACCGCAAGCAGAGATTCCTGTCGTTCTCGGAATCCTTCCACCTGGGGAAGACTTTCGATCGAGTCGGTGGCTTCCAGTGGCAGACCCACATCTAGGACAATCCTCTTTCCGTGGGATTCGATCTCGATGCAAGTCCCTCCGACTTCCTGCGTTCCCCGATGAATGCAGACCTTCATTGGGCTTCAAAGCTCAAGTGACTGACGATCTTGGGAATAAGCCAGGCTGCAACCACCCCTGCATTGTGCGCGCAGGCGAAGTTTTGCGCGTAAGGACGCGGCCCCACTTCCATATTGAAATGTCCAATGCGGTCAGTGATGCCTGAGATAAAAATGAACGGGGTTTCCGATTGGAGGCGAATGATGCCGTGTGTTGTTTCCACCGACCCGATAGGAGGTTTCTCTCGATGTTCTTCGCACACTTCCTTGAACGCGTGAAGCGCTTCCTCATCGGCCCATGCATAGTCATCATAATTCATGATGTTGACTACGCCTACTGCTGTGTAATTGGCGGCGGCCATCAGAACTTGCTTTCGGGCTGGGTTCATGGGTGGGATCAGAAACCTCGACTCCACTTGAGACTTGAGCGATGCGTCGAAGATCCTATGGTCGGGAATAAACAATTCGGCCGAAACGGATGACGGTCCGATCACTCGACCAGTCTGTTCGCTGTGCCAATACCCGTCGTTTGTTAAGTTGTCCTTAAAGGGGTCATGGATAAATGTATTCGCTCCAACGAATACGCAGCCATTGTAGCTCGTCTCTCCCGGGAAACCGGCGGTTCCAAATGCCACGACGAAGTCCGGATCCTTATCCGTATCGACTTCTACCTTTCCTCCAAAATACATAACCGCTAGCACCTCATCTTTTTCCTTTGTGCTTGAAGAAGAAACTGAAGGGTCCATCGCATCTTGTATGCACCAGACCTCGACTTGTACGTCGTGGGTTTTCCCATGACTCCTTTCTTGGAAGTGAAACACGGCCCGCGGCTTAGGCTTGGAAGTTGTCAATTCGCTTGTTTGAGGTGGTTGAGGGTGAGTGAGTTTTACCGGCCAGGGAAACTTGTCAGGGCAAGCTTTGACCTCTAGTAGGACATTCATGAGTGCCGTGGCTTCCCAATCCTTATTTGCAATGATCAAAACACGTTTGTATGACATTGACTCTCCATCCTTTCACGAACGCGCAAATTACAGGCTGTGTTCACCACGAGCTATATCAGAAGCAGGCGATCTAGTAAAAATAAATTAAGGAGGAAGGCAGCCCCGCTAGCATGGCTCCAAATCAGTGCGCCAAGCATCTAGCCGTGTTACTCTAGGCCTACGTGGTTGTGGCTTTTCAAGTTGGATGATGCAGCCCTTACGTTTTCTCCGAGATCTCGCACGATCGTTTTTGCGCCATGGATGCGCCAGTCTTGCGGCTTCACTCGCCTTTTTTTCTTTGCTCTCTCTCTTTCCGCTCGTCTTCCTTCTCCTGTACGGCTTGAGTTTTGTCGTGAGTCAAGATGTCATCGGAGCACAAGTCCTTCTGAGTTTTCTCAATGGATTTCTTCCCTCGCTAGGAGAACATGTCGTCAATGAAATACATCGGGTGAGCGCCTTGGAAACCGTCCGATGGGCAGTGTTTCTGACGTTCGTCTGGTTCGGCGCACTGGTGTTTTACGAACTCGACTATGCGTTGAATGTCGTGTTCGAAAGTACCTGGCGCCGCCATCCTCTCGTTTCAACCGGCATCGCTGTGGCCTCGCTTGCGGTGACCGAACTCGTGCTACTGCTCTCCTTCGGCGCAACCCAGATCGTCAACTTCTTCACGGGGTATGCGCCAAGATTCTGGGGACTCGACCTCCTGGCCCTCGCAGCCCACGACTTGTTTCTTACCTATACGCTTCCCTTCGTACTGGCCTTCCTCGCAGTCACGGCGTTATACCGGCTTGTCCCACGACGGCGGCCGCACTGGCGTGAGGCGATGATCGGAGCGCTGACGTTCAGTCTGCTCTGGATCGCCGCCAAACTCCTCTTCGTGACCTATAGTACCTACGCGACTGTGTATGCCAACCTCTATGGTTCCCTCTTAGAAGTTGTTCTGCTCCTCTTATGGGTCTACTACTCTGCTGCCCTCTTGTTGATTGGCGCAGAAGTCGCTCACCGGCTCCAACAACAGGCGCAGGTATTATCCGCCGCCACCGCGAGAACGGCTCAGTCAGACCCGCCCTTGCCGAACAGTCCGCCAACATAAAGCTGGTTTGTCTGGTTCCTCTGGTCTATTTCGTTCGTTTGGTTGAACCAGACCAACCAGATAAACCAGACAGACCAAACCGGTCTGTCGGCTTCTGGACTTTTGCTGGCGGGGATATCCCTTCGTCGATAGAATGACAACCAACACTATAAGAGGGGAACCGTCTTTCATGCCTGAAGATTTCGGCAAAGACATGCTCATGCTCGGTGGCACGGTAGTCGGCTTCATTGCCGCATTGTTGACTCTCATGGAGAAGCTGCTTGATTTCAAGAATCGAGTGACACCGAAGAAGGAGCGAAAATCTCCCTCTGCAATCGAACCTCCGACCTCCAGCTCATCTCCCTCGATCGATTTCTTTTCTTCGAAGCCCTTCCGCGGCGTTTCCTATTTGCTCTTATATGAAACCAGCGTCATTGTCGCAGCAGGCTTGCTGCTCAACTATGTTGGGCTCACGTTGAGTCGGCATCTGGAGAGCATCTTATTCCTTGATATGACGGGAACCGCGCTGGTTGCTTTCCTCTTGGGTCCTTGGTGGGGCGCCATCGTGGCTCTCCTCTCGAACTCCGCCGTGAACTGGTTGCTGTACCCGGAAGCCGGCGCCGATACTGTGATTTTCCCCTGGTCGCTGGTGAGCATGGCCGGGGCTTGTTATTGGGGTTGGATGGCCAGGCAGACAGGCTTTCAAAAGTATCTCCGTAAGGGACGCAGTTCCGCTCTGTCCCATGCGTGGTTTCTCTATGTCTTTGGGGTCGGCGGCGCGATCGTCATGAGTCTCCCTGGAACGTTTGTCCAAGCTGCGCTGCATGAGCAAACGACCTTTGCCTTGAATCCCGAGGTTGCCGAGTCAGTGAGCCAGCGCGTGCTTCAATGGGAACATACGGCGCACCTCTACCTTGAATCTCTCTTTGGAATTACCTTGGGGGACAGCCTGAGTTGCTGGATTGTCAATTGGTTCCAGAACTGGATCCGTTATATTCCCGACAAGACCATGAGCGCCGCCATCGCGCTCGTGGTCCTCAAGTACGGCTACCCTTTATTTGAGCGGGAGCTGATTCATGGAGGACCGGAAGGAGAACGTCCGACTGATGAGCGCATCCTGCCGCTGGTGTTGGGACTGCTCTACGCCCCCTCCTTCGCGGCCTTGCTCAGTAGCGAGGCATACGGAGAAGCGGCATACTGGCCTCTATGGGCATTGCCTTGGCTCTTGATTCTGGGGGGCTATGGGTACTTGCATTATTGGGGCACGTGCGACGCTGCGATGCAGGTTGCCAGGCTGCAACGAGCCGATCGCTACGCCCGGGCGCTGAAACAGATTGGACGGGAAGCCCACCATGAGTTCTGCAAGCGGTTGACGTTTATGACATTGATCGCAAGTCTGCTCTTTGCCCTCTGCCTTCCCATCCTATTGACAGATTTCTACCGAGCCACGTTCAAGTTTTTCTGTGTCGTCTACGGGTTCCTGCTTGTCGTCCACCTCGTGCGTATTGCCATTGCGCAAAACATCTCCATCGCCCGGTCGGATAGCTAGCCGGAAGCCGAATCGCTCCTCGAGAGGCCGTGCCACTTTACCCCAATACTATTCGCAGTTACTGCCGTGTCTCGCTCTTGGCCTGGCTTCCGAATAGGATTGGCAATGGGTCGCATCGCTACTGACCATCTAGATCCGCTTTCCAAGCTTTCAGGCATTGTGCAATTGTAAAAACTGAGTAAGGCCCGATCGGGTGACCAGCCCTACGATCTCCTTGTTCTCCATCACGACGAGAAGATCACATCCGCCTTGGACCATGTAATCCATCGCTTGCATCACGGACCAGTCCGGAGGAATGAAAAAAGCCGGCGATGCAGGGCGCATGATATCGCGGACGCGGCGCCACGGCCAGAGTGCTGAGGGAACCGCGTGCACATTTTCCACGGTGACCACTCCAAGCACGTGTCCCTCTTCACACACGGGAAATCCGCCGAATCCATGCGCGACGAAGTATTGATCGACCGCATCTTGCACACTCATATCCGGTAACAGGGTCACGACATGGTGGGCCATGACCTCGCGGACCGTCACCGATGTCAACGGAGTCCGCACGCTTGCCTGCCGTTTGCCGGCCAGCGCCGCTGAAAAGAGGAATGCGCCGATAAAGATGAGCCAGCCTCCGTTCGTCGCGGTAGACTGTCCCAGAGCACCGGACCTAGCCCCTACCATCAGAGCCGCCCCGAACACCCCAAGAGCCACACCGAAGCCTATACCCATGAGCGCGGCTTGACGGGTCGCTCGATTGAAATCTTTGTTCCAGGCCCATAGTCCAGCCCGTAAGACTCGTCCTCCGTCCAACGGGAACCCCGGAATGAGGTTAAAGAGTCCAAGCTGCACGTTCACCATGCCAAGCAAGCTCCCGAGGACGACAAGTCCCTGAGTCCCCGATCGAGGAAGCAACGATTCGAGAGCCATGGCTCCGCCGAGACAACCGGCCCCAAGGATCAAACTCACGATTGGTCCTGCCAGCGCAATCAAACACTCAGCCCGCGGACTGGGGGGCTCCTTACCCATGTGTGCCATCCCTCCGAAGATGAACAATGTGATCTGCTTGATAGGGATCTGGTAGCGCAATGCCACATAGGAATGTCCCAATTCATGCAGTAGAACGGAGAGGAACAGCAAGAGGGCGGCAATGCCGCCCATCCCCCAATAGCGTGGTGTCGACAGGCCTGGCAACGTCTCCGGTAAATAGCCCGTCGCCATTGACCATGTCACAAAGAAGAACACCAGAAACCATGAGGCATGCACATGAATGGGGATGCCGAGTGCGCGACCGATTCTCCAATTGGGCAACGACATGCATTCACCGTAACAGTGGGGAATTGGAGCGTCAACCCGGCTTCGCTCTAAGCAGGCCGCTGAAAAAGTTCGCAGATCCTCAACGGGGACCCGCCCGACTCACCACTCGGCGGCGCGCACAGACGTGGTGCTCCTTATTCGTCGCACCGTGCGCCCCAGAGGGTACGTCTCCGGTCTTCACTCACTGCGGCCTTGCTGGACGAACTTTTTGAGCAGCCTGCGGATTAACACTTCCTTGTCGAAAATACAGTAGGGTATCAAGTTGCTGGCATACCATAATGGTTTTCGTGAAGTTTCCTGGATCGGGTATACTCATCACCATGCGATCTCGTTATTTGTCAGGGATGCTGGGTTTTGTTCTTACCACGCTGTTGTTCTCAGCGATTCCTACCTTCACGCAGGCCCAAGTGATCAAGTCAGGCTCGCCTTCTTGTCCTGGAGTCGCGTTGACGTTTGACCTCTGTCCGGTGCAGAAAGGAACAGGCTACGATCAGGAACTGATCGACTATATGATCGAGCAGAAGATCCCCGCCACCTTCTTTATGTCCGGGAAATGGATGGCGAAACACGATGAACAAGTCAAGATCCTGCTCCAGGTCCCGTTCTTTGAAGTCGGCACACATGGAGAGGTCCACGCCCATCTGCCGCTCCATTCAGCGGATGAGCAGGAAAAGGAAATTCTTGGTCCGGTTCGTTTACTCAAGATCAAGTACGGTCATGACGCGACGCTGTTCCGCCCTCCTTATGGGGAGTTCAATGACGACACGGTCAACGTGGCCCGAGCTCTCGGCCTCCAGTTTATTCTCTGGGATGTCGTGTCCGGCGATCCCGATCCGACGCTCACGGCCGTCCGGATCGAAGACCGACTGAAGCGCTCCATCCGCAAGGGGAGCGTCATCGTGATGCACGCCAACGGGAAAGGCAAACATACGCACGAGGTTGTGCAAGATCTGCATCAGCAACTCTTGCCGGCGCGACACCTCACCCCCATGACCATGAGTGATCTTTTACGCTGCAATGGACAGACGACTCCATGATCTCTCCGATCGTTCGTCCCATGACGGCGGAGGACCGGGCAGCCGTCATTGAGTTGCTCGCCGACTCCGACCCGTGGAAACAACTAGGCTATCAAGGCAAAGATTGGGACAGCTATTTTACGCCGCTCCCACGAGGTCGTGACAGTTACGTGGCCGACCAGAGCGGCAGAGTCGCCGCCATTGCGGTCGTTCGTCAGAAATTTTTGCTCGGCGACTATTTGGAGTTGTTTGGAGTGGCGGAATGGGCAAGAAGCAAGGGGTTAGGGAGCAGGTTGCTTGTGCACGTCGAAACAGCGGTTTTCTCCAGAGTGAAGAACCTGTTCGTCTGTGTATCGGACTTCAACGACCAGGGGCGAAAGTTTTACGAGAAGCAGGGTTACCAGGAAGTTGGCCCCATGCCGAATTTACTGATGCCGGGCAGTGCCGAGATTTTGCTGCGCAAGACGAGCGGATCAGCCAGAGGAGCTGATGGCTTATAGCGAATGTCGTATGGTATGAGGAGAGACGAAGCAGAGAGATGCCTTTGGGCCATAAGCTATACGCTATCTGCTATAAGCTCTTATCCTGAGGCACGCCATGAAAGTCCAAAAGTTCCTTCACACTCGCATGCGCGTCAGCGATTTGGACCAAACAATCCGGTTCTACACCGATGTGCTCGGTCTTGAGGTGGTGGAACGGAAGACGTCGCCTCGCGGATCGATGCTGGCTTTCTTGAAAGTTCCGAACAGCGAGGAGTTGATCGAGTTGACCAGTTTTCCTCCGAGCGGACCGGTGAACGTGCAGCAAGACCTCGTCCATCTGGCATTTCAGGTGGAGAATCTCGACGACACGATCGCATCGCTCAATACGAAGGGCATCAAGGTCACGGACGGTCCCACGCAAACATCGTCCGGCAGTCGCTTCATTTTCGTCGATGCCCCGGACGGCTATGAAGTCGAACTTATTGAACGGCCCTCTGGCGTCAAGATTGTGTGAACCTCCCTGAGATCCCTCTTCCCCTCCCCACAGCGTTCATGCTAGGTATCTCTCCCTGTTTCCCTTTCTACTCAAGGAGCGTACATGAAGAACGGGTTCTTCCGGGGACACGGACTGGGCAATGATTATGTGGTGATGGATCCTAAAGAACTGTCGTTCTCGCTTGCCCCAGCAAGAATCAAAGCGATCTGTGATCGCAACTGGGGCCTCGGCAGCGACGGGATTCTTGCGTTGGTCCCGTCAAAACGTGCGGATTTCGGCTTGCGCATTTTCAACCCGGATGGCAGCGAGGCGGAAAAATCGGGGAACGGCCTGCGGATCTTTGCTCGCTATCTTCACGCGACCGGCAAGACGAAAAAGCGGCGCTTTACTGTTGAGACCAAAGGTGGGCTGGTCGCGATTACGTTGCACATAGACCGGCGTGGAGATGCGAGCGCTGTCACCGTCGAGATGGGCCGGGCGACGTTCCGGCCGGCCGCCCTTCCGTGTGTTCTCACGATCGAAGAACTGATCGAACAACCCATCGATGTCGCCGGCCAGTCTCTCACCTTCACCGGTGTGAGTGTGGGGAATCCCCACTGCGTGATGTTCAAACCAGCTGGACAGTCTTGGTCGCGAGAAGATCTCCTGAAATTTGGGCCGGCATTGGAGAACCACTTCATCTTCCCGAAGCGGACAAATGTGCAACTCGCTGTGCCAACCGGTCCACGAGAACTCTATATCTTGATCTGGGAGCGCGGGGCCGGCGAAACCCAGGCTTCAGGGTCATCTTCCTGCGCTGCCGCGAGCGCGGCAGTCCGGCTTGGTTTAGTGAAAAGTCCTGTCTCAGTGAAGATGCCGGGAGGGCGCCTCAATATCGATGTCGCCGCAGATTTCGGTCTCACCATGAAGGGTCCGGTTGCGGAAATCGCGCGTGGGAGCCTGAGTCCTTCATTCGTAAGATCGCTCAAGTCATAACGTCACACGGCAATCGGGAAGAAAATGACAGGGAGTTCCTGCTATTCTTACGGTTGAACTGGTGACGCATGACGAACGACGCCCTTCAGTCTAAACTCGCCCACCTTCCCGATCAACCTGGAGTCTATCTGTTCCGGGACGAGCAGGATGCATTGCTCTATATCGGCAAGGCAGCAGTGCTGTCCAACCGTGTGCGGTCCTACTTTCAAAAAGGAACCGATCACTCTCCCAAACACGCTGTCCTCATCAGCCATATCGCAGACCTCGAAACAATCGTCACCCGCTCAGAACTCGAAGCGCTCATCCTCGAGAGCAATCTGATCAAGCGGCATCGGCCCAGGTTTAATGTGGTCCTACGGGACGACAAGCAGTACCCCTATCTTCGCTTGCCGATCAAAGAAGCTTTCCCACGCCTTTCCATCGTTCGGCGGGTACAACAAGACGGCGCACTCTACTATGGCCCCTATACGCCTGCCGGCGCATTGCGAGAGACGCTGAAGGTCATTAAGAAAACCTTTCCCTTGGCCACCTGTACGATTGAGATTGACGGCAAAGCAGAGCGAGCCTGTATCGAATTCGAGATCAAACGATGCATGGCCCCCTGCACCGGAAATCAATCGAAAGAAGATTATCGTCATATCGTCGAACAGGTGCGGCAGTTCCTCGAAGGACGCGACCGTGAATTGTTGGACGACCTGCGAACCCAAATGGAAATGGCGGCAGTGCGTGAGGAATTTGAGGAGGCCGCGCGCTTGCGCGATCGGCTCTTCAACATCGAACGCACGCTGGAGAAGCAACGCATCACCCAAACCACGACGACCGACCAAGACGTGATCGGCCTGGCGCGGCAGGGCTCGGCAGTCGATCTCCAGATCCTCTTCGTGCGCGGAGGACTTCTCATCGGACGGAAAGACTTCTTCTGGCCCCATTCAGCCGATGCCGCCGACGAGGAACTCGTTCGATCTGCCATCGAGCAGTTCTACAACAAAGACGGTCAGCCGCCCAAAGAGCTGCTTGTCCCTACCAACTTCGATGATGTCATGCTGATCGAAGAATGGCTCTCAGGCAAACGCGGAAACGCAGTCCGCGTCATCGCGCCCGAGCGAGGAGTCAAACACCAATTGCTTCTCCTGGCGGAAGAAAATGCCAGCGCTGCCGTGTCCAATCATCTGCGAGACGAAGAAATAGGACGACAGGCCGTTGAAGAGCTTAAGCGTCTCGTACGATTGGGCAGCGCGCCTCGACGTATTGAAGGATTCGACATCTCAAACACCATGGGTAACCAGTCCGTCGCGTCCATGGTGGTTTGGGAAGACGGCCAGATGGTGAAAGCCGACTACCGCCGGTTCACAATTAAAACGGTGACCGGCGCCAATGATTTCGCCAGCATGCAGGAAGTCGTCATGCGGCGCTATGGGAACAGCGAGAATCTTGCACGCCCGGACCTGATCCTCATCGATGGAGGATTAGGCCAGCTCTCTGCAGCGATGGAAGGGTTAAAGCAGGTTGGCCAGCAGGATTTGGCGATTATTGGTCTGGCCAAAGCACGCGGCGAAAAGGACGAGCGGATTTTTCTTCCCGGTCGAAAGAATCCCATTGTGCTTCGCGCACACTCCCCGGCCACCCATCTCGTGCAACGCATTCGCGATGAAGCCCACCGATTTGCGGTCACATTCCACCGCAAGCTGCGCAGTAAGGCGTTGATGGCCTCTCCACTCGATCAGATCATCGGTGTCGGCGAAATCACTCGGGCTCGATTGCTGAAACAATATGGCACCCTGGCGAATATCGCTACTGCGACAGATCATGAATTGACCGCAGCCGGCCTCGATACCAAAACTGTTTCGGAGATGCGAAGAGCCCTCGCGAAAACTACTCCGACTCGCGACTGAACCCACATATCCTTGCAGTATGGGCGAGAGGCGCGGCAGAATCTGTGATGGATGAGAAGAAGAGCGTTTCAGTACCCTGCTAGAAGATGAACTTGAAACTGAAAGTCCCCAAATGGACAAAGGCATGGTATGTCCCATCGACAGTGGGATTGAGATTGCCGGACACCGTGCGCGATTCATAGAACCATTCCTGATAGGCCACATCCAGTCCAATAGCCTTCGGCCAAAGCGCGGATGCCCCTCCGCAAGGCAGCAATCCCAGAAACCGCCCCCGGGCTTTACACAAGACCCCCCCTCCAATAGACAGTGTATTGGAAGATAAAGAAATGATCCCCGGGTTGAACGTCAAGTCGGGGACGGGATTCTCGGTATGCGTGTACCCCGATCGGATTGTCACATCCCAATGAGGCAACCATTCGGGATCAAGCCATTTGTACTCGGTGCCGATCGCCACGACCGGCACTGTCTTCCATTGTTGTGGCTGCGGGACGACCGCGCCGGAGGAAAGATGAATATCCAGGTTACGATTCGATTTCCACTCGACATACTCCACGTCGAGTTCCAGTTTCCATTCCCTCTCTCTCGTACGAACCGGCCAAATTGCGATCCCCCCGGCAAAAATCTGCGGAAGCACGAGATTAGTGGATGCATCGGCCACTTTAGCCCCATTGACTAAAAATGAACCACTGAGCGGCAACACTGCCTGGGTGCGATAGACCAGACCAACGGAGGCGATCGGTTTGTCATCGCTGTTTCTCAGTGGTGTGTACAGTAGGCTGAAGGCTGCGCCGGCACCTGTTCCGTTGCCGTTGAATTCAAGCGAGGCGCCGGCAAGCGGTCCGCTGCCCACTTGCCGCTGTTCCGCGTGCCCTTGTCCAAGAAAGCTTGCGAAAGTATAGATGTCTGCGTTCACCCCGATGGCCAACTGATCATTAAACTTGTAGGCTATGGTCGGCTTAATATCGAGGAGTGGAAGCGCTGCAGAGGTGACAGCTGTATTGAAGGGGCCATCCACGGGATAGCGGGTGTTCAGCCCGAACGGTGAGGTGAGGCCAAGACCGACAGTCACGTTCGACAGGCTATTCCATCCGAGATACCCTAGGTTTGCACTGACGTAGGAATAGCTTGGCGGGGGAAATGCCACACTTCCTCCAAAGTCCCCTCGACTGTCTGCCCCGGTCGGGCTATTGAACTTGATGGACCCGCCTACTAGGTTGGTTCCGGCGACGACTTGGACTCCACTCACTTGGCTCAGTCCGGCTGGATTGTAGTGAATGGCCGACGCATCATCGGCCTGTGCGACGAATGCATTCCCCTGTCCGGTCGCTGCCGCCCCTTGTGGTTGAAACCGAAGAGCTTGCGCATGTCCAAGGGATGGACACAGAATGCAAGCAAGCCCCAGAGCCAAGAGGCATCGTTGGTTCACCCCATGATCCTCACAGAGTGTCCGTCGTCGCTGACAGATTCAAAGAGACGCATTGTCAGGAGAAAGAAAACACCTTGAATGTTTGTGCGGATATAACCGATTGAGAAGGATCTCGCTAGGGCCAAAATCCCTTATCGCCAAGCTGCATTGAGTTATGGTAGGCTCTATGTGCTCTATCTCCTCTACTGGAGGCCATCTATGGCACATCTTAAAAGTAAGCGCCCCTTCCCTAAAGATCTATTTACCCAACTCACCAAATCCGACTGCGAAGCCTTTATCGAGGTACTCCACTATACGGCACAGTCAGAAACCCCCGAAGATGTCAAAGATGTACTTGCACGGTTCCAATCACTGTTTCCATTTTCCCGGGTGATCGGTGGACTCGCAAAACTCAGCCGCACGGGGGCGTTTGAGGGTTTTAGCAATGTGCTCAATGTCAGTTATCCAGAAGAATGGCTTCGCTTGTATTGGCAGAAGGGGTACTTTGAAGTCGATCCAGTCTTCCAGGCGGCCTTACATGAACCGGGGACTCAACATTGGGAAACCACCTACGGGGCCACAGACTCTGAGAAGCAGCGAGAATTTATGGCAGCGGCGAAGGAGTTTGGCCTAGGGGATGGAATTACCACAGGATCAGCAGATCCCGCATGTGGAGTCGCGACTTTTTGCTCCTTTGCCTCTGCAGAACGTGTTGACGCGAAACGCTACGTGCCGCTGGTCGAGTACTTTGGATATCACGTTCATCTTGCCCTCTTACGGACCGCCCCAAAGAATTCACAGGCAGTGGCACCCTGCGTCCGGGAACTCACGCTGCGCGAGATGAAGATTCTCAACTGGGTCAAAAACGGCAAGACGAACTGGGAGATAGCCAAGATCATCGGTGTGAGTGAGCGGACCATCCGATTTCACGTAGAAAGCATTTTTTCGAAGCTGGATGTGACTTCGCGATCTCATGCGGTAGCGACTGCCATGGAACACGGTCTCCCTAATGTCGTGTAATGAGAGTTGGCTTCCCTGACGTCCTCACAAGAGGACTGTAAGTCGACCCTGGAACCAGGCTCATTCCGCATCCCCTCACGCTTCAGTATCCACTAATGCCAATGTTTCGCAGTGCGAGTACGTAGAAGTCCGACCGACAATCATCTCGCCCCGCAGCGTCTCAATAGAAGAGATCCAGTCCAGTAACTGTGGTTTTTTGATCGCATTCTCTTCGTCGAATCGAACCATGTCGTACAAGGCTGCCACGGAACTGGCTCCAGCTGGAGGAAGCACAACCGGCTCTCCAATCATTTCACAAGGGAACCCGAGTGCTCGAAGCGTCCGATAGAACCGATGCTCGACCTCAAGATAGTAATACCGGATGTCGTTCTCAACCGCCCATTGATAGACGCCTTTCAATAGCGCCAGCATCATCCTATACGAAAGCCCTTTGTCTCGGATTTCAGGATCAATTGCGAGCCTGGTGATCTCGGCCGTATCCGAGTTCTTTCTGATTTGGTAACCTGGCGGGAGTAAGGCGCCGAACTCTTTCTCGAGCATGAATTGCCCGGAAGAGGGAAGGAGTCGAGCCATCCCAACCACTGCTCCATCATCTCTGACCAAACCCACGGTGACTCCCCACAAATCATAGAGGTCCATTTCCTGTCCGTCATCTGTCTGAGGGACCCATCTCAGTGACTCGGCAAATACTTTATGCCGGAGTCGATACGATTGGGTAAGCTGCTCGCCGTGTAGCGTCTTGACGACGAAGCCATTTTCACTGAACTCGATATCTTTCACGCTAGCCATCGATTGTCTCCTTTCAAGAGAACATCAAGTCACACCATCCGACCGGGCACCTGTTTTTCATAATCTACGTATTTCGTCACCTGGCGCTTCCGCCAGGTGACGAAATAGAGGGTAAGCGAGTACTAGTATCGAACTCTCGACTTGGCGGCTGCGCTGGAGAGGATTAGGAGCCGTTCCCAAGTTACAAAATGAAAGGGTGTGTCGGGTTATGAAAGATCGACAGAAGTTCCAGATTATCAATGGGTTTCGAAATGTTTCCGGTCAATCTACGCAGCATGCCTCCCGCACGAAGGGAATTCCTGCTGACACAGCCGAGGCCATCTCCTGCCTGCTGCATGGCCAGGTCGAAAATAACCTTACCGCGGCCCTCACGGCATCCGAGCGACGATTAAGCGCCCTGCTGCACGATCGCCGCCGTATTGGGCAAGAGTTACACGATACGGTGCTGCAAGCGCTTTATGCGATTGGGTTGAGTCTTGCGCAGTCCCATCAATTGCGCAGGCGAGCGCCGCAAGCTAGGTCGCGTGCAGGCGATCAGACGGCCGACCGGCTCCATACACTCATTCAAGATATCCGGCGCATGATTCTGACTGTGGAATCCGACTGCATCGATCCTTTTAGGCTGGTCTCCGAACTACAAGCCCTCGCCGAGACATTTGAGCGGGTGAGTGAATTACGGATTCGTGTGGAGGTCGACCCGGTGGCAGAGGAGATTCTGACCGGTGAAGAAGCACGTGAACTCATTGCAGTCACCAGGGAAGCCTTGAGCAATTGCGTCCGTCACGCTCGCGCCACTCGAATTGTGATCGCGCTTCGGCAAATCGGCTCACGAGTTCGATTGAGTATTCGTGACAACGGATCAGGTTTCGAAGTCGATCATGGACCGGCAAAGGGCATTGGGTTCGCACAGATGGAAGATCGAGTCCGAAAGATCGGAGGGCGCTTGAACATACAATCCATGGTGGGTCGAGGGACCAGCATTACTGCTGAGATCTATATTGAACCGATATTCATGACGGTATGAAACACTCACGCACTCATCTTGTTACGGCCTCATCGTCTCATGCTCTCAATCGGGGTGTGGGCAGGCATAACACGATCAAGACACTAGGATCTCTCAAGCCAGCCACGGACTCAGGGGATGCGGTTGACCACTGCTATCGTGCAGTACTAGAGACCTCCAACTGTGCAATTCTTCTTCTTTCGCCCGCATCGATCATTCTCGAATGGAACAGAGGGGCCGAAACAATTTCAGGCTGGATAGCCGAAGAGTCGTTGGGCCGAAACTACGTAGAACTCTATCTCCCAATGAAGGCTCGTGTTTCATTCCTAAGCATGCTCGCGCAGGCCATTGAAGGGAAAGAAGTGAAGGGATTCGAGAGCCCCATCCAGACACGCACGGGCTCGCATGTGATGCTCTCTTGGAACATCGCGAGGGTACTGGGGACTCGTAAGGACATGCTAGGTCTCGTGGCCATCGGTACTGCGGTTGTGCCGGCTACTACAGCAACTGAGGAACTCCGCGCGGCTCATGCTCGATTACGCAACGAGGCTCGCCGAGCGCAGGAAGCTGTCGAAGAGGAGAGACGCCGAATCGCACGAGAGTTGCACGACGAGTTTGGACAAGCCTTGACCGGCATGAAATTCGATCTGGCTCGGTTTGGTATGACGCTCAGCCACTCTTCTTCCTCATCCGGTTATGCAGATCTGCTGAAGGGAATCCAATCCATGTCAGGGTCGGTGGATGCACTGTTGGCCTCAGTTCGCGCAACCGCGGCAACCATGCGCCCCGCTATGCTGGACGATCTCGGGCTGGTATCGGCATTGGAGTGCCTCGCCACGACGTTCGAGCATCGCACAGGCGCACGATGCGCAGTGGAAGTACTTCCGGAGTTCTCATTCATCGTGCTGCCTGCCGAGGTGTCTAGTGCATTGTTTCGAATTGCACAAGAATTGGTGACGAATGTGATGCGCCACGCCGGCGCCTCACACGTATGCATACGGCTGTATCATGACAACGCCATGGTGACGCTAGAAGTGACAGACAATGGACGGGGGATCGCCCGGGAGAGAACCAATACGTCTCGTACCTTGGGACTTCGAGGAATGCAGGAACGAGCCTCTCTCCTAGGAGGCCGCTTTCATATCGTGGGAACGTCCGGCGTTGGAACCACAGCCGTCGCTTCCATACCAATCGCGGAGTACTTCACCACATGATTGGGACAGAACTGGTGAAAATTCTCGTCATCGACGATCACGAAGTCGTGCGGAGGGGTGTCAAACAGATCCTTGAGGAGGTCTTTTCTCACGTTGAAGTCGGAGAGGCCGATACCAGCCAGAAGGCCATTGCCGCTGTCCAACGGGAACCGTGGGACCTGGGAATCGTTGATATCAGCCTTCCCGATCAAAGTGGGTTGGAACTGCTCTGCGAGCTACACAGGACTGCCCCCACACTTCCTCTGATGGTTTTGAGTCTGCACACCGAGGAGCAATACGCCGTTCGTGCCTTTCGCGCTGGAGCGAAGGCCTACCTCACCAAACAGACCGCACCAGATGAGCTGGCCAGAGCAGTCAAGCAAGTGCTGACCGGCCGTATGTATGTGACCGCCTCTATCGGGGAACATATGGCCGGCAGTCTGAATATGAATCCCGGTCCCAGCCGACACACATTGTCTGAGCGAGAACTCGAAGTCCTTGTCTTGATAGCTCAGGGGCGATCCGTCAAGCACATTGCAGGGGGCCTCATGCTCAGTATCAAGACGGTGAGCACCTATCGAGCCCGTCTCCTGGACAAGCTACAACTTTCGACCACGGCTGAACTGATCCGGTATGCTCTCGACCATCATTTGGTTGGATAGCCATCACGATGACCCAGCTGCGCATACATGGTTCGGATGGAGCGAGGAATATACATATGTGGTCGCTTGAACCATTCGTACCTATTGTCGGTCAGTGCAGAGTCAGATTTTTCCTACAGTGCGTATGTATTCAGCTGATTGTCTTTCTCTTTGATCGGCTTTAAAGACTATGCATGATCCGGAAGACCATTACCCCTATTGGAACAATCGCATGACCATCGTGCTAGCCGATGCAGATGCCCATTTTCGCGACAGACTCAAGAAGCGCCTTGAGAAAGTTGCAGGCGTGCACGTGGTGGGAGCATCGTCGGACTCAGAAGAAACCACCGCGATGATTCTCAATCGGAAACCGGATATTGCGATTCTGAACTCCAGGCTTCGAGATGGGGACGGCATTGATGTCCTCCGACACATCAAGCGATTGATGGCCCCACCGATCATCATCGTCGTTACGGACGATCCCTCGCGCGACAATAAGACAGCCTGCGCGCTCGCCGGGGCCGATTTCTTTTTTGAGAAGGCCACGGACGATCACAAGATACTCAACACCATTCGACTTCTGCATGTGCCTCACAGTCGGATCAAAGCATCGGATTTACCCATTGCCACGCTTGATGAGTGATCCGTGTCCTTCCTCACTCATCATTGTTTCGCCGCCTCTGTCGATTCGTTCAAATTGACAGTTCCTCATCTTGCCGACTAAGATACCCCCCCGTGAGTCATTCCGATCCTTCAGAACCGGCCGCAACGACCCACCCACACATTCCCATCAACCGCGCTGAACACCTGTTTGAGACCGTCGTGTTCGCCAGCCGGTGGATCCAAGCCCCACTCTATGGCGGCCTCATCGTGGCCGAGCTGCTGTACGCGTACAAATTTCTCATCGAACTGTGGGAGATGGTGTGGCACATCAATCAGCAACAAGAAACGGTCTTCATGCTGGGTGTGCTGGGACTTATCGATGTCACAATGGTCGCGAACTTGCTCACGATGGTGATCATCGGCGGCTACGCGACCTTCGTGAGCAAATTGGATTTGGATGGGCATGCCGATCGACCGGACTGGCTGACCCATATCGATCCCGGCACCATTAAAATTAAACTCGCAGCCTCACTGATCGGCATCTCCAGCATTCATCTCCTGAAATCGTTCGTCAACATCGCGCACGAAGATCTCGATCACGTCAAATGGAAGATCTTCATCCACTTGACGTTCCTCGGTTCCGCTATCCTTTTGGCTTGGACCGACAAGATCATGCAGAAAGAACGCAAGCACTGACCCAATCTGCCAACGCCCAGGTGTTCAGGCTGAAGTTGATTTCTGTCCTTAACAGACTTCAGCCTATCTACCTGCACGAGTCAACAATGCAGCGAATGTTTCATTCCCTATTTGCTTTGCTGGTCATCTTGCTTGTGCAGGCAGGCTGTAGCTCGTCGGTGTTGCAACTTCGAGATCAAGCGAATGTGCATCACGGAACATTCCGCCAAAAGTTGATCGGCAAGGAAGAACTCGCAGCGAAGTTTCTCGCTTGTACCGAGCAAACCCACGACGAACAACTGAAGGAGCGACCTGATACCGGCACATCGCCAGGGGCTCTGTCCCTGGAAACCCCAGAGGGACAAGCGACGAGTGTCCGTCCTCTGTCAGCCGTCATCGAGACGATTCGCAGACTGAATCCCGACGAGGGAGCCTCTCTCTCCATTCTCGCCACCGTCCTCAATGACATCGCCAATGACGCGACCGCGCGCATCGACCTTGATAAACTCACACAGGTCATCGACACGATTCAGCGATGGCGTGGGCACCTGGTTCTTGATGAGGAGCAACTCGGACGGGATCTCTCCCTCTTCGCTCGGATGCTATTGATGTACAATAAAGCCTATTTCGGTGATCTCAGTTTCACGGCAAGTATGGACTTGGCGGGAGCCGGCATCCGCGGGGTGGTCAAAGTGACGTCGAGAGGGTTTGTCGATCGAAGCGGCAATGTCTTGCTGTTTCCAGGGATTTCCGAGGAACTTGAAATAAGCCCTGCCAATTCAGCTCGCATGTCGAGCACCAGAGTCGACTCTCAGCGTGTCAGCGCCGATCTGATGCGCATTTTCCTCGAAGCCTTTTTCGATGCGGCCTATCGAGTACCGGCCATCCATGGCGCGACAGCATTGCGCGTAAGACCGAATTCCCAAGAGGCGTTCTACCCTGAATTCGATGCTGACCATCCCCCCATATCCTTGGAGGCGTTGGGACAAGTGACCCGTGACGCTCTTCGCGCCGAAGCTGCCGTGACGTCGTTCGTGGGGAAAGCAGTTCGCGGGGGGAGTGTGTTCGGTACCCAAAACGAGACGCTTTCGGCCACACTTGAGACAGCTGCCGGGGTCATGGCAAAGAAACTCGTCGAGCATGAGGGGTTCTGCTATTTCCAGGTAATCGAAGGTAAGCCGACCAAGGCTGGGCATGAACAGCGTGGGTCGGGGCATGCAGCGATTGGACCTGGATCTGTCACGACTCCATAAGACCACGCTGTCTGCAACGAAACGCACTCCATCAAGCCTCTAGAGTTCAGCGTCAGGATGCCAGGCATTTCACTGCCATGATGGGGTCAGGACGCCTTTCTCATCACGCCAGTGCGGCGCCCAGGCGAGGGCCACAAGTTTCACGGTGATGTTGGCCTTGGTGGGCTTGAGCGAGACCGTTTCGAGTGTCTCGTGTAGGAGATCGGTCGCGGCCGACAGCACGTCTGTTTCTCTCTTGAACCGCGTTTCGAGCTCGGCTAATTGTTGTTGCAGCGCCGAAACGTTCTCTTCGGCTTGCCCGACGTCACCGGATTCCTTAATCGCACGTCCGGCTCCGCGAATCGCCGTTGTCGCCCGGCCGATGTTTGTCGCGCTGATCGTCTTCCGCCCAAGGAATGCTCCTAGGATTGAGGCGCCGACCGAAATCGCCGCCTGCATTTGACTCGCTCTGGATTCTGCTTGTTGCCGTTCGACCATGTAACCCGCTCGCCTAATTCGATCTTGTAGGGCGGCAATCTTCGGCGCGTACCGTTGACGCAAGCTGTCCGCTTGCTTGTCCCGTGCTTCACGACCGGATTGTTGCAGCCGCACACGGAAGTCCCTCTCTGATTCGCCAGGCTTCGAGAGTTCTTTCGCACTAGGGCTTTTCAAGAGATCGATCTTTTGGGTGCGGAATAGCCATCCAACAAAATCCTTATTCCACGCGTCATAACTTTTGGCTTTGCTCGCGGGGCTGGGGATTTCTCCGAACTGTGCGCCATCAGAGGGCGATGATTCCAGATCAGCGACGGCCAAGCCTGCTTCGATTGCATGATCCCAGTCCACCGCCCCCGCACCATTCGAAATCGGCGCAAGCACAGTCACATCTTGGGTCGCATCCACACCGATCTTGCTGTCTGATATCCGCACCTGCGACGCCCCAAGCAACATTGGCTGGTAGATCAATGTGCTGCCGCTCGGTTGGTTTCCTCGAATAGGGATAAAATGTTGCGGTACATCGGGGGGAAGCATTGGACGTTGGCTCAGGGGTAGCGGGGTAACGGGATAACGAGATTGCACGCCTTCCGGATGCTGATACCCCTCTATCCCTTTGCCCCTGTACCCCGAGAGCTTCACGGGGTCCATAAGTGTCTTGATCTGCGCTCGCGTCAGTGGCCCTCGAAGGTAGGACAGCGTCCATCGTGTCTGAAAGACTTCCGGTGTATCTTCGTGCACATTATTCAAGAGAAAGACTCGATTGCCCAGGCCGGCCAGAGTCTGTTCCATTGCCTGTCTATCAAACCGCTTTCCGCTGCTTGCGGCAGCGCCTTCTAATCCTTCCATCACGCGCGCCTTGTCTCGCTCGGTTTGCAGCCGTCCGATGAACCATGTGCCGGTATTCGCCAAGCCTTTGTAGTCCAGATCGACCGGGTTCTGTGTTGACAGGACGACGCCAAGACCGAATGCGCGGGCCTGCTTCAGCAACGTCAGTAACGGCTGCTTCGACGGAGGATTGGCGACGGGGGGAAAGTAGCCGAAGATCTCGTCCATGTAGAGAATGGCGCGGAGGCTGGTCGTACCGGACTGCGCCCGCACCCATCCGAGCGTCTGGCTCAGTAGCAACGTGACAAAGAACATTCGCTCGGCATCGTTGAGATGCGCGATCGAGAAAATCGCAAGTCTCGGCTTGCCTCCCGGCGAATGAAGCATCTGGCCGACATCGAGCGCGTCGCCTTCCAACCAGGCTGAAAATCCCGGTGCAGCTAATAAGTTATTGAGCTGCATGGCAAGGGCAAAGCGGTCCTTTGAAGGGTAGAACGAATCCAGATTCAACACGCCGATCTTGGCGACCGGCGGCGTCTGGATCTGCTGAATCAACGTGGCCAGCTCCAGATCCTTGCCCGCCTTCCATGTATGCCCGAGAATCGTCGACAAAAGAATGTGTTCGCGACTCTTGATGGGATCGGCCCCGACGCCGACGAGGCCCAACAGACTGGTCACCGTCGTGCTGATCCGCTCGCGCAGCATCTCAGCATCGTCCAGAATCTCCTGCGACGGCGCCGCAAAGGACTTGAGAATGGAGACGGGAATCCCTGCATTGCTGCCAGGCGTATAGACCACCACATCCGCCGCGTCACGGAGCTTCTGAATCCGCTCACCGCTCTGGCCCCAATCGCCCAAGCTTTTCTTCCACATCTCGGCTTGATGCGTCGCATAGTCCGCTGGCGAGAGCCCCTTTTTGCGCGCGTCATCTTCATTGACCCACGGTGCGAAGTCTTCCCCACGCAGTTGCGGAAAGTTCAGCATCAGATTGGCAAGATCTCCTTTGGGATCGATGATCAGAGCAGGGATTCCGTCGATCGCCGCTTCTTCGAGGAGTCCAATACAGAGGCCGGTCTTCCCACTGCCGGTCATGCCGATACAAACCGCATGGGTGACCAGATCTTTTGAGTCATACAGCAGCCAGCCTGGCTTTGCTTGCTTCGCCGCGAGATCGTAGGGCCGGCCCAAATAAAACACGCCGAGCTTCTCAAAATCCTCTGCTGAACCGCCAACGGTTGGCGGTATCGAGACCGTTGCTGGTCCGTTAAGTTTCGACGAGTCTTTTTTCTTTGTTGCCACAGCTCACCATTCCTTAAAGAAGCGGAACACAGCTCACGCCAGGGTAATCACTTCCTGGATAGTTTTCAATTGGGCAGTGTTGAGCTGGTAATGGTCAATGCGATTCGCCGAGATTTAAAAACAATACTCCACGAGGCAATGCCTCAGTTCACCATGGTGGTAGCAGAAGTGTTCACGAATAATGTGGGCTAGGTTCAGTGCCCGGACGCCGTCATGGCGCCTATGCCGGTCTCTGAGCGTACCTGCTGGGCCAGAAAGCCGCCACGGTCCTTTGCCGCCTGGCTGCTTCGGTCAAGGATCGAGAACAACCAGATACCCACGACCCCGATCGTCATCGAGAACAAGGCCGGCGAGGTGTACGGGAACAGCGCGCTGCCTTTCGGATAGCCCAAGGTCGCTTCCCATACCGACGGCGACACAACCGTGAGCAGCAACGATGATATCAGCCCGAGAAAACCGCCGATGACAGCGCCGCGGGTCGTGCAATCTTTCCACAAGACTGACATGAACAACACCGGGAAGTTGGCCGATGCCGCGATCGCGAACGCCAAGGACACCATGAATGCCACGTTCTGTTCCTCGAACACGATACCCAGCAACACGGCCAGAATTCCCAGCGTCACCGTGGTCATGCGCGAAACCCGCAACTCGGAAGCACCGTCAGCCTTGCCACCTTTGATAGTCGTCGCATACAAGTCGTGTGACACGGCTGACGCACCCGACAGCGTGAGACCGGCTACTACCGCTAGGATGGTGGCGAATGCCACGGCCGAGATGAAGCCGAGAAACACATTGCCACCCACCGCGTTGGCCAGGTGCACTGCCGCCATGTTGCTCCCGCCCTTGAGCGCACCATTGGCATCGAGGAACTCCGGGTTGGTCAGCACGAAGGTGATGGCGCCGAAACCGATGATGAAGGTCAACAGGTAGAAATAACCGATCCACCCGGTCGCCCACATCACCGACTTGCGCGCTTCCTTGGCGCTCGGTACCGTGAAAAAGCGCATCAGGATATGCGGCAGACCGGCCGTTCCGAACATCAACGCCATGCCGAGCGAGATCGCCGAGATCGGGTCCTTGACGAAGTTGCCCGGTCCCATGATCGACTGACCGGCAGCCGCGGCTTCCGTCGACGTCTGGCCCGAGGCTGTGGCCAGACCGGCTTTGATCTCGACTGCTTTGGCAAACATCGCCTCCAGGCTGAAGCCGAAATTCAGCAGCACCATGAAAGCCATAAAGGTTGCGCCGCCCAGCAGCATGCAGGCCTTGATGATCTGGACCCAGGTGGTTGCTGTCATGCCGCCGAACAACACGTAGACCATCATCAGCGCGCCGACGATGACAACCGCCATCCAGTATTCCAGACCGAACAGGAGCTTGATCAACTGGCCGGCGCCAACCATCTGCGCGATCAGGTAGAATGCCACCACCACCAGCGTGCCAGAGGCTGCGAAGATGCGGATCGGCGCCTGCTTGAACCGGAACGCGGCGACATCGGCGAAGGTGAACTTGCCGAGGTTGCGCAGGCGCTCGGCCATGAGGAACGTGATCACCGGCCAGCCGACCAAAAAGCCGATCGAGTAGATGAGGCCATCGTAGCCACTGGCCATCACCGCTGCCGAAATCCCCAGGAACGATGCCGCAGACATGAAGTCACCGGCAATCGCCAGACCGTTCTGGAAACCCGTCATGCCCCCGCCCGCTGTATAAAAATCTGCCGCCGACTTGGTTCTGGCCGCTGCCCATTTCGTGATGAACAGCGTGAGCAACACAAACACGCCGAACATACAGATTGCCGTCCAATTGATCGCCTGCTTCTGCGCCTGGCCGACATCCGGTCCGGTGGCATACACCGATCCAGCAGCAGCACACAGCGCAGCCACGGTCAGCCCGAAACGTGTTGCATTGGGATACTTGCGATGCAAGCCGATCACTTCAGCAACTCTTTGGCAATAGCGTCGGACAACGCATCGAACTCGCGGTTGGCGCGATTGACGTAGTATGCGGTGATCACGATCGTGAACACGATGACGCCAAAGCCGATCGGAATGCCCACGGTCATCACGCCGGCGCCAAGTTTCTGTGACAGAAAGCTCCTATTAAATGCCACCAGCAGAATGAAGCCGTAGTAGGCGATCATCATCAGCAGGGTCAGCCACCAGCCGAAGCGGGTTCGCTTGGTTTTCAATGCTTGATAGTTCGGATTGTTCGCAATGCGTGCGACCAACTCAGTATCCACGGTGCTTCCTCGACATCATGGCTCGGTGCCAATTTCCGACCCTGCAACGATGCGTACATCGCTCGCGTACACGGTCCTTACGCGCGACCAACGACACAACACCGTGTCCGTAACGACCGAATATGGACTTCCAGTGGGAGCAATTGTTTGATCAGCGGCGAGACGCCCACGACGGCATTGTTACTTGAACATAGCTGTGCTGCAAGAACGCGACGATTTCTAACAGGATGCTAAAAAAGTCCGCCAGCATCATTTTCAAGTCGCTCAGAGTCTTAAGGAGACGTATGCTCTCTGTCTCCATCATTCATTCAGACATGCGGTTGAAGCATACGCGCCATCATCCGCTTATACCCCCTTTCCTTTTCCGAAGAGGGTGTAAGGGCGGATCTTTCGTGAGTTAGCGGGCACAGGAAGGTGACAGCCAGAAGAGTGCCGCTGTGCGACGGCATACGACCCTCGGTCGCGCTTTAGAGGCGCATGCGGCCAACCGTAAGAGCCAGATGCATACTTTATCCATCGCATCATGGCGACTCACGAAAGATCCGCCCTTCCACCCCTACTTACGCCCCTGCCTCTTTGAGCACCTGTCCCGTATACGACCGTTTCGACTTGGCAATCTCCTTTGGCGGTCCCTCTGCGACAATCTCGCCGCCTCGATCGCCGCCCTCCGGGCCGAGGTCAATGACCCAATCCGCATTCTTGATGACATCGAGGTTGTGTTCGATCACGACCACAGTATTGCCGGCTTCCACAAGCCGATCCAGCACGTCGAGCAACCGTTGTACATCGGCAAAATGAAGCCCGGTCGTTGGCTCATCCAAGATGTACATCGTGCGACCGGTCGGACGTTTGGACAGTTCGCGCGAAAGCTTCACGCGTTGGGCCTCGCCTCCGGACAGCGTTGTGGCGGACTGGCCAAGTTTCACATAATGCAACCCGACATCGTGCAAGGTGTCGAGTTTCCGCTTGATGAATGGAATATGTTCGAAGAACTCCACGGCATCGTCCACGGTCATATTCAACACGTCGGCAATGCTCTTTCCCTTATGATGAATCTCCATCGTCTCGCGGTTGTACCGCTGACCTTTGCAGACCTCACAGGTCACATAGACATCCGGTAGAAAATGCATCTCGATCTTGATCAACCCATCGCCCTGGCAGGCCTCACAGCGACCGCCCTTCACATTGAAACTGTAGCGGCCCGGCTTATAGCCCCGCACGCGAGACTCGGGGAGATTGGAGTAGAGGTCCCTGATGAAACTGAACAGCCCTGTATAGGTCGCGGGGTTCGAGCGTGGAGTCCGACCGATCGGGGATTGGTCGATGTCGATCACTTTATCCAGCGCCTCGACACCAATGAGTTGTTTGCAACCATCGATCTTCGGTTTCTTGTGATAGAGCAACTGGGAGAGGGAGTGGAACAGCACTTCAAGAACCAGGGTGCTTTTGCCAGATCCGGACACACCGGTCACACACGTGAGTAAGCCAAGCGGGATTTTGGCGGTCATTCCTTTGAGGTTGTGCTTCGTGGCTCCCACGATGGACAAGATTCCCTTAGCCTTACGCTGGCGACGAGGAAGGCTCACCATGTGCGTGCCACGCAGGTACTGACCGGTCAACGAATCAAGATTCCCCATGACATCGCTCGGCGTGCCTTGAGCAATAATCCGCCCCCCCTGCGTTCCTGCGCCAGGTCCCATATCCAGCAAATGGTCCGCTGCCATCATGGTTTCTGCATCGTGCTCCACCACCACCACTGTGTTACCCAAATCTCGAAGACGAAGCAAAGTTTGCAGCAAGCGCCGATTGTCCCGCTGATGGAGACCAATTGAAGGCTCGTCGAGGATGTAGAGGACGCCGACGAGGCCGGAGCCGATTTGTGTGGCGAGCCTGATACGCTGACCTTCTCCACCGGACAAGGTAGCAGCTGCCCGATCCAGCGTCAGATAATCCAAACCAACGTTGACCAGAAACCCGAGCCGTTCGCGAATTTCTTTCAAAATGCGATGGGCAATTACCAGTTCGCGCTCGGTGAATTTCAGCGAATGAAAGAAGTCCGCAGCCGCTCGCACGGAGAGATGTGTCACCTGCGCAATCGACTGTGCGGCCACCTTCACGGATAGGCTTTCAGGCCGCAGCCTTGCGCCCTGGCAGACCTCACAGGGCTCCAGCAGGGTGAAGTCCTCATCGTCTGGACCGTCTGGCGCCATGGCATAGCCAATGCCGTCGCACGCCGGACAGGCTCCATGAGGGCTATTGAACGAAAACACGCGTGGCGTAATTTCCGGATAACTGACACCGCAGCGAATGCACGCGAGCTTCTCGCTATAGAGTGACACCTTTCCGTTGTCCGTCAGCACCCCGACCAGCCCGCCGGCGAGTTTCAGGGAAGTTTCTACCGAATCGGCCAACCGCCGCGTCATGGCCTCGCCCGGCTTCATCACCAGCCGATCAACCACGATTTCGATCGTGTGCTTCTTTTGTTTATCGAGCGTGACATCATCGCCCAAGTCCACCAGCTGACCATCAACTCTGGCACGGACGTAGCCGGCCCGGCGCAAGTCGAGGAGTTCTTTGCGATACTCCCCCTTCCTGCCTCGGACGATCGGAGCCAAGAGTTGAAACTTACTTCCCTCCGGTAGGAGGCCAATGGCATCGACCATCTGCTGCACGGTCTGCGCGGTGATTTCCTCACCACACTGAAAGCAGGAGGGGCGCCCGACTCTGGCAAAGAGAAGTCTGAGATAGTCGTAAATCTCCGTGACTGTGCCGACCGTAGATCGGGGATTGTGGCTCGTACTCTTTTGCTCGATGGATATGGCCGGCGAGAGCCCTTCGATTGAATCGACGTCGGGCTTGCCCATCTGTTCGAGGAACTGACGGGCATAGGCTGAGAGTGACTCGACGTAGCGTCGCTGCCCCTCGGCATAGATTGTGTCGAATGCCAGCGACGATTTGCCGGACCCACTGAGTCCTGTAATGACCACGAGTTTGTCGCGTGGGATCGTCACGTCGATGTTCTTGAGATTGTGCTCGCGCGCTCCTTTGATGATGATCGAGTTATGCATTAGGGGCGGGATTATAGCATGCGGACTGGGCCGCCTTGACAAACCCGGAGAGGCGGTGTTACCACGGCTTAATGGTCCGCGTGGATACACCACCCGTTCAGAAGGGAAACGAGGCCTCAGCGGCTCCTCGCACCGTCTCGACGTGGTCCGGTCAGGCGCGCGAACAGGCAGTCCAACGGATGTTCACGTCGATCGCCAGCGTCTACGATCTCAACAACACGCTCCTGAGTTTTGGCCTACACTACCGGTGGAAGAAGATTACTGCTTCCTATGTCCCTGTCATCACGGAAGGGCGGGCACTCGACGTCGGTTCCGGGACAGCCGATCTGGCACTCTTGGTGGAACCCCGCATGGGCGCCAACGGCCGCGTCATTGCTTCAGATCTGAACCACGCCATGCTGGTCGAGGGGCTCAAGAAAGTGACCGGGCGGGGTCTGGGGCAGAAGATCACCTGTCTCGAAGCGAACGCCGAACATCTGGGATTTCCCGATAGGACCTTCCATGCCGTCACCACAGGATTTTGCATGCGGAATGTCGGCGACCTTCGGCAAGCACTCACGGACATTCACCGAATTTTGCAACCAGGCGGGCGTTTTGTGTGCTTGGAATTTTCCCGGCCCGTTTTCGGTTGGCTGCGGACTCTGTATGATTGGTACTCGTTCAGGCTTCTTCCCTGGATCGGCACGAAAGTGGCGCGTGATACGACCGGCGTCTACGAATATCTGCCGGCTTCGATTCGAAACTTCCCGGATCAGGAACGATTGAAGCAGATGCTACTCGACACAGGTTTTCGGCAGGTGACATATCGCAACCTGACCGGTGGGATTGTGGCGATACACGTGGCGACGAAATAAAGTGGGAGTTGTGAGTTTTCAGTGTTTAGTTTGTTAGAACTAAGAACTCAAAACTAAAAACTATGAACTCCATATTGTATGTGTTCCTTCCCTGTAAGAAGGTCTATCCCATCGGGGTGACGTATCTCGCTGACTTTATTCATCGCCGTAAGCCGGACGTACGGCAGCGCATCCTCGATCTCTCCCTCTTTCCTGAAAGCCAACGGAGCAGTGCGATCCGCGATGCCGCCATGGAGTTCAAACCGGACCTTGTCTGTTTCTCCTGGCGCGACATTCAAATATTTTCCCCGCACGAGGGAGACTCCTCACTGGAACATGCGTTTAATTTCTATTTTGCGAGCAATCCACTCAAGCGAGTGGTTGCCTCGTTTGCGGGGGTGCAACAACTCTACCGCTACTACAGTCATATCCGTGCGACGCTCTCTTATCCCTGGTTAATTGCGAAGGAGTTTCCTAAGGCACAGATCATGATCGGTGGCGGTGCCTTTACCGCGTTTGCCGATCAGCTCATCCTGAAACTTCCGGAAGGCACCATTGGGATTCTTGGGGAAGGCGAAGACGCCATCCTCAAGGTGATTGAAGGCCAATCGCTGGAGAAGGAGCGTTACATCATTCGGGAGGGAAAAACCATTCGTAAGGGTCAGCAGGGTTCACCGGCTCTCCTCGATGCGCTGACGGTCGACTTGCCTTATCTGACCTCGATCTTCCCTCAGTATCGGGAGTATAGGGACGAATCCATTGGGGTTCAGTCGAAGCGGGGCTGCCCCTACGACTGCGCGTTCTGCCTCTACCCCTACATCGAAGGAAAGCGGGTCCGTTACCGACCGCCATCCATGGTCGTGAAGGATATTTCTCAGCACTATCATGAATGGGGCGCCAGGCGTTTCTGGTTCACGGATGCCCAGTTCATCACTGGAAAAGAAGCCTATCCTCAATGTACCGAGATTCTTGAACGAATTCTCGCCGAGAAGCTGGAGATTGAGTGGTCCGGATATATCCGAACATCGCTTATCACCGCGGAGTTGGCCAAACTCATGGTCCGGTCAGGCGTCGGCGATCTGGAAGTCGCCATTACGTCGGGGTCTCAGGCGGTGTTGAACGACCTTCATATGGGATTCAAACTTGAGCGGCTCTATGATGGTTGTCGCTACCTGGCGGAAGCGGGATTCAAGGGGAAGGTTATCCTCAACTACTCTCTGAACAGTCCAAAAGAAACCGAGGAATCTTTGCTCCAAAGCGTGGAGTCCTATAAAAAGGTCGCTTCGATCCTGGGTGAGGAACGAGTCTTTCCCCTCATGTTCTTCTTGGGCATTCAGCCGAACACCGATCTAGAACAACGACTGTTAGAGGAGGGGTACCTTTCGGCAGGTTACAACCCATTGATGCTGACTCCGACAAGTATCAGAAAGCTCCTGTATAATCCGGCGCCTTTGAACTCGTTTATCGCCAAGGCTTGTCTCCGGGCGTGGGAGAGGAAAGAAGGAAGCCGGGACCCACGAAAGTGGACGGGGTCTCTCTCTCAAACCCCAAAAGAGTCTGGCCCATATGCTGACAAGAATCTGATCCGAGGGATTGAAGGGAATTCCGGACGCGACGCCCTTCTGTCCCTGGAAGAAATACTGCGCTCACGGAGGCCAAACGTCGCAAGCCAATCGTCAGTCGGGGTGGAACCGTCCAAGATATAGGTGAGTTCCATTTCGTGTGACCGTTCATGACTGACCATCCCTCTCTCTCCCTTGACGTGTGACCCTATCCTCCTTGCATTCGAATTCAGGCCGGTGCTATCATCCGTGTTCTTTGTTGGGTAGAAGTTCGTCAACTATTTGGAAATTTTGACAATTACTCTCGTTCGCTCTGGCCCGAAGGACATCTTGAGGAGACATCTCGATGTATAAGACGATCTATGTCCCGGTCGATAACTCCGACCATTCCAACACGGCGGTTGATGTCGGAGTTCATTTTGCCAAAGCCTTCGGCTCGAAGATCGTGGGTAGCCATGTCTATGCGGCCAAAATGCATGACAAGCGTTTCAAGCAGATGGAAGCGGGTCTCCCCGAAGAGTATCACGATGAAAAGGAGCTGGACCGTCAGCGCCAAATCCACGATTCGCTGATCACCCGTGGGCTTCAGATCATCACCGACTCCTACCTCGACTACGTCGATAAGAAATGCGCCGAAAACAACCTGCCGATCGAGCGTCGCTCCCTCGAAGGCCGAAATTGGAAGGTGCTGGCCGAAGACATCAATACCAATGCCTATGACCTGGTGATCATGGGTGCCTTAGGGGTCGGCGCAGTGAAGGACAGCGTGATCGGCAGCAATACCGAGCGCGTACTTCGTCGTGTGCGGAATTCTGACATGCTGATCATTAAGCAAACCCAGCCCATGACCGGTGGCAAAATTGTGGTGGCGGTAGACGGCAGCCCCTATTCCTTCGGCGGACTGATGACCGGTCTCTCTTTGGGCAAGGCCTTCAACATGCCGGTCGAAGCCATCTCGGCCTTCGATCCCTATTTCCACTATGCCGCATTTCATAGCATCTCCGGTGTCCTCAATGAGGAGGCGGGCAAAGTGTTTCGCTTCAAGGAGCAGGAAAAGCTCCACGAGGAAATTATCGACAGCGGCCTCGCCAAGATCTACCAATCGCATCTCGACATCTGCCGCGAGATCGCTCAGGCCGAGCAAACCGATGTTAAAACGACTCTGCTGGACGGCAAGGCTTTCGAGAAGATCATTCAATACGTTCGCAAGGATATTCCGACGTTACTGATCGTCGGACGGATCGGCGTGCATAGCGATGAGGATATGGACATCGGCAGCAACACCGAAAATCTCTTGCGGTCTGCGCCCTGCAATATCCTGGTGTCGAACCGAAAATACGTGCCTCCGATCGATACACTGGCCGAATACACCATCGCCTGGACAGAAGAAGCTCTCCGCCGGATGGAAAAGATCCCGGTATTTGCTAGAGGCGTCGCCAAAACCGCGATCCACCGCTATGCCATCGAAAAGGGCCATACCATCATCAGCAACACCGTTGTCGACTCAGCCGTGGGACACATTCTGCCCAAGGGTGCGATGGATGCCATGCGCGCGCTGGGTGGCAGTCTGGATGCCGCGGGTATCGACCGCGACAAGATGCAGGCCGATGAGTCCGTGGTAAAGGATCTCATGGGTTCGACGCTCAGCGACATGATGACCGAAATCGTGGAAGAAAAGCCGACAGTGAGTGCGGACACGCAAGCCTACTTGGACCGGATGAGCCAGAATTACTTCCTTTGCGATGGCTGTGGCTACATTGGCAAGGGCGAGACGCCCGTGAAGTGTCCCGTCTGCGCTGCTGGAGGTGACCGATTCAAATTGGTCGACAAGAAACTCTTCGAAGCAGCGGCGCACGCCGAGGGAGCACTCGAAACCGACCTGGCCTACGATGACGTCCCCATGCAATGGACAAAGGACGCCAAAGAAGGCATCCGTGCAGTCCCGGCGGGTTTCCAACGCCGGCGCGCCAAGGCCAAAATCGAAAAGACCGCTCGGAAGCTCGGCATGACCACGATTACGCTGGAATATGCCGCTCCCATGATTCAAGAAGCGGCTTCAGAAGACTACACTCCCATCTTTGCAAATAAGGGCACGGGCGCTTCGACCGAAGCCCGGGCTACGGTGACCGCTGCGACGAACGGCTCCAATGGCGCAACCGCCTTGCATGAGAACGGTCATGAGAACGGCCACGCGACGGAACCGGTCCCTGTCCCTGTCTCTCCCTATACCTGGACGCCTGAAGCTCAATCACGTCTCGAACGAGCTCCTGAAGGGTTTATGCGCGACTGTACTCGCGCCCTCATCGAGAAACATGCCGATAAGCTCGGTGTCATGGTCATCACGGCCGAAGTGGCTCACGAGGGCATCGAACAAGCCAAAGACTACATGGCCGAAGCCATGAAAACCGGCAACCTAAAAGACATGATCGCCAACTTGACCGGCAAGACTTCGTCTTGAGTTGTGAGTTGCGGTGGTTTCATAGAGCCTCAGAACTAACAACGAAGAACTCATAACTCAAAACTCCACTTTATGGGTAAATCTCTCCCAATGTTCAGTTCCGCGTCTCTTGCCGGGGCGTTCGGCAGCATCCAGCAACAGATGACGCAGCTTTTTACTTCTTCAGCCGCTGCTCCCGCGCCGCACGATGGTCGGACCGTCGACGATTTCAAACCCTATCTCATCGCGCTCAACCTTACGAAGCGTTGCAATCTCAAGTGCGACCATTGCTATCTCGATGCGACGACGAAGTCCGCCGGCGGGAATGACGAACTCTCGACCGAAGAATGCTACCAACTTATTGATCAGATCGCCGAAGTCAACAAGGGTTGCCTACTCGTGATCACGGGCGGCGAACCTCTCGTCCGTCCCGATATCCTTGACATTGCCCGCCATGCCGTGAAACTCGGCTTCATGGTGGTGTTCGGGACCAATGGCATGTTGATTGATGATCGGATGGCAAAGGAGTTGGTCGAGATCGGTGTGATGGGCATGGGCATCAGTATCGATTCGCTCGATCCCCAAAAGCACAATCGTTTCCGTGGCGTGCCTGGCGCATGGGAAGCTGCCCTTGCAGGCATCGAGGCTTGCAAGCGGAACGGGCTGGCGTTCCAAGTACACTTCAGTGCGCAGCCCATGAACTATCAAGAGCTGCCTAAGGTGATCGATTGGGCGCACCAACTTGGCGCCAAAGTGCTCAATGTTTTTTTCATGGTCTGCACCGGCCGCGGCGAGGAGTTGACCGACATTACCCCGGCCCAATATGAAGAGGTACTCGGCTACCTGGTCAACTGTCAGGATAATTACAAGGGCATGCTCGTCAGGGCTCGTTGTGCGCCACATTTCAAACGGCTTGCCTATGAGAAAGATCCGAATTCCCCGATCACCAAAGCGACGGGTTATATGGGAGGCGGCTGCCTTGCCGGCACCAACTACGCCCGCGTGACGCCCAACGGTGAATTGACTCCTTGCCCCTACATGCCGTTGTCTGCCGGGAATATTCGCGAGACAAGCTTCGTCGATCTGTGGGAGAAATCCGATGTCTTCAACTCATTTCGCTATCCGCACCTGAAAGGCAAGTGCGGTGATTGCGAATACACGGACATCTGCGGCGGTTGCCGCGCACGCCCCTACGTCGATCACGGTGACTGGCTAGACGAAGATCAATGGTGTCTCTATACCCCGAAGGGTGGCGAGAAGATCAAGGTCGCATTTAATACGCCGGAGGAAAGCCAGGTAGCATGGGATGACGACTCGGAAGCACGACTCAACCGGATTCCATACTTCTTGCGCGCCATGGTGAAAAAAGGCGTTGAAAAGCATGCACGCGAACATAGTATTCCTCTGATTACCGTTGAGCTGATGGAAGAACTCCGCAAAAAACGGTTCGGCAACGATACGCCAGTCTTCAAGTTTTGACGTCATCGTGAAACGTTAATCGTGAAATGCGGCATTATTCAAGTCTGATTTGATTCAGATTTTCGGTTAACGGTCAACGATTAACGATCTTCAGAATGGACGATCTTCAAAGCCTCGTTACCGACCTCAATACGCTGATTCCGATCCTCAATCATTGGATCCACCTATTATCGGCGGTCGTCTGGATCGGCGGACTCGCGTTCCTCGTTATGGCTGTGACGCCTGGGCTGAAGCAGGCTGTTGCCAAGGAGCAGATCAAGCCGATTACCGATGCGTTCTATCAACATTATAAGAAAGTCGCGGGCATTCTGCTCCTGGTACTGTTGCTGACCGGCGGCATCAATTTCCATTATGTGAATCAGGTTATTACCTCACAAACCGGCAGCGGGATTCAGCATCATGCGAAATATCTGACCGTTTTCTTCGTCAAACTGTTTCTCGTTCTCTGTCTCCTCACGCTCTTCCTCTACACGGTGCTCTTCAAGTCCGATGATGCAGAAGAAGGTGGAGAAGAATCTTACGAAGCGATCCCCTTTCAACGGGCTGCACTCTGGATTGGTCTCTTCATACTCCTCTGTGCCGCCGCAATGAAGCATCTTCACCAATAGACAGATCAGACTCTATCTGACCCTCCGCAGCGTTTATCCACCACATTTCCCACGTGCCTGTATCTCGTAAGATATAATGAGTTACCGAAACAGATACGCTCCTTGTCCATAGCCTCACCTTTTCCATTTCCTAAGTACTTGCTGAACCACGTTCAGTCAACGACATACAGGGTAGATCTGGAATCTCTTCAACGAGAACATTCTGGTATAGGGGTTGCTGTACCGCCATAGTCTTCTCATCGTCAGACATAGGGGAGATGGTTGATGGCCTGATACTAGAGGTTTCTTGGCGAAGCGAACGGCCGGTGGATTCCCACTCAAGAGGTTCATGCCTCTCATGCAGGGGGACTACCTCTGGATTATGCCCATCTGGAGCCCTCTCACCGTCACGTGCTTCCGCCATCGGGGCTGCGCCCTGCGCCATTCAGCAGCGGCGTAGCCCTCCAACCTGACCAAAGACAGGCTAACGCATGAAATCAGACCATAGTTCGAAGAACCGCCATTTCAGAGCAATTTGGTGAGGGTAACAATGACGTCGATCAATCAGGCCGCTCCAAACCACTCGACTAAGAATGGGCACGGAGGGGGAGGCAGTCCATCGTCCAGCGCGCTCGTGACTGAACAACAACCGCCTCGAATGATCCGTCTAACCGTCAGTCTTCCTGGCGATCTCGTCGACCGCCTACGCGATGCTGTGTATTGGAGTCCTAGTTTGACGCTCGCATGGCTAATTGCACAATCCTTACGAACTTCCTTGGCAGAATTGGAATCGTTGCGTCAGGGACCTTTCCCAAAACGAACGAAAGCCCTTCGCGCGGGGCGACCTCGATTGGTAGGTCAGACAATGAACGTGTCCTCTCGCCCCAGAGTAACCAGCAATGAGACAACCCATCCGGTTGTGAAGGCCACTCATGGCATCTCCGACACCATCCCTCCCATCGAGTAGTGGTGGCCATAAGGTCATCGACAGGACTCCCTCAGCTATATCTGGAAATTTCCATGCCCACAGAGAATTCTTATGGTGACAGACAGTAGCCTCGCCTTCGGAACCGGCGGGTTTGGCCATCAGAATTCGTGACCATCATTACCACGGCAAGCCATACAGTGGTCACCGTACATCGTAACGGGAGCGGTCCCAATTTGACGATACCGGGCAACTTCAATTTCGCTACTGCAGCAACGGCGGTGACGCCGGGAAGTTACGACCAGATTTGGCTATTCGTGTTCAGCACCGCGGTT
This sequence comes from uncultured bacterium, assembly GCA_965232965.1. Classification (GTDB taxonomy): domain Bacteria; phylum Nitrospirota; class Nitrospiria; order Nitrospirales; family Nitrospiraceae; genus Palsa-1315. The sequence goes on from CBDDRB010000004.1 coordinate 173,021, forward strand.
CTTTTAGCACCGGAGCAGGTAACGATTGCGCAATTCCGCAATTCATGGAGGCGTGAATTGGCATCTCGGCCTGTTGCGATGCGCCGGCACGGATTGTCGATTTTCCCGCTGTGTTACCCGCTATCGAATTGATTATAGAGAGGACTAGTCGGTACTTGAGGCATTCCAGGCGACCACATGCGTATTTCCTTTGAAGGTTTTCTTTCCCTTCACAGCGCAGGACTCGCGTCGAAACCGTCATCATGCGGCTGTTTTCTCCTAAGTCTCACAAAAGTCAAGGATTGAGATATGTTGCGTGTGGTGTCCGGCGCACTGGCAGGGACTGCTGATGGCTGAATTTCTCATCAGCTGTGCTATGATTTTTTGAAGAACGAATCGTAGACACCGTAGGCGAGAATCAATCCGATCAATATGTAATATATGCTGGAAATCCCACTATAATCAGGCGGACCTTCACCCTTCGGTTCATTCGCTAGAACATAGGACGCACCGGTCAGCAAAATCGAACCCATTCCCATGGCAATCCCTGAAGAAATCCTTTTCATGAAAAACCCTCCCTCGGATCTTATCGAAATACACAAGGCAAGCATCATACTGAAGTTGCCGGCTCAGACGCAAGAGTCTCCAGCTACGTATGGAGCGGGGAAGAAACAATGAGCGAGATAGGCTAGGAATTGGCAGAAGTCTTGGAAAGCGCTTTTAATGCTGTCGAAACTTCTCTGAAAGATTGAGCAAGTTTGTCGAGTTGTGATCCTTTTGACATCACCTCACCTGCGAGGGACTTGAGCTGGTTGTCATAGCTCCCAATCTCGAAAGCAACCTCAGAAACTTTCGCGAGGATGTCTTTACAGACAGTCAGTTCTTGTTGGAGTTGTTGAGAATTGTTTTGGGCAAGCTTGATCTCCTCCATCGAAGCTTGCAACTGTTGCGTCAATCGGCCGACATAGGCTTCCCGGTCCCGTATGTCGGATTCCAAGTTGACCCGCATTTCTTCGCCCTCACGTCGGCGTTCATCTAGATTGCGAATGGCCTGAATCCAGAGAGCGAGATCTCCTCCCAGCTTTGGCGAGTCAGACAGCGGCTGCCCGTGCTCCAACGCCTGCATCGCAGGCTGCAACCATGAGATGAATGCCATCACATCGCCCAGCTTCAGGTCGGTCGTCGAAGCAGAATTTGGCGCCGCTGCGCTATCGCGATGCGAAGAGGCCTGTGCCGTTGCCTGTGGTGCGTGTGGGGGTACGGATGATTTTGCCTTCTTTTGCTGGCCATTTCTCGGCTGTGCCCAACGGTGATATTCAAGCAGAACGGCAATACAATGACGACAAATGGGCTCTTCCGGTAGCGCGCAACTGCACTTTGAAATGAGATGTCCTTCCTTGAGACGGATCGTCTGCTCGTAGAGACCGGAATTCCCGATGACGGCGGATGAAATCTGAGTATCATCGGCCTCAACGATTCGAACGCGATTCTCAGAGAGGTACTGATTGCCGATGTGAAAGGCGTTGCGATCAACCACAGCCTGGATCATGGGAGGATCCAGAAGGCTAAACCGTTCAGCAGAACAGGGGATCTTGTTTCGCATCCGGAAGGCCCCGATTGCATATAACTCGAACTGATGTCGCAGCGTAGTGTGAAACAGGTCTGGGTAACTGTCAAGGGTTCATCGGTTTTGATCGATCGATTGAGTCGCCGCCAGTTTGTCTCATCGATGATGTGCGCACGGTAATTTTGGTTGCTTGGCGCTTGAAAGTGATGGATCGTGGTGGCGTACCCCGCAAGCGGTCGAATCGCCCATGCATTTGTGAAATGTAGAAGGTAGGTTTCCAGCGATCATCAGAGGAGTATTTTGTGTTCGTCAGACTCAGGGCCTGACGGCATTCTCAACATCGGCGTGGCGGTCCCTTCTCACTCATCGGTGTCAACCACAGATAGTCTGCTATCTTCTCGCGGATCATGTCTTGTATTTCTTCGATACGCCCTACGTCGAACGCTGTCATATAAACGCTGACTTGACGGACGCGATTATCCAGGCGTCGGGCCACTCGCTTCGGAACCGGAAGATTGTACTGAATGTGTCCAGCCCCTGTGTAACTCACTAGTGGTCCAGCCATGATATCGGCTTCCGAGCGAATTCGGTTGAGACGCTGGACCAACGTTTTTGCCATCCCCTCGTCGCGAACCATGGAAGCTTCGAGCATCATCTGATAGAGGCTGTCATCCCCTTTACCATGGCAGGCTTGGAGTTGTTGAAGAATACGCGCTCGATAGATCGGATCATCAACAATGACCTCATCTTTCATGCCCCATTGTGCCATCGTGGGATCAGATTCTGCTTGAGCTAAACCATTCTTGGCGACGATCCGCACCAACGGCTTCGGAGGATTCATGGCATCCAGAGTCCAGTGATGTTCCCTCACAATCCGAACCAGTGGTTCATACTCCTCAAATAGGCCACCCCAATTCTGTTGCCACCGGACTGCCGCTAGGAATTCCTGGCGGGTCAAATCTAGTCCTGAAACATATTGATCCAGTGCCGCTTGGCCGTCCCAGCCGAACATTTCCATCCCCAAGGCCGGCGTATGCCCTTCCGCCTTCAGTCTCCGCAGCACCATCAGTGCCGCTTCGATATGAAACCGATTGTGATGTTCTTCGCCCAAGTAAATAATATCCTGCTGAAGTAACACCGCAGCCCACTGATCGAGAGACACTGGTTGTCCTGTCGCTGTATCGATGATTTGCCACTCTTTGAGCAATGCATGATGCTTATCCTGCGAGACGGCAGAGGACCCGGCGCCCCCTCCACTTGTGCAGGCGACAGCGGACAATAATCCTCCGATGACCACCAGCATCTTCAATGTGAGGATGAGGACTCGTGGAGTAAACAGTAGCGGTGTCTTGCACATAGCCTCTACCTAACACAGGTTTCGCGATGTGGGCAAGGTAAGAGTCTTGACGCTGATGGACTGGATCGTTATGCTGCCAGGTATTGATCATCTGGCATCGACGGATCTGCCTTTACACGCCGCACCACGCGACTCATGACTTCTCCCGCACAGGTCCTTGCAGACTTTCGTTCACAAGTCACGCAACTCTTGCAGGAACGTGACAAGGAATGGGAGGCATCACGTAAACTTGTAGAGACAAAGCAGCTCGCTGCAACATTGAAACGGCTGATCGAAGAAGCTCACCAGGTCGATCTTCCTGTTATCATCCGTGAAGCGATCACCCTGGCTTTGGGAAACTCAGAAGCCACCAGCATTCAGGACCTGCCAGGTCCCCGACTCAAAGAACTCACAGGGCTCCCTCCGACAAAAGCGCTACGAGCCCTCTGTGTGTGGTTCGGCATCCTTGAAAGCCCGTCTTCCCGGTGGTTAACACCTTCTCTGCAGAGTGAAGAGATTGAAGTTTTTGCTCTTTCTCACTCCAATCCCTTTGACCTGCTGCTCGAAGCCAACGTAGCCTCTTTGCTCGATTTGGGGACTGGCGACCTCTCATTCGCAACGGAGCTCGTGGAGCAATACGTGGCTCCTCTTCAACAACAGCAGCGCGAATTGATACTTCATGGCCTTGATCGCCTTCAGCCAGGCTCAAAACTGGGAGGTCCGCTCCATCCGGAACGGGAGAGACTCAACGGCCTGCGATCTCGAACCGGTCTTTCGTTTCAATTCTACGGGAACCAGGACATGTTTAACCTGGGCAATCTCGACCAGGCAGGGAAGCTCGCTCCTCGCTATGCGGTCGCGAGTTGTTGGGCTCCCGCGACACCTACGTTTGCCTACGAACCGACTCGATTATCTGAGTCCGTCATTACTCAAGATCTCCATCGAACCAAAGGCACATTCCGTCGGACTCACTATTCGGGCGAACCGGCATTGGAGGTCCAGCATGGGGGGCGCGCACTGCTTTTTCCGTCATGGAAGTTCGAGATTCGAGGTCCCCTTGCTTTACTTGATCTCATGGCCCGTCGAAGCTTCCTCTGCGTTCTCGGAGCCGTCGATTCCCAGGTTTTCTGGGAAATTTTGGCACAGCTTCTCGACGACGCTCGCTATCGGCCGAGTAATCAGCCGTTCACATCAGACAACCTTCCAACTATTTTCGGGGAGATCTTCGAGCAGCTTTCGCATCTTGTGCTCGGGCAGACCCTGAACCTGTCTGACAACGCCGTATTACGCAGACAGATCCCACGAGTGCTTTCCCTTCTTCCTGCACAGGACCCCTTCTATCGTTTCAGGTCCGTTCAGATTCGTCGTGGAGCCAGTTTTCCAGGAATTCCAGCCAGCAGCACCGCCCGTCGTTTTTCTGGCATGGTCGAAGAAAGCCCTCCTTGGATGCTGGTCCTCGTACCGGAATAGACTCGAACTGAAGCAGCTCTGCCGGCGCAAAACCCTACTGATCGCCTTCTTCAGCTGAGTGCCCTTCCCAGATCAGTCGATGTAAAGAACTCACGTGAAAATTGACCATCGGTAAACCCTTTGTTAGACTTCGATCGTGTCAGATCACCAGGCATTCCTGAACTTCCAGGACTACTAAATCCCAACATGAGTTCAGCTCACACCATCCGGTCGATCCAGGACAATATTACACTGATTATCAAGGGGAAGGCCCACGTGATCGAGATGGCGGTGGTCTGCCTTCTGGCCCGTGGCCATCTCCTACTCGAAGACGTTCCTGGGGTCGGCAAAACCACATTGGCACATAGTTTGGCTCGATCGCTTGATTGTTCGTTCAAGCGCATTCAATTCACCAGTGATCTGTTGCCTTCTGACATCGTCGGGGTTTCCATGTTTAACCGACAAAAACAAGCGTTTGAGTTTATCCCGGGTCCGATCTTCGCTAATGTCGTACTGGCTGATGAAATCAATCGCACCACGCCGAAGACCCAGAGCAGTCTCCTGGAAGCGATGAGCGAAGCACAGATTTCCGTCGATAATCAGACGCATTCACTTGAGCAGCCCTTTATGGTTATCGCCACTCAGAATCCAGCCGAATATCATGGGACGTTCCCCCTTCCTGAATCCCAACTCGACCGATTCTTGATGCGCCTCTGTATCGGATATCCCACGCTCAAGGAAGAAAGGAAGGTACTCGACCGTCCACATTCGTTGCGTCCTGCCGAAACATTGGATGCGGTACTGTCTGCTAGTGAAGTACTGGCATTGCAAGCTCGCGTGGATCAGGTGCATATGGAAGAGAGCGTGACGGACTATCTGCTTGCGATCGTGCAAGCGACCAGACAGAGCGAACTCCTGTCTCTGGGTGTCAGCACACGCGGAGCACTGGGGCTGAGTAAAGCGACCAAAGCCTTGGCAGTCGTCCGTGGACGTGACTATTGCCTTCCCGATGACGTCAAGGAACTTGCGCCGATTGTGCTGTCCCACCGTGTCATGCTGAATCGAGCCCATGGTATGCGAACACAGAGCTTCGAACAGGCGGAGCGCATGATCGTCGACATCGTCGAGACCATTCCGGTTCCTGTCTAGCAGAGTGTCAAACGACTTGTTGAGTCTCGCATGCGAGAACCTCGATGGTCCCCTCTCATGGTACAGCGCCAGGATTGTCCCGAAGGACGCTCAAGAATGATCTGCTCGTCGATACGCTTCACGGATGGTCGTACCGTGGCAGGGTAAAAGGTACATCGGGCCAGGGTCGGACGGATGAGAAGGGTGATTTTTTTGATAGCCTGCCGGCTGGCCAATTGGATCAGCTATGCGCGTGAAACACTCACTCATCCAGCTCCATGATTTCTCAGCCATATCCTTGGTCCGTGGTCTATCCCGTCGTCGGTCGATTCGATTCACATCTGAAGGCACCAGGTTTCTCCTCTTCACGTTCGGGATCGGGCTTGCTGCCATTAACACCGGCAACAATCTCTTCTACTTACTTCTCGCGATGATGCTCAGCATCATCGTGATTTCCGGATTGCTCTCGGAGCACTGTCTCCGGCGATTGGAATTTCATCGTCATGTGCCAGATCTCATCATGGCCAACAAGCCGACGACTCTGACACTTTCAGTCACGAACCGGAATCGGCATCTGCCAAGCTTTTCTCTGCGTCTTCTCGATATCGTCGACGGACAAGATGTCGACCGAGGTCTCGGTATTCACCTCCTGCCCCCACAGAGTTCTGTGCTCCTCTCCTATCCGTTCCTTGCCACGAAACGGGGCTGGATCCGGTTCGAGGGCATCGGAGCGCAGACGCGATTCCCATTCGGCCTGTTTCTCAAGAAAGGGCGCTACGCCACAGAAGCACACCTGCTCGTCAGTCCTTCCATCAAACCGCTCACCTTGCGCTTCGTGGATGAATTGGTCAGCGACGGACAAGGAGCATCCCTCCCACGACGAGGACACGGGACTCAACTCTACAATCTCCGGCTGTATCGGCCAGGTGATGACTCGCGAGCCATTCATTGGATGACCACTGCTCGAACGTCTCAGCTGATTGTGCGGGAAACTGAATCGGAGGATCAACGACGCATCACAGTTGTCCTATCGATCGTGGCTCCCGAGGAGCGTGACCTCCTCTTCGAGCGAAGCGTGACGTTTTTGGCCTCACTTCTCTGGCAGCTGACGGAGCGGGCCTACCCAGTTCGACTTATCGTGGGGACAGAAGACTCGGGATTCGGATCAGGATCCGCTCATCTCTTGGCGATGTTGCGTCTGTTGGCATTGTGCAAACGACAGTCACCTGAAACCAGTAATGTTGGCCATCACGGCGGAGAGCCTCCGTTCGCCGACAAGGGCGAGCGTGGCTACACCGTGGCAATCGTGCCCTGGTCGGACCAGACATTATCCACAAATGTGATGCCAGCTGATCGGGTGCTTCATGCTGCACAACTTGAAGAATTGACACATGCCTATTGATCAAGCTTTTGCGCTCAGTTCAGTTTTCCTTGCCACCACAGCCTTTAGCGGACTCGTGTTTTCTCAGGGCCTCCCGATCTGGCTCGTGCTCCCTACGACAATCATCCTCGTGATCTCAATGCTTCACGCAGGAGGAGTTCGTTTCGTCCGACAGGCGATGGCACAGGTTACGGTATCGCCGACGTTGTGGAATGTCCTCTTGATCGGATCCTTCGTCATATTGCTGATTGATCTCACGGTGGTATCACGAGACCTTCTCCCGGCAGGTATCCACTTTTTGATCGTGCTGCTGGATGTTAAACTGCTCACCCTTCAACAGCGGCGTGACTATCGACATCTTTACGCGATTAGTCTTATGGCCATCCTGGCCTCCGCGGCCCTGACGACTGATGCGTGGTATGTTCCGGTTTTTCTGCTGTATTTGCTCGCAGCGGTATGGACACTCTTGCTGTATCACTTGACCCAGGAATCGAGCGAAACCCCTGCTATGGCTTTACCCATGAGCACAGCGGCCTGTCACACGATTCTCTCGGGCCGCATCACCCACCGCTTCTTTTGGTTGACGAACGGTACCGCCGTCCTGACGGTTGCTCTGACGCTCGGCATTTTCTTTCTTATTCCTCGCATCGGTGCGGGCGTGCTGCAGAAGACGAGCGGCGAGGCGCTACGAACCACGGGGTTTTCAGATCGAGTCGATCTGGGAACGATCGGATCCGTCAAACAAGATCCTCAGATCGTTATGCGGATTGAATTGCCGGACCAGCCTGCTGTTGAGAAAGATCGCTTCTACCTGAGGGGCCTTGCCTACGATCAATACAACGGACGATCATGGAGCCACAGCGGAACTCGGCGGCGTTCGCTAAACTTCGTGGCTGATGGAACATTCCTGGCTCGCCCAACCGGTAGCCGACTTTCGAATAGCCAGTCCTTACCAATTCGCCAAGACATCCTGCTGGAAACGCTCGACACGGCGGTCCTGTTTGCTGCCCCATTTGCAGAACTTGTGAGCGGCGAATTTCTCACTGTACAGACCGATGCTATGAGCGGGCTCCATTTGCCATTTCCTCCTTCTTCCCGTATCCGATACTCCGTCACCTCCCAAGCTCCACAGCTCTTTGCGGACGAACGCATCGCGCCGACCCTGGCTTACCCCGACTCAATCCGTTCCCAGTATCTTCAAGTGCCGATGGGATCACAGCAGGTCGCAGACTTGGCGTATCGCGTCAGTCAACAAGCCACGACTCCCTTCGAGCGAACGGTGGCGATTCAGCAACATCTCTTGGAGAATTATCGATACAGTCTAGAAGCCGACACGACCATGCTCAGCCATCCGCTCGAGGAATTTCTTTTTACGCGAAAAACAGGGTACTGTGAGCATTACGCGACTGCCATGGTTGTGATGCTGCGAACCGTAGGCATTCCTGCTCGACTCGTGACCGGATTTCTGGCTACTGAATGGAACGAGTACGGGAACTATTTCACCGTACGTCAGCGCGATGCCCATGCCTGGGTCGAGGTATATTTCCCTCGCTCCGGCTGGATCACCATGGATCCAACCCCCACCGTCAGCGCAGCCGTTGCGCCTACTCGCTGGGAGCCACTGAGTCAGCTCGGAGAATCGGTTCGACTGAAGTGGGATCGCCTGTTCGTCCACTATAGCGCGAAGGATCAACTGGCAGTCGTTCATGGAGTACGAGAAGGCAGCGATGCGTTGCGTGAAAAAGTGAATCAATGGGTTTCGTTGCTGAGTGTCCCGATAGGTCAGATCTTGAGCCGCTTGACGCATATGGCCCGAACGTTCCATCCTGGCATGCTGGGACTCGTCACGGGAGTCATCGTCGTCGGCCTTGCCGTACTCCTTCTCACGCTTCGGGATAGGATAGGCCTCTGGGCCACCACGCATCTTCCAACTTCGCACCAGCAGCATGCGATCGTCCAACTCTATGCTCGCATGATACGCACGGTAGAGAAATATGGGGTGAACAAGCCTCGAACCGCCACGGCCAGCGAGTTTGCCAGACTGATCGAACTAGAATGGAAAGCGGCCAGTCCGATGGTGGCCGATGTGATCGCTCTCTACCAGCAGGGACGATTTAGTCGAACCCCGCTCACCCCGGACGAACTTTCCCGTGCAGCTGATCAGGTGAGACGGCTACAATCCCTCATACGCGCGGCCTATTAAGCATCCCATTCCTGCGGCCTCGATTCTATCGGACATGGCTAAGCCGCAACCATTCCACTTTTCCCTTAATCGGCACGACTCGTGGAACGCAGTACTCAATCGGGAGTCAGGGTGGGGCTCTATGCAGAATGCATAGGGAGAGGAGAGCATATTGAGAAGAACACGAGATGCTGGAGCGGGAAACGGGATTTGAACCCGCGACCCTCGCCTTGGCAAGGCGATGCTCTACCACTGAGCTATTCCCGCTCGAACAACAGTCGTTAGAGGCGTGGGATATTACTGATACGAGAACGAAGCTGTCAAGAGATCTAGCCGGTTGGTATCTATCGTTATTTTTCGTTACCCCGTTTCATTGTTCACAAACGCTACCAAAAAGTAACTTCAGAATATGGCAAACCAAGCTCTTGATTTACCAAATGTTTGCTTCTCTGTTAGCGGTCTAGCGTTTATCACATGATACAGCAGGTACTCAGCCAAATATAACGGGTTTATTCTCAATAAAAGATCGTAGAGACAGTTTTAATATTACTATTCAATTACTTAACACACTTTTTCTCGAACGCATTGGATCTATTTGAATTTGGTGCGCATATTGCGAAGAAAGAAGGCCCATGACGAGAGGAAAAAAAGTGTGCAGACCCGACGACCTAGTCATGCATTCATCCGGATGTCATGGGCAGTTTGTCCCTAAGGGCAACTCTCCGTGTAATTCAGCAAAGCTAACGTACTCGATCATTGGCGCATAGGTGGATGGGCTGGGGCAGAGCCCGCAACGGTGAGGAGGGGGATCTTATGTTGTTGTCGAGGAGACAGTTTCTCAAAGTGACGGCGGGGACGGTGGCGGCGGTGGCGGTGGCGGATCAGGTGCTGGCGTTGACGGCGCTGCAGCCGGTGATCGAAGTGGGCAATCCCTTGGGGGAGTATCCGGACCGGTCCTGGGAGCGGG
>CBDDRB010000005.1:0-54528 GCA_965232965.1 uncultured bacterium
GAGACCCAGATCCACGGGAAGCGCTTTGAGATGTACAACGATACCGTGCTGGGGTTCAATAAGTCGGGGAAGGAAGTGGCGCGCATTCAGGTCGAAGAGCCGATCTACATTCGGCCCGCCGAACGCGTCACCTGGCTCTAAGCCCCCCCGCGCGTCGCGTCACCGCCAAGGGCAGCGCGTGCCTCCGCACGCGCTGCCCTTTGTGTTGTTTGACTGAGACGGGCCTCTGATGGTTGCATTTGGCCGAGATCGGAGTGTATAAAAAGAATCTGAAGGTATTGGGAAATCATCTTATTTCTTCCCCAGTTGGTGAGAAATCAGCATGAAAATTTCACTGCTCTTTCCTCCAACGTGGCATCCGTCACAGCCCTATCTGAGTCTCCCCTCGTTGACGGGGTTTCTGGCTCAGGGTGGGGTGACCAATGTCTCTCAACGTGATCTTGGGATCGAACTCTTGGATCGGGTGGTCACCCATTCGTATGGAGTAGATCTCTATCAAGAATTGGTCGATAAACAACGAGCGCTCGAGCGGGAACACACTGGAGAAACTGGGCCGGGGAGCGCCGAGCATTTGGCGAGAATCGTGGAGTCGCTGGACCGCTTCCCCTATCTTATCGATCGGATTGAGCCGGCAAAGGAGACGCTTCGCGGAGAGGGATTTTACGATCTCGAAACCTATAAGGAAAGCCTCTTTCTTATCGACAAATGGCTGGAAGTGCTCTCCACACTCTATTTCCCGACTCGACTGACGGTCGTCGATAATCAGTTTGGCAACTATTCCATCTACTCATCCAAAGATCTGATGAAGATCATCAGGGATGAGAGCCAAAACCCCTATATCCGGCTCTTTCGTGAGCATTTCGTGCAGTCGATTATCGGTGATCAGCCGGACTTGATCGGTGTGTCGATTACGGCAACCTCGCAGATTATCCCTGGGCTGACGCTCTGCCGGTTGATCAAGGAAGCCGCTCCCAACATCCATCTGACCATCGGCGGCAGCATCTTCACCAGACTGGTCGATAATGTGCGACGCTGTCCGAATCTCTTTGAGCTGACCGACGATATCATTGTGTTCGAGGGCGAAACCGCGTTGCTCGAACTCGTCAATCAGATGGCGGGGAAAAAGGATTTCAGCAAAGTCCCGAACTTGATTTATCGGCAGAACGGAAAGATTACGGTCAACCAGCCCTTTTATTCCGAAAACATCAACCAGCTACCGGCTCCCAACTACGACGGGTTCCCGCTCGGATTGTACTTATCACCGGAGCCGGTGTTGCCGGTGCAGTTTTCACGAGGGTGCTACTACAAAGACTGTGCATTTTGTGCTCTTACGCTGGATCACCAGAACTTCAGACAGAAAGAACCGGGAAGGACTGTTGAGGAATTGGAATGGCTCAAGCAGCGGTATGGGGCGCAACGATTCTTCTTTACCGACGAGTGCGTGGCTCTCTCGCCGGCCAAGCGGTTGTGCCAGCAGATTATCGATAGGAAGCTGGATATCAAATGGACCTGCGAGATGCGCTTCGAGAAGCATCTGACCCGTGAGCTACTCGCGTCGATGCGGGATGCGGGATGCCTGAAGATCGTCTTTGGATTGGAATCGTTCAATCAGCGCGTCATGGACTTCATGAAGAAAGGGATCAAGCAGGAGTGGGTGCGGCGCATTGCTGCTGATTGTGTCGATCTGGGGATCGCCGTGCATTGCTACATCATTGTCGGGTTCCCGACCGAGAAGGAAGAAGAAGCTCGGGAGACGATGAATTTCATCGTGGAAAACGAGCGGCTGCACGGATCGTACGGGTTTTCTTGCCAGCCTTGCCTGTTCGATTTGGAAAAAGAAGCGCCGATCATGAGCGACCCCGGCGGCTATGGAATCAGACGCATCATGCGTCCGTCGGCAGAGGACCTGAGCCTGGGATTCTTCTACGAAGTGACGGAAGGCATGACGCCGGACGAAGCGGAACGCTTGTATCAACATGTCTACGAGAAGGTCAGCGAAGTGGTGTGTGAGTTGCCGTTCAACTATTCGATGGCCGACGGATTGCTGTATATCGCGAGGGCCAAGGCTCAGGAAGTAGGCGTGCCGCAGCCGGCGGGCTCGTGATGGCCCAGCCCCATCGCAGATTGACCCTGTCTTTTTCCAGTCGGTATAATTGGCAACTCCCTCGAGGATGGACGGAATGATGGCCACAAATCCCACCGTCGACCGAATTACAGGGAGGATTGGCGATCAGTCCCTCCTGTTTCAGTACACGATCAAGCTCGTGTTGATCGTCTCCTTCTCGGAACTCATCCTGTATCGGCTTGTCTCACGCTTGGGCATGCACCTCAGCAAGATGGCGCAGGAGCATGAGTGGATTATTCCGACCTTTACCGCCCTGACACAGATCGGGCAGTGGCTGCTCAATGTCGTAGCCATTTTGCTCTTTCTTGCTCTGGGTGTGGCAGTCGTCAATCGGGTGGCTGGTCGTGGATTTGCGGGATTGAACAAGATTGTCATTCCCTGTGTTGCGCTCTTGCTCCTCCTGACAATAGGCTTCTTATTGATTCCCCCTGCCTTTCTGGGTTCCGCAATCTATAACTTAGTGGCGCTGGTCGTGTTGATCTGTCTGATGGTGGAATATCTTTCTACTCACACAGACTGGTCGCATCGCGCGATGGGTATCACCTATCTCCTGGGAATCGGCGGCTGGTTGTATTACCAGATCGTGTCCACCATCTATAGTTTTGTCGGCACTACGGAGGCTCCACCATTGGTGTATGAGGCCCATCGTGGAGGCGAAGGACTGTTAGTCTTGTCCAGCATTCTGGTCATGTGGGCCTATGGCCGGGGCGTCTCGTTTCGGACCCGCAATCAGCGGCAACGCCGGCGTGCCATCTGGTTTTGGGCGACTGCCGGATCCGTGTTTACACTCATGCTGTTCTTGGATTATCTACTCAATCGATTTAACCCCGGGATGGCTGATGGGATCCGTAAGGCGGCAGACGGCATCGGCTGGATTTTTCAGTTCGGCATGGGCTACACATTCTTTCTCCCGTTTGCGTTGTATATGACAGGCTTGTTGTGTTGGTCGTATACGGTCATTAAGTTGCTCAGCATGGGACGACTTGCCGGATATGGTCTTGGATTGATGTTTATTGCGGGGTATGCGCTTCTGTATTCGAATCTGACGCTCATGGTGGTGCTTGGCGCTCTGCTCTTGACCATGGACCGGTACCGGCGTAATGCGACGGATTCTGCGCCGGCTGCGAACGCTCCCATGGTCCGCACACCGGACTCATTGGCGGGGGGACATATATAACGGACCGTTGCCTTATAGGGAATTGTATGAACGAACCAACCGCGTCTGCTTCTGAACACAGCCAAACCATCGTCGATCCCGGCGATCAGCCACTGACTCCCGATGAAGAAATCGCCGAGATTGAAAAGCTCTTGGCGACCGAGCCCGACGATTTCCAGGCTCGTTGTCGCTTGGGCGAGCTGTATTTCAGCAAGGGCCGGATGGATGATGCGCTCGTCGAGGTCAAGAAGTCGATAGAGATGGCGGAGGGACTTCGTTCAGAGATGAATCGGTCGCTCGCGATGTACTACTCGAATTTGGGTACGATCTACGCGACGAAAGCCATGACGGACGAAGCGGAAGCTGAGTTCAAACACGCACTCGATGTGTTTCCCCACGACGTGCTGGCTCTCTTCAATCTTGGGCGGGTCTATGCCGACAAGAAGAAGTTCATGGAAGCCAAAGAGTTTTATGAGCGTCTCGTGGAAATTACGCCGGACGATCCCATGGCTTGGTACAATCTTGCGGGGGTCTACGTCGAACTCGATAATCCCCAGGTCTCGGACTACAACACGATTGATATGGCCATCCAATGCTATATTCGCACGCTCGAACTGGACCCGAAGCATCTGGAGGGCAGTTTCAAGCTGATGGAACTGGCATTGAATCACAAGAAGACGGACCTCGCCATTAAGGTCATGGAAGAGGCCGTCGAGCAGAATCCCGATGAGCCGCTGGCTTACTACAACTTAATCAGCGTCTATGACAAGGCGAAGATGTTCGAGCAGGCCGAGCAGGCGCGGAAGCGGTTGAAGGAACGATTTTCTAAGCGGAGTAAAGAGACAGCCGTGCAACCTGATTGACCCATTCATACGGAGGAACACACCATGTTTGGGAGTCTTGGCTTTACAGAGTTGATCCTGATCCTCTTCATCGTGCTGATCATCTTCGGTGCCGGCAAACTGCCTCAATTGGGGGAAGGGTTCGGCAAAGCGATCAAGGGTTTCAAGAAGTCCGTGCATGAGGCGGATGCGATTGAAGCCGAAGCCCAAGCGGCCGAGCAGAAGATGGCGGACGCTCCGCAGCAGACGATTTCGGATCCCACGGTGAAGGTAGCGGCTTCCGTGGAGCAGCCGGCTGCGCCGGTTCATTCTGCTTCACGCGGCTAGCCAGCCGGAATAGGGTAACAGGTATATGGAAACCGAGCTTCAGCTTACGGTCGGCTATATTGAAACGTTCGCAGGCAACGGGAAGGCCAGGAGTACCGGCGATGGAAAACGTGCGGTCAAGTCGGGGATTCCGCTGCCTCACCATGCCGCACTCGACAAGGATGAGACCTGGTTCTATTTTGCCGAGTCCGGGTCCGATCGTATCCGAAGAGTGAATCTCCAGGAAGGCACGCTCCATAACTTCGCCGGTATCGGCGAAACGTGTTATAGCGGCGACGAAGGCCTCTGTGGGGAAGCCGGCCTCTATTTGCCGCTCGACGTCGCGTTCGATTCCCGCAATGATCTCTATATCTGCGATTCCGGAAGTAACCGCATCCGAAAAGTGGACCATGAGACCGGGATCATCACCACAATCATCGGTACCGGGCAGCATGGATTCAACGGAGATGGTCCAGCCCTCGCGGTCAATCTCACCTGGCCTGCCGCCATCGCCTTCGACCCCAACGATGTGATGTATATCGCCGACACTCAGGCGCACCGAATCCGCCGTTACGATCCCAGGACAGGCATGGTCACGACCGTGGCCGGGACCTGGACGGCTGAAGACGAGGCCCGCGAGCAGCCTCTCGTTGCACGGAATCTGGTCGTACTTTCTGGCGATGCGATCGGCATCGATTTCAGCGACGACCATGGTTGGCTTATGCCGGTCTGTTCAGACGGATTGGACATGTCCATGTACCTTGACGATGGGAAACCCGCGCTCGAAGCCCGCCTCTACGATGTCGTTGGCTTGACGGTCAATGGGAAAGGCGACGTTCTTTTCGTCGATAAGGGCAGTAATCGAGTCCGCAGCATCGATCACGACAGCGGTATGATCTCAACCGTGGCCGGTGTGTGCCGGTACGGCTACGACGGTGACGACAAGCCGGCGATCAGAGCCATGCTCCATGCGCCGGAAGCGGTGGTGGTCGATCAACAGGACAATCTCTACATCTCCGACACGATGAATCACCGCGTGCGCAAGGTGGACGTTGCGACCGGCGTGATTACGACGGTCGCAGGCAACGGAGACAGCGGCTACGAAGACAAGAATATGGGTGGCTGCGGAGCCGCGCGCTTTGTGGCGAAAGAGTCGTCAGGGACTGCGAAGCATGGAGATGGACTCCTCGGAGTCGAGGCCGTCGTCAACTCTCCAGTCGGACTCTCGCTGGATTCCCAGGGCTATCTCTACATCTGCGAACGGGGCGAAAATAAAATCCGCCGCGTGAAACTCTGGTAGCAACTGAGCGCAGTCGGATTGGCCTGCTCGGGCTGAGTGGTAGTCTGAGCCTATCGTAATGCGCTCGCGCCGGTCATCCGAGGATCTTGCATCGTGCGTACGACGACGAAGATTTCTTCCCGCCCGATCGTGGTCTTGTTTCTCCTTGTTCTCATTGTCGCTGGCGTTTTAGTGGGCTTTGGCGTGCCCCTCGTCAGCTCCGAGGGGATGATCATTCGTGCGCGCCATGTCGAGGGCCCATTGCCTGTCGGGCCTGAAGATCCCTCCTGGGCCAACATCTCCCCGATGACGCTTCCATTAAGCGGTCAGGTGATTACCAGGCCGGTTTGGCCTGAGCCGACCGCGCGAGCCTTGACGATCCGGTCTCTCCACAACGGAACCGAGATCGTATTTTTGCTCGAATGGCAGGACAATACGAAGAACGATCGACTGACACCGGGGACCTTTCGCGACGGCGTTGCGATCGGGTTGCCGCTTGGCGATGCTCCTGCATTTTTCTGCATGGGCCAACTTGATCACTACATCAATATCTGGCATTGGAAGGCTGATTGGCAGAGCGATATCGATCGACGGGCCGCCAAGACATCCGAGAAAGCTCGTGACGGCGTACGGACGTTTGAAGTCATTCCTCGTCGGGTCTCTTCTGTCGAAGATTTGATCGGCGGCGGCTTTAGTACTCTTACGACAAAAGAGAAGCAGGGTCGAGTTCAAGGACAGGCTCTGTGGAAAGATGGTGTGTGGCATGTCGTGATGCGTAGACCTTTGGTGAGTGAAGAGCAGGAGAACGAAGCCAAACTGATTCCGGGAAGAGTGCAAACCGTGTCGTTTGCTGTGTGGAACGGTGAAAACAAGGAACGGAATGGACAGAAAGCTGTCGCGCCATGGTTTCAGCTCATCATCGATCCGGTCGCAAAACTCTAGCAAGATGCTGAAAAATGAGGCGGGGTAGCTGGGACGATCCCTTGCTCGCGCAACGCGCGGCTTAAGAAGGGGAGGGGAGTGGCCAGGTGCCCTCCTTGCTCGCAGAACGCGCACGGTGAAACTGTGCTCGTTCGATGCGCGCAGTCGAGGGCAGCCTTGGCCACTCCCCCCTAAGAAAGGCATGAGAAATCGGAGGCCCTCGCTTGAGCAAATGGCATGTCTCGGCGTGCCAGTGGGTGGGCGGGTAGGAACGATGCGCGCAGTTGGGATCATCCCACCCACCCCTTATAAGGTGATAGTTCGCTGAGATCGCAATTCGATGAGGGGCGTGAACTTTGAAGGATATTCGGATCAATTCTGTCAGCGCGCAGACGAGGGCCCTTCGGAGTGGAAGGGCCTTCGCCTTATATGGCAGTCTGTGGATAGGGCTTCTGGGTTATATCGTGCCGGCGCCGGTGTCGGCGACTGCAGCAAATCAGGAACCGATGACTGTGGATGAAGCAGGGCGATTGGGAGAAGAGTTCGGCGTGATCGTCGGAGACGTGAACGAGGACATCAAGAAAGAATTGAAACTCGAACGGGCACAGGGCGTTGCGGTGTTCGAAGTGATCGGGAGTTCGCGTGCCGACTATGCCGGCATCAAGGTCAGATCCATCATCAAGGAAATCGACAAGACGGAAATCAGAAACATGATAGATTTCGGGCGAGCGATCAAGCGGGGGATGAGGGAATGTAACTTCACCGTTGGTACCTATGAGCCGGCGGATCCAGGCGATCCAGTAGGGTGGGGGGTCAATTTCCATTTCGTCGGATGTAAGCGGGATTGAAGATGGCCCATCGTAAACGGTACTCAGCACGAATCGCTGCAGGCGTCTTCCTCGCGCTCATGGTGGGTATCATTGGTCTGTATCATGGCCGCGCGATCGCGCAGAAGGCAGAGGCTCAGACTGCAGCCGACTGGGTGGCGGATATCGAAAAGATATTCGTTCGATCGGAAGACTGCAAGCAATGCCATGATCGGCACTATGAAGAATGGAAAGGTGCGCGAGAACAGACGCCGGACCTCAAAACATTCGGCAGGGTTGACGCTGCGCTTTTGCATGGCACCTCGCTGGAGTCGCCGGTCTTCCGTACAGTATTGGGGGTCTGGCTGCAGACCAATCCGACGACCGACGAGCGTCGCCGTTGTCTCGCCTGCCACGTGCCGTCGACTACCGTGTTTCCTCAATATACCGAGAAAATTGTGACCCAGATATTGTCAGGTAAGCCGCAAGTGGAAGGTATCGGTTGTGCCTCCTGCCATCTGATTAAGCAGGTTGAGCAGACACCGAACTCTCCGCCCTCGTTCAAAATCGAGCCTGGCAAGATGATCTATGGGCCCTATGCGGATCCGGAGGAGAATCTTGTCCATCCGGCGACTCAATCCGAACTATTCCGTGGCGCGAACTACTGCGCCTCTTGTCATTTCGATAAGGTGAAGGATGTGACGCAGAAGGATCTGCCCGGTGAAATCTTGCAGGGGACGGTGTGCCAAGACTGCCATATGGAACCGTCGACCGGTAGTTCAACTTCCAAGCGTGGCGCCATGACACGCGCCATCGGCCGGCACTGGTTCCGCGGGGTGGTCGTCTCCGGGACGATCCTCAAGAATCGAAATCTTCAGGCTGAATGGATGCCTCGCGTGGATCTTGAGACCACCACATCGTCAACTTTGGTGGAAGGGACTGCGCTGGTGAGAATCGGCAGTCTCCCTCACAGTTTTCCCGACGGCGACCCTGTGCTCAAGCAATTTTATTTGATCGTGACCGTCAAGGATGCGCAAGGCAAAGTGCTGAAGGAAGAGACCAAACAGTTCGGATTGCCCTATGACAAGATTCTCAGAGGTCCGATTCCTGAACCGTTCATCAAGGGAGGCTATACCAGAAAAGTCCCCTTTTCCCTTGCGATCCCGGTCGGATCGACGGCTGCCTCTGTTGAGGTGGTGTTGAACTATGCGTTGATTCCGACGCCCGAACCTACGCTTAAGGAAAAGTATCTTGCGACCTTGGCGACCGATAAAGAACGGGACAGCGCGAAGAAAATTTTCGATGAGTATACGCAACCTCGTCTTCTGACGTACCGGGTCAAATCACTCTAACAGGATGCTGAAAAAAATGGGGGGAGTGGCCAGGTGCCCTTCTTGCTCGCAGAACGCGCACGGTGAAACTGTGCTCGTTCGATGCGCGCAGTAAAGGGCAGCCTTGGCCGCTCCCCTAAAGAGAGGTAGAGAGAATTGGAAGGCTTTGCTGGATGGATTTTTTGAGCATCTTGATTGGTATTCTTGGGGTAGAAGGATAGGACGATGGTGCGAGGTTCGACCATTCTGAAAATCGGAATTGCTGCGGCTATTATGGTGGTTGTGGTGGTTCTCGCTCCCTGGCTCGAGCGGGGCACGTTCGCAGAAGAACTGGCTCTGTCGCAGAATGCCATCGAACAGGTCTTTCCAAGCTCCAGTAAGTGTAAACGTTGCCATGAACGCGTGTTTGAGGAGTGGGAAACCTCTCCGCTTTCGCGTTCGATCCATTCTCCGGCCTTCCGAGCCTCTCTCGACGCGTTCCTGTCTTCGCCGGCAGGAAAGGACAAAGCCCAGTGCTTTCGCTGCCATGCTCCGCACGTGCGGGAATTTTCTGATAAGGTCCAGCTCTTCATTGATCAGGCCAAGGCCGGCGACCCGTCTCTGGATGGGGTGGCTTGCGCACAATGCCACTTGATCAAGCAGGTCGATCGAACGAAACAACCGCCGGAACCCAAGTACGAACTCGAAAGCAAGACGATCTACGGCCCCTATAAGGATTCAGTTCAGAACCGCGCACACCAGTCGATGGAGCTGGGGCTGTTTCACAAGTCCGATCTCTGCCTCAATTGTCACCAATCGGTCCCGTCCGCCGTAAACTTAGGCAAGGCCAACGATCTGTTGGGGAACTGGGATCAGAGCAAGGCCGTGAAGTCCGGCAAAGAGTGCCAAACCTGTCATATGCCGGAGCAGATCGGTGAGTCCGCGAACGGCGAGAAAAAACGCAAGGTGGCGAACCATACATTTCCCGGTCGGATCGGTAAACTCCGCCAGGAAGCGGCCAGGCTGGACATCCAAACAAAAATCGAAGGTGAAAAAACCATCATCACGGTGAAGGTGCAAAGTCTCGTTCCGCACAATTTGCCGACGACCCATCCTGCCTGGGCAACCGTAGTGCTGGATCTGGATATCAAAGGAAAGAATCTACGAACGGTCTTTACCGACAAGCGAGTCTATGGCAGGGTCTATCAGGATGCCAATGGCCAGAAGACCAGTTTTGATTTTGAGGCGGTCAAGGTCCTAGAGGACACGGTCTTGAAGCCGGAAGAGCTGCGTATCGAAAACTTTTCGTTCCCCACGCCGAAAGACACCAAGACATTCGATGTTGAGGTGACGCTCAACTACTCCCCGATCACAGGCCCAGCCCCATTCCTGCAACGTGTCGAAGCCGAGTCCTCCTCTGGATCGCAAGACCCAATCTTCCTGCCGATCGAGATCGTCAAGTACACGGAGAATGTTGCAGTCAAATAACGTCGTGATCTACAGTTGGAAGTCCGGGTTCGATGTTCGAGGTTTTCGGAACTTCGAACCAGGAACTCCGAACTTTCACACCCGCTATTCAGCGATGATGCTGGAGCCCGGCGACTTCATCTTGAAAATCTGGACGGCGTTGTACATACCCTTGGCCGGGTGGTTGAGGATAAGGCGTGAGTTTGTAATGTGGGTGTCGAGGAGCTCATATTGCCCACCGCTGAAATAGATGTCGCAGTCATCGATCGCGCAGTTTTTGTAGACGTGGTTGTCGAGCGACAGCTTCGCCTTACTGAACGTCTGCCCCTCTATCAAAATATAATCCGGCGCCACGCCCACTGACATCTCCTCCGCCGCGCACTATAACAAAGTCGCCTATCTGCGTAAACCTGTAAGCTCGGGTCAATATCCCCTATGGAACTCGCGACGCACTGAGCGTAATATCTAGGCACTCACGATAGGTCGAGGGTGATTCGCAGCCAATTTCCCAGAGTCGCCGAGAAGGAGGCATTCTGGTGAAACTCAGGGCGAGGGATCCGTGATGAATTGTGGACGTGCACGAAACGTGCGGGCGAGTTCCTTTCCCACCGAGAGGATGGATCATGGTCAAGCTGCCCGTTAAGATCTCATTGCGGCACCGGGGAAAAGTTTTGGGGTTGGATAGCGGAACAGAAACAATGAAGTTGCTCGACCCGACTGGCGAATCGTTGGGGGTGGTGTCGTGGGACGCTGTCATAGATTTCATTCACGGCATTGTCGAAGAGACTCAATCCCATCATGCAGCCCGGAATTACCCTCGTAGTCGTCTCGCGGCGAAGGTGGCCTATGTGACATCGGACCAGAAACATTTCAACGGTGTCACTTGCGAGATCGGTGGAGGCGGAATCTTCGTCGAGACTTCCGTACCGCCTCAGTTAGGTACGGTCCTGACGCTGAAACTTCTCCTGCCTGATGATCCGACCGAACCGATCACCGCGCAAGGCAAAGTAGCCTGGATCAGGCCTAGGGAGGAGCACTATGCGTTTTTTCCAGGGATGGGAGTTCAATTCACCGAGATTTCCGAAGAGGTAAGGACCCGCCTTTTGACCATGGTCAAGGCGCTCGATCATGCGCGGCAGGGGAATTGAGCTGTTCCTTCTGACGGCATTCATATCCGGCACTGATGGTATCGGAAAGAAGGTAACAGTAAAGGGGGAACATCGTGGTCATTTTGATTGTGGATGATTCGCGAGACGAACAAGATCTGCTATCGACCAGGCTTCGAGCTGCCGGTTACGAATCGCTGATCGTTGCCGATACTGCTGAGGCCGCTTTGAGAATTTTAGGCCAGGTTGAAGCTGGACAGCGGACGGGCGAGGTTGATCTCATCCTCATGGATATCATGCTTCCCGGTGTGGACGGGCTTGAAGCGTGCCGACGAATTACAAAAACCGAACGCCTTCAAGATATTCCCATCATCGTTGTGACAGCGAAGACCGAGGAGAAGGATCTCCTCGCAGCCTTTGGGGCCGGGGCGATGGACTATATTCGTAAACCAGTCAGTTCAGTGGAACTTGTTGCCCGCGTGTCTTCGGCCCTTGCCTTACGAGAAGAACGGATCACGCGCAAGGCGAGAGAGCAGCAGCTGCTGACGCGTACACAAGAACTCGAACAAGCGTTGCGAGAGGTCAAGGTGTTACGCAAGCTTATTCCAATCTGTGCCAGCTGCAAGAGGGTGCGGACCGATGCTGGGGATTGGCAACAATTGGAAGCGTATATTCAGGACCATTCAGAGGTTGAGTTCAGTCATGGTGTCTGCCAGGCGTGTATGAAACAGGTGTATCCGGATGTCTTCAAGGACTGATGCTGTCGGCCGGAGATGGCAGATGCCGGAGAAGAAGTGCGTGGCTTGATCCGGAAGCTCCGGTATGATGCAAAACTCGGTTGGTGTGTGGGGGAGTCTCTTCAAATCACTTCCTTCATCTAGAAAGGGAAGTGTTCGAAGATTGACTCGCGATTACCCGGGTCCCAATGCTGTTCGATGAATGTCTTAAATCGCTCCAGATCTCCCTGGACTCGCGAAGACATCGCTTCCGATGTATCTCCTGCATGTTCAACGAGACCTTCAGGATCATATTCCATTTGCAGCGTGACCTTCGTCCTAGCTGCCGAGAGTCGGTGGAATGTCACGGCCCATCTCTTGATGACTCTCCCGTTGCTCTTCCACGCGAGATGCTGGTCCGCCGCCTGTTCAGTGATCTCCGTATCCCATTCTTGGTGCTGACCGTCAATCTCTAATGTCCAATGAAACCGTTTGGCATCCAGCTGTTTGATTTCTTTCACACCTTCTAGAAATTGAGGAAACTCTTCAAAGCGGGTCCATTGAGCGTAGGCGGTATACTCAGGTACGTTGACTTCAATGGACTTCTCAATGGCCGGCATGTGTTCCTCCTCCTTTGCGCGATGTTTGGTGAGCCGACGCGGCCAGACCGATGATCGGCAGCAAGGGTCTTGGTGGCGATGTTGGTCAGTTCGTGGCTCTCCAGCTCGTGGCATATCCTATCATGAGAGATTCCGTGACTCATAACCTGACGGAGGCCTCTGCTGATTGTAATGTCCCGTCCACGCCAGCTCCTCCCTGCAACGTTTCCTACGTCGGTACACCCGATCCCGCTTGAGGCATCCGGTGCGGCTCTAGATCTAATACTAGGATGATGGGGCGTTCAACAAGATGCCTCTGTCTTTTGTCTTGATCCTCTCTCGTCATCTGTATAGAATGGCCCAACTTTTCGTGTAGTTACCCGTTAGACTCAACCTGCACCACCCTGCGGTTTTCCCCCCACACGTACTTTTGATGGGTTGAAGCCAGAGGGAACCGTGTGACATAACGAGCCCTTGAATTCATTGGGAGGAGAGCACTGTGAGCGACTCAGTCATCATTACGTTTGCATTGATCGCGGCGGTCACCGGCATTGCCTATGGCCTATATCTGGCCATGTGGGTATTCAAACTCGATGCAGGCAACCAAAAGATGCAGGATATTGCCAAGGCCATCCAGGAAGGCGCAAGCGCCTATTTGAACCGTCAATATAAGACCGTTGCCGTCGTTGCCGCTGTGTTGTTCGCTTTGTTGTGGGGAGCGGGGGCCTTTTCCGACAAATTCGGCGTGCTAACTGCAGTTGGGTTCTTGATCGGGGCGAGCGCGTCGTCGCTGGCCGGGTACGTGGGAATGGTTATCGCGGTGCGGGCGAATGTGCGGACGGCCCAGGCTGCCCATAAGGGGATGAATTCTGCGCTGACCGTGGCGTTCCGTGGCGGAGCGGTGACGGGACTCTTATTGATCGGCTTGGGTTTGCTGGCTATCACGACCTTTTACGCACTGGCCGCGGAGTTTGCGGGGCAGGAGAAGGCGATCCATGCATTGTTGAGCCTTGGATTCGGCGGAAGTTTGATCTCGGTATTTGCCCGTGTGGGTGGAGGGATCTATACGAAAGCAGCGGATGTCGGCGCCGATCTGGTTGGGAAAGTCGAAGCGGGAATTCCGGAGGATGACCCTCGCAACCCAGCTGTCATTGCGGACAATGTGGGCGATAATGTCGGTGACTGCGCCGGCATGGCCGCGGATCTCTTCGAGACCTACGCCGTGACGACAGTGGCGGCGATGGTCTTGGCTTTTACACTATTTAAGGGAGTCAGCGCACCGATTCTGTATCCTCTTGCTCTTGGAGGCGTCACGATCTTCGCCACAATCATCGGTATTTTCTTCGTGAAGGTGAGTGAGGGCGGCGGGATCATGACGGCGCTCTACAAGGGCCTGTTTGTGGCTGGCGGTATTGCGGCAATTGCCTTCTTTCCCGTGACCTCTTCGATTATGGATGGTGTGGGTGGCGTGAGCGGGTTGAGTTACTACATTGCGGCCTTGATCGGCTTGGCTGTGACCCTGGCCCTCGTCTTTATCACCGATTACTACACCTCCAAGAGTTATAAGCCGGTCAAGGCTATTGCCAAGGCCAGTGAAACGGGCCATGCGACCAATATCATCGCCGGATTGGCGGTTGGAATGGAAGCAACAGCCTGGCCGGTGGTGGTGATCGGAGCGGCGATTCTCACAAGTTATTGGATCTGCGGCGGCGCGACATCGGGCGGTTTGTACGGCGTGGCGGTTGCGGCGGTGTCGATGTTGTCGATGGCCGGCATTGTGGTGGCGATCGATGCGTTTGGTCCAATCACGGACAACGCAGGTGGTATCGCAGAGATGGCCCACCTGGGTAAAGAGGTGCGGGACATCACCGATCCATTGGATGCAGTCGGCAACACGACGAAGGCGGTGACCAAGGGTTATGCGATCGGATCGGCCGGCCTCGCAGCAGTGGTGCTCTTTGCCGAGTATGCGCGTGAAGTGGCAAAAGGGGCTGGAGCGAGCACATTTGATCTCTCTAATCCTTCAGTTCTGGTCGGACTCTTTCTGGGCGGGATGCTGCCCTTTATCTTCGGCGCGCTCTGTATGAAAGCGGTGGGGGAAGCGGCCGGCATGGTGGTGGAAGAGGTGCGAAGGCAGTTTCGGACGATTAAAGGGATCATGGAGGGAACAGGCAAGCCGGAATATGGGACTTGCGTGGATATCGTGACGCAGGCGGCGATCAAGAAGATGATGGTGCCGGGATTGATTCCGGTCATTTCTCCGATTGTGGTTGGCGTGGTCCTGGGGCCGCAGGCATTGGGCGGCATGCTCGTCGGCAGTATCGTCACCGGTTTGTTTGTCGCGATCTCGATGACGAGCGGCGGTGGTGCTTGGGATAATGCCAAGAAGTTTATTGAAGAGCAGGGCAAGAAGGGGACGGATACTCACAAGGCTGCGGTAACGGGCGACACGGTCGGCGATCCCTATAAGGATACGGCCGGTCCGGCGATCAATCCGATGATTAAGGTTATCAACATTGTGGCGCTCCTCATTGTGTCGCTCATCGTAAAGTAGGAGAGACATCTCAGGCATTGAATGTGACGGGTCTTTCGTGGAGGGTGAGACGGAAGACGATTCATTTTCTCCCCCTGGCTTGACGGCTGAAAGAATCGTGGAGTAAGGTAAATCCAAAGGGATCACGCTGGTGGCTGATCCACGAGAGTTTCCCTGAATCACGGGAGGTGCTCGGATGGAGAAACAAGAGCGCAAGCAGGAACCCAGGCGGGAGCCTCAGGGGAAGGAAGAGGTCAAGGCTAATCCGAAGGTCGTCGAGGCCGGCAAGAAGTTGAAAGAAGATATCGATAAGCTGGTTGATGAAATCGACGATGTCCTCGAAACGAACGCAGAAGAATTCGTCAAGAACTACGTGCAAAAAGGGGGGGAGTAACACCAGCAGTCGGGTGGACCCCTCAATTGTCTTCCTTCCTCTCATCACAATCCGATGTTTGTGATCCGACCTCTGTCCGTCACCGGCGTGACTTCACGTTCTCCAGTTTGACAACTCAGGGCTGAGAGACTAGTATCCCTTTAATTCTCAGATAGTTAGCATCGGTCGATACTTAAAATCGTTCAAGAGGTCTTCATGAAGTCCAAGCTCTGGGTCTTCCGTGACGTTAATCTGACTCAGCGGGCTTCATTATCCCAGGCCCTTTCGATTTCTCCTGCCGCCGCATCGCTGTTCTTGGCTCGTGGCGTGACCACGCCGGATGAAGCGGCGACATGGATGTCACTGCAGACGCCACATGATCCCTTCTTGATCCCCGATATGGAGCAGGCGGTAGAACGGTTGCATCGCGCCGTGACGTCTCAGGAGCCGATCTGCTTTTACGGCGACTATGATGTCGACGGAATTACGGCGACCAGTGTGTATCTATCCTTCTTCGGAAGCTTGGGCGCACAGGTTCGCGCCTATGTCCCGCACCGTATGCGCGAAGGCTATGGACTCAATCTCGGCGCCGTGCAGCGTCTGCATGACGAAGGTATTTCGCTGTTGGTGACGTCCGATTGCGGCACGACTTCGCATAAGGAAATTGCATTAGCCTCTCAGCTCGGCATGGATGTGGTAGTGACGGACCATCACCAAACAGATGAGGAATTGCCGCCGGCTACGGCAGTTCTCAACCCCTATCGAGCCGACGCCCTCTATCCATTTCGGGGCCTCTGTTCCGCAGCGCTGGCCTACAAAGTCGCTCAGGCCTACCAGCTGCGATATGGAGTTGTCGGAGTGCCGCTGGAGTCCTTGCTTGATCTCGTGGCCTTGGCGACGGTCGCCGACGTTGTACCCTTGCACGATGAGAACCGAAACTTTGTGCGCGAAGGGTTGGCCCAGTTGTCGCGTGGCGCGCGCTGCGGCGTTCGGGCGTTGAAGCAAGCGGCGGGAGTGACGCGGGACTGTACGGCGGAGACGATCGCCTACAAGCTCGCTCCACGCATCAATGCCGCAGGGCGATTGGACGATGCGATGTTGGGTGTGCGGTTGTTGACGACCGACAACCCAGCCGAGGCGCAGCAGTTGGCAGACAGACTTGAGCAGCTGAATCGAGAGCGGCAGCGTATCGAAGTGGAGATCATGGCGGAGGCGCTGGCCTCGTTGGAGGATCGAGAATTGCCACCCGCACTCGTACTCGCCTCTCGGAAGTGGCATCTCGGGGTGGTGGGTATCGTCGCGGCACGCTTGGTCGATCGATTTCAGCGTCCGACCATCGTCATGGCTATCAACGAGCAGGGTATGGCCAAAGGCTCGGCGCGGACGACCTGCGGGTTCGACCTCTATCAGGGATTGGCGTCTTGTCGGGAGATGTTGGAGGCGTTCGGTGGACATCCCAGTGCCGCAGGGGTGACGATTCGGGAGTCTCGGATCGACGAGTTTCGTGCCAGATTCTCGGAGGTGGTAGTCGGGTGGACCCACAACGGCGCCAGGATTCCGACACTGAATGTCGATGCCGAAGTGCGGCTGGATGAAGTGAATCTGCGGTTGATCCAGGAAATCGGTTCACTGCATCCGTTCGGTGCAGGCAATCCAGAGCCCACGTTTGCAGTGACTCGTCTCGAAGTCATGGATGCGCGCACCGTCGGTGAGAAGCATTTGAAAATGACCGTGCGACAGGGGGCATCGTTGCCGTTCGATAGTATCGGATTCGGCATGAAGTCGCTGCTGGAGCGTGGGATTCCGTCCCGCGCCTCGGTAGATCTGGCTTTCACGCCGGAACTGAATCACTGGAACGGCCGTGACCGGATTCAGCTCCGTATCCGCGATGTCCGACCAAGTGTGATTGAGTAAGTAGGTACGAGAGTGCGCCATGGTATATCAAACCGTCACAGATCTCGACCAACTGCTGGATCGGATCAGAACCTATGCTGCCGATGCCGACCTAGGCCTGGTCCGCAAGGCCTATGAATTTTCTGCGAAAGCGCATCAAGGGCAACGTCGCAGGTCCGGAGAACCCTACCTTCAACATCCTATCGCCGTCGCCGGAGTCCTGACTTCCCTCAGAGCTGATGTCGTCGCCATTGTTGCAGCGTTGCTGCACGATACGCTGGAAGATACACTCGCGATGCCAGATCAACTCGAACGGGAATTTGGGAAGGACGTTGTGCACTTGGTCGACGGGGTCACAAAAATCGGCAAAATCACATTTCGGAGCTACGAAGAAAAGCAGGCGGAGAATTTTCGCAAAATGGTGCTCTCGATGGCGGACGATATCCGAGTCGTCCTCATCAAGCTTGCCGACCGGCTGCACAACATGCGTACCTTGGAACATCTCAGCGCGGCGAAGCGGCAAGAGATTGCCCAGGAAACGTTGGAAATCTATGCACCGTTGGCCAACCGGTTGGGAATTGGGTGGATCAAAAACGAGCTGGAGGACCTGTGTCTCAAGCACCTCAAGCCGGACGTCTACGAGACCTTGCGTCTCCGTGTGGCGAAACGGGACGAAGATCGGGAGCAGTACATCGATGAAGTTCGCCGGCTCGTGAAAAGTGCCATGCAAGAGAACGGATTGGAAGGGCAAGTCTACGGCCGGCCCAAACACCTCTACGGCATTTACCAAAAGATGAATAAGCAGTCGATTACGTTCGAAGAGGTCTATGATCTCACGGCGTTGCGGATCGTGACCGACACCAAAATGAACTGTTATGCCGTGCTTGGGGTGATTCACTCAGCCTGGCGGCCTGTCCCCGGGCGCTTCAAGGACTACATCGCGATTCCAAAGTCCAACCTCTATCAGTCCCTGCACACGACGGTGGTGGGCCCGAAGGGAGAGCATGTCGAATTCCAAATCCGCACGGAGGAGATGCATCGTATCGCCGAGCATGGTATTGCCGCGCACTGGAAGTATAAAGAACAAGGACACGTTGCAGATCGTGACAGCAAAGCCTTCGGCTGGCTGCACCAGTTTGTGGAGTGGCATGAGGATCTGACGGACAATCGACAGTTCATGGACTCGGTCAAGCTCGACCTCTTCCACGACGTCGTCTATGTGTTTACGCCAAAAGGGATTGTGAAGGAGTTGCCGAGAGGATCGACACCCGTCGATTTTGCGTTCGCCATTCACACACAGGTCGGTGACCATTGTGTCGGAGCCAAGGTAGACGGAAAGATCGTGCCGCTCAAGTATCAATTGGCCAGCGGAGATACGGTGGAAATTCTGACGTCTCCCACGCAATCGCCTCACAAAGACTGGTTGAAGTTTGTCCGCACGTCGCGTGCGAAGACCAAGATCAAACACTGGATCAAGCTTGAGGAACAGAAACGGAGTATCGAGATCGGCCGTCGTTTGCTGGAATCGGAATTCCGTCGTCAAGGGATGGCACCGGCTCGGATGTTCAAATCGGCTGAGCTCTTAGACGCCGCTCGTCAATCTGGATTCGACAGCACCGACGAATTGGCTGCGGCTGTAGGGTTTGGCCGTGTGTCCACATCGCAGGTGATCGGTAAGCTCAGAGTTTCCTCATCAGTGGCGGAAGCGCCGGCTCAGGAACGTCCAGCTGCGCGCAAGGCAGTGGGTGGAAAGAGTGATGCTGCCGGTGTCCAGGTCAAAGGGTCTCGCGATCTGTTAATGCAGCTATCGCGCTGTTGTCATCCGGTGCCCGGCGACCGGATACTCGGGTATATTACCCGGGGTCGCGGACTGACAATTCACGCCGTCGATTGTCCGAACCTTGAGGCCCTGGACTATGACAAGGAGCGGCTCGTAGAAGTTGAATGGGATGCTGCCACACCCAGCACGCACTCGATCAAAATGTCCATTGTCGCAGTCGATAAGACCGGCGTATTGGCGAACGTGTCCTCCGCAATTGCGGAATGCCATGCCAACATCAGCCGAGCCGAGATCACGACACGGGAAGATCAGAAAGCCGTGCTGGATTTTATTGTGGAAGTCTCAGACACCCACCATCTCGATCAAGTGCTCAAAGCCGTCGAGCGTGTGGATGGAGTAATTACGGCGAGGCGGATGCGGGCCTGGCAGGAACGGTCGTAGGGGGTTGGATGCTGAAAAAGTTCTCCAGCTTCGTTCTCGCCTCGAAAGCATCCTCAACGGGGACCCGGCCGCCTCACCACTCGGCGGCGCGCACAGACGTGGTGCTCCTTATTCGTCGCACCGTGCGCCCCAGAGGCTACGCCTGCGGTGCTTCCATCGGCTGCGGCCTTGCTGGACGAACGTTTTGAGCATCCGAGAGGCCAGTAAGTCCCAGCTACGCCATTACGGAGTCCGGAATTGTAGTTTCGATCCTTGCTGCAACTTCAGACTCTCAGCTCGGCCCGCCGCGAGTTCCAAGACATAAAGCGCACCTTCGTTGGGCCGATATTGTGGACAGCTGTCATCCGTTCTGGTGCAGATCGGGACGCGCTGTTCCATATGAATGATCTGTTTGTTCTCATTCATCCAGATGAGATCGAGCGGGATCTTTGTGTTTTTCATCCAGAATGTCCAGGCCTGCGCTTGCGAGAATGTAAAGAGCATGCCGCGGTTGTCGGCTAAATGTTCACGGTACATCAATCCCTCTGAACGTTTTTGAGGAGTGTCGGCTAATTCTGCATGAATGATGCTGCCCCCAGGGAGGGTAATCGGGATGAGTCCTGTCAGGGCCGGACCGCTCTCTGCTTGGGTATTGCAGGGGAATGAGAGAAAGAGGAGGAGCAAAAGGGTGAGTGATCGATGTCCTTGCACGACGGCATCCTATCGGCCCACTGGAGATGAGTCAAGCCTGAGACGGCGTGCTGCGGGTGCCTTGCAATCGCGCCGTTTCCTATGCCATCCTCGATCGGGACTCACAAGAGAGGAGCATATGAAAGAGATTCGAAAAGTGCATTATGTCAAAGGCGTGTTTGTGTGCCCGAAGTGCCGGCAGTCGTACGTGCAAGAAAAGTGGATCGAAGAATGGCGGGTTCGCTGTCACAAGTGCGACTATCGCGGAACGTTGACGGAAGTCTCCGTTGAAGAACGGATGGAAGAAGAAATTGTCCGTCGTTGAACGGGATGCCATCCTGCGTTCTGCTTTCATTTCTCTGTAAGCCGATGTTCTTGCCTCCTACCATTCGTTCACGCTTCGGTCTCCATGTGTCCCTGTTCCTGTGTGCCGTCTTTCTGTCGCTCGGCAACGGGATCGGGGAGACATTCGCTGACGAGCCGGTTCCGCAAGTAAAGGTGCTCGTGACCTACCATTCACTTTCTGGTAATACGGAACGCATGGCCGAAGCAGTGGTCGAGGGTGTGAAAAGTGTGTCTGGCGCCGAGGTGCTGCTGAAACGAGTTGGGAAGGTGACGGCGGACGAGTTATTCTCCGCCGATGCGGTCGTGGTTGGTTCCCCCGTCTATTGGTCGAACATGTCGGGTGAGGTGAAAACATTTTTCGACAACTGGCAGTTTAAATTCGGTGTGTTCCCAGAATTCAAGATGAAGAACAAGATCGGCGCAGCCTTCGCCACAGGAGGTCAGGTGTCGAGCGGGAAGGAGTTGACGATGTTGACCATCCTTGCCGCGATGTTGGGGAATCAGATGATTGTCGTCGGTGGGGGAGGAGCCTTCGGCGCCTCCGCGACTACGGAAGGCGATAGTCCGGGTATCGACAACAAAGAGGTGGCTGACGCCAAGGCATTGGGCAGGCGTGTGGCCGAAGTCGCAGTAATGATGCAGCGAGGCTCCGCCCACTAAAAGAATGTTGAAAATTCTTTCGGCATTCTTTTTGCCCCGTCATTATCCTATAAATAAATCTAGCCATTCTTTCTGTCTCACTTTCTAGATGAAAGCGGCTGGCACGGGTCTACCTATAAGCAGGGGATAAGACTTGCCTTCATCGATGGTGAGTGTGCGGCTGAAGCTTTGTGAACGTTGGTAGAGAGAGAAGTTCTTGGTCAGCCTAGCGTCCTACCCCATTTGGAGAAGGAACTTTGTGGGCACCTGCCGCGATTTGGACAAACTCATGAATATTCTTTGAGCAGCGGCCGCAGCATCCTGCCTCTTTTAGTCCGAATTTCGCTTTGAGTTGACCCGGCATGACAATGCCGGCCTGTCCGGCTTCACGGACATCCGAATCGGTGATTCCCTTGCAGAGACAGAGATACATAAGCGGTCTCCTATATCGTCTTGCAGTGGTTGCACGCAACAGGGAACGATTATGATAACTGTTATCAAGTGTTATCTTACCTTCGTCCTCTTCAGATGTCAAGTGGCCAAATGAGGGGGGCCTATAATGTGTGTTCTAGCTGATCAACCATACCGCGGATTGTATCGAACCCCGATTGCCAAAATTCTTCTGAAGCCATATCGACTCCAATCTTTGTGAGAATCGTTTGCGGTGCTTCCGACCCGCCAGTACTGAGCAAATTCAGATACTTGGGTACGAACGCCGCGCCTTCTTTCTGATACATCCGGTAAAGGGCAAGAACCAATAAGTTGCCAAAGCTGTAGGCGTAGCAATAAAAAGGACTGGCAAAGATATGTGGAATGGTCAGCCATTCCCACTGAAACTCATCTGGAACCTTGATGCCTTTCCCAAACTGCTGCCGTACCTCGGCCAGATAGGTCTTGGCCAGATCCTTCACGGTGGCGCCTCGAGCGATCATGTCATGAGCCTGATTCTCAAATTGAACAAAATAGGCTTGCCTGAGGACTGTGGCGTAGATGTCATCCAGCTGGTTGAGCAGGAGCCCCTGCCTCACCTTTTTGTTCCGCTCCTGGTTCATGAGGGCATCGGACAGGATGCGTTCTCCAAACACTGAAGCCGTTTCCGCCAGAGGGAGAGTGGAATGGAAGGTAAAAATGGAGTGCCGCGCCGCCAGCATGCCATGGATGGCGTGACCAAGCTCATGGGCCATCGTCGCGATGTCCCGTGCCTCGCCTGTGAAGTTCAGGAGTATGTAAGGAGTCATGCCGGGGGTGACACTGTAGCAATAGGCGCCTCCTATTTTCCCAGGCCTTGTCCGCGCGTCGATATGGTGTTCATGGACGACCCGTTCTGCCAGTTCCGCTAATTGCGGAGAGAATCCTCGGTAGGCGTCCAGCACCATTCTGACAGCGTCGTGATAGCGATAGGATTTCTGCTCCGTCTTATGCGGCGCATAGATGTGATAGCGGCTCATCGGTGTGATGTTGCACAGACGAGCTTTGATACGGAAATAGTCCTGGAAGATGCCGGCGTTGTTCTGACAGACCTTCAAGAGCGAGGTCACAGCTGTATCTGGAATATCATTTCCGAGGTTGCGGGTGGCAATCGGGGAGACGAACCGACGTACTTGAAGATTTTCCGCTTTCCAGTCGTTGACCAAGGTCTTGTAGATTTCGCCTAGCAGATCGTGCTGATCGGCGTACACCCGATACAGTTCCCGATAGGCAGCTTCACGCAGCCGTCCTTGCCCATGGCGGAGGTAGGCCGCCAATTCCTCGCGTGTCATCGTCTTCCGTTTGCCATTGATGGTGAGGGTAAACGTGAAGCCGTTCGTGACGACATCGTACAGAGAATGGACTGCGCTACGACCCGTGACGTTCTTGATGTTGATGATCTTCTCTTCTGGTTCAGACAGCGTGTGAGGCTTAAACCGGCGAATGGTTTCGAGGTGATACCGGAATGTACCCGTTTCTGCCATGAGCCGCTGCGCGTTGCTCTCGTCCACGCTCTGCCACCAGAGATCGAAAAAGACTAGCCTATTCTGAAGCGCTGTGAGCCGCTCCTCGACCTTGGTCTTGAACGAACGCGCACCGAGGTCTTTCGTGTTTTCGGAGAACCAGAGGTAGGCAAATGCGCTGATTTTGGACGAAGCAGTTGCGATCTCCTCACTGAGAGTCAGGAGGGAATGAAAGACTGACGTCGATATGGTCGGGCTGAGCTGGGTCCGCACAGATTCAAATCGTGTTATCTTGGATTCGATTTCTCCCGCCAGGCTTTCAAAGCGTTCTACTGGACTTTCAGCCAAAGCCCTGAGATCCCAGCGTTCGGGATTGATGTGACCTCGCATGCTTGGGGCAGTGGTTGTGCGGGGGATCGAATGCTTTCGGACCAGCTTCGCAGGCATGCGTGGCATTATCAGTATCCTTTCTCCATTATCTCCAGGTTGGGCCTCCAGCATCGAGATCATACCATTCCAGCCCAAGCGGTCGCAGAAGTTTTCTCTCGTCTGAAATCTTCCATCTGCCGTGGAATTCTCGGTATGATGCGCCAGGAGAAATGGACAATTCATGACTGATCAGGAACTCAATCGGGCAATCCAATATGTTACCGCCAGTACGTCCTATGGACGAGATACGGTGGCGGATATTCTCAAGACAGGGTTAGGCGAAATGACATCGCTGGCCATGCAATCATCGGAGGAGTTCGAACGGGAGGTGCTTTTGGAGTATGTCTGTCAATGGACGATCAAGCGCACGGGCCAACCGGAACCATTGGTCAGAGAGATCCTTGGTTGCGCAAGCCGCTGGCTCGATGAAGTATTCGCGGAAATTGCCAAACGCCAACCAGAAGCTCTCGGTTCTTCATCCGATGATGATGACGAAGGAGCAGAACCGGTTTAGGGGTCGTGGAGCGCAAGATATGCGAGAAAGGCGTGCCTAGACCGATTGGTTTCCGTCGCACTTCTCAAGCAGGCAACGAGCCTTTGAGCAGTTCCAAGTTCTTTGTCACCATCGCGTCGCCGTTTTTCGTGGACACATCGATGCCGGTGTCGCAGACGGTTCGACATTCGTCGATTCGACCCAATTGATGGAGTGATTGAGCCCAGGCATAGTAAGCGGCTGAGTAGGTGGGCTTGACGGTGACACATTGTTGGAGAGCTTTGGCCGCTTCTTCGAAATTTGCATCTTCCATGTAGGCTTTGCCTAGACCGAACCAAGCCACCTCGTCGTTCGGATCGATCGTCAGAACTTTTTTCAGTGGTTCGATTCGTCGATTTGACATGTTCCCCTCCAATTCAAGAGACGATAGCAGCGGCGAAGGCTCATTGTCTATGCACTTTCATGCATGCTACGATTCGTGACTGTGAAGATTGGGGATCGGTCGTCTCCTTGATTACTGACCACTGGATCTCAGCATGGGCAAAACCGGACTCGTCTACGATCCACGCTATCTCGACCATGACATGGGGGCCGGCCATCCTGAATCGCCGGCTCGACTACGCGCCATCATGCAGCAGTTGGAGCGAAGCGGTACAGCCGCTCGCTTGACCAGGATTGAACCACGAGAAGCTGAAGACGAATGGATTACGCAGATTCACAAGCCCTCGTATCTTGCGATGCTGAAGGCGCATGCGCCGACGAATGGGCGGGTCTCGCTCGACCCCGATACAGCGATGTCGCACGGCTCATTGGCCGCTGCCTATCTGGCAGCCGGTGGCGCCTTGACTGCTGTCGATGCGATTGTGAGCCGGCAAGTCGAGCATGTCTTTTGTGCGGTGAGACCACCGGGACATCATGCCGAAGCGGGGCGTGCGATGGGGTTCTGTCTCTTCAATAATGTAGCAATCGCCGCGCGTTATGCACAGAAGAAGCATGGCCTCAAGCGCGTATTGATTGTCGACTGGGATGTCCATCACGGCAACGGCACGCAGCACAGTTTCGAAGATGATTCCTCCGTACTTTTCTTCAGCACACATCAATATCCACACTATCCGGGAACGGGTCGGGAATCGGAACGGGGGCGGGGCGCAGGGGAAGGGGCCACGATCAATGTGCCGATGGAAGCGGGGGAGGGCGATGATGAGTATCGTGCCGTTTTTCGGAAATCGTTGGTGCCGGCGGCTGATGCATTCAAACCGGAATTCGTGATCGTCTCCGCTGGCTTCGACGCGCACAAAGACGACCCGCTTGCGAGCATGAAGCTGACGGAGGAGGGCTATGCGGACCTCACCGGCATCGTGGCCGACATTGCCAATCGCCATGCCGGCGGACGCATGCTTTCATCGCTCGAAGGTGGATATCACCTTACGGCTCTGGCAGCCTCGGTCGATCGCCATATTCAAGCGCTCCTGGCTGCATGAAGCTCCGAGAGTCGAGCGAAGGACGTTGAAGGTGATTGGCCCGAACCACAAAGGCATGACATGACACATGACTTACTTATTGATACTGAAACGCTCCAGCAGAGTTTGGGACAGTCGGGCCTGGTGATCCTCGATGTGCGCGGGCGGGCGGCCTATGAGTTTGGCGGCCATATTCCAGGAGCGGTGCATTCGACCTGGCACGAGTACAGCGACCCCCAAGCTGTCCCGAAAGGATTGCTCGATCCCGATCGCGGGCGCATGGAGCAGAAGATCCGCTCCTTGGGCATCAGTCAAGACAGCGAGGTGGTCATCTATTCCAATCCGTTCGACAACTGGGGAGACGAAGGCCGCATGTTCTGGATGTTGGAATATCTAGGACACACGCGACTGCGAATTCTCGATGGCGGGTGGGTTAAGTGGGTGCAGGAAAAGCGGCCATTCGAACATGGATCTGTGACACCAAGTCCGGGAACGTTCACTGTCAGGCCAGTTGCTGCTGTGATTGCCGGCAAAGACGAACTGAAGCAGCTTGTGAAGCAATCGCATCCGGGCACTGTCATCGTCGATGCACGCAGCCTCGAAGAATATCTCGGCAAAGAAGTGTCGGGGATACCACGTCCCGGCCATATTCCCTCCGCCATTCATCTGGCTTGGAATGGATTTCTTTACTCGAACGCGACAGTGAAGGAGCGGCAGACGATCAGAGGGAGTCTTGCCGAGAAAGGTCTCAACCAGGATCAAGAGATCATCTGCTATTGCACCGGTGGCGTCCGTTCAGCCTGGCTGTATGTTGTGCTCAAACTCGCCGGGTATCGGAAGGTGCGTAACTATCCGGGTTCCTGGTGGGAGTGGAGTAGGGATTTTGCCTGTCCAGTAGAAAAGGACGCCAAGGCATTGCAGCACATCCTGAACGTCGATCCTCGGGTGCGGCCTTCTTGACAGTGAAAATCCGGCTGTGTAAGGTGATGTACGTCGAGGAAACTACAGATACCATTCACCTATCGATCGAACCTTAACCACTGAGGAGGGACCCATGCGCATGAGAATCTATCGTGGAACACTGGTCGTAGCGGCGGTTGCCGCACTTGTTGGTGTCCCGCTTTTCGGCGGACTTGCCCTTGCGGCTGACAAGCATGCAGCTGAAGCCTTGGAACATGCCAAGGAAGCTGTGGCACATGGGAAACAGGGTCATGCTGACGCCCTTGTCCAACACGCTGAAGAGGCTCTCAAACATGCAGGAATGGCAGGGAAGAATCCACATACGACTGAAGGGATCACACATCTCAAAGAAGCCGTCAATCATGGCAAAGCCGGTCATGCAGATGTGGCCACACAACATGCTGAAGGTGCAGTTACACATTTGTCAGAGGTGAAGTAACACATTCGTCTAGAGGATTTGTTGAGCGGGCAGGGGTGACCCTGCCCGTTTTATTCTCAGGACATGACGGTCATGCGTGTCGGTTTTTTCCAATTCACACCACGGTTCGGCGAAGTGTCGCACAATCTCGATATGGTTGTGGACACGCTCGGCAAGGCAGATGGCGATCTGATGGTCTTGCCTGAATTGTGTGCGTCCGGTTATCAGTTCGTGTCACAGCAAGAGGCGATTGCGCTGTCAGAGTCGGTGCCGGATGGGCCGACCACACAACGGTTGATCGACTTAGCTAAGCGGCGACGGATGGTGATTGTCGCCGGTCTTCCGGAGCGGTCCGGAACGACCTGCTATAACTCCGCCGTGATTGTCGGGCCGGCAGGGTTTATCGGGTGCTATCGCAAAACCCATTTATTTTTTGAGGAAACGCTGTTCTTTGCACCAGGCGATACGGGATTTCAGGTATGGGATATCGGGTTGGCGAAGATCGGCGCGATGATTTGTTTCGATTGGTACTACCCTGAGGCTGCTCGCACGTTGGCACTCAAGGGGGCAGAAATCATCTGCCACCCCTCGAATCTTGTGTTGCCCAATTGCCCGGACTCCATGCCTGTTCGATGCCTGGAAAATCGAGTGTTCGCCATTACGTGTAATCGTACAGGAAGCGAAGCAAGAGACGGTAAAGATCAGCTGACATTTATCGGGAACAGTGAAGTCGTCGATCCTCGCGGAGCGATTCTGCATCGCGCGTCGCGGGATCAGGAAGATCTCTGCATTGTTGAAATCGATCCTGCGGACGCACGGAACAAGTCCCTCACACCATATAATGATCTGCTCCGCGATCGCCGCGAATCGCTCTATCGATAATCAACTGCGGCGGGTGAAACGCGAGACGTGCGAGAAAGGCGCGACTCGAACTTCAGACCTCGAACTATCCCGTCTCGCCTCTCTCGCCAGTCCCGCGAGTCTCGCTTGCGTCACACAGGTGAGCGCGGTAGGATTAATGCATGAAAGCTCCACTTGGGAAAGGAATCTTCCTCATCGCGGCGCCGTCTTTGCGCGATCCGAACTTTCGTCAGACGGTTGTGTTGCTCTGCGAGCATGGGGCCGAAGGTGCGCTGGGTGTCGTCGTCAATCGACCGACGGCAATGTCGGTCTCAGAGGCGCTACCGCAAGTCCCGATCCTCGAAGGGCAACGGCATGTCCTCTTCTCCGGTGGGCCGGTGCAAACGAACCAGGTGATGATGCTCTATCGTTTAAATCAACTGCCTGAGAATTCCCATCATGTCTTCGATGGAATCTGTCTCGGCGGGGATACGGACCTCGTCGATCGTATTTTGACTACCAGCGAAGGGCGCGAGGCGTTTCGCGCGTATATTGGATATTCCGGATGGGGTCCGGGGCAGCTGGAATCTGAAATGCAGACCGGATCCTGGTTTACCATTCCAGCAGACCCCAACGCAGTCTTCGACAAGGATCCGACCAGAATCTGGCCGGACATCGTGAGTACTTTGGGCGACGAGTATCGCCATTATGCGGATATGCCGTTCGACCCTTCATTGAATTGATTCCTGTCTTCCCGTTTCTTCACATTGCAGCCCCCGTTCCCAGAGTGTTACGCTTGCAGCAATGCCGATACCGCAGACGGTTCCTTCCATCCAGTGTTCCCCTTTCATCCGCACACTCATGATCGTTGGCATTGCCGGTATACTGTCGGCCTGTGGAGTTGCCTATACAATTGTGAAGTCGGAATCCAAGCTGGATCGGTTGGCTGTGCCGATGACGAAGGCCGAAGTCGTCGAACAGGTCGGTCGGCCGGACCGTGTGCTGCGGGACGATGGCCGTTTACTGGTATGGGAATATTCTCTCACGGCACGCAACCAGTGGCTCTATGAGTTGGCGCTCTGTCCGCTATCGGTCTGGATCGGCGGCTGCATTTTCTATCCCTTCACCAACCTTTCGGCAGAACATCAACGTGAATACCCGCACCATATCGTGTTGGTGAACGAGGAGCTCTGTGCCTGGGGCACGCCTGCCGCCATTCTACAACGGCGTCGCGCCTGTGCTTCGTCAGGCACTGCCGCGCTAGGGTCTGCTGCGATGCGTGGACGTCCTGAGCCGGTCGTGGCCGGTGCCGGTCCCATCAATCGCGACACGATCGAGCGTTATCGGACCATGGCCGTCATGTTGTTTGAAGATGCGCCGGGCTCTGAGGGAACGGGATCGCGTGTGTCCGGGATTGTGACGACGTTGTTGTTAGACTTAGACCTCAATATGGTCGAGCGAACCGAACTCGACGAAGTGTTCAAGGAGCAGGTCGTTCAACTGCAGCATGCCGACGATGACGAGGTGTTGGAAGTCGGGAGGCTCGTCGGTGCGCAAGCTATTGTGGTGGGCGAAGTGCAACAATGGGAACGAATTGAGGAAGAACGGATCAGTCGCGTGTCGCTGGCCTTACGGATGATCGATGTCGAGACCGGCGTCGTGTTATTCAATGGAGAAGGTCACGGTTCTGACACCATCGTCGATGATCGCGAAGGGTTGGCTCGCGTCATCGCGCATCGTATTCTTGCGCGGTTCGGTTCGCAAACTGGATTGCTCGGCTCCGGACAGATCGGCGTCAATTGGGAATTACAAGAGATATCGGGTGCTCGATACTACCTCGTGCGGGAACTTCGTAGCGGTCTGCCGGCTGAGAAAGCGGGCCTCAAAGTGGGCGATCGGGTGGTGGCCTGCAACGGCATCGCTCTGATGACGGTGACCTCAGATAGCGAGGCCAAGCGACGATGCCGGGTTGAGGCGGGGCAGGCGTTGAAATTGGATGTGCGGCGAGCGGGAATGCCGCTGGAGCTCAGCGTCGTAGCGGAAACTCGTCCAGGGTTATAGTTAACCGATCACGTATTGTGGGACCGCAATCTTTGAGCGGTTATCCCGCTTTCAGGGACAGCTCTCGATCCATTTGTGCACGTCCCCCCTCTTTCTCAATAAAGAGGCGACGCTGGTCTTCCCCACCATTGCTACGACCTCTACTCTCTCGTCATGCTTATACAATCTGCTTTCGCAGCCGTCCCCAGCAGGCTGTCCCAACGTATCCACAGGCGAAGGTGCCTGTCGTGAGAGCCATGATTTGATAGACCTGGCTCCTCGGGATTTTGACTTTTACGGTAGGGTCCAAGAGATAGGGAGCATGCATGACAAGTTTCAACGATTCGCCGGCAGAAAGGATCGGCCACATGCAGGATAATCGCAGACGAGTTTCATATCGTGGAATCGCCATCGCATAGAGCCATCCTTGGTCAAGATGCTCCACTGCCATACGGACAAGCTTGCTCAGAACCGGCTGAAAGCGGGTACGGTTCTGCTGGTCTAATAAGTCGCGTGCGGTGAGTCCGGCTTCGGCCAGCATGGGCGCCGGTACATAGCAGCGGCCTTTCTGAAGATCGTGCGCGATATCTTTCACAATGTTCGTGAGTTGTAGTCCTTTACCAAATCGTACCCCGACCTCCGCCATCTCCCGCACCTTCCACGAGGCCAACGCCTTCCGGTGCGCACACATCAAGTCTGTCCAGAACTCGCCCACACATCCGGCGACGTAATAGGTATAGCGATCCAGATCATCGAGCGTTTTGAGAACCGTGAGATCGACGGATGACGTGCCGGGGAAGACGACGAGGTCCATCTCCATACCTTGCATCAGCGTGGACATGAGTCGTTGTATGCGGCGGCGATCGTCAGACGAAAAGGTCAGGAAGAGTTTGAAGCAATCCTCCAGTCGTTCGAGCAGCATACGCTCGGCAGAGTCGTGTTGGATTGGCGCTACCGCGAGCTGGATGTCTCGCACCTGCGTCCAGGCGATGTGATCGCTCACGAACTGAGCCTTGAGTTGACCAAGTAGATCTAGCCGACGTGGGCGATCGATCAATTCTGTGTCCGCGATCGTGTCCGCCGCGCGGGCAAAAAGGTAAGCGAGGCTGACTTGATCGCGCACATCTGCAGGAACTACGGCCAATGTCGTGTAGAAGAGGCGGGACACTTGCTTGAGGAGATCGCGGAGCAGATCCTGATTGGCGGTCTCTATACTCGTAACCACACCTATCGGGCTTCCAAGGTCCCGGTCATCCCTTTGTCGCGATGGCTGGGCAATGGCCAGAGCCGTTTGTCGCAGTAGATGGAAAATATGCCAGGCTGGGGTGGCGTAAATGTCACGGTAACTGTCTTGCCGGCACTCACATCTTGTTCAATGGATAAGCCTCTTGCTGTATCCTTGATAATAAAATTATGCGGGATGATTGTCGTCACACTGGAGAGGATCAGTTCAACCGGTTTCCCAGCTTCGACAATCAAATGGTTTGGGGCATAGGAATAACTATCCAGGATGACCGTGGCTCGTTGCACCCCGTCTTCCGCCACTGCGATCACCACCGGAGAGCCTGACTGAGAAGGTTCCGCCGCATGCACGATTGTCACGCCGATCGATGTCAGCAACCAAACAGTCGCTGACAAGTGGATCAATCGCATACGCACCTCATCGATGAGCCATTTCTAACAGGAAAAACCGGAATCGGTCAACTTTGCCTATGAGTTCTGCACTTGAAGTCTTGACCTTAGCATTTATGGAGTTATTTCTTCACGTAGCGTCATCGGAATCTCGGTCCAGATGCATTTCCGATGTTCGGTGAGTATAATGAGTCTCATTAGTGACTCGCTTGAGGAATGCGGCGAGCACATGGTCGTTTAAGGAGGATCTCGATGAAATGGATGAAAGGCATGTTCCTGCTGTTGGTCGCCAACGTGCTGATCATGGTGACGCTCTCGCTTACTGTCCCAGTGCTGATCAACGTCGTGCTCCCCATGTTCGGGATCGATCTGCAAGGGTTGGTAGACCTCAGTTCGTTGGTCTGGGCTCTCGCCTTAGGTTTTGGTGGCGCCTTTATCAGTTTGGCATTCTCCAAACAAATGGCAAGGGCCATGTTGGAGTGTCGCCAAATTACCCAACCCAGGTCACATGCTGAACAAATTGTTTACGGCTCCGTTCAGGAGATCGCGCAACGGCTTCAGATTACGATGCCTGAGGTGTGGATC
The DNA here is from genome assembly GCA_965232965.1 of uncultured bacterium. Lineage (GTDB taxonomy): Bacteria > Nitrospirota > Nitrospiria > Nitrospirales > Nitrospiraceae > Palsa-1315. The sequence goes on from CBDDRB010000005.1 coordinate 32,095, forward strand.
TATGAATCTCCCGATCCCAACGCCTTCGCAACAGGGCCCAGCAAGAATAATTCGATGGTAGCCGTCTCGACGGGGTTACTCAGTAATCTACAAGAACAAGAAGTGCGGGCCGTCCTTGCCCACGAAATGGGACATGTATATAACGGGGACATGTTTGCGACGACTGTGCTGGCAGGTCTGATGAACACCTTCGTCTACTATATCGCGATGTGGGTGCGCCGCATATTCGCAGAACGCGATCAAGCTATGCTTGGTTTTGGGCTGTCGATTGTTCTTCAGATCGTGATCAGTATCTTGGCCTCGATCCTGATCTGCTGGTTTTCGCGGAAGCGTGAGTTCGGCGCGGATGCTTTTTCTGCCAAGGTGTACGGCAAGGAGTCGATGATCTCAGCGCTTCGCGCCATCGATCGATGGGTGACACGTTCGCAAGTTCAGTACTCAACACAAGATGCGCTCGCCACGATGAAGATATCAGGTAACTCCTCAGGATTCATGCGAATCTTTTCCACACATCCACCGATGGAAGCCCGGATCGATGCATTGGAACGACTCTAACAGCGAGAGGTATCTTGCCCGATACCGTCATCGCACGGAGCCGTTGGACCCGGAGATTGTGCAGGATGTCGAGCGAGCGCTCGCGGTCCGCTAACGACTTCAGGTTTTTCGAAAAAACGAAATGTGCATCCGGTATTCTTGAATCGCGGCAGCGAGGGCTTGGCTGCCGCGAGGAATATTTGCGTCCAGGGCATCTTCGATCGCAGTATCATCGATTTCGACATCATAACGATCCTGCACGTTCGTCCGGACGGGCCCCTGCGTGACCTCCCGCGGCATGAAAATCTCTTTCCAAACTTCCTTCTCAACCAGGCATACGTCCCGGAATCGCTCATAGAGCAGCGTCAGCTTTTCTTGATCCGTGACTTTGATACGCTCTTTCATCCCACTCCTTTTCTTCGCGTGCGTCGAATTTCATGAACGTGTTGCCGCGATCACCGATATGTGTGCGAGAAACACGTGGGTTAGGGCGGACTCATGCCTGAAGAAACCGCATCTTCGACAATCGTAAACCGCATGGTCCCCACCTGATTGGCCGCATGAAAAGGTTGCTGTCCCAGCGGCGTGATGAATAGCTTTACCAGATATCTCCCAACGTCCCAGGAGCGTTCAGGCTTCTTGAGTTCGAGGAACCCATAGCGTTCATGTCCCGGCACTTCCAAGGTATCCTTGCCTAGCGGCACGGATGAGGGAACCCCCTTGTCTTCCTCTAGAAACCACTGGGCGCTGAACTGGGCGGGATCTTCAAGCGGAGCAGACTCGAAGACGATATAAATCACGGGAATATCACGAGGAAACACCGATCCAGGTTCGACGGGCTTCAGTCGAGGGTCTTGCGTGTACCAGCCCTTCCTTCCGAACGTGTCCCACTCGATTTCATATCCCTTCGCCATCTTGATCCAGGTAAAGAGAGATTGAGGGATGCCCTTTTTCTGATCGTCGAACGACGGGCTTTGCGTGGGATCGGCCTCAGTCGTCGTTTGCTCCTTCGGAGGGAACAGATCCCGAGCCTCGACGTCCTGCCACACATACATGAGGACGCTCAGGCAGGCAAACAGACCGGCGCGGAGTTTCCCATTCATGCTGATCTCTGTCATTCGCGCCACCATGAACTGCTGCCTATTGCATCGATATGGTATCGAGAGATTGGTAAGCGGTCAATCATCGAACGATCAGACGGCTCGACCAATTCCGCTCCATCTTTCCATTCTTCTGTGTTAGGCTCGTCTGGAAATTTCTCCTGTAAGAGGTTCCTATGCATCCAAGACTGTCAGAACCTGGACAAGAGACCCAGGCGTCTGACTTCAGGGTACAAACTGCCGAGGAGCAAGGCCTTCGCTACGGGCTCCGAGACGGTGCCTGTCAAGCTGTTACGCAAGGAAGTGGCGAACAATATCTCTCTGCCTTCGCGCTGTTTCTTCATGCAAGTCCATTCCAACTCAGTGTGCTGTCGGCATTGCCACAACTCATTGGAATAGGGGCTCAACTCGTCTCGGTCAAGCTATTACAGTGGTTCCCCAAACGCAAAGCTCTCATCTCTGCAGGCACGATTGGGCAAGCCCTTGCCTGGATTCCCATCGTGCTCCTGCCGCTGCTGATTCCGCAGTGGAGCCCCTGGCTCGTCGTGTGGGGGGCTGCCGCATATTTTGCTTGCGCCCACTTCACCGCGCCGGCGTGGAGTAGCATGATTGCCGATTGGCTCAATCAGCACGAACGGGGTGCCTATTTTGCACGCCGAGCTCAAATCGTTGCCGGGCTCAGCTTCTTCTCACTCTGTGGAGCCGGATGGGTACTGAGCCTCTGGCAGCATTCCACCGCCGCCTGGTGGGGATTCGTCCTGATCTTTGCATTTGCCGGAAGCGCTCGAATTCTTTCGGCTGTGGCCTTGTCTCCCGTTCAAGACCTATATCCGACCGCCCACCGCGAGGCGCAGCAAGGTTTTCGAGGTTTCTTCCGTCTGAGTGCGACGAAGGACTTCCGTCGCTTCCTGCTTTTCTCAGGCCTGATGCACGCGTCCGTATTGATCGCCGGTCCATTTTTCGTCCTGTATATGCTGGAGGATCTCCATCTTTCCTATGTCGGCTATGGGGGATGGCTGGCTGCCGGTCTTCTCGGTCAACTCCTCACCTTGCAGGCCTGGGGACAATTCGGAGATCGCTTTGGGAACAAAACGTTGTTGACCTTTACAGGTTTCACCGTGCCAATCTTGCCGATGCTGTATCTTGTGAGCACCAATTTAGGTTTTCTCCTGGCAGTCAATTTTTTAGGCGGCGTGGTTTGGGCTGGCTTGTCATTGGGACTGCAAAATTATGTGTTCGATTCGGTCAGGCCGGAGGAGCGAGCAAAAGGCGTTGCGCTGTACAGCACGGTCAATGCCATAGGATGGACGGTGGGAGCGTTGCTGGGGAGTTGGCTGGTAGAATGCCTTCCCGCACGCATCGAGTGGGCGGGAGTCAGCCTTCAGCCCACATCCAATCTACCTTTTGTATTCTTTCTTTCAGGTGTCTTGCGGCTGCTGGTTTCGTCCAGTCTGCTTGGCACCTTCCATGAAGCGCGCCAGGTAGAGCGAGCGCCTCGTCAACAACTTCTCTGGGAATTGCCGCTTGTGAAACCCATTACCCGATTTGCGGTCTGGGCCTTGCCCAAATCGAATCGGTAGGATGCCGCCTCACTGACGTGGTGCCGTTGGCTGCGTGGCGCGCTCTTGTTCCTCCTGCTTGAGTTTCTCAAACCCCCGATCGGCATGGCTACGCACCTGGTCCGGAGTCGGCTGCGGAAGGGGCTTGGGTTGATCGGTGGCACAAGCGGTGATCAGCAGGAGGGCACACGAACCGGTGAGCAGCGTAATCCCACAGTGACGCATGCGATTTCGTCCATCAATCATTCGCATCCTCCTCATGTTCATCTCGTCAATCGAATGCGCGATGTAAGTCATAGACCGTCTGGATAATGCCTCGGTCTAGTGCTTCGCGACTCCAGCGATGATAGTCGACATTGTCAGAAAGTGACCACCCGAATTCCTCGACGATATCCACGCGCGCTGTCACCACATTGTGATAGACGACTTCTCCACTTTCAACTCGAATAATTTTGCTTGTGATGGTTATCGGTGGAAGATCGTGATGCTCGCGTGCAAGGAATCGGTCGCGCAATGTTGGCCCATCGATCCGATAGATCAACACGCTGTCTACACCCAGCATGTGTCCGATGCGGACGGCGCTGTCTTCGGAGACAAGCCCCCCGACTTGAAAGCGCTGTTCCGAAACGATAGCCTGCATGTGGGAGCGATCAATGATCCGTAGCCTCGGACGGAACATCTTGAGCTGGAATGCCGCCCCTTCCAAGCGCCCATAAGCGCTGGACCAATCGGAAGTCCCGCCCCGGGGATACAGTATCGCGAGTTGTTGGACATCAGCAGGAATTGGCAATACCAGAGGCATCACCTGCAATCCGAACGTGGGGGGCGTCTGCGTAGCGGGCTTGCACAACTTGAAACGAGAATCGTCAGCGTAAGGAGTCTCACCAGCTGGGCCGTCGCGTTTTGTCTCGCCATGGCCAGCCCTCCAATACTCTCCTCTCTTTCTTCGAGTCACACTGATATCATCATCATACTACCCACGTGTCATGAAAACCATGCCAGCAGACCGACGCATGAGCAAGAAGCGTACATTGACTGATGTCGGATGAACGGGTATTCTCCATGCCAAGACAGCCCCATTCATGCAAGAGATCGTATGTCACTGCGCGATCGTTTGACCGAAGATCTGAAGCTCGCGATGAAGGCCAGGGATCAATTGCGGATGGACGTGATTCGCATGATCAAGGCCGCCGTGCTGAACAAGGAAATCGAGGTCAAGAAGGATCTCGACGATGCTGAAATGAGCCGCGTGATGACGACCATGATCAAGCAACGCCGGGAGTCGGTTGAGCAGTTTGAAAAAGGTAACCGAGCAGAACTTGCCGCAAAAGAACGACTGGAAATTACCGTTCTCGAATCCTATTTCCCTCAAGCCCTTTCCTCCGATCAACTCTCCACCGTCGTGGATACGGTGATTCAGGAAACCGGCGCTCGGTCTCTGAAAGAGATGGGCGCAGTGATGAAAGCCGTGATGGCCCGTGTGGCGGGTCAGCCGGTAGACGGTAAGCAGATCAGCGACCTCGTCCGCGCCAAGCTCCAGTAACCCAAGCGGTACCTGCTATACTAAAAAGGTGTTGATTTGCACTGCACGTGCAAGCGCCTGGCAGGAATTGGCATGGGTATTCTTATCATCGACGACTCTCCGGATCAGCAGGTACTCCTTTGCGCAATCCTTGGGAAGGCCGGCCAAACAGATCTTCTGAGCGCTGACTCGGCAAAGACAGCGTTTCCCATGCTCGATATGGACGGCCGGGAACCACCCCCTCAGATCGATTTGATTCTAATGGACGTCCTGATGCCTGAACTGGATGGAGTTGAAGCCTGTCGCCGGATCAAGAGCCGACCGCATCTTTGCGATATTCCCATCATCATGGTTACGGCAAAGAACGACCTCTCCAATCTCCAAGCCGCCTTTGCGGCGGGAGCGAATGATTACATCACCAAACCGGTGAATACGGTGGAACTACTGGCACGTGTCTCCTCCGCCCTGGCGCTAAAAAAGGAAATGGACTGTCGCAAGGCGCGGGAAGGGGAACTCCGTCGAAGCAATGAGGAACTGCAGAAAGCGTTGCGGGATGTCAAAGTCCTCAGGGGACTCATTCCCATTTGCGCATCCTGCAAAAAAATCCGCAATGACGAGGGATTCTGGCAACAGTTGGAAGTATATATCGGCGAGCATTCCGAGGCTGAATTCAGCCACGGCATCTGTCAGCCCTGCGTCAAGAAGCTTTATCCTGGAGTTTACCAGGACTAGCTGTTAGGATTTCTCGGACATCGCACTCGTATCCACTGGAATTAGCGCGCATGGGCATCTTGATCGTTGATGATTCGTCGGACGACCGTCTCTTGCTTCAATCGATCCTTTCAGCGGCCGGGTACGACCATCTGTTGGTCGCCGATTCAGCCGCCGCCGCATTCCGTTTGCTCGGGCTCGATGACGGGAAGCACGGTGCCTCAGCTCGAGTCGACCTGATCCTCATGGACATCGTGATGCCGGAGATGAGCGGTATTGAGGCCTGCCGCCAGATCAAAGCGGTTGAACGATTCCGTGACACGCCCATCATGATGGTGACAGTGAAGACCGATCCGGTCGATCTTCAACTCGCGTTTGCTGCGGGCGCGCTCGACTACATTGGTAAACCTATCAACAAGATTGAGCTGTTGACTCGCGTCCGGTCGGTCTTACGATTGGTCCACGAAATCGATCGTCGACGTGCCCGTGAGCAGGAACTGCTCGAGGTCATGCGTCAGCTCCAAGAAGCGAACCAGATGCTATTGCGTCTCTCCTGTCTCGACGGCCTCACCGGCATTACCAACCGACGGCAGTTTGACGATTTCTTAGACCAGGAATGGCGGCGTGCCGTCCGCGAATTGACGCCGCTCTCTCTGATCATGCTCGACATCGATCGATTCAAATCCTATAACGATACGCTCGGCCATACGTCGGGCGACGAATGCCTCCGGCAGGTTGCCGCTGCCATCTCGGGAGCCGTCAACAGACCAGGAGACCTTGTTGCACGGTACGGCGGCGACGAATTCGTGGTCGTGTTGCCAGGTACCCGTACGGATGGGGCGGCACAAGTGGCGGAAACGCTTCGACAACGAATTGAGGCCCTCGGTATCACACACGCCGACGGTGGGTGCACCACCATCAGTGCGGGGTTCGCCAGTACGATCCCCAGCCGGAGCAGCTCTCCAACCGATTTAATCAAGGCGGCGGATCAAGCACTCTATCAAGCTAAGCAAGAAGGCCGAAATCGAGCGAAACAAGCCGGTATACTCTCTCTCGTCCCGCACTCCCACGAGGACTAAACTTCTCCTCATCATGATCAAGCCAAGGCCTCGACGAGATGTGCTGACGGCGATTTGCGAAACGTTCGCCGCAGCACACGCCGCACACATTACGTCACTCCCATTCACAGATTCTCCATACGAGGTGCATGCCGTCATCAGTGAGCGAGTGTATGGCCATGGCTAAGAAAACGTCACCGATCCAACGGAATCGCAAAGCTCAACGACAAACAACGCGTCCGGTTGTCCGTCGTTCACGAACCGCGCAAACCCAACATCTGCCAGGTGCATTCAAAGATGTCTCCGAGCGCAAGCGGACAGAGGAGGCGCTGCGTCTTTCAGAACAGCGTTATGCCTCGTTGCTCAACTCAGTGACCGGGATCGTATGGGAGGCGGACCCAGACACGTTATGCTTCACCTTCGTGAGCGTTCAAGCCGAGCGTATCCTCGGGTATCCCGTTCGGCAATGGCTCAACAATCCGTCGTTCTGGCCCGATCATATCCATCCCGAGGACCGTGAGCGGGCCGTGTCGTATTGCGTGGAGCAGACGAAGCTGCGCGTGTCCCATGATTTTGAATACCGGATGCTTGCAGCAGATGGACGGACTGTCTGGATCAGAGACATTGTCAGCGTGTTTGTCGATGACGGAGGCCCAGTCAGGCTCCGAGGCATCATGGTCGACATCACCGAGCAGAAACGTCAGAGTCAGACACTCGTACAACTCCAGCGTGCCGTGGATCACGGCATGGAAGGTCTCGCACTTTTGAATGCCGACGGATTGTACACCTATGTGAATTCGGCCCATGCTGCCATGTATGGCTACGAAGTTGATGAATTGATCGGAAATTCATGGATGGAGCTCTACGGTCTTGAACAACGAACATTGATCCAACAACACCATTTCCCCTTTTTGCTGCTTGACGGATATTGGCGCGGTGAGCTGGTCGGAAGAAAAAAGACCGGAGAGCCGTTCGATGTCGAAATGGCGTTTCAGCGATTCTCCGGCATCGAGGGACATTCATCCGATATCATCTGCACCTGTCGCGACATCACAGAAAGCAAACGAGCCGCCAGGCAAGAAAGGCAGCGCTTCAGTTTACTTCAAGCGCATCAGGCTGGACTGCTCGAATTAACCCAGAGCAAGGCGATCATCTCCGGTGACCTTCACCACGCGTTTCAGGCGATCACTGAGACGGCGAGCCGGGTGCTGGGGGTCGAGCGTGCCAGTATCTGGCTGTTCCGGGAAGATCGCTCAGCCATCTGTCTGCAAGATCTGTATGAGGCTCAGACTAGGTACCACAGTGCAGGAACCGTTCTCCTAGCCGATCAGTTCCCGGCGTACTTTCAGGCGTTAGACCAGGAGGAAAATACTCTCGCCATTCACGATGCCCATTCCGATCCTCGCACCTGTGAATTTTCATCGACCTATCTGACGCCGCTTGGGATTGGCGCAATGCTTGATGCGCCGATCAGACACAAGGGAAAGGTGGTGGGCGTCTTGTGTCACGAGTATTTGGGCACCCCGCGTGCGTGGAGTGCCGATGAAACGAGCATCGCCTTGTCATTCGCGACAATTGCGACCCTTGCGATGGAAGCCATGGAACGTGGGGAATCGGAGAGAGCCGCGCGTCAAGCGAAGGAGAGGGCCGAAATTGCGAGTGCTGCCAAGAGTGAATTCCTTGCCAGTGTCAGTCACGAGATTCGCACGCCGATGAATGCCATTGTCGGCATGGCAGATCTTCTGTGGGAAACGGATCTCACAGCGGATCAACGGAAGTATCTCCGTATTTTTCGACGCGCCGGCGGAAATCTACTGAGCCTGATCAACGACATTCTCGACCTGTCAAAAGTCGAGGTCGGCCACCTTGAGCTGGAATCGACGGACTTCGATTTGAGCGACTTGGTTGAAAAGGCCATCGAGATTCTCGCCATGCGCGCCAATGAAAAAGATCTTGAGCTTGCCTGTCATCTTTCACCTGACGTCCCTTGCGCCGTGATCGGAGATCCTAATCGCTTACACCAGATCCTCATCAACCTTATCAGCAACGCGATCAAATTCACCGACAGTGGGTCCGTCACCGTGCGGGTCATGCAGGATCCGGAACGCCCCACGCCGGGAGCCATTCGATTTTCTGTAAGCGATACAGGAATCGGCATTCCATCCGATAAGCTCCACGCTATTTTTGACAGTTTCACGCAAGCCCACGTCTCCACGACGCGTAAGTATGGGGGAACCGGGTTAGGCTTAACCATTTCCAGACAATTAGCCCAACTTATGAATGGACGAATCTGGGTGGAGAGTACGTTTGGCGAGGGCAGTACCTTTCATTGTTCTGTGCAGCTCACGGTGCAATCCAGCCCGATCCCCCCACATGACAACGCTCCGATCCTGCCTCAAGGGATTAGAACTCTCGTGGTCGATGATCATGCCACCAACCGACTCATCCTTCGCGAAACCTTGGCTGCGCTGGGGGCAGAAGTGACGGATACTGCGTCCGGTCCTGAGGCCATCGCAGAATGGAGGCGAGCTTCTGTATCGACGCAGCCATACCGCCTGGCGCTCCTTGACTGTCGTATGCCGGAGATGGATGGTTTTCAGGTTGTCGATGAGATCAGGAAGGCAAATGCTTCTCAGGACCTGACGATTGTGATGTTGGCGTCCCACCATTGGGCTGACGATATTGCCCGCACCTACGACATGGGGTTGGGCGGTTACTTGATCAAACCGATCAGGAGGTCGGATCTGCTCCAGACCATCAGCATCGCTCTCGACCGTTCCAAGGGGATACAACACGTGGCGAGCCCAGCACGCCTGACTCCTATACCTCTCACCGAAGTGAGGGCACTTCGCATCTTATTGGTCGAAGACTCCCCGGACAACCAGGTGCTGATCCGTTCCTATTTGAAGGGGACTCCCTATCGGCTCGATATTGCAGATCATGGAGCCATCGCATTGGAGCTATTTAAGAACGGTTATTACGACCTCATCTTGATGGACATGCAAATGCCGGTGATGGATGGTTATGAGGCCACAAGAGCGATCCGGGCCTGGGAGCGAGAGCACGACCTTCCCCCCATACAAGTCATTGCGTTGACCGCACTCGCACTCAAAGAAGACGGGATCAGGATACTTGATGCCGGTTGTAATGCCCATATGACGAAACCGATCAAGAAGCACACACTTCTGGAAGTCCTCCGGGCCTGTAAGGGGAGATTCATCTCATGATGATGGGACCGAACAGAAGTGCTGAGAATGCCATTTCTGTGCATATCGACCAGGACCTCGAAGGGATCGTGCCTGGGTTTCTAGAGAATCGTCGACGTGACGTGCAGATACTCGAAAACGCGTTGCAAGAAAATAATCTGGCGGAGATTCGGACCATCGGCCATCGCATGAAAGGGGATGGAGGAGGATACGGCTTCGAAGCCATCAGTCAGATGGGGGATGCCTTGGAGCAAGCGGCCGCCAGAGGAGACCGGGAGGCGATCCGAAGACAGACGGCCGAACTTGTCGACTTTCTTGCGCGGGTTACCGTCGTATATCGGAGATGAACACTGCATGCAGCCTCGCAATCGAGGTTTGGAGTTGCTGTAGGTTAAAACTGACCTGCGGTGTACGAACTTCAGATAGTCCAACCTCAGACGTCCTAATCTCATAAGAAACCATAAAACAGAGTGCCCTCGAGATAGGGCTGGTTTGTCCTATCCAGATAGCAGCGTGGTAGCACACGACAAGGAGACAGTTTCTCCATTCAGAGAAGGAACGCTCATCGCGTTGACTCTTCGTGCGAACTCTCTGTACAATGATTCCGTCGTATTGAGCTACGCCGACTGTCCCATCTCTCGCACGGCTTCCCGCGCGTCTGATTCCCCGGTCCCCGCCGCTTCTACGCCAGAGCGTTACTCGTGGTCTAACTATCCGTAGGCCTGCGATTGTTGTGTCTGACGAGTTGAGTAGGCAGACCCTCTCCTCACAACGGAAAGAAAGGAGTTCCACTTGAATCAGGAGCAATTCACAGTATTTTGGACCCAACTGAAAGCCCCACTCCAAACTAAGTGGGAGAAAATCACGGCAGCGGACCTTCGGGAAATAGATGGGAGCCTGGCCACGTTCACGGCTGTGCTGGCGAAGCGATATGGCACAACCCAGAACGACGAGGTTCACATTTGGGCAAACCGACGCTATGCTCATTGGACCGGTCGCTATACGAGCGCATACGAAGATCCCAAGAAGGCCGGCTGACCTCATGCATGTTGATGGGAGTGCTCACAGTTCGTTATCGTCTTCGATGGGGAAGCGGGTCTTGTATGTCGGAGGACTCTCGGACTCCGTGTCGGACTACGAGCTGCGTGACCTCTTTACCTCCTATGGTCTGGTCGCCAGGGCCTATGTGGTTCGATTCAAATATACGGGAAAGTCCGCTGGATATGGATTCGTCGAAATGGGGTCCGGTGTACAGGCGTTGAACGCCGTGGTCGCACTTGAAGGAACCACATGGGAGGGGCACCTCCTCCGGCTCTATGTGACCCCCTACCCAAACCATGCTGTATAAACTTCAGTGATGTTATGGACAAGGAGCACGCATGGGCCGTACCAACTTGGACCCGATACTGACCTTTCCAGATGGATCGCACCTCTTGGTCAGCACCGCCTGCTCACAAGGGAGTTTTTCATGTGCCCTCTACCTGGCAACCATTGCTGCGGATGATCGAGGAGCGTTCCGTGCCATCTCCAGCCATCTGGAAGCCTCCACATGCTTGATTGCGCAAGAAGACGCGTACAATCATGCTCAACGTCTCTACCCTCGTTCAGCTGAAACGATGAAGAAACCACCCTATCTCATCTGGCCTGGCCCCATCGGCAAAGCGGATGTGTAGGAGCGGTGCTCCGCGGATCATCTGCACGCCATTCAATGACGCTCAGGTGCGGGGACACGCTCTGACTGCACGGGTCAGTTAGGCGGGATAATTGAGCGAAAAATTGTTACTCTCTACCGCACCCCTAAGCATCGGGTGCGGCTTTTGTTTTGAGAAACTCAGCGCCGCGCAGATGATTGTAACGTAAATTGACTTTACGTGAGCGAGCAGGCGTGCTCATTCAGTGCAACATCCAGGCGGCTCCGCACATCCTCGGATGGGGGACTGCGACCATACACCTATGACTACTTCACTGTGTAGCCTTTTCCTTCCATGCAGGCTCCAAACGCACGTTGATAGGTTTCTACGTTCGTTTCCTGTTGTTTTGCCACTTGCTGTTGCGCCGCCTGCTGCTGCTTTTCCCCTTTGCGTCGATTGTGAGCCCCAGATGCCGCTCCCACCCCAGCGCCGACTGCTGCACCCTTTGCAGCACCGGAGACCGCACCACCTTTTTGTGCTGGGGCGGCGGCCTGCTCGACAGGCTTGTTCGGGTCGAAACCCGTTTGGTCTTTGGCCCATTTATAACAGCTGAACTCATCCTGCTCTTGCTGCTCCTTTGTCTCGTCATTCTTCGGAAACACGAATACCTCTGCTGCCTTGGCCAGCCCCAGCGCTGACCGCTGTTAGTATGCGCCTCATGTCACACCTCCAATTCAAAATGTTGGGGACTGTGTTGTTATCTCTCATGCGGCATGCGACGTCCTGTCATTCTGGCGCGACATCTTGTTGGCTAAGTCACGCGAGCGTGACAGGTCTACTGATTAAGATGCGCAAGTGTATAGCGCATCGGATCTGCGGAGACCGTGAGCACGCCGTCGAACGGCCCGTCCATTTCCACAATAAGGAATACGGCGCCGGCGACGGACAGGGCACAAAGGAAGAGTACCCCGAAAACCATGGCGTTCCGTGGGGCTAGTAATCCGAAGCTCGCATAGATGATCGTGAGCCAGAATAGGAGGACTACGAGGAATGGTAGAGGGATCGACGTTCCGCCGCCGCCGAATATGAGCCACCTGGCTCGCAATAGCGACTCGGTGAGTTCCAACGCACGGGATTGGAGTGACCGTTGGGAGTCAGTGCGTGGCGTGAGATCGCGGATTTGGTCCGGGAGCCCCTCGGCCGCAGAGGCAGTTCCCACCGACGGATTCAACTGAGTAGGCTGGGATGATCCCTCCGGCCAAACCATATCGACCCGTTTTACCACCACATCCTGTAAGGTCCCACGAATCTCCCGGGTCTCAGGCCCGTAGCGAGCAAGCACGCGATCGAGTGTGAGGATGTCGATGGCGGTGTTTTTCACCGCTGCACTCACAGTATCAAAGGAACTCTTGGCGGAGGCCGTGACGAGCCCAAGAACGAGCGCGGTCATCGTGACGATGAGGCCGGCACCAAGCTTCACTGTGTCTCTTGAGTCATTGTCGAGGTGATGCTTCGGCAAGATGGTACGCAACCACATTCCAAGCAGCACGCCCCCAAGCGTGCATGCAAAGACAATCATCCCGACAAGAGTGGGATTCATGGAGCAGATTCCGACCATGTCTGGCTAACTAGCTTTTAAGCGTATATGAGTACGACAGACTTGAGGCATCGCGGCCTACTTCCGCTAGTGCTTTGATCTAAGTAGAATAATATTGCAGGCACTGTCTACACTTACGGCATTTTTGTCAAGTTAGAAGCCTGTCTCCCTCGTCAGCAGGCTGCACCTATGGAAAGTAGTCAAGCAACATGGGCGACTGTATCGTTAGGCAATCGATACCACAGAGCCGATCTCCGGTCTTTCAAATAGGTCCCACGCGCTGCCGCCGCGTAAGAAGATTTCCATCCAACGGACTTCATGACCGGCGCGCGTGGGCCAGCCACTGCTTCCCGGGGCAAATGCCAGTTCGCCGTGACGAACGGAAAAGGCTCCATCACTTACCGTCGCCTCATGCCCTCTCTCGTTGACGCATACGTGGATACGTCTTCCCGGTCGGACCTTCTCAGCATCATACGCGACAGTAGTCTTGAGATTTCCATACCCATCCACATAGGCGATAACCGAAGAAGGGGGGGCAGGCAGTGTATCGGGATTGATCTCGTCGCCCAATGTCATAGGAAGTCCCAATGCGATGGCGGCGGCAGCTTCTGGAAACACGTCCCGTGATCGAAACTGACTGCCTTCCGTCGGAGACACCGTCCAACGAAATTGTTCTGCAAGATCTTTGATGAAGGAGAACGTATAACCGGCGTTGACCCCGATTACGCGGACACCCGTGGGAAGCCGTGCATAGGCCAAACGTTCTCCCGCATTTCCCCATCGAGCCCTTCGGTCGTCTTCCCTGGGAGCCACATTGTGATAGATCAACGTGCCTGGTGGAGCGGGATGAAGGCCTAATTGAGCAATACAGAAGCCCGCAGCGAGCGTGGAAAATGGGGGAACCGGGACGGATACGAATTCGGCGTCAGGCAGCCGAATTTTTATCCGTTGTACGACTTCGGCAAAGGCCAAGTCTCCTGTTCCATAGTCGGCAACGATGTGTACCAACACCGCTCACCTCTTTCACAGTGAAATTACAGGGAACGCGAGGAGGCAAGCACTAGTGAATACCCGCGGAAAGCAGACGAGGTTTTTGACGACGAGTGGGCGTTGAAGGAAACTTACCAACGACGGTCTGAATCCAGAAATGACGAGACGTCCTCGCAGGGCAGCGGTTTAGCAAAGAAATAACCTTGCGCATACTCGCAGCCGAGGATGCGGAGGATCGTCAGATGCTCCGCTGTTTCCACTCCCTCGGCAATCACCTGCCGCCCTAATTGATGCGCGAGGACGATGATAGTTTTCACAATGGCAAACGCATCATCGTCGGTCCCTAGCCGCTGTACGAACGACTGATCGATCTTCAGGAACGTAATCGGCAACTGTTGCAGATAGCTCAAGGACGAATACCCTGTACCGAAATCATCCAGACATGTTTGGATTTGCTGTGATTCGAGTTGCTGCAACACCTCGGTGACCGCCTCAGGATTTTGCATCATATCCGATTCCGTAATTTCGATTTTAAGACTCGAAGCTTTTGCGCCAGTCGTCCGCAGCACTTCGGTAATGATCGCCGCTAAATCGGCATAGGCAAATTGATGCAGCGAAAAATTGACGCTCACGGTCAGCGGACGTGGCTGTGGATACTCCGTGTGCCATCGCACGAGTTGCCGGCAGGCCTCGCGAAGCCCCCATTCGCCGATCTGAGACAGCAATCCTAATTCCATCGCGACGGACAGAAACTCATCAGGTCTGGTGAGACCCTGCTCAGGATGTTCCCAGCGAAGCAACGCTTCGAACCCTGCGACACGTCCGGACTTCAACTCCACGATCGGCTGATACTCCAGGCGAAACTCCTGTCGCTCTATCGCCTGGCGAAGATCGGACTCGAGTTTCAACCGAACCATAGCCTGCTCATGCATCGCCTGATCGAAAAGCACGAACCCTCCTCGACCGATCCCTCGCGCCTGATGCATGGCGGTCGTGGCATCGCGCAGCAGATGGTCACTCCTTTCATACGCCGCGTGGCAACAGGCGATCCCTATGCTGGCCGTAAGCGACACCTGACGGCCCTCTACCGTAAAGGGCTTGGCGAATTCCTGCTGCAGTCGCGTGGCCACATGAGTGACGTTGTTCATGGCCTTCAAATTGTCTAGAAGGACGGCAAATTCGTCTCCTTCCATCCGAGCTAATGTGTCGACCGAGCGGACCCGACTGAGCATTCTTTGACTAACCTCAATCAGCAAGCGGTCGACGGCAGCAGGGCCCACGCAGTCGCACACTACGCGGAAGGCGTCTAGATTAAGGTAGAGCAGCGCGAAGAGATGGCTGGGTTGCCGCCGGCTTTGCTGATAGACCCGATCTAGCCGATCGAGAAACAAGACACGATTCGGCAGGCCAGTGAGCGAGTCGTGATATGTCTCCAATAGTAGACGTTGCTCGGCCAGACGCTTGTCCTCAAGCAACCGCTTGCGGTCGAGTGCCTGCGAGACAGCATGACCCAGTCGGCCCAGGCGGTCTTTCATGAGATAGTCGTTGGCCCCGGCTTTCATACATTCCACGGCCATCTCTTCCCCAATGCAACCTGACACAACGATAAACGGAATATCGAGCCCGCGCTCGTGTAGAAGTCGTAGCGCATCGAGGGCCGTAAATTGAGGCATAGAGAAATCCGACAGAATAACCTCGGGAGGTTGATCAAGGGCACGTAGGTAGGCAGTTTGTGAATCGACGCGGTGGGAGACGAGTTCGTACCCCGCTTCTCCCAGCACGTCGAGCATGAGCTCGGCATCTTGCGGCGAGTCTTCGAGCAGAAGAAGGTTCAGTCTCGTGGTCATACCGACATGGCTCAGTATTCCATCTTAATACATGTGGAGTATATGACGAAGCCTGCCGAGGACCAAGGGAATACGAAGAAGTACGCGAAGAGCTTCCGTTTTTCTGATCTAGTGGTATCCTTCGTAGAGGTATGGCCGTACCTTGTTAGGAACTTTGTGACATGCAGTACATCAAATGGACTCTTCGTGTTGCCTGCATTCTGAGCCTTACTGTGCTGTCAAGTTGTGCGAATCCCACCCCACCTCCTATCCCTATTCGCCTCGGCACAAGTCAGGAGCATGTGACAATCCAAACCCTACAGAAACGACTTCGTGAGCAAGAACAAACCATCGCCATCCAGACGCGTCAAATTGAGGTCCTGTCCAGTCAATTGGATGATCTGAAGCGGATTGAGCAGGATATGGAGGAACGGAGAAAATCCATCCGGCCACCCGCCGCGACTTTCACCTCCCCCGATAAACCCATTCCGTAACGTGACCTGCGGTTGTAACCTTGTTCCCTGTCTTGCGAAGACTTGGGCACCCACATCCCAAGGCTAAAGAAAAAACTGATCGCATAATTGACCGGAACGGTTAGGACCAAATCCGTTCAGGCGAATGCGGAAGCGCAGACCGCCATGACCAACGCCGGCGCCTTGATCCTGTTAACGATTCAGCAAGTGCTGACGCAAATTCAGTGAGACTAGGGAAGTATCCGGGCTTCTTTTGACCTGTTAGCATCGTCATGAAAAGACGATGTGCCCACCGATCAAGACGTAAATAACGTCCCCTCCTAGGAGACGAATCTCGCACCCAATCACAGAGGGGGCTGATTTCATATTGCGGAGGTATGGAACGTATCTTATGATGCTTTTCCATGTCATCAGACGGGTGGGATTTCACGCCGGCAGCTTGGCTCCGTAATCCACATATCATGACGATGCTCCCAGGACGTTGGCCTCGTCGAGCGCTCCTGGCCGGAGTCCCAATCAAACCGCGCCTCTTCACGACCGAACCGCACACCCAATTGCTTGGCCTCTGTCATTGGCAGCCACACCGCACGGCCTGCCTGACCGTGGTACTCGTGCACGGTCTTGAAGGTTGCAGCGAGTCGCACTATATGCGCGGCATTGCCACGAAAGCCTATCGCGCGGGATTCAATGTCATCCGGATGAACCAGCGAACTTGTGGGGGAACCGAGCATCTGACCCCGACGCTCTACAACAGTAGCTTGAGTCAGGACTATCGCGCCGTCGTCCAGGAATTGACACACGTGGATGGACTCGATCGAATCTGGTTGGTCGGGTATTCGTTGGGAGGGAATCTCGTGCTGAAAGCAGCTGGGGAGATCGGCTCATCAGACGCAGCGTTGGTCGGTGCGATCGCGGTCTGCCCGACAATTGATCCGATTCAATGTGCCAAAGCCTTGGAAGCACCACGGAACTGGATCTACCACCATCATTTCCTAACCCAACTCAAACGACGCTTGAGGCGGAAAGCGAAACTCTTCCCCGGCAAGTGGGATCTCGCCGGACTAGACCGGATTCGCGTCCTCAGCGAATTCGACGACCGCTACACCGCTCCCGATGGGGGATATGCCAGCGGAGCTGACTACTACGATCAAGCGGGCGCATGCCGTGTGCTCGACTTCATTGATGTCCCCACTCTCATCATCACAGCACAAGATGATCCCTTTATTCCATATTCCATGTTTACCGTAGCCCCGATCCAGCGCCATCCAAAAATTCGGGTAATCGCCCCTCGCCATGGGGGTCATTGCGGGTTTTTTCACTGGGCACACAGAGGAGAAGATCCCTACTGGGCAGAGAATCGGATTGTTGACTTTTTACAAGAGCATACATGAAGCCGCGTTCGTGTCTGAAGGAATGAAATGTGCCTGGATTTGATCCATACAGAATTGAGCACACTCGAATACGCGTCCGGCTGAAAGATCGGCTATCTCAATTGGCGCATCTCCCGTCGAGCCAGTAGGTTGATCTCTGGAGTTCTACCAGGGGTTTTCCTAGTGTAGAGAATCACAGAAGCCTGTACATCTAGTACCGATATCGAAACGTCTTCGGCGGGATGGTCGTTGGAAGAGGGCCTTGCGATGGGGGGAGGAAAACCGCGATGTGTCGATCTTGCGCGCTGATAATGGTTGGCTTGATCTCCCTATCCTATGGTTGTAGCAGTCCACCAGTCACACAGGAGACAACCATTCAGTCCCTTCATGCACTAGTGCGCAACCCCAGTATTCAGTCAAATGATGGAAGATTTTATCATGAGAGCCAAAAATCCCTCGTTTCTATACGATATAGGAATTCTGGTTATGGCCACGCCTATCGCGTGGTAACCGACCTTAAAGTCTTTCTGAATGCGCTCATTGTGCCGATAGAGGAAGATTCTATCGGGTTCGAAGCAGTACTTGCCCCGAATGCAGGTACAGAGTTGCGTGGGATCCTTCCAGACGCATTCTTTGAGAAAGTGATGGATGGCACGGGGAAATTAACCATGGAATTTGCAGCACAATATCAGGATGAGCAAGGCGGAAAGTTCGAAGCTTTTTCAGCCTGGCAATTTAGTAGGAGCAGGATGGAGTTTCTCTTAGTGGATCGAACGAATTAGTTATTAATGTAGCTCAGTAGCGTCCGACACGTTCAGAATAAATTCGTTTGGTTCGGATCCTGTGAGGTCGTTTCCTCAGAACCCATGTCAGTAAGCATATGACACAGCGGCACTTTTTCGAACGGCGTGACACTCAGGATCTGCAACATCGTGTGCAGAGAAAGGCTCAGGTTCAGCCGCTTGCGAACGATGGCCGTCAGGACATAGACCGCCACCGCAATCCAGATCTGGCTCTTGACGGCGTTTTCCGAGGTTCCGAAGAAGCGTTTGATGCGCAAATGCTGCTTGATCCACTTGAAGAACAGCTCGACCTGCCAACGCTGCTTGTACAACTCGCACACCGTGAGGGCTGGCAGGGCAAGATGGTTGGTCAGAAAGACCAGGGTCTGGCCTTGCTCGTCGCGATAGCGAATGCGGCGCAACCGATCGGGATAGCCTCGCTGGGAATAGAAGACGACCAGTTCGATGAGTTGATCGCACATCAGCCCAGTGCGTCGATCCACGGGGCGGGAATACAGGCGCCGGCACTGGAAGTTGGATCGGGCACGGATGACGAAGAAACTGCCCGCTTGCTGGAGGGCATAGAGGCGCGCGAAGTCCAAATATCCCCGGTCCATCACATAGAACGCTCCGGGCTCGGGCAGGAGCAGGTCCAAGACATTGACGTCGTGGACGGTGCCGTCGGTGATATGCAGGAAGGTGGGGATGGCTCCCCGCAAATCCAGCAAGGTATGCAGCTTGATGGCCGCTTTGGTCGCCCGAAACGGGGCCCAGGGAAACAGCGACAAACACAAGTCGATGGTCGTGGCATCCAAGGCATAGACGGTCTCCGACAGGTCGATCGCCAAGGGCTCGTGAGCATACAACGGCCGAGCGCGTCGGATGAGCGCTTGTGCAAATTCGGCATAGATGCGCCAATCGCGCGACTCGTTGGCGTCGGCCAGCGCACTGCGGCTCACGGTGCCGCGGATGCCCAGGTGGTAGAGTTTCGCCGGCTGCGCTCGCAGACAGGCCTCGATGTCGCGCAGGCTCTCCCTGTAGGTCACCTGGGCAAATGCCATGCAGAGAAACTGGTCCAGACAGCTGAAGCTGCGGACATTGAAATCGCCGCGATACTTCGCCACCAGACGGCGAAAGATGTGCCACGGTGCGAACTCCATCACTTGAGCGAAGATCAGCGTGCCAGCATGCATCGGCCCCTCCCGGTAAAGACCGGGAAGCCTGCCGAAGAGCGGCGGGAGAGTTCAAATCGTTAACACAGTGGCTCATCATAACCGCCGCGCCAGTATGGCGCTTTAGGGTGATCGTCATAAAACGTGTCGGACACTACTGAATGTAGCTCAATGATGACAGAAACGGTTCATTCGCGCTCCGGTTCACTCCCGCTCCAGTCTCCCATCGCAGACGTCGAAACAATAATCTTGCCTTCCCTTCCGGCACTTCCACAAACGCGGCAATCGCCCATACCTTGCAGAGCAGCGCTTCTTCAAGAGCGCGTTTGAAGGGTTCGGGGATTACTATTGCCCTGTGGCTATCTAGGCTCAATTCGTTTTGAAAATTCCTTATTTGAGATGGTCGTCCCAAAGTACTCGAATAACACGTCAATAAAATCAGGTGCGAGCACAGAGAGGTTTGTCGATTCGCCCAAGCTATACACTTCTCCTTGCCATAGGAATTCTGGCTTGTCGGGCAGCTTCGATTTGCGAAGATCAATCACTGCGATCATGAAGCGTCGAGGATAGGTCGTATAGATAGGAAAGTCAGGAATATTTTGTACGTTGCCGAGCGGATCGATTGTGTACTTGTACAACACACCAACATTTGCCGTCTCTGGGGACATAGCTTTCCGGTACCCTCTTTCGGACATCTTTGCTTCGATACGCGCCGAAATAGTCCGATCCGTGAGGCTGAGGGGATCCTGAGAAATCACCGTGAACTCAGGTGGTTGAGGAGGTCCATTGTAATACACGGCGCTGACCGTTCCACTGAGTATAGAGGAGCAATTGGCAAGGGAGAGCACGACCAGGCCCAGCAAAATCGTGCGAATGACACCAGCGACAATCATCGCGTGATGCTTCTTCAATGATTTCGGCTGACAGATTGTCGACAGATTTTCGATTCTGATTACAGGGCTATTTATACTCATCGAATCGTCTCCCTAAATTTGGGACCACTTTGTTCACATGGAGTTGCAGTGACTCGGGAACTTCCCGGGTCATTAATAAAGGAGGATCTCATGATGAAGCCCCTATTGTCATTCATTACATACGCTCGTGATGTTCGGCTTGGGAACTGGAATCGGGGGGCCGCTGATCCCCATGTCGGAGAAAGAGGCCACACCCGACCATGGGGGATTTTCTCGTTTGCGATATGCTGAACAGATACAGCTGGGGTTTTTAGGAGGTCAGCACTCTCAAGACTCTAATGATATTGTAGCCATATGAAGCGGGTGGAAAAGAAACGGCCAAGAAAAATCCTGCACTATTCTTCTGCAGCTGATAAACCGATAGTAGATGCAACCCACCAGTACCAGCCATCCTTGACGAGTGCGTGATTGACGTTCGTGCCATCGATTACATGAATTGATTAAACTAGGGCTCGCCCTAGATATACAACTTGTCGGCGGCGCGTAAATATAGAGCAATCCCCTTTCCCCAAGGATGTCCTCCTGATGTCTATTCTAAAAATCGTCGGTGGCATGTCGAGTGTGCTATGCGCGAGTCTGTCCGGTACTCCTCAAGCAGAAGAAACAATAAACCCCAAAGAATGTTCTGAACTGAAAGGCGGTCACCGCGATCTCGTACAGTGCGAGGAAGACAAAAAGCAGAGTATCGACACCGTCAAGGGCGAGTACTGCACATCGGAAAAAGTCAGTATGTGGTTCAGAGATCCTACGGTAAGACAATACAGTTGAATCATCGAAGAACAATCGATGGTCTGGCACATGTTCTCCACGCAACAGAAGCTGACCAAAAGTGGTCTGGATCGAGAAGCTATTGAGCGACGTGCGTATGAACTCTATCTGGCACGCGGTGGGGCAGATGGAGACGCTGCCGAGGATTGGTTCATGGCGGAGCAGGATCTCCAGGCAAAACAGCCAGAGATGTGAAGTGGATCGAATGGAAATCCTAGATGAGGCTTCAAGGGAAAGTAGTCATCGTTGGAGAGAAACGGGTGACCTCGGCCGGGAGCCGCCAATGTAAAAATAAAACCCTGTCACAATTGATAGATATTTCTGGAAAGGGAGGGCATTGGTATGAAGATCATTGAAGCCATCTTGCAATCCTCCAAGGTGGACGCAGTTAAAGGCGCATTGGTAAAAGTGGGTGTGCGGGGGTTGACGGTGATAAAAGTCGACGGATTCGGAAACAACAAAGCGCAGCGTGAAATCTATCGTGGAGCCGAGTTTACGCCCGAATTTGTGCCTATGGTGAACATGCGAGTAATTGTCGGGGATGACGAGGCGCAGCGCGCTATCGACACCATTGTGCGTAGCTCGCAAACCGGCAAAGCCGGTGACGGGATAATCTTCGTAGGTGACATCAGCGAACTAGTGCGGATTAGCACCGGCGAAACGGGAGAAAAAGCGCTATGACGATGACGTACGCGAGGGAGTCTTTTGCGGGTCGTCTTGCTTGCAATGGAGGTTGATGAGCTTGACTCAGTCCCCAGGTTGTTCAAGTTCGTAAGCAGATAGATCCATCTCCGTCGAGTGTTTCGTGGAACGCTGAAGTTGGCCCGTATCCAGAATTTCCATATACATGATCTGAGACATACCTTTGCCACGCAGCTGGTGCAAGGAGGGATCGATCTTTACAAGGTCCAATGTCTCTTAGGGCACAAGTCGTCGATCATGACCTCAACGCTATGCGCACCACTATCCGGAGAGTCTGCGCGAGGGAGTGGAAATTCTAGAGCGGTACACCCTGTATCGCACGCCACATGAAGCATACTTCATGTTTCGTTCATAGATCTTTCACGTTGAGAGACTATAACCCACCGTAGGTATAGATGTGGGTTCAAAAGGAGGGCGATAGAACCATGACCACGAATCAAATTGAAGTCGAAACCGCCA
>CBDDRB010000006.1:0-97158 GCA_965232965.1 uncultured bacterium
GTTCAAGATGGTCGGCTGGTCTTTTATGCGTGGCTGGTCGATCGACAGGCGCGGAGTGAAGATCCGGTGCTCGGGCAAGTGTTCTTTCCGCCGACGGATGCCTCCATCATCTTCGATTGTTTTACGCATCCAGCCGATCGAGGGCAAGGCATCTATCATCGAGCGCTGTGCCAAATGCTGCATGAGGCACGGGAGATCACTCAGGCGCGGCAAGCGTGTATGGCCGCGTATGCCGACAATCGCATTTCCTGTCATGTCATTGAAAAGCTCGGATTTCGTTATATCGGAAGCATGATCAAGCACCGTCGCGTGTTCAAGACCCACCGCTATGCCGTCGCCGTGAATCACACATTCCGGACGGCGTTGTTGTAACCCAACAGGCCATGTATACGGGAACGTGTATGCTGCACGTAGCCGATTGGTGGTTCTGTTTGAAATCGTTCGCTAGGGGATTCCCGAGTCTCCGATCATCTTCCTGACTGCTATCTTCTGAAAATTTATTGTCTGGAATTTTCTGCTTGCGAGCTACGAGGTGCTCGCAGCGGGTATGACATGCTCGTTGCAGACAATGGGCAGAGAGGGATGGAACTCTATCGGAAAGAACACCCTGATGCCATTATTCTTGATTTGAACATGCCGAGGATGGATGGGATTGCGGTATTGGGCGTGATACGGAGCGTGAATCTCACACAGCCGGTGATTGTCTTGACGGGGGACACGAATCCTGAAAAGAAGCGGCAAGTCCGTGCCCTTGGAGTGAACGAGTTCCTCATAAAAGGCCATCGCTGCAAGTCTTGATTGACGCATTAAAGCACGTTCTCACAGGGGACCGCTCGGGCGGTGGCCTCGCTGCGTAACATCCCCCACCATCCCTGCACCGTCAAAGGTATATTCCCCCGGCCCGCTTGTTAACCAATACAGAGGCGCGCCGATTCTCTGCTACGGCCTTTCCGACTCACTCTGCCGTAGGGAGGTCGGCTCATTCGGTACGATGTGTACGCCGTGTATCGGTCGAGCTGTGAGGGAAACCCCGTCGCTGGAGCCAGATGACAATCCCAGTGACAGACAGCCCCGCCACGAAGAGGCCCATCTCTGAGATGAAATCCTTCGGGGAATGCCGGCGATCCGGCCGCTGTGGAGCGGGAATTGGAGCTGGAGAAAGATATCGCCCGCCGTGCCGGTGCCGGGAATGTGCTCGCCGAGATATGCGCCATCCGACCCGTTGAAGTACAGTCTTCGTACACCAAACCCACCGGATCCATGACGTCACCGGGCTGAAAAACGCACCTGATAGATGCCGTATTGGGCATGTATGACGCGTCCTCGACCGGCTCTTAGCAGCCTTTCCGGTTCGCTTCCTGTTCCGCTTTGGCGATGACTATTGCGTAACGTTCGGTTCGATCGGCTGATTCAGTGGACGCTGCGCCCGCACATCAAACGGACTGGGCGTCACGGTCGTCACCGCGACCACGGCTGGGCAAACAATTTCTCGGTTGAGATTCAAAGAGACCGCGCTCACGGCAAGGACCAGCAGAATGCCCCAGGTCCACAAGCCGCCCGCTCGATGCAGGTCGAAATTCAATTGATAGCGGCTGCCACGGCGAACGACGAACGATTTCCGCCAGCGTTGCCAGTCGGGGAAGGAAATGGCGAGGGCCCACGACACAGTCGAGCAGCCAGATGATAATCCTCTACGAAGACACGACTATCGCCGAAGGAAGGCAATCCACCGCCACAGGTTCAGCAGACTTGCGAGGGACGCGGCTATGTATGTCAGTGCGGCTGCGGTGAGGATGCGGCGGGCTCCTCGCTCGTCTTCAGCAGACAGGTAATTTCTTTGCTGGAGTATAGGAAGGGCACGCCTGAAGCTTGCATCCCACTCGACCGGAAGTGTGAGGAGGTGCATCAGTGTGGAGACCCCCATCGTCGCAATCCCGGCAGCGAGGACCCATGCGCCGGCTACAGGGGTCTGAGCCACTGCCGTCGCGACAGGAATGCCCATCATCACCATTCCGCCGACCTTTTCCGCCCTGTGCGCGATCCGTACGAGCCGTGTGCGCTGCGCGAGCGGCTGATAGCCTGTATGGTCTTGGATGGCATGCCCGACCTCATGGGCGGCCACGGTGACAGCGGTGAGGGATTTCCCTGTAAACTTATCGGGCATCAAGCGGACGGTTTTGGTCTCGGGATCATAGTGGTCGCCTATTTCTGTCATTTCCACCTTGACGTGCCCCATGTTGAGCTGGTCGAGCAGGTGCCGTGCTAACTCTGCCCCTGTTCCCGGATAGTCAGGACGGGGTGTACCATGTTGGGCAAACACACGCCTGGTCCATAGCTGCGGTCCGAAAATGATGAGCCCTACAACAATCACCAGCAAAGCGATGCGCATCATCTACTGTCCTTCATCTCACCAACTTTTTAGGTATTGCGTCCAATCGTGACTATTGGTAGAGAGTTATCTGGAATCGACTCACTTGATATCCGCACTCGCACAATCGAAGGATGAAACAGACGGGTGGTGAAGGTCACCGCGTCTAAGCCATTGCGCCTTATTCAACTCCCTCCTAGAATACGCGCTCTCTTGCGAGAAACCCAGGTCTTTGCTGCAGGGTGAAGCTGTATGACCACTTTGAGTGCCGTCGAGATCAAAGCGTTTGCTCCCGCGAATGACTTTGAATTGTCCGAGCAGTTGCAGAATTTCTATTTCTGATTCTTGGAGTGAGCTAATCAAAAAATGGAGCCGACTAGGGTGTTCCCTAGTATTCGGTTTGAGCATATCACTTATTAACTACCACTCAGTACAGTCTACCTATAGAATATTTCCATAGGCTGTTAGTGCAACGTCATTGTTGAGCCTAAACGCAAAGCAAGAACCCACGGAGAATTTCGCCATGAATATTACTCTTTCGATACAGCGCAGCTTGAAATACGGAAGTCGCTGGATGCTATGCTGTGTGTCATTGCTGACGGCCACGTTTCCGTTGGCAGCGATGTCAGCAGCGAATGCACAATCGACTATTACCGGGATCGATTTTCCCGGTTCCGCCGCTGTATCCAACACCATGCGCTTTAGGTTCGTAAGGCCCGACCAAAATGGCCTTCCGATCTATGGCCCATCCAATGCCGGCGTCACATATATCTGGCGAGCCTATCCGAGACGCCAAGGCGGGTACTACACGACGTTTTTCTGGGGAAACGACGGGACCTTTACCTGGAGCAACGGAAGCGCTTCGACGTATTATGGCGCACACCCATACCCATGGCCAGACACTCCGCCGGGAGGTACGACCCATCAATGGGAGATTGCTGCCGACGGGCTCGACTTGCGAAATGGCGCAGTGGTGTATGATCGTTGGTATACACAAGCTCTACGCGTTTGGGCCGATTCCAATGGCAAGCACCATGAGTTCTACTGGGATCTGCCCAGCACCGATGCGGCCCACAGGGTCTCCTATGTGGGACACAGCAGCTGGAACAACGTCAATCCACCATCGCCAGCTCTCACGTGGGGAGATGCTCCGTGGGCGCCGGGTCAGGAGGTCTATAGCGGAGTGTTGAGAGGGATTCAGATTTATGCTACGAATCTCACGCTCGCCGATCTGCAAAGTGAGGTCACCAATCCGCTGTCCACCGCCGCAGGAGCCTCAAGCGTATGGTACTTGAATCTCAATCCGACGCCGAATGACATCTCTGACAAAAGCGGGCGCGGTCATCATCCCGTCTGGGTAGGTAGTGAGCGGCCCGCCCTGTATACAGAGAACGGGAGCATCCCTCTAGCCTCAAATGACAATTATGCCGCACAAAGCGGGACGATGTTAACAATTCCTGCCCCCGGTGTTCTGAGCAACGACAGCAATCCCAACGGCGGCACCCTCAACGCCGTTCTGGTATCGGGCCCGACCCATGGGACACTGACGTTGAATTCAAACGGCAGCTTTAACTACATCCCCAACGCCGACTTCACCGGTACGGACACGTTCACCTATCAAGCCAGCGACGGCACGGTTCAATCTAATCCCGCTACAGGGACATTTACCATTACCAGCACCAACCGTCCACCGGTTGCGACCAACGATACGTATGCTGCGCAAGCCGGTTCAACATTGACTGTCCCCCCTCCCGGGGTTCTGATCAACGATACCGATCCCGACGATGGTTCCCTCTCAACGGTCCTCACCTCTGGAACGGCCAACGGAACACTCACGCTGAATCTCAACGGCAGCTTCACCTATACCCCCAACGCCGGTTTCACGGGATCGGATTCATTTTCCTATCGAGCCAGTGATGGTACTCTGCAGTCAACCCCTGTCTCAGTGACCTTGACGGTGACTTCCGGGAATCAGATGCCAGTAGCCGCTAATGATACGTATGCGGGTCCGGCTGGATCCGCACTTACAGTGGCGGCTCCCGGCGTGCTCAGCAACGATACTGATCCCGATGGCGGCGCCCTGAGTGCAATATTGGTCACGGCCACAACGAACGGAACGCTCACCCTCAATCCCAGCGGTTCTTTTACCTATGTTCCCAACGCCGGCTTCACCGGCTCGGACACTTTTACTTATCGGGCCAGTGACGGCGCGTTCCAGTCAAATGCCGTCACTGTTACCCTCACGATAAACTCATCAACCGGTCCATTTACGGTCTTTCCTTCAGCGATGACCTATACCGGCACTGTCAATGGACCGAATCAGGACGTTGGCGTTACGATCAGCAATAATCGGAGCACGAATCTGACTGTGACATGGAATGACAACATCTATTGGCTTGTGGCTACGTCCGGAGACATCGTCACAATTCCGCCAGGCGGCTCGGCAGCCATTATCCATACCGCATCGATGGCAGGATTAAGCCCGGGGACCTATCGTGGAACTGCGACAGTAAGAGGCGGAGGGACCACGAAACGTATTACTGTGACGTTGAAAGTGCAATAACTGATTGATACGGAACGCGTTATTGTTCCGCAAATGACCTCGACAAACATCTGGTCTCGGGAGGATTGATTGCGCGGTGACGCTCCCTGCCCAATAAGTCTGGCTTAAAGTGTTCGATTCTGCCAGTCCCTATCCGATAGTCCTCTTGCCCTGAACAGAAACATCGGGGGAAATCAGGCCACGCACTGTTCCCAGTCGACTATTGGCAGGCGACCCCCAGTACCTGCAAATAGGTATTCCTCTTTTCATTCGAACCGGGTCCATTTCTTGTCGAACGATTCCCTGAATCCAGCTTTTTCCGTCTTCCATGGGTTCCGATCCCGACGGCCTTCACCCCCTTCATGTTCGCCACACCCATAAACGACTTGCGGCATATTTGGAGTGAGGGATGAATCTCTATCGTTCCGGAGGGTCTCCATGTCTAAGATTTTCGTGATTGACGATGAGTAAAGCATGCGAAATCTCCAAAGGTTATCACATGGTTTTGGTGGATGGTGGACGGAAAGGCCTCGAGCTTGTTCGCCGAGAATATCCCGATGTCGTCGTGCTCGATCTGAAAATGCCAGAGATGGAAGGACTCTACTCTGTCCAGCTAGGGGATGTTGAGCTGCGAACGATCAAACTCCGTGGCTCGTCTGGCAATCTCACATCGTCCCCAACGGAGTCACGGATGTCCAGAATTCTGTACGGATTCACTTCTAGCAACCCCCAGGCTAAAAGACTCTATATAGTAGGTCCAAATAGTAGGTCCAAGAAGCTCCAGGCCTACTAAAGATGTATAGAGAACGGCGGAAGAGTATGCGATAGATGCCGGCCTAAGTTTCCTCTCAGGAAGGTAAGCATTGTGGAAAAGGCAATGCTAGAAAGTAGAACAGGTAAATAAACCTCAACATAAATAACTTTGTGAGCTAAGAAGGGTTCTTGCCGAAATGCAATCAATCAATGATGAGGGCGCGCTGCCGTTAAAGAAAAAACAGATGTTGTTTGTCATTTTTGCCGGATCGAAGCAGCAAGGAGAAGTTGGTTCGCGCTACATTGCCAGCGACGGATCTACGACCACCAGTAGATCAGGAGCGGCCAGATTCTGGACTTTTTGGGGTGCCAAAGAATTTGCTGAAGCAAACCGGATCGCTCTGGACGCTCATACCTATATAGACCGGGAAGTATTTACTGAACTTGAAACAAAGAGCTAGCCGATGAAGGAAGCGGTGAAAATCCTCTGAACCTGGGTGTAGCACCCACGCAGACGCTGTTGTCGAACGAGAAGTTGTTTTCTCACGTGACCTTATGAACTAGAATCCTCCTCAATTTCTTCCTTCCACCTGGTGAGCCTCTGCTTGCGAACCACAATACTACTATAGCGGGCAGGAGGATGCTTACTTCCATTTTCGTCTTTTCTTTCCGTTGAGTTTGCCTCGTAGGCTGGATAGACTGGCCGAGTCACCTTTTCTAGCAAGCTGTGGAAAATCTCTGTGTCGATTCCGAGTGTCCTGGCCTGACGGAGCCTCCCATGCGTGGGAAACAGAAGATTTGCTGGACGGGGGTCAGCCTCTTGGCCGGACTAGTCTGCCTTGGGGTGGCAGAGCCGCAGCCCTCGAAGGATGGGCAGGAGGTCTCGACGGCCGAAGCGAGTCGCGGACTAGATGCTGCTTCGATGGTCCTTATTCCTTCGGGGCCATTTACTATGGGTAGTCACGACGGTTTCCCAAATGAGCGGCCTGAACACACCGTGACGCTCGATGCCTATTACATCGATCGGTATGAAGTCACCCTGAATCTCTATCGGAAGTTTTTGGAAACGGGGAAGCATGAATTCCCTCCGACGTGGGACGATGAGGCGGCGACGACAGTCGGAGATCGTCCGGCGGTTGGGATGAGGTGGGAATCGGCAGTCGCCTATTGCCGATGGGTTGGGAAACGGCTTCCGACAGAAGCTGAGTGGGAGAAGGCGGCGCGGGGAACAGATGGGCGCCGGTATCCATGGGGAGATATGCAGCCGTTTATCGATATTGCCAACTATAACAGAGGAATGTGGGTCAGTGAGGCCATCACGTTAGTGGCGGTCACGAGCGGACTCGAGGGAATGAGTGTGCGGCATGGGCTTAAAGAGGGTGGAAAGAGCCCGTTTGGTCTCTTTCACATGGCGGGGAACGCGGCAGAATGGGTCTCCGATTGGTACGAACGCGACTATTATCAAAAAAGTCCAGGGAAGAATCCACTCGGCCCGGCTAGCGGTGAGAAGCGCGTGCTACGAGGTGGGTCATGGGCGGATATGCCTTCTGCGTTGCGTGTGACAGCGAGGTTTTCAGCTAAACAGGATCTCGAAGACCGGACGATTGGATTTCGCTGTGCCATGGGCATATCCAAGTGAGAGTGGTGTTACTCTAGTGCCGGCTGGAATATTTTTGCGGTGAATTGGAGGCCGACAGGCATGTCGGGTTTTCTCATGGGGAGGCTGCCCGACTATTTCTTACGGCCGATTCAATGCCTGAACGAGCTCTGACACCCCTCATCATGATCGTGCTGCTTCTAGGCACGTTGTTCGCCCTCCGCTCCATTACTCCTCCTCCGGAGACCCCGGTGCCAGTCGCTTCTACTGTCGCGCTTGCGCCTGAGATCATTCCGCTGGTTACCGGAGACGAACCGATCGCCGAGATCTTCACGAAAGCCGGCTGCGCAGTATGCCACACTGTCCCGGGCATTCCCGGAGCCGATGGCCGTGTTGGGCCGCCTCTCGTATTAGGCGTCACGGGGCCTGCGCGATTGGCCGATCCGGCATATCGAGGACATGCGAAGACGGTGCACGAGTATGTAATCGAATCGGTCATCGAACCCGGAGCGTTTGTTGTGCCGGGATATCCGGCAGTCACGATGCCGACGTGGTATGGCACGAAGCTCAGTGCGCTCGCACTGGAGAAAATTGCATTGTATCTTGAGCGACAAGAAGCGAAAGTGACTGAGTAGGCGTGATGAGCGCCGGCGGGGTCGTGATGAGGCCTGTGGGGACGAAGAGGAGGCTATCGTTTACGCAGGGGAGTCACCTTTCCGACGGCTCCTCCCTGAATCTTGAACGCACCGCTCGCAGAGTCGCCGGATTTTTTGTCGAGGAGCGCGTTGATTGCATCGTCCCCTCGCAGCCCCTCGATCTTGATCTTGAGCCGGAGATTGTTGGCACTGTCGGCATTGATCAGGGCTTGCTCAAGTGAAATTCGTTCCTCCTTATAGAGTTGGAACAAGACGTGGTCGAATGTCTGGCAGCCTTCTTCCACTCCCTGCTCCATCGCTTCTTTGAGCAAATCAACTTCGGCCTTCTTGATGAGGTCCTTGATCCGGGGCGTGTCGAGCATGATTTCCAGCGCCGGGGCCCGCTTTCCGTCCACGGATGGTATGAGCCGCTGAGAGATGATGGCGCGAAGATTCAGCGACAACTGGAGGTAGATCTGTGCATGCCGCTCGACCGGAAAAAAGTTCATGATGCGCTCGATGGCCTGGTTCGCGTTGTTCGAGTGGAGGGTACCGATGCAGAGGTGCCCGGTTTCCGCGAAGGTGATCGCGGCTTCCATCGTTTCCGTGTCCCGGATTTCGCCGATCAGGATCACATCCGGCGCCTGACGCAGGGTGTTCTTCAGTGCATTTTGAAAGGACAGCGTGTCGAAGCCCACTTCCCGCTGCGTAATGAGCGATCGCTTATGATTGTGGACGAATTCGATCGGGTCTTCCACGGTTACGATATGGCCGGGATGGATGGTGTTCCGGTGGTCGATCATGGCCGCGAGAGTGGTGGATTTTCCGGAGCCGGTGGCTCCAACGACCAGCACCAACCCGCGTTTCGTCATCGCGATGTCTTTGACAATCGGAGGCAAGCCCAGCTGTTCGGCAGTTTGGATTTCGGCTTTGATATGCCGAAAGACTAAGCCGACGTTTCCTCGCTGCCGAAAAATATTGACGCGGAATCGACCGAGCTCTTTGTAGTATAGGGCCAGGTTCATTTCCATCTTTTCCTCGAATTCCCCGCGTTGCTGACCGCGCATGAGTGCGAGCGCGAGAGCTTCGAGTTGTTCGTTCGTAAACGGCGGTGCGTCGGTTTGTTGTGTCGAGCCGTGGAGGCGATAGGCCGGAGCCGAGTCGACGGTCAGGTACAGGTCTGACGCTTCTTGATCCACCATGACTTTCAAGAGACTGCGAACATCCATCCTCTTCCCCCCGTTTCTTTCTGCGAGGTCTCTTAGGCCGCGCCGCCCATCGGAACTCCAAACAGATTGGGATTCATGCTGCGCGATTGGGCTTCGACCTTCGTGACAATTCCACGGGTCGCTAACTCGTACAGTGCCATGTCCATCGTTTGCATGCCGTCTTTCTGGCTGGCCTGCATGATTCCAGGAATCTGGTGCAATTTGCCTTCTCGAATGAGATTCCTGACCGCGGTCGTGGCAACCAAGACTTCGAGGGCGGCGACACGCCCGCCTGCTTTTTTCTTTAGCAGGGTCTGCGTGATGACCGCTTCCAATGATTCTGCGAGCTGTGTGCGAATCTGGGACTGTTGGTTTGGGGGAAAGGCATCGATGATGCGGTCGATGGTTTTCGGTGCGCTGGAGGTGTGGAGTGTGCCAAAAACCAAGTGTCCTGTTTCCGCGGCAGTCAAGGCGAGTTGGATGGTTTCCAAATCGCGCATTTCACCCACGAGAATGATGTCCGGGTCTTCGCGGAGAGAAGCTCTCAGCGCGTTTGCGAACGACAGCGTGTGGACGCCCATCTCCCGTTGATTCACGAGGCATTTTTTTGTCTTGTGGATGAATTCGATCGGATCTTCGATGGTGATGATATGGCCTTCGAACGTGTTGTTCAAATAATCGACCATGGACGCGAGCGTCGTTGATTTACCTGATCCGGTCGGTCCGGTCACAAGAATCAGTCCTTTTTCTCGATCGCAGAGTTGTCGCACGATCGGGGGCATACCCAACTTCTCCATCGGAATGATTTCGGTGGGAATGTTTCGAAAGACGGCACCAAGCCCACGGTTTTGCACAAAGACATTCACGCGGAATCGGGCAATGTCGCCCAATTCAAAGGAAAAATCGCACTCGCGTTTCTCTTCGAAGTTCTTCCGCTGGGTGTCGCTCATC
Organism: uncultured bacterium; assembly: GCA_965232965.1. Lineage (GTDB taxonomy): Bacteria > Nitrospirota > Nitrospiria > Nitrospirales > Nitrospiraceae > Palsa-1315. The sequence goes on from CBDDRB010000006.1 coordinate 10,055, forward strand.
ATGTCATAGATCAACGCGTGCGTTTCTTCCGTGGTCAGTGCGGGATGATCGAGTTTTTTGAGGTCCCCGTTCACACGAATCATCGGTGGCTCGCCGGCGCTGATATGACAATCCGACGCGCCCTCCTTAGCCGTGAAGGTCAGGAGCTTCGAAATATCCATGAAGAGGACTCCTCGGTATGAAAGGATAGGATAATGGTGTTTTGTGCGCCGCAGTCAAAGCAGCATTACTTTCGAGCATGATGCCACAGGGTGATGAGAAAGCAAGGAAATAGCCGGAAGTAACGAGAATAAATTCTTTGACGGCGTACAGTAGGTCGGTGAAAAACTCGATCAGATCAGTCCTGCAGATCGGCCTGCGCGTTGGAAGGCCGAGAGGGCGCGGTCGATATGATCGGAGCTGTGCTCGGACGTGACCGTCACGCGGATGCGGCTGGTGGCATCCGGAACAGTAGGAGGGCGAATCGCCGGAGCATAGACGCCTTCTGCGAACAGGTGCTCGGCAAATGAGAGTGCGGTTTCGGCATTGCCGACCAAGATCGGCATGATCGGACTGACACTGGGGGAGAGGTTGAATCCCAATTGCGTCAATCCTGTGAACAGCCGTTCGCGATTAACCCACAAGCGGGCGCGTCGCTTCGGTTCTCGTTCCAATATTCGTAATGCCGCCGTGGCGGCAGCTGCCGAGCTTGGTGGGGGTGCCGTTGTAAAGATGAAGGACCGGCTTGTATTCATGAGATAGCGGATTAATGACGAGGGGCCGGCGAGGTAAGCGCCACTACTGCCGAACGCTTTGCCCAAGGTTCCCATCTGAAACGGGATCTGTGTTTCAAGACCGAAATGCTCAACCGTTCCTCGTCCATGCGGTCCCATGATGCCTGTGCCGTGAGCGTCATCGACATACAGCTCAGCCTCATAGTCCTGGGCTAATCGACTGAGTTCGGGTAACGGCGCGAGGTCTCCGTCCATACTGAATAGACCGTCGGTCACAATCAGGGTGCGTCGCGAGCGGCGTTTCTTGGCCAGAAGAGATTGCAGGTGAGTAGTATCATTGTGGCGATAAATCCGAAAATCGGCGGCACTGAGTCGGCAGCCATCGATCAGGCTTGCGTGGCACAGGCGATCGGCCAGGATCAATCCACCTTGTTCGCACAGGGCAGGGATGGTCCCAATGTTGGCAAGGTAGCCGGAGCTAAAGGTCAGCGCGGCTTCCGTGCCTTTGAACTGTGCCAGGGTGGACTCGAGCTCTTGATGTGGCGGCAACGAGCCTGAGATCAACCGAGAGGCGCCGGCTCCGGCCCCAAACCGTTGTGTCGCGTCGATGGCGGACTGAATGACTTCCGGGTGTCCGGCAAGCCCCAAATAGTCGTTTGAGGCGAACAGGAGGATTTGGCGCCCTGTCATCTCAACAACAGGACCGACGCCGGAATGGAGCGGAGTAAGGCGCCTCATCAGATGTCGTGCAGCCAATTCCTCAAGCCGCTTTTCAAACATGCGAAGTAGTCTGTCTGTAAAGATGGTATATAGTATGTCTATCGAAAGTCGTCATGAGACAGCTGTTGCATTGACAAAAACGTGACATCCTTAGTATAAGGCCCGCACACATTTGAGGAAACTGGCGTCTCCGCTTCAGACAAATCCATCCATGAGCTACCGCATCAAGGTTCCGGCAAAAACTCTTCCGGTCGATGAAGCGCATATGCGGAGCTGGCTCGACCATACGCTGCATGGTCTACAGGATTATCTGCGTCCTTTGCTGATTGGTCTGGGGGTGGTCCTGCTTGCGGCCGCCGTAGTCGGAGGGGTGTTTTATGTCGACCGCCAAGCTGCGCAGAAGGCACAAGACCTTGACCATGAGGCCATGCGCTTCCTGACTGCTCCGTCTGCAAACGATCCTCAAAAGGCTGATCACGCGCTCAAAGAAGCGATTGCAAGGTATCGGCAAATTGTCGATCAATACCCGCGAAGCTCCGCAGCGCCAGTCGCGTTGTACCATCTCGGAAATACATTGGTCCAGACCAATGAATTAGGCCCGGCTATCGACGCCTATCAGCGATTTCTTTCATCATATAGTTCGAATCCTGCGATGACCGGCTTGGTGCAACAACGTCTAGCCTATGTGTACTTGAACAAGGGAGATCGGGATCAAGCCGTGAAGACATTCACGGCAATTTTGGAGACCCCTGGTACGTTAAACCGGGATCAAGCATTGTTTGAGTTAGCGCGACTGGAAGAATCTCAGTCACGGCCTGAGGCAGCCGTGGCGCGCTATCAGGACTTGATAAAAACCTATCCGAACTCCCCATTCATCAGTGAAGCTACGATTCGAGCCAAGATCATGGATGTCAAGAAATCACAAGAGCCGGCCCCGGTCTTGCCACCGACAGATCCGGCCAACGCCCCTTCACAAAAGAATCCTCCGACCCCTCCGTCTGCCGCCGGCAAGAAATAACCCCATTCAGGATGCTGGTCAAGTTCGGCAATACCTGTGCCGCGTGAACCGTGTCAGGCGCTTTTGCTTGTCCCAGCCACCTCGTGCGCGAGACAGCATTTTTGTAATCCGATGGGCCATCTCTCGGTTTGGTCTGTCTTGTGGATCGAGGAGGGAGTCGAGGTTAGCGGCTGATCATGAGAAAGTCGCCTGGTCGAATGGTCGGGTCGGAGAGATTATTCTTGGTCTTGAGGGTTTTGAGCGGGATACGAAATCGTTTTGACACTTTTCCCAGCGTGTCTCCCACGCGAACTTTATACCAGCGAGAGGACCCGACGGAAACAAATTGAGCCTTGGCCGGAAGCGGTGGAAACTTATAGGTCGGGATGCGGTCAAACAGTTGTTCCACTTTCGCTTTCGTTCCCACCGGAACTTTTAGATGATAGGTCTCATCGCCGGGTGGGGTCGCGTCTCGTCGCAATTCGGGATTTAAGAGCCGGAGATCTTCATAGGGAATGCCGGTGGCATTCGCGATGGCGCGGAAATGGACGGGTCGCGTGACGATCACTTCATCGAATTGATGCGGCTCAGCAGATTCCTGAGTGAAGCCGTATCGATCTGGGTTCCTGGCGATGATCGTGGCGGCCATAAATCGAGGCACATATTCCTTTGTTTCCCGCCGAATTAACCGTGTCTTCGAAATTTCAGAAAAGCTTTCGGCTCGGGCCTTGTGGAGCGCCCGCATCACTTTGCCTTCTCCGGCGTTGTAGGCAGCCATCGCGAGCGGCCAGGCTCCAAAGAGGTCATAGAGATCTCGAAGATAACGTGCCGCGGCAACGGTTGACTTGATAGGGTCTCGACGTTCATCAACGTAGTGATCGACGCGGAGACCGTAGAGCTTGGCTGTGCCCTTCATGAACTGCCAGGGGCCCGTGGCTTTTGCCCGTGAGTACGCATAAGGATTGAATCCGCTCTCCACCAGTGAGAGATAGACCAGATCGCTAGGGAGATGAAATTCAGTGAAGATGGTTTCGACAAGGGGTCGATAACGGCTGAGTCGGAACAGCCATTGTTCGAAGCGACCATGGATGGACGTATTGAAGTAGCGAATGTGCGCTTGCACCGAGGAGTCCATGACAATCGGGACATTGTAGCTCCCATATTCCATCTGATCTGCGGTATTTCGAGAAGGGGATTCTGACTGGGTGAGTTCAGCCGGAGGGTTCAAGGCATCTGAAAACCGCACAGTCGCCGGTGAGTTTCCTGCCGGGTTTAGCTGTAATAGGTCTTCAGCTCTCGGAACACTGCTCGGCGTGGCTTTTGGAGGACTTGCGACCTCCGGTGCCGGACCCTCGGTATCGAGCGGGACCAGATTCGCGTCTGGTTCGTCTTCAGCCGCTGTGGGCTCGTCCGCAAGCGTAGACGGGTCAATCGTGGTGGGTGCCGGAGGCGAGCCCGCCTGCGCTACCATAATAATAGGACCGGAGAAGCTCAGCCATGCTCCGAGGAAGAGAACTACAGAGAGGATGGCATGTCCTGTGACGGCTCGCGTCATCGAAACGCAGGGGCAGTCGCTGTGGTGTGGGTGCTGTGTCATATTCTGTGGGCTAGACTATCGATGGACTGCCCCCGTGTCAAGGAACTAGATGGGGAATGACGTCCCCTTCTTTGGTAGAACAAGAGAGACGCACTGCAATTCCTACAAATTGTGAGCAGGAATGATCGTGAGGTAACAGATCACAACAGTCTGAAAACACATGCGTCTATGCGGTTCTTCACCTTGACAGTTTTTGGGAGCCAATGGTATCGTCGCCCGTCCTGCGTCAGAGTGTTCACGTTGTTTCCGGTAGGAGGATCAGTCGATGTTGAAACAGTATTTGCTGGCCCCTGGTCCGACCCCTGTGCCCCCTGAAGTATTGCTGGCCATGGCTCGGCCCATGACCCATCACCGGGCCCCGGAGTTCGATAAGCTTTTCGCCGAAGTCCGAGACGGGCTCAAGTGGCTCTATCAAACGAAGAACAATGTACTGATTTTGGCGGCATCCGGAACCGGAGGGATGGAAGGCGCGGTGTCTAACTTTCTCTCTCCCGGCGACAAGGCCCTCACGATTAATGGAGGGAAATTCGGTGAACGGTGGACCAAGCTCTGCAAAACCTTCGGCGCCGAGGTGACCGAAATCAAAGTGGAATGGGGACGGGCCGTCGATCCCCAAGCTGTGGCCGATGCTCTTAAGAAAGATCCGGGAATCAAAGCAGTGTATGTGCAGGCGAGTGAGACCTCCACCGGTGTGGCTCACGACGTGAAGACACTTGCGGAGATCGTGAAGCCCCATGGAGAGACGATCCTTGTGGTCGACGCCATTACGGCTCTCGGGGTGTTCGACATTAAGACCGATGAGTGGGGAATCGATGTCGTGATTACTGGTTCACAAAAAGCATTGATGCTCCCGCCGGGCCTTGCATTTGTGAGTGTGAGTGATAAAGCCTGGCGGTTGGCAGAGAAGGCGAAGAACACGGCATTTTATTTCAATTTCAAAAAAGAGCACGAGAATCAGCAGAAGAACCAGACGGCGTATACGCCGGCGGTGTCTCTTGTTGTGGGTTTGCAGGAAGTATTGAAGATGATGAAAGCTGAGGGGCTTGAGGGAGTGTTCGGTCGCCAAGCTCTACTCGCAAGAGCCATGCGCGAGGGGGTGCAGGGCGCCGGGCTCTCATTATTTCCAAAAGAATCGCCCAGCGATGCTTTGACGGCTATTTCAGCGCCGGAAGGTGTGGATGGACAAGCGATCTATAAGAATCTTCGTGTCCAGTACGGCATGACGGCTGCCGGTGGACAAGACCATCTGAAGGGGAAGATATTCCGGGTCTCCCACATGGGTTACATGGACCGCTTCGACATCATTACGGCGGTGGCGGCCATTGAAATGGTGATCAAAGGATTGGGGCATCCGATGAAGCTTGGAAGTGGTGTCGCGAAGGCGCAAGAAATTCTCATGGCGTAGGAGTTCCATTTCAACGCTCTGACGATAGGATAGCCACAATGGGCATGAAGATTCTCATCAGCGATAGTTTATCGAAGCAGGGCGTGGAGCTGTTAGAAAGGGCTGGATTCACTGTGGTGGTGAAATCCAAGATGCCGAAGGAAGAGTTATTCAAAGAGATCAAGGATGCGGATGGGCTGATCGTGCGGTCCGGCACCAAGGTCACGGAAGAATTGATCGCGGTCGCTCAAAAATTGAAAGTGGTCGGGCGGGCCGGATCCGGGCTGGACAATGTGGATACGCCTGCAGCCACGCGTCGCGGGATCGTGGTGATGAACACGCCTGGCGGCAATACTGTGACGACAGCCGAGCATACGATGTCGATGATCTGTGCCATGAGCCGGCGTATTCCCCAAGCCACCGCGTCCGTGAAGGCCGGCAAATGGGAAAAAGATAAATTCATGGGCGTCGAACTCTATAACAAAGTCCTCGGCATCGTCGGGGTGGGGCAAATCGGCAGCCATCTCACAAAGCTGGCGCAGGGAATCGGCATGAGTGTGATTGCCTATGATCCCTATCTGGCCGAAGAGCGCGCGCAGAAGATGGGCGTGGTCATGATGTCGCTGGATGAGCTTTTCAAGCGCGCCGACATCATCTCAGTCCATACGCCGTTGACGCCTGAAACCAAGGGCCTCATCAATGCGCAAGCGATTGCGACCATGAAGCCGGGGGTGATGATTGTGAATTGTGCCCGAGGCGGAATTATTCATGAGGGCGATCTGTTTGATGCGCTGAAGATCAAGCGTGTGGCAGCCGCTGCGTTCGATGTGTTTGAAGAAGAGCCGGTGAAGGCGGACCATCCCTTATTGACGTTGGAGAACTTTATTTGCACGCCACACATCGGTGCCCAGACAACCGAGGCACAAGAAAATGTGGCCGTCGGCATTGCGGAGCAGATCGTCGATTACTTCACCAAAGGCATCGCCCGTGGGGCAGTCAATATCCCTTCGGTTTCCCCGGAGTTGTTGCCAAGGCTCCAGCCCTACCTGTCACTGGCCGAGCAGCTTGGCAAGTTTCAAACACAGTTGTGTGAAGGTGGGCTTGAGCGCGTGACGGTCGAATACAGTGGAGAGGTGACAGGTCTGTCGATTGCCCCGCTCACGATTGCCGTGCTGAAGGGATTGTTGACTCCGGTAATGGAAGCGCCTGTGAATTACGTGAATGCGCCGATCGTTGCCAAAGAACGTGGGATTGAAGTGAAGGAAGTGAAGAGCTCCGATGCGGGCGACTTCACCAGTTTGATTCGCGTACGAGTGGAGGCCGGTAAGAAATCGTACCAGGTGGCTGGTACGCTCTTTCACAAAAAAGATCCGCGCGTTGTAGAGATCGATCAGTTCAATGTCGAGGTGGTACCTGAAGGACACATGCTTCTGATCCACAACATCGATCGTCCAGGGGTGATCGGAATGGTGGGGAAGGTCCTCGGCGACAACCAGATCAACATCGTTCGGATGCAATGCGCGCTTCAGAAACGCGGTGGGAATGCGCTGCTCATCATAGGTTCCGATGCAGTCTTTCCGAACGCAGTGCTTGAGACGATCAAGTCCAGTAAAGACATTCTTTCTGTGAAAGTCGCGGCTCTGACTTAACCCGCATTACCCATGAACACTTCTGCTGCAATCGCCGATCCGTTGCTACGACGAGCCTTCGGCCGGCGGGCTCGCCGCTCGGACCTTCAACGTACTGTACGAGTACGCCTCAGGTTCTCCGGGCTCCGCGCGCCGGTTTCGCGACGCGACTCAGCGAGTGTGCGACGAACTGTCATGAGTAATGCGGGTTAACCCCCACGCGCCATCCATCGGGTCTGCTATGGTCTCCGCTCCTCCGAAGCCCCGTCTTTCTTCGGGGCACAGCCCGTCATCCAGAGAGCGCTCGCTCGTCCCCGTGGGCATGGCGACGATTCTTCCTCATGCTGCGAAGCAGGTTCGCCGCCTTGAAGAGCAGTTGCTCGGTCAGATCAGCCGATGGGGTTACGATGAGATCATTCTTCCCACGTTCGAGTATCTCGACGTGTTGGCTCCGGGTCTTGAATCGGAACTGATTGAGCATTGCTATCAATTTGTCGATCGTACGACGGGGCGGACGCTGCTTCTCCGCCCGGATGCCACGGCGCAGATTGCCAGGACGGTCGCTATGGGACTGACGGGTGCGACGCTGCCGCTGAGGCTTTCCTATCGAACCTCTGTTTTCCGCTATGAGCAGGAACACGCTGGACGAGGCCGAGAAATTTTCCAAGTCGGAGCCGAGCTCATCGGTCTGGACGATGTCGCAAGCGACAGTGAAGTCATTGGATTGATGATTGAGTGTCTCCGCACGATCGGACTTCAGTCGTTTAAAGTGTCGCTTGGACATGTGGGTTTTATCCAAGGGCTCTTGATGCGATCCGGGCTGTCTGCGCAGGGGCAGAAATTGGCTGAGCACGCGGCAGCGCGAAAAGATTTGCCGAGGCTCGAAGAGATCCTTGCCGGTGAGCGTATCTCAAAAAATGCGGCGCGTGCCATTCGAGAAGCGCCTGAGCTGTACGGTCAAGAGGAAGTGCTGGCACGAGGACGAGTCCTCACGGCTGGGGATCCGGCACTGGCCGCTCCTCTCGAACGGCTTGCTCAGGTGTATCAATTGCTCTGTGCGGCAGGCCATCGGGACTCGCTGATTCTGGATCTCGGAGAATTCCGCGGGTTCGACTACTATGATGGGGTCGTGTTCGATGTCTTTGCCGAAGGAATGGGGGCGGAATTAGGCGGCGGCGGACGGTACGATCACTTGATCGGTCGATTCGGCAAGCCACTGCCGTCGAGCGGCTTTGGTTTGGACGTTGATCGGCTCTTCCGCACTGTGGAATTCCCTGAAGAAGGATCGACCGCGGCGCGAGTGGATTATCTTGTCGCCTCGCCATGCCGGGCTGCTCGACGATTGACCGCGGTTGTCGCACAGTTGCGTCAGGCCCACGCACGAGTGATTCAGCAAACGATAAAGGGGAGTGATGCCGCGCTCCTGTCCACTGCAGCGGCGGCGGGGTTGGCTCATCAGGCAGCACGTGTGGTTGTGGTCGGAGCGCCGGGAACGGGTCATGACGAGGTGTTGGTTGTCGAACCTCTCGCGGGTCAGAAGCAGGGTCGGCGAACCGGCAATTCCAGCCATCGTGCGAAGAAAGTGCGGGTTACAGACTTGATGAACATGGTTCGCCGGTCTCGGCGGCAGGTCAAGGAACGATCATGAAATCGATATCCGCTGCAGATCTGTCCCAGCCTAAGTTGCCTCCCCAGAATCTGGAGGCCGAGCAATCGGTGCTCGGCGCAGTGCTCCTAGACAATAGCGCGATGGCCAAGGCGATGGAATTGCTGGTCGAAGAGAACTTCTACCGCACGTCACATCGTAAGATCTACCGGGCGATGCTGGAATTGTCGGATACAGGAGAAGTCATCGATCAGATTACATTGACGGAGCGCTTGAAGGCACAGGGGGAAATTGAAGCCATTGGCGGAGCCGCATATTTGGCGGAACTTGTGCAGAGTGTGGCCAGCTCCGCAAACATTCGATACCACTGCAAGATTGTGCGCGACAAGGCCTTGCTGCGGGAGCTGATCCATACCTCCACGGAAGTCCTCACTCGCGGCTATGAAGGTACCTCTTCAGTCGATGACTTGCTCGACTTTGCGGAACGATCGGTATTCAGCATCGTCCAAGGGAAACTGGATCGGTCGTTCACTCCCATCAATTCCATTATCAAGGAAAGTCTCGACCTCGTCGACAAACTGTCAAAACGGAAAGAACATATCACGGGTGTTCCCACAGGCTTTTACGACATCGACGACATTACGGCGGGGCTCCAACCCTCCGATCTCGTGGTGATCGCCGGACGGCCCAGCATGGGAAAAACGAGCTTGGCATTGGGGATGGCAACCCATGCTGCCATTCACGCGAAAGCTGTGGTCGGAATCTTTAGTCTGGAAATGTCAAAGCCGCAGATTGTCCTGCGCATGTTGAGTTCAGAAGCGAGAGTCGATTCTCATGGTCTTCGAACCGGAAAACTTCAGAAGGAGGATTGGTGGCGTCTTGCAGAAGCGGCAGGCCGGCTGGAACAGGCGCCGATCTTTATCGACGATACCGGCGGCATCACCGTGCAGCAGATGCGAGGCAAGGCGCGCCGGTTGAAAGCCGAACGGGGGCTTGATTTGTTGATCGTCGATTACCTCCAGCTGATGCAGGGGCGGAGTGACTCGGAGTCACGCCAGCAGGAAATTTCCGATATTTCCCGCTCGCTCAAAGCATTGGCAAAGGAGCTCAATGTGCCGGTCGTCGCACTGTCACAGCTCAGCCGTGCGGTGGAAGCTCGTAAGCCGCCCGTGCCTATGCTGGCTGACCTCCGCGAAAGCGGCGCGATCGAGCAAGATGCCGACGTCGTCATGTTCATCTATCGTGAGGATGTGTATGACCAGAATTCTGAACGGAAAGGCATTGCCGATATCTTGGTGAGCAAGCATCGTAACGGCCCGATTGGGAGAAAGGAACTCTTCTTCCACGACCGCTTCGCGAAGTTTGAAAGCCTGGACAATCGCGAAGTCGTTTGACCCTGTGTCACCCCTCTCGTATAATCTTTTTGACCCCCACAGTGGCATCTGAGTCTACCAAGAGGATTGGGCGAGTATTCGCCACACGAGTCGTTTCTACAAAAGGGCAAATAGCCGAGGTGTTACATTGTTCCCTAGGAGCCCGTTCGACAGTGGCCTTCCCATAGCGGCTGACGCTCCGCATCCGTCTGTGTCGTGTTCGATCCGAAAAAATCCTCAATCTGTGCCGGTTCCAGCAACGACATCCGTGTTTCAAAGGCTGTGGCGTGGCATTCAGCGATCCCCAGTTCTCTTTACCACGAATGGAAGTGTTGGGCAGGCTCTTCGCCTCATATGTTGGCTCGTTCCTCTGATGTTGACGGCCTGCGCCGCTTCGTCTCAGATACCTGAAAAGGTGATCGCTCCCGTCGTTCCACCCAAGTCTGCGTCGTCGACTCATCCCGCCGATGCTGCAGCGTCCTATCATTTTATGCTGGGGTACCAGGCCGAGCTTGCGCAGGACATGGATCGTGCCATCCAGGAATATCATGCGGCGCTGAAGGCGGATCCGGCGTCCCAGTCGGTGAAAGCCAGGCTGGCCGTGCTCTATTTCTCGTTGGGCGATATGCCCAAGGCGATACGCTATGCGGATCAAGCTGCAGCGGGCCCCGATCAGAATAGTCAGCTACTCACGCAGATGGCGGGTATTCTAGCCAGTGCGGGACAGGGGGAGCGTGCGGTGAATCTGTTGGACCGCGCGATCGAGATCGATACGACATCCGCCGATCCCTATTTTGCCAAGGGTCTGCTGCTTCTCAATCTGAAGCGTCAGCCCGAAGCGGAACAGGCCATTCGAGCCGGCTTGGTGCGGGCTCCCGAATCCGCCGTCGGGCATTATCACCTGGGGCGAGTCCTCCTCGATGCGGGGAAAAAAGATGAAGCGGGAGCGAGTCTAGAGCGGGCGATTGCAGTCAATGCCTCGTTTGAACCAGCCTATCTCGCGCTCGCTTCGGTTTATGAATCGCAACAGGCTCAGGATCGAGCGGTCGCCGTATTACGAAAGTATCTCCAGAATGTCAATCCGAGAAACCGAGAGATTCGGCACCAGTTGGTTCGCCTCTATGTGGCAAAGAAGGATTACCAGAGCGCAAGGAAAGAACTGAATGATTTGCTGGCGGAAGATCCCTCGGATCTCGATGCTCAGCTTCGACTGGCGCTGCTGTATGGGGAAGAGAAAGAATATGCCAAGGCTATCGATCAACTGAACCAGGTTCTCAAGGCGCGTCCGACGGAGCTTAAGATCCGAGATTACCTTGGATTTCTTTACGAAGAATCCAAAGATACCAAGAAGGCCATCGAGACCTACACATTTAACGTTCAACTTGAACCCTCCTATTTCGAAGGCCATCTGCATCTTGGCGTCTTGTACTATCGATTAAAGCAATTTCCTGAGGCCATCACGCACTTGACTCAAGCCGTCACGATTAACCCAAAACAACCTGAAGCCCACATCGTGTTGGGATTGACGTATGTGCAGAAGGACCAGTTCGCTGACGCGGCAAAGGTCTTGGAGGAAGGCATCAACCAGAATCCCAAGAGCGCCGATCTGTATTTCAATCTTGGTACTGTCTACGACAAGCTCAGTCGCTTCGATGATGTAGAGCGTGCCATGGAGACTGCGATCAAGCTGGATCCCCATCATGCCGATGCGCTCAATTATCTGGGGTATAGTTATGCGGAGCGGGGTATCAAGATTGATCAGGCACTCTCGTTGACTAAGCGGGCTGTCGCACTCAAACCGAACAATGGATATTATATCGATAGCCTCGCATGGGCTCTGTTTAGATCCGGCTCATTAACCGAAGCCTTGACGGAGATGAAGCGCGCTGTTTCGCTTGCCGGGGAAGACCCAGTGCTCTACGAACATCTCGGTGATATTTACGCAAAGCAACGAAACCTCTCAGACGCCCGTGAGTCCTGGCTCCGTGCGCTTGAACTTGACCCTTCCAATACCAAGTTGATGGACCGATTCCGAGAACTGGGTATGGGTGATCCGGCACAGGAAGAACGCATCCAACAGGCTAAGCGACGTGTATCTGAGAAGATACAAACTCAGTAAATTTCAGTCATCCGGTGATAGAAGTAGTATTTCCCGCTCTCGCTCTTCACTCCTGCATTAATTCAATTCCCTCTACGGTCCCTTTCACAATCATCTTCGATGTTTCTGAAAAGTAGACTCGATCAGGTATTTTACCGTTAAGGCATTGCTTTCACAGATCCTTTTTCTCTTGGAACTATAAAAGTTATGAGACATCTCTCCTTCTCGGAAAGAGAATAAATAGGCTATCCAGACCCGTACTAACGATGACAAATATTGGCAGATCGCAACCAAAGACGGAGAGACGCTTCAAAGTCGATGTCATTTCATAAGAAGCGAGACAGCGTAACTATTTGATATTAAATGAGATGATCTATTTAAAACTTTACCATGAATCGGGCACCGAACCTGCTATAGGGCTAGGTAACAGAAATCGGATGCGAGTTCCGATGAGAAAGAAGCAAGGATGTGAACGGGCAAGTCAGTGAACCATCAACAAGGAGGCAGTACGATGTTTAAGCAGTTGAAAGGGCAAAAGGGTTTTACCCTCATCGAGTTGATGATCGTCGTGGCGATCATCGGGATCTTGGCGGCTATCGCCATCCCGAACTTCCTGCAGTATCAGATGAAGTCGCGGCAGTCGGAGGCGAAGACAAATTTGATGGCCATCAAGACGTCTGACGTGTCGTGGCAAGCTGAGCGTGGGTGTTACCTGACTATTGGCGCTTGGCCAATAGCGGCTGCGCCTGTGTCTGGAACAAAAAACTCCCCGGTGACTTGGTTCCCAGGAGGTGCTGGGCCCGTTGTCACGGTTCCGGCCGCACCTGGTTGGTGTATTAACCCAGGCGGTGTCAGTATCGGGACCTTTGCAGATATTGGTTTCCAGCCCACCGGCACTGTCAATTATCAGTATGCTGCCGGGACCTATGCTGTCTCACATACTTCGTGTATGGGTCCGACCTTAACCCCTGCGGCATTGATCACCGCAGAGACGGGTGGAGTGAATGCTGGTGTGACCGCAGCCGGGTTTAGAGCGACGGCAACGAGCAACCTGGATGGAGATGCTGCTGGTGTGTGGCAGTCTGTCTGGGCATCGGCCGATGGTACGGGTTCGCAAGACTGCACGACAGGTATCTTCTAACAAATAGGCGGATACTGTTCGTGAACAAATCGTCCCGCCGATTGGCAACAGTCGGCGGGACCTTGTACTTACTCATCCTGCTGGTGTCTCTCTCATGGCGGCCTCAACATCTTTCCACCAACGTAGCGTACCGATCGTGAATCACCTCTTGCTCTGTATGGGAGGAATTTTCTTGTTGGCTAGCGTAGGCTGGCTGCAAGGGGAGCTCGATCAGCGGCAGGATCGAACGGTTGTCCAGATCGAAAGTCTCGCACAGCTTCCTAAGGGAGACTATCTGAAACCAGCCTTGCTCGGCTATCACCATATGGGGGCTGACATCCTCTGGCTCAAGCTAGTGCAGGTGATCGGGAAGAAACGAAATAGTGTGGATGAGTATGAATGGATGTATCACGCGTTGGATGTGCTCACCACGCTCGATCCGCAGTATGCCTATGCCTACTACGCCGGAGGGGTTATTCTCGGCGATCTTGCCAACCGCCCTGACTTAAGCATTCGACTGCTCGAAAGAGGTGTCAAGGCGAATCCCGATATCTGGAACATTCCCTTTCTTCTTGGGTACAACTATTATTTTTTGCTGAATGATCCAGCCAAGGGAGCGGAATACATAATGGAGGCGGCTCGTCGGCCGGACGGCCCATCCTATCTCCCAGGGCTTGCCACTCGCATGGCTGCGGAGGCAGGCAGTCCGGACACGGCAATGGCGTTTCTTGATGCCCGTTTGCGGGAGACGCAAGATCTTGAGATGAAAAGTTTCTTGGCGAATAGGATGAAGGAAGTTATCATCGAACGGGATCTTCGTACCTTAGAAGATGCGATGAAGACCTATCAGGCGCAACATCGGGCTCTGCCTGCGACTCTCGCGGATCTTGTGGCGGTGGGAATCCTTCCAATGCTGCCTCAGGAACCATTTGAAGGAGATTATCGGTTGGATGCCAAGACCGGCTCGATCTCCAGTTCGACACATCCGGATAGGCTGCGCACATTTTTCAAACGTAAACAGCCTATTTACAGTCTTTTTCCGAAGATTGAGCCGGCCTATAGTTTCCCGAGGACATGGGAGTGAGCCATGACGCCTAATTCCGAGCTTGTAGTGCAGACCGAGCGGCTCTCCAAGATTTTCCGTGTGGGGTTCTGGGGAAAACGAGTGACTGCCGTGGATGGCCTTAACCTCGAAGTCCGATCTGGGGAAGTGTTCGGTTTTCTCGGCCCGAACGGCGCGGGGAAAACCACCACCCTCAAGATGTTGATGGGGCTCATCTATCCGACGAGCGGGCACGCGCGGTTGTTCGGCCGGGACGTGGGCGGTCCTGAAACCAAGTCCCGGTTGGGATTTCTTCCCGAGTCCCCGTACTTTTATGACTATCTGACAAGCCGGGAGTTTCTTGGATTCTACGGGCATTTGTTCGGACTGTGGGGAGCCGTTTTGGACAAGCGAATCGACGAACTTTTGGAACTGGTTGGGATGACACATGCCAAAAATCTTCAGCTTAGGAAGTTCTCAAAAGGCATGTTGCAGCGGGTGGGTATCGCCCAGGCTTTGATTAACGATCCGGAACTAGTGGTGTTGGACGAACCCATGTCGGGGTTGGACCCCATCGGGCGGAAGGAAGTTCGCGATCTGATCCTTCGGCTCAAAGAGTCTGGAAAGACGATTTTGTTCAGCTCCCACATCTTGCACGATGCCGAAGTCTTGTGCGATCGGGTCGCGATGATCTTGAAGGGCCGCCTCGTAGCCTGTGGCCGGGTAACGGACTTGCTGGATCGAGGGGGAAATCACCAAGTCGAGCTGGTCGTGGATCGCATGACCCCCGAAGGGCTGGACCATTTACGCCCGCTGACCGACAAAGTGGTGATGCAGGGAGATCTGATGCTGGTGGTGCTGAAGAGCCAGCAACAGGTGGGAGGTGCGTTGGAAATCATCCGTGCGGCGAAGGCGAGACTGGTGTCGCTCAATCCTCAGAAGGGGTCTTTGGAAGACCTCTTCATCCGGGAGGTCGAAGGACATCGGAGTTCATCGGAGCGTCAAGCATGAAAATTCTTTCGATTGCACTCAATACATTTCGAGAAAACCTGCGAGACAAGCTTCTCTACAACTTGCTCGTTTTCGCGTTATTGATGATCGGAAGTTCCATCATCTTGATGAGGCTCACGCTCGGGGAATACCACCGGTTACTTTTGGATATTGGGCTGGGCAGTATCAACTTTTTTGGTGTGTTGATTGCCATTTTCGTTGGGATAGGATTGGTGAGCAAGGAGATCGAGAAGAAGACCATTTATACGATTGTCTCCAAGCCGGTCGCACGGTACCAATTCCTACTCGGAAAGTATCTGGGCCTCACGATCACGTTGTTCGTCAACACGGTGGTGATGGCATTGGGATTATTGGTGGTGCTCTATGCCCAAGCTGTTCCTATCGAAGGAATGCTCTTCAAGGCGCTGGCGCTGATTTTTGTGGAATTCATGGTGGTCACGGCGGTTGCCCTGCTGTTCTCGACGTTTACGAGTGCAACCCTGAGCGCCATTTTTACATTGGCGATGTATGTCATCGGGCACCTGACGGCCGACCTGAAGACCTTCGGGGCCAAGATGGACGATCTCAGCCGGGGAATTTTTGACGGAATCTATTATCTCTTGCCTAACCTCGAGCGGTTCAACTTAAAGGGCCATGTCGTTCACCACCTGGAAGTAAACAGTGCGGACCTGATGCTGATTGTTCTCTACGGAGCGACATACACGGCCGTGCTCCTCTTCACCGCCGGCCTAATTTTCCATCGGCGAGATTTCCGCTAAACCAGCCAGCCGGCAGTTCTGATTCTCCACTTGCATTATGTGGACGAGCCAGGTATTGAAGTGGAGCATGATTGCTCACTGTCTCGACGAGACAGTGAGATCCATACTGGAGATTGGCCTCAATGAATGTGCCGTTGCTTGATCTAAGAGCTCAGTTCCAGCCCCTTCGGGCGGAAATCATGGCAGAGATGCAGGGTGTCTGTGATGAGCAGGGATTTGTCTTGGGGCCGCGTGTCGTGGCGTTCGAGGAGTCCATTGCACGGTACATCGGCTCTGCCTATGCGGTCGGCTGTGCCTCCGGAAGCGATGCGCTGTTGCTTTCTCTTATGGCCATGGGAGTGAAGGCCGGCGATGAGGTCATCACCGTTCCGTTCACGTTTTTTGCTACGGCCGGCGTGATTTCGCGGTTGGGTGCGAAACCGGTGTTTGTGGATATTCAGCCGGATACGTTTAATATCGACCCCAAGCTGATTGAACGGGCGATCACACCTCGTACGAAAGCCATCATTCCCGTTCATCTCTTCGGACAATGTGCGGACATGGCAACGATCAATGACATTGCTAAGCGGAAAAGGCTTCGCGTCATTGAGGATGCCTGCCAGGCGATCGGGGCCGCACAGCACGAGAAGCGAGCCGGGATACTTGGAGATACCGGGTGCTTTAGTTTTTTCCCCACCAAGAACTTAGGTGGTTTTGGAGATGGAGGGCTCATCACGAGCAACGACAAAGCCCTTGCAGACTCCATGGCCATGCTCCGTGTCCATGGAAGCCAAGTTCGCTATCTGCACGAGGCGGTGGGGATCAATAGTCGCCTGGATGCGCTCCAGGCTGCCGTGCTCCAAGTTAAACTCAAATATCTCGACCAGTGGAACAAAGCTCGCCGTCGGAACGCCGAACGATATCAGAAGCTGTTTGCCCAGACGAAGCATGCTGAGGCCGTTGTGCTTCCACCAACCGCGCCTGGCAATTTTCACGTCTATAACCAATTCACCGTGCGAGCGCCAAAGCGCGACGCGTTGCGTACCTTCCTTAAAGACAAGGGAGTGGGCACGGAAGTCTACTATCCACTTCCGATGCATCTCCAAAACTGCTATCGCGATTTAGGACATCAGAAGGGGTCCTTCTCCGTGTCGGAGCAGGCGGCCGAAGAGGTGATGTCCCTTCCAATCTATGCCGAACTGACAGAATCGCAGCAGAGCTACGTTGTCGAGATGATTGCGGAGTTCTACAAACGCGGTTAGATTCGATACGCCAAGCCTCTTGCCTTCGCGACCTCTTCAATCCCATCAATTCCTGGTCCATCCGTGTATTCTGTCGTACAATCTACATACATTTTGAATCGTGGATCACCGTGGCAGGTCAAATCGTAGGCAGCAGGAGGGGACCATAATGAGGTCGCTAACGTGGGGGACCCTGTTCGTGCTCTGCATGATATGGAGCACCGATGCCGTCAGTAAGGAATTATCGCCCCGTGAGATTTATGAACAAGCCTCTCCGGGCGTGGTGATGGTCATGGGGTATGCGGAAAGTGGTGGTAAGGGGAGTGGCGGAACCGGTTCGATCATTCAGTCAGACGGATTGGTCCTCACGAATGCCCACGTGGTGATCAATGAGCATACCGGGAAACCCTTTACCCGGCTGTCTGTGTTTCTCAAACCAATCCGGGTTACCGGAGAGTCGAAGCGCGATCTTTCCCGTATGGTTCGCGCCAAGGTTGTGGCCTATTCTCAGGCACTGGACCTGGCATTGTTGAAACTTGATGGCGTAAATGAAGCCCTGCCTTTTGTTAACGTGGGTGAATCGGGGCTGGTTAGGATTGGGGATCGCGTAGTCGCCATCGGTCATCCAGAGCAGGGGGGACTGTGGACTCTCACGACCGGCGTGATTAGTGCCGAGGTTGATAATTTCAATGGCGTGAAGGGCAAGCAAGTATTTCAGACCGAGACTGGCTTGAACCGTGGAAATTCCGGCGGGCCACTCTTGGATGGAGAAGGGCGCATGATCGGAGTCAATACGGCAATTGCTCGTGTGGCTTCGGATGGCCTGCCGATCACGAGTATCAGTTTTTCGCTCAAGTCGAGCGTCGCCGCACAATGGCTCCGGGAATATGGCGTGGGGATACGAGGAATGCCACTGCCGACTGGACAGATGCAGCCAGCGATTGACCAACCACTGGCCCCGTCAGTGCAACCCCAAGCCAAACCAGCCCAGTTTCCTCAGTCTGACCTCTCGCGTAATCCCACGATGAAGCCTGCTGTGGTTCAGCCGGTCCCAGCTCGTCCATACAATCTCGATCAGTTAATCAGCGATCGTGCGGAGGCAGAAGCTGACCTGGACAGCATGATGTCGGAGATGCGTGGAAGGATGAAGGGGAGATAGAAACGAGAAAATTGCGTTCACATTTCTTCTGCCAGGCTGCAGAAAAACTCGGTCCATACACAACACACTGCTGAAATAGTACGTTTGGTGCTGGTCGAAGAATTACCTGAAGGATGCTCAAAAAGTCTGGCCAGCAAGGCCGCAGTGAACGAAGAGGCGAGGCGTACGCTTCTGTACGTTGAGCCTCTGAGTGAAGTGAGAACGACGCTGACAGGCTTTTTCAGCATCCTATCATGTCGTAATGGCCCCTTCCGATGCCGAAGAGACATGTCGAGCATACTTACCCATCACACCGGAGGTATAGCGGGGTGGCGGCAGTTTGACCTTCTTGAGGCGTGCCGTGATCTCTTTCTGAGAAAGTTCCACGGTCAGCGTACGTTTAGGGATATTGAACGCAATCATGTCGCCATTCTTTACGGCAGCGATCGGGCCACCTTTTGTGGCTTCCGGTGCAACGTGGCCGGCCATCAAGCCATGTGTGGCGCCGGAGAAGCGGCCGTCGGTGAGCAGAGCGACGGAATCACCCAGGCCTGCGCCGACGATAGCTGCGGTTACGCCAAGCATTTCTCTCATGCCGGGCCCGCCGGAAGGTCCTTCGTACCGAATGACTACGACATCGCCTGCTTTGATTTGATGGGATTGTACGGCGACAAAGGCATCCTCTTCCCGGTCGTACACCTTTGCCGGGCCACGGAAAGTCATGATCGAGTGCCCGGCGACCTTCACAACACAACCCTCTGGAGCAAGGTTTCCCCGCAAAATCACCAACCCACCGGTCTGCTTGATCGGATTCGACAATGGTCTGAGAACTTGTTGGCTCGAAGTTTCCTTGGCGTCTTTGGCCTCTTCCCCGATCGTCCGGCCGGTCACGGTCGGTTGACCGGGGTGCAACACACCGGCGTCGAGTAGCCGTTTGGCGACCAACGTGGTTCCCCCAGCGGCATAGAGATCCGAAGCGGTGAACCGTCCGCCTGGTTTGAGGTCGGCGAGCAACGGCACCTTACGATTGATCTTGTCGAAGTCGTCGATGCTTAGCTTGATGTTGGCTTCTCGGGCAATGGCGAGTAAATGCAGCACCGCATTTGTCGAGCCGCCGGTCGTCGCAACCGCGGCTATGGCATTCTCCAACGATTTTCTGGTGATGATCTGGCGGGGTCGGATATCTCGCTTCAACAGGTCCATGACCATCTTACCGCACTCGAAGGCCACATCGTCCTTCCGCTGATCCATGGCAGGCACCCCATTTCGCCCCATCGGCGAGATACCGAGAAATTCGAATGCAATCGCCATGGTATTCGCCGTGAACTGGCCGCCGCAGGCGCCGGGGCCTGGACAAGCATGGTCTTCGAGATCCTTGAGCTCGGCAGTGGTCATTGTGCCGGACGCATGTTTCCCGACTGCTTCGAACACGTCTTGAATCGTCACGTCGTGGCCTTGGAACTGGCCCGGCATGATCGAGCCGCCATACAGCATCACCGACGGTAGGTTGAGGCGAGCGAGCGCCATCACCGTGCCGGGAATGGTTTTATCGCAGCCGGACAATGCCACCACGCCGTCGAATAGATGCCCACGAGCCACAAGTTCGATCGAATCGGCAATCACCTCACGACTGATCAACGACGCCTTCATCCCCTCAGTTCCCATCGAAATGCCATCCGAAACGGCGATGGTGTTGTACTCGATGGGGGTGCCGCCTGCGGCTCTGATGCCGGCCTTCACTCGTTCAGACAATCGTCGGAGGTGGAAGTTGCAGGGCATGACCTCGATCCAGGTGTTCGCGACGCCGATGATCGGACGAGACAAGTCTTCGTCGGTGAATCCGACGGCTTTCAACATCGCCCGGGCCGGCGCCCGATCGGGACCGGCCAGCAACTCACGGCTCGCGAGTTTCATTTCTTTCATACGCAATGACTTCCTGGATAGATCTATTCTGTGCTCAAGCTTGCTGGAGGGGCATATGGTACAACATGCCGCCTTTATGGGGATTGTTCTTCATCGGGCCGCCATGAGGGTTGTAACCTTTGCCGGCATCCTTGTGCTGCTGCATCGCTTTTTCATGTTCACTTTTTTCCTTGGCGCGCTGTTCCGGAGTCAACAAAGCGTACACATCCTTGCGTGCCTTAATAGAGGCCATCCGCAATCCGACTTGCAGTTCCCCGCTCTGTTTCAACTTGGCTTCGATCGCTCCAAGGTCTGCCTTCTCATCTTCGGTTAAGGCCCTCAACTCGCGCTCCGCGACCTGGATATCGGCCTCGGTCTTGATACGTGTCTTATCCAGATTGAGTTGCATGTCTTTGAGCTTCGTCACCTGCTCTGCGGTGAGCCCAATGTCTTGTTCGTGCTTGAGCAGATGCCGAATGAGCTGGCCGGTGCTGTTGTGTCTCATGCCCTTGCCGTGTCCGTCCATCGATCCATGTCCACCGCTTCCGTGTCCGTCCTTGCCATAGTAGCCAGGCTCATTGGCCCAGACCGACGACATCCCAACCGTCAGCGCAAATACCGATGCCACACTCAGCATTACGATGGTTCGTATTTTCTGCTTCATACGTGCCTCCTATTCCTCTATTAGGTTAAACCAATGAAGACGTCTCACTTCCCACTGCGAACGTCCTGATGATCCTTACCTGTCTTGTATCCCGGAGTTGTGCCGCGAGAGCAGACCGACGAGAGATTCTCATACGTCGGATGACCCATGAACCACGGTGACCTAGCTTGCCAGATCGATCAACACAACGCAAGCCAACGGCATGATGCGTTAATCAGTCCATGAGCCGTCTGCAGATGACAGTGGAATGTGTCGAAGGTCCTGCCACAGCGACACGCGGCGCCGTAGTGGCGTGCGCCCGGCGCGAAAAGTAAGGTGCGCTCGTCTCGTGTGAATCAGGAATGTGATCGGCGTCGGGCCTGGGCGAGCAATTCGGCGCGAGGGTCTGGATGTGCGATAGCCCGGAGCTGGTCGTACAGTTTAAGGTCCTGGTCCGTCGATGATGGCGGCATCACGATTTGAATTGTCAGGAAGAGGTCGCCATGCCCGCCGGTTGCCGCAGGCAGACCCTTACCCTTCAGTCGAAGCTTACTGTCGGCCCGGCTTCCAGGCGGAACTTTTACCCGCACCGGTTCCATCAGTGTCGGTGCCATGACATCGGCGCCCAAAGCCGCCTCCCATGGGAAAACGGGAAGGGAGACATGAATGTCGCTCCCCTGTCGGCGAAAAATGTGGTCTGGAGCGATTGTCACGCGCAAATACAAATCACCGGGCTTGCCGCCGTTGGTGCCGGCTTGTCCTTTGCCGGCCACGCGAACCCTCGTTCCATCTTGAACCCCGGCAGGGATTCGTACTTCGATTGTATTGGGTTGTAGTGTCGCACCGTGGCCTTGACAGACTGGACAGATTCGCCCTCGAAGGATCCCACTTCCAAGGCAGGTCGAGCAGGGAACGGGCTCCTGCAAGGTCATGCGTTTCGTCACACCGGTGAACACCTCAGCCAGCGTCAACTGCACTTCCGTTTCAAGATCCTCACCCTGCATGGCAAACCCACGACTAGTGCCGGTTCGCCCGCGCCCTTTAAACAGGCTTTCAAAGATGTCGGAAAAGCCTTCCCCGCCAAACGTCGTCTCCGGGCCGTTTCCCCCGCGTGCGCCGGCTTGCCGGCGTGCCTGCTCGTAGGCCTCAGCTTGTTCCCAGTTCGCTCCATATTGATCGTATTTCTTGCGCTTATCCGGATCGCTCAAAATTTCATGCGCCGCGTTGAGCTCTTTGAACTTCTTCTCCATTTCCGATTTCTTAGAACCGCTATGGAGATCGGGATGAAATTGGCGCGCGAGTCGGCGATAGGCCTTCTTGATGTCATCGGCCGAGGCAGACTTGGAAAGACCGAGCACCTGATAGTAGTCGCGTGCGATAGGCGCCATAGGAGCAGAGATCACGTCGAGACACGAAAACTCAATAGATTGGGAATCAGCTTACGGGGTCGATTCAGGCTTTGCAAGGGCCGAACACTTAGTCAGAAGATCGAATAGGACAATCCGAGAAACGGGAGACCGAAGTTGAGGCCGGAATTCGGTGTACGTGTCCCACCATTGGAAATGTGAACGAATCGATACCCGATGTTCAGGCCCCAGTGGTGTGTCAGGAACCAGGTACCTCCGGCCCCGCCCCAGACGGCAAAGTTCAACTCCCCTGGCTGCTCCGGCACGTCGCCGCCAAGATCTGTCCATAACGGACCTCCGCCACCCTCGAAGTAAGGTCGTAGTCGATTGAGGCCGACGAACACGTATTGCAGTTTCGGCGTGAATCCAACTCCATAGGCAGTCACTGGTTCGGATGTTCTCAATGCCGGTAACTCGGCCCCCAACGAGACTTGGCCCTGATACCAGCCGGAGCCAATCAGATTGGTGATCGTGATGGACCAGGATGGCAGGACCGCAATGCCGAAGAGCTTGGAAGATTGGCTGGGCATCACACGAATCGGAAAGAAGGGACCAAGTGCGAGTCCTACAGTCTGGGTACCGATGACGGCTTGAGGAGCTGGATCATCGGCGCAAACTATTCCCGCAGACAGACAGAGTAAGGCTGCCAGGAGACCGAACCCAGTTGAGAAAAGTCGATGGTCTCGAACGTTCACGAGGTGGAATGAGTCTTAGCCCTCGCCATCATCTTGCAGTAGGAGCAAACCTCGGCAGTGGTGGGTTGGCTACAAAAAGTGCAGGGGTGGAGGACAGCCCGGTCCTTCTCCGTCATGGAGATCTCACTGGACTGCTTTGCGCGCTGCTTTTCGAGAAAGCCCCAGTAGAACGTTTGTTTCGTGCCGGGCGATTCAGCCTCCAGGCGATTCAAGACATCCTTGTATTGGAGTACCTTGGCACCCTTGGCCATAGGGCATTCCTCGACGATATACTCGATCCGGTTCAGCACCGCATACGCCGCGAGTTCCCGCTCCGAGAGCCGAAAGAGGGGCTTGACCTTTTTGGCAAACCCTTCAATGGAGGCAGGCAACGACGGACTTTGCTTATCCAGATACTCCTCCTGCCAATGCAGCACGTTGCCTAGGAGCCGGGCCGCTTCGTCATCAAGATTGTGCCCGGTGGCCATCACATCGTAATCCTGTTCGACTGCGATGCGATTGAATTGGTACCGTTTGATCGTGCCACACGTCGAACAGGTCGGGCGATGGATGAGTTGGGCCAATTCTTTGATCCCCGCTCCGGCCTCTTGTTCGACCGTATGGAGGTGTAACTTGGCTCCATGTGATATCGCGGCCGCCTCCGCGAACTTCGTCACTTTGGCATGCGACTGCTTGGAATAGCCATCAATGCCGAGGTCAACATAGAGCGCGTCGGCGCGATAGCCGAGCTTGAGCAGAATATCCCAGAGGGCCAGACTGTCTTTTCCTCCGGATACCGCAACGAGAATTCGCTCTTCCTTCCCGAACATGTGCTCCGACTTAATCGCCCGCGCCACTTGATCGTGGACGAAGCCGGTGAAGCAGCCTTTGCAGAAGGCCGCATTGTGCCGCCGGAGCTCGATCACAGCCTTGGTTTTACACTTGGTGCAATTCATCTGGAATCCGTGAGGCATAAGGGGTGAGGCGTAAGGGGCGAACCGCCTGAGATCACCGGTCGGATTTCGATACGATCGCCGTCGTAGAGCATTTCGTCTTCAGTGACGAGATCGTCGCCTTTGATCACCAAATGTGCTTCGACGGCGAGATCCAACTCGCGCAAGAGCTCCTTGGCTTTCTTGGGGCCTTTGACCTCGACGCTTCTGGCTGGATGGCTCAGTTGAACCTGCATGGACGGATGATAAGGCCGACACCGACATGATTGCAAGAAAGCGCCCTGTCGGTTGTCAGCAGGGCTGATCCTGAATCATGTCGAAGCTGAACGCTAATGGCGAGCAACTGACGATGTCATATCGCCGCTTCCCGCAGAAACTTTGCCGATTCTTCGGGCGCCACGGGATTGATGTAGAACCCTGTGCCCCATTCGAAACCGGCGACCTGCGTCAGTTTGGGAATGATTTCGATGTGCCAGTGGTAGAAGTCACCGGATTTTTCATGGAGGGGGGAGCTATGAAGGATAAAATTGTACGAGGGCCTGGCGAGCACCTTGTCCATACGTCGCAATGCTTCGGAGAGCATCGGTGCCAGGAACTCGAATTGGGTCTTCTGGCTCTCTTCGAAGTAGCCGGCGTGTCGCTTGGGAAGAATCCACATTTCAAAAGGAAAGCGCGGGGCATAGGGGGTGACGCAAAGGAACTCCGGATTTTCCGCCACGATGCGATCGCCGTGCGAAAGATCTTGCCGAAGAATGTCGCAATAGATGCAGCGCTCTTTCTGCTCAAAGTGAGCCCGGCAACCCTCGATTTCTTCTACCACACTGGTGGGGATGATCGGGAGAGCGATGAGTTGCGAATGGCTGTGTTCCAGTGTGGCGCCGGCTGTAGCCCCGTGATTCTTGAAAATCAGAATGTATCGGAACCGCACATCCTTCTTGAGATCGATCATGCGATCGCGGTACGCCCAAAGGACGTCCTCGATCCGTTTTGTCGGCATATCAGCCAGGCTGTCCTGGTGGTTCGCTGTCTCAATGATGACTTCATGTGCGCCGATCCCGTTCATGCGATCGTAGAGACCAAGGCCTTGACGGTCGAGGTCGCCTTCGACTTGGAGCGCGGGGAACTTGTTCGGCACGACGCGCACGGTCCAGTTCGGGCTGTTGGGCTCTATCGGCTGTGACCGGTACGCCATGATTTCTCTCGGCGTGAGTCTCTCTTGTCCCGGACAAAAGGGGCAGAGGGTTGCAGCCAAAGCCCGGGCGGGTTGCACGGGAATAAAGTCGTGAGGCCGACCGTTACGTTCCGTCGTAATGATGACCCATCGACCGACAATCGGGTCACGTCTTAGATCGGGCATGCGTTCCTCCGTTAAACGTTAAACGTAATACGTGAAACGTCATATGTAAGAAGACTGTTTTTCCCCCAGCGCTGTTTCGTTTCACGTTTAACGTCTCACGTTTCACGATTTTAGTCAGACTCGCCAGAGATTGGCTTCAAACTCCGGGCCCGGCACGAGAAAGGTCGCAGGCTTGTGATGCGGGTAACGCGCGACTTCCAAGCGATATTCCAATATCAGGATCGTCATGCGGAGTTCCTGCCCCTGTGAAAGCAGCAAGTCCTTAAATGGCACAGCCAGTTCAATGATATTCCGACGACTGATCGATCGATAGTGGCCGATTTCCTGCCAGGATCCGCTTGCCTGTTTCTGCGAGAGCAGAAACTGATCCGGCTCCGACGGCGCGAGTGTAAACGACAGGTGGTATAGGTGCTCGGGTGTCTGCAAGTGCAGTTCGACCGTGACCCCTGCCAGGCGCGGTTGTGAGTGGTCGTCCGGATCGAGCCGGAGATACAACTGTTCAAGACTCCAGCCAAACTGGATATCGGTCAATATCCCATCGGCTTTCCACATCGCGCCAAGGGGCGGCTGTGTCTTGATTCTGCCTGCTCCGCGCCACTCGAAAAAGTCGGTCACAAGTCCGTCGATGGAAGGGTTCAGCAACGCGAGAGGTGTGGTCACGAGGTCTGCGTCCGGCATGTTGCGGGAACTAGAAATCGGCTGATTCAACAGATCCGGTGGCGTCAGTCCCGCGATCGTCCAAACGTTTTGAAGATGCGTCCGAAACAGCCGATCGAACTCATCTTTGTAGTCGGTATCGAAGTCGTCTCCATACCACCAGAACCAATCGCTGCCTTCGGCGGCATAGAGTTCGTCCCAGGCGGCTTGTGCGCGATCCGTAGGGAGTGTAGTCGAAATCTCGGCAAGACGAGATCGGGTCTGATTGACCAAGTCCCATCCCCGGTTGTCTTCCTGGTGGCCGATCCAGATTTTATAGTCCTGATTAATCCAGGAGCCAGAATGGAGGTGGCTGATCCGATGCGAGGCCGGTGAAGCGGAAAGCGCTTCGGAGATTGTCGCGGTGGTCGTACGAACCATGTCACGATCGAGCGAACCGGATGAGCAGGCCTTGTAGAGCAGCGAGAGAAACTGTTCTCCCCCCTCGTGGTAGTGCTCCCACGGATTTTCTCCGTCGAGTGCGATGACGATGGTGACCTGTTCCTGTGGCGTGTCGTGAATAATCTGGCGCAGCCGGCGCAGGACATCTTCGGCCGCCATATCGGACGTGGTCTTGTGGTAGACGAATCCAAAGGCATCGGAGATCTCCCGATCTCGGAACAGAATCGTGACGTCTTGACCCTCCGGCCCGACCCGGTAGGGCTGATACAGATCCCGATGACGATGCCATGGTTGGTGGGCCGCGTTGAGCGAGCGGGCGAGTATCCCTTCGTCGGTCGCCACCCATTGCAATCCGACCTTCGGCAGCATCGGGATCAGCTCCGGGCAGACAGAACCTTCCGACGGCCAAAGACCCACGGGGGCTCGTCCGAACGTCGCAGTGTGAAACTCGACGGCGCGTTGCAGCTGGGCCATCGCATCATCCGGCGCATGGAATCGTGAGGGGAGCGGGAGGTCCGGTCTGGCGCGTTGCGTAAAGTCCGTATCGATGAGAAGCGGCAGGATCGGGTGGAAGAACGGGGTTGTGGAGAGCTCGATTTGTTCTCGTTCCATCAATCCTCGGTAGAGGGGAATGATTTCCCGCACGGCGGCCAATTGCAGGGCCAGTACCTCCTGCTTTTCTTCTTCCGTGAACCCCCGGTTTTTCGCTCGCAGCGCGGCCAGCCGCGGATAGCGGTTGACAGTACCGTACCCAAACCAGGCCAGGTTGTGCCATGTCTGCAAGTCCCGAAGATCCTGAGTGGAAAACTGCCGTGAAATACGCTCCAAGTCGCGACCGTAGACCTCGGCTCCACGTTTCACAAGCAACTCATGGTAGCGCGGGTAAGGGCGCACCATTGTGGCCCAATTGGCCGAGAAAAAATGCCGGATGAGAAAGGCTTTCTCTTCAGGGCGAAGGTCTGCGGCAGGCCGCTGGGCATGTTCGAGAAAGAGGTCGCGTACGGTCCCCGACCCGATTTCCTGCAGCTGACGTAAGAGTGAAGGCGTGAAGTTGAAGGTGGCTTTGAACGAGGGAAACTTCTCCAGCCCAAAGGCCATGTCGTAGTAGGCCTTCGCGGCATGGAGGCGCACCCATGGCATACTGGCAGACTTCTCAACCGGGTCGGTGTAATACGGTTGATGCATATGCCAGAGAAAACAGATTCGGGCAGTTTTCATGGTTGTATCCGTTAGCAGAAGGCTGAAAAATTTTGGTCAGGTTTCTGGAAGTTTCACGCGTCAGTCAAGGCTGAGGAGGTCTCACTTTCGCTCAACATTGACCTCGCCGTTAGTCAGTTTCGCGAGCCTCTCCTCCATGCCCATTGCACCGAACGGATGATCGAAGTTTTGGCGTGTTTCTTATGGTCTTTGTGCAACCTGTTCGTTATAAGTATGGCATAGGGTAGAAGACGGAGCGAGAAGAAATTCATGCACGACGCAGTTCAACAGGGAGCGACGGTTCGAGTGATTTGGTATTGGGCACCGGTGATGCTGTACACCGGTACGATTTTTTACTTGTCCGCTCAGTCGCACCCGGAAGAGCAACTGCCGTCGTTTCTCCTCGAAGACATCAGCGACAAAGTCTTGCATGGAGTGGAATATGCCGTCCTTGGCGCGCTCTGCTATCGGGGCTTTCGCTGGGGTGTGAGCGGACAGACGGCGTCGCACGCGCTCCTCTTCGCCATTGTGACCGCGTCGTTGTATGGGATGACGGACGAAGCGCATCAATTCTTTGTTCCGTTCCGCGAGTCGAGCTGGCTGGATTGGTTGGCTGATACAGTCGGTGCAGCCATTGGGGCGCTGAGCTGGCGGTTCATCAAGCCGGAACAATGGTCGACGCGGATAAATAATAGTGCGGCCGTCGAACAAGCCAGTCTGAGGCCACGCGATGAATGAAATCAATCCAATTCTCTTACCTCACTTTTAAGGGGAGTGGCCAGGTTGCCCTTTACCGCGCGCATCGAACGAACCTCATCCATCTAATTGTTCCTTCCAAGCTCGCTTGTTTTTCTTTCTAGGAAGGGCGCCCACGTTGGTCTAAGTGCGGCCGTCGAACGAGGCCCTTCCGAGGGCGCGCGTTCCGGGAGCACAGGACCAATGTGGGTGCCCTTCCTTCCCCATCCTCTGAGTGACAAGGTTTCTCCGCATCAGTATAATGCGCAGCCTATGGCTACTGTGAACCCGGCGGTGCCGAAACAGCCACTGGCCTTGCCGGATCGTACCGTCGTGGCTGCCACGATCGAGGCTCGGCTTCCGTTTCAGGGACAGTTCAAGTCGCTGGTGCCATTGGCCGGCGATGCCTCCAACCGCCGGTATTTTCGCATCGAGTTGAATGGGAGTGCGCTCCGCTCGATGATTCTCATGCAGCTGGCCGAGCCGGAGGCCTTTAAGCAATCGGAAGAAGCGGTCAGCGGAACACTTTATCCGATGACCGAATTACCATTCCTGAATATTCTCACCCATTTATCCAAAGCCGGAGTCTCCGTTCCACGACTCTACCATTACGATCAGTCAGCTGGATTGCTCTATCTTGAAGATTTCGGCGACCTGACCCTGTCGGAGGCCTGTCGTCAGGCGAATGCGGTGGATGTGGAAATGCGCTATGCACAGGCCGTCGATGCGCTCGTGCATATGCAATCAACGGCGACGTCGCTTGCGGATCAGCATTGTCTCGCGTTCCACCGAAGTTTCGACGTGCCACTTCTCATGTGGGAGTTCGATCATTTTCTGGAGTATGGAATCGTGGCGAGACAGGGAAAACCGATGTGCGCCGACGATCATCTGCCTGTCCGGGGTGAGTTTGAGACGATCGCGGCGTTGCTTGCCGGTCAACCGCGCGTGTTCGTTCACCGGGACTATCACTCGCGAAATTTAATGGTCGATGGCGACCGCCTAGGGGTCATCGACTTTCAAGACGCCTTGATGGGGCCGGCGACGTACGATCTTGCCTCGCTGCTGCGCGACGCCTATATCGAACTCGAGGAAGCGCTGATCGATCGCTTGATCACGCGTTATCTCGATGGATTGGCGATGCATCAACAGGTGTGGACCAACCGGGAGGCCTTCCGCCGCCTGTTCGACTTCACGAGCATCCAGCGCAACCTCAAGGCTGCGGGACGGTTTGTGTATATCGATCGAGTCAAAGGCAATCCTAATTTCCTCGCGGACATTCCGCGTGTCTTGACCTATGTCAAACGCAATCTCCAGAAGTATCCTGAGTTGGACCGGCTCAGAAAGCATCTCACCCCCTATGTGCCGGAACTGCAATGAATAGCTCGAAACCTGAGGCGTCAGGCTTCAGGCGATGGGGAATTGAAACCCCTTACGAGGTTTCATGATCGCCATGATCCTCGCAGCGGGCTTGGGAACTCGCCTGAGACCGCTCACGAATACGATTCCGAAGCCACTGCTTCCCATCGCAGGCACGCCGTTGATTGTGTGGAATCTCTTGCTCCTGAAGCGGCATGGATTCCGTGATGTCGTCATCAATCTGCATCATCTCGGACCGATGATCGAGCAGGCGCTCGGCAATGGCTCGCGGTATGGGTTGCGGATCATCTATTCGCATGAGCCGGCGATTCTAGGGACGGGAGGTGGCATCAAGCGGGCTGAGCCACATTTCTCCGGTGAATCGGTGTTAGTGCTCAACGGCGATACACTCGTGGAACTCGATCTTGAGGAGCTGTGTGCGTTTCACCGGCAGCGCGATGCCATGGCGACGTTGGTGCTTCGCAAAGATCCTGATGCGGCACAGTGGGGTCTTGTCGAAATGGATTCGAGCAACCGCATCGTGCGAATCACTGGGCGTGGGCGCGCTGAGCAAGCGCCGACCCAGTCTCGTATGTTTGCCGGTATTCATGTGCTCCGCCTGCGCCTCTTGCGGGATGTGCCGAAAGGCGTGGTCTCGACCATCATCGACCCTTATGTGGCGGCGATTCAGCGGGGAGAGACGGTGCTCGGGTATGACTGTGAGGGATACTGGTCGGACATCGGGACACCGGAGCGCTATGCGCAAGCCGAACAGGACGCATCAGCGGGTCGCATTACGCTGGCGACAAGACAACGACCTGCGTAGCAGGATGCTGAAAAAGTCCGCCAGCGTCCGTGGAGCGTGACGCGCGAGACATGCGAGAAAAGCGCGACGTGGACAGAATAATTTCCCGCCTCACCCTGCCACTGCTAATTCAATTCCTCTTTCAGCTTCCGTTGCTTAATCAAGCGAGCGAGATACGTGCGTTGAAGTTTGAGGCGGTCCGCCGCTCTCGTCTGATTGCCTGCCGCTTCTTCGATCGCTTGCTCAATGATGTAGCGGCTATGGGCTTCCATCGATTCATGGTAGGGGAGTGAAAGATAGTGAAGACGTTCATTCGGCGAGGCACGGCCGATAGCATCCAACGACAGCATATCCGGCTCGATGGTGTCCGACTGGTTGAGGACCACGGCTCGTGCGACCACGTTTTCCAATTCGCGAATATTTCCAGGCCAAGAGTACCGTCGCATGGCCTCCATGGCCTCGGGGCTGAACATGATGCCGGGACGCTTCGCATCCCTAGCATGGCGATTCAAGAAAAACTTAGCCAAGGCAGGGAGGTCGTCGGGCCGTTCACGGAGTGGGGGCAGGGTCAGGCTGATGACGTTCAAACGAAAAAAGAGATCCTCTCGGAACTCACCGGTTTTCACGGCATGTCGGAGATCCTTGTTCGTCGCGGCGATGATTCGAATATTGACCGATACGAGGCGTGTACCGCCGACACGATGAAATTCTCTGTCCTGGAGCACCCGCAGTAGCTTGGCTTGGAGCGGGAGCGACATATCTCCGATCTCGTCCAGGAAGATCGTGCCTCCGTCCGCCATCTCCAGTTTGCCTTTTTGCAGGCGGTCTGCGCCGGTGAAAGCGCCTCGTTCATGCCCGAAGAGTTCGTTTTCGAGCAGCGTTTCCGTCAGGGCGACACAGTTGATGACCACCAGTGGCATGGCCTGACGGGGGCTCCACTGATGGATCGAACGGGCGAAGAGTTCTTTGCCCGTGCCGCTTTCACCAAGCAGTAACACGCCGGCATCGGACTTGGCTGCACGTTGGGCCGATTCCATGACCGTACGGATCTTCGCACTCATACCGACAATTGAGGCGTAGCGGCTATCGACTTCCGACTTGAGACAGGCCACTTGCCGTTTCAGGGTGTCTCGTTCCAAGGCCTTGCCGATCACGAGAAGGAGATGGTCTTTGTCCAGCGGCTTGGTGAGAAAATCGTAGGCGCCGGTTTTCATGGCCCCGACAGCGGCATCGATCGAGGCATGGGCGGTCATGACGATCACCGGGAGATCTTCGGCTGGTCTGACCTTTGGAAGCCGTTGTAGGACCTCAAGACCAGTCAGGTGTGGCATATCCAGATCGAGCAACATGAGGTGCGGAGCCTCTTGCTCGACCAGATCGAGTGCCTGCACCCCATCCTGTGCGATCACGGTTCCATAGTCAGAGGCCTGCAGCCGGTCCTCCAGCATCGTGGCAATATCGGGATCGTCATCGACGATGAGAATTTTCGCTTTCATGTTCCAGTTCCGTTAGGTGTGAGGTGATCGCGCCCCACTACACGTTCGTACGACAATCTTCTTCCATCGCCTGACGCCTCACTCCTTACCCCTCACGGATTTTCCATGACGTTGATCACGAGTCCCGTCAGCGGTTTCGGAAAAAAGTATGTCGACTTGTGAGGCATACGTTCGCCGGCTGTAGCGACGGCTTGCACTTCGCTGACTTTTGTGGCATTGAGCAGTAAGGCTCCGGTCCCCGTTCCCTGCGCCACCCAATCCAACGCTTCATGGTCGTCCTTGGTATAGAGGATCGATTCTTGTTCCTCCTGCGAAGGACAGAGTGTCGTGACGACGAGTTGTTGAAGCAGCGACACATCGAGCTTGGTGCGTGGAGAAGCTTGCGCGGGCGGACGATGAGCCGGCTTCAGGCTCAGAGTGATGTAACGGTTCTCTCCCTTCAGCGCTAGCCCGAATACCGGAAGAGTTTGTCCAGAAGTCCGCATCGTCTCAATAAATGTTGTGCGCACAGCAGTTTGTGTGGCTGGTGTGAATGGAAATTCCTGTAGATCGAATGTGGAGCCCAACGATGATCGCACGCGGTCATACGAAGGTAGGGTTCTCGTTGTGACCCGATGCGTGGGGAGTACGGTTAAGCCCGGGTCTTCGAGGGCGGTCAAGAGCATCAAGACCCCGTCGTAGGGGTGTTGGCCGGCCGGTGAACCGGCCTGCTGGCGACGAAGTTTCTGATAGTTCAGCGCGGTCTCATATCGATGGTGGCCGTCTGCAATAAAAAGCGGCTTGTCACGCAAGGTATCGACCACCTGCGCCAGCACGGCTGGGTCTGTCACGGCCCAAAGCTGTTGACGGAATCCCACATCGTCGCAAAAGTCGATCGAGGCCGGTTTCCCTTTCACCGATGCTTCCAGCAGGCTCATCACCGCTCCTTGAGGGTCGGAGTAGAGCGACCAAATAGGGCTGAAGTTCGACTTGCAGGCTTCAAGCAGATTCAGTCGGTCAGTTTTGGCGGCCGAGCGTGTGTTCTCGTGCGGGTAGATATGCCCCGAATCGAGCGCTTCCAATTTAACAGTGGCAAGAATGCCCTTGAGCGTTTTTGTCGGCGAGCCGGATAACGCATAGGGCGGTGTGTACTCAATCGTATGGTAGTAGAGAGTCGGTTGCGCGTCGCATTTCAGCGCTCCGCTCTTCAGCCAGTCGCGAAGGGTTGATGCGGCGCGTGTGTATCGATTCTGAGTTGGATTGTCGCCGGGTTGATCGAGTCCCAATTCGAGGCGAATGATGTTCTGTGGGTGGCGATCGTGCAAGGTTTGTTGTCCGGCGGCATCGATGATGTCATAGGGCGGAGCCACGACGTGTGTGATCGCTCCGACAGCCGTCGTATCATACCGCACGCCATGAAACGGAATAATTTTGGCCATGATAAATCCTTTGCTCCCAATACGATCGGACCGATCGTGCCATCAATGTATGAGTGTGGGTTCCTTACTTCCTGCGTCGCGCCGATTTCATGATTGTTCGTGAAACACGTGGGGGAGAAAGACTATCGATCGCGGGTAACCATATACTCGGCGGCTACCGAGAGGGCTCGCTTGGCCGTACCGTCTTCAAACTGATCGAGGTCTCGTTGAGCTGCGGCGACGTAGGATCGCGCGCAATCCATGGCATAGGTAATGGAGCCGAATTCTTCCATCAAACCAATGAACCGTCCGAGGTCTTCCTCTGAGAGGGTCCTGGTTTCCATGCGGTCGACGATCATCTGCCGGTCCTGTTCCGCACAGTGATGCAGCAGATGTAACAATGGCAACGTGGCCTTGCCTTGGCGGAGGTCCTGTCCCAATGTCTTGCCCAAGCGTTCGCCATTGGCTGTGTAGTCGAGCGTATCATCGGCCACTTGGAAGGCGATCCCAAGATGTCGGCCGAACCGGAAGAGCGCATCTTGTTGTGCCTCTGTAGCGTCCGCGAGAATAGCCCCCATCCGACACGCTGCGGCTATCAGGCCGGCCGTTTTGTATTCGACAATCTTCAGATACTCCGCTTCCGACATGGAGGGGTTACCATTGTAATAGAGCTGAAGCACTTCGCCTTCCGCCATCTTCTTACAGGCCTCGCCGAGCACATCGTTAATCCCATGGTTCCTGAAGTCGACGATCTGACAGAAGGCTTTGGAGTAGAGATAGTCTCCGACAAGGATACTGATTTGATTGCCCCAGATTTTCCTTGCAGTTGGACGGCTCCGGCGAATATCGGCTTCGTCGACCACATCATCGTGGAGCAGGGAGGCAGTATGAATGAATTCCACGAGACTGGCGAGTTGGTGATGATCGCGACCGGTGTAACCGCAGAGACGGGCAGAGAGTACCAAGAAAAATGGTCGGATTCGTTTTCCGCCACTGTTCAGGATGTGCGCAGCGACGGTATTGACGAGTGCCACACTGGAATCGAGGTTCGTCCGAGCCTGGAGTTCCATCCCCGCCAATTCATCACGGTAGGCTTCCCAGACATCCGCCATGGTGATGATCGTGGGAGTGATTGGAGCCTGGGACATGCAGCGGATGGTAGGGCAGAGAAGGAAACAAAGTCAAGCCAATCACCCCTTCGGGGGGAGTGCCGGTAAGGTGTGTTTCGGCGAGGATTTTGATAGACCGTGCCGTTGGTGGCAAGGCGAAAGAGGTGCGGCCAGATGTAAGGCCTCAGGTCCATAAAGTCAAAGGTGTGCTCGCTGGAATACCTGGAATATATTGAGCGTTTATCGGACTGAGGTGACGTAGTTCGTCTGGAATTGTTCGTCGTCGTAGAACGGTCAATGTTCTGACAGACTCCTAGCCTGTCTGTGCGCTTCCACGACGAACCTTGATGGATGCTGCGGGCTGGATAATCTTGACAGAAGATTCATGCTTCCATTAAGGTGAGCAGAGTGATGAAGAGCGAGATTTGCCTTGTGACTGACGGGGTTATCTATCCCTGATTGCCTCTCTGGTGTAGCCTCCGTTGGTAATATACACGCCTACATTTTTGACGAGAAACGAACGATGAGCATCCCCGGACTTCCACCGAAGCAAGGCCTTTACGACCCTGAACAGGAGAAAGATTCCTGTGGGATCGGGTTTGTCGTCAATATTAAGGGCCAGAAATCCCATACCATTGTTCAGCAAGGCCTTCAGATACTTGAGAGTCTGAGTCATCGGGGTGCCCAGGGTTGTGACTCTTGCACGGGAGACGGTGCGGGGATTCTGCTGCAAGTGCCGCACGAGTTCCTCAAGCGGGCGGTCGGCGAGGTGGGGGTATCCTTGCCCAATGCCGGAGAGTACGGCGTTGGGATGATATTTCTTCCCCCTCAGGCCGATGCGCGCCAACAGTGCGAGGCGCTCTTTTCCAGAATGATCGGTGAGGAGGGCGCGCGGCTCCTTGGCTGGCGGGATGTGCCGGTCAAGAGCGATGCGATCGGTGTCGTGGCGCACAGCACCGAACCGTTCATGCGGCAGGTGTTCATCGCCCGCGATGTTCTCAATGAAGGGCAGTTCGAACGTAAGCTGTATGTTATTCGCAAGCGGGTGGAAAACGCCATTCGCGAATCGGCCATTCAGGGGCGTGACTATTTCTATATCTCAAGCCTGTCGGCGAGCACCATCGTCTACAAGGGATTGTTACTGCCGCATCAGATGTCTGCGTACTACCAGGACTTGAAGGATGAGCGCCTGGCGAGTGCGCTCGCGCTCGTGCACTCCCGCTTCAGTACGAACACGTTCCCTACGTGGCCGTTGGCACACCCTTATCGCTACATTTGCCATAACGGTGAGATCAATACACTCAAGGGCAATGTAAATTGGATGCGCGCTCGGCAAGGGCGGCTCAACTCCGAATTGTTCGGCCGCGATCTCACCAAGCTCTTTCCGATCGTCTCCGAACAGCAGAGCGACTCTGCGTGCCTGGACAATGCCGTGGAATTTCTGACCATGGGAGGACGCTCCCTCCCGCACGCGATGATGATGTTGATTCCCGAGCCCTGGGTTGCGAATCCGCAAATGGATCTCGATCGGCGGGGGTTCTATGAGTATCACGCGGCGATGCAGGAGCCCTGGGACGGTCCGGCTGCGGTGTGTTTCACCGACGGCAAGTTCATTGGCGCAACGCTCGATCGGAACGGGCTGCGCCCGTGCCGGTATCAGGTGACGACGGATGGCCTGGTGATTTTGTCTTCGGAAGCCGGCGTGCTGCCGATGGATGTCCGGAAGATCAGGGAGAAGGGGCGCCTCATGCCGGGCCGGATGTTCATGGTCGATACCGTACAGGGGCGCATCATCGATGACGAGGAGGTGAAGGCCGAGATCGTGAGCCGCAAGCCCTACCGGTCCTGGGTCACCCAGTATCGGATTTCGCTCGACGAACTGCCCGATCCCAGTAATGTGCCACAGCCGGACCACTTGACGATTCGCCAGCGCCAGCTGGCCTTTAATTACACCATCGAAGAGTTAAAGATGGTGATGACCCCCATGGTGGTGGAGGGACAGGAAGCGATCTCCTCGATGGGCACGGATACGCCCTTGGCCGTACTGTCAGGCCGGCCGCAACTGCTTTTCAAATATTTCAAACAGCTGTTCGCCCAGGTCACCAATCCGCCCATCGACCCGATTCGCGAAGAACTGGTGATGTCGCTGACGACCAGCATCGGGCCTAAACCCAATCTGATGGATGAGCATCCGGAGGCTTGCCGACGCATTCGGGTCAAACAACCGATCCTGACCAATGCAGAACTGGAGAAGATCCGCGAGCTTGCCGATCCGCATTTTAAAAGCAAGACGCTCAAGATGCTCTTTCGAGTGGCTGAAGGGCCTGAAGGGCTCGGGGCAGCCGTGGACAATCTCTGCCGGGAGGCGTCCCAAGCTATTAAAGAAGGGTATAAGTTTCTGATTCTGAGCGATCGCGGGGTGAACGAAGAATGGGCGCCGATTCCGAGTCTTCTCGGCATTGCATCCGTCCACCATCATCTCGTGCGCGAATGCACGAGGACCGAAGTCGGCCTCATCGTGGAGACCGGCGAGCCACGCGATGTCCATCACTTCGCCTGTTTGATCGGATATGGAGCCGGGGCCGTGAATCCGTATCTGGCATTTGAAACGCTCGTGGACTTGGAGCGCGAGAGTTACTTTCCCGAGGGGTTGGATGCGCAAACTGCTGAAGGCAAGTACATCAAGGCCATCAACAAGGGACTCCTCAAGATTTTCTCGAAGATGGGCATCTCGACGGTGCAATCATACTGCGGCGCGCAGATCTTCGAGGCCATCGGACTCAATCACGAACTGATCGAGCGTTACTTCACCGGCACGCCGTCGCGCCTGGAGGGGATCGGCATCCGCGAGGTCGGCGAAGAGACGCTTCGCCGCCACCGGGTGGCTTATGAGCCGGTGCCGATACGTCAACTCGATTTCGGCGGGGAAATCCACTATCGCATCCAGGGCGAGCACCATAACTGGAATCCGGACACGATCTATAAACTTCAACATGCGACGAAGGCCAACGACTCCAAGACGTTCGCCGAGTTTTCCCGAATTGTGAATGACGAGAGCGCGCGCGGCTCAAATCTGCGCGGGTTGCTTGAGTTCAAGTTCCTGCCGGAGCCGATTCCTCTCGAGGAAGTGGAATCGGCCAAAGACATCGTCACACGGTTCACGACGGGTGCCATGTCCTTCGGCTCGATCAGTAAGGAAGCGCACGAGACTCTGGCGATCGCGATGAATCGCCTGGGCGCCAAGAGCAACACCGGTGAGGGCGGAGAAGATCCTGCCCGATTTGTTCCGCTGCAGAACGGCGATTCGAAGAACAGCTACATCAAGCAGGTCGCCTCGGCGCGGTTCGGCGTCACGAGCCACTACTTGGTGAATGCCAAAGAACTCCAGATCAAGATGGCGCAGGGCGCCAAACCGGGCGAAGGCGGTCAATTGCCTGGCCACAAGGTTGATGAGAACATTGCGCGGTTTCGTTATGCCACTCCCGGCGTGCAGCTCATCTCTCCGCCTCCGCATCACGACATCTATTCCATCGAAGATTTGGCGCAGCTCATCTTCGATTTGAAGAATTCCAATCCGGACGCCGCGGTGTCGGTAAAGCTGGTGGCGGAAGTGGGGGTCGGGACGGTTGCGGCCGGAGTGGCCAAAGCTCATGCGGATAAGGTGCTCATCAGCGGCGATTCAGGCGGCACCGGCGCCTCTCCGCTCTCGTCGATCAAGTATGCGGGCGTCCCATGGGAATTGGGCCTGGCCGAAACGCATCAGACCCTCGTGCTCAACGATTTGCGTGGGCGCATCCGGGTGGAGACCGACGGGCAGATGAAAACCGGGCGCGATGTGGCCATCGCCACCCTGTTGGGCGCCGAGGAGTTCGGGTTTGCGACCGCGCCCTTGATCGTCGAGGGTTGCATCATGATGCGGAAATGCCATCTCAATACCTGCCCGGTCGGTATCGCGACACAGGACCCGGTCTTGCGAAAGAAGTTTGCCGGGCAGCCGGAACATATCGTGAATTTCTTTTTCTTCGTCGCGGAAGAACTGCGCCAGATTATGGCCAAGCTGGGCTTCCGAACCGTCAACGAGATGGTCGGGCGAGTGGATAAGTTGAGAGCCCACAAGGCGATCGATCATTGGAAGGCCAGGGGATTGGATCTGACTCCGCTCCTCCACGCTCTGGATGTGGGGCCTGAGATCGCCCGCTATTGTGTGCAGAAGCAGGACCATGGTCTGACGGACGTGCTCGATAACACGCTGATCGAGCTGTGCAAGCCGGCGTTGGACAAGAAAGACAAGGTGACTCTCGACCTGCCCATTAGAAATGTGAACCGTACGGTCGGGACAATGCTCTCCAGCCGCGTCGCAAAGCAGTATGGGCTTGAGGGTTTGCCGGAGGACACCATCACGATCAAGTTTTCCGGTTCCGCCGGGCAGTCGTTCGGCGCATTTCTGTCTCGCGGCATCACGCTCATCCTCGAAGGCGAGTCCAACGACTATCTGGGCAAGGGACTGTCCGGCGGGAAGATTGTGGTATTTCCCCCGAAGCAGGCGTTGTATGTACCGGAAGAGACGATTCTGATCGGGAACACATCGCTCTATGGCGGCACGCAAGGAGAAGCCTATTTCTATGGTATGGCGGGCGAGCGGTTTGCGGTGCGGAATAGCGGCGTCAGGGCAGTCGTCGAAGGGACCGGCGATCACGGCTGCGAATACATGACCGGGGGAATCGTCGTCGTCTTGGGCAAGACGGGACGGAACTTTGCGGCCGGCATGTCGGGGGGGGTGGCATTCGTGCTGAATGAACTCGACAAGTTCCAATCCCGCTGCAACTTCGGCATGGTGGAGTTGGAAAAGGTCACGACGGCGGACGACAAGAAAACCCTACATCAGATGATCACGTCGCACTTCATGTATACCGGCAGTCGAAACGCAAAACGTATCCTGGATAGCTGGGAGTCGATGTTGCCGAAGTTCGAGAAGGTGATGCCGGTGGACTATAAGCGCGTATTGGAAGAACGTAAGAAGAAAGCCGCCGCGAGCAAGGGGTAAAGGGGTAAGGGTTAAAGGGGGTAAGAGAGGGTAGCGGAGAGGATCAACTCTCTGCGCTTTGGTCGAAAGCTGAGTGCTGATAACTGAGGGCTGAAAGCTACAAGAGATGGGTGATATTAAAGGGTTCATGAAGTACGCCCGTGAGGGGCCCAAGCGGAAGCCGGTGGAGCTGCGGGTGCTCGACTGGAAGGAGATGTATGAGCCCATCTCCGATGAAAAGCTCAAGGTGCAGGGAGCTCGGTGCATGGACTGCGGTGTGCCGTTCTGCCAAGGCAACACAGGCTGTCCGGTCGTCAATTTGATTCCCGAGTGGAACGATCTGGTCTATCGTGGCCGGTGGAAAGACGCGCTCAAGGCGCTCCATACGACCAACAATTTCCCTGAGTTTACCGGCAGGCTCTGCCCGGCGCCCTGTGAAGGGGCCTGCGTGCTGGGAATCAACGAAGACCCTGTGTCCATCCGGATCATCGAGTGGAACATTGTCGACCGGGGCTTCAACGAGGGGTACGTTGAACCGATCATGCCTGTCGTCAACACGGGGAAGACTGTGGCCATTGTCGGGTCCGGACCGGCGGGCTTGGCCGCAGCGCAGCAGCTCGCGCGAGCCGGCCATCGTGTCACGCTGTTTGAGAAGTCCGATCGTATCGGCGGTTTGCTGCGGTACGGCATTCCAGATTTTAAAATGGAGAAATGGGTCATCGACCGCCGCCTGGATCAGATGAAAGCCGAAGGCGTCGAGTTCAAGACCGGTGTGACGATTGGAATAGACATCTCGGGCGAACAGTTGCGGAAGCAGTTCGATGCCGTCGGTCTCACCATGGGTGCGGAGCAGGCTCGTGAGCTGCCGATTCCCGGACGGGAACTCAAGGGTATTCACTTGGCGATGGACTATCTGATGCAACAGAACAAGCGCAACGCCGGCGACACGATCACGGACGAGCCGATTACCGCAAAGAGCAAACGCGTCGTTATCATCGGCGGTGGCGATACTGGATCTGATTGCCTCGGGACCGTGCATCGGCAGGGCTGCGTCGAAGTGCATCAGTTTGAATTGCTCCCGCAGCCGCCGCCCACTCGCGCTGACTCGACACCCTGGCCGCTCTGGCCTATGCAGCTCCGCACTTCGCACGCACATGAAGAAGGCTGCGATCGGCAGTGGAGTCTTTCGACGACCAAGTTTACCGGTCACAATGGCCAGGTGACGAAGCTTCACGGCAATCGGGTGAAGTTCGACAATGGCAAGTTCGTGCCGGTTCCCAACAGCGACTTCGAAATGGATGCGGATCTTATTCTCCTCGCCATGGGTTTCACCGGTCCGGTCAAGAATGGCCTCCTGGACAGTCTTGGTGTGAAATACGATCAGCGCGGCGCAGTGGCTGCAGACGAACACTTCATGACCAACCTTGATGGCGTCTTTGTCGGCGGCGACACCAAACGCGGCGCCTCGCTCATCGTCTGGGCCATCGCCGA
This sequence comes from uncultured bacterium, assembly GCA_965232965.1. Classification (GTDB taxonomy): domain Bacteria; phylum Nitrospirota; class Nitrospiria; order Nitrospirales; family Nitrospiraceae; genus Palsa-1315. The sequence continues at coordinate 51,102 of CBDDRB010000006.1, forward strand.
AGGGCGGAAGATGGCGGCGGGGATTAATCAGTATCTCCACGCGAACCGATCAGCAAAGAATGCTGTTGTCTAACACTGACCGATCGGTCAGTTGCCTCGTGCCAAACTTCAGTACATGCCAGGGCTCATCGCTCAGTTCCAGTCCCGCTCTGCTCTGACACGATTGAACGAAGTAATATTTGCGACTTGTCAACCCAGTGTCTTCCCTTTATAACAAATTAGTCGTATAGGCTCTAACGTAAGTGAGTACTATTACGTTGATATGGCAGAGGAGGTTTTGAGTGCGCAAGGAGCATATTTTTAGCGTATTAACTGGTCCACGGATTAGAGGTCTTCTTAGGCGTCACAACAGTGCGATCGAAGGATGGAATGACTACTGGGTCAAGCATTATGGGATGAAGTCTACCGATCGTGATCGCTTGGGTTATAAAGAAGCCAGATTCCAAACGTTGTTGGCTCAGGCTCTTGACGAATCGGGATACGATGTAATCGTTCAAAGCTATTTCGATAGAGCACCTCTATTGCGGCAATCGTGCGATCTTTTTGCTACAAAGCCGAACGGAATACGAAGATATTGGATTGAAATAAAAAGCCAAAATGTGGACCCAAGTGGTGGCTATGGCGGAATAAATCTCATCCGTCAGGTCCTATGCGACATAGGAAAGATGAAGGCTGGTAAGAGCAACGGGGATCGAGTTGTAATTTGGGTAGGGCTTTGGGGAAAGGCTGAGTCAATGAAGGCCTGCGTCAGTGTCAGACCATCATCGTCTACCTTTCGCATCATGGTCTCTCCGGGCAAGCTAAGGAAATCGTGCGAGTCTGGGAATACTAGCCAAGCTAGAAAGAAAGTGAGGCAGCTTGCAAACTGTGGCTCAGGTTCAGTTTCTCAAGCACTGGATGAGTTGCGGCGATGGATTAAAGCCAGTGGTGGTACGTGTGAGGTCATGAGAGTGAAAGGGAGAAAGGACAATAAGAAGCGACTGTCTTGACAGTCAAGGGGGTGAGGGAGATTTTTTAGTCCATGTCACGAACCCGCGACGCACGCATTTGGCTCAGGAGCTCCGATCGCCGAGACGCCCGACCCTGGGTACCCCCTTCCGTAGCGGCTGGTGGCGCGGGCTGCCGGGTCGGGGCACCAGGGCCGCAGATGTTTGAGCATGGCGTTCAGGATCGTCAGCAGCTTGCGCATGCAGGCGACGAGCGCGACCTTTTTGGCTTTGCCCGCAGCCCGCAACCGCTCATAGCAGGCACGGATCACGGGATTGCAGCGCGAGGCCACGAGGGTCGCCATATAGAGCACCGCCCGCACCGAGGCGCGGCCCCCCCAGCAGGTGCGCAGGCCCCGCAGCGTCCCGCTGTCATGATTGAGCGGGGCCACCCCCACGAGGGCGGCAATCTGCTGGCGCGAGAGCGTCCCCAATTCAGGCAGCTCCGCGATCAGGGTGGTCGAGAAGACCGGGCCCACCCCCGGGGTACTCTGCAACAGGTCATCGCGTTCGCGCCAGACTGGACTGCGCCGGATGAGCGTGCTGATGTCCGTATCCCGGGCGATCACCTGCCGCTCCAACCAGGTAATGTGGGTGCGGATCTGGGCGCGCACCTGGCCCTGAGCGCGGCCCAGCCGATTCTTCTCGGCGGTGAGCATCTCCACCAGTTGACGACGCCGCGTCAGCAGCGCGGCCAACTCCTGGGCGGTGTCGTCCGGCAACGCCCGCGGGGTGGGCCGCACCGCCTCGGCAAAGCGGGCCAAAACCAGGGCATCCAACCGATCGGTCTTGGCCAACTGCCCCGTCGCACGGGCAAAGGCCCGCGCCTGGCGCGGATTGATCACGGCCACGGGCAAGCCCGCCCCCACCAGCGCACCAGCCAGCCGCAGTTCCCAGCCCCCGGTGGCTTCCACCACGATCATGGTGGGCCCCAGCGGCTGCACCCGCGCCACCACGGCCGCCACCCCGGCGTCATCGTGCGGGACCGACCAGGTCTCGCCCGTCGGACGGACGGCCACATCCAACTGCGCTTTCGATACGTCAATGCCAACGAAGATCTCTGCCAGCGTCATCATGCCTCCTTGGTGGCCCGTCCTTGCGCGATGCGGCCTCTGAGGGCCAGGCGACTGTGCGGGCTCGGGTGAGGCGGAGCATGACGATCCATGCTTACAAGCGGCCTTGGGAGACCGAAAGGGAGACGGTCTGTCATGTTCCGTCGGGTGATATGACTCGTAGTATGCATCAAGGCCTCATCTAAGATACAAAGGGAGGCGGAGAGTTGCACGAAATTGCCATCACGCGTGTCCCGGGCGATAAACTCTACACGGGCGACATGGGGCCACATGGTAGGCCTGCACGATAACAACCCGTCCCCAGTGGACGGGTATTTCCACACGCATGGCACTGGATCGAGCGCAAGGTTGCACGTTCATTCCAAGGAGCATCGGCAGAGCGCGAAGGGGGAGATGAAGGCCTTACCGTTCCGTCTCGGCATTAGCCGCTGTCTTCTCGGTGAAGCAGTCCGGTTCGACGGGGGACATAAGCTGGACATTTTTCTGACGGAGGTGTTGGGTCGCTATGTGGAGTGGGTTCCCGTCTGTCCAGAAGTTGAGGCAGGACTGGGCACCCCTCGTGAAGCCATGAGGCTGGTCGGCAATGCTCAGCATACCCGACTTGTAACAATTGAGAGGGAGATAGATCATACGCAAGCACTGGAGACGATGGCCACGCATCGGCTCCAGGAACTGAGGAATTTGGACTTATCCGGGTACGTCTTTAAGAATGGTTCGCCGAGCTGCGGTATCAACCGAGTGCCTATCTACAATGAGCATGGGAATCCAGGTCGTAAGGGAGCCGGACTCTTCGCTCGTGCCTTTATCGAACAGTTTCCGCTGATTCCCGTCGAGGAAGAAGGACGGCTTCGTGATCCCACGCTTAGGGAAAATTTTATCGAGCGAGTCTTCTGTTACCATCGCTGGCAAGACCTCGTGCAAAACGGGATCACCTGGCAAGGTCTGACGCGGTTTCATATGATCCACAAATATTTGTTACTTTCCCATCATCCGCAGCAGTGCGAGGCGCTCGGACGGCTGATCGGTCAGGCCCGTCGGCCCCGCTCCAAGGAACTCGCCCACCAATATGGGGAACTATTCATGAAAACACTGGCCGTATCGGCGACAGTGCGCAAGCACGTGAACGTGCTTCAGCATATTCTGGGATATTTTAAGGAACGGCTCAGCGTTCACGAAAAGGCCAAACTGTTACACGTGATCGGCGATTATCATCACGGGCTCACACCCTTGATTGTCCCTCTGACCCTGATTAAGCACTATGTCCAGATCTTCGATGTGCGCTACATTCTGGATCAGGTCTATCTCAATCCGCATCCGAAAGAGCTCATGTTGCGCAATCATGTATAACACGTCATATCTGAGGAAAGGAGCACACTGATGGGGGTTGTCGTGCGAGGAGTGATTCTGGTTGGCCACGGAGGCATCCCCAAGGGGTGCCCGCAGGAATTGATCACGAAACTAAAGCGGCTAGAAGGGCAGCGACGGGCGGCAGGCATGCCGATGTCGGCAGAAGAACATGAGTTGGACACAAGAATTCGCCAGTGGCCGAGGACACCGGAAACAGACCCCTATCAATCAGGACTTGAGGCAGTGGCTGCTCAATTGCATGCCAATTTGGGGGAGGTACTGTTTGCTGTGGCCTACAACGAGTTCTGTGCGCCAACACTGGAAGAATCGGTGGAAGATTTAATCAAGAAGGGCGCGACCCACATTACCGTGACCACGACAATGTTTACGCCGGGTGGTTCTCATTCAGAGCTGGAAATTCCGGAAACCCTCGAACATTTGCGGCCACAACATCCCGGAGTCGAACTCCGTTACGCCTGGCCGTTCGATCTACAGCTTATCGCGGACACATTGGTGGAGCAGGTAAAACGCTTTTCCTGAACATAGTTGACGGCCTCACCCTTGTCATCTATTTGGCGACAGGCAGTTCCGGATCCTCTCCGTCAGCGGGCGCGGCGAGAATGCTGGCACCAGGCCGACAGGCAGATTCCGGGAAGCAGGGGGGAATCTCGCGCGCCACACTCTGATTGTCAGATTTTACATCGGTCTTCGCTTCGGCCAAGACCGTCTGCGGGAGATACGTCGAGACGACGCTGATGACCGGCGGATCGGACGGCTCATGAAGGTACCACGGCACGACTGAATCGAGATTGAACGAGGGGGCCAGTCCAAAGAAACCACTAAAGGGATTCGTGCCCGGAGGGACAGAACAGCCGTTGAAGCAGACAAGTCCGGGCGGCACGTTCAAGAGCGTGAGAGCATTGCCTGGGAACACGGCTCCCGTTACGAAGGCGGATATGCCGGCAACGGCGGATGTCGCGTGAATGCTCAGCGTGCCGGGATTCACATTGACGGTCATCGGCGCCGCCTGTGTCCCCACAACCCCGTTGAAGGCCTGAAGCATCGAGTTTGCACCAGCCATCACGTTGATTCCCGAACCAGCCGCACTCAAGACTGAACCTCCTGCGCTCACGTTTACCCCACCGCCTGTGCTGAGCGATCCCAAAACCACATTCGTTCCCGACGTATAGGTAATAGGTGACGGTACCGCTGCCGCTGCTGGTAGTCGCGGCAGCGGCCATTGTGATTGAACCTGTGGTCGTTGTCACCGTGACCGTGTTCGCTCCAGCCGCGGTGAGATTCGCCGATTGCATGACAGTATTGATTCCCGTCACGCTCATGTTTCCGCCCGCCGAGACCACCCGCCCGCCTATGGTCAAGTCGTTGGCGCTGACGGCGATGTTGCCGGACACGGTTGACGTATTCATCATCAAGGCATTGGTATCGGTCAGCGTGACATTATTGCCGCTGGTCACTTCCACTGCGCTGAAATTATTACCCGCGCTGTTCAAGATGATGTCATTCGCTCCAGCCGCCAGTGTCGTGGCGCCGGTGACGTTCAGTGCGCCGCTTTGCGTCAGCGCGCCGCCGGTGGTGACATTGAGGGTGCCGCCGATCGTGGAAGCACCGAGGTCCAGGGCGTTGATATCAGTCACCACAACATTGTTGCCGCTGGTGATTTCGATGGTGTTGAAATTGTTGGCAGCGTTGCTCAACGTGATATTGTTCACACCGGCGGCCAAGGTCGTCCCTCCAGCGACCGTGACGGCGCCCGCCTGCGTGATAGCGCCGCCGGCCACCGCGTTCACATTGCCACTGGCCGTCAGGCTCGGCAGTGTAATCGGTGTATTGTCGAACCGAAGTGTCAGATTGCGTAAATTGGTCACGCCGACCAGAGTCGGTACTATGGCTCCGGCGTTGATGTTGCGCAATCCAATATCGCGGATGTTGACTTGAGCGCCGCCAAAGGCGACGGCCCCGCCAAAATTGTTGGCGTGCGTGTCGAGGAGAATGTCAGAACCGGCAACGATGGTGGCCAGCGTAGTGATGCCTGGTACCGTGATCGCGCTGGTTTGTGTGATCGACCCACCGGCCGTCACATTTAGATTGCCACCGGCTGTCAGCGTCAGAGCCGGAAGTGCGATGGGGACGTTGTCGAACGTCAATGTGAGATTGCGTAGATTCGTCAGACCTGCCAGCAAGGGAATGGTGGCGCCTGCATTCGTGTTGCCCAAGCCGACGTCTCGAATATTGCTCCTCTCTGCTTGTACAGAGCTGCAACGCTGGCCGCGACGTCTTCGAGTCCGGACAACGTGAGCGAGCGACCGACGCTAGACTGAGTGAGAGCTTCGAGCTCGACTTGGGATATGACCGTGTTCCCGGTGAAGGAAAATCCTTTCACGAGCAGGCTGTCAGTCGGTGCAGTCGGTTCGGCAAAGGTAGGTGACGAGAGACTCACCAGACATGCACTGACGAAAAGGAGCAACTTCCAGCTGATTCGTTGGTCTTTAGAACAAGAGATTGGCTCCATTGGTTGTCGCTTCACTTTGCCATCGGTCTATGAGAATATGGTGGAAAATTGTTGCGCCACTACGTGCGCAACGAGGTCGCAGACTTGTTGACGTGGATCTTGATCATAAGTCTTGCGTCAGTCTGGCCCGGTTGTGCGATTCACCCAAATCCTTCTTCGGAACCTCGCACGAAGGATTCGGTCGAAGCCCAACCCCCTCCAGACGTCGAAAAGACTGAACCGCCAAGACAACCAACCACCACATGCCCTCCGGCGATGCGTGGATCTTGCTAACAATGCGTTTTCAAGCAAGATGAGTGCTGGTTAGGGCCATTTGACCCTAACGTGAGATGGAGAACGGGTCAACGAAAATATCTGTTTTTCTACGTAGTACGTCCACAACAAATGATGCACAATTACGCCGCCTTCGTGGTTAATCGCTCATGACAGTACAAGACAACCTCGTGCGTGCATTTCATGACACGCAGTCGTTCAAATGGGATCCAGTCAAAGGCTTCAGGCTGGCATCTGGTCAGACCAGTCCCTTCTATGTCGATTGTCGATCGCTCATGGCCTATCCCGGGTCACGCCAGCTGGTGGGGCATCTCGCGCATGACGCGTTGACCGGAGTGATGATCGACTGCCTTGGTGGACTCGAGATCGGTGCGATTTCTATTGCGACCACCATCTCGGATTTTTGCTATGGATCGACTCCTCGTCGGGATTGGCGAACCTTCGTGGTACGCAAGCAGGCGAAGGACCATGGCTTGGGAAAGCTGATTGAAGGAGCCGTGCGTCCGGGTGATCGTGCGTTGATTGTCGACGATGTGTTGACGAGCGGAGGCTCACTGCTGAAAGCTGTGGCGGCTGCCAGAGATGCAGGCCTGGTTGTGACGCATGCCTTGGTCATCGTGGATCGGAAGGAACAGGATGGGCGCGCACGCGTCGAACAGGACGGGGTTTCGCTCATCAGTCTTCTGACAATCGACGATCTGACACGGCAGCAGGTTGGAACGAATTAGGATTCGACATGCTCCCCCGCAGCAGTTATTTGCATTGAAATTGAATGCCCCATCGACGTTCCTCCACGATTTCCTGTGCGCCATCGATCGGACTGACTAGACGGCTTCTCCCTTTCGTTTCCCCCTCACGCACGATCGTATAGGGTCCGCTACATTTCTCTTTCATAAGGGCGAGGGCATCTGTGCGAAATGACGACAGCATCGGGCCCTGTTCCCCTTTGAAGGGGTAGATAACTACGCCTCCATTTTCTCCTTCCTGAATAAATTTTGCTCCATCGGCACAGCCGGCCAAGGCGATGACGAAGGGAAGAATGAGGCTTGACCAGATCTTCATACAGTCCCTAAGATATCCGTCGAAATAACGAGCTCGGAGGACTCACATCCTATGTGTTAAAGGAGACTAACCATGACTAGAGGCCTTGGCATCATCCTTGTTGGTCTGGTTCTACTGTCTGCGATTTCAATCAGTGGTGTGTCGGCCTATCATTCTTACATGCTCACTGTTCAGCAATTGCGTGCCGGGGTGACCAAGGCATCGTCGATGTCTCAGAAGGGTTTCATCTTGATCGATGTTCGATCTGCGGAAGAACATGCCTCAGGATTCATTCCTGGAACCGATCTGAACATCGAGTTCAAGGAGATTCAGGCTCGGCATAGGGAGATTGGAGCCCAGCTGGATGATCACGTGGTTGTCTATTGTCAGTCCGGTCGTCGCAGCAACATTGCGGCAGAAACGTTGGCCGATTTGGGCTACCGCCATGTCTACAATGTCACCGGAAGTATGAACGCCTGGCTTGCGGCAGGCTTTCCGGTTGAATCGGAGCGCCGCTAGCAGGATGCTGAAAAAGTCCGCCAGCGTCGTTCTCGCATCGCTCAGATCCTTAACGTACCCCAGAGGGTACGCCTCCGGTCTTCACTCGCTGCGGCCTTGCTGGACGGTCTTTTTGAGCATCCTGCGTGTATATTCTCCTCATGTCCCTGACGTGCCGATCATCGACGCTCTTCTGCGCCAAAATGGTTCTTCCGCTGCCTGCTAGTCCATCACCCATCTCGACACGCTCATTTGTCACCAATCGTTGCCCCGGTTTGCTTTCGGCGCGGGCTGATCCCAATCACGGCTGGAAGTCCAATGTGAGTGGTGATGGAGTCTTCTAACAAGGGTATCCAGTTATGTGGACCGGCTGTCTTAGAGATGGTTCGACGGAGCGAGGGACTGACAGCGATGTCGGAAGAGGATCCTCCGTCCATCGCCATGACCTGGCGCAGAGAGGGATAGGTGTCCCGAAGACATTCCCCAATGGCATAGAGGGAAACCACTTCCGTGGTCTTGAAGATGAGAAGATGTCCATCGTTCTGTTCGGCAACTAGTGTCTGATGTGCACGTTTCCCAGTTTGACGTACACGGACTTTCCCTGTCCGGTCAAGGAGCATGAGCGATTGCGCCACCTCTCGATAGGGGACGCGTTGCTCGTCAAAGGTGTCGAAGGTCAAGTCTAAGACCCGCGCGTGTCGTGACCGATCGTCCGCCGGTTCTGCGACAAACAACCCAAACCAGGTGGCGTGCCGCTTGCTTCCCAGCGAACGGCCATTTCCATATAGGAGCCCAAGATACGCATAGTTCTCACGGAACAGCCCCGCATTGAACACCAGATCGTGGCCGGTTTGCTCTTGCCATCGGTGAATATCGAGCGGATCTGAAAAACCATCTTGCTGGTAATAGTGCACGGTAAAGCGATATCGATCGGGGTCAATCTCGACGGCGACTAATGGTGCGACGTCTGGGCACTGCGTGTGAGGGTCCCAGACTGAAATGGATAAGCCGTCTGCGAGTTGATCCTCTCGAAGGGGCTGCGCCGGCGTCGGTGAGGGCCCGCTGACGACAGCGAAAACAACACCGAGGAGACACAATACGACAGGGATGAAAAAGTGAGGCTGGTGGAAGCGCTTGTCCCGTACCATCATGAATGTCTCAAGCTCGAGTATAGAAAGGGGCGACACGGAGGGTCAAATCGTTCGAAGAAGAAGGACAACGGCTTCGATGCGAGTCTCGCATGATCACCGTGTATTTTTTGAAGTTGTCGATGGGGAAGCGCCGGTTTTCTCCGATGGTGCATTGGCATCGAGCAGATTGCGGACTGCGCGAGCAAGCACCTCGGGAGTAAACGGTTTTTGCAAGAAACTGCTCATGCCCTCTTCTTGTCCAGCCATGATGCCGACGTCATCCAGGTACCCTGAGATAAACAGAGTTCGTAAATCCGGCTTGATGACGGAGAGATGCTGTGCCAGTTCTCGCCCGGCCATGCCGGGCATGACGACGTCTGTCAAGAGAAGTTGAAACGACCCTGCTTGCTGAGTGGCCAGTAAGCAGGCTTCGATCCCGTTTTTGGCCTCTAAAACCCGGTAGCCCAGCTTCCGCAGTTCATCTCGCACGAGCATGCGCACGCTTGGCTCATCTTCCACTAAGAGAATCGTCTCTGTGCCTCGCTGAGGCTGCCCCACTAGCTGAATCGGCGCCGCGGTGGTGAGGATATCAGACTCGGCGCTGGGGAAATACAGGTCGAAGCGAGTACCATGGCCCACGCGGCTGGTGACGTCAATGGCGCCGCCGCATTGGGTCACGATCCCATACACTGTGGAGAGACCAAGACCGCTGCCTTTTCCTTCCCCCTTCGTGGTGAAGAACGGTTCAAAGATATGGGATTGTGTCTTGCGATCCATGCCACAGCCGGTATCACTGACGGCCAACCGGACATAGGAACCGGGCAATAATGGGGAGAGGTGATAGACCGGACTGCGGGTCAGCTCGACCTGGGCCGTTTCGATTGTGAGTGTTCCGCCCTTCGGCATGGCATCCCGCGCGTTGACAATGAGATTGACTAGAACCTGTTCAAGCTGGGCCTGATCGGCGCGCAGCCGGCCATTCGCCGGATCGAGTGTGCAGACCAGTTGGATATCTTCGCCAATGAGGCGACGCAGGAGACTTTCCAGACTCGTAACCGCCGTGTTAAGCGACAGAATTTTCGGGTCCAACGATTGTTTACTGCTAAACGTAAGCAACTGTCGGATCAGCGTTGCGGCCCGTTCGCCAGCCTTCAGCGTTTCATCGATTTTTCCTCGAAGGGGGTGTTGTGGGCCAAGTTCGGTTAAGAGGACTTGGCTATAGCCCATGATGACGGTGAGGAGATTATTGAAGTCATGCGCAATCCCTCCGGCTAACCGGCCGACCGCTTCCATCTTCTGAGATTGCCGAAACTGTTTCTCGCTCTGCCGTAGGGCTTCCTCCGCCCGCTTCCGCTCGGCGCGGTCATCATGTTCACGTATTGCGCGTTGGACCGAAGGCACGAGCCGCCCAAGCCGTTGTTTGAGCACATAATCCGTTGCGCCTTGATGCATGGCATCGATGGCCAGTTCCTCTCCGATAGTCGCCGAGACGAAGAGGAACGGCACGTCTGGGCAGTGTTGACGGGCCAAGGTGAGCGCCGTCATTCCATCGAAGCCTGGGATCGAATAGTCAGCCAGAATGAGATCCATCCGGCCTTCCTTAAGAGCCGCCACAAATGCCTGACGTGTGTCGACAACTTGTGACTGGCACGGAATATTGCCCTCTATCAGGGTGGTCGTAATGAGATCCGCGTCGATCGGATCGTCTTCGAGGTGGAGCAGGCGAAGCGGTGTTTTCACAGGTCCTTCATGAAGAGACTACTTGATCGTGCCATTACCTTCGGGTGGCGGTTCATTGATCACGCCCCAAAACACACCGAGTTCTTTCACGGCCGTGATGAACTGGTGAAACTCAACCGGCTTCACCACATAGGCATTGGCACCCAACGCATAGCTCTGGGCCAGATCGCGTTCCTCGCGCGAGGACGTGAGCATGACGACAGGAATCGGTCTCAGGTTTACGTCATTCTTAATTGTTTTCAAGACTTCAAGTCCGTCAACTTTCGGCATCTTGAGATCCAGGAACACCACCACAGGATTTCCCTGTTCCCTGGAAGCAAACGCTCCGCGACAATAGAGGTAGTCCAGCACTTCGGCCCCGTCGCGACAGACCACCACTTTTTCGGCAATGTGCTGTTCTTCCATGGCAGCCAGCGCGAGTTCGGCGTCGCGCGGGTTGTCTTCAGCGAGCAGGATCGGCTTGAGCGTGGTCATCTTGAAGACCTCGCGAGCGGGAGCGAAAAATAGAAGGTGGCCCCTTGATTCGGAACTCCTTCAGCCCAGGTTCGTCCACCATGCCGATGGATAATTCGGCGCACGTTGGCAAGCCCAATGCCCGTGCCCTCAAACTCGTCGTTTCGATGGAGCCGCTGAAAGACGCCGAATAACTTGTTGACATACTGCATATCGAATCCCACCCCATTATCGCGCACGAACACCTCGGTTTCACCGGAGTTCCGCCTGACGGCGCCGATTTCGATCTTGGTCTCCGGCCTCGTGGCTGTAAATTTCAGCGCATTAGAGATCAGATTGACGAAGACTTGGCGCAACATCGCCGGATCGCCTGACACGTTAGGTAACGGGTGCATTGTCCAGGAGATTGTTCTCCCTTGCAAGTCAAGACGTAAATCATGAAGGACGGTCTTGAGAAGTTGTTCCAAGTTTACTGTCGTGCGGAGCATATCTTGGCGACCCATGCGGGAAAAGACGAGCAGGTCGTCGATCAATTGCCCCATCTGCTTCGCGGAGTCTGAGATCGTCTGCAGATAGCGGCGGGCTTTCTCGCTGAGCGACTCACCGGCCGCTTTGGACAAGAGGGCGGCATACCCGTCGATATGACGGAGTGGAGCGCGCAGGTCATGCGACACAGAATAGCTGAACGCTTCCAACTCTTTATTGGCGGCCTGAAGCAATTCACCACGAGTCTGCAGTTCTCTCGCCACGCGACGTCGCTCAGTGACATCGTGATGGATCAGAAAGTACACAGAGGCCAGGAGGACCAGCTGTAATAAAGCGCCGAGTCCGAGCAAAGCAATGGTATTTCTGGTGCTCCCTGCCGATTGAGCTACTCGAGTCTGAATCGCTCGCTGTTCGAACGTATCGAGCTCCGCCATCAGACGATGGATTCCCTCGATTTCGTTCTTTGCCGCTCCTGAGAGTGCAAGGTGCCGAACGCCTTCGTAGCCATGCTTCTCACGTTGAGTGATGGCTCCGGCCTCGGCTCCTAATTGCTTGGCGATGAGCTGTTCAAGCGCCGTCACACGATACTGCTGTTCGGCCCCTTCGTTCGTTAAACCTCTGAGATAGCGAAGATATTCAGGCATTCGCTCGACCACGGTCCGGTAAGACGTGAGATAGGATTCATCGCCGGTGACAAGGTAGCGCCGATGGCCGCTTTCAGCAGCATCAAGAGCTTCTCCGACTGAACCGAGCAGCTGGACCAATTCGTGGCTCTTGGTATCGAGACGGCTATTCTCGATCAACACGGCCGTGTTGCGGTAGGAGATGGCGCTGATGACCACGATGCCGGCAAAAACGAGTCCGAATCCTGCCAGGACGCGTCGCTCGATCGACCAATGGGTCAACCACTCCATGAACCGGCCGGTCTTGGGAGTCGGCACCGAACTACTGTCCGGTTCCGATCGAACAGGGGCGGGCGTAACTGAATGTTCCTGGGTGACGGATTCCATGGTTCAAACGTGCGCGGGCGTGGGGATATAAGCCAACGTCGTGGAAACTGTACCCTCCTCCGGAAGACCCTGCAAGAAATATTTTAACAGAATGCGCGCGAGGCCCGGGCAGCCATCCCCGTGTGATCTTAGCCACCGAAGGGGATGGCGGTAAGGGGAGCGGGAATGGAAGCCGTTGGATCGGCCATGTGTGAAAACATCAAGATAGCCGAGACCACCCAGTCGGTGACGGGTTGTGGATAGACGCCAATCGCGAGGGTACCGGCGAGACAGACATAGACCACCGTTTTGATCGGACCCGATACTCTAAGTGGTGATCGGTCGTGGGGTTCACTGACGTACATCTTCTTTACGACAATAAGGTAGTAGTACATGGAAATGACGATATTGATGAGCCCGACCGTGATCAGTGTGTAGAGCCCTTCTTTGATGGCTGCGACGAAGATGTACAGTTTGCCGATGAAGCCGGCCAGCGGTGGCACTCCGGCCAACGACAAGAGAAAAATCAGCATCGAAAAGGCGAGAAAGGGCGAGCGGCGTCCCAAGCCACTATAATCGTCGATTTCTTCGCTGCCGATGGCTTCGCTGACCGCAATGACTATCGCGAATGCGCCGAGATTGGCGAAGAGATAAGTGAGAAGATAAAACATCATGGCGTCGCTGCCCATCTTCGTACCGGTCGCGAGGCCGATCAGCACATTGCCGATCTGGGCGATTCCGGAATAGGCCAAGAGACGTTTGATGTTCTTTTGGGCGATCGCCACGATGTTGCCGTAGGTCATGGAGAGTACGGACACAGCGACAAGGAGCAGCGTCCAGATCGGCTTGAATGTCGCCAAAGAGACAAGAAACATTCTCAGGAGAATCGCAAAGGCCGCTCCCTTTGGTGCAATCGAGAGAAAGGCCGTTACCGGTGTCGGCGATCCATGATAGGTGTCTGGAATCCACGAGTGAAAGGGCACGGCGCCGATTTTGAATCCTAATGCGGCAAAAATCAGGATGAAACCAATAGCCAAGGCTGGTGTGGCCGGCGCCGATGTCATGTCGGAAAATACCAGTTTGCCCGTCTCTCCATAGACCAAACTGATGCCGTAGGCGAGGAGGGCTGCGGCGAAGATGCCGAGAACAAAGAATTTGATGCCTGCTTCGTTCGACGCCATATCCTCGCGGAGATATGCCACGAGGACATAGAAGCCGAGGGTAGAAAATTCCAGCGCGACGAAGACCGACAGCAGGTCATTCGCAGAAGCCATAAACATCATGCCGAGGGCCGACATCACGACCAGGAAATAATATTCTCCGCGGAAAAACTTGAATCGATGGATGTAATCGACGGAGACCAGTATGACAAGGATTGTCGATCCGACAATAAACATCTTGAAGAACAGAGCCATCCCATCGAGGGCAAACATGTTTGCAAAGAGAGTCCCACTGATGCCGTCAATATCGAACCAAACCAGGCAGCCGAGGGTCGCGACGAGCCCTGCAATCGTGAAATAGGCCAATTGTTCGTTGTGCAACCGGGGGAACGAGAAATCAACGATCAGGATGAGACAGAGCCAAGACGTGAGTAGGATCTCCGGTAACAGCAACAGAAGGTCGGAGGATGTCATCGTAAGGGAAAATGTCATTCGAGCCCTCGTGAGGGGCGAGGGGTAAGGGGTGAGGGGTTCCTTGTCAAGAGTGGAAGATTGGATGTCTCCGAAGGATTTGCCGTTTCACGATCGAGCGACGCCACAGGTACAACCCGAGTGATCTTCGCGATTAAAGGATCGACGCCCGAGCGCACCACATAATAGAGGTGCATGGGGAAGAAAAAGAACCCGATGCTGACGGTGATCATGATCAAGAGCGGAAGTCGATCAGCGAGGGAGACCGCATCGTGCGCGTGACTATACTTTTGGTCCATGGGCCCGTAGAAAAGCCCGCGCATCATCTTAAACAAGTAGGCCAAGGTCAAGACAATGCCGACCACGGCCACGATGACTTGGAACGGATACTTGCTCCAACTGCCGACAATAATCATGACTTCGGCGATGAAGTTCACGGTGCCGGGCACGCCAATCGAGGCCATACACGCCACCACGAAACAGCCGGAGATGAAGGGCATGCGATTCGAGAGCCCACCGAGCGAGGGAATGTCGCGGCTGTGCGTCTGGTCGTATACCCACCCGGCCATCGCGAAGAGCATACCCGTGGCCATGGCATGGGCGAACATATACATCACCGCCCCGGTCAAACTGATGTAGTCCAATGCAGCCATGCCTAAGAAGACGTAGCCCATGTGACTCGAACTCGAATACCCAATCACATATTTCGTGTCTTTTGCGTAGAATGCCACGAACCCGCCGTACACGATGCTGAATATGCAGAGCACGGCTGCGATAGGCATAAGCTCTCTAGTCGTCTCCGGCAGAATCTCAAAGGCGACCCGGATGATGGAAAAATGACCGAGCTTCATGAGCACACCCGCGTGCAACATGCTCGTGGCGGCCGGCGCGGCCGCGTGGCCTACGGGAGACCAGGAGTGCAATGGCCACAGCGGTGCGATCGAGGCGAAACCGAAAAAGACCAGGATCCAAATGATCTTGTCGAGCGTCGTACCCAACACCGGGATGTTCATCAACTTGGCCTGTTCACGCAAGACCAGAATGTCGAAGGTGTTCAGCCCCGAGTACTTGTAGATCAGCAAGATCCCCATCAGCGCGACAACGGCAAAGGCCGAAAGGAACAGGACCAGTTTCATCGCGGCGTATTCTTTACTATTGGACCCGAAGTTGAAAATGAACCCGACCGAATCCCGTAATTTAAGGCCTTTTGGATCCGTCATCTCGTTGTACGTTTTCGTGTGGCTGCCCCACATACCCAATAGGAGATACATGGGGATCACGGACATTTCATAGAAGAAGAAGAGAAAGAACAGGTCCAATGACATGAAGACGCCGATCGTGGCGGCGGCGAGAATGAGCAGCCAGATATAGAACTCTTTCGTCCGATCTTTGATGTGCCAGGAGACGAAAATACCTGCGAACAACAGGATGCCCGAGGCCAGCACCAGCGGGGTACCGATCCCATCGACCCCGAGATGGAATGAGATTCCCAGCTGACGAGACCATTCGAATCGCTGGACGAATTGGAAACCTCCTTTTACGTGATCGTAGGCGTAGAACACGTAGAGTGAAACGAGCAAAGACATAAGGGCTGAGCCAGCCGCGATCCCTCGCACGAGCATCATGTGCCGATTGGAGACGAAAATCAGCGCGATGGCCCCCACAAAGGGAGCAAAGAGGATCGAAAGCAGCGCGTAGTCACCCATAATAAATTAATCCACTCGTACCGGCTGTTTAAACTCGATTGACGCGACAGTTCCTCGATCCAGTCGATCCACCAACGCTTGCACCGACCCGTTCATCATTCTCAAGAAGGGAGCGGGATAGAGGCCTATCCAGAGGATCATCACCGACAGGGCCGATGCGATAAGCACTTCGCGGGGATGAAGATCGCTGATGGTGTCCTTGACGGCTTTGCCGAGCGGACCCAGCATCGACCGTTCGTAATACCAGAGAAAATAGGCCGCACTGAAGATGACGCCGGTGACCGCGATCCCACCGTACAACCAATTGGCTTTGAAGGTTCCCAAGAGAATGAGGAACTCACCGACGAAGCCGTTGGTGCCTGGCAAGCCGATCGACGCCAGCCCGAGGAACAGGAAAAAGCATGCAAGCAAGGGAGTCTGTTTCGCCATGCCGCCGAATGAGCTGAGTTGGGTGCTCTGCTGTCGTGAGTAGAGAAAGCCAGCGATAAAGAACAACCCCGCCGTACTGAATCCCAAATTGATCATGGTGAGCAAGCTGCCTTGAATCCCCTGATAGTTCAGAGCGAACAGACCGATAACCACAAAGCCGAGGTGACTGATGCTGCTAAACGCCAGGAGTCGTCGAAAGTCTTGCTGCACGAGCGCCATCACGGCTCCATAGAGAACCGCCGCTAATCCCAGCGCCATGGTGATCGCAACGACGGTTTGACTTTTCGATGCCTCTGGAAGCAACGGTATGCTGAACCGGATGAAACCGAAGGTCCCGAGCTTCAACCCCGCCAGCACCACTGCCATGCCGATCGGCCCTTCGATGAGAGCGTTCGAGAGCCAGGTATGGAAAGGAAATACCGGTGCCTTGAACGCGAAACCGAGAAACAGGAGCCAGAAAATCAGGATTTGCTGGTTCAATGGGATCGGAACGGAAAGCAGTTCCAACAAATCGAACGAATAGGTTGGTTCCACGTGGCGAAGCATCGCCCACTGATGATAGTTGACGTCAAGGAGCGCAATGCCTACCAACATAAACACGCTGCCAAGCAAGGTATAGAGTACGAATTTCAGCGCGGCGTAGTGTCGCTCCGCCCCTCCGCCCCAGAGCTTGATCAAAAAATAACTGGGAATCAGCATCAGTTCCCAAAACACGAAGAACAGAATTAAGTCGATGGATATGAAGACCCCTATGGTGGTCGTTTCGAGCGCAAGAAGCGCCATCATATAGAGCTTCGCTTGATGGCGGACAGTGTCCCAACTATAGATGACGATTAGCACTGTGAGGAAGGCCGTGAGTCCCACAAACAGGACACTGATTCCATCAACTGCGAGGTGATAGCTGATTCCGAGGGCGGGGATCCATGGCACGTGTTCTGAAAACTGCATGGCGGCCGAATCGGGAACAAATCGAACCATGACGAATATGGAGAGGGCCAACTCCAAAAGCGCAATCGTCAAGGCAGAAGTCCGGATCATGTCTTCGTCGTCGAACAGCCACAGGACGACGGCCCCGATGACGGGAAGAAATAGAATGCAGGTGAGAATCGGAAACGTTGATGCCAGTTCTTCTATCATCACAGTGCGTTACAGTTGCATGATGAGCTGAATCACCACCGCGAGTAGAAACAGCCCTGCCACAATAATGGCGGCATAGTGATGCACCATTCCGCTCTGCAGTTGCCGCCACTGTCGGGCTGCGAGATGGTTGCCGTATCCGATGACGTTGAGCCCGCCATAGATGATGTGCTTCTCCGCCCATGTCGAACCGGCCGCGGCCAAGTCGGCCAACTGCGCCACCCCGCGCACAAGGCCATCGATCACGGTGCGGTCGAACCAATCGAGCAGAAACCCCAGTTTCTTGGTCGGCTCTACCCATAACAAATCATAGAGCTCATCGACATAGTATTTATTGAGCAAGACTCTGTAGATCGCTTGAAACTTTGCCGCCAGACGATCCGGCGCCGAGAGATTCACGTTATAAAAATAGTGCGCAATCCCCCAACCCAGCAATGCAAGCCCTGTGGCAATCATCATGAGCATCAGCACGAGCCCGGTGCTCACGTCATGCGCTTCCCCCATGCCCGCGACCGGTGCAAGAAATTGATGGAGCCAGCCGTGCTCAGGAGGAAACCCCAGAAACCCACCGAGAATGGACAATATACCCAATGCCATGAGTGGACCGACCATCACCATCGGGGACTCATGGACATGTTCCTCCGTATGATGATCCATGCGAGAGGTTCCCAAAAATGTCAGATACATCAAGCGGAACATATAGAAAGATGTCAACAGCGCGCCGATCGCGGCAATGGCGTATAGCAGATAGTGGTGATTCGTAAATGCATGGGCCAAGATTTCATCTTTGCTCCAAAAGCCTGCCAACGGTGGAATGCCTGCAATGGCGATGGTGCCGATCAGAAACAGCCGATAGGTCCACGGAATTTTTGAGCTGAGTCCACCCATTTTTCGAATATCTTGTTCGCCCGAGAGTGCGTGGATGACCGACCCAGCCGTGAGGAACAAGAGGGCCTTGAAAAAGGCATGGGTCATGAGATGGAACACGGCAGCCGTATACGCTCCAATCCCGCACCCGAGAAACATATAGCCGAGTTGACTGACCGTCGAATAGGCCAAGACGCGCTTGATGTCGGTTTGCGCGAGGCCGATGGTGGCGGCAAACAATGCAGTGAACCCGCCGATAAACGCGACAATCGTCATAGCGGTCGGCGACAGATCGAAAATGGCATGGTTCCGCACAATCATATAGACCCCGGCTGTCACCATCGTTGCCGCATGGATGAGCGCGCTGACGGGTGTTGGACCTTCCATGGCATCCGGGAGCCAGGTGTAGAGGGGGAGTTGGGCGGATTTGCCGACTGCGCCGACGAGCAGGCAAAGCGCAATTGCGGTGGCCATCTCCGGCGAAAGTTGGCCGATCTGATCAAAGACTTTTGTATAGTCGAGCGTCTTGAAATTGACAAAGATGAGGAAGATGGCCAGAAGAAAGCCTGCGTCGCCGATACGGTTTACCACAAAGGCCTTCGAAGCAGCCTTTGCTGCCGAGACCTTGTCGTAGTAGTAACCGATCAAGAGATAGGAACAGAGTCCCACTCCCTCCCAGCCGATGAACAACACCAGATAGTTGTTCCCCATGACGAGGAGCAACATGGAGACCATGAAGAGGTTCATATACGTGAAGAATCGCGTGAATCCGCTTTCCCCATGCATATAGCCGACGGAATAGACGTGGATCAGGAACCCGACTCCCGTGACGACCAGCAGCATCATGCACGTGAGAGGATCCACGAGATAGGCGAGATTGATGGTGAGATCGCCGCCGAAGATCCATTGATAGGCAACGACTTCATGGGGTCTGCCGGTCCGTATGATGTCAACACATACGCCGATCGAACAGAGGAACGACAATCCCACCGATCCCCAGGCAAGCCGGTGCGCGACCTCGGGGGAATATCGACTCCCGACGAACCCATTCAGGATCACGGCCAGTAAAGGAAATAGCGGAATGAGCTGTATCAGTAGATCGGTCACGTCACCACTTTAAGAGATTCATCTCGTCCACGTTAGTAGAGATCTTCCCGCGGAACACGACGATAATGATGGCCAGTCCAATCGCCGCTTCTCCAGCGGCAATGGCAATGATGAAGAGAGCGACCAGTTGCCCTGCCATGGATTCCAGGTAATGGGAAAACGCGATCAGATTGATGTTCGCCGCGTTCAACATAATTTCGACCGACATCAGCACGATGATGAAATTTCGTCTGATTAAGACCCCGAGCAGACCGGTCATAAAGAGCACGGCGCTGACGGTGACGTATGCGCTGAGAGGAATCATAGTGGCCCGTGCGGTGGGCGGCGTGACCCATGAGGCACACGACTCGTGATATCGTCGCTTGTCGCTTGTCTCCGCATACTGACTCTTTACCCCCTAACGTTCTCGGTTGACCGATTTTGGCGTCTTGGCAAGCACGATGGCTCCGATGACGGCGCCCAGCAGGAACACTCCGACGATTTCGAACTGCAACAGATACTCGCTGAACATCTTGATCCCGACCGCATGGGTATCCCCACTCTCAAGTATCGCCTCGGTTGTGGCATCGCTCTTCGCGCCGTCGAATGGTGAACGGATCAAGAGGACCAACACGTACAATGCTCCAATGACAGCCGGCGTCAGAAAGTAGAGATACGAAGAGTGGAAATACCGGTCGTCGGTTTTTAAGTTCATGAGCATCAGGACGAAGAGATACAAGACGAGGATCGCACCGGCATAGACGATGATCTGCACGGCCCAGAGGAACTCTGCGTTGAGGAGAATGAAGAGCCCGGAGACATGGACCAACAAGGCCAGAAGCGCGAGGCCACAATGGACCGGGTTCTTGAGCGCGACCGTCAAGACGCCCGCAGCAATACTGGCCAATGCGAAATAGGCAAAAAAGACCAAAACCATCGTTCGCTTAGCTCAGATGCTTGGGTGGTGGTTGGGTCGCCTTGAGGACCGACTGCGGGAAGTAATACCGATATTCCCGGCTTTCCTCAACATTCTGTTCTTGATTATGCGCGTACAGATACTTTTTCGCATCGGCGAGATGCCGTTCTCCGATTTCGTACAACCGCTTCTTGTCGAACAGCAAGGTGCGCTTATCGTGGGTCGAGAACTCGTACACCTTCGTCATCGCCAAGGCATTGACGGGACAGGCTTCGACACAATAGCCGCAAAAGACGCATTTCGTAATATCGATGTAAAACTCGCTGGCGAATCGCTGCAACGGACGCTCCGCATCTTCCGAACTGATCACCTTAATGCAGCGAGATGGGCAGGCGGCTTCACAGAGGTCGCAGCCGACGCATCGTTCCTGGTGATCGTCATAACGTAGGAGCGCGAGTGCGCCCCGGTGGGTGTCGGGAAGAGTTCGCTGTTCCCGTGGATACTGGAACGTGATGGGTTTGTGAAACATGTGCTTGAACGTCACCTTCATGGCGTCCCAAATCTCATAGAACAACGCAGCTTGGAGGATCTGCCTTGTCAGTGCAGCAACACGCATGTGCGTTCCCTGTTCCCTCTTATACCTTCTCGATCGTCACACGGGCCTGCTTGAACGTAGGAACACCGGTTGTCGGATCGACCTGGACCGACATTAAGTCCTTCACCGGCGGTTCATTGAAATGTTCCGGGAAGAAACAGGTCTGCGGGGCGACGGATTGATCGGGCTGCACCGCCAATTGAATCGAGCCGCGATCCGATGTGAGACGCACCATCATTCCCTCACCCACTGCGAGTCGTTCCATATCTTGGGGATTCATCTTGAGCCGCCCGGTATTGGGAGCGATCGTAATGAGGCCAGGGGCTTTTGTGGACAGCTTACCGGAATGATAGAGGACCTGTCCCATCAGCAATATGAAAGGTCGCTTGTTCTTGGAGTCCGACGGAACGGAGGCTCGATAGCGTGCCGCCACATCCGTGGTGTACCCGTTGGAGAGAGAGTGCTCCATCGTCGGTGAAACTTTGCGAGGCTGTCCGAGATTGTAATACCCAGGCAGCAATTTCATGATCTCAGCTTGAACATCGTTCGAGGATTCGTATGCCCATTGACAACCCAGCCCATTGGCTAATGCCGTCATAATGTGCCAATCCGGCAAACTTTCTCCGATGGGATCGATGGCCTCGCGGACACGCAGGACTCGGCCTTCCAGATTGGTAAAAGTCCCGTCCTTCTCCGCAGCCGTACAGGCCGGCAATACCGCATGGGCCATCCGCGCCGTCTCGGTCAGGAACGGTTCCTGGACAACCAGCCATTCCAGCCGATCCAATGCGGCGCGGACTTCCATCGACGCGGGAAACGTGGCCAGGGGATTCTCTCCGATGATATAGAGGCCACGGATCTGACCGCTCCGGCAACGCTTGAAAATCTCGACGAGATTCACACCGGAACCAACTGCTGGAAGTGTGGCATCCCACGCTTTGGCAAAGCGTTCACGAGCTGTCTGATCATTAAACGAGGCTTGACCAGGGAGAAATTCAGGCGCGACGCCCATGTCAACGGCGCCCTGCTCGTTCGGCTCTTCCGTCAACGTATTCACCCCGCAACCGGGCTTGCCCACCTTGCCTGTAACCCAAGCGAGATCGATCAGTTTCAAGACGTTCTGGTATCCGTCGGGCTGACGGACGATGCCCTCAGCGCAGAGAATGATGGAGCGGGGCGCTTCTGCGAAGATTGCTGCAGTATTTTTAAACGATTCGACCGACATGCCGGTCTGCACCGCCACCAGTTCCAACGATATGTGGGAAACAGCGGCCTTCAAACTATCGAATGCTTTCGGGTGCTTCTTGGTCTTCTCTTCGTCGATCAAGCCAAGATCCAGAGTGGCCTTCACGAGTCCGTCGATCACGAGCCCTTCTGTTCCCGGCTTGATGAGGATAGGGTGGGATGCGAGCTTTGCCATGTTTGTAATGGCAGAGTCGATGGTCACGACTTGCGCTTTATAGACGCGAATCGCTTCCTTGATGCGCACAGCCGTGAGCGGGTTGGTCTCCGTGATGTTAGAACCGATCAGTATGACGGCTTTGGCCTTTGTCAGATCTTCCCAATCATTCGGGCTCCGCCCGATCCCCAACGCGTGCTGGGAGGCATGGATAAAGTTGAGATGGCCATAGCGTGCGCTGCTGTCCAAATGGTTCGTCTGAAACCCTGCTCGCATGAGTTTCTGGAAGAGATACAGCTCTTCGTTGGTGCAGCGGGCGGTAATTAGACCGGCAATCGCATCTGGTCCGTGTTTGCGTCGAATTTCTGAGAACCGCTCCACCACCTGGTGCATGGTTTCAAGCCACGGGGTTTCGACAAGCTGATTGCCCTTGCGCAGGAGTGGTTGCTTCAGACGTGCGGCGCTATCGATGTATTCAAACCCAAACCGTCCCCGCACACAGATTCCGCCATGCCCCTTGGCCGTCTCTGCTCGATCACCCCATTTGTTCTTCCAGGATAGAGGCGAGGTCACTCGAACGATTTCAACGTCCTTGGTCTCAAGGTACATCTGGCAACCATCCCCGCAGTAATTACACGTCGTGGTTGTTTTCTTCATCTGCCATGGCTTGTACAAATACTTGGAGAACTTGTTCGTGATAGCGCCGACCGGACAGACCGCGAGGCAGTCTCCACAGAATTCGCAGGATAGTGCGAGGTCTCCCTTCGGCACCACTTGATTGAATCCCCCCTTCTTCATGAACTGGAGGGCATCGATCATCAACACATCCTTACAGACGTTGATGCATTCTGCGCAGGCGATGCAGCGGTTCATATTGAAGTCGAGTACCGGGCTGCGCGTATCTTCCGGAATAAACTTTTGCTTCGCGTTGGCCAGGTTCGTGACTCCATGCCGGAAGGCCATATCTTGCAGTTCGCAATGACCGTCGGCGTCACAGACCGGGCAGTCGAGCGGATGGACCGAGAGGTGCTTTTCCACGGCTTTCTTGCGGGCCTGGAAAAGTTCGTCTCCGTCGGTCTTGATGATCATGCCGGCCGCCGCTTTGGCCGTGCAGGAACGGACAGGCGCTTTCTTTCCTTCCTGCATCACCAAACACATGCCGCAGGAACCGAAGGGGTCGAAGGTATAGTGGTAGCACATGGCAGGAATGATCTTGCCCGTACTCGAGATGACGTCGTAGAGCGACACCCCGCTCTTTGCAGTCACAGATTTTCCATCGATCGATAGTTCGATCGTGGCTGCTTCCACGTCAGGATTGGTTGCCGGCTTCAAACCCATGTTACTTCCTCGTCAAACGTACAAACGTGAAACGCAATCACCGCGCTACCTTTTTACCTCTCACGTTTTCGCGTCTACCTGTCGCACTCCCCCATCACAATGTCATAGGTTCCGAAGATCGTGACCGCATCGGAGATCATGTAACCCCTGGACATATGGTCGAATGCACCCATATGAACAAACGAGGGAGCGCGAATTTTTAAACGGTAGGGTTTTCCGCCCCCCATACTGACGATATAAAATCCCAACTCCCCCTTGTGTGCTTCGGTCCCGCAATAGATCTCTCCCGGAGGAGCGTCGAAACCTTGCGAAAAGAGCTTGAACTGCTGGATCATGGATTCCAGGTTCGTAAAGACTCGTTGCTTCGGCGGCAACGTGACACTGGGCACATCGGCCATAATAGGGCCGTCCTGCATCTGCTCCAAGCATTGCCGGATGATTTTCACGCTCTCATAGAGCTCCTGGACACGGATCCAGTATCGATCATACGTGTCACCGTTCTTGCCGAGCGGCACACGGAATTCGCACTTCGGATACGCCGAATAGGGCTGAGATTTACGGAGATCATAGTCGACACCGGAGCCGCGAAGCGTCGGCCCACTCAGGCCGAAACTCACCGCATCTTCCGCGGAGATAATCGCCACTCCCTTGGTCCGTCCGACCCAAATTCGGTTTGTCTCCAGAAACACCTTGTATTCGTCGATTTTTGGCGGAAAGTAGTCCAAGAATTGTTTCAGCTTCTCGATCAACGAAGTCGTAAGGTCTCGCTCGACGCCGCCGATGCGATACCAACTCGTCGTGAGGCGCGCACCGCAGAGCTCGTCGAACCAATCCATCAGAATTTCCCGATCACGGAAACAATAGAAAAAAACAGTCATCGCGCCGATATCAAGGGCCTGGGTGCCGAGCCAAAATTGATGGCCGATGATCCGTTGGACCTCTGCCACGATCGTACGCAGGTAGTCCGCACGGTCCGGCACGGTCATATTCATGAGTTTCTCGACAGCGCGACAGTACGCAAAATTATTGTACATTGCGCAGACGTAGTCGAGCCGGTCCGTATGGGGAATAAATTGGTGATAGGTGCCGTCTTCTGCAAGTTTCTCAACACCGCGATGCAGATACCCCAACACTGGGGTAGACTTGACGAGGCGTTCTCCCTCCAATTCAAGGATCACTTTCAGCACCCCATGGGTGGCCGGATGTTGGGGACCCATATTGAGCAGAAGTTCCTCTGTGCGCAGGGTCGGAAGAGTCTCGCTCCCCGGATGGGCCGGATCGATTTTGTAGACAGTTGTTCGTTGATCTTCAAGGGCCATCGTCCGTCCTACCGAGTGGTTTCATCGAGAAATTCGAACGTGTCACGCCATCCCTTGCCACGGAGTGGAAAATCTTTTCTCAACGGATAGCCTTCCGTGTAATCGTCCGGCAAGAGGATTCGACGAAGATCCGGATGATGCCTGAAACGAATTCCCATCATGTCATAGACTTCCCTCTCCATGAAGTCCGCGCCTTTCCAGATGTCCGTGAGAGAATCTACGATGCAATCCGACTCAGGTACCCTGGTCTTGAGCCGGATACGGTGGCGCTTCCTGATTGAGTAGAACTCATACACGACTTCAAATCGTTCTTCGTCGTCGGGCCAGTCAACCGAACTCACATGCACGATGTAGTCGAAGTCCATAGCCGGGTCGTCGTGAAGGAATTGTGCGATCTCATGGAGCCGGTCCGATGTCACAGTCACCGCAAGATCACCACGCCATTCGACGGCTTTGACGAAGCCAGTGGCAAAGTTTTCCTGAAGTCGGTTTGCTAAGTGCTGCAAGGACATCGATCCAGACCTATGTCTTAAAACCAGGCTTGACCTGATCCGGTTGTTTCAGAAACACAGGCTTCAGCATAATTCGCTCTTGCAACTTGAGGATCCCGTCAAAGAGCGCCTCCGGTGTTGGAGGGCAACCTGGTACATAAATGTCGACTGGAACAAAGCGATCAACACCTTGGACGACACTATAACTGTCGTAAATATTTCCTGATGTCGCGCAAGATCCCATTGCGATGACATATTTCGGTTCGGGCATCTGATCGTAAAGTTTTCGAATAACGGGAGCCATTCGTCGACAAACAGTGCCGGCCACGATCATCAGATCGGATTGACGCGGTGATGCCCGAAACACACCGGCACCGTACCGGTCCATGTCATATCGTGACGAGACTGCGGCGATCATTTCGATCGCGCAACAGGCCAGACCAAACGTCATGGGCCACAGTGATCCCTTACGAGCCCAGTTGACGGCCTTCTCCACTGTCGTGGTGATGACATCGGACGTACCGTCCTTTTCATGTCGACCAATTTCAATCAGTCCCATTCCAGCGCTCCTTTGCGCCACGCATAGACATAGGCCACCAAAAACAAGCCAATGAAGACCAACATTTCAATCAATCCAATCAACTCAATTTTCGTGAAGACTACTGCCCAAGGATACAGAAAGATGACTTCGATATCGAAAATAACGAACAACATAGCAAAAATGTAGTATCGAACCGGGAATGGCATTCGAGCATCTGAGAACGGTTCCGCTCCACACTCATAGGTAGACAGCTTTTCCGGTTCAGGATATTTCGGCTGAACTAGATGACTGATAATCAGCGACCACAGACCAAACGTCAACGCTATGATAACAAAGAATAAAATCGGAAAGTATCTGGTCAGATACTCAAGAAGTAACTCAGATCCGCTCATGGGGCTGACCTTTCAACACCTTGATATGCAAGGAGGGCTGAATTCTAGACCGTGGATACAGGGATAGCAAGCGTCCAAAAGACCTGTGAGGTCGACCCGAAAGTCCTAGTCAGTCAGTCTGTGAGACAGTGGTGGCGCGAATGAGAATCGTCGCTGGTGAGGTTACTGTGCAACCAGGTGCATGGACGAGGCGCAACCAACAGACCCTGTTTTCTTCATGAATTTTATGGTTCCCCCTGGGCCGCGTCTTTATGATGGGAACCATTCGCTTTACTCGAAGGAGTGGATGACATACAGTCTGACGGCATACGTAGATGGGAGGGCGACTCTTGCTCAGTTTGATCCCATTCAAGCTCTAATGCCGAAAGGGCTTTAGCTTTCTTGCGTCGGTGAATTTGGGTCTCGATGCGAGGACGACTTTGTCGTTGAACATCGTCGGACGAAGCCTGGTCAGGAACCATGATGAGTCTCTTCTCCGCTGATAATCTACTCCTTTTATGACCATAGCACCGAGAGAATTAACGGGTCAATGAGGGCAAGGCCTTAATATTCTTGACAATGCGAGACCATTTGCTATGGTTTTGACAGCAATCTTGTCTTACATGAAGGGCAACTACCATGAACATTGGAATGAAATCTGTGGTCTCTCTCTTGGCTTGGACTTTGGCCACGCCGTTCATTTATTCGGCTTGGGCAACAGACGATCTCAATTCGATCAAATTCGGAGAAAGTGCCTTGGCCTTCTCGTCCGGATCAATTCAGCAATCGACCCCACAAGATGGGTTCGTGCATGTGATAACCGGTGACAATCAGACGACCGGAGATCGCATGATATTGGGGAGCAGAGATACCCTGTATCTTCGGCTGAAGAATCCTGGCGAGGTCGCGCTTGGAGATCTTTTCACGATCTATAGACGGGTATACAAAGTGTTCCATCCGATCACTGGTCAGTATCTGGGTTATTTAGTCAATAGACTCGCTGTGGTTGAAGTGAGCCAAGTAGACATCGACCTGACCACTGTTCAAGTCGTGCGGGCCTATGGAGGGCTATCGCCAGGTGATCCGACTATGAAGTTCACCCTTCCGACTGAAGATGGAGGATCCGCCGCTCAGTTCTCTGCCGACGATGTGGAAGGACGGATTGTGGAGTTTCAGTCCAACATGGGCGTCATGAATTTGGTGGCGCAAAGGAATACCGTCTATCTGGATCGTGGGCGCGAGGACGGGATAAGGATTGGGGATAGAATGGACGTGGTTCGTTCCGGAGGAAACCTTCCTCAGCGGGTTGTAGGCGAATTGAAAATTCTGTCCTTGGAGGACCGAACGTCCACAGCATTGCTCACAAAATCCACATCCCGCATTCTGAAGGGCGATCGATTCAGGATAAAGGTCCATGCTCCAGCTCCTACCCCTATGGCCATGCCGATCTCTCAATCAACCCCACAGTCTCTAGACCCCCCCCAGGTTGCAGGTTCTTCTTCGAGTAAGTTTCAGGTCCAGAATGTCGCCGGCGGAACCCGAGTCAGCCTTAGTGATTTGATGAAACAGCTTCGGTTTGAATCGGGGGAAGCCATGATCACATCCGAAGGCCATCAAGTGCTTGACGAATTGATTGCGTACCTCAAGACCACTGCCGGCGATCGATTGATTCGAGTCGAGGGCCATGCGGATAACATGGAAATCGGTCCTTCGCTGAAGTCACGCTTCGAGACGAACTGGGATTTATCAAAAGCTCGCGCTGGGAGTGTCCTTCGTTATTTGCTTGAAACGGGTGGAATCGATTCGGCAAAGCTTTCGTCGGTCGGCTATGGCGATACGAAGCCGATAGCGGGCAATGCGACCGAAGCAGGTCGGCAGAAGAACCGTCGTGTAGACATTGTGCTCCATTCTCCCGAGTCAGCCAAGGAACAGTCTGAGCCGGAGACAAAGTCAAAGCAGACCGGCGATAGCGGATATACCTTGTCCCGTCTTGGTTCAATGGAAGGAGGGGCTCCGGTCTCCGAAGGGAACCAGACGGCTCCAGTGGCTCAGACAAGTTCGACCAAGGCAGAGCCCTCCTCTGTCCCTGACAGCCCTACACCGATGCCGGTTCCGACGTCAGTTGACCAAGGCAATTCAGATAAAACTCCCGCTCCTCCGGTCACTCCTTCACAGTAGACACATCGAGTATCGTACGGAGAGTTGACGCTAAATCGTCAACCCTCCGCAATTCCCATTCAAAAATCTTCTCCTCTTGCTCTCTCATTGTTCCCGCTTTTCCTATGCTGCTACAATGCTGCATGATTTCGACGCAGGCAATCCCTCCACACGCGGAGCCCGAGACCCTATTCGCAGACGTCATTGTCCCAAGGCATCTACTAGGCTCATTCACCTACACCGTGCCCTCGTCGCTTCGGCCCACGTTACGTGTTGGCCACCGGGTACTCGTGCCATTCGGACGGTCTATTATCCAGGGAGCTGTCATTGCCCTCTCTCATGCTATTCCAGAAGGTCTTGATCGAGGACGCCTGAAGGAGATTCGATCCTTGCTTCCAGAGGGAATCTCAACAGACGTGTCGTTGAAGCTGTTCCAGCTCTCACGGCAAGTGTCCGAGCAGTATGTTGCACCCTGGGGACAATGTCTTAGATTGGTACTGCCTCCGTCACCCAAATTACGAACACAGGTCATCAGCTACGAACTGACGGAACAAGGGCGGGCCGCACTTGAGGCTCGAGAACCCTGCTCTGCGGACGCATTGGCACTTCTCGCACGCCTTGGGAAAAAATCTTCAGGCCTGCGCCGGTCGCTTCGGAGTCCTGGTCCGAGCCACGTGTTGCACGATCTCAAACTTCGCGGGTGGATCGCGGAAGCTCGTGATCGATTCCCTATCTCAGCGACGCTACTCACCCGGCCAACTAGACAGGCGAACCAGGGCAGTGTCGGTATTGCTCCGTCGCTTGTTCCTGACCCAGAGCTGTCTTGGTCAGATCCACTGTTCAATGCGCTGAGAGGCGAAGGGCCCCCTCGGGTTCTGGTGCAGGCTCCTTGGACCGATCGGTTGAGGCTGCTGCAGCAAACCGTTCGCCAAGTCCTCGATCGTGGACAGACGGTCCTCATCATCGTTGGTGACGCAGAACGGGCGCAATGGGTTGCCGACTTGATTCGTCGTGATGAGACAGGCATCTCTCCAGTCTGTTTCCATAGCGGTCTCTCTGGCCAGGAGAAAGCCGAAATGTGGGACCAGATTCATCGACAGATCGTTCGTGTGGTTGTGGGAACCCGGTCGGCCATCTTCCTCCCATTGACTACAATCGGGGCGATTTGGATTGAAGGAGAAGAAGATGCCGCACTCAAGGAACCACAAGAGCCACGCTATCACGCGCGGGAGGTGGCCTGGTCCAGGGCACAGGATGAACAGGCAGTACTCGTTCTGAGTTCCTCCCATCCCTCACTCGAGATCAAAGCGGCAGTGGAACAACAAGGAATCGTTGTAGAGAAGCCCCTGCCGTCTGATGCACGACCGAACATACAGGTTGTCGATTTGCGTGATCATGTTCGCGGCACGGTATTGAGCCAGCCGCTCGTTCTGGCCATCGGGCAAGCGATCAGTCGGCGGAGCGGTGTACTGTTGTTTCTCAACCGGAAAGGCTATGCCGGCGCCCTCGTCTGTCGTGACTGCGGACATGTTCCTCGCTGTCCCACCTGTCGTGTCGCGCTGATGTATTCTCGACAAGCAGGTCGTCTGCTCTGTTCCTATTGCGGGGATGTGACAGCCCTCCCTGAGATTTGCCTCTCTTGTTCCGGCCCTCGCATGCAGTTGATCGGGGAGGGCACCGAACGGGTGGAGGAAGATACGAAGCGATTATTTCCTCACGCCGCAGTGGTTCGCCTCGATGGAGATACCATGCGTCGGCCTGCACAAGCTGAAGCTCTCTGGCGTAGGGTCGAGCAAAGGAAATGGGACATCATCGTTGGAACACAGCTATTGTTACGTCGGGGGTCTCTCCCGACGATGGGACTCGTTGGGATTGTCCAGGCTGACGCAGGACTCAGCGTGCCGAATTTTCGATCCGCTGAACGCACCTATCATTCGCTTCTCGATGCAGTCAGTTTTGCCGATACGGCGGGGGCCGGCGGTCAGGTTATCGTGCAGACATATCTTCCAGCGCACCATGCGATTCAGGCTGTGGCTGAAAATAACGAATCCGTATTCTTATCAACTGAGTTGTCCCATCGGACTGCATTAGGGTATCCGCCCGCGGTTCATTTGATCGCTCTTCGCGTATCAGGGACCAACGACAAAATGGTTCACGACGCGGCCACGACCTGGATGGATCGGCTCACTGACCGCTCTTCACCAGTCATGACAAAAGCCTCTTTAACGGCTCAGTCAATTGATTACTCCGGCCGCTTCACTGTTCTGGGGCCAGTGCCTTCTCCGGTCCCGAAACTCCGGGGACGGTATCGATGGCACATTCTCGTGAAATCGTCCGAACGGGAAGCGGGACTCGAAGCAGTCCGGGTTACGGTCAAGGAAATGGAACGGATGTATCAGCGCCACGCCATCAAGTTCGAAGTCGACGTCGATCCAATCGAGATGTGGTAGATGCTATTTTTTCTTGTAAGGCTTCTCGGGGCGTTCTGGTTCTGATTGTAATGCAGGTTGCTGGCTCTCGATTGCCTCAGTTGATGAGGAGGCAATGGGCTGGCCGGCTCGTTTGAAGAGTCCATAGGCAAGTGTGATCCAAAAGACTGCCGAGAGGAGGCCGGTCAAGACGGCAGAAAGGATGGTCTCCATTTGTTCGTCGGTCGGCTCAGCCGAGATCGAGCGGACTTGCACCATCGTATTGATAGGCCAGGCAAGACTCTCGAGGCCAATCAGCAGCGTGGCCCAGGCCCAGACGAGGCCAATCGTACGCCCCTGCCAGATGAGAAACCCTGCGGCACCTCCTGCGATGAATATGACTCCCCATGATGAAAACGAGCCCCACGCCAGCCAGGCACCCGCCGCCACGACGAGGCTGCCAAGAAGGGCGTTCAGTTGGGGACTCCACCACGTGGTGACCATACAGGGGGGGGTTACGCTCCGTAGATGATATGCGAGCTAGTGTGAGTTCCGACAGCGTGGTTGTCAATGGAGATACCCGGCGGCG
Organism: uncultured bacterium; assembly: GCA_965232965.1. GTDB lineage: Bacteria > Nitrospirota > Nitrospiria > Nitrospirales > Nitrospiraceae > Palsa-1315. The sequence goes on from CBDDRB010000006.1 coordinate 82,628, forward strand.
GGCCGGGAACGTAACATCGCAAAAACTTCAAGAATGAATCCTCGCCGAAGACTCATGATTAATTTCCAGCTCCGCTGTCTGAGTACCTGGTCGAGAAACATTTCTCCTTGGAACGATCCTCGCGTTTCTTACCGTGACATCCCTTCATGTTGCACTCCATCGAACTGGGAGAAATCGGTGGCATTCTTCGAATTCTGAAAGTATTTTTGCCAGACACATACTACACCGCGTGAAAGAATTCACTATGCCATCAATCGCGACACAATCGCGTTGAGCCAGTCAATATCGAGTCGGTGCGGCATAGTTTCACCCTGTGCTCACTCGCTTCTGGATTACCCTAGCCGCACATCTCTCTGGCTAGTGCCTCGTCCGACCGCCTGAAAGAGCTGCACACGTTCCTCTCCGGTGAGCGGTTTCCAGGTCCCAGGCGCCAGGCCATCGAGCGTCACGTGCATGATCCGGACACGATGCAGCGAAAGCACCCGATATCCTACAACTTGACACATACGTCTGATCTGTCGATTGCGCCCTTCGGTCAGGATAATACGGAACCGTGCAGGACCAAGTCGTTCAACCCGACAGGGTTTGGTTGGGCGCTCGAGAATAACAACCCCTTGAGTCATGCAGTCGATGAACACCTGATCGAAGGGGCGATCGACCGACACTTCGTATTCCCGCTCATGCCCATGTTCAGTTCGTAGGATCTCGTTCACGATGTCTCCATCGTTCGTCAGCAGAATAAGCCCGGACGAATCCTTGTCGAGGCGGCCGATTGGAAAAATCCGCTCCGGATGGCCGATCTCTGCAATGATGTTATGTGGCACATGCGACTCACTGGTCGTCGTCACACCCACCGGCTTGTAATACTTGATATAGAGCGAGGCGATCCCCCAGGGAATCACCTGACCATCTCGTGCGATGACGTCGCGAGGACCGACCTGATCCCCCAAGCGGGCCACTCGCTGGTTGATGGTTACGCGTCCGGACTCGATCAGGCGATCAGCCTCCCGTCGAGAACAGATGCCATGGTGTGTGAAAAACTTATTGATGCGAAGTGTGTCGCTCACAGCGTGGGTATGCCATTCTAGTGGACGCGACGGCCCGCTCTGATCCGGCCCAGCATGCGATAGATCAATCGGGCGATACAAAACTGAGGTGCGACAAACCCTTCGATTGGGGCGATCTCACTGATATCCATCCCGAGAATACCGGGTCCGCTGGCTAAGGATGTCACGAGGTTCATCGTGTCATACCACCCCAACCCACCAGGCTCGGGGGTGCCTAGCGCGGGAATCAGTGAGGCATCAAGCCCGTCACAATCGAAAGTGAGGTAGACCGGCCCGCGACACGCCTTTACGACTTCGGGAACCCAACGGGATGCCTTGCCTTCATAGGGACCAGACGGATCAAGAATCTCGGCGGCAAAGAACGTGGCGATTCGATCGGTGCTCCTGATGCGATCGATCTCCTCAGGAGATATGGATCGAATGCCGACTTGGACCAACGGCAATCCATCGTCAACCACGCGAGCCATCACGCTGGCGTGGCTATAGGGGTTCCCTTGATACGCCTTCCGCAAGTCTCCATGCGCATCGATCTGCACCACGCATAAATCCGGATAGCGACGGGCATGGGCTCGGATGGCTCCGAGCGCTCCGGTATGTTCCCCAGTCAAGGTGACGACGAACCGCCCGGCACCGACGTGAGGAGTGACGAACGCGTCGATGGCATCCACCGCTTGCTGATCAACTTTGTGGTCAAGATTGAGCGCCTGACTGGTGGCAACACCACCCCACTCTCGATAGGGCTCACACTGGAGGGTTTCGTCGTATAACTCGACTTGTTGAGATGCCTCAATGATAGCTGACGGACCGCGATCGGAACCCAGCACATAACTGGAGGTATGTTCGTACGGCGCAGGCAGGATGTAGACGCCCGCCTGATCGGGGTGGCACCAGGGCTCGTCAAGCCCGAGGAAATTCCGGTTAATACCTTCCCATCCGACGGGAAGTGTCATGGACGTATGCTCACGCGGCAGAACTACCGGCGCCGCTTCGGCAAATTTTCTGCGGGGATGAACACGGCCAACGCAATCACCGTCGTCCACCGATTGGGTTTTCCAATTGCGGACTGGGTGATGTTTTGGGTCCGAACAATCTTCCCTGCCATTTTAAAGACTTGTTCCCGTTCTTTCCACGCAATATCTGGGTCGAATTCGACACCGAGTGTCGTGGCCAACATCTGCGCCGCTAAGTCTTCCGTATACTCGCCCGTCTCTTCATCGGTTTCACCATGCGCATGATGTTCTGACAGATACCCGTAGGTCCGGCGATCAGTCGGGACCGCTAACCCAATCGACGCGGAGGCCAGACGATTTCGTTCGTTCGTTTCCGACCGCGCCATGACACAGAACGTAATTTCACCGGGGTTCAATAGCTTCTCGCCACGCGCACGAGGAACAATTTTACAGTTCGGCGGAAAAATCGACGACACCGTGACGAGGTTGCAATAAGCGACGCCGGCACTGCGCAAGGCTTGCTCGAAGGAGGCCAGCTTTTCTTTGTGGACTCCGACGCCTCGCGTCAGAAACATCTGCGTAGGTACCATCGTGTCTTCTCCTTGGTTTGTCCGACCAATCGGGTAACGGGCGTCTCGTACGTCGAAATGCACGCCCATAGTAAATCTTATAGAGGCACAGGGTCGCTGTTGTACCAAGATTGGCAGCGCTTCGCAATATCCTGCACCATTTTTTCTGACAGGATGTTGAAAAATTTCGCCCGCTTCGTTCTCGGCTCACAGGAATCTTCAACGGGGACCCGGCCACCTCACCACTCGGCGGCGCGCACAAACGTGGTGCTCCTTATTCGTCGCACCGTGCACCCCAGAGGGTACGCGTCGGCTCTTCACTCGCTATGGCCTTGATGAACGGTCTTTTGAGCATTCTGTGGAAGTGATTTCTCCGTTGTGCCACACGTGCAGACTCTGAAGACATTCTCTCACCTTGCTAGATTCCAGCAGGTGGTTTGAGATTCAACACCAGCATACGAGGCTCTGTCATATCTTCGATCGCAGCCTGAACCCCTTCACGTCCGACCCCAGAATCCTTCACGCCACCATAAGGCATATGGTCAGCGCGAAATGTGGGGATCTCATTAGCCAGCACGGCTCCAACTTCAAGGTGCCGGAAGGCATAAAAAATCTTATTCACGTCCTGGGTAAACACTCCGGCTTGAAGCCCATAGTCGGACTGGTTAAGTGCCGTGATCGCTTCGCCGAAATGTCGGTATGGAACCACGGTCACCACCGGCCCAAACACCTCCCGGCAAGACACCTTCATCGTCGGCGTGACGTGCGAGAGCACCGTTGCCTCCATCACCGAACCCATGCGTTTGCCGCCCAGAAGCACACGCGCCCCTTGGGACACCGCTTCCTCAATCCACGCCTCCACACGATGGGCGGCAGCTGGATCGATCAATGGTCCGACGACCGTCGAATCGTCGCTCGGGTCTCCGGCTTTCAGGCGCGCGACTTGTAGGAGAAGTTTCGTCGTGAAGAGGTCCGCGATAGAATGATGGACGAATATTCTCTGAACGGATATACAGGTCTGACCGGCATATCCAAACCCGCCGACTGCGCAACGTTGCGCGGCAAACTCCAGATCGGCGTCGGGCTCCACGATGACGCCTGCGTTCCCGCCAAGTTCCAACACCACCTTCTTCTTGCCGGACTTGGCCTTTAACATCCATCCGACAGCGGCGCTACCGGTAAAGCTCAGGAGTTTAAAGCGGGGATCGACGACGAGCTGTTCCGCCACCGTATTGTTGCAAGGCAGGATATTGAGTGCACCAGGAGGAAGTCCAGCCTCCAGGACCACTTCGCCCAAGAGAAACGCGGTCATAGGTGTTTGTGGCGCCGGCTTGATGAGAATGGGATTGCCGGCGGCCAGAGCCGGCGCAACTTTATGGGCCACAAGATTCAGGGGGAAGTTGAAGGGAGTGATTCCGAGCACTGGCCCGATCGGAACCCGGCGCAGAATGCCGAGATGTGAATCCGTTCCCGGTGTCCAGTCAAGAGGGATCACGTCGCCCGGAATACGCTTCGCCTCCTCAGCTGCAACGGTAAATGTCTGCACGGCCCGGCTGGCTTCCCGCCTCGCATCGGCGATCGGCTTGCCGGATTCCGCCGTCATCAGGCGAGCAAACTCCTCACGCCGGTCATACAGTCCGCCCGCAATCTTTTGCAACATATGATAGCGGGCGTAGGACGGTAACGCCCCCATCGCATCAGCGGCATCGACTGTCGATTGAATCGCTGACTCGGCATCGGCGGAACCTGCGTTCGAAACCTCCGCGAGTAGTTGTCCCGTAAACGGATTGTTCACAGGGACAACGGTCTCTCCGTGCCGCCATTGACCTCCGATTAAGAATGGACGTGGTCCCTGCATGAGAGACGCCCCGCAGGTGGTGAAGACTTAGCAGGATGCTGAAAAAGTTCGCCAACAGAAGAAGAGTGTTATTTGGTTTGTCTTGAATGTTTGGTTAAACCAGACAGACCAGATGAACCAGATAAACAAAAAACAAACCAGTTTGACCATCCTGCGGGGTTCGTGTCCTGTTGACTCAGACATCGGGATCATTGGATATCCGGCAGGCCGACATCGTTTGTCCCGCCGCCTGTCAGTCGGAAGAATTCACCGATGCTGCAGAAGCCGGCTCTGGATTAGCCGCTCGTTGAGCGATATCGGCTTTGGCAACCAAATCCTCTGTACCCCAGTCACGAATCGCCTCGAGCGTAAAAGCCTCGTAGGTCGAAACACCGTGGCAGGATGGACAATCAGGCATCGGTACTTTGCGGTAGAAGACTTCTGACAAACACGACATGCACATCCAATAAGCTGGTTCCCCGTCGCGTTGCGGGACAGACCAAAACGATTGTGTGGCAGACATAGGTAATCCTTAGTGAATAATAAATCGACTGTTCTGTGCTACCGCCGTTGACCCGTGAGGCTCGGCGGATTCTCCCTGGGAGCGAGGGGCAGCGGCCAACATACGATCGATCTCCTCGGCAAACTTGTCGAATGGGAACGCACCGGGAATCGCGATCGCCGGCTCTTTTTCAGTGGGTCCACCCGCTGTTCGCATCAGAACAAAACCAGGGGTACCGTGAAAGCCCCATCGGTTCGCCTCCTGGCGATCCTGGAAAATTGATTCGAGATATTGCCGCGTATCGAAACACTTATCAAACGCCATTTGGTCCAAACCCATCATCTTTGCGTACCCCTTGAAGGATCCCGAATCTAGGCGACCTCGTTCACTGAAAAGCCGATCGTGCATCGGCCAATATCGACCTTGAACCCCCGCACAGCGCGCTGCCACAGCAGCCTCAACCCCGACTCCATCGTCCGATCGAGGATAGTCGCGATAAAGAAACCGTACCTTCCCTGTATCGATATATTTGGCCTGCAAGCGAGGCCACGTCTCTTGAAAGAACTTCGCACAATACCCACACGTGAAATCAGAATACTCGATCAAGGTGATCGGCGCATCTACGCTCCCTCTCATTCTTCCGTCGTCCGTGATCGACCCCGCGCCGGCCTGAGCCAGCTGCACGAGCGACAATAACACCGCCGCAGCCACTGTGCAATTGAGGCGCGAGCCCATCATGTTCGGGCCGTGCCCTTTGCTTTTATGCGCTCCAGCAATCCGACCATGAGAAGAGGCCAGACAACCGTGGCATCGCTCAAAACTTCGGCAAACCGCCCGCCGTCTTTCGGCGGAACAAACTTTCCCCACGAAATACCTTCTTGATAGGTGCAGCCGCTCAACCCGCCCCAATAGTCGGGTTCCGGACAGATGCGCACACCGTATTGAAATCGAGGCGGCTGCACATTGAGACCAAGCCGGGTATTGCAAATCTCAATATAGGGGCCGACCTGCTGGGACCAATTGCGAGGGACTCCCCCACCGATCGTAAAGATCCCACGCCGCTTCGCAGAGATGACGTGGCTCGCATAACTGTTGAGATCGAGGTATGGATTGAACGAAGGATAAGAACGCTGAATTGCGCGAAGCACCTCAAGATCACTGTCCCCATGGACCTGCGCACGAGCCCGATCGATTTCTCGGCTCATGGCCCAGGTTCCAAGATCCAGCCCCATCTCCGAATCAGTAAACGCGGGGATGAAGACCGGAACTTTTTTGACATAGGCGCTTTTGAGAATACCCGCTCCGTCATATTCTTCGGCAAGCGTCTTGCCCAGCTCACGAGTGAGGGTCTCGGAGGAAAGAGGCTGATCCTGATCTATCCGCTTCATCGTCAATGATACGACATGCTCGACGTAATTGAGATTCGATTCCATCTCCAGCGTGTCGTAGACCCGATTGTAGCCCTTCTTAAACAGTTCTTCATCGGACATGGACGAATGGTGCCGATAGTGTGTCTTACCAACCGACTCGGTCAGTCCATGGGCTATCAAGGCACCGGTCGAGACGACACATTGCACCATCCCATGATCAATCATCGAGCTGACAATCTTGCCCATCTTGGCAATAGTCATCGCGCCCGACAGCGTCAACACGACGAAACAGTCGGGATCTTCAATCATTGCCCACAGCACTTCGTACGCTTCGCCCAGGTTACGGCCTCCAAAGGCAGTCTTTCGCATCGCGGTCAGTAGGCCGTCGAAGGACCCGATTTTTTCCGGGTCGAGAGGCTCGAGCGCTTCGAGACCATCTTGCGCTCCATCATGGAATTCACGAGCACCCATGGATTATCTACCCATCATAAAAGTGAACAGAAGAATCAGCGCACTCTTTATACACAACCAACGATAGAGGCGTCAACGAAGTTGCGCCCCGCAAAACCCTTACACGCAGCCACGTTCATGAGGATGCAGAACCTGTTTGTTGAACCGTTTGACATTGAGAATAGGCAACGGAACACGATCTATACCGTTTCCAACAATCGACCGGAGCATCGACCGCCTCATAAAGCAGTGGTAATGCGTATTGGCGGTTCGACGGAGCTCTGCACACATAATGTGGGGCAAGGCAACCCTTACCTAATTTACTTTTAAGCCTCCTGGAACCGAAGGAATATAACGGGGATCAAAATTCTCCCAGACCCCGTTATGAGCTGCGCTGATCCCCCAGCCTCGCACGTAGAGGGGTGACAGCACCGGCTCGGTCGTGTATCGCACCGTGCCCGTCACTTGTCCGACCACCGTCATTCGCGCCCACTGCCGATACTGGCCAGTGAATCGCTGCTTCGCCACCACTAACCAATAGGAGCCGGCTTCAGGACCATCCATATCGGAGGGACGGTGGGGTTGATAATCTTGATCCAGCGGCCGGTTCTTGACACGCAACCAGAGGTACTGCTCATTCTCTTCTTCTTCAACGATCGTACCTCCCAATAGCACCACCTTCTCGCGATACATATCCGGATGGGCGGTCAACTCTGTGAGCGTCACGCCAGGCTCAGCCATCCGTACATAATACCGCGGCACTTTGGCGCATCCATATAAGAATAGGACTACGGTCATGGCAACGGCCACTGTGAAATGTGCAGACCACCGTTTGGGCCGAGCATATAGCGTCATCATGCAATGTCACCCCCAGACTATAGCCCATAGTTGTTTCCTCTTCCGCAGCATACACCCTGCGTGGTTTTCTTGACGGAGCGTGTGGTGGTCCCAACGGGATTTGAACCCGTCTTGAAGCCTTGAGAGGGATGGTTTGAAGAAAATGGTGTCTCGGTTTTCTTTCCATACGTGCTCGTTCGATCTGCATAATATAATCTTTCTACCACGCTAGTGTCATGTCGAAGTTCTACAAGCCTCTCGTTCTCGCGGCATTCCGTATTTTCACGAATAATCCGGATCACATCCACCCGCAACCGACATGGAAAAAGACGAGAGAGAAGTGCGTGTGCGTACCAATAGATCGACACAGGTGATAGGGCAACTGACGCAGGGTGATCGCATTGAAGCGGAAATCACCCACTGATCAATTCTGCTCACGACTCTATCAATTCTTCGCCTTCCCCGTGATTTTCGGTACGCGGTGGCGGTGCAGAACGCCAGCCTCCTCGGTTTTGACTATCGGCAAGGGCTAACTGTCCACGGTGTCACACATGCCATCCCAGCGGTATTCACAGTGCTTCAACTCCTGACACCGATGAAGATTTCCTGTGAAGTGGCGAAGAAGCGGGTCGAGGTGCCCCAGATGCGACGCAAGGCGACTCAGCTGGTTCGGCAGTCGGGTTGACGCGGGTCGTCGCGTCTATACTCTGGTCAATATACGGCCGGAGGGATGGTGCCGATCACGGCGGAGGGACTTGTGAGAATGCTGCGAAACTAGGCGGCAGGGCGTCTCAATAACAAGCCCCGGGCTGCCCTAGGGGCGGGAGTCTTGAAAAGACGCTGCAATACATCCGCCAGGAGACTCAGGGGGAAGTCCTTTAATATAAATTCAGTGATCCCCATTGCGCGGACCTCTCGCTCCGTCTTGGGGTTCGTGTTCCCTGAGTAAATGATCACCGGCTGGTTCACATCGAAATTGCGTATGTATTTTAAGATCGTGAGCCCATCTACGCCGGACATCTTTAAGTCAAGAAGAATGACATCAGGGGGTTCTTGGTGATACAGGTGGAGTCCCTTCCACCCATTATCAGCGAGAATTACATTATAGCCTTGATAACGCAGATAGAGATCGAGCAGAGCTCGAACGTTCGACTCATCATCAATTACTAAAATATTAGTCATTGTTATACCCTACTTGTATATACTACCATAATAGGCCAGATTAAACCTAGGCCTTTCCCTAGGATAGGTCTTCATGTCTCTGTGGTTCTTGCTGGTCGCAACACAGACCGGCAATCGCAGGGGTATGCATAGGGATAATCTAGGGTTTCCACTACGTTGCTTAGCGCTCCCCATGCTATCTACTATCTAAATCGTAGGCGCGGGGGTGATCAGTATGCAGCGAATTCCCGAAGCCTTTACGTGATGGGAGCGAGGATCACGTGCTCATAACGTTTTATTTAACCGAGGAGGCAATTCATGGTCTCGATACGCAAAGTGGTCGGGGTCCTGTCATGCGGGTACTTGCTGAGCCTGGGTCTATCCACTGCCATACAGGCAGGGGAGAAGCCTCCGGCTGCAGAGAAAATGAGCCCCAGCGTCTCTGTGGAAAGAGTAGGTGATCGCATAAAGCCCGATGACGATACCGTGCAGGGGATCAATACCATCGAGGGAGAAGTGTTGCGCATTAAGGGGGAACACGTGTATATCCGGCAGTCTGACGGTAAGGAAATACATTTGCATACCAAGCCAAACACCCGAATGATGGCAGAATTCAAGAAGGGTGATCGGATTGAGGCGAAAGTGAATGATCAGAATGACGCACTGTCGATTCGCCAGGTCAAATAAACCTTCAGTGTCATAAGCGCGCTCCACCAAGCCACTAGGGCTCTTCCCAGGCCACCCAACATTGGATCGAAGGATAATCTAACTGAAGTGGGTTCAATGTCCCGAAACGGACGAGACATAATTCTTGACACGACAAGCGGCAAAAATTGTGGTGCTCGGTGGGTCTGCAGGCGCCATAGAAGCGCTTGAACAGATCGTTTCAGGATTGAGGCCGAATTTTCCGGCTGCCCTCTTTGTAACTATTCACCTGCCCTCCAGGAGTGTCAGCCGATTACCGGAGATCCTGAGCCGCAATGGACCACTGCCTGCGAGCCATCCTACAGACGGGAGTCCGATCCAGAACGGCCATATCTATGTGGCGCCGCCTGACCAACACTTGTTCCTCTATAAAGAGCGCATCCATCTCAGCACGGGGCCGAAGGAAAATCGGCAGCGCCCTGCCGTCAATGTCTTGTTTCGTTCCGCTGCTATCGCGTATGGGCCGAGAGTGATCGGGGTGGTCCTCACCGGTGCGCTTGACGACGGGTCTGCTGGCCTCTGGGAAATCAAACAGCACGGAGGAAAAACTATTGTGCAGGACCCAAGGGATGCGCTCTTTCCGGACATGCCGCGGAATGCACTGGAGCAGGTACCGATTGATTATGTGATGCCCGTGCGAGGGTTGGCATCCTTGCTGACAGACCTCGTCAGCCAGCCCATCGTCTCCAAAGACATCGAGGAAGCGTATATGATAAAGGACTCGCGCCGCACGGATTTGACATGCCCGGAATGCCGTGGCCCGATTTCGGAATTTCGTCAGGGATCGATCACCGAATTCCACTGCCGTGTCGGACATCGGTATTCTTCTGGAACCTTCCTGGCGGCACACGCAGATACACGAGAACGCGCGCTCTGGGCTGCCCTGGTGGCCTTAGAGGAGGGCGCGGAAGTGGCGCGTGAGTTAGCCGTGAGCTCTGCATCGGAAGTCCAACGCCGGTTGGAGCAAGAGGCCGGGAACAATACGAGTGCGGCGGCAAAGATCCGCGAGTTGCTGGCCTTTTTGACCTAAGAACAGTCTGGCCACCTCATCAAAGAGGCACGAGACCAGCTGTTGAAAGATGAGCCCCGTAACTCTGCTGCATAGTAAGTTCCCCCTCTACATCGCTTCTGAATAGAAGACAACAGGCGGCAACCTTGATCAATCAAGGGCTGAGCCCGCGACGAGCCGTGATCCATCAAGGACTATCGGCCGTCCTCGTCGGTTGTTTCCCCACTGTCCGTATAGAAATCCCATAATTTCAATGGACTGCGATCAAGGATTGAACTGAACGAGAACGGCATGCTCTGTGCTTTATCACGATGCTGTATGCACAATTCGCATGATCAGTTGGAGGATTGTTCATATTTTTGAAAGGAGAAACACCATGACGATGATAGATGCGGTGTTGTTCAATGGTTCGCAGTACATTGTTTCAGTTGGACTCTTGGTTCTGGCATGGGCAAGTTTGCAGAGAAATCATATATGAAGTCGAGTTCGACAGCGCGCACATTTTGTATCGTGAACAGTATTCACCACGAACCCACGGAGGTCTCATGATATCCATTCCTCAAGTCGGCAGCGTCCTGTGTGGCATGGCGTTACTCTTGACTGCGTCCTACGCGGCCGCGCAAGCCCCGAACGACCTGACTCACAACCGAACCATCAAGGGTGACGTGGCGCGCATCGACTATGCGTACTATGTCGTCAAGGAGAAGGACGGCCGGGAAGTGCGCGTGCATGCTGATAAGACGACTCAAATGATGGGGCAACTCAAGCAGGGTGACCGTGTCGAGGCGGAAGTGACCGCTGAAAATCACATCCTAAGGATGCGTTCACTCCCCTGAGTAAATTTCTCATGGCTGCGGAAGGATGTGCTTTGATCTAGCTCATCCTTCCGTTGATATCGTCGTCCTTGAATGATCTTTTCCGAATAGGCATCACCAATCTTTACTCACACGGTGAACGTGGGTCTCGATTTTCTGATGAGAATCAGCCCCTGCCGACTGAGTCGAAAATGGATGACGCGAGTATCCGTCACTGAGCGACGTTTGTTGCAAGAGTTTTTCTGAATCATCCCGTGTGTCATGACCTGTTCACGGAGATGGCTAGGACGACAAGGAGGCACTGAGGGAGGTTCGGCATATGATCATCACAGTCACAACCATTTTTTTATTGCCGCTGGGATTGTTAGCCCTGTATCTCTATGTGTCCGGCGCGTTCTCCAAAACGACTCTGAACTTATGAGCGCAAAATCGCTGTCGGATGTTCGCGCTACCAGTACCAGCCGGCTCGGCCGGCCTCTCGGTGGTCCACGCTGGTTGCATGGTCTTGCTCAAGATGCATAGATGGCGACCACAACCACGACTAAAGGAGTCCGTAACTCAGAACACTAATAAGAAGGCTTCACCATTGTTCACTCACTGCACGTTACTTTCCTTTCGGCAAGATTCCCCTCCGCTCTAACCCTCGGACACGCTCCACGCACATTTCCTGTATGTACTTCCCTCGCGTCTGTTGCTCAAGAGCGTCGGCTGCCTTCAGCTTCGCCAAAAGGTCTCTCGGCATACCCGGACAAATAAAAACCGCAGTGGCTTCATCGGATTGTGGTGACTTCGGCAAGTTCGATCTTCTTCGGGTCCTCGAAGCGATAAAGGATTTGAGCCAGTTGAAAGCAGAAGATGTCATGGCGAAGAAAGCAAATTTCGGTCACAAACGACACGAGCATTGACGAGCGGTGAAGATTATGGGCGAGAAACGCCTACTCAACCTACCGGTCGAAGTGAATGGGAAAGTGGCCTGTTCGATTACGCGACACGATCTGCTGCGGGCCTGGATCGGCCTTGAATGAACATCGAAACGAATATGGCGTAGTATAGGGGTCTTATCAGGCTGTGAAGATCGACTTGCCTATGTGTTGGTCAACAATTGAGCTGAGGGGAATGCGCCGTTGACGGTGGAGGGACTTGTAGGGATGTTACGGGACGAGCCGAAGTATGGCTCTCCACCCTTGAACATGTGGGTTAGCATGCCCTTCAGAAGACGCATTGGAAGATTCTTTACGATGACCTCACTTACCCCTACCCCAAGCGTACGAACTTCCTGTAGATTCCGAGTCTGAGCGCATTAGGTCCAGGTGCGATGGACTTCGCTGATGTGCTCCGTCCCACCCACGCCGCTAATTTCCCACCGGACATCCTCCGGAATCGTGACAACCCGCAACTCTGCGCAATGGCCGTTGACAGCCAGACCGAGTTCCTCCACAACTTGAGCCAACTTGAGATCGTCGCGGGGAATCTGTTTTCCATACTGATTGAGGCTCGGCTCATTTGGCGTCGCTGCCTCGGGCCAGTAGGCACCAAGATCCACTTCCGTGAGCGCATCCTGTTGGCCCAGTTCACGCAATCGGCGAAACGCTTTGTGACTGACGCAAAATTCGCCATAACTCTTATTGATGACGATCTTTTTCATTTGCCGCTCCTTTTTGATGTTCGTTACGGGTCAGAGTCAGTGAGGAGGGAGCCACAATACTATACTATTATAGCTTCCAAATGAGCTTCTCTCGCGTAGAAGCGGCGGAGACCGGAAATCAGACGCACAGGGACATAACAGTAGTGCGAATGATGGGACAGTCGACGTGGCTCATTACGTCACGGTCTACCCTACAGGGCATCAAGGGGAAGAGTCAATGTGGGAGAAGCATGAATTGGCCGTCACGACTGGATAGGGGCGAATTGGTGTTTAGACTGACTTTGGCTCCCTGCCGATCTCAGCCCTGGCTCGCAACATACCAGGATCATTGATCTCTATAGATGCGCCCTTACATTGCTTGACTCCCCTCCTCATGGCGCCCAGAGTGAACTGGCGAGGATGACGCTCGCCGACTGTCTCATCTCTTACGTTTCCCACTCTTTCCTGGCGTAACCGATTCCCCAGTCTCCGCCACTTCGGTGTCAGAGGTTTTCTCTGAATTGTTACACACTGTGTCATGGTCTGCTCGTGGAGACTACCAGGACGACACGGATGCACTAGAAGGAGGTTTGGCGAACATGATTATCACTGTCGCGATCATTTTTTTCCTGCCGCTGGGATTGCTAGCCCTCTATCTCTATGTGTCAGGTGCGTTTTCCAGGGCGGCTCTGAATTTGTGAGGACATAACAATGTATCTCCTGATGGTCGGCGTGATCTTGACCACTCTCAATCTCGTCAGCGCGTCCGCGGCGACCATCCAGATTTCCTGAATTCTGCTCCTGATCGGCATCGTGTTGTTCGTAATCTATGGATGCTTCGCGCCGGGTTGTGTGACCGGAGGTATGATGTTTCAAGAGGATGCGATGAACGCTGAACAACTCAAAGGAAGATGGACGCATTTCAAAGACGTTTTGAAACAGCAGTGGGGCAAGTTTACCGATGATGATTTGAAGCAGATTGAAGGGAACTACGAGAATTTCTCGGCAAAGTTCAGGAACGGTATGCCGAGGAAAATGTTGTGCTCATGAAGTGGGCAGTTGCGTGGCATCAGAAGCCGACGACGACACCCGCGGGGCAGGAGAGGGCCTCATAACCACCCTTGTCATCCGTCTTTTTTATCCCGCTGGGATCCTATCTCTACATCTCCGGCGTCTTCACAAAACACGCTTCCTATCTGGAGCGCCTGTAACCTAAGAGCGGAATCCGGCACCTCGGCTCTCGCATGTCGAAGACCTGAAACGTACTTCTTACGTGGTGGTGCCGGTAGGGAAGTAACAAGGGGGGGGAAAGTCGAGCACGGGTTAGGCATGCCTCCGGCGGGTGTCAGGTCTAAGATGATTTTTATAGTGCTTGACTCCCGTACCCATTGCGCCCAAGGTGAGGGTGCGAGGTGTGAAGCTCGCTGACTGTCCCATCTCTTGCGCTTCCTGATCCTTCCGGGCGTGACCGATTCCCCAGTCTCCTCCGTTTCGATGGCAGAGTTTCTCTGAACGGCTGTATGCCTGGTGTCATGGTCTGCTGATGGAGGCGGCCAGGACTCCGGCCATGCTCCAGAGGACTATTCGACTCACGCTCGCATTCCATAGAAAGGAGTGAGCCATGCGCTACTACGC
>CBDDRB010000007.1:0-9458 GCA_965232965.1 uncultured bacterium
ACACTGCGGCAGCAGGTGCCAGTGTGCCCCCGTGTTCAGAATCCACAGGACGGCCTCCAAAATGGCGCGCGCCGGCACGGGCTTGCGTCCCGGGCGCCTCTCGACAATCTGTTCCTCGGGGAAATGCTCCCGGATCCTGTCCCATTGGTCGTCGCGCAAGCGCAGCATGCACTAGCTTATACGTACGTATATTCATCCTGTCAAGCATTTTGAGATAGGTTCTAGTCTGACCGACTCAGTCTATTTTCTGTGCGAGCACATTCAACCACCGCCCCTTACGTTCCCCATTCGTTGTTATGTGTAGATTCAAAACGTTCCATCCGGCTCGACCAACCGCACGACAGAGTTCATCTTTTTTCCAGCGAGCAAAATAACGCCCTGGAACCCATCCATCAGTCACGATACGGCTTTTCGAGCCATAGGTCATGGTCGCGGCAAACAATCCGCCTGGACGGATGATCTCGCTCAAATCGGCCAGGATACGACGTGCGATCGGCTTAGGAAGATGTATTAGCGAGGCAGCAGCCCAAAGACCATCGAAGGACCTCGCACGAAAGGGGAGTTGGCGGAGGTCGGCACGGACCAACGGCAATGCACGAAATCGACGTCGTCCCATCGAGAGCAACGAACTCGTTCGATCCACGCCGACAACGCCATACCCACGCCGGTCAAGATCGGCCGCATCCTGGCATCCCCCGCAGCCAAGATCCAAGACCTTCGCATTGGTAGGGAGACACCTGAGCCATTCTGCGAACAAAGGGGATCGACGATGTCGCGTGTTCCACCGTGCAACGCATTCGTTGGCCGACCGCTCATACGCATCGATCGTCTGCAAGACAACTTGAGTTGTGCTATCGTGAGCCAAGCTGAGCGTATCCATCCATGCAGAGAAAGTGGACGTATAATGGCGGCACTGGTGTTGACATTCATTCTGCTGGGAACCTACTGGAGCACCGCATGGGCAGCCGATCCACCTTGCGATAAGTACCCTCTAGCCAAACAGGCTACCTGTGCGGCGATCTGGAAGTCGTTGAACCAGGAAGACGGCCCTGTCATCTCGCAATTCGGACTGGACCAGCTGAAGCGCCGCGAAGAAGGCAAAATCAACGCCGAGCAACACCTCGGAGAAAACATGGCCTTCATTAAGCAGTCCACCGAAAAGCGCCTTGAGCGGCTACGATCTCGAATGGAAAAAGAATAACCCTCACAAACTTTCCGTTTTCGACTTGTCTATCACGGTCCCCGCTGACTCCAGGAGATCCCGCCCCACAAGAATCGGCGCCTTGAAGTGAATCGCGAGTGCGATTGAGTCGGACGACCGGCTATCAAACGTGTGTACTTGATCCTGCATCGCAACGGTCAACGCACCATAATAGGTCCCGCCTTTGAGCGTGATGACAGTTCGCAGCACCCGCCCGCCATAGGCCTCCAAGATCGTATGCATCAAATCGTGCGTGAGAGGGCGAGAGAGTTTCTCACCGCTCAAGGCACCTTGAATCGACAGTGCAACTGTCAGATCGACAAAAATCGGGATGGCCTTGCCCTCGGCCAACAGGAGCACCACGGTGCCGCGGTCGGAGATGCGAACCTGTACATCGGCGATCGTCACCTGTTCCGAGATTGCCGGTGAAGATTCGGCGAGTTGTGGAATCGGGAGTACGAGCGTACCGAGAACACAGAGAGAGAGGACGAGCTGTTTGCATGCCGTCATGGTCACCTCCCCTATCGATCAGCATCCTGCTATACGCGGACAAACTGATTCGTTTCTTTCTCAACGCCGATGTCAGTCTCCGGCCCATGCCCCGTCACCACGATCGTGGCATCCTCCAAGGTATACAACCTCTCTCGGATGGATTGCTCGATCGCTCCGAAGTCTCCACCCCAGAGATCGGTGCGCCCGATGCTTCCTCGAAAGAGTGTGTCGCCTGCCAAGACCACGTTGTCGAACGGGAAATAGAAACTCATCGACCCTGGGGTGTGCCCTGGAGTATGGAGTGCGACAGCAGAGATCTGGCCAACCAGCAGCTTCTCCTCATCCTCCAGCCAATAGTCCGGCATCGGAACAGGCACATACGTGACACCGAACATCCGGCATTGCAATTCGAGGTTCTTCCATAACTCAAGATCGTTCTGATGAAGACAGATCGTCGCCCCTGTTACCCTCTTAATTTCTCCAGAGGCGAGAAAATGGTCAAAATGAGCATGGGTGTGGAGAATGTGGCTCACGGTCAGCCCAAGTTCCCGTACCTCGTGGAGAATTCGCTCGTACGCTCCTCCGGGATCCACTACGATCGCCTGCTTCGTCACGGGATCGCCGATGATCGAACAATTGCAGCCAAGGGGCGGAACGGAAAATGTTTTTCGAATGATGCCGGGCATGATACACGCATGCTACAGCCCTACCCCATCAAGGCGCAAGCAGAGAGCGCGACGAGTGCGAGAAGGTTCGAGGTTCGAGGTTTTCGGAACTTCGAACCCGGAACTTAGAACTTCAGTTCATGGAATCCGGCGTGGACAAGTCGATGCGAAGCGAGGATAATCCGAAAAATACTCGAATGGAGGAACTTTTAGTGCGGAACAAGATTATTCGATTGAATCAATCGCTCTTGTTGATCGGAGCGATCACGCTCTGTTTCCTGTCGAGTGGGTGCAAACCTGACGATTCTCCGTTCAAAGCGGAAAATGAGACGCTCCGTAAGCAGCTTGCTAAACAGGAATCGGTGGTCTCGTCGCTGCAGGACGGGAATAAAGTCATGCACCAACAGATCGATCTACTGAATCAAGAGCTGCGCGATGCGGCGAAATCCGCTGAGAACGCCAAGGCCGAGGCGAAATCCGCTGTCGAGAATCTGGCGGTCCAAGCAGCCCAGGCAAAAAAGCTAAGCGCAGACGTCCAAAGGACCGTCGCAGCGCAAGCGGCGCAGAGTATCCAGGTCGAAGAAAAAGGGGCTCAGACTGAAGACCTTCCCCGTCCATTGAGCAACGTCGCTAAGATTGTGGAGGACGCCCTCGGTCGCAATGGGTACCGTCTCAAAGTGAGTATCAAGACCGATCAGAAAGTGGTGTATGTGACGGAGCGGAAAATCTCCCCCCCAGTCTCGCTTGAAATTGCCGGCTCCCGCAATCAATACGTGCTGTCCCTGCATGCGCTCCCCTCGAATGTCACCCGGCTCAACGTCAAAGCCGACTTCGAAAAACTGGCCCAGGGCGGACGCATCCTCAGCGTGAGTGCGGAGGAGGTCGCGGAAATTGAACGGAGCCTCATCAGAGAAATCAACAAGGCACTCTCCTCTCCCAGTAAAACCTGATGCACTGCCCCACCTTCTGGCTCAGCACGCCATTCTCACATGGCGATTACGCGATTTCACGATGAACCGTTCGCGAAGCGAGCTCGCTGCCCGGCGATGCAAGGCCGCAGGCTCCAAGAAACCGGAGGCGTATTCGCTGCAATACGTCGAGGATTTCTTGGAGCCGAGAACGACGCCGATGCTGGCAGCTCGTTCGCCGCAGCGCAGCAAAGTTCCCTTTTCTTGGTGAGAGGAGATGCTCGTGTTAGCATTTCTCTCCTATGGCTCTGTCAAGCAGCGTACACGATCTCCGCACCCTCATTCGCTCCTGCCACCCACTGATCACCATTGAAACGGTAGAGGAGGAACGGGTCCTCGCGTTACTGCAGTCGGTTGCCGCTCAGGAACGCATGCCGCTGTTCGAGTGGTCTGTCACCAGAGGGCTGACCCGACACGACGATGGACCGACACTCAGTAAAATGACTGCGACGCCTCTGGCGGTCCTTCAACATCTGCAGGGTCTGACTGTCGAGGCGATCTTCTGGCTCAAAGACCTCACACCGCATCTACAAGATGCCGCGGTCGCCCGCCACCTCCGAGAAGTCGCGGCAGCCTATGATCGCTCGCGTTCCACCTGCGTACTCACCGGGCAACCCATTACCCTGCCGCTCGATCTCGAAAAAATCGTCGTCCGGTTCGAGCTGCAGCTGCCGGATCGAGAAGAGCTGCGGTCCATGCTCCAAAGCGTGCTGCAGTCGCTCAGCCCAAGAACCTCGGCCCGTCGCCCACGGTCGACCACGGTGGTACAAAGTATTCTCAGCGCCATCAATGACTCCAAAGCGGCAGACCAAGGCCCTTCAGTCAACGAACGTGACGCCATTCTCCGCGCCTTACAGGGGCTGACGCTCCATCAGGCCAGGCAGGTCATCACGCAATGCGTCGTCGAAGACGGCACACTCTCTGCCGACGATGTGCAGATGATTCTGAAACGCAAGATACAAGCTATCAAGGACGGAGGTTTGCTTGAATACTATCCGCTTGAAGACAACCGATTCGAGTTGGGTGGATTCGACAATCTCAAATCCTGGCTGGAACGCGCGAAAGTCGGTTTTACCGCAGAGGCCAAGGCGCTCAATCTCACGCCTCCCAGAGGAATCATGCTCGTGGGCGTGCCGGGCTGCGGCAAATCGCTGGCCGCGAAAGCCATTGCGCGGAACTGGCAGCTTCCACTCTTAAAACTCGACGCAGGCCGGTTGTTCGACAAGTTTGTCGGTGAGTCGGAAAAGAACTTCCGCAAAGCGATCGAGATGGCCGAGTCGCTGTCTCCCATCGTGCTCTGGATCGATGAAATCGAAAAGGCGATGGCGGCAGGAGGTGGAAGCGGCGAGGCCGATGCAGGCTTGAGCCGCCGGCTCTTCGGGGCGTTTCTCACCTGGCTGCAGGAAAAGAAACAAGAAGTGTTCGTCGTGGCCACCGCCAACAATCTCTCGTTGCTTCCCCCCGAACTCCTGCGCAAGGGCCGATTCGATGAAATCTTTTTCGTGGATCTGCCGGACGACGGCGAGCGCGAATCCATCTGGAAGATTCACCTGGATCTTCGGAAGCAGGACGTGAAACAGTTCGACCTGCCCAAGATCGTCAGCGCCAGCGACGGCTTCAGCGGCTCGGAAATCGAACAGGCTGTCGTCGCCGCCCTCTACCGCGCACTCCACCAAAAGACACGGCTGACCACCGATCTATTGATTGAAGAATTAACCAACACCGTGCCGCTCTCTGTCACCCGGCGTGAAGACATCGATCAGCTCCGGGAGACAGCCCAAGGCCGGTTTGTCAATGTGCGGTGAGGGCGATGCGATTCCTCTTCATCATGGCCACGATCGCGATTGTGACGCTCGTGGGCTGTACCTCGAACCCGGCTGAACGCCCTCGCGGATCGTTACCGACAGAACGCCCCTGCTGCCGATCCATCGAGCGGATGCCGAACCGGACCGCCATTGTGCGGACGGCGACCAAGCTTGTGGGAACCAAAACGATTGTGAGCAACGGCCGACGCATCGCCTATGACTGCGCCGGCGTCACTCGAGCCGTCTTCCTCAAACACGGCATCGACCTGTACGACAGTAGCGTGGCCGATTCCGATGCGAATGGTGTCCGAATCATCTATTCGCACATAGAACAGCACGGCGCATTCCACAAGGGACCGGCCGTCCGTCCCGGCGACCTCGTCTTCTTCAACAACACATGGGATTACAATGGAGATGGCAAGGTCAATGACCCGCTGACGCATGTCGGAATCGTCGAGCGGCAGGAATCGGATGGCACCGTGGTTTTCATCAGCCGCGTAGCCGGTGCCGTCGAACGCTACCGCATGAATCTCGGCCTCCCGCACGTCCACAAATCAGCTTCTGGTCGAATTCTCAACGACTACCTTCGCCGCAAGGATGTTATCGACCACGCCAACACCCGCTACCTCGCAGGAGAACTCTTTGCGCAGTTCGCTACTCGGCTGGAGGACTAGCAGACGCGCGTGACATGCGAGACGTGCGAGGAAGGCGCGATCCGATCCGTAGTTCGAGGTTCAGAATTCGGGGTTCGAAGTTCCGAAAACCTCGAACGGCGGCTAGCCACATTACCAACTTGCCCTAGACTTCACCTATATGGTCTGGGTCATCGCACTGAGTCGATTGAGCCGTCCGTCTGTCGAGGGTGACGAATTTGAGCGCGCCTACTGCCCCTGAAGTCATGCTTGCTCACTTCCGCGGCGTAATCTCACCCAGCGTAACCACAAGCGACGTTCGCTTCGCATGTGGTTTGTTTGGTTCATCTGGTTAGTTTCGTCAACCAAACAAACGAGACAAACCAAATAAATACACCAAATAACCATCGCTACCGCTGGCGGATTGTTTCTACCGCCTGCTAAAGCACAAGACTGAATATTCCGATATTCACACAGTGCCGGAGATCGAGTGTATGATCGAATACCTTGGGCCACCATTTTTTCAATAACCTGCTACAGTAATTCTATGGCGCCTGTATCACACAAGACTTCCACAAAGAAGTCCTCTCCTCTCCGCAAGAGAATCCTCGACATGCGGAGCAGCCTCCTGAGTCTCCACAAGGCCCTCATCCTTGCAGAACAAGTGACCTATGAGCGTATCAACGGCCGCGTCGAATCGACCGGCCAATTGCTGCAATTGGTCCTGAACGATCCCTGGTTTACCTGGCTTCATCCTGTTTCCCAGTTGGTGGTCAGAATTGACGAACTGCTGGAAGAGGGGTCCGAACTATCTCCGGTTGAAGTAGAGCACTTTCTGATCGAAGCTCGAACACTCATCCGTCCTTCGGAGGAAGGAGATGGTTTTGAACGAAGTTACTACGAAGCCCTTCAGCGAGACCCCGACGTCATCTTCGCCCACGTCGAAGTGAAGAAACTCTTGTCCAAGATCGCCGCGTAATCCTCGCTCGCTCGACTTCCTTTTCCTCGTTCACGTCCGCCATCCAAAAATCAAGTTTTCCTTGTCAAGTACCGATACGTACAAGTAGGCTCATCTACGGAGATTATGACTATGCAACCACGTTGCCGCATGCGAGTCCCAGTCGTCTATCCTGCGAGTATCCAAAGCGATACCGCGGCAGGAGAAGGAGTGTTGCTCGACCTCTCGCCTGCCGGCTGCAGGATGCGCAGCAATGTTGCGCTGAATGCGGGAACCTACCTCGCACTACGCATTGCTGTCGCGCAGGAACCAACCCCCGTGGCCGTAGAAGTGTCGGTGGTTCGCTGGTGCAAGGACGGGAACTTTGGTGTGGAGTTTCTTCGATACAGCCAGGGAGACCGCGAACGAGTGACAGATCTAGTCCAGGCTCTGCCGGAGAACGAACTGTCCGCCTCTCCTGCTTTTGCGACAGCGATACTGAGCGCCGGCGTCTCTTAACTGTTTTTCCTTCTGATACCCCTTTTCATAGCGGAATACACGCATCTTACAAGTCGCGCGAATCGCCCACGTCCTGGATGTCTCGCTCACATCCTACAAGCACGAAGGCGGCCGGCCCCTAGGGACCGGCCGCCTCATTTCGAGCGGATGGTGCCCGCGTCATACTATCGATCAGTTATGCTCCTGCTTGTCGCTGTCTTCGTGCTTGTCCTTGTCAGCATGCTTCTCTCGATCTTTGTGCTTCTTGTGTTTTCGAGCATTATCACGGCCGTGTTTTCCATGTTCACCAGCCGCTTCGTCGGCACGATCCAGTCCATGCTTCTTGCCGTGGCCCTTGCTCCGACCTTTGCTTTTGTCTTTGCCTTTTCCTTTGCCCTTTCCCTCGCCATCTTCCTTCATCTCATGCGTCTCACCCTTCTTCTCCCCCTCTACTGCCGAGGCCGGAGTCGGTGTGGCCGTCTGCGGTGCTGATGTGGGAGGAGGTGGTATGTCAGGAGTCGATTCCAAGGCTGGTGCTTGGGCAAAGGCACTTGTAAAGGCATACAACACGGCGGCAGCCGTCAAAGAAGCCACTGTTCTGGTCATCCTAATCCTCCATGGGTTAAGTTCGAACGATGGGGGTGGCAGCCACCCCGGACCTCACCTTCGCAAGGCCGATGCCATCACAAACAGAGAAAACCTGCCTTGTTGTTCAATAAACGGAGAATCATGCCTCGCGTATTTATTGGTCTGTATAAAGGCTGAGGCGGGATGGAGGGCAAACCAGCCAGACTGCCCCACTTATAACCGGCCCTCATCGAGTTCGATCACATCGGCCCAGGTAGAGACGAGAGGGAGAGAACTGACTGCCACCACACGCCTCCTCGCCACTTCTTGCAACCGTCCCTGAAATCGTTGCTGAGCCGCATCATCTTTTGGACCAGAGGACAAAAGCCCCTGGCTCCATTGTGCGATCTCTTGGTCAGACGGTTTTCGGCTGTTGGCCTTCACCCACACAAGCAATTCCTCATCCGTTCCGCCGGCTAACACCCGCTGCTCGAATGATTTTGGATCGATCTGGAGAAAATCGACGAGATATTTATCGAACCCCACCGTGATGTAATTGTAATCCTGAATCTTGCCTTCATTCCGCAAGCGAATCTTATCGATGAATCGTCCCAAGTGAGCGATGCCACCGAGGAGGACCTTGGGACTTCTGGGATATTGTTGATTATTCATATGCCGCTGTTTCCCTCTTAAGGATGGACAACTTTCAAACCGAGCACATTTTCAAATGGATCGTAGTCACGATCATTGTGGAGTAAGGTGTGTCCCTCCACCAAACAAAACGTCGCGATAAGACAATCAATTGTTTTACGAACGGTTCGCCCAGTCGCTCTCAGCCGCCGGTAGTTCAGAGCTGCTTCGACTGCTAATCCGACAGTCCCTGTCTCAAAGACTTCTAACTCCAGCAGCTGCTCTTGAACTGCATCAAATTGGCTGTCAGTGGTGATTCCCTGCAACACTTCACACAGGATCAGATCGGTGAGTCCGAGTCGCTCACTCGTCAGTTGGACTTCAAGCCAATCTGCATGAGGAGTCCGTGTCCCTCGGAGATAATCCACCCAAACCGTCGTATCGACGATAATCATGAAGCAGCCTTGATACGACCTTCCCGCATCGCGCTCAGATCGCCTTCCCACTCAACCTTGCCGCGCAACCGGCGGATCCCTTCCTGCCCCTTCACCTTAATAAGTAATCGAAGGCCCTCCTCAACCACTGCTTTCTTGGTCGAAAGACCAGTGGCCTTCATCGCCTGCCGCATCAAGCCATTATCGATCACGATGTTGGTACGCATAGCCCCTCCAAATCGATATGTGTACGATTTAACTTATAATACACATGCGCTATTTGGGATGCAAGAGAAGGTGAAGTTGGACGAATAAAGTGGAATGAGGATGGTTATGCAGTTACGAGAGGAGAAAGTTGGCGATGCCACCAAACAGCGCTTTTGGACTTCGGGGATATATGAGCGTGTTCTTCCCCCCTATTCCTTTGGAAACTTCATGGTCCTTCAATTCAATATGCCGCATAAGATTCCATAATTTGCCCATTCCCTCTTGTATCTTAGATGAGGCCTTGATGCATACTACGAGTCATATCACCCGACGGAACATGACAGACCGTCTCCCTTTCGGTCTCCCAAGGCCGCTTGTAAGCATGGATCGTCATGCTCCGCCTCACCCGAGCCCGCACAGTC
>CBDDRB010000008.1:0-69273 GCA_965232965.1 uncultured bacterium
GAGTGAGGGGATCGACCGGCACATTGCTGTTTCATACCTTAGAGGACCTGCGCTCCCTCGCTGATCGGATCTTGCCTGAAATTCGCCAGGGCGGTTAGTTTTTTTAGTTGAAGCCGAAACGTGTCAGCGGATTGCTTCACACAATTCTGAGGCCATGACCACCAGGAACTCCCTAGCGTTGTTGCATCCAAACATTCCTTATACTTCTCTTACGGGGTCTATTTGTTGGCTTGCCCACGTATCTTTACTCGCTCCGCCTCAATACCGTGCGGCCCATGAAGAAACGGGAGGGAGAGACGAGTAACCATCACTGGAGAGGAAACGAGAAACTATGACGATCAATGAAGCGGCTTGTAGGCGAGCACTCTGGAGAGGTCAATCGGCCATCGAAACATGTCGGCATTTGACACTGGAGCTAAAAACTTGTGACCGAGACAATTCGCCGGCTGATGAGTACATCTGTGTGCGCTGTGGTGAATTGGTAGCCCAACGCATAACGGCGTAACATCTCCAGCTAGTAGGCCGGTACCGATCTTCCTTAGGCATTAGCCAGAAATTCACGATAGTTCTCCCTCGACCCGTGGCCCGTTCCACTCTGATTTCGCCCCCCTAGAGGGGGGACAGACGATGATGCCGTCTTCGATATACAGTCTCAAATTTTTCCTTCTGAATTATTTTGGCTGCTTCGAAGAGAGGCAGCCCGCTCGGCGCGTGTCGATCTTCCTTGAGTCAGCGGGGTGGGACTCTCTTCTAACCTACTACTTGCCAGGTGCGACACCTCTCGGCGAATGTCTTCCATGGAAGTCGTCGCCGTGGTTTCCAAAGCACGTGGAAAACCGAGCATTTCCCATCGGAGTTTTGGTTTCCGCGATTCCGCCCGCGCCCGCTGTTTTCTCGCCATCTCAGAAGCCACGCCAGCGCGTAAAATTCATACTTCCTCCTTATAAACAATCGACAGAAGAACATGTCGTCTGAGCCGATTGCCGAGAGGGGTTCAATAGTCCTCATACGGACGAACAATCTCTGCGCCACTCCGTGCAGAAATAACGCCCCATCCTGGCAGTGTCGCCAAGTGACACGTCGATGAGGCGTTGGACAGTGTGCTGGCACGCCGCCGCATCGATGGTCGCGCCTATTTATGCAGGCAGGAAGGCTGCTGACAGGCAAACATCGGCTGGAGTGGTGCTTGGATGGTACCGTTGGCGGACGCCATCCGCCAGATCGTGACTGGTTTCACATTGCTGCAATTACACTTCGGGCAGGTCCAATGATGAGGCATTTGCCTTCGCAGTGGCAATTGATACCTTAAGCTACACCAAGCGGCGGTGTGCGCAAGATCGGAACTTCCCTAGTCTGAGTGGTGGGCCTTTGTTAACATTCAAGCCTGGAAAATGCTCTGCTCTACTTCGGAGGCGTCGTCGTGATCGTGGTGGTGGTGGTCGTCGAGGTTGAGCTTGGTGGCCCACTCTTTTGATCAGTGGGTTGACCATCGGTTCGATCACCCGCATCCCCAGGGGATGGGGCAGTAGTATTATTTGGATCACTTGTTTGACCAGTGGACTGCCCCCTAACCGTGACTACTCCAGGAACGTTGCCCTCGCCAGTCGTACCACCTGATGCCATCCTTACGGTGTATCGGAAATAGCCAGGATCTCGAAAACAGGCGCTCGCGGTTTCGTTCGTAGACAACTTGGCCGTATTGCTGGGGGTCATCAACCCACCGAAATTATTCTTGCATGAGAACTGCTTGTCCGATACAGGGTCGAGAAAGACGATTCGCACAGGTGCGGTCCTCTTGTTGACCCACCGAACTTCATCGCCCGGACTGACAACTAATTCTGCTGACGATATATTATCCCCAATGATGATGTCTTTGACATCCCCACTCCTTGTCACTGTTGGAGTGCTTTCACAGCCTCCCAGGAGTACTAATGTCACTAAGCCAATTCTTAAATCTAAATATCGAATAGAACTCATACCAGAATTCCTCCTTATGGCAATCTGCAATTTAACCATACCGGACTATCCGACTTGTGCCTGCTGGGAATAACCCCAGCCTTGTTACAACTGTTAGGTAGTAGGAGGAGGGGCGATGACGTTGGCCCGGTATCACGCCTCTCATGACAAAACGAGAGAGAGATGTGTGACTATGTGGAGCTCTATTGAGTTCCAATCAACTAGGGCATCTCCTAGCACCCCCCGTCCACGGTGTTTGTGAACATGCTTATGTATGAGCAAATGGAGGGAGGGCTGACCCATGACTATGATCCAAGCGGCAGCATTACGAATGAAATGGAAACAACGGACAGACCAGTCACCGTGTGAACATGTGAACCTTGAATTGCAATGGAATTTTCTTGGACACTCCGAGGGGGACTATATTTGCATATGCTGCGGTGAACCTGTGGTCGAACGAAGAAGACTCGCTGCGTAAGATTTTCTCCCAAACTCTGACCGTTCACAGCCCTATTCCTTCCGCCTTGTAGTTGACTATACATACGCGCGACGACCCGTGCCACCGCCTCCCATACTAATTGCCCCGCTTCTTTTCCACATCTATGACAAGCAGGAAACCGTGGCGGCTAGGGGTCTCCCTAGCAGCAATGGCTGTGTGGATTTAGTATCGTGTTGCGTCGATTTTCAACAAGGAGGCCTCAACGATGAGACCCACAGCGGCTGCTCACAAATTGCGCGGTAAGACCGACCAGAGTCTCGAGGAAGAGCGGGACAAAACTGACAAATACCTCGAACAGGATAGTGTGTCGGTCGAAGAAGCGACAGATACGACGATACGGTTGACGCGGCGTGTAGTTGATAAAGAAGTTGAAAGCCACCGTGCGGCAGTTGACCAGAAAAAGGCAGACCAACTTGACGGAACAGCCACCGAACGATTGGTCGATTCCATTTTATCCCAGGAACGGGAACGGACTGACGAACTCCACAATGCTGAACGAAAAGAAGAAGACCGTGTGCGGAAACAGGAGCTTGCTCAAGCACAAATGCACGCTGAAACTCTCTTGGAACATGAGCGTAAAGAAACAGACCACAGCCTTCTCGATGAACGCGTCCTTGCGGACTCAGAGCTGATTACCAGGGAGCAATTTGTCACGATTGTCAGTCACGACTTGAAGAATCCCGTCGTGGCTATTTCGATGGTAGCTCGTGCGATGCGGAGCGGTCTTTCTCAGTCGACGGTTGATGTAAATGGTCTTCTCAAAAGCCTTACGACAATCGAGCAGGCCACGACATTCATGAACCGGATGATCAGCGATCTCCTTGACGTAGAGCAAATGGCCCATAACAAGCTATACCTAAAGCATGAAAAGGTCGATCTTCGGGTTTTGCTGCAAGAGTGCATGCAACTCTTTGCCCCTCTCGTGTCAAGTCAATCATTTTCAATGACCATTCACACATCTCCCGAACCGATATTTGCCTACTTCGACCACGACAGAATTCTTCAAGTGCTGTCAAACTTGGTCGGCAATTCCCTGAAGTTCACGCCCAATGGAGGCGCCATTAGGCTCTCTGCACAGAAACAGGAGACTGAAGTTGTCATTTCGGTCACCGACAATGGGGCTGGGATTCCAGCAGAAGCACAAACACAAATCTTTGAAAGGTTTTCACAACTGACAGTAAATGACCGGAGTGGTCTCGGTCTTGGTCTTTTTATTGCCAAGTGGATGGTTGAAACCCATAAGGGACGCATTTGGGTCACGTCGGAACTTGGAAAAGGAAGCACGTTCAGCTTCACGCTTCCAGTGAACCTACGCAATCCTAAAGACGATGGTAGTAGTGGTAGCACCGACTTGTAAGAAGGATATGGGTTTTGACCTCGCCGTGCTCATGCCGATCGAGACATCAGAAATCTAGGGAATATCCGAGCATCACGATTGCCATTCCCTCGATTATCATGGAAATGTACACCCAAGTTGAATACCGTGGTGAGCCCGATGCGTTCACTCGTTTCTGCCATGCTAATTTTCAGCGGAGCGTTAGCAGTGGGCATCCTGGTCATGTGGAGCGCATTGCTCCCCTAACGATATCGGGTTGCTGACACGCACTGCGCTGACGCGGAGTTTCTCAACATCTCTGCGGGGGGAATTGGAAAGTATCCGTGGCACTGCGGGAATCTTTCCAGCACGATGCCACGCGTGTTGAAACCGGTGTCTATCGGACGGGGTTAATTGACAGCACGTGTTTCTCGCCTTCGATCTCGTTCACTTTCGCCTCGATGCGAGATCCCGGGCCAATGTGTCCGCCCATCTGGGTGCTCAGATCGATATGGAAAACAACTTCCATACCGTTCGACTGCTTGACGAGAAGGTTTGCGCCTTTCATATGCAATACTTCACCCGTGATGGTATGGACACCTTTCTCTACTTTCTTGCCGCATTTCACGGGATCGGATTGATTGCCTGGTATCTCGGCACAGGGGTCATAATTCCTATACTCATCCGCCCACGTAACATTGGTGAGACCTACACACAGCACGAAACCACGCGACACCATACCGACGCGTTTGGGAAAAGTAGATACCATGGGGGCCTCCTTCCCTACTTTCCTTTTCCTGCAGTGCCGTCGACAACCGCTTGGCGCAACACCTGTGACCGGGGATTCGACTTGACGTTTCGAACAAGCACAATGTCGCTCGGCCTCACCGCGGAACCGTAATATGTCTCGTTCAAGTCATCTCTTGTCCGTATAGAAGCTCCCTCTACGGAAATTCCGGCAAATGCCCCCTTTGTCCTAGCGTAGGTGACAAAATCCTTTCCCATGCTCATCGATGTTGCTCCCTCTATACCGCTACCCTTCGGACCGATCACAGCCGATGCGTCGGCGCCAAGCTTGACAGTATTGCTCAACAGACTTTCGATCCCCTTGATGGTCTGAACGATCATGGCCGCCTCGGACTTTTCCACTCCTGCCTGTATTCCGAAACTGGCAGACGATATCTCATAAAAGGCCGGCTCACTCCAGTTACCCGTTTTCTCATCGCGAACAAATAAGATCCCATTTCCACCTTCGACCCCAAAGAGAAACGCTCCTTTAAACAATTTCGGGAATATCACTACTCCTTTCGCATCCTTCACATGAGTGCGGAAACCGGATAGATCAGGGTCCTGCATGAAGTTCTGCCACGTCACTGTGGCTTGATTGATGATCGATTCAGCCTCTTGCCTTTGAACACTGTCTTGAACATTTTCCGCTACGGCACGTGGCGGTCCGCCAATCACCATGACCCAGGCTAAAGCTGCTGCCATGAGCAGCAGATTTCTGTACCGGCCGTTCCTCCTCGAGATCGTTCCCATGATTCGCCCTCCCATCGTACGATGAAGCCTGGATGTCGCGTGGCGGAACACCCACTAGTACACGATGAGATGTCACACTGTCACCTAGCGCAATCCCGAGTGCTCACCCGCAAGTCCCTCAGAGGCAAACGCTTCTTGTGTCGGCAATTCACACCAGGCTGGAAACTATGCATTCGTCCGAATTGAGCCCAACGACTCCTCCACAAGCACGACAAAGGCCCGGTATCCTTTCGGACCCGAGCCTTTTTGCTCTAGATTTCGCAATGCTTCCACTGTTCGTTCACAATGTTTCCATTGCGCTGTACAGTTTTTCCATTGCGTGTTCTAAAGCATGTCGCACTCTACCGAATCCTCTTCACCGTGGAAACCAGGAAATACCCTAGTGATGTCTTATCCATTTTGCGTCATTTAACCGAGGTTTCCCTGGACCCCCCTACATCGATCGATCGTTCTGGTTACTTCAATTCTTGACCGCCTAAGGAGCGTGCGCGTGAGCGAAGCGAATTCTTGGTCATTCCCCTTTGGGAAGGCGAGAGAAGTAGAACGTGGCGATGGCAGCAGTTGCCGCAACATTGAGGGATTCTACGCCGCGGGTGAGGGGGATGGTAAATCGAGTGGTGGCTTGCTTACGGACTAGCGCGGACAAGCCGCGGCTTTCGTTTCCGACAGCCAGAACGAGTTTGTGGGGCGCATGACGGATTTCATCAATTGAAACAGTCCCGACCCCTGCGACTTCTGCCGCAAAAATCCTACAATCTTGCTGGATCAACTGCGACATATCCTTGGAAGTAAATATGGGCAGCGCGAGCAACGCACCGCTCGTCGCACGAACTACCTTGGGGTGATACACGTCGGCGGATTCGGGCGTAAGCCAAAGGCCACTCACATTGAGCGCTGCCGCCGTTCGAATGATGGCTCCCACATTGGCAGGGTCTTGTAGCTGCTCTCCAAAAATCCCCAAAAGAGTCGGCCGGTTGAGCACTTCTGCTTCATCCCATGTCGGTTGCCGCACCACGGCGAGGATTCCCTGCGGCGCATCAAGATCCGAGAGTTTTGAAAACTGGAGGTTTGAACAGGCATACAGTTTCGCAGATGCGGCAAGACGAACCAGCCGGTCGCTCTGCCCTTCTTTTTGGAGGTAATCGTGTGTGCGAACAATGGCAAGAATCTGTTCAGGGTATCGATTCAGGAGGTCCCGAACGGCACGGGCGCCTTCCACGACGAAGGCGCCCGCCTGTGTCCGTACGCGTCGATCAAGAAGGAGTTCTCGAATGTGCGCTCCCTGCGAGCGCGTCAGAAGAGGGAGGGAGGCAGCCACGCTAGTGCGTCATATTCCAGGACCGATTCAGCGACGTTTCCGCCCTGAAGCAGCTTCAGCTGCGCGAATTCGCTGAGCACGTGCCTTCGCTCGCTTCAGCGCAGTCAACTTTCCCCTCGTTCGATCTTGTTCGTGCTGAAGCTTTTCGAACTGAGACTTGAGATGAAGCTTTTCCCGCTTATGAAGCGTGGCACATTCTTCTTCAGAAAGCTGAATCCAATCTCCACAAATTCGTGCTCGCTTGATCCTCTGTTCCAACGACTCACGCAACTGCTTGGAACGCATGCTTAAGAGTGATTTCAAGGCGTCCTTGCGGCGCTGAACCTCTTCTTCTTCTGCGATAATTCCGCGAATATCTGTGCCTAACATGATATTCCTCCTCGCTGGGTCAAACATGAATTAAGACGCGTATTATACTTGATTTCATCGCTCATTTTCCACTGAGGGAAACTACGCATAACTCATTGTGTTTCAAAGCGTCTTTCACCATAGATAGATCCGGAACGGTTGCGGATAGGGTTTCATTTCGGTACCATCGAACCATGGCGATCGGAGAACAGATTCAAGCCTGGCGTGTTTCGAAAGGTCATTCGATCGACGACTTGGCAGCTGAATCACATCTGCCGCCTCACGTGTTAGTGGACATTGAAGCGGGAGAGATCGATCCCTCTGCCTCGCAACTCGAAGCGTTCGCTGCCGCGCTAAAAATCCCTCCTGCCTGGCTCTTTAGCCACCCGACTTCGTTTCGTACCTTGTTTGATAACCCAGAAGAAGATGAGACCTCCGCCCCTACTGGCCCTGACCCTGTCACAGAGCGAATTCTGGCCGGATCACGGATGGACCGTTCGCTGTATGTCCTCCTGACCGCGATCATCCAGAGCGGCGAGCCCAAGTTGCTCCGTGCAGCTGAAGTGAATTTGCGCAGCCTCGTCAAACAAGCGAAGCAGGCTACGGTTCCCTGGCAGAACCGGCCATCCGGCCATTTCGAACCACCGAACGACTAGCTATTCGTGTGAGACGTGGGACAAGGCGGAACAGATGATGGTTCCAGGTTCGAGGTCCGAAGTTCGAGGTTCCCGGAACTTCGAACCCGGAACTTCGAACTTCGTGTCGCGCCTTTCGCACAAGTCGCGCGCGTCTCGCTCACAAGACTTGCAGGATAAAACATTTTAAATACCGCGTTTCGGGCATGCCGGCGAGGATGGGATGATCACCGGCCTGTCCACGTTGTTCAAGCAAGCGAAGCTGCCGCTTCGAATCTCGTGCGGCAAGACGAATACCCTCCCAAAAGTCTCGCTCCGTCACATGGTGGGAGCAGGAACTTGTCGCCAGAAACCCCTCCGGCCTGGTGAGTCGTATCCCAAGCAAATTCATATCTTTGTATCCCGCCAGCGCACGGGAAACAGCCTGCTTGCTTCGGGCAAACGCCGGAGGATCGAGCAACACCACATCATAGCGGCGCCCGGCCCGTTCCAGTTTTCGCATCTCCTCAAACGCATCCGCCGAACGATAGACACAACGATCGGTCACCTTGTTCAGGATCGCATGGTTACGCGCGAGTGCCAGTGCCTCTTCACTGACATCCAGCCCTTCTATTGACTTCGCCCCCGCCAGCGCCGCATGCATGCCGAATGCTCCAGTATGAGCAAACACCTCCAGCACCTCCGCGTCCGCTGCAAACCGTGCCGCTACCTGCCGATTCTCCCGTTGATCGCAAAACCACCCGGTTTTTTGCCCTCGCTCGATGTCAACGAAAAATCGGGCACGACCTTCCTGGATCTCTACCGTTGTTGAACCATCTCCGACGAGAAATCCTTTCTCCATCGGCAAACCTTCCAACGTGCGACTCTTGGCATCGTTGCGGAGGTATACTCGCATGGCTCCGGATTCCTGACAGAGGAGATCAGCCAGCAGACCTTTTCGCCGATCCATACCGGACGATACGGTTTGCATCACCAAGACATCGTCATACCGATCCACAACCAAGCCCGGCAATCGATCTCCTTCTCCATAGATGAGGCGATAGGCATTGGTCCCCATGACGATTCGCCGCCGCAGCCTGATCGCCTGCGCGAGTCGCCCTCTCCAAAACTGTTCCGTAATGGGTTCGTCGTCGAAGGTCAGGACCCGCACTCGAATCTTGGATGTGGGGTTGTAGAAACCTCTCGCATAGAATCGTCCGTTCGGCGCGATGACATCGACGACGTCGCCTGAGACCGGATCGCCGCTGACCGCCTCGACATACCCGGCATAGATCCAGAGATGCCCCGATGTTTCGACCGACCATGTGCGAGCAAGGCGAATACGTCCACGGGGACTGTCTTCATAAGGAGCCATCGCATACTTATCCAACGACGCGAATTGAACGTCAACCCCTCTCGGGCTCAACTGCTTGCTTGACGCCCGCCCTTCACTGTGGTTTGCTGGGTACATGTGCGCAGTCGCCCATGATTTTTCCCGATAAACCAGGAAGTCCTACGATGAACCGCATACCGACCATCGGTTCCGCCGTGATCGATCGACTCCATCAATTGGGAGTCCGTCATGTGTTTGGCATCCCCGGTGACTACGTTCTGAGCCTGTATCAACTCATCGATGCGTCACCGATCCAACATATCGGAACCACGCGCGAAGATTGTGCGGGATTCGCAGCGGACGCCTATGCCCGTATCAACGGCATCGGAGCGGTCTGTGTCACCTACTGCGTCGGCGGACTCAATACGGTGAACGCCATCGCTTGCGCGTATGCGGAACGATCACCGGTGGTGCTGCTCACCGGATCGCCCGGACTTTCGGAGCGCATTCGCACACCCTACATGCATCATATGGTGCGTGATTTTTCCACCCAACGCGACGTGTTCGAAAAAATCACCGTAGCCGCCATCTCGTTGGATGACCCTTCAACTGCGGCACGAGAAATGGATCGAGCTTTTTCCGCACTGTTGCGGTACCGTCGTCCCATCTACATCGAAATTCCCCGCGACCTCGTTCATACGCCGTTGACCAATCCATTACGGCCGTTATGTCTCGACGATGAGCCGAGCAACGCCGCCGCACTGGATGAAGCGATTGCGGAAGTGCGCGCCATGCTGGCCTCCGCTCACCGGCCCGCTATCTTAGCCGGAGCCGAGATTGGTCGATTCGGTCTGCAAGACGAACTGACTCGCCTGGTCGAACAGCTCAACGTTCCTATCGCCTCGACCCTGATGGGGAAATCCATCATCCGTGAGGATCATCCGCTCTACGTCGGCGTGTATGGCGGCCTCATCGCACGAGACGAGGTCCAGCAGTTCATCAACGCATCCGATTGTCTGCTGATTCTGGGGTCGATTCTCTCTGATGTCGAGGATCTCAATGCCGATTCACCTTTGCTGACAGAGGGTCGAACGATTCATGCGACGGCCGATCGAGTGGCCATCAAGCACCATCGTTACGATTCGATCCGGTTTCAAGATTTCGTGCGGGCGCTGGTCACCAATCCTCTTCCTTCGTTTTCTTCCCGGCCGCTGCCTGCGCCGCTCGCCGTGACACAAGACACTATTGCACCCGATGCCCCAGTGACGTTGAATGGACTCTTTCGCCACCTCGATAGTCTATTGGATAAACACACTCTTGTGATCGCCGACGTCGGCGAATCGCTCTTTGCGGCTGCCGATCTCCACGTCCACCGGCGATTCGAATTTCTTGCTCCCGCCTACTATACCTCAATGGGATTTGCGGTTCCTGCAGCCGTAGGCGCCTCGTTCGCCGATCCCACACTTCGACCGATCGTACTGGTAGGCGACGGCGCGTTTCAAATGACCGGAACGGAACTGTCCACCGCCGTGCGGTATGGTCAATCTCCTATTGTCATCGTGCTGAACAATCATGGGTACTCCACCGAACGGGAGATCCTCGAAGGGCCGTTCAACGACGTCCACGAATGGAACTATGAACGAATCTGTGACATGATCGGAGCGGGAATCGGCATGCGGATTGTCACACAGAAAGAGTTCGAGCGAGGACTCACGGTCGCCATGGCCGATTCAGGACGCCTGTATGTCATCAACGTGCTGCTCGATCCATCCGATCGCTCAGCCGGAATGGTCCGATTGGCCCATCGCCTTGCCAAACGGCTCGCCACGGCTCGTCCGTAAAGGAAGGGATACAGGGGTAAAGGGGTAAGGGAGGAAAAGCCGCTCTATCCCGCTACCCCTGTACTCCCCTACCCACTACCCCCACTTCGATATCACGCAAACAATTCTCCGCCCAGTGATAGATGTCATTCGTGCTCAGATAAAGGCGCATCTGCCGCATACGCTCTCGTCGTTCGTTCTCGGGCATCTCCAACGCCCGCCTGATCGAATCGGCCATTTCTTCTTGATCGTAGGGATTCACGATCAATCCTCCACTGAGCTCTTCGGCAGCACCAGCCAAGTGACTGACGACCAAGACACCCGTCTCATCAACTTGCGAAGCCACGTACTCTTTAGCCACAAGATTCATTCCGTCATACACCGAACTCACCAGTATCAGGTCGGCCATCCGGTAGTACGCGACAAGTGTGGGCGGAGTGACGCGCCCTTCGATATACTCGATGGGTTTCCACCCCTTGTGTTTTCCAACCGGCGGCATGGCAAACCGATCATTGATTTCGGTCACAGTCTTTCTAATCAGATCCCGGTATTGGCGATACGTTTCGACATTGTTTCGGGTCGGAATGGCCACCTGAAGAAAGGTGAACTTCCCGTGATATGCGGGGTATCGTTCGAAAAAATCCGTGAGCGCCCACAGACGTTTCATCAAGCCCTTCGTATAATCCAGGCGATCGACACCGAGCCCTATTCGGACACCGCGCGAAACCCCAAGGCGCGACCGTGTGCGGACCATGATGCGTTCCGCCTCCGGCGTCCTAGCGAGATCTGAGAATTGCTGATAATTCACACTGATCGCATGCGCCGTCAGGGTGGTCTTATGCCCACGGTGCAGCACAATCGCCTTAAACGGATCGATCGAGACGGAGGCATCCAAGAACTCTGTCACACAATCTGCAAACGCCGTCGCATAGGACATGGTCTGAAAGGTCAGACTATCGGCGGCGAGGAGACATTCGAGCAATTCCCGCCGTTCCGGCAGGATGCGAAGTACGTCCGGTCCCGGCCAGGGAACATGCCAGAAATAACAGATCGTGGTATCGGGTGACTCTTTCTTGATAAGCGCCGGAAGAATCCCAAGATGATAATCATGTATCCATACGGGAGCAGGCTGCTTGCCCAATTCGTCCAGCACCGTGTCGGCGAAACGGCGATTTAACGCCTGGTAGCCGGCCCAGAACGCCTTGCGATAAAAGACCCGATCCAATGTGACATGACAGAGTGGCCAGAGTACTTCGTTGGCATAGCCCTGGCCTCCGTTCTTCACCATTGAAGTGTCCAACCAGACCCGCTTCAATCGATAGGCCGGGGAATCAGGAGGCACAGGGAGACCGTCAGCTTGACCGGACACCTCACGATCGACGCCTCCGCTACCCCAAGCCACCCAGATGCCGCCAAGACGTTTCATGACCGGGTCCAAAGCCGAAACCAATCCTCCATCGGTCTGCTGACAGACAATTTGGTCATTGACGACGTTATGCTCATAGGGCTCACGGTTTGAAACAATGAGCAAATGGGACATCACATCCTCCATCCTTCGCTGCGGTCACTCTCACGTCCTGTCAACTATTCCGAACTCTTTGCTGCAAATAGATGAGCAGGCCCAAATATTCCTGAAGATGCCGGGTGATGAGAAATCGATGCCGTGCATATTCTTTTCCATGCTGTCCCAGTGCGACCATCATCTCCGGCTCATTCAATAAACGTCTTGAATAGAATGCCGCGCCTTCCGGCGAATTCACGGTAAACCCGGTGACCCCCTGGATCAATTGAACGGTAATGCCGCCGGTTTCTCCTCCAATCACCGGCTTCCCTTTCCACAAGGCTTCCGCCACCGTTAACCCGAATCCCTCTCTGATGGATTTTTGATAGATGATCGACGCGGCACGCTGGAGCGCATTGATTTCCAAATTGGCGGTTGGAGGCAACACGAGAATATGCACGTCGGGATCAGTACCGACGGCTTCATGAACTTCTGCCAGGACCTCCGCCCCTTCGGGATCATCCGTGGCGGTCCCCCCTGCCAATACCAGTCTACAGTCGTGGCTTTTCTTAACCAGTCGATACGCCGCTACCACTCCGACCGGATCCTTGAATCGATCAAACCGTGATACTTGCAGCAGAATCGGTTTATCACGAGGCACACTCAATCGTTGAAGCACCCCATCGATCTCTTCAGGTTCCAACTCACGATTTTTCTCACTAAAGGGGTCGATCGAGGGATACACCAGAAATTGTGGAATCGGCAGCCTTTGCGAGAATTTAGGCAGAGAGAATACTGCAGCGTCGTACCGAACCACGAACGGACGCAGAAACTGCCAGACCGAGTGCTGTGGAGTCGAGACATCGATGTGGCACCGCCAGATCCACATGGCCCCATACGGGCGAGCATCAATCAACCCGGCCGGTTGCGGATCGTGGATCATCACAAACTCCGCATCGAGATTCATCCGCTTCGCATTGTCCCGATTACATTCGATGAACGCGTCGTACATCTCGGGCGTGATCCGCTGTCTGGTCCCTTGAAGACCGTTGTGAAAACTCTTGGTCGTACGGTAAAAAAGGTCGGATCCGGCCATGACCTCCCACCGAACCCCGACCCCGACCTCTTCGAACAGCGGCAGGAGCCGATGGAGCATCTCCGCGACTCCACCACCGTACCGTGTTGAATTGACGTGCACCAGGTGCTTCCCCTCAACTCGTCGTCCGAGTTGCTGCAACAATTCCACAGTGCCTTGTGGAGCGACGTCTCGATACTGCTGAAGCACTTCAGTCCCTCGTATTACAGCATTCATTATTTCGTTAGTTCTTCGTCGCAGAGATGCAAGATCTTTTTCCGCATTCCCTCCAGGTTAAGCCCAAGATGGCCCACCCGTTCAACTTTCCACGCCAGTTCCTTCAAACCCAGACCATCCTCTGAGGCCAGCCAATAGGAAAAATCGACTGACTGAGGCTTTTTTCGCATGCGTGCTTCACACACATGATTGTAGACCGCGCCAATCTCCACCTCAGCCAATGCATCACGGAACTCCTGCAGTGTTCTGGTCTCCATATTCAGGGAAATTTCAATGATGTGTGAACGGACGAATTCAAAGGGCTCACCGACGATGAATCGCGACACGGCGGTGGAACGGCTCAAGTGATCGGCCATAATCGTGACGATCTCGCCGCGAAGATCATCGATATTAGTGAATTCGAAAGAATCCAATACCCCAAGCCGTTCGCCCAATATTCGGTCTTGGGCATACAACACCAGCCATGACGCGAAGTCATTCGAATACAGCTGCTGTGTATACGCATGCCTCAAGTAATAACTGTGCGTGTGATAATAGATGCTGTCGGCCGGAGCTTCTTCGAT
Source organism: uncultured bacterium (assembly GCA_965232965.1). Taxonomy (GTDB): domain Bacteria; phylum Nitrospirota; class Nitrospiria; order Nitrospirales; family Nitrospiraceae; genus Palsa-1315. The sequence continues at coordinate 14,119 of CBDDRB010000008.1, forward strand.
CAATTCAAGCAAGCGATGCTCATCCATGGCCCGCTTGCCGAGCACTTCGCGCAGTTCCATGCACGACACAAAACGAAACGGCATATTGGCTGACGGGATCATTCCGGGTCTTACGAACTGGATTGTACGAGGCTGACTCCCCACCAGCGCCGCTTCGATTTCGCAGGTGTGTTCGTCGCCAGATGGTGATGCTGCATAATGATGGGATCGATGATATTCCCACAATTCAGGCAGCGCCACCCGATGAAATCCATCTCGCCGCCTGCGTTCAGAATGTCCATGAAATGATCATGGACCATATGGCCTTGGCAACGTTGGCATCGCATACGCATTTCTCCTTCCGTCCCCCATCGCACCTCGAAGGCAGGCGGCACCTGCCCCCCCTCACTTTCCCCGCGTCACGGCGACTTCGACCATCGATGGCTTCGATCTCCGCGCTTAGCCTATGAGACTCTTGCCCTGTTCAATCATATTTCCAATTGACGTTCTGGCGTCCTGCAGCACATGACTCGTATCCTCCTGCAGATCTTTGCGCAGATTGTGGAGTTGACGGCGTGTCCGCGCGCCGGATTGGGGCGCCAACAACAAACCGGTGCCGATTCCTGCCACGAGACCGGCGAAGAAGGCTGTTGTACCCATCCCTGTGCATTGTCCTCCAGTCATGACTTCTCACCTCCTCTCGTTGTTCAACGTCGCCAATTCTCAGACCATGCGTATCCGATCGAGTTCACCTGCTTCTAATTCTCGGGGATTTCTACATCGGCTGCATCGACCGGCCAGTATTCCGCTACAACCATCTCCGACCACGCGAAACACGAGGAAATATCGAAGACTGCCGCAATGAGCGCAGACGGAGCCTTCCAACTCTCGCAAGACGGACAGGCCTCTGTAATTTTTCCTGTTTTGGCCGTCCTGAGACGTCGCTGATTGAGTATGTGCCATTGTTCATGCACCCTTTCATTTTTGGAACGCTATGAGTCTTCACTCTCATTCACGCCAAGTCGAAGTTGCAAAACTCAGACCGATTTCTCAGTCAAAACCTCTGCACGTGGTACTGCCAATATTGATAATAAATACAGAGGTGGATGATTCACCGTGGACCTCTCAATCGGTTCAGAGATCCACGAAGAAGCGGACTCGTTGGGTACGACGCTGTGAACGGCGATTGATAAGTCTCAGGCACACATGGAGTTTCAGTCGGGAGGGAACATCTTGTCCGTCGAGGACAAGATGTCTTGCCAAGGATCGGATGCGACTGTGTTATTTCGTGACGACAATCTCGACTCGGCCCTCTCGCCGCAGGATGTTGATGCCGACATCGTTCACACGTTGATCAAGGGAGAGGTCGACTACCGCGTCGCCAATCCTGAGATTTCGAATTTCGACGTGCTCAAGAAATGATGGCAATACTGGTTGTGAGAACGATAGCCGGCTTCGCGGGGCTTCAATTTTTAAGCCGAGGCAGGATTGAAGCAAAAAGAAGAGGGCAACGGAGGACCATGTCTGAGGATTACAGGCCACTGGATACAAGGTCGGACCGGCATCGGGCCTGCGCTGGAATCCGCAGAATAATTCGGGCAATCGATGCAGCTCGAGAAACAGGGTGGCATCGAAGAGACCGCAAAGAATCTTCAAGGCTCCTTGCTTGAATCCGTAGGAGGCCATACCGGCGCCGATCAGAGCGTTATCGTGGGGCCAGACCGATCCGTTGTGATACGCCATCGGATTGTAGCGGGTCTCCGTCGCGGCCACAGTACGAACCCCCCATCCGTTAAAAAACTCCTCACTCAGCAACGTCTTGGCCATTCTTATTCCGTGCTTTTGGTCGGCAATACCGGTCCAGAGACAATGACCAGGATTCGATGTTTTGACTCGGCAGGGCTGCTTGAATCCGTCCAGCGCCAACGCATAGGACGAGAGGTCATTGCACCAGAAGCTTCGTTCAAACTTTGCACGCAAATTGTCCGCCTCCCTCAAGAGACGCCTGCTCTGCTCCGCATAGCCCAGTGCCTGTGCCAACCGGGCTGCACGCCGTTTGGCGGCAAAGACATATCCTTGCACTTCGCAGAGCGCAATGGGTCCTTCCGCCAAGCGACCATCTGCATGAAACACGGCATCCTGCGAATCTTTCCAGCCCTGATGGATGAGTCCTCCCTTCGATCGGCGGCTGTATTCCACGAAGCCATCACCGTCAGCATCTCCCGCATGGTCAATCCACTGCAGCGCAAGTTCGATATTCGGCCAGATCTGTGCGATGAAGCCATAGTCGTCTGTCCGTTCGTAATAGGCTCCGGCCAACATGATGAAGAGCGGCGTCGAATCAATGCTCCCATAGTACTGCCCGAACGGAATCTCTTTAAGTTCCGCCATCTCTCCCTTGCGTGTTTCATGTAATATTTTCCCGATCTCGGCGTCCCGTTCCGGCGATACTTCCTTTGCCTGATTGGCAGCCAAATACGCCAACACACCTCGAGCGATGCCGGGATTGATCCAGAGAAACTCGAACGCCGTAATGAGACCGTCTCGACCAAACGGAGTACTGAACCAGGGAACCCCGGCGTAAGGATAGGGGCCGTCCGGCGTGTCTGAGACCATCATGTGGAGATCGGCAAGCGAACGGTTCAACCACACATTAAATTGTGCATTTGACGTCACGATAAGACAATCGTCGGCTTTGGCGGAATGGAGGGTTCGTTCTACCTCGCCGAGCGCATGGTCATACGAATGGATACACCTCATTCCTTTGGAGATCTCACAGGAGATCGTAAGATCCCACTGAACGACTTCCCCTGCCGGCAAGAGCGTTTCGAATCGAATTTCACCCGGCCGGACTGAAGTCGGAACCGGTGTACTGCGGACGGTCACCCATCGGTTCACACGATCCAACCCCGCATATCCGATTGCAATTCCATCCTTGGACGCAACAGGCTCCAACCGTTGCCCTCGCCGGTTTCGTCTCATTCCGCGAACTTCGAACAAGTCGGCAAAATCGGCATCCACTAATACGGAGAGTCTGACCGGCACGGGAAGCATGCTGTAGTTATGCACCCGAAGGCGTTCGAAGCAGAGTCCTTGCCACAAAAACCGATTCCGAGACACGTGCAGTGCCCCCTGCAAAATTTCCACTTGGCCGGCACGAGAAAGATCAGGATTCGTGAGATCGACGTTAAGCAACACATTGTCTTCTTTCACTGTCGAGCTCAGGAGCAGCGGTCTCTCTCCATTAATGGTCAGCTCGAAATGGGATAGAAAACGAGTCCCTTCGTGGTAGAGGCCGTGCGAGGCTGTTCTCCCTGCACGGATATCGCCGTATTGGTCGAAGAGGCCAAATGTGTCGCCCTGCTTCAGCACTACTATACGATCATCGATCAGCGAGGAGGAGGCAACAATGTGGCAAGCACTAGGCTGAGGGTCGAGGCTATCCATGAGTCACTCGGTTTCTGATTGACCAACTCAGCCAACCTCCAAGGGAGGCCGTGAGCAAAAAGGTCACGCCAATGCCTGTTAGTCCGATTGACTCACCAAATCGTTCGGTGAGCCAACCGAACATGCTGATGCCACTGATGGCGGCCGTCATGGCGCCGGTGCTATAGAGGCTCATGACCCGTCCGACCATATTCCCTGGAGTCAGTTCCTGTACAATACTCCATGCGACGGGGGTAAAGGCGCCCATCCCCCCGCCTATGACGATCATGAGCAGACCGACCAACAGAAGATTATTCGTCCAGACAAGCACCCCGATGGCCAGCGCGCTGGCCACGCTCGCTCCTGCAATGATTTTGGTGCGGTCAGAGAGGTCCTTCTCGGTAAACCGCAACAGGACGACCGACATAATCAGGAGCCCGATACCCAGGGCCGACCAGAGATAACCTACTTCGACCGGCCCCAGACCCAACAACTTTCTCGCAAAGACAGGAAACAACGTGGTCAGAGCACTGGCGCCAAATCCGTAGCAACCTGCCGTAAGAACCAGCAGCAAAATCACGCGTTGTTTGATCGCAACGAATGACAGTCCCTCAATGAGATCCTGCAGCGCCGAACCACCGGCCATCTTTCGCTCTACAGAATGTTCCAATGTTCCCAGCCGCACCATCCAAAGACAAAACGCTGCGATGAAATACGTGATCCCGTTCAGGCAGAGAACCTCCTGAGAACCAAACAATGCGATTCCTACCCCACTCACCGCCGGACCAAAAATGATCCCCAAGCTGGTCGTGCTCTGGATCAGCGCATTCGCAGCCGTGAATTGCCTCCGTGGAACAATCAAGGGCACCGCCGCCGTCAGGGCCGGACCGAACATCGCCATTGCCACCGCATCGAACAACACAAGCACATACAACAGATTGACTGTGAAGGTCTCGGTCGGGATCGCGCAGGGAACAATTCCGATCAATATGGCCCGCAATACGTTCGGTCCGATGAGGAAGAATTTCTTCGGCAATCGGTCCACGTAGACCCCGATAAGGGGACCGAGGACGATGGGTGGAATCGTATGAAGGAGTCCGATAATGGTGGTTTTTACCGGCGATCCGGTAATCGAATACACAAACCAGAGGAGCGCCAGGTTCGAAATACCATCGCCAACTTGGGACACCAATTGACTGAGCCAGATCAATCCGAAGTCTCGAGAAAAAAGCAGCCGCCAGCGACTCACTTCGCGAACCTCTTTCTGTGTCGTCGCGTCCTGCCGCGCAGAAACTCGCTCGATCATCGGCGTCTGCCACGACGTCATCCCTCACTCTCGATCTTGACCTTCTCCGTCTTCACGGCTCTCACTCCCGGCACCTGCCTGGCGGCTTCCGCCGCTTCCAGCACGATGACTTGGAATCGGACGGTGCCGCTGAGCGATACCACTCCATGTTCCGTCTTCACATCGAAGTTGGCTGCGGTGATCGTTGCACTTTGCGCATATCGCTCTTTGACATGGCGGGTAATGGTATCGTCTTGTCTGCGCCCGACAAGTTCCGGCAGTTCTTTCACCACTTCCAGCTTGTTCAATACAGATTTGACAGTCGGTACCGAGCCGGCGACTTTTGCTGCGTCGACCTTTTCTGCTTCGGTGGGCACTTTTCCTGCGAGGATAATCTCGTCCGAACCTCCCTCCACTTCGATTTCATATGGAAACAGGAGTGGGTCTTCCAGAAGAGCGAGCTTGACGGTGAGAATCAGCGAGGACACTGTTTTTTTGCTCGTGGCTTCTCTTTCTTTCTCCTTCTCCTTTTCCTTCTCAATCCCCTCTTCTCCATTCTCTTTTTTTGGCTTTGATTCCTCGGTCTTGGGTAGTGGCGTCTTCGATTGAGCCTGTTTCGACTCGGTGGAGGACGGATTCGGTGCGACTGGATGTTGTTCACTCTGTGCTGGTGTCGGATTCGTGAACTGGCCCGTCTGCAGGCCACACAGAGACAGGAAGATCATGCCCTGTCCAAATCCGTTGCGACGGAGTTGGAACCAAGCCGTTTCTCTCATGTTCATTTCCATCGGATCAGCCAGACCGTGGAACACGATAGAACGGCCTATGCAGAAATGAGATTGTCAGCCGACATATCGGGGTGCCGTCTACTGAATGCGGCTGCCACAGTCGACGTGCACAACAACAGCACCCCAATGCCCACAAGACTCGCTGCGGGGCCAATGGCATCGGTCAGCCACCCGAATCCTGCCATCCCGGCCATCGCAGAAGCCATGGCGCAGGCGCTGAAAGTTGTAAAGACTCGACCCAAGAGAGGTTTGGGAGTCAATTCTTGCAGCATGGCCCATACGACCGGAGTAAATATCGCGGTGCTGCCGCCGAAGACGACGATTAGGGCGGCCGCCATCACCGGCACCTGTAACATGCCGAGGGAACATACCGCGACAGCGCCGACCGCCAGCGCAGCGGAAACCAATCGCAGGCGGTTTCGGATGTCTCCCTGATTGATCCAAGCCAACCAGGCAGACGCGCCCAACATGCCGATCCCGAGCGAGGACCACAACCACCCGAGGAGGACGGGGCTGGCATCGAGAAGCTGCGTGGCGAACACAGGTAGCAAAAACACAAATGCGCTTGCGCCAAGACTGTAGAGCGCAGCAGTGAGCATCAGCAGCAGCACGGTACGCTGCTGGACGAAAACAAATCGAAATCCGACCAAGAGATCCTGAAAGATCGTCACAGTATCGGCTAGTCGTACCGGCGCTTGATGCGTTTCATGCAGGCGTATCGGCATCAGGCACAATGCAGAGACCAAAAACGTGGCTGCATCGAGATACAGCACATTGTGAGCCCCGAGCATGGCAATCCCGATCCCGCTCACCGCTGGCCCGATCAGCAGACCGACATTGTTCGTACTTTGAATCAGCGCATTGGCGGCGGTCAGTTGAGCGCGACGCACAAGAAGCGGAACCGCCGACGCCAACGCCGGACCAAAAACTGTGGAGACGATCGAGGTTGCAAACACAAGGATATACAACAGTTCAAGCGTCAAAGCCTTCATCGTGTAGAGCAACGGGATGAGAACGACAAGCCCGGTACGAATGAGGTCCACCCATATCATGACAGGCTTTTTCTTCATTCGATCGAGATACACACCGAAAAGCGGACCGAAGACCAGCGGCGGAATCGTCTGGAGCAATCCGATGATCGTCATCTTGAAGGCCGACCCTGTCAAATCATAGACGAACCACAGGAGAGCCACCTTGTTCATACTGTCGCCAATTTGGGACACCGTCTGGCCGGAGAACAGCAGGCCGAAATTCTTTGTTCTTAACAACTCCCAGCCTGTTCCTGCTCGACCATTGATCTCCTCTTCGTCGTCAGCCACGGGAAACCCTCCTCAACAGTAAGACGGCATCAGAACCGGCACATACTTGCTCACATCGGCTTGCAGAAATGAGTGGGGATTAAGCTCCGATCGATGCAGCAGGCCAGGCACCGGTATCGAAGTCCGTAGTTTCTGCCTCCACATCGCAGATGTTTACGACCGCCTGTTCGTACACTTGGACATAGTCCCGGGCCATTCGTTCCACGGTAAACCGCTGTTCGAACACGTGGCGACAGTGCCGGCGATCGATTTCGGGGATCCGATGAATGGCCGCCGTCATCTCGTCGAGATTCTCGCAGACGAACCCGGTGGATTGATCCTCAATGATTTCAGGGATCGACCCACGCCGATAGGCCAGCACGGGAGTTCCGCAGGCTAATGCTTCAATCAGCACAAGACCAAATGGTTCCGGCCAGTCGTATGGACACACCAGCGCAATCGCCTGACCCAGGAATTCTTGCTTTTCGGCATCCGTGATCTCACCGAGATACTCGATTAACGGATGAGAGAGCAGCGGCTTGACCTTCGAATTGAAATAGTCCTGATCCAACGGATCAACTTTTGCCGCAATTCGCATCGGAATCCCTACCCGCTTAGCGAGCTCGATTGCCTGCTCCGGTCCCTTCTCGGGAGCAATCCGTCCCAGAAAAGCCAGATAACTACCTGAATGTGGCTGTACGGCATACAGATCTTTCGGCAACCCGTGATACACCGTGGCTTGCCAATTCGCCCAAGAGACAGGCTTCCTTTGGGAATCCGAAATCGACACGATCGGCATCTCTGCATACTCACGAAATACCGGCTGCAATTCGGGCAAGTCGAGTCGACCGTGGAACGTCGTCACCGTCGGAGTCGGGTTTCTCCGCGCGAGAGGAAATCCCATAAAATCGAGATGTGAATGAATGATGTCGAAATCGCCGGTTTTCCCCAGCGACTGCTCGATGAGCATCGTCATGGGCGCATCGCGATTAAAAATCCCTGTATTCAACCGCAACGCGCGTGCACAGATCGCTTCGAGACGAGCGGCGGTCACTGAGTCTCCGCTCGCAAACAGGGTCACGTCGTGACCGATCCGAACGAGTTCTTCGGTGAGGTAGGACACGATCCGTTCCGTTCCTCCATAGAGTTTCGGCGGAACGCTCTCCCATAACGGTGCAACCTGGGCAATTCTCATCGGACTGCTCCTTTCATCACTGAAGTTATTTCGAAACGATCTCCGGCATGAACCCGAATCTGACCTGGCAAACGCGTGGCGACTCTCATCAGACGTTGAACGATTTCACATTATCGGTTCTGTGCTCGATGGCTCGATTGTAGACGTGTCCGGCGAAGTCTTGTCCCGGAAATACGACTTCGGCGGCTGTTTTTCTTGTTTCCCGCCGTGCTTCGAATCACAGGGCATGCCTCTGCTTTCCCGCATGAACCTATCGCACCACAATTGACACATCGCCACCCACAATACGTCCACCCACCGACGGAATCCCCACCTCCAACAAAGTGGTCAGCCACCACCAAGCCCGTACAACGTTCACATCTCATGATTTCTCCCTTCCCGCGATGAGGGGTCGCGCGTCCTTACTATGCAGCACGGTTCCCGAGTTCGGGTCACTACTCTCTTCAGCCTCTCGAACGACTGCCAGCAATTGTTCATTCCGAAATGGTTTCTGCACCAAGGGAAGAGCGGTGGTCTGCCGGCGACCAAGTTGGAACCGCAACCGCTCGCGCAGCTCCTTAGAAGCCTGCAGACCCATCAATACAATGGGTAGTGACTCGTAATACGGGTGACACGCTTTGAGCCAGGACACTTCATGATCGACAGAGATGGTATCAATGTCGAGAATCACGGTGGTCATAGAATGCATGCGATCAACTTTCTCGTCTCGCAGGGTCTTCACGACGATCACCTCATAGCCGCGCTGCCATAACACTTCTGCCAAGACAGCGCCTAGCGCAACATCGGCCTCGACCAGAAGTATTCGTCCAGTCATGTTGCTTCGCTCCTGATATTCGACAACCATTGCCGTCAGAAATGAGCAAGTCGGATGCCAACAATGGTTCTGTGAGATAGTTGCTGCAAGGCCGCGGAAGATTCTAGGTTTTATCTCACTCGCGACTGTGATGAGTATGCGAAACCTCGCGGATAACTCACCAAGCAGAGAGACAATTTATTCCAGGGTAGACATCTTGTCTCAAGCACGGGGGCTCAAATCCCAATTGAACAATGAAACATGAGGGACTACCATAGATCCATGCTGAACCGATGGTATCGACTTAGCCTTCAAGTCAAGATGACGCTGATCATCATCTGCATCGTCGGCGTCTCCGCCGTGATGGCTGAATGGCTCGAGGTTCGGTCGATTCAGCATACGGTGGAAGATAACGTCAGGAAGGCGGCGCTGGCGGTCGTGCGATCCGTCGACCAAAACGTGACCAGTCTGACCCAGTTGTCGAATCGGGAGGCACGGACCAAAGAGCTGGAAAAAATCTTGGCCAATTTGCAGGACCTCCTCAACATCGTGTTGTACGAGTTTCCAGATGAATCACCTGAGAGTCCGCTCCTCATCGCGAGCGCCGGCCCCACGGAATTACTTCTCTCCGACCACCCTCGCCAAGAAAGAGCGCGTGAGCTGATTCAACGAGTGCGCGAAGAACGGCATTCTCTCATCGATTATGCCGATCGGGCGACCACCCATCGCGTCTTTCTGGCTGCTCCGATCTTCTTGAAAAATGTTGTGATCGGAGCCACGTATGCCGAGTTTTCCACCCTACAAATGGACGAGGCGTTGGAGTCCTTGCGGCAGGCGTCCAGAACGAGACGATTGCTGACCGGGTTGACGATCGTCGTCGCGATCAATTTGTTTCTCTACTTCAAGGTGCATCGACCTGTGAAACAACTGCTCACCGCCGTCGAATCGGTGTCTCGAGGAACCATGACTTCGGTCGTGCCCGTTGAAGACCAAGATGAACTTGGAGAACTTGCCGGTACCTTCAACGACATGGTGAAGAAGATCCGGGATGCCACGCATGACAACGCCCAATTGAATGAGTCCTTGCAAGCGATGAATGATAGCCTCCAGGCGAAAGTCAGCGAGGCGACGGCCGAAGTCTTGGAAAAGAATCGGGCACTGGCTCACACGAACGAGTTGCTTTCAGCGGCACAACGCGACGCGGCCCGTGAGCAACGCCTATCGGCCATCGGGCAGGTTGCCGCAACCGTGGCCCACAAGATCGGCACACCCTTGACCGCGCTGTCCGGTCACATTCAACTCATGGCTGAAGATCCGACTCTGAGTTCGGAGTCTCGACAACGGCTGGAAACCGTAGAGGCTCAGATCGAGCGAACATCAAGAATCATTCAAGATATGTTGCTCTATGCCAGGAGACCGGAGCCGGTTCGATCGCCTCTCGATCTGAACGCGTGCGTCGCCGAATGTCTCGCGCTCTTCAGGCCGGAATTCGAACGTCGGAAGATTGCAGTGGCTTCAGAAGGAAGCCATCAAGTAGAGAAGGTCGAAGCCGATGTCCAGCAACTTCAGGAAGTATTCAACAATTTGATCGAGAACGCGCTGGACGCCATGCCGACTGGTGGAACCTTGATCACACGTATCTCGCCCCACACCAAACCGGAACAGCCGGACCATCGAACGTGGGTACAGGTAGAATTCGCCGATACCGGCTGCGGGATGGAAACCGAGCAAATGGCCCAAATATTTCAGCCGTTTTTTACGACGAAAAAGGCGAGACGCGGCACGGGGCTGGGACTGGCGATTGCCGTGGAAACCATTCGAGCGCATGGAGGCCAGATTGTGGTGGACAGCGTTCCGGGAGAAGGATCTCGGTTTACTATCGTGCTTCCAACCGACGGGGGCTCACGCTGATGTTGCGACAATCTCGCGTCATGGTCGTGGACGATGATGCCGAAACCTTGGCCTTGCTACGCGAAATCGTCGCGAAGGAAGGGTACGAGGTCGAGACGGCTGAGGATGCGGAGACGGCCCTTCGACAACTGGGCGAATGGCAGCCGGACCTCGTCATCACGGACATTCATATGCCTGGGATGGACGGACTGGCCTTACTGGCGGCAGTGCGCGAGAAGGCACCGGATATCCTGGTGATTCTGTTGACCGCCTATGGTTCCCTCAAGACGGCGGTGGATGCCATCAAGGCTGGAGCCTTCGATTATCTCAGCAAACCATTCGTCGTGGAGGACATCCGGTTGGTCGTGTGGCGCGCGCTCGAACACAAGAAGCTTGTGCGGGAGAATCGAATCCTGCGCGATCAATTGCGGGAGCGCTATCGATTCGACAATCTCGTGGGAAGCAGCGCCGGAATGGTGGCGGTGTATAAGCTCATCGCTCGCGTCGCAGAGACGGACAGCACGGTGCTGATCCAGGGGGAAACCGGGACCGGAAAGGAGCTCATTGCGCGCGCCATCCATGCCAACAGCACCAGGAAGACCGGGCCGTTCATCGCGATTGATACAGGTTCGCTGGCTGAAACGCTCCTCGAATCAGAATTATTCGGACATGAACGAGGCGCGTTTACGGGCGCCCTCGCAACCAAGAAGGGCCTGCTCGAACAGGCACATTTGGGCACCTGTTTCCTCGACGAGATCGCAGACCTCTCGCCTGTGATGCAGAGCAAGTTGCTGCGATCGCTACAGGAACGAGAGATTCGGCGTGTCGGGAGCGGGACCCCTCGGGCGATCGACGTCAGAATCATCGCCGCATCGAAAAAAGATTTGAAACCGCTCGTCGAGGCCGGAACATTTCGCGAGGATCTTTTTTATCGCTTGGAAGTGGTCACCATTATCCTTCCTCCTCTGCGCGATCGGATTGAAGACATTCCGCTTTTGAGCCGGTACTTCGTCGACAAATTCGGCCGGAACAAGGAAAGGCCGGTCACAGGTCTTTCGGCAGAAACCATGTCCTTGCTGACACGTTATGCATGGCCCGGCAATGTCCGCGAACTCGAGCATGTGATCGAACGAGCAATCGCCTTAACCCCACACCCCATCATTATTCCCGAGGACCTGCCCGACACGATCCGACTGGCGACGGTTCAAGACACCGCTCGGGTTCGTGGCTGGGAGACGCTGGAAAAGATGGAAAAAAACTATATTCTTCGTGTACTGGAGGCTCATCATCAGGATCAAGGCCAGGCTGCCGCGATTCTTGGTGTCCACCGCAAAACTCTCCTCCGGAAGCTCCGCCAGTACGCTCGCGACTAAACGCGTCACGGTCAACCTGTTCCTGCGCCAGACAACTTGTCTTCCACAGTCGCAAACTCGCAAATCAGCGAGCATTCCTGCCGGTCTGCTCCAGCCGTCGCGACAATTTGTTCCCACAACACGCGCTCTACAGCGACTCTTCACATCGGTCTCCCATTCCATCTATCTGTATGATTTTTATTAAGATCCATGCAAGTTCGCTCCCGCTCCCCGTTGCACGGTCTGACGTTTGCTCTGTACCGGTATATGCCGTCCCACTCGATGGATTTGCGTCATGCTTGATGAAGGGACGAATAGAAAGGAAACCCTCCACTATGGAACTCAACAACAAACGCGTGTTGGTGATCGAGGATCATGCTGGACTCCGGTACATGTTTTCCATCAGACTCATCAGCGCTGGGTATACCGTTTATGGGGCGGCGAACGGAGTCGAAGGCTTGGAGCAAATGGAGACGCATTCGATCGACGCTGTTCTGACCGACTACTCTATGCCGGTCATGAATGGATTCGAATTCTTATCCGCTTGTCGAATGAGGTGGCCCGGAACCCCCGTCTTGGTCTTCTCCGGAGAACAAGACGACCTGTCGACCGAGGCAATCCGTCGGGGAGCGTTCGCATGGGTACGCAAGGGAGGTAATTTTTCAATTATCTCGGAACTCCTTGCTGCAGCGATTCAACAATCAGTCCATGCGTGAGGGAACTGCGTACTCCTGGCGATTCAGCCATGGCCGTCTCTGTATCCGTGGCCTTCTCACGGACCCTTCTCACTAACATTTTCATCGAACGCTGCCCGAATTTCCGGTCTGCCACGCACAGCAGCCGACTGGAACGAACATCGATTCGAACCCTCGATATATCTGCGGATATCGAAGACCAGGACGCGCTCGAAATCAAGACCTACCGAGTCTCGCTTCCGGGGGAAGTGAAGGGTTTTGCCATCACCCTCTTCACTTTCTTCAAAGAGATTTGCTGTCTGAACCTAAACATTTAGGGGATTCCCTAGTGGCATATCATCCGCACATTTGTTGCAATATCAATATTATAAGGGGGCGACAGCTACCATTATTCGCGCAGCACACACCTCGAGATCCGCTCCCTGATCCAATTGCAACTCATTGCCGGTAGGCGACTCATTCATTCGGAGATTCCATGTCAGACTTCTACCAAAATGGTGTAGTCACAGTGCTTCACCGCCTCGGACAGCCGAATGTCGATCAGCTGGAGCGAGAGCTGGCACGTTACGGACGTGTCAATCCCATTGCGCTGGTCCTTCCCTCCCTCTATGCAGAATTGGGACGCCCGGCATTGAAGAGTATCGTGGAAACACTCAAGACTGTGTCCTATCTCAACGAGATCGTTATTTCGCTGGATCGTGCCTCGGCGTTGGAGTTTCGCCTGGCAAAGCAATTCTTTTCCGGACTCCCACAGCGGGTGCGTGTTATCTGGAATGACGGCGCACGTATTCAGACTATCCTTCAGCTCCTGGTCGACCACAACCTCGATATCGGCCTACAGGGCAAGGGACGAGGGTGTTGGACAGCCTTCGGCTACGTGCTGGCAAGAAGCCACAGCCAAGTCATCGCCCTTCATGATTGCGACATTACAAGTTATAACCGGGAATACTTGGCTCGCCTCTGCTATCCCATCGCCAATCCGAATCTCGGCTATGAATTCTGTAAAGGCTACTACAGTCGAGTCACCGACCGGCTTCATGGCAGGGTCACACGTCTCTTCATTACCCCGGTGATCAGGAGCCTCCAACAACTTGTTGGACCTCATCCGCTTTTGACATTTCTTGACAGCTTTCGGTACCCCCTCGCCGGCGAGTTTGCCATGGTGCGGGACCTGGCCTGGACCAACAGAATTCCAGGTGACTGGGGGCTCGAAATCGGCGTCCTCGCGGAGGTCTATCGAAACTGTGCCTTGCGCCGCATTTGCCAAGCCGATATTGCAGATGCCTATGACCACAAACATCAGGAACTCTCGGATAACGATCCCGATGCCGGCCTCCTGAAGATGTGCATCGATATCACCAAATCACTCTTCAGAAACCTGGCGAGCGAAGGCGTCATCTTATCTGACGGGGTGCTCAAGACCCTGAGGGCAACGTATCTCCAAGCTGCTCAGGAAGCGATCAGCCGATACGAAAACGACGCGGCCATCAATAGCCTGACGTTTGACCGACACCAGGAACGGACTGCTGTCGAAGTCTTCCTCAAAGGCATGAAACTGGCCACAGACGGCTTTCGTGACGATCCGCTTGGTGTTCCCATGATTTCCAACTGGAGTCGAGTGACCCATGCCGTACCCGATATTTTTGATCGTCTGGTCGAGGCCGTTGAAACGGATCACGCCTGGGACCCCACGTCGAAACCGGCAGCCACTCCATCATGAACAACGGTGTCACACCGCTCACTGCCCCAACTGAAGCTCTCATCCACGAGATTGGCTCGGCGGAGATTCTCGTCGGGATTCCAAGCTACAACAACGCAGACACCGTCGGGCATGTCGTGCGGGCCGTCAGCGTGGGCCTCGCCAAGCACTTCCCTGGCCGTCGGGCCGTCCTCGTGAACTCGGACGGCGGCTCCTCAGACGAGACCCCTGCGATCGTTGCCCGCACCGCCATCAACTTCCAGCACCTGTTCATCGGAGATCAACAAAGCGTCCTGCATCGGATTGTCACGCCTTACCATGGCATCCCGGGAAAAGGCAGTGCATTCCGGACGATCTTCGAGATTGCGCGACGACTGAAGGCTGGGGCCTGCGCAGTCGTTGACGCGGACCTGCGCAGCATTTCCCCTGAATGGATCGAACTGTTGCTCCGCCCGATCGTCGAAGAAGGATACGACTACGTGGCCCCCTACTATCTGCGTCACAAATACGACGGCACGATCACGAACAGTCTCGCCTATCCACTCACCAGAGCCCTCTACGGGCAACGGGTCCGCCAACCCATCGGCGGGGAATTTGGCTTTTCAGGCACCCTTGCGGCCCACTATCTCGACCAGCATGTGTGGGAATCGGAAGTGGCGCGGTTCGGCATCGATATTTGGATGACGACAGAGGCCATCGCCAGTGGCGCACGGGTCTGTCAAAGTTTCCTCGGCGCAAAAATCCATAATCCGAAGGATCCTGCCGCCGACCTCTCAGCCATGTTGATGCAAGTGATGGGAGCGCTCTTTGCCTTGATGGAACAACATGAAGCTCTCTGGTCCACGCAAGAGGGCTCGCAACCGGTTCCGCTCTTTGGATTCCCTTACGAAGTCGGGGTCGAACCGGTTCATGTCAACATGGAGCGGATGGTCTCGCTCTTTCGACAGGGCCTCAGCGATCTTGAACCTATTTGGCGACAGATCTTGGCCGACGACACGTTCGCTCAATTGCACGATCTCCAGGAGATATCCGCCGCCGACTGTCGTCTCCCTGATGAATTGTGGGTTCAGGTCGTCTACGACGCGGCCGTTGCATACCACAAGCGAATGATGCCGCGCGATCACCTTCTGAAAGCACTCACCCCTCTGTACCTAGGCCGCACTGCCTCGTTTGCTCATGCCACTCAAGGTCTCACGTCCACGGAGGCAGAGCATAAGATCGACGCCTTGTGCCAAACGTTTGAACGCATGAAACCGTATCTGGTTGAACGATGGCAACCGTCGGAACTGCAACCAGAAGCGCCAGTTCTGTTGCATCACCCGACAACCGACGCAGGAGGTTGATCATGACAGACTTCATTAATCAGGCCCTTCTTGGGCCATTGGAACTGCTCGGACGCCAGGTGCTGAACGAGCTCCCGTATGTCCTCGCCATGGGCATAATCCTGCTCGGTGGCTATGTCATCGCGTGGGTATTCGGTGCCTTCTTTGAACGACTATTTCGGATGATCGGATTCGACCATCTCTGTGATCGGCTTGGGGTGAATGCGGCGCTCCTGCGAGGGGGGGTCAAGACCGACCCCTCTCGTCTCATCGGACGAGGCCTCTACTGGACCCTGATTGTCTTGGCTTCGATCGCCGGCTTAGGAGCTCTGAATTTGACTCCGATCAATCAGTTCGCCCAGTCACTGCTGGCCTATGTGCCCCATCTGGTCACGGCAGCGGTCATCCTCCTGGCCGGGTACTTTCTCTCGAACTTTATCTCCCAAGCCGTTCTGATCGCCGCCGTCAACGCCGGACTGCCTCCCGCCCGACTCATTGCCTCTTGTTCCCGCTGGGGAGTTCAAGCCCTCGCGGGAGCCATGGCGCTGGAGCAACTTGGTATTGCCCAACACATCGTCGTCGTGGGATTCGGCATTACCTTAGGAGGAATTGTGTTGGCCGGAGCGATTGCATTCGGATTGGGCGCAGCCGATCTGGCGAAGGGATTCTTGGAACGGCGCCTTGAGACACGATCAAAATCCGGCGCGGCCGATGATCTCCATCACTGGTAACGGTACAAGGCTATGCCCAATATGATCGTGTATACAGACTTAGACGGCTCGCTCCTGGACGGCACGACCTATTCCTATGAGGCAGCGATTCCTGCACTCGCTGCGCTCCGGGAGCAGGGTATTCCTCTCATTTTGGTCTCGAGCAAAACGCGGGCAGAAATGGAACCGCTTCGACAACAGCTTGACCACCGTGACCCCTTTATCGTCGAAAACGGCGGCGCCGTGTATATCCCTCATGGTCTTTTTGAATTCCCCTTCGAGCGCATGCGAACCAGATCTCCCTACCAAGTCATCGAATTGGGCCTCCCCTATCACATGCTGCGAGATGTGCTGAAACAAATCGAAGATGCCGTTGAAACGCCGTTACAAGGTTTTGGCGACTTATCGGTAGAAGCCATCATGCAGGTGACAGGCCTCCCGTATGCCGATGCCACTTTGGCCAAGCAGCGGGAATACGACGAGCCCTATCTTTTACAAGGTCCTCAAGCGCTCATCGAGGAAGTGTGCCGACAAATTGTCACTCGAGGACTTCGGTGGACAAAGGGCGGCCGCCTCTTCCATCTGATGGGGGATAACGACAAAGGAACAGCGGCCTCCGTCCTCCTACGCTGTTACCATCGACAACAACGCATGAGAAGGCAAGTGGAACGGATCGAAACGGTTGGGATCGGGGACAGTATCAACGATGCTTCACTGCTCGCTATGGTCGATTACCCGATTCTTGTGCAGAAACCGGATGGATCATACGACCCTGATATCCACCAGTCTGGGATGATTCGTGCGCCCGGCATTGGGCCGGTAGGATGGAATGAAGCCGTCCTGGACCTATTGGCACACGCCTCATAAGGGAACACGGAGTCCAGGCGCAAGTGAAGAACCCTGCCTTTCCGAGCGTCCCCTCCAATCAGGCTGTTCGACATCCTGTCAGATTACTGTCATCAACTCGATGATGCCGACGATCGGGATCGCCGGCACCCCTCTCTCCCACACGCGACACTGACAGGGCGTTTAAACTAATCGTCTTCCGGATTGATGATATGGAGGCCAGCCGAGTGACAGGCTGTCAACAATTGTGCGTCGGCACTGACGACGGTCAGCCGCAAGGGCTTGAGTTCCAACGCCAGAGCCAGATGCAATACCTGCGGCGATCGGAGCGCGGGATACTCCAACGCGAGTTCTTTTGTGGCTAAATATGTTTGCATCGTCGGGGCAATAAACTGATAGAGCCCTTCCTGCGATTCCTTTTCGAATTTATGAATCACCGAGTAACAGTCATCTCTGGTGATATCGCCATGATGGGCTCGGTTCGCGAAGGCCGTATAAAAATCGGTCACGGTCCACGTCGGCAGAATGGCCACTTTGCTCCGTTTCACCATGAGCCTGCTGATGATGCGTGTGCCGCGTTCCATGCTGTACCGTTTCACCAGTGCCGTTGAGTCGAAATAGTAGTATGGCATGCGATCACACTCTCCCCTTCAAAATGATGGCGGCCAAGGGACCCGACATCTTCGACAGCCGATCCTGGAGTTCGTCCAGCGCGAGCTCGTCATACCCTTCCTTGCGGAACTTGTCGGCAAGGTTGCCTTGATTGAACAAAGCCGTGTTGCTCTTGAGTCGTTCGCCCAGCCGGCGCTTCGCCAAACGACTGGGAACCCGCTGTTTTGTCACCGTCAACCCACGGCCACGGCTGCGTGGTGCACGAGTTGTTGTTGGTCCTGCTTCCGACTTCGATTTGGCCATACCCTCCCTTTCTCTCTTTGTTAGTGAGGTGCTGACGCCGGCGCAGAAACCAGCCCGTCCCGCGGACATCCCGCAGGCCGGCTCACCTGTGCCGGCAGTTCCAACTCTCCATACACGTGCGCCGCAATGGCCTTCGCCACATCGGTTGAAAGCTCTTGCTGCATGACACGCACAACCTTGGCTGTCGCCTCACGGTCAGACAGATGCCCTTCCTTGCCCCCCTTCGATAAGGCCCCGATCACGCGCTGACTGGTCACGTCCACAACTTCAAAATCGCTGCACCATCGAGCAAACTTGAACTGCGGATCGCGCACGTCGATCGGCCACACGCGCACCACGCCCCGTACGAGGAGTTCAGGAAGTGGACCTCCAGAATCGCCGCCTGTCAAACGATCCCCTCCCCATGGCCGGCTCGTGACTTGGAGCCCTTCCTTCAATAACCCCTCCGTTAAGGCACGTTGCGCCGGTTCAGCCTGATCGCCAGTGACCATCACTCCGAATACCAGATTCGTGGCGAGAAACTGTTCGAGTTCGTGTGTCAGTTCGTTCACACGATAGCCCGCGGCAGTACCCTGCCCGCTCGGACGAATCACCCGAAGGTCGGCATTATATGTCTCCCGCAGAACAAGATTTCTGGTCGCCCGCCTCAACGCTCTGACTCGTGCCAACTTATCTGTCGTCTGATGAGCCTCCTCGACGTCGTCTCTGATCGATCGGTCCAGCTCGGTAATACGCTCCATGAAGGCAATCTCAGCCTGAGGTCGGTGCATCCCCGCCAGTGCATACTGGATTCCCTTTCGCACATCGACCCATCGATCAACGATCCGGACGTTTTCCAATACCTTGTCGGTCGACACAAGGGTTAAATTGTCGAGTGTCAGACGTCGTTCATCCCGACTGTGGCCGCGCTGCTCAATCATCAGATACGACTCCCAGTCCTTTGCTTGTGCGCTCACCTCGGCCTTGAAAATGCGGGCAACCGCTGCATAGGCTCGATCTTCAGCCGCCGCGCCACTCTCCGCCTGTCCCACACCGACGAGATATTGTCCAGGCGGATAGGCGACACTCACCCCGTCGATCCAGTCGGGTTTCGACTGTCCTCCAAACCAGGCACAGCCGGATAGTGCGATTCCCCACGTCAATACCACGATGATTGGGCCCACAAACGGCATTGAGGGTATCATGGCATCACCCTTTGGATGAGCAGAGCGGTTTCACCTGGCCCGAGGGACAGTGTTCGCGGATCATGAAACCCGCGCACCTGATAGCGGCCGGGTGGAACCCAGACTCTCCCAAGATGGATTTCATCGGGCAACGTCTGCCAACTCCGCTTGTCGGCTTCTTCCGATGCCACCGCATAACCCTTCGTCAGCAATCCGACAATCAGACCGACCCACGGCCCCGCATCTCTCCCTGCAGCCTGCTCTGCCGCCCTCGTCGTCGCTTCAGCCGCCGCGAACTTCGTGCCCGCGCGGGCAAGCGCTTTTGCAGTAATGGCCGTCATTCGTTCCGAGAGCGCCTTGTCTGCCAAGGCCGTCACGTTATGCACCAACTCAGTACGCACCATCACCTGGCTGCCATTTTCAGGAATGAGACTCACGTCCTCGACAGGGACGGGTAATTTCTGTAGAACAAGCCGCGGCAAGGCCACGCGAACGACACGTCCGTTGAGTCCGTAGAAGAGCGTGTCCGTCCCTCGGCTGAATTGTCGATTCGACTGCGAAAATCCGCGATTGAGAAACACCAACTGGAGTGCATCGAGACTGATTGGCAGGTCAAGAAACTGATCCTCCTTGCGTGGTGCGCGGCCATTATAGCTGATCACGATGACTTGGGCGAGTTGTTGTAACGCCTGACTAGGCTCCCAACTCGTGTCGGGAAAAATGGATCGGTATTCGGCCAATTCTTGAGTAAAGTGCAAGGCCTCTGCCATTCGTAACAGATCTTCCCGCAGTTGGGACGGAACGGCCGTGTGCGACCAGGCTCGGGTGGCGTCAAACGCCTCATATGCTTTTCGATAGGCGATAAAGGCATTATTCATGTCGCCGGTGCTTTCATAGAGGATGCCGCTCAGATAACGCGCAAATCCATCATCCCGATACGCGTTCGTCTTTTGTGTTCGATCCGACAAGACGTTGAGCCGGTGGTCAATGCGACGAGTCTCCACCAGTGCATCCGGCCATTGGTCCAGCATCACGTAATTGAGCGCCTTCAGCACATTGATTAACACCTGTTCATACGGATCGCCTTCATAGGGTAATGCCGTATCATTCGTCATGAACGCGAAGGTCTCTGTTCGAATCTTTCGCGTATAGAGACGATCCAGTTCTTCCTCAGCCTGCTCCAACAGGACGTTGCTCTGCTGATAGTCGCCGGCGAGGTGCAACATCATTCCCCGATCCATACCATAGAGCACACGACTTTTTTCGCCATATTCCTCTTCAGCCTGCCGGACAATGGCATCGGCGCCCTTGGGATCGTGAGCACGCAAACTCGCATCGATAAGGAAGTATCGGTTGACCGAGGGGCCACACCCCGCCAGCAGCACGAGCGCCAGGGCAGCAACGAGCGGCTGGAGGAAAATAAAAAAGCCCCACCGTGCCGGACTATAGGCGGTGGGGCATGAGACAAGAGGGCTCAACTGAGATTGTGGAGCCTAAAAGATTGTACGTTTCTTTTCAACGACCTTTTTGATCTTCTTCTGGCCGAACCACACCTTGGCATTGGTTTCCAAATCCACCATCTGCAGGTCCACCTGGTAAAACACCGCTTTCGTACCTTCGGCCTCGTCGAGGATGGTCGCGATGGCGCCTTTCATCATATAATCGGCACCGATTTCCTTTCCAGGCGCTTTCTGCGTGTCCTCGCGCGCATACATCGCTTGCTCCTTACGCTCGGTCCGAAGCTCCTCACGATCCCCCTTGCTTGCGACGAAGGTGACCTTCTGGGAGTTCGTGAGTTCACGTTCGAGATCGGTCACAAATGTGTTGACGTTGATATGTTCGTGGCTGGTGTTCTGAATCCCGCCGACAATGACGACGGGCTGACGCCGCTTGGAGGTAGAGAAATTATTCAGCCAGGGATACTCCAGCGCCTCTTTGACCATGGATTCCGCAACAATTCTGGAATCGGTATCGTTCCAACGTCCGCTCAGGTCCGTGACGACCGCTGAGTCGATCCTGGTTATTTTCGTTTCCTGCGCACAGCCAGCCAACGACAATAGCACCAACACCACGAGCCCGATTCGTCCCCTCTCGATCACGATCACGCAATACCTCCTCGCAGATGCGGCAACTGGCAGTTGCTCAATGGATGACTTCAGCGCGACGACCGCTTGTCTTCCTCTTTTTCCAGCCGCTCGAAAAGTTTATCTGCGTTCTTCCTGACGTAATCGCGAACCTCGGCGTTGAGTTCTTTGGCCCTTTCGAGATTATCCTTCATCTCCTCGAGACTGAGCTTAGTCAAGACGTAGTAGGTACTGGTTTTCTCATCCTTATAGCGTTCGATGGGACGCACTCCGCTGAGCGTCGTGGTCGTCACCGTCTTAATGGCCCGCTCGACATTCTGTTCTTCCGTATTCCTCGTAAAGTCCCCAGCCGTCGTCGAAGCCGCATAGTCACGCATCAAGTAGCCGGTGTAGGTATCGAACGTCTTTGCGATTTCTGCTCTGGCGCGATTTTCAGCTGTGTCCCAGGCCAACGGCTCATTCCGAACACCCGTAACAGACCCGACTCCATAAAATGCTTTACTATCTTTCTCATTGAACGCCCCTGACCCTTGTTTCACCCACTTTGGAGGACCGCCACAGGCTGCTAGTCCGATCATCAGGGCAATCGCCACTCCCCCCCCGATTAACCTCGATCCGAACCCCAGTTGCCTATTCATGCGCATGCCTCCTTGGTGATGATCAGGACGGTGATGATGGCAAAGTCCCAGCGACAATTGCCGGCGCCAAATGTTCGAGAATTCACACGAATTCATGCTAGCATGCACCCCTAATCCAGTCAACGAAACCAACGGACGACGGTTCACGTCTTACTGTGTACTATGGAGGATACCCCGTGGCAGATGTCCAGATCGATGATGGGATCATTAAGATATTGAATCTTGAAGTTCAAGATCCCAAAGCGGCCGCAATCCTCGCCGAATACCCTCAAGTCCGCTGGGCGGAACTGACGCGGAAAGCCGTCAAGATTGGACTGGGGTATCTTAAAGGAGGTGAACGATCCTAGATCAGGATGCTGAAAAAGACCGCCAACAAAAGAAGACCGTTATTTGGTTTATTTGGTTTGTCTTGTTTGTTTGGTTAACCAGACAGACCAAGATGAACCAGACAAACAAAACAAACCAGTTTGAGCCTCCTGCTATGGCTTCGCGGGTGTTGACTGGGCAACAGCAGCTCTGGCACGCGAATGGTTTCCGCCTAGTTCGAGGTAGCGAGTAAACGCTTCGACCGATTTCGACTGATCTTTCAGTTCGTCCGCATAGAGAATGCCAAGCGAGAAATAGACATCTGCGTAGTTGGGATTCACCACGAGGGCTTCCCGCATCGCTCGCTCAGCTTCGACATACTGCCCGCGCTTTTCGTAAATCAACCCGAGCGTATACTGAGAATCGGGATTCTTCGGAGCGTATTGCACAGCTAGCTTGGCCGCCGACAACGCCTCGTCAAGATTCGGTAGCACGTCCAGCAGTACATAGCTCTTGAGTACATACGCATCGCCGAACGTGGAGTCATATTTCAGGGCTTTATCCAGCCGCTCCATCGCTTCCTCAGACGATTTCCCGGTTTGGAGAAGCGCAAAGGCTTGATCATACTGCAGTTTCGCAGCCTGTCGTCGTTCGGCGGCAGACTGAGGCTCTGCCCCCATGATAAAGGCGGCCTTTCGCCCTTCGATCAAGACCGTATCCCCTTCTCCTTCAAGCTGCACAAAGAGTGGATGCTGGGCGCCTCTCGACTGTTCCAGAATTTGCTGTTTTACAAAGTCTCCGACTTCCGAAGCCATGAGCCAGCCGTTCTTATTGCGATCCGCCACACCAGTCAGCCCACTCATCAGGATTTGTACGAAAAGACTCTTCCCATTGTTCTGACTTAACGCCTCTCCCTTGTCACCCGCCGTCAACACTTGCACAGCTCGCCGCTCCGTCTCGTCTTCCGGAGCCAACCGACCTTCGAGGGACAGTGGCTGCGCAGCGCTCACCTCCCACCCCCGAACCGCAGCATTCACGAGAAAGAGCGTATGTCTGGATGCGCTACGACGGCTAAATTCTTTTAGTTGTTCGAACGTGACCGATTTGGTTACATTCCCCAATTGGGCATCCCAGGGAACGAGGTATCCAAGTTCCTTCCCGTCAGAATCCTGAGTGACACCCGCGTGTCCGGCGAAATAGACGACCAGCCGGTCATATCGACCGACCTTGCGGGGCAAAAAATCCGAAAGCGTCTGCTGCAAACGCCGGGCACCTGCATCCTTGTCGTAGAGTTCAACGACCTCATCAAAACCCAGGCGGCGAAATGCCTGGGCAACCGCTCTGGCATCCTCAATCGCGCCGGGAATTTTCGGGGCCAGGAGATAGTTCTCCACCCCAATGATAATGGCCCACGATTTATAATAGAGCCCCTCTGGCTTCCCCAATTGGGCGGAGGCAGTAGCCGGAAAGAACATGACCGACAACGCGGTGGCGAGGCTTGCAAGAAGGAGATACTTCGATGGTCGGTGGGTGATCGACAGCATGAATTCGACCGGCCTCAGTGTGTGACGCGTAATAAATTCACCCTACTCTCGCCCCCGCGCGACTGTCAAGAAATGACAGACCGAGGTTTAGCAGGATGCTCAAAAAGGCCAGACTTCTCACCCACCCAACCCCGGCGCGCCGAGACGCGCCTTGTCCCAAGCAAGGCCGCAGCGAGTGAAGATCCGAAGGCGTACCCTCTGGGGCGCACGGTGCGACGAATAAGGAGCACCAAGTTTGTGCGCGCCGCCGAGTAGTGAGGCGGCCGGGTCTCCGTTGAGGGTCTGAACGACGCGAGAATGCCGCATGGGAACAGGCGCGTCTCGGCGCGCCAGGGTTCGGGCGGGTGAGAAGAGCGACTTTTTTCAGCATCCTGCTTAGGTATGGTTGAGTTCCCCCCTGTCCCTCCAGCATAATGACGCCGGTTTACCTCCCCCCCGACCTGAAGGAGCGATCGTACTATGGCAGAAAACATCGACACCCTTCTCAAGGAAAGCCGCGTGTATCCGCCTACTGACCAAACCAAAGCGGCGGCATATATTCAGGACTATGAAAGCGCCTACAAGAAATCGATTGCCGACCCTGAAGGTTTCTGGAGCGGTGTCGCCAAAGAGCTTGAATGGTATTCTCCCTGGACCAAGGTTCTCGAATGGAATTATCCCTGGGCCAAATGGTTTGTCGGCGCGACCTGTAACATCACCTATAACTGTCTGGACCGTCATGTCAAAACTTGGCGAAGAAATAAGGTGGCAGTTATTTGGGTCGGAGAGAATGACCAAGAACGGATCATCACCTATGGGGAGCTCTACCGGCAAGTCAATCGCTGCGCACATGCGCTCAAGAAGCTCGGACTCAAGAAGGGTGACCGAGTCACGATCTACCTTCCCAAAGTCCCAGAACA
Source organism: uncultured bacterium (assembly GCA_965232965.1). Taxonomy (GTDB): domain Bacteria; phylum Nitrospirota; class Nitrospiria; order Nitrospirales; family Nitrospiraceae; genus Palsa-1315. The sequence continues at coordinate 38,946 of CBDDRB010000008.1, forward strand.
GATCATTGCCATGCTCGCTTGTGCACGCATCGGCGTCATCCATAGTGTGGTCTATTCCGGGTTCAGTGCTCCGGCCCTGGCCAGTCGCATACAAGATGCCGAGTCCAAACTGGTCATTACGGCCGACGTCGGATTTGACCGGGGAAAGGTGCTGAACCTTAAGTCAGTGGTCGACCAAGCCGTGACTAGCTCCTCCACCGTCGAGCATGTTGTAGTCCTGCGACGGCAAGTCCCTGGGGTGAGCTTATCCATGCCGAAAGAAATTGATTGGCACGACTGGCTGAAGGACGAGAAGACCATCTGCGAGGCAGAGCAGCTGGATGCAGAACATCCGCTGTATATCCTCTATACGTCCGGCACCACCGGCAAACCCAAAGGCGTCGTCCATGTCCACGGCGGCTACATGGTCGGAACCTACATCACGACAAAATACGTCTTTGATCTCAAAGATGACGATGTCTATTTCTGTGTCGCCGACCCGGGCTGGGTGACCGGCCATAGTTATATTGTATATGGTCCCCTTCTCAACGGAGCCACAATCCTCACAGCTGAAGGCAAGCCGGACTATCCGAACCCGGGCCGCTGGTGGGATTTGATCGAACGCTACGGCGTCTCAATTTTTTATACGACACCCACCGCGATTCGCCTGCTCATGCGCTATGGAGAAGACTGGCCTAAGAAATACGATCTCTCCACGCTTCGTATTCTGGGAAGCGTGGGCGAGCCGATCAATCCGGAGGCCTGGGAATGGTTCCATCGAGCAGCCGGTGGGGACAAACCGATCATGGACACCTGGTGGCAAACCGAAACAGGTTCCATCTTGATCACTCCCCTGCCGACGGTTCCCTTAAAGCCGGGCTCCGCGACAAGGCCTTTCCTCGGCATCGAAGCCGATGTCGTGGACAGCCAAGGGAACAGCCTCCCTGCCAACGCCGGCGGGCTTGCCGTCATCAAAAAACCCTGGCCATCGATGATGCGGACAATCTACAAAGACCCGGAGCGCTACAAGACCTACTGGACGACAATCCCAAATTGTTACACCGCCGGCGACATCTGCCACAAAGATGAAGACGGCTACATGTGGTTCATGGGTCGCGCCGATGACGTGATCAAAGTCGCCGGTAACCGGCTCGGTACCGCCGAAGTAGAAAGTGCGCTGGTCAGCCACAAAGCCGTGGCTGAAGCTGCGGTGATCGGCAAACCACACAAGCTCGTCGGCGAATCCATTAAAGCCTTTATCATATTGAAGCAAGGAGAAGTGGGTAGCCCGGCGCTGATCCAATCGATCAAGGATCAAGTCATGACAGAGCTGGGGAAGATTGCCGTGCCGTCAGAAATCGACATCGTGCCCTCGCTTCCCAAAACCCGATCGGGCAAAATCATGCGAAGGGTGCTTAAAGCCAAGGAACTCGGACAGGATCTTGGCGACATTTCGACCATAGAAGATTGATTCAATCAGTTTCAGCACCGCTGATCAATGAGAGCGTATACCCTTTGCACATACTGGAGGTCGGTCATGAATAGAGCGACAGTCCCCAAATTCACGGTCGTAATTGGAGTCTTGGCTCTCAGCCTGGCAGCGATCAGCCCCAGCGTGACCTGGGCCGCTGACCCACCCAAGCAAGAGAAGAAGGCGAAGAAACCGGCTAAAGCCAGTACAAAAGCAACCGCCCCAAACGCGTCCGCTCCAAAATTTTCCACGGCCGATACTGCAGGAAAATCTCCTTCATGTTTTGGTGAAGCGCCGAAACTTGACAAGGTCACACCCGACGAAGGAAAGGCCGGAACGAAAGTCGTCATCACTGGAACCAGCTTCGGTGAGGCCACGTGTTTACGTGGCGTCTCCTTCGGCCCCGGTCACCCTGCCAAGTTTCAACAGACCGAAGACAAGATCACCACGACCGTGCCTGCCGGTGGAAGGAAAGGCCTGGTCCTCCTTACCATCACCACAGCTTCGGGAGAAAACTCAAAACCGTTTCTTATAAAATAGAGAGGAGCGGGCAGACTAGATGCTCTCCCGTGCTCGTGCAACGCGCGGTCTCAGAAGACCCTCGTTGGACACGCGCAGTAGGAGATCATCTAGTCCGCCCTTAAGGGAGAAAATAGAAGCGCGATGCTCGTTCGACGCGCGCAATCGAGGATCAACCAGGTTACCCTTGGAGAGGAAAGGAATGGAGAGGATGCGCGCAGTGAAGGATAATCTGGCTGTTCCCCTTAAGGCAGAGGAGGGAGAATCAGTTAAGGGATAGCTCTAAAGAGAGGTGTGGAGAATCAGAGGGTTTCTTTCGACGGCCACACATCGATCAACTTGGCTGCCCTTCCAAAAAGCATACAAGTATGCGAGCCTGGGAGGGTCACCTGAGGCTCGTCGGACATGAAGCGTAAGCCAGGCGAACCGATCTACTTGAAACGTCACATGGTGGGCCTTGCCCTGGCAGTGATTTCCCCTATCCTCTTGCCTCTTTTGTACGACCGCTATATTGGACCGCTGAGTTTTACCACTCGATTTATCGCCACCCTCATTATCGCGGTGATAGGAGCCATCGCACTCTATTTCATCTATCGATCCTCGGCTCAGAACGAACCGTAACGCTTATCCCCGGACCATCCTTCTTGTATCTGCTGTTCCAGCTTCGTCCCGTCTTCCTACCCTTACGCCCTAGTCGCACCTCGCCTCCTCCTTCATCGAGTCAAGTAATCTTGCAGCTCGCATAGTAACTTGCATTATGCAAGTTACTATGCGAGTGTATAGGCACCGATGGATAGGAAGCGAATGCTCACGCACCAACGATGAACGTCTAAATGAAATTTGAACGATCCTCCTGCCCAATCACCAATGTCCTGGATCTCCTGGGAGATAAATGGACACTGTTGGTTATTCGAGATCTCGTTTTGGGGAAAACACGGTACCAGGAATTCTTGGCCTCTCCGGAACACATTGCCACAAACATTCTGGCAAATAGGCTGAAACACTTGGAGTCTTCCGGCCTCGTGACCCGAAGGAGATATCAGCAAAATCCTGCTCGCTATGAGTATCGCCTGACAAAGAGAGGGAAGGATCTAGAGTCGGTATTGGAGGCGATCCTTGTTTGGGGGAAAAAGCAATACCCCGGCACGAAACGATTCCCTCGCGTCGAGCGCCGCTAAGAGACCGTTCATATTGACGTCCGGCTGGGGCGGAGTACCGTGTCATCACATTTGCTATCGAGTCTATAGATCAACGATCGTCGATGAGTCACCCAGGGGTGTTTCTCAAAAGAAGAGGAGGACTCACAGATGGAGCATTAGTCTCTGAGCCTTGCATGACTGTTCAAGCCGTCGCGGAGACCCTGGGTCTCCGCTTCATCGACGAGCCCATCACACATCGTGTTCAACCAATGAGGAGGGATAGAGATGCCATTGTGGAAAGTGTACCATCCTGCCGGAGCGTTCACCGCTGAAGACAAAAAGGCCTTGGCCAAGCGGGTTACGGAAGTGTATGCGAGCATCCCGCTCCCTAAATTCTATGTGGTATTTATATTTGAGGAGTTAGCCAAGGACTCCTGCTTCGTCGGTGGCGAACCGCATAACAAGTTCGTCCGGTTCAAAATCGACCAGATTGCCAGGACGCTGCCAGGTCCGATTATCAGAGAGTGGTGGACCAAGACACTTGATCAAGTCATCGCGCCTTTCGTAAAGGACAGGGGATACGATTGGGAAATTTCCATTGACGAGACCCCTTTTGATCTTTGGTCTCTTCAAGGAGAACTTGCTCCGCCGTTTGAGTCTGTGGCTGAAAAGCGGTGGGTGAAGGAAAATAAGGCGAGTTCTTATACCTTAACGGAGAAGCTTCCTGTCAATCTTCTCCTTGCTCCAGGAATAGCGGACCGTTAGGTTTCAACTTAGCCAGCCGTGAGTGCGTGTCGGGAGTCGCACCCAAGGGAGATGACGGCCAACATGGCAACGTCATCTCTCTTGGAACACAGCCCTACTTCTTCCCCCACGTGTCCTCGCTGCTCCGTGCCTCGCGCGCCCCGAACCCGTCGTCCCGCGAGCCGGACGACTTACATGACCCGCCGACTTGATCCCACCCTCTGCTCTGGCTTCTGATGTATCCAAGCGAGAGGAGCGGTTACCTCGGCGAGGTAAGCCTGTCCGAATCCCAACACGAAGTGTGCGTCCTGTAGCCGCAGTTCCCAGAGCGCGAAGTCCGCGAAGTCAAACGTCATCGTCGATTGGGGAAAGCGAGTCAGATACCGTGCCTTCACTTCAGCATAATGAGGTGCATCGGCATTCAACGGCGCCGCCTCACCCTGAAGATTCATCCGTCGGAGAGCTAAGGGATTCCTTGCCTGCCGATCCGGTTCAGAGACGAACAGCCCCACGCGAGGGTCGAGCAATAGATGTTCCGTGTGCAACGCCAAACGGCTCACATGAATGTAGGCGCGCGTCCAGTTTTTCACGAAGACATAGGGTACATGAGACCCAAACGGCCGGCCGGCCCTGAGCGTCAACAGAACTCCCGTACGAACTTCCTCGATCAGATTGACCCATGCAGCCTGAACTTCATCGTGTGACAGCGCTTCGGACATGGCCATTGACCCTCCGTCCATCCAAGTGCCATAGGTGATTCGAACTATTTAATCTCCAGACCCGGCAATCCACAGTCCCGAACCGTAAGACCTTGTTGCTCCATTTGAGAAGTAACAATCAGAATCCAACCTCTGTAAGCTGTATAATCAACTTATCGCAGAAATTTGCAACCCTCTGTCTCGAAAGGCGCCTGATGAAACCCACCGTCATTTTTGGAATCCACTTTGAATTACCGGTCGCGATTTCGTTGCTCATGAGTATTGGCTGCGCTCATTCGTTGGAGCAGCCGCCTCAGATTGTAGGATTTCACTGTAGCATCACGTGGGACAAATCGAACGATCCGAAGGTCACCGGCTATCAGGTCACGGTGATTGAGCAGAGTAAGGGACAAAAGAAAATCGTACGGTTTATCCCCGCCAGGAGTTCGAACGTATCCTGCAAGGACGCGGGCGCCGACCATGCAGGAACATGGGATGTGACCGTACAATCCTGTTACGACAAATCAACGTGCGGGTCCCCCACCGACATCACACGCATGCGTATCGCCGCCCCGTAAATATACCCACCCGGCATCGTCTCTCCCGTATCGGCGCAATATCGCACGACTCGGCGGAGGACAATCCGGCAAAGCCGCTGCCGTCATTCATGTTGAAACTGGTCCATCCGGAATACCACGCACCTGACTAGCCAGCCACATCTCGCAGTCTCGCTTGTGCAGCCTTTGCATTTTACGTTGCACGGTTCACATTTCAGGAAAGGCCGCGTGATTTCAGCTCAGGAAACATGTATCCTTCCCAACTGATGGCTGTATAGGCACCCATGATCAGTGTAGGTACTGAGGGAGGCGATCGAGTTGATTGAAGGACCAGGTGAGACACACCTTACGCATACCCTCATGCGTCCTAACGCATGACATCACGCAGAAGGGAGAGGCATATGAAACATACATGGATTGTATTAGGGCTCTGTTTATCAGTGGCTGTCGCGGGCTGCAGTAGTGATCAGGCCGAAATCAAAGAGGACCGGCTGACGGTGGGGAAAGTCCAGGGAGAGATCAAAGTCGGCATGGCGGCATCTCAGGTTGCAGAACTTCTTGGCTCGCCGAATATCGTCACGACGGATGAGAAACGGCGCGAAGTCTGGATGTACGACAAGGTTTCCACCGACCGGGTCGATACATCGAATTCATCATTTGCCGGGCTGATCATCTTGGGCACCAATTCACGCAGCAGTTCCAGCTCGCAACGCCAACGCACCCTCACTATCATCATCAAGTATGACGAAGAGAAGAAGGTGCGCGACTTTGCCTATAACTCTACGCAATTCTAAGCGGCCGATCACAGGACGATCGGGCAACGTGATCCGGATCGGCATCTGCCTGACCTTGCTCGGGCTCCTAACCGGATGTGTCACTCACACAGAGCCGGCCGAGCTGTTTCAGTTGACGGCGGAGACTCCCAAGCATCGCGCCATGCAGACGCGATTCTTTGAGACCCCCAACGAAAAAGAACTGTTGTCGGCGTCGGCCGCGGTGCTGCAGGATCTCGGCTTTCAAGTCGAGGAAAGCGTTCATGAGGTCGGTTTCCTACGGGCGACGAAAGAGCGGAGCGCACGGGAATACGGACAATATATCCAACAAGCTTTGATCTTACTCCTCTCACTCGGGAAACTGATGACGCCAGTGGATCTTCACCAGAAGATCGCAGCGGGACTGATAACCAGGCCGCTCAACGAAGAAGCCACCAGACAAGAAGTCCGCATTGTGTTCTACCGAGTCATATGGAAGGGAGACGGCCAGGCCAATGACCAATATATTCCGCCTGGTGAACAACATATGGAAATGGTGTGGGACCCGGAAATCTACCAGCAGTTTTTCGCTAAACTCTCCAAAGCCGTGTTTCTTGAGGCCCATACCATTTGAACATGCGAGATGAGGACTTATGACCGACAAACGATGTGTGTGGGCAGGCATCCTCATGGCGGGAATGGTCCTGCTCCACGGCTGTACCACACCTGAGACTCCGAAGGATCTTCTGGCACCGACCGATGCGCAACTCAAAATCCGCAGCATTCAGACTCGTGCCTTCGACATCGCAGACCGGAATACCGCTATGCGTGGGGTTATCGCATCGCTGCAAGACCTCGGATTCATCATCGAGCGAGCCAACGAAGCGCTCGGCCTTGTGACAGCCGCACGATTCGCCGAACCCAACTATTATGACGTTGTCAGCATCACCGTCACCGTGCGTCAAGAGATGAAGGACAAGCTGACCGTCCGTGCGAATGCCATCTACAACAACAAGCCCATTGACGATCCCAAGGTGTATCAGAATTTCTTTGCATCACTCGAGCGGTCGCTATTTCTCACGAGGAAGTAAGGATATCGCGCAATGCCGTCCTTGGCTTTGAGATATGCCTCCACATACGGCATTGTTGCTACGACATTCTTGTGCGCCCTCCTGATCCAGAGTTGTTCACCTTACGAATCGCGACACCAAAACCAATGGAACTCACGGGAACAGATCTGGCTATCGGAGGCGAGCCAACTCAAAGTTCGCTCTGCTCAAACACGCGCGTTTGACACCACGGACCGCCGGCGGATGTTCGAAGCCATCATTTCCACCATGCAGGATCTGGACTTCAATGTGGAATTGCTGGATGAAGAATTGGGAATCATTTCCGGGAAGAAATTTGTCGAAATCGAAGACTCCATGGGCACGGACCCCTCTTATCTCCTCTATCGCCCGGATACACTCCTTCTCCTCACACGCAATGTTCACGCATGGGGACCATTCCGGTATCGTAGCAATCTCGTGCGCTTTACCGCCACGATCCGCACCCGCGGGGATTCGCAACTCATCGTCCGGGCCAACGCACAATTTTATCTGCAGGCCGTCGAAGAACCGGGCCCGTACCAACAATTCTTCCGTGCATTAGAACAGGCACTGTTCCTTCAAGGCCGATCGGTCGAGTGATCTCCTTAATACGGTGCTGCCTGACCGGCTCCTCTTATGGTGCCAATCCTCTCACAGGAACGGTCAGCCCTCCCATCTCCGCCCTCTCATTCCCACACTTCCAAGGGGCAAAGGTGATTTCTCCAGGGGAAACCGGTATTCTGTACCCATCAACGAGTCCGCCAGAGGGTGCCGTCTCGAGTTGTTTCGATGTGAATAAGGAAGGGAATCCATGAGCTCGACTCCAGGCATCACGACTTCACGTCAATTTAGAAATCTTCTCTTATCGGACGAGTTGGAATTCATCTGTGAAGCCCACAATGGCCTCAGCGCAAAAATCGTTCAGGAAGCAGGCTTTCGAGGTATCTGGGCCAGCGGCCTCTCCATTTCCGCTCAATATGGTGTCCGCGACAACAACGAAGCCAGCTGGACCCAAATTTTAGAGAATCTTGAATTTATGTCCGATGCGACCACCATTCCCATTCTTCTCGATGGCGATACGGGATACGGCAACTTCAATAATATGCAGCGGCTCGTTCGTAAGCTCGAACAGCGCAAGGTCGCGGCGGTGTGTATCGAAGACAAACTCTTCCCCAAGACGAACAGCTTCATCAAGGGCGGCACCCAGCCGATGGCGGACATGCATGAGTTTTGCGGCAAGATCAAAGCCGGCAAAGACGCTCAGGCCGATCCGGATTTTTGCATTATCGCCAGGGTGGAGGCCTTCATCTGCGGCTGGGGGCTGGCGGAAGCCCTACGGCGAGCCGAAGCCTATCATCAGGCGGGAGCGGACGGCATCCTCATTCACAGCGCCCTATCGGTGCCTGACGAGATTCTTTCGTTCAAGCAGGAATGGGGAAATCGCTGCCCCGTCATCATCGTACCTACGAAATACTATGCGACACCCACCGACGTATTTCGTCAGCATAGATTTTCAATGGTGATCTGGGCCAATCACATGCTGCGGACCGCCGTGACCGCCATGCAGAAAACCGCGCGCACGCTGAAGGACGATGAACATTTACTCTCCATCGAAGACAAAGTCGCACCGGTCTCAGAAATCTTCCGCCTGCAAAACGCCGCGGAACTGCAGGAGGCCGAAGACCGGTATCTTCCCCGAGGCGCCGAAGACACCGCCGCCATCGTGCTGGCCGCTTCACGCGGCACGGAGTTGGGGGAACTCACCGAACAACAACCCAAGACGATGGTCAACATCCAAGGCGCGCCGATCCTCTCCCACATTGTCGACGCGTACAACGCGGTGGGGATCAAGGACATCCTCGTAGTCAGGGGATATAAAAAAGAAGCCGTCAACCTCCCCAATCTCACCTATGTCGATAACGAAGACTTCGCAGAAACCGGCGAACTAGATTCTCTCCTAAAGGCTCTCCGGTCGCGGAAAGGACCGGCTCAGAGGGCGATCGTTTCCTACGGCGACGTCCTGTTCAACAAATATATTCCTCAATCCCTCTGCCAGGTAAATGATGACTGCGTGATTTTCGTCGATAGCAACTGGCAGGAACAACGCAGCTACGCCCGCCTCGGCGGGTTTACGGAATGCACCCTTCCCAATTCCAGAAGAGCCTTTAACGCCAAGATATTTCTCAAGCAGTTGGGAGACCACCTTTCGAAGGAATCCATCCACGGAGTCTGGATGGGGTTTCTCAAAGTCTCGCCCGGTGCAGCCACACTCATCACCGACGTCATTGCGGAAATGCTGGCCGAGCCGGCGAACCAAAAAGCCGGCATCCCCCAACTGCTTCAAGAATTGGTGAAGCGGCAATATCCCGTCCGTGTACTCTACACTGTCGGGCATTGGCTCGACATCAACAGCATTGAAGATGTGGTACTCGCGGGAAATTTCTAGAAAGCGCCTCGGAGTGTCTGATCCAGCAGGTTGATCTGACTATTGTGTTATTCAACCAGGTGGATAGGCCGTATCCCGAGGGGGAGAACCGGGCCATGGCTTCAGTACTTTCCAACTCCTGGCCTTGCTTGCACGACCACAGAAACTCTGCCGACCACATGGGGTAGAGTCTCACACTCCCCTATTTCATCCTAAAGGGTAACCTGGTCGATCCGCTATTGCGCGCGTCGAACGAGCACATTCTGATCGTGCGCGTTCCGCGAGCAGGAGGACGGCCCGGCGACCCTTTCACCCTTTCCCCTTGATCAGCTCAATCACGCTCGCCATTGTGGTCTGGTCGTTGTCGAAGTCTCCATGCGTCGTGCTTTTTGATTCTCTGCCTGGTGCAGCCCAGGTATATACGTTCGGTATGTTCTTCGATGCAATTTCATCGTTGAAATACTTTTCAAGACCAAGTATGGACGTGGTCTGTCCATGTTCAAGCGATTGCGACACCAGGTAGAGCAACGATCGGCTATAGCCAAGAATCGGTTTGCATGTCGGATCCTTCTGCTCCACATCGTCGGACAGATGGAATTGATTGAAGCGCTTGACCTTGCCGCTTCTGATGGCGGGAACGACAGTCTTTTTGAAAAGATCGACTCGTACCGCCGGCGCCATGAAGTTCACGCTTTCGAAATTCCAGCCCTCCCCTCCCAGTCGATCGACTACATGGCTGTGCAAAATCGCCCCGGCGGAATGACCGACGAGATGCAGGCGCACCTTGGAGAGGTCGGCGAAATACGGCGATTGCCGACAGGCCTTGTAGAGCTTCATTCCTCCGCTCTCGGCGGAATTTGAAATCGCGTCCGCATTCTGTTTCATCTCGCTCCAGATCGCCGTTCCCGGCACGGCCAGTAACTTTTCCAGTCGTTCGTTCCACCAATCTTTGACTCGATCGAATAAACCACCGGTCGGACGCGGTTGATCCTCTAAGACGTCCGCAAGACGCCCCTTGAGCGTAGACCAAAGATCGGTCTCCCACATCAAGAAGATAGGAAAGATCTTGTGCTCATACAGCGCTGGAATCCATTTCGCTGCCGTTTCTCCAGCAGTATCCTCAGATGTCAAGCCACCATGGGCGTAGATGGCGATATCCACAGAATCATTGTTGCTCAAACCCCATGCTGTCCGCGCCATACCAAGATGGCGGGTCACAAGCGCGTCAATGTCGGAATCCTGTGTGCGGAAATCGCCGGTGTTGCTAAGCCGGCCGTTGTTCGCCATGTCGATGATGAATGGGTTAATCTCGCGTGTGCGTAGCGATGGTTCGCCGGCGAGCTGCACTTTGCCGGCCTTCAGACGCAACGTCGGCGAGTGGGCGATCGTGAGATGCAGATCAGTCACCACGCCGAGCTGTGCCACCCAACAGTCCATCGCATGATCGAGCCAGTCTTCGTACGTGATGACTGCGCGGCCGTTCGTACCCCAACCAGTCCCCCACGAGTTATGAAGGATAAACCCGTCCTGGTTATAGCCGACGATCGCGAACGCATGCCCACCGTCACCGGGTCCCGCTTTCCGACGTGGGATCTTCCAATATCCTCCCTTGGTATGCGATGGTTTCGAGAACCCTTCCTCCCAGCCGGAATGACACACGGCACTGGCATAGAGAATGCCAATCTCGTTGAGTGCGACGTGCATATCGGTGACCGAGCGCGTATCCACGCGGTAATACGCTCCGAGCGGGCGCTGTACGGCATCAAGCCACCAATCGTGTGAAGACTTTGCCGGTTGGTCTGTCGGCATTTCTGTTGTGGCCCACAGCCTGTCTGAACAGGCGCCGTGTTTGTACCAACCTTTCATCGCGCCGCGCAGACTCGATCCCGTATCGACGTTGGGATCGCCGGGAAATTCATCATAACGCCGTGCCATCGAATACAACATGAATGGAGACACGCAACAATCGAGTTTCTTGCGCTTGGCGTTATGCTGTAAGAGGTACACAATACTTGCCAGTGCGAAACCGGTACAGGCGTTGGTCTGTTCTTGATCGAGCACTGGAATAGCGATCTTTGGAGCACGCGTCACGCCCGGCACCACTGCCACCGGAGGCATATACACTCTATCCCGCAAATCGAGACGATCAGGAACCACATTGCGTATGAGGACGGTAGGCTTCTTCGCTCTTTTCGTTACGACCTTCTTCCTTGGCATAGTAATTCCTTTCAGAATCTGGGCGGATTGATCTAACAATTAAATTGGATTCATAATAATGGAAGCGGGCGGGCTGTATTCTCAGCGGATTCATATAATCAGTCAAGCCTCAACAGCCGAAATTTCTTTATACAGAATTGGAATCTATTGCGTTGGCTGCGTAATCAAGGATGACATGGCAAATCCATCCGGACCTCGTTTGACTTCCCATTCCCCACACTCCTAGAATTCGATTCGATTTGTTAGTCTGATCTGCCTGATTGTTTTGTTGGTTCATCCGGAGCAACCAACGACATTTACGAGATAAAGCGAACCACCGTGCGAACAATAAGGAGGTGAGGTTTTGGCGAAAGAGCACAAGTACAAAGGCAAAGTCCCTCTGCATGATCAATATGGCCCGGAGGCGAAATTTGCCGTCGAAGCAGAAGCACTGCTGCCGACGACGAAGCTTGAGGAAGAAATCGCTCGGGGTCTTGAAAATGGGCTACCCGGCGCCGACTCCATTAAAGATCGCCGGATTCCCACGTTCAGTCGTGGAGAACTGCCCCACTTCGCTGGAATCAATACTTTTGTCAAAGCGCCCTACGTTGAAGACGTACGAAAATGCGGCCAATACGACGTGGCTATTCTCGGGGCGCCATTCGACGGTGGTACGACCTATCGGTCCGGCACACGGTTCGGCCCACAGGGCATTCGCAAGATTTCGGCTCTGTATGGGTCCTATAGCTTCGAACTCGGTGTGGATTTGCGAGAGTCGATCTCCATGTGCGATCTCGGCGACGTGTTTACCATTCCTGCCAACATCGAGAAAACGTTCGATCAGGTCAGCAAGGCCGTCTCGCACGTATACGCCAGCGGGGCGTTTCCCGTGGTGCTCGGCGGCGACCATTCCCTTGGCTTCCCGACCGTGCGGGGGGTCGCCCAGAATCTTAACGGAGGTAAGCTCGGCATTATTCACTTCGACCGGCATGTGGACACGCAGGATACCGATCTTGACGAACGCATGCACACCACACCTTGGTTTCACGCGACGAACATTCCCAATGTGCCGGCAAAAAATCTAGTCCAGATCGGGATCGGCGGCTGGCAGTCGCCGCGACCCGGTGTGAAAGTCGGGCGTGAACGTCACACGACGATCATGACCATCACCGATTGCGTGGAGATGGGAATTGAGACTGCCGCCAAACGAGCGCTCGAGGTGGCCTGGGACGGCGTCGATGCAGTCTGGCTCAGTTTTGATGTGGATTGTTTGGACGCCGCCTTCGTGCCTGGAACCGGGTGGCCGGAGCCAGGTGGGTTCTTGCCGCGAGAAGTCCTGAAGTTTCTTCAGGTCATCGCAGACAGCAAGCCCATCGCCGGGATGGAGATCGTGGAGTGCGCGCCGCCCTACGACGCAGCCGAGATTACCAGTTTAATCTCCACTCGCGTGATCTGTGATGTGCTGGCCTGCCAGGTGCGCTCCGGTCATCTACCGAGACGAAAAAAACGATAGCCGCGCGCATGGACGAGATACGAGGTCGGGAGTTTTACTGGGTCCTGAACTGTCAGCTAGAACTCCCGACCCCCGCTATCTCAGGGAATTGCGATGAGATTCTGCGCACTCATGCCTCATCTCTATAAGGGGAGGCTGTAACTGCAGCATATCCACCATGCGATACCAATCCAACAGGTTTTCCTAACTCCACCGCTCAATCGGCCCTTCTCCAGTGGGTGTGTCATCTTGCACCCACGTTTGAACCCACATCCTTATATGACGGTGGCCACCCCATGCCCTTCCTTGACAGGGTGTCGGGTGGCTCGTATGCTCGATATGGTCGTTCTGTCTCCCGATATCTGAGTCTTGTGGGAGGGACACTACGATGCATGTTCCGAGAAGTCGTCCCCGCCTGCTGCTTCTGACTATCTCGACTGCTGCACTCCTCAATGCCTTGTTCGCAGGCCCCCTTCCTGTTCGAGCCGATTCGTTTGTCCTACTCGCCACGTATGACGGGGTCATCAATCCGGTCGCCGCCGAATATCTGCATGATGCGCTCGCCTCTGCGGAAGAGAGCGGAGCGCAGGCCTTGATCATTCGTCTCAATACGCCCGGCGGACTCGACACATCGATGCGGCTCATTATTAAAGACATCATCGGCGCAGCCACTCCCGTGGTCGTGTACGTGTCGCCGCCCAGCGGACGCGCCGCTTCCGCAGGCGTGTTTATCACCATGGCGGCGCATGTTGCGGCGATGGCTCCCGCTACAAATATCGGCGCCGCCCATCCCGTTGCTATGGGCGGGGATGAGATGGATACGGCGATGAAGGAGAAGATCGAGAACGATTCCGCGGCCTACATCAAAACGATCGCCGCGCAACGGAGACGGAACGTCGCCTGGGCGGAAGACGCCGTTCGGAAGAGTGTGTCAGTGACGGAACGAGAAGCCTTGAAGCTGAAGGTCGTCGATCTGATTGCGGAGGATATGCCGGCATTGCTGAAGCAGCTGGATAGCCGTACCATCTCTCTCCAATCTGGCTCGAAGGTGTTGCACACAGCGGACGCGACCATGCGCGAATTTCCGATGGGACTTCGCCTCGAACTCCTGAAGACTCTCAGCGACCCGAACATTGCCTACCTGCTCATGACCATCGGCACTATTGGAATTATGGCAGAATTGTATAACCCTGGGGCGATTCTGCCGGGCATCGTCGGCGCCATCAGCCTGATCCTCGCGTTTTACTCCCTCCAATCATTGCCGGTGAACTACGCAGGTGTGCTGTTGTTCCTCCTCGGGGTCATCTTCTTCATCCTGGAAGCGACTGTGACTAGTTACGGTTTGCTGGCCATTGGCGGGGTCGTTGCGATGCTCCTTGGATCGATGATGCTGATCAAGACCGACGTAGAGTTCCTTCAGATTTCCTGGTCGGTCATCCTGCCGGTTATCGTGCTGACCGCTGGATTCTCGCTCTTTGTGGTCGGGATGGGTGTCCGAGCGATGCGACGACGTCCGGCGACCGGCCGTGAGGAAATGGTCGGTCTTGTGGGAATTGTCCAAACGGCGCTGACTCCCCATGGGCAACTGGCGGTCCACGGCGAACTCTGGGAGGCCATCAGCGATCGGCCGCTCCAGCCCGGTGACAAAGCGGAGGTCATCCGCATAGATGGATTACGACTGTATGTGAAACCTCTCTCCAAACAGACAGAGGCCTGAAATGAATGTGGTCATCATGCAATTGGCAATCCTGATACTGGTGGTGGTGTTTTTTCTCATGGGCTTCAATGTGCTCCGCGAATACGAACGCGCCGTGGTCTTTCGATGGGGCCGCATGGCTCGTGGGCTCATCGGGGGGAACGGGCCCGGTGTCGTGATTATTATTCCGTTCATCGACAAAATGGTTCGCGTCAGCTTGCGGACTGTGACCATGGATGTGCCGCCCCAGGACGTCATTACCAAGGACAACGTCAGCGTCAAGGTAAACGCGGTCATTTATTTCCGAGTCGTGGACCAGGAGCGAGCCATCATTCAAGTCGAAGATTATCTTTACGCCACGTCCATGATGGCGCAAACGACACTCCGCAGCGTGTTGGGACAGAGTCAACTCGACGACCTGTTGTCGAAGCGGGAACAGATCAACGCCGAGCTTCAACGAATCATCGACCAACAGACTGAACCCTGGGGTGTCAAAGTCAATGCCGTGGAAGTCAAGAACGTGGACCTGCCGCAGGAAATGCAACGAGCCATCGCGCGTCAGGCGGAAGCGGAGCGCGAACGTCGAGCCAAAGTTATTCACGCCGAAGGCGAATTCGAGGCCTCTCGACGTCTGGCCGATGCCGCCGATGTGATCAGCCGAAACCCGGCTGCCTTACAACTCCGTTATCTACAAACTCTAGTTGAGGTTGCCGGGGGAAAGAACTCGACTACGATCTTCCCGATCCCCATCGATACCATTGCACCCTTCCTCAAGGCGTGGGAAAAGAAAGCGGAGCCCTAACCCGGCTGCGGGAGCAAAGGACTTCGAGTTCTATCCTAGCGCGTTAACGACGCTCCATGATCGTTCAACGTCAAGATGTCCTGAACATCCAGGCCATTCGTAACAGAGCCAACCTCTTTTGCCATTTTCTTTCCCGAATTGAACTCCACCTCAAGCTTATACTGTGAATCCGACCTCACTTTGTACTGAATGGCCTTTGTTTTCCCCTGTTCAATTTCCCCGAACAGGAATTTCTGGCCACAAATCTCTAGTTGTCCATTTTTTATCGGTTCTGAGGCAGCGTTCAGGATCAGCACGTGGCCATCATCACCAAACACGAGCGATATGGAATACCAGGACGCCAGAAGGAAGCAACCTATGCCGATAGCTGCGGCTCGCCAGTATCTCATCGCTTAATTCCGTCCAGTCTTATTGATCAGAATATACAGTGTGGTGACTCCCAATATACCGCCCAGTACCAAGGGTACTGCCCAGAGCTGCCACCAGGGCGCATCAGCCGCTACTGCATAGGCGCGAGGCCAGGCGATATTGACGAATTCAAACAGTGACCAGAGGAAGGCCGCCACATTGATCGCTAGTCCCCACCCACCCAGCTTCAGCGCACCCAGTGCCGGATTCCAACGGCCCGTGAGGCGGGTGTAGAGCCCAACCCCCGTGGTCATGGCAAACATGGCGTACAACCCGCCCGTGCCGAAGGCAATCACCGTGGCCACTGCCCCATCGTTCAACCCGAACAACAACCCCAGCCCCGCCAGCAGCACGACGCAGATTACCGCATTGCTTGGAATCTTGGAAGCTGTCACCCGGCTGAACATCAGAGGCATATTGCCCTCGCGGGCCATGGAGTACACGATACGCGAGGTGTATTGCACCATGGATGCCCCGCAAGCCAGGAACGCAATCATGACGATCGCCAGAAAAGGTGATTCAGCCCAGGCTCCAAAGCTGCTGGCAATCACAGGTGTCACGGGGTCGGACGTGGCACTGGAAGTCAACAGTGTGTCACGATCGAAACTCAACGTCAGGGCGGCGGAGTTGAAGAGCACCACTCCTCCCACCATGCAGAGGGATAAAAAGATTGCGCGTGGGACCATCCGCTTGGGGTTATGGGTTTCTTCAGCGATGGTGGAGCAGGCGTCAAAACCAATGAAGGCCCAACCCGAAATGGCGAGTGCCGCCAGAAATGCAGCCGTCTGACTCGGTGCAGTGCCCGTGCCCAGATGCTGAAACAATTCTGAAAATGAGTGCTGCCTGAAAAAAAGAAACAGCAGCAGCGCCACGCCGAACGACCCGACGATCTCCGCATATACCCCCAGCGAAATAACCAGCTTAAACACATTCACGTGAGCCAGGTTGAGGAGCGTACAGAGCAACAAAAATATGGCGCCCCATATCACTAAGGTGAGCCCTCCTCCACTGTTAAATCCAAAAAAAAGCGCAAGCCATACCCCACCGGTATAGGCGGTCGTGGTAAGCATAGCGATCGTGGAGCTGACGTAGATGACTCCGGCATACCTCCCCGTGGTAGCGCCTCCGAGCTGCCGTGCCCACTTGTACGCGCCTCCCGCGATCGGAATCTGCGAGGATAGCTCAGCGTAGACGGTGGCCACCAACATCTGCATCACGAGACAGAGCGCCAGCGCGCCAAACCAACCGCCCCCCGTCACCACCGTCTGCACGCCGATGATGGCATAAAGTCCCGCCACCGGTGAAACGGTTGCAAAGCCGATAGTCAGGCTATTCCAGAGACTCAGGCTGCGATTCAATGTCTCTGGAGAACTCGTGACGGGAGCAGAAAGGTCCATCTCCAGACCTTCTTTGATCAACATGATAGACCTCTCTGACTTGGCAGCAGGTCAGACTGATACGGTACGGAACGAACTATGGAATGGAAGTGCATAACGAAGTCTCCTTGTCGAGCGGGTTAAATTCCGAGAAGGCCATGTACCACCAGTACATGATCTCCCGGGCTTTTATCCCTCCGTGGAGCCTCGTCATGCGAGACCGGAAACTCTCGGACCAGGCACTCCCTCCTAGAGGCAGCCGGAACCCTAGTTTCCCCTTCACGATGATCTTACAATCTTGCGGCAGGAAAGTCACGAAATTTGGCGGCACCGTCGCCGGCAAATTGAAAACCTCATGAAAGGAAGTCGCTCCTTCGGAATCATCGCCCTCTCACCGGATAATTCGTTGCCAGCTGCCATAGCGATCTTCAATTGGACCGCGACGAAGACTGAGTGCCATCAACACGAATCCGCCGGCAACGCCGATCCATGGCCAAGTCGTCGTGCCGCCATGCAGGAACCACGGCGCGAGGATCGCCCATAGGCCGAACAGCACGTTGCCCCAACGCACGAGACGCACGGGTTCAGCAAACGCCAATACCGAACATGTCACGACCAACGCACCCATGATGTGCGTGCTGTCGGCCGCAACGCCTTCCAGGCCCAGCACTGTCGGTGCCGCCATGAACCATGCGCCGACGAATGTGCTCAGCCACAGATTCCAGGGCGCAGAAAAAAACTCGAGGCTGTGCAGAATCTCCGAAAATTTCGACCGCTTGGATGTGAGTTCTGGTTCTTCCGCAAGACTCCCTTCACCCAACCATATGGCTCGCCAGACGTTACCGCCCGCGCTTCGGGTTCGGAAGAGGAACTGGCCCGTGGCAATCACTTCATCCAGAGCGGGCGATACCATCAGAAGCATCACGACCGATGCCACCAGGCAGAGTGTACACCACGCACCAATACTGACCGGCTGAAGAATGACCAGCACAATGCTCGTCACACCAGGCGGGATGATGAACAAGCCGAAGAGCAGAACCATCCACGGCATGGTGCGCCAGCGCCTTCTTCCTCCAATCAGCCCTGCAAGGGCGTCGAGCAGGTAGGAGAGCGCCCCCAGTCCGGCGTCAGATACAGGAAAGGCTTTCGAGATGTCCGAGGTGAGTACGGTTCTGGTGCTGTCGCCAAAGAACGGATCCCACGGATACGAGATGTGGCCGAGTTGAAATGCTGCCATATAGCGAGAGAGGAAAAATCCTACCATTGCGAGGAACACGATCCCCAACCGTTGCACCCACCCGGAAGGATTGTAACTCCAGCCAGGCGGGATGCCTGAGCCGGCGCCGTCAGGACCGAGTCGCGGAACTATGACCGCGAACGCGACTATCAGCGCGCCAGTCAGCATGTCATTGTTGTAGACAGCGACATTCGACGCCCAGAAGAAGAGCGGCGCGGTCATCACCCACAACCCCACGCTGCAAACCACCCAAGCCGCCCACACATAGCGCATCGCGACCGCACTGAATAGGATGACCGCCGCGCCGCTCAAGAGATCGCTCCAGAGTAGCGCGGGCACGGTGATGCCGAGGGCCGGCATGCTCCCGATAAGCCACAAACCAAGAAACATATTCGCCCCATGCGGCCAGAGAGGACCCTCCGGAATAGTTGGTGTTCGTAGATCATTTTCCTGATACCAGCCCCTTGGGTCGACCTTCAGCGCGGCGATCATCTTCGGCAATGTTTCCCGCAGAGAGTGGCGCGGTTCCCAACCGACAAGGGTGCGGGCACGGGAGATGTCCAGTGCGTAATGGTCGTCCGATAGATCGATCATCCAGGGCTTAATGAACAGGCCATGACCGGGCAACAGGTTCAGGAACCATGCGCCTAACTTGGCAATAGGTTTGGGAATGCGGTATGTCTTCCATTCTTTGCCGTAGAGCTCACGACTGATGGCGCGCTGTAGCTCATCGTAACTGAGCGTGTCTGGTTCTCCGATGAGCAAAGTCGTCATCTGTGGAAGTTCCTTGCGATGTTCAACGATGCGCACCAGGACATCGACCATATCCTCCATGTGCACAAAAGCCGCTCCATGCGTGATGTCGCCGGAAAAAATGCGACTGATGAAGCGCTTTTCGTACATGCGTTTGATCTGTTGTGCGATCGGGATCGAATGGCAGAGATCGTCATACACACCGGCGATGCGCAGGAAGACAACCGGCACGTCGCCCCGCTCACGCAAGATCAAGTGTTCCGTCGCAACTTTCGACTTAGGATAATCCCATTTCGGTTTGAGCGGCCAACTTTCGTCAATATGCTCTCCCGGTTCACATGGCGCATGCACGAGCATGGTGCTGGAGAATATGAACTGCTCGACCTCAAAGTCGCGCAGTCCGTACAGAAGTCGTTCGGTGCCTCGCACAGTTATTTGCTCATACAGGGGACTCGATTCGCCTGAAAAACTATAGTACGCCGCCAGATGGATGATTGAGGCGATCCGCCTATGCCCAAGCCGGCGAACTTCGTTCAGTGCGGCCCACACGCTCTCATCCGAGCCGAGGTCACAGGCAATGACGTGTTCTGTATCGGCAGGCGGATTGGGCGGTCCTTCGCGGTCGAATCCCATCTCCGTGTAGCTTTCTCCGACACGCTCAATAAACGATCTGCCGATCCGTCCACTACTACCGGTGATAATTAACGTTCCCAATCCTCGTTCAATCGCCGGCGGGTCCTTCATCTTCCCTCCCTTTTTCACCGCACGCTCATCTCGACTTCTGGGGATGACCGACAGCACCTGAGGTTGTGCTGATCATATGATCACGTTCGCTGTCGTGACTTCGATTGTGAAACTGGTGGGAGTGCAGGCGGCGGTTCACGGCGAACGCATCCCGAGATTCTGCAAATGTTTTAAACGGGTATGCGGAGACGATCAGGACGAAATAGATGGTCTCGCACCTTCTAGTGCATGATTGAAAGAAAGGAGGATCGCCGATGCGCTGACATCCACCTCGTACAGAGCTTCCTGACTTTGTGGGTCGAGATAACCAGGAGTCTGACCAAGTGGCACGATCTGCACCGACATTACAGAATTTGTCCCAATCTTTGACACGTGTATGAGCGGCAACCATGAAGACGATCTGATTCAGGTTTGAATCCTCATAACTGGAGATCGTTCTTGTTGTGGCCTCCTGAATCCTCTTTACAGTGGCAGTACTAAATCTACCCACAGTTTCATAGTGATCGCCTCTCGGTATTGCCCTAGTTCGCCCCTTCTTTCCTGCTTAGCCCAAAAAGTGTTTAGTTTTCACTCGGTGGCGCAGCGAATGGGTCGTTACATGGACGAATTGCAATCGACGATGAAGACTGTTCATCAATCGTTGATATTTCTGAATAATGTTCAGGCGCACCATGGCCGTAGTTCGTCAATTCTCTGAGAAATTAATACCGCCGGTCTTGCTGCCTCAATGAGACACGTCCATGTGTTTGACTTCGCATTCCCCGCCTCCTAGAATCCCGCCATGGCTTCTTCCTTTGTTCATCTCCATCTCCACACCCAATTCAGTTTGCTCGACGGCGCAAATCAAATCGAGCCACTCATCCAACAGATCAAATCGTTTAACCAGCCGGCAGTGGCAATGACCGACCATGGGAACATGTTCGGAGCGATCGAGTTCTACCGCAAAGCCAAAGAGGCAGGGATCAAACCCATCATAGGCTGCGAAGCCTATATGGCCCCCGGCAGTCGCTTCGCTGCCAAAGACAGCGGCCTCGCTCATAACGACTACTATCACTTGATTCTTCTGGCTCGAAATCTGACCGGATACCAGAATCTAATCAAACTCGTCAGCAAAGCATACCTTGAAGGATTCTACTATAAGCCGCGGATGGATAAGGAAATTTTAAAGGAACACCATGAGGGACTGATTGCACTTTCCGGATGCTTGAGCGGTGAGATTCCTTATCTCATCGGCCAGAAAGACATGGCCGGCGCGTTGGCAGTGGCTGGAGAATTTCAGCAGATCTTCGGGAAGGAACACTTCTACCTTGAGGTACAAGCGAACGGGTTGGACCATCAGCGAGTCGCAAATAGCGGCCTGCTTGAGATCGCCAAGAAAATGGACATCCCGCTGGCCGGCACCAACGATTGCCACTACCTCAAGAAGGAAGACTTTCGCCCGCATGAGCTGATGTTGTGTCTGCAAACCGGCAAGACGATCAGCGACCCGAATCGCATGAAGTTCGATACGGATCAGCTCTATGTGAAATCGACAGAAGAAGTCTCCGCTGCATTTGTGGAGTTCCCCAATGCCGTTGCCAATACCTGCCGGATTGCGGATAACTGCGACCTCCAACTGGCGCTGAACAGGACGCATCTTCCACAATACAAAGTTCCAGAAGGATTGACGCGGGAAACCTATCTGGAGCGATTGGCACTGGAAGGACTCACTGCCAGATTGAAAGAGCGGCCCAGCCAGATTCTACCGGCTGCCTACGAGCTGCGCCTGCGTGAAGAGCTGACGATCATATGCTCGATGGGGTTCGCCGGCTACTTTCTCATCGTCTGGGACATCATTAAGTTTGCACGCTCGCGCAATATTCCAGTCGGTCCCGGCCGGGGTTCCGCTGCGGGCAGCCTTGTCGCCTACGCCCTGCGCATCACGGACCTCGACCCGCTCGTCTACACGCTGCTGTTCGAACGGTTCCTGAATCCCGAGCGCGTATCCCTCCCCGATATCGACATGGACTTCTGCATGGAACGCCGGGGCGAGGTCATCAACTATGTGGTCGACAAGTATGGCAAGGACCACGTGGCCCAGATCATTACATTTGGAACACTCGGGGCGAAGGCCGCAATCCGAGACGTGGGTCGCGTGCTGGAGATTCCGTATGCCGAAGTCGATCGCGTCGCCAAACTCGTCCCGAATCAGCTCAACATCACACTCCAACAGGCGTTCGATCAAGAACAGAAACTGCGCGATCTCGTCGAGACTGATACACGCGTGAAGGAATTGATGGGCATCGCACGTTCTCTTGAAGGACTGGCTCGCCATGCCTCGACTCATGCCGCCGGTGTCGTGATCTCGGAAGGCCCGCTTACGGACCACGTGCCGCTTTACAAAGGTGCCAATGACGAAATCGTCACCCAGTATTCGATGGGAGACGTCGAAAAAATCGGACTCGTCAAATTCGATTTCCTGGGCCTCAAAACCCTCACCATGATCAAACGTGCCGAGCATCTGATCAATGAGCGACACCCCGGCAATCCACCGTTGATTATGGAACAGGTGGCGTTCGACGACCCCAAGACATTCACGCTCTTGTCATCGGGGAAGACTACCGGAATC
The DNA here is from genome assembly GCA_965232965.1 of uncultured bacterium. Classification (GTDB taxonomy): domain Bacteria; phylum Nitrospirota; class Nitrospiria; order Nitrospirales; family Nitrospiraceae; genus Palsa-1315. The sequence goes on from CBDDRB010000008.1 coordinate 61,630, forward strand.
TTTCAATTGGAAAGCTCCGGTATGCGTGACCTCCTGACCGGCTTCAAGCCGGACCGTTTCGAGGACATCATCGCCATCATCGCGCTCTATCGCCCCGGTCCGATGGATCTGATTCCCGACTTCATCAAACGCAAGCAGGGCAAAGTTCCGATTGTATATGAAGTCCCTGAACTGGAACCGATCCTGAAGGACACCTATGGGGTCATCGTCTATCAGGAGCAGGTGATGGCCATCGCCAACAAGGTGGCGGGGTTTTCGCTCGGCCAAGCCGACATTCTCCGGCGCGCGATGGGCAAGAAGAAGCCTGAGGAGATGGAGAAGCTGCGTGCGCAGTTTCTGGCCGGCGCCAAGACCAACAAGATTCCAGATAAAAAAGCGGACAAGCTCTACGAACTGATCCAGAAGTTTGCAGGCTACGGGTTCAACAAATCGCACGCCGCGGCCTATGCCGTCGTCTGTTACCAGACCGGCTATCTGAAAACGCATTATCCGACTGAGTTCATGGCTGCCCTGATGACGACCGATATGGGTAACGCGGACAAAATCGTCGGTTACTTCACGGAATGCCGCGATCTGAATATCAAAGTTCTACCTCCCGACGTCAACGAAAGCCATAAGAACTTTAGCGTGGTGGACCACGCCATCCGCTTTGGCTTGGCGGCCATCAAGAATGTCGGCGAGGGTGCGGTGGAATCGATCATCGAGATTCGAAATGAAGCCGGCCCTTTTAAATCCTTCTTTGAGTTTTGTCGCCGCGTCGATCTTCACAAAGTGAACAAACGCATGCTCGAAGGGCTCATCAAGACCGGAGCCTTCGACTCCACTGGCGCAAAACGTTCTCAACTGGCCGCGGTTTTGGATCAGGCCGTCGAGGAGGGTGCCGCCGCACAGCGCGAACGGGAACTGGGACAGACCAATATTTTTGGCGACGAGATAAGCGGATTAGACTCGGTTGAGCATTCGGCTATGCCGTCACTGCCGAACATTCCTGAATGGGACCAAAGCGAGCGATTGAAACACGAAAGGGAACTGACCGGCTTCTATATTTCCTCCCATCCGCTGGCGAGATACGAGACCACCATTCAGGCGCTTGCCACGGCTTCGACTATCGGTCTTCAGGAAGTGGCCGACGGTCGTGAGGTGAAACTTTGCGGAATCGTGACGACCGTCAAGAACATGTTGACCAAGAAGGGAGACCGGATGGCATATCTCACCCTGGAAGACCTCCAGGGCGTAGTTGAAATTATCGTCTTTCCTGATCTCTACAAAAACGCGACAGATTTGATTGTACCTGAACGTCTCGTGCGGGTAACAGGCACGGTGGATCGGGGAGATAAAGGCACGAAGATTCGAGGAAGTAAGATTGAGCCACTCGCCGAGGTGCAAGCACAGACAATCAGACGAGTCCACATACGACTGACGGATCGCCCCGGCGTCGCCGAGCAGTTTCCGCGACTTCGTGAGGTCTTGTTGCGTCACCCTGGAGGCACGGCCGTCTCGCTCACGTTACGAATGGATTCGGTGCTGGAAGCCGAGACAACCCCCTTCCCTCACCTGGCTGTGGCTCCCACCGAACGCTTCATCGCAGAAGTTGAGGAAGTCCTAGGCAAAGGGAGCATTTTTCTGTTATCGTAACCGTTAATTAATTTAAGTTAATGTGGCTACATTTCCTTCTTCAGTTTTGATATCCTCATTGACCTATGCGCGACTATCTCGAATTTGAAAAACCGATCCGCGAGATCGAAGAAAAGATCGAAAAACTCGCGGCCGTGCCTGCAGGCAAATCGACCCCTCAGGACGAGATCCGCAAGTTGCGGATGAAATTGGCTCAGACTGAACATACGCTGTACAGCAAACTGACTCCCTGGCAACGCACGCAGCTCGCCCGACATCCTCAACGACCAAGTACATTCGATTACATCAGTTACCTCTTCAGAGATTTCTTTGAGTTCCATGGAGACCGTTCATTTGGCGACGACCGGGCCATCGTCGGAGGCTTCGCTCGATTCAACGACCGGTCGATCATGGTCATTGGTCACCAAAAAGGGAAGACGCTCAAAGAGCGGATGCAACGAAACTTCGGCATGCCGAACCCTGAAGGCTATCGAAAGGCCCTCCGGCTCATGAAGATGGCAGAGAAGTTTGGACGTCCGATCGTGACCTTCATCGATACGCCAGGCGCCTACCCCGGCATCGGTGCGGAGGAGCGCGGGCAGGCCGAAGCCATCGCTCGCAATCTGTTTGTCATGTCTCGTCTCGCCGTTCCGATTATTTCCATCGTCATTGGTGAAGGCGGCAGCGGTGGAGCACTCGCGTTAGGAGTCTCAGATCGCGTCCTCATGCTGGAGCATGGTGTCTATTCTGTGATTTCGCCGGAGGGTTGCGCCGCCATCCTGTGGGACGATCCAACTAAGGTTCCCGATGCAGCCGCTTCCCTGAAAATGACGGCGAAAGATCTGGTAGATCTCCATATTGTGGACGAAGTGATTCCCGAACCGCTCGGCGGTGCCCATCGAGATCTCAATGCCACCACCGATCGAGTCGCCAAATCTCTCAGCAACCAACTCTCACAACTTCAGGACCTCTCCCTTCCTCAATTGTTGGCTCAACGTGAACTGAAATATCGTTCTATCGGAACTGTCGACGGGTTGGCCACTACCTCCTCATAACAAACTGTGCGCATCAGACTCGGTCCCAGGACTGAAATCCTAGATTTGGTTTTCCGAACGCTTCGATCTCTCCGCTTCTCGACCGTCCTGCCTTTCTCGAGAATCTTGCATCAGGAACGAATTGCGCTTCACGCGCTTACTCGCTCCTTGAGCCATGCTACTGCACCGGCGCCTGCCACATGACCAGTGGCAAAACATGCGGTCAACAGATACCCTCCCGTCGGCGCCTCCCAATCCAACATTTCTCCCGCACAGAATACTCCGGGCAGCGCACGGATCATCAACCGTTCGTCAAGTGCCTCGAAGGGAACTCCCCCAGCCGTGCTGATCGCTTCCTCCAGAGGGCGCGGGGCAAAAAGTTGGACCGGCAAGGACTTCATCGCAGCGGCCAAACGAACCGGGTCCACGAAGTCCTCTTTCGACACCACTTCGCGAATCAGCCCCGCCTTGACGCCTTCGATATGCGCCTGCCGTTCAAGGTGCGACGCCATGGTACGTTTGCCACGCGGCCTCGATAAGTCGCGAGTCAGCTTCTGCAGGTCTCGATCTGGCGTCAGATCGAGGTGCAACGTCGCCATACCCTTCGCCAAAATGTCGTCGCGCAGAACGGCAGACACGGAGTAAATCACACCACCTTCCACACCTGTCTCCGTGATCATGAACTCTCCGGGATGCCACGATTCAGCGCCGGCGCCATTTCGCATAACAATCGCCACCGACTTGACCGGGTGACCGGCAAACCTTCTCCGAAAATGCTCGCTCCAACCCACATCGAATCCACAGTTCGCCGGTCGCAACGGCGCGATCTGAACCCCTCGCGCTGCCAGCAGCGGCACCCATGAAGCATCGGAGCCGAGTTTCGGCCAACTCCCGCCGCCGAGCGCAAACACGACCGCATCGGCTTGGATAGAATGGATCCCCTCCGGGGTGATAAACCGCAATGCCCCATATTCATCCCATCCTGACCAGCGACGGCGCATATGGAATCGCACACCGGTCTGACGCAATCGACGGAGCCACGCGCGCAACAATGGCGCGGCCTTGAGATCTGTAGGAAACACCCGCCTGGAAGAACCGACAAATGTGTCGATGCCGAGTCCATGTGCCCAGGCACGGACCCCACCGGAGCCAAACGACAAAAGGATCGGCTCAATCTGCGTTTGACGTGATCCATAACGTGAGAGAAACTTGTCAGCCGGTTCTGAATGCGTAAGATTCAGACCGCCTTTCCCGGCCAGAAGAAACTTGCGGCCCACCGACGCCATAGTGTCATAGACATCCACTTGAGCGCCGGCAACACTCGCCGCCTCCGCAGCCATGAGTCCCGACGGCCCTCCACCAATAATGGCAATGTTCATGTGTGTCCCACTCTCGACGCATTCGGAACTACATACAGGACTGAATTGAGTCGGCACACCGGCATAGCAGTCACAAGATTTCCCAGGTTAGAACAAGCTATACTCTCGATCGAGGAACGATGGATGAGCACGAGTCCATACAGGTAGTCGAACTCCGAGTCAGCTATCGGTACGCCACCACACACCCCTGGGTAGTCCAGGCTATCGGAGGATTCTTATCGGCGTATTTCATGGAGCATCCAGGGTTTCGTGTACAACGATACAAGGAAGAATTGGAGTCCGGAACGCACTTATGGATATGTGAAGTGCCTTCCAGTATGAAAGTGCTCAGGCTCCTGAGGCGACTAAAGGAAGATATTCCCCCCTGCCAGGCTCAGCAGATCGCCACCGATCAACCCGCGTCTCCTCGCTATCTCATCGATTGCCTTGAATGAATACAAGATGGGCGCGCGACAGGCGGGACAAGCGAGATTTGCGAGAAACGCAGGAGTGGTGGGCTGGACGACGGTTCAAAGTCAGAACTTTGAGGTTTTCTGAACTTCGAACCTAGCACTTTGAACGTCCTCTCGCGCTTTTCCCGCCAGTCTCGCCCGTCTCGCTTGAGTCAAGCACCGGCGATTGCAACAAAAACAATCATGAATGATGCGGGCCATACCCGTTAGGATTGTCACGCTGCCAGCGCCAGGCATCAGCGCACATCGCGTCAATCCCACGCTCCGCCCGCCATCCCAATCGCTTTAATGCCCGTTGGGGATCCGCGTAGCAAGAGGCAACATCGCCAAGACGCCTCGGCGCAATCTTGTACGGCACTGACTGTCCGCTTGCTTGCTCAAATGCCCGCACAATATCCAGCACGCTATACCCTGCTCCCGTGCCAAGATTCACTGTCAGGCACTCTGGCATTTCCAGGGATCCCTCCAGCACCTTCAATGCCTTGAGGTGCCCCAGGGCCAAATCCACGACATGGATATAGTCTCGGATGCCAGTCCCATCCGGAGTGGGGTAATCGTTTCCCCACACGTTGAGACAAGCGCGTCGCCCCACTGCCACCTGAGACACAATGGGCAACAGATTATTCGGGACACCCTGAGGATCTTCCCCGATCAAACCGCTGGAATGGGCGCCTGCAGGGTTGAAGTAACGCAGTATGCCGATTTTCCAAGTCGCATCACTGTGGTACACATCGCGCAAGATCTCCTCAATCATCAGCTTCGTACGGCCATAGGGATTCGTCGCAGAAAGCGGATGGTCTTCAGTAACCGGCAATCGAACCGGATCGCCGTACACGGTGGCGGAAGAGCTGAATACCAGGGTTTTGACTCCGCATTCCCCCATCGCTTCCAGCAGTCGCACCGTGCCGACCACGTTGTTGTCATAATAGGCCAGCGGCCGGGTAACCGACTCCCCCACAGCCTTGAGGCCGGCAAAGTGGATAACCGCACTGACTTCGCTTTCATGCAACGCTGCTACCAAGGCTGCACGGTCGCGGATGTCACCTCGCACCAAACGAACCTTTTTCCCCGAGATGCGTTCCACCCGCGCGAGTGACTCGGGATGACTATTGGAAAAGTTATCGAACACCGTAAGGTCATACCCTGCCTGAAGCAACTCCACACAGGTGTGTGACCCGATATAACCGGCGCCACCAGTAACAAAAATCATGCGCAACTGCCCTCATTGAGAAAAGAACACGGCGTGTCCAAAGGATCTTGCAAGGTCAAGGAATAACTGGCATCGCGCCAAAGAACCTGGTCTCTCTGGGTTTGTTTGGTATATCGGGGTTGATTTCGTTCAAACAAACACGAGACAAACCAGATAAACGAAACAGCCAAATAACGATCTTTTACTAGTCCTGGTGCTTCTCTGATGCAGCAGGCTTGGATTCGCCGGAAAATTTCTTTTGGAGAAGCTTTCGTCCGAGGATCGTAATCCCCAGGGAAATGCCGAGCGAGACTGGAACAAACAATGCGGCAGCCATATCCGCACTACGAAGCCACCCCATCTCCTGAAAACCCCTGAAGATGTAGGCCATGAGCCCACTGAGATAGTAGGCAATCACGATAACCGACAAGCCTTCGACCGTGTATTGGAGGATGGCCTGGCTCTTTGTCGTCTTGTCGACGCTGATCAAGAGCGACAGGTTTTGTGATTGCAGCATGAGATCGACGCGGGCGCGAATAATCGAGATTGTCCCTTCAAAACCGCTGCGAAGGGTGTCCATGCGTTTCAGGAGTTGTTGGTAGCCCTCCGCCACCCCTGTGATCCCGCTCAGGACATACTCGGACACCGGACGGTACGGAGAAAGTGTACGTTCCCCGAGTGAAGCGAGCGACCGGTGCACAATTTTGTCGTAGGGAATCGCGGCGGACAGCTCGAAATGCAATCTACTGGACAGACGAGTGGTTTTTAACAAGTCTTGTGTCAGCCCGTTGAGCCAACGCTGTAGCGTCATGGAGTCAGCATGGCCGATATGCTCGCTGATGATTTCCCGCTGCTTCAAGTGAACCTGCTCGAACTTGTAGGCCTGATCGATCGCGGCAGAAAACAATGGCTTTTGCATCAGCAATAAGTGGTAGTAGGTTTCGATTCGGACAACCGCATCCACGATGTCTTTCAAATGAGCGCTGCTGGATATCCCAGATCCTGCCGTGACCCAATAACGCTCACGTCCATGCTCGTCCGGTGTGAAGCTGGTGATCAGCCCAGTCTCCTCATCGAGGATTCGGCTGCCATACAGTACCGAGCCCGGCAGCTGGGAGCCCAACACCTCGCTGCCAGGTAGTGGTTTGACCGTCAACAGGATATCCAGACGGCATACCTCTGCACCGATTGGAGTGGCCGGAGACCGGTACTGTGGAAAGGTCATCGGACCAAACGCGATCTTCCCATCGTGGTCTGAGGGAATATGCCAGGTTTGATAACTGTAGTACTCTGTGTGCGCCTCCCATATCAGGACCAAGCGGTCTCCGGTCGCGTCATCCTTCACGCCAAAGCCGAATGTGTCATGGATAGCCATGGCGTCAGCGGGAACCTTGAAGCTCTCCAGAAGGGACTTGAACTCGGCACGGCTCGCCGGTCGCTCCACCGGAGGATCACTCATGCGAAACGCTTTGTAGTGCACGTGCGCAGGGGCTCGTAGCCACTCGACCAAGGGCATCTGTGGCCGCTCGTGCAGCTTTCGGATAAGGTCGCCGACATCCGGCTTGGTAGTCTTACGCTCAGCCATGCATAACCCTCAACGATGAACAACATGTAAAAGCAACGCCAGGCTACTGGCTTGCCGGCAACCCTGTCAACTAATACTCCGCTGAAAACTCTTGAGGGGGACATGACATAACGCTCGCACAGCAACGGTTTTGCCGCAGTCGGGACATCCTCTTTTTCACTCCAGACTAGAACCTATCTCAAAATGGTTGACAGGATGAATATACGTACGTATAAGCTAGTGCATGCTGCGCTTGCGCGACGACCAATGAGACAGGATCCGGGAGCATTTCCCCGAGGAACAGATTGTCGAGAGGCGCCCGGGACGCAAGCCCGTGCCGGCGCGCGCCATTTTGGAGGCCGTCCTGTGGATTCTGAACACGGGGGCACACTGGCACCTGCTGCCGCAGTGT
>CBDDRB010000009.1:0-39948 GCA_965232965.1 uncultured bacterium
CGTGCATACAGTTCTTCAAACCGCATCTGTCTCACCTCCTGTAGAATCTTCGCCCGTGTCATGGTGGCCCTCCTTGAGGGCGCACCCTAAACCGGACAGATCACGTGCTACAAAAAGCGGACAGATGATGTGCTATCTACAAACTGCGCGCCGACGCTCGATGAAAACCTTCATCTCTGCTATGCTCAGACTCACTAAATGTGAGACACGGTTCACAGTCCGGGATAACGACCATGTCGAGAAATATGACATTCTGGACGCGGACTTTCGGATTCCTCCTACTCGGTCTTATGTGTCCGATGATTCCCGAAAGCAGTGCCGAGTCACTGGATCGGCTCACGGATTTGACCGGCAAAGCCACCAGCATCGTCACCCTCAAAGGGCGGGATAATTTCAACAGCGAATACCTCTATGACGTGAGTGTCAAGAATCTATCTCCCGATACGTTCATCGGCGATTCCCTGTTTATTGTCCTCGACAAGGTGAGCAACATCGGAGGGGAGGATCGTGAAAACTTGAACAGCGAGACAATTCTGAGCCGAATGGAAGTTCTGGGTCAGGATGGAGAAACTCAGGATGGAAAACCGTATTTCAAAATCCCAATCGGATCACCACCCGACCTGACCCCTTCCAGCCAAAGTCTTCCAGTCAGCGTACGACTCCGCAACAAGGACTATCTGATTGTCTTCACCCCGTCATTCAAAGTGTACGGACTCAAGCGTCCGCCGCCTGAGCCAAAGCAAGCCCAAGCTGCCCCGGTTCAGCCGGCAGGTACTCCAACAGCTCCCAGTCGCAACTCCATCGACAAGTTGATTCAGTTGTTGATCAAAAAGGGAGTGGTGACCGAAGAAGAATGGCGCAAGGCCAATCAACCATGAACGACCCCACGTGCAAAGCTTGCCAAGGCAGCTGGCCGAAGCAGGACCATTTCATTGCCGACCTCGGCCTCTCCAACGCGTACTTGCATGAGGATCAATTCTTTCCCGGATGGACCGTCGTTGTCTTCAAACGCCACGCAACTGAGCTGTTTCATCTCGCTCCCACGGAACGGATTCAGCTGATGGAGGAAGTGAACGTAGTCGCCAAAACCCTGGCCGAGGTCTATGAGGCCAAGAAGATCAACTACGAGCTCCTCGGCAACCAACTCTCTCATATCCACTGGCATGTAATCCCCCGACTGGCTGGCGACCCGGCCCCCCTCGAATCAGTGTGGCGGGTGCAGCATGAGCCTCTGTTCCATTCAGGGCTCGATCTCCAGAATACAGTTCAGCGCCTGCAGCAGTCCATTCAGAAGGCTCGAGGAATCACGAACCGCCGCCCCGCTCGATGACATTCCCCCACCCCGCCGGCATCGATTCAGTGATATAATGCAGCCCATTCTCGACAACAGATTCGGAGGGGCACAGGTTTCCGATGCGTCACCGGTTGGTGCTCGTGACCCTCTTGTTCCTGTCCTTCATCACAGGGCTCTCCGTCCACTCATCATGTGCCCAAGCACCTGAAAACGCGCAGCCTCCGATCGTCGAGTCCCCGCCACCCACTTCCGAAACCCTGCTTGCTCCAGCGCCGGCGGATGACCGCCCGCTCCCGGAACTTCTGCCGCACGAGCATGCAGACGCCGTGATGGCGCTGGCTGAGTTACGCGGCGCAGTCCGTGTGTCACCGGATAATGCGGACGCCCGATTGAAGTTGGCGCAGGCGCTCTACCGAATCGGCGATCTCGATGCCGCGCTCGATGAATGCCGCGTGGCGCTCAAACTCGAATCACACAACGCCAGATCACATCTGCAACTCGGGGTCATACTGATGGCCAAACAAGACGGGCATGCGGCTTCCATCGCCTTGATGGAAGCCATCCTGCTCGATCCTGGACTCACAGAGGCCCATTACAGTTTAGGCAGCGTTCAATACTCGCTTGGCAATCACGCAGCCGCGATCCAATCCTATCGGCGAGCTTTACAGCTGCAGCCCAGCTTTCCCGATGCCCGCTACCGTCTTGCGCTGGTCTTAAAGCTGGCGAATCGGCATCAGGAAGCGGCGCAATTCATGGAGGAAGCGGCAGTTGGCGGAGTCTCGCAGGCGCAGTACTTTATGGGAAACGCGTATCGCAACGGGCAGGGGGTCGCAAAGAATCCGGCGCTGGCAATCCGCTGGTGGACCATGGCGGTGGAGTTCGGCCAGCCACGCGCAGCAGAATCCCTTTCACAGCTTCGCCGTCAAGCTCTATCGCCCGATCAGCCTGAGCGTCGCCGACAACAGGCGATTGAGGCCTTCAGACAGTATCGAGACGACCTCTGGGCTGACTATCCGGATATGGCCAGGAACGACTCGAGCGCATCGTTGGGCATCGCTCTGCTTCATGACGGCCAAGCCTCTCACGGAGTCACAACATTGTTGGCCGAGACCTTTGCGCTGGGAGAGGCTGCACACGACGAATTGGCGCGTCTGTATGAAACCGGCCTCGATACCCGTCTTGCTCAATTCGACACACGTATCCTGGCGTGCTTTACTGCCACTGCTGCCGATGGTTTCATCCCGTCAAAGAAAGCACTGGCACACATCTACGGCAAAGGCCTTGGTGTGATACCGGATATGAAGAAAGCCAAGACGATGTTGAAGGGGTTGTCCAAGCAGGAGATCAAAGCGACTTTGAATGAAATTGCAGACCGCTAGGAGATCGTCATGCTCGATATCGCACATCTATGGAGGCAATTTCTCAGCTCCTCCTGGCTCCAAGCCGGCGCCATCGGACTGCTCGCGACTGTCCTGGCGTTCGGTCTCTGGCCCGCAGCCTCAAGTACGTTCACAGCGCTGGACTGGTCTGCATACGACTTCTGGATGACCGATCGCGCACCCATCCCGATCAGTCCCGCACTTCTCGTCGTCACGAGGGATCCGGCCAGCGAGGCAGAGTTCGGCGCCGGCCCATGGGATCGGTCTATCCTCGCTCGCCTACTGACCAGCGCACACGAATCCGGAGCACTGGCAATCGGACTCGATCATCGCCTGGACCACGCCGATCAGGCTCATCCAGGCGGAGCGGCAAGCGATGCGCTCCTGCTGGAGGCCATGGGCACCACCGGCCCCATCGTTGTAGTACAGAACCCTTCCGCGGCGCTCGCCACGGATACCACGATTGCAGGCCATGTGTTGGTCACGACCCATGCGGATCGGGTGACGCGATCGATACCGGTGGCGGAAACTGATGACAACCAATCCGTCTCAGCATTTGGAATCGCACTATACGAAGCGTTTCGACAGACATCGCTACAGAAGCCGTCTCCTTTGGATGGACTCACAGCGTCGCTCCTGGTCAATTATGTCGGCAATGGAACAATCGATGCCCTCCCAACGATTCCTATTTCATCCGTGTGGAGCGCCATCGAACAGTACGAACGCGATCGGCTCACAGAATGGTTCAAAGGCAAAGTCGTCGTGTTTCTGCCAAACCCGATCGCAGGAGGAAGCTCGCTCTTGCCCACAGGACAGACAGTGACCAGCACGGTGATCCATCTTCATACGCTTAATATGCTATTGACCGACAACCGGCTCCACCAGCTCGGCACGCTCGGACGCGCGTCGATCACGCTGCTCGGCGTCTGGTTGGTTGCCTGGGTTCTTCTTCATTTCCGGGGCATGCTCAGCCTGCTCCTTGCCGGAACGGTTATTCTCTTGTATGGGGTGTCGATTGTTCTCGCGCTCATGACGGCCCACGTAGTGTTTCCCTTGGCTCTGCCTCTGACTGCGGCCCTGTTCGTGCTCGCCGGGACGGCCATGTGGAACCACCTCACCGCTCATCAGCGTGTGATGCTTTTGGAGCAAGACATGCTCCGCCTGCAACAGGAAGCCGTCGCCGTACGCGAAGCGCTGGTACTGCGCGAGACTCGAGCAGAGACGCTGCAGGAAGATCTCGCTGTCGCGAGAACTGCCATCACGCAATCCACCGGCCGTCAGGAAGTACTCACTCGCTCGGCAGACCAACTCCGCGCCCAGCTGGCCGACGCTCAGGCGCAAGAGGATGAGGCACGCCGGAAACTCGAAGGGCTTGAACATCAACTCCACAGCCTACGCGCAGCCACAATCGAGCCATTCGACATGGGCGATGTGGAATTCGATCGCCTGCGGGACGAATGCCGGAAGTTTCGTATCATCACACAGGACCCCGGACTTCTGCGCCTCTACCGCGATCTCACAAGGGGGGCGAAGTCACCTCTCACAATCCTTGTGCTTGGCGAACCGGGAACCGGAAAAGAACTGTTCGCCCGTGCGGCCCACCTACTCAGTTCACGGACCGGCAAGACCTTCATCGCCGTCAACATGGCGGCCATCTCTCCCGAACTTTTCGAAAGCGAACTTTTCGGTCACACCAAAGGCAGCTTTACCGGCGCCACCGCAGATCGGAAGGGCTATTTCGAATTGGCCAACCATGGGACCATCTTCCTGGACGAAATCGGCGATCTCCGCCTGGACCACCAAAGCAAGCTGCTACGGGTCTTACAGGAGAAATCCTTCTATCGCGTTGGCGCGACGATTCCGACGACGGTGGATGTGCGTATCGTGGCCGCAACGAATCGCGACTTGCAGCGGGGGGTGTCCGAAGGCTGGTTCCGAGAAGATCTCTATTTTCGCCTGACAGGCCTGGTGTTCCGGCTTCCGCCCTTGCGAGCACGCGCCGGCGACGTCCCGATCCTTGCAGATATGTTTCTCGACGACATTGCGCGCCAGATGAGAAAGCCTGCGCCGAAGCTCTCGAACGAAGCGCTCCGCGCGCTCGTTGAACATGAATGGAGGGGAAACGTGCGGGAGTTCCGGAATTGCCTGGAGCAGGCGCTCGCACTGACCGACGGTCCCCTGCTCACCAAAGAGTCCTTACGCCTCAATCCCTCAACCGGCTCGCCCGCTGATCGAGGAAGGCCTGCCCAGATTCTTCCCGATCCGGCCAGCGATGCTGCGGTGTTGAATTGTCTGAGACAGTACGGCTTTGATATGCAGGCAACGGCAAGAACGTTGGGATGGGATCGTAGCACCGTGACGCAACGATTGAAGGGCCTCTGCTTTCAAGCTCTCGTCGAAGCCGATGGCGATCAGGCGAAAGCCGCGCTAGCCATCGCCGGCGATGCCAGCCATCTAAGATCCGTCGAACTGAAGTTCATGGATTACCACAGCCATCTCATGTCTGTGATCGAACCCTTCGCCACAGCCAATGAAGCGCTCCTCGATTGCAAACGGCGATTCAAGAACCTGCCCGATCGACATTTCTCATCAGTCGAATGGCTGGTGCGCCAGCATTTTCGTCAGAATGGGCCAGCTTCATTGAAACTCAAAAAAAACCCCTAACATCCGGCCCTCCTCCGCAAGCCCAGTTGATCCCATATTGGGATCATGCTAGAGTAGCCGGTGCGCATCATTGCTAAACGGACCCTTCGCGAATTCTGGAAACGGCATCCCAAGGCCAAAAGGCCTCTGGAAGCGTGGCACCAGGAAGTCGCTCGGGCGGATTGGACCACCCCTTCATCGGTAAAGGCTCAGTTTCGGTCAGCAAGCCTGCTGCGAGATAACCGAGTGGCGTTTAACATTGCGGGAAATTACTATCGACTGGTTGTGAAGATCAACTACTCCTATCGAATCGTCTATATCCGTTTCGTTGGCACGCATGCAGACTATGACACTGTGGATATCACGACTATCTGAGACTCCGGAGGTGTTATGAGCATTACCCCTATCAAGACCTCGCGAGACTACGATCGCGCACTCCGTCGCATCGAGCAATTGATGGATGCCAAGGCAGGCACCAAGAACGGGAATGAACTGGACGTGTTGACCACTCTCGTGGAGGTCTACGAAGCGAAGCATCATGTCATTTATCCTCCGACTCCGGTCGAAGCGATAAAATTTCGGATGGACCAACTCGGCATGACGCGTAAAGACCTTGAGGCGATGCTCGGTGGGCGGGGGCGAGTTTCGGAAATTCTGACCAAGAAGCGCGGTTTATCTCTAGAAATGATCCGCCGACTTCACCGCGAACTCCACATTCCCTTAGAAAGCCTCGTTGGGACGGCAGCCTAGCAATCTTTTCGCCACTGCCGACGGACCCGTCCTCGACTGCACACGGCATAGCAGGTCCCTCACTCAGCTCACCTTCACTGGAAAATGGGGTCGGCGGACGCAGGGTCAAACGCCTCATCGCGGATGTAACAGCCTACCTTTCAAGCAATGAACGAAACATGATCACGGCATCCTGATATGTGCCGTCGTTCTTCCGCACCGCTCCGGGGATCACACCCAGTGCTTTGAAACCGAGTTGTTCCCAGAGACGGCGCGCGGTCACATTCTCAGAAAACACGAGATTAAAGAGGACACTCCGATACCCAAGTTGCTTGGCGTAGGCCAACATCGTGGCGCCCAGCAGCCAACCCAGCCCCTTGTTGCGCCAACCCGGCGCCACGATGAAGCCGGCGTTTGCCACCTGCCTAGCCCGCCCGGGCCAGTTCGCCTTGAGATAAAAGGCCCCGGCCATGCCTAACGCACCGGCACGATTCGGCACATACGCCGCCACCGTGCTCTTGCTCAGAAACCAATAGTCCATGAAGGCATCCTGATCCGGAAAGGTGTCATGCGGGTAGGAGTTCCCCTCTTCCACAATGATTCGATAGAGATCCCTGAGCGGCTCGACATCTCGATCACCGGCCAACACGAACTGAACCGGCGAACCGTCTCTGAGTTTCCCCTCAACAGGAAATGTCAGACTCATCGTACTGACCCGCATTATTCACGAAGGTTCGCCGCGAAAGGGTACAGCCACAAAGCGAGACGGGCACTCTGAACGCGAGGTCACCCATGACTGCCCCATATCTGCGCTTGTAGCACAAGCTTGATGAATCGTGCTAGCTATGCTTGTTCGTCGAGTTGTTTGAGCGATTTTCCGTCATTAGTTTTCCACGCAGTAAGCCCATTTGCGTTCCCCCCGTGTATAACTACCGCCGCCGCAGATGGACTAGAAAATTCCGCATCCTTGGTAAAGACCAAGAAACCATCTTTCTAGATTAGCGTGCCATCGGTAATCAGTTGTTTGCGCTGGGATACAACGTGGGGGCAACTCTCTGCAGATGGACGTTCCTCCAAGACGGCGGTGGAGCCACGAAATATGACAAAACCGTTCGGAGTGCGCTGGCCTCGCGCCTCGGCTCCCTTGATGCGGCAGACGAGTACGCCACCCGGCTGAGTTTTCGCGGCAGGTTGAGCGATCGGCGCAAGAATGTCGGAGCCGAGTACCGGAAGAAGCTGTCGAATACGCGCCAAAAAAACTTCCATGTCCTCGCGGTCAGATTCAGGAAGCTTCGAGCCGCCAGCCTGATTCTGTTCTAGCGCAAATCTGCCGATCTGAGCGGCCTCCGTGAGGAGCCGGCTCTCGAGATATCTCACATGTGCCTTAGTCAGATTCTCATCCTTGCTAACAAAAACAATTGCCGAAACCCAAAACTCTTTTGTCTTGTGTTGCTTGAGTCGCTCACGAATGACCTCCGCTTCGCCGATGTAAGCATGGGCTGCATTGGTAAGAGGGTCGCTGCCAATGAGAATGTAGACACCGGCTTTCTCGAGTTCCTCGCGAGCTAACAGCTCATCTAACTCGGTGCGGGGCGCGGCCACAGCCTTGCCACTCCAGTTAGAAATTTCAGCAGTGCGTAGACTCTTTGCATCTCCGCGTGGAAGGAAGAGTTTAATAGTGGCCGATGTCATATGTGCGCTATAGGCCTAACTAATAAATCTGCCATAGACAACCTTTGCGGTATAGCAAGGCAACCTCAGCAATATATTGCGGGCAAGTCTACTGCAACCGTCTACGCTTATCCACCTCTATAAGTCGTCTCTCTCCACCACAAGGGAGTGGCCAAGGCTGCCCTTTACTACGCGCATCGAACGAGCGCATTCAGATGGTGCGTGTTCTGCGAGCAAGAAAAGCACCTGGCCGCTCCCTCCCCATCCTTCTGAGGCTGCGTTTTCCGTGAGCAGGAGGACGACCAAGCAGGATAGGTGGGCCATTGCTTTAGGTCAGTAGCAGCCAGAGCCAAGATAACGATACTGAATCGTAAGCCTTCCTGCATTGAACTGGACTTCCTTACGCTGGCGTGGTCCAAAATCCCTGGAATCTAAAGGCAAAATGGTTTCTCGTCATTCACTGGAAAAAATCGAAACGTTTGGTACAATTTTTTGAGGAGGGCACCCGATGTTATACAAATTATTCATGATTTGGGTTGTTGGTAGCATTACAGTGGTTGCGGCCAGCATGGTACTTGGCGGCTTATTGTGTGTGTGGTGTGCCTTTAAAGGTGGTAGGCGCGCCCGGTTCAACTCCAAGTTCGCGCAAATTTCTCACCCATCCACCCACTGACAGATATTTTTCACCCGCCCCTACCCCCCTGGACGTGCCATTATACGAGGCAAGAACCTTTAATCCCCTTCATCTCTTGTTAAGGGAGTGGCCAAGGCTGCCTTTACTGCGCGCATCGAACGAGCACATTTCGATGGTGCGCGTTCTGCGAGCAAGAAGGGCACCTGGTAGCTCCCTCTCCGTCCCTCCAAGCTTGCTCGTTACTTCTTCAGGGATGGGGGCTGAATGATCTTCTACTGCGCGCATGCAACGAGGGCCTTCCTAGGCCGCGCGTTGCGCGAGCAAAGAAGATCATCAGGCTCCATCTCCTCTTTCCGCTTTCACTTTCCTATCCTCTTCGGGGGCAGCCTGGTTGATCCTCGATTGCGCGCGTCGAACGAGCACATTCTGAACGTGCGCGTTCCGCGAGCAGGAGGACGACCAGGCTGCCCCCCTCCCTGCCTTTCTGGGCTTGCTCATTTCCCTTCTTGGGAGGGTGGCCTGTTTGGTCTCCCATTGCGCGCGTCGGACGAGGGCCTTCTGAGGCCGCGCGTTCCGCGAGCACGGGAGACCAACAGGCTACCCTCCCGCTCCTTTGCCAGGGCTTCTTACTTCCCCTCTTCGAGGGCGGCCTGGTTGATCCTCGATTGCGCGCGTCGAACGAGCACATTCTGATCGTGCGCGTTCCGCGAGCAGGAGGACGACCAGGCTGCCCCCTCTTCTTCTTGCGGGGCCATCCCCGCATCCCATGCCGGAGTTCATCTCCCCGCATCGAGCGTACTTCTTTCCTCTCCTCTGAACCTCTGAATTTTCCTCGACTCTGACCCACTTTCTCCCCTTCCGAATGTCGGCACCCCGGTTGCTCAATCATCCGGCCATCGCCAGACCACATGGATGGCCAGAAAGGAGGTGACTTAGAGGCAAGGCAGCGGCCAATTTTCAGTTGTGAATGTTGAGTGTTGAGTTTTTCACTTCACCAGAAGGAGGATTCCGTCATGCAGAAGCCATCATCGCCAGTCTCGTCAGGAAATATTTCCCCCACCATTGTCGGGCCGAGCAAGGACACGAAAGAGGTCTATGTCATAGGCCTGGGAATTCTAGGCCTTGCCATTGTCATTGGAGCATTTTGGTACTTCTCCGGGCAGGGGCAGTCCTATGCCACCAAGGCACCGGCTGAGACCCTGACAAATACTCAAGTCGCGAACGTGCTCAAGACCAGCACGACCCAGGCAGTCGAGCCGATCGTACAAAGCCAGACTGTCTCCACCGTCGCCCTCAAGTCCGACAGCATCCATACGGATATCTATTTCGAGGTAGGCCGCAAGGGACTCACCGATGACGCCAAGGCTATCCTAGCCACACAGGCCGACTTGGCCAAGAACGACCCCGATCTCGGTGTTCTGATACAGGGCTATACAGACCAGCAGGGTTCGGTCAGCTACAACCACAAGTTGGGGTTGATGCGGGCTGAAAAAGTGAAAGAATTTCTGGTTTCGCAAGGTGTCTCCGATCACGCCATCAAAGTAGTGAGCCTCGGCAAAGACGGGGTGCTCTGTCTCGACAACAGCGACGTGTGCCGTAACATGAATCGGCGGGTACATCTCGAAACCCGCAAGATCGGGAAGGACCATATGATTCTTCCCACTGTCGCCACTGAGCCTACGCCTACCGAACCGATCCAATCGGTCGGTGACCAGAATGCCCACACCGACGGTCACGGATCCCTTGCAGACAATCTGCTTCCTTCCTTTGCCGATCCCTCGGCAACCGATCCGTCTCCACTGACGACAGACCCGGCTTCCGGAAGCTGAGGGGGCACCGAGTCTGAACCTGGAGGAGATGTATGTCTCTTCCGGGTTCCGGTCGGCCGGCTTCGTTGTTTACCCTTTCACTATTCGCACAATCGAGGTCAATCATGCCGTATGTTCACGCTCGCTCGTCGATTGTTTGTGTGTGCCTCTGTGCATGGCTCACTCTCTTTCCCATCCCGACCCACTCCATCCCCACGCTGCTTGCGCAGCCGGCCGAATCGCTCAGCACCGGGGTAATTCCCACGATGGGAATCAACGACGTGACGGAAGGAACGCTGTTGTTCAAGACCAACCAGCCTGGCCGCTATACCCCTGCTCCTATCTTGAAGACCGACGTACAAATTGCCGTGACAGGTATCATCGCCCGCGCCACGGTGCGTCAGGAGTTTACGAATCCCAGCGAGAAAAAAGGTGACTGGCTCGAAGGTCTCTATGTGTTCCCGCTCCCGGAGATGGCCGCCGTCGATCACCTACGTATGCATGTGGGTGAACGGATTATTGAGGGGCACATCAAGGAACGGACCGAAGCCAAAAAGGTCTATGAGAAGGCCAAGCAGGAAGGGAAACGCACGAGCCTTGTCGAACAGGAACGTCCGAATATCTTTACCACCTCGGTGGCGAACATCGGTCCCGGCGAACGAATCACCGTGGAAATTGAGTATCAGGAAACCATCCGCTACGACGAGGGAAAATTTCAACTCCGCTTTCCCATGGTCGTCGGTCAGCGGTACATTCCCGGCACCCCGGTAATCGTGGAGGACCGAGATCAGAAAGGTTCAGGCACGATACTGGATACAGATCGGGTGCCGGACGCCTCCCGCATCACTCCGCCGGTACAGAAGCCCGGCCAATGGCCTATCAATCCCGTCAGTGTGTCCCTGTCATTGCTTCCTGGTTTTCCAGTGACCAAGGTGGAATCGTCCTTTCACCCGATTATTGTCATCCCCGATCCAGACGGGGGCTATCACATCAGCCTCAAAAAAGATGCCGTACCGGCCGATCGTGACTTTCAACTCACGTGGTCTCCGGCTGCGAGCAACGAACCGACGGCCACAGTCTTTACCGAACAGCAGAACGGCGAGACCTACGCGATGCTGATGCTCGTTCCACCGACACAGCAGAGCGAAGCCGCACCACGCATGCCCCGCGATCTGACCTTCATCATCGATACATCCGGATCGATGGCCGGGCCATCAATCGAACAAGCCAAAGCTTCACTCACAGCGGCCCTCACGCGATTGACGACTCAGGACCGATTCAATGTGATTCAATTCAATAATACGGTCCGCTCCCTCTTCTCCTCTCCGCAACCCGTGACAACGACCGCCATGCGAAAGGCCATCAGGTATGTGGAAGGCCTTTCTGCCGACGGGGGAACCGAAATGCTTCCCGCTCTGAGACACGCGCTCAAGGATTCTCAAGATAGCGCCAGGCTCCAGCAGATCGTCCTCATCACCGATGGACAGGTCGGCAACGAAGACGAACTGTTCGAGTTACTTCACCATCGTCTTGGAACCAGACGAGTATTCACCATCGGCATCGGCTCCACGCCCAACAGCTACTTGATGTGCAAGACCGCCGAATTCGGTCGCGGTACGTTCACCTATGTGGGGAAGGTGGCCGACGTGAAAGCCAGACTCGATACCCTGTTCAAGAAGCTGGAGCATCCAGTATTGAGCGACATTCAGTTCGATCGGACCGGCTGGGTCGGACTGGAGCATTTTCCTTCGCGCATCGGCGATCTTTATGAAGGCGAACCGATTGTCCTTGCCATAAAGGCTTCGTCTCTCCCGAACCAAGCCAACCTTCTAGGACAGAGAGGCACACAACCCTGGTCGTTGTCTGTCTCCACACAGCAAGCCACCGCTCGAGGCGGGCTCTCCGTCTATTGGGCGAGACAGAAGATTTCCGCTCTTATGGACGAAGCGTTCACAGGAACGGCGGAAGAAACCGTTCGTAAGGGAGTGCTCGATGTCGCCTTTGCCCATCACCTTGTCAGCAAATACACCAGCCTTGTTGCCGTTGATGTGACGCCGGTCAGACCGACCGGAATGTCGAAAGGGGAACAGCTACAAGGCGTGAGGTCTGTAGAAGGCCAGGAGAACATCACGATGGCTGGACTTCCAAAAACCGGGACGAATGGGCAGGTTCGATTGATGTTGGGACTGTTGCTGCTTGCGGCAGCGGCCATTGTCCGGCGGGTACGGCGGGCTACGGAATGACCGAACAACGAATCAAGACCTTGGTGGGAACCATACTGTCGCTCACCTTGGCCTTGATCGGCCTGGGGCTAACCGGGAACGGAGTGTGGATTTTTCTCAAAGCCCAACTGGCCCAAGTCCTCTTGCAACGGGCTTGGACCGGCACACTGGCCGGCCAACGAGACGTGAAACCCTGGCCCTGGGCCGATACCTCGCCTGTGGCTCGATTGGTGGTGCCGAGTCTGGGAATGGATCAGATTGTGTTGGAAGGCGCCTATGGCCGAACCCTCGCATTCGGCCCTGGGCACGTGGAGTCGACTGGACCTCTGGAAGGATCCAGCAGCATCATTCTGACCGGTCACCGCGATACGCATTTCCGATTCTTGGAAACACTGCAAGCAAGCGAGACAATACTGTTGCAGACTCAAACAGGAGTGTGGCATCGATTTATGGTGCGAGACCGTAGGATTGTCGATTCGCGGACGGCCAGAATATCCACACACGAGGACAAGAGGCACCTGATCCTCGTCACCTGTTATCCGTTTGCTGCCATTGTCCCCAGAGGACCCCTACGGTATGTGGTCATTGCAGAAACCGTAGAAGGGATGGCCAAATACTAGGAGCCTGCTGAAGATCGCAGAATCATGCTGCGTTGGGAAGAGGGAAAGTATATCTATTGCCGCCCGCCTCTTTCGCACTATTCATCGCAGCCTGCGCGCAAGCGAACAAGTCATTGATCTCCTGGCCATCGAGCGGATAGACCACCAATCCGAGGCTCGCAGTGAGGCTCGTCTCCTGGTTCTCGATGGACCAAGGTTGCTCGAACGCTTTCAGAATCCGGTCACCGACTGTTTCCATGTCGGCCCGGCTGTTAATCCCTTCAAGCAGGCAGGTAAACTCATCTCCACTGAGACGCGCAGCCGTATCGACCTCCCGCAGGCACTTCTTGAGACGGCCTGCAGCCTCTTTCAACAGGAGATCCCCTGCCTCCTGTCCGTGCATCCGATTGATCTCTTTGAAACGGTCCAACCCGCACAGCACCAGACCGACCACATGCTTTTTCCGCTTGGCCATAGCAACAGCATGGGCCATCCGGTCTCGGAACAACACACGATTCGCAAGGGTGGTCAGCGGATCGTTCTGCGCGAGATAGCTCAGATGTTGCTCAGCCTTTTTTCGTTCAACGGCATGCCGGAGTGCACGAGTCAGCTGGCCTGCGGTGGACCCGTCCTTAATCACAACCTCCTGCGCCCCATGCTGAATCATTCGCCGATCCGCCGCTTCATCATCTTTTTCACCGAACACCACGATCGGCATCCGGCCCAACGCGGCCTGGATGAGATCCAATGTGTCCAGACCATGAGTATCGACTAACGTGCGATCCATGAGAATGGCGTCGAAGGATTCGCGACCCAGCCGATTCAGCGCGTTACTGAGGCGTTCCACGTGGGTCACCTCAAGCTGCCCATCCTCGGCCTCTCGCAGCAAATCAAGGGCGCGCCTTGCATCGGCCGGATTGTTCTCAACCAACAAGACTCGAATCATGACATACCCCAGTGATACCGGTCGTCGCCTGGATAGGCATAGGCCCATATTTGACCGACAACGAAATGCTCGATCACAGCATGGAATTGGCGAATGCCGTAGCGGTGGTCATGAATCATGCGGGCTAATTGGAATACTTCCGGCTGGTCTTTTTCGTGTCTTTCCACTTCCAAGGCGGCACGGGATTGGGGTCTGCCCAGAGGCCTTTTCTGGATGCCCTAGCCAACTCTTCGACTATTTCAAGGTCGGCATTGCTGGAACCAGATCGTCGCCACCAAGCCAAGCCTTCTTTGAGCAACTCGTGTCCCACATTGCGACCGTCATGCAGCAACACCTCGGCAGACAGCCGACCCTGTCTGTCTCGCGCGAGCCCTCGTACGACAACGTCGCGATTCGCAACAAACGCTGCGGTGACGTGCTTCGCCTGTTTTCCATGTGGTTGCTTAAGCTCGGGGCAATCGATGTCTTTCAGGTAAATTGTTTCGTTTCGGCCATCGTGACGAATGGTCAATCGATCGCCATCATGGACAGTCACAACTCTGGCGCCGAAGTCCGCCCATGACAGGGCTGGATATGTCGTCACCAATGCGAGCACAAGACCGGTCATAATGTAACGTTTCAGCATGGATTCTGTATGCTAGCGTCCCTAAGCCATCTAGCCAACTATTTCTCGATTTTTGAACAGTGCGGGGAACCTCCCATTTGCGCTGTGCTCGAACGGTGACTTCTAGGGTTTTCCCTCGTATGTGTGACTTCAGGCGCGCGGTAAATTATCGACTTGCTTCAGAAGCTAGCGGTGCGAAAGTTGCGGACGCACACCAGCCTGTGTAGACGCAAGGGAAGCAGTGCGGGATTCTGAAGCGAAGGCTCGGCTTCGGAAGAAACCGGGCCTTTATAGTGCTTTGAGACGCGGAACCCGGCGAAGCCAATACATTATAATACGCATAAACGTGACTGTTCGAGACCCGTTCACACTCCCCCCTCTGCTTTAACGTTTCCCGCGAATACTTCTTTTGTTTCCTTCGGATCGTGAGAGCGCCAGCCTCTGTGTTCATGGAAGAAGACGATCTAGGGAGCTTCCCAGTACCAGAAACGACAAAGCGAGCTAGAGTAAGATTGATCGTACATCATCAGACCAGACCTTTCAAAAATGGACATTACGAAGGATAAACGCACTATAGACTCTATCGTCAGGGATTTTGGGCGTTCCGTTGTGACCTTGCGCGACCTGCTTGATGCGGACGCTTCGTTAGATGATATGGAAGTACTTTTCGTCGAGAATCATTTTCATGCTTTGCAGATGGCTCACTTGCGCTGGAAACGGAAGCATCGACATTCACCGAGTGGACCTTCCGTGGATGCAGCAGCATAGACCCATGTAGATGAATGTGCACTGCGATACTGCAACGGTGGATTCGTCGATCGGTCCTGATCTGAAAATAAGGAAGAGGCGAAAGCACTTTTTGCCACCCCATGAATTCCACGAAGCAGCGAGGAGGAAGAGTGTTGGTGTGTGCATTGGCGATGACAAGCTTCGCGACAATGACAATAATGATGATGGAGCCGCATCAAATTGGAGATCCGAAACCGTCGCCAGGCCCCACGCATCCTCCTCCGTCGCCGTCGCCGAATCCTTCGCCAAAACCGGGAGCACCAGGACCGACTGATCCGACACCACCGCAACCGATTCCACCTCAACCGATCCAATGAGGTCCGTATGCAGACCCCTATCACATCATCCAACAGAACGTTGATCTTCCAGAGAGCACACCCACGGCCTGGCAGTGAGGTGGTGGGAAAGATCATTCTGTGTCTTATTCTGGTTTCTGGATGGATACCGGCGACAGCGAATGGTGCGGGGCCCAATCGAGAAAAAACCGAGACGCCGAGACCATACGAAGTGACGGGTACATTGTCTGAATTGGATCTGGCGAGCGGCAGGGGAATGATCAGAACTGATCTGGGCAAGCCCATCTACCTCGAGACGAAGAAACCAGACTTATTTAAAAGCCTGTCGGTCGGGGATCGTGTGACCATTCAATTGAACGAGGATGGACAAGTAGACAAGATAATGGGTACGCCGGTTCCCGAACTTGGAATCACGGGCCAGCCATTACCTGACAAATGATTCCGTAGTGCCTCTTTTTAGTCACATACTCGTGAGTCTGGGCGTCAATCCCATGTCGTTGCGTTGTCACAAGCATGACCTTGCTCCTCGACGTGGGCTTGGCGGAAAACAAGCACATGACCACATTTGGAGAATGGCTCAAACGCATCACGCTCTATGAAATCGTCGTCGGGATGGCGACGACGTTGAAACATCTGCTCCATTATCGACCTGTCACACGCCAATATCCTCATGAGAAGCCGGTCTTGCCCGACAATTACCGAGGCATGCTCGCCTTATTGCGATACGACGATGAAACGGAAAAATGTGTCGGCTGCGATTTATGCGAAGCAGCCTGTCCATCACGCGTCATCTCCGTCGTCAGCGCGGAAGTCCCCGGCGAGCCTACCAAGCGGTACGCGCGGGAATACTCTATGGATATGACCCGTTGTCTCTTCTGTGGACTGTGTGTGCAAGCGTGCCCGGTCGATGCCTTAGGCATGACGCGCGAATACGAATGGTCTGTCTATAACAAACGAGACCTGCTTCTGAACAAACAGCAACTCCTCGCTCTTGGTGATCGATCCTTTCCGAATAGAGAAAAGCGTCTCGAATTTCAGCACCCGAACGTCGCGGTCTTCAACGTCGCCATCCACAACCATCCTCTTAAGCAATTTTGAAAAGAGACGGAGGGTCCGCCGATGGCATTCGCATTTGGCCATAAAAGGATTCGTATGACATACGTCCTGCCTCTCCTGATCGGATTCCTGCTGACCGTGACAGCCAACCCTCGGATCGCCTTGGCTGCTGACGCCTCGGTGATCGCAGACCCTTTGCCTTCATGGAACGCAGGTGCGGCGAAGCAAGCCATCGGAGAGTTCGTCGCGAAGGTGACCAAGCCGGATTCACCGGAGTTCGTGCCGATCAACGAACGCATCGCCGTGTTCGACAACGACGGGACGCTCTGGAGCGAGCAGCCGATATATGTTCAATTCCTTTTTGCCCTCGACCGCGTAAAAGCGCTCGCACCCCTGCATCCGGAGTGGAAGACCAAAGATCCATTTGCCTCGTTGCTCAAGGGCGACATGAACGGCGTTCTGGCCCTCGGCGATCAAGCGATGCTGCAGATTATCATGGCCACACATGCGGGCATGACTACGGATGAGTTTGAAAAAATCGTCACCGATTGGATCGCTACGGCACGACATCCGAAAACCGGCCGGCGATACACTGCACTGATCTATCAACCCATGGTCGAGCTGTTGGCCTTTCTGCGGGCGAACGGCTTCAAGACGTTCATCGTCGCCAGTGGAGGCATCGAATTCATGCGGCCCTGGATGGAACGTGTCTATGGTATTCCCCCAGAACAGGTGGTGGGTAGCAGCATCAAGACGAAGTTCGAGCTGCGCGACGGCAAACCCGTGCTCGTGCGATTGCCCGAGCTCAACTTCCTTGACGACACGACAGGGAAACCCGTGGGTATCCATCTCCACATCGGCAGGCGCCCGATCGCTGCCTTCGGCAATTCCGACGACGATCTCCAGATGCTTCAATGGACGACCTCCGGGAGTGGCGCACGCTTCGGACTGATCGTGCATCACACTGACTCCGAACGCGAGTGGGCTTATGACCGCACGTCCTCTATCGGGAAGCTCGACAAAGCGTGGGACGAAGCCAAAATGAAAAACTGGACGATCGTGGACATGAAAACGGACTGGAATCTCGTGTTTCCATTCGAGCCATAGGAGCGAGGCCCTGAACGCAGGCAGGAAGCCTTTGCGGACGACATCTCACACCGACCCTCCCTACGAATTTTGGTTCAGGATCCAGAAGCCTGTATCAAAAGACAGAAGAACTACTCCGAAGAGTTTCAAAGAAATCGGCTGGGGAGATCCCGAGTATTCGCGACATCTCCGAAGAGTTACATTGGGCGAACCGTCGATCGGTATCGACCACGAACGAGAGTTCTATGGCGACAATGCCCACGCGCATGCTTGGCAAGACAGGGGTGACATTACCAATCTTGGGATTCGGGACGGCTGCCAGCGGCCAACGTCTGAGCATGAAACAGGCCGTTCAGCTTTATGAGTCGGCCTATCTTGAAGGAATTACGTATTTTGATACCGCACCTGCTTTTGCCGGATATGGCCAGGCGCAAATCCAGTTGAGTCATGTCCTGAAACACATTCGCAGTCAAATTTTTCTGGTGACAAAATGCTTTGAGCCTGACGGAGAACGAGCATTGCACGTGCTGGACCGGAGCTTGCGGGAACTTGGAACGGATTATGCCGATTTGGTATTTGTGCACAGTGTCGGCGATGACAAAATGGATCCGCAGACGGTCTTTGGCAAATCAGGCACCTACGCCGCGCTCATAAAAGCCAAAGCGCTCGGCTTGACGAAATTTGTGGGGTTGTCCGGCCATAGCCGCCCGTCGCGGTTTCTTTCCGCTCTACGTCATTTCGATCTCGACGTATTGCTGAACGCAGTGAATTTTGTCGACCACCATACGTACAATTTTGAAGAGCACGTATGGCCGGCTGCCGCTCGGGTCAATATCGGATTAATCGCGATGAAGGTCTTCGGCGGCGCCAGGTATCCTTCGCCCTCAACCGTCAGCCATTCCCACATGCCGGCCGAATATCATGACATGGCGTTTCGCTATGCGTTATCCCAACCACGGGTGAGTTGTGCCGTTATCGGGATGGCGACCCACCAGGAACTCGGAGAGAATCTCCGCCGTGCCAGAACGTTCTCTCCTTTGTCCGTCGGAGAGGCGCGGCGTCTGCGCCTCGATGGTGCCCCCCTTGCCCGACAATGGTCCGACCATCTCGGCCCGGTGGTATAGGAGTTCATTCGTTCACGAGTAAGTCGTTCAACAACATCTATCACGTTCCAGCATGAGGGTGACGCAGCATGAGTGCAGGGTGCCATCACGCCCGCTGGTGAGGAAAGCCGGTACAGGAGACGGCCATATGAATGATCGTGCAGGACCAAGCGTGTCAGTCTGGATGGCCAGTGCCACAGTGCCGACCTTCTCCAAGTTGGTTTCGAATGAAGAGGCGGAAGTCTGTATTGTTGGTGCGGGTATTGCGGGGTTAACGACCGCGTACTTGTTGGGACAGGCAGGGAAATCTGTCATCGTGCTGGATGATGGCGCGATCGCTTCCGGTGAGACCGAGCGGACCACGGCTCATCTCGTGACGGCGTTGGATGACCGCTATGTGGATCTGGAGCGGTTACATGGAGAAAAAGGAGCGAGATTGGCAGCCGAGAGCCACTCGGCCGCCATCGACCAAATCGAACGAATCGTTCGTGAAGAACAGATCGATTGTGACTTTGAGCGTGTGAACGGATACCTCTTCGTGCCCCCTGGAGTATCCACCGATATCCTCGATAGAGAAATGGCCGTAGCGCAGCGTGCCGGCCTGTCTGATGTCCACATGGTCGCGCGCGCCCCTATCCCGTTTGATACCGGCCGGACGTTGTGCTTTCCACGGCAAGCACAATTTCACCCCTTAAAATATTTGGCGGCAATCTCACAGGCCATCATGAGAGCGGGGGGGCGGATTTATACAGAGACCCACGCGGCAAAGATAGAAGGCGGCAAGCCAGCCCGCATCACGACAAAGAATGGTCATACTGTCATGTCAGCGGCAGCGGTCGTAGCAACCAATACGCCGGTGAATGACCTCTTGGCTATCCATACCAAACAGGCAGCGTATCGAACATTTGTCATTGGGGCGAACATCCCGGTGGGATCCATCACGAAAGGCCTGTATTGGGATACATCAGACCCTTACCACTATGTCCGTTTATCGGTCAGGGGGGACGTATTGATTGTCGGCGGAGAAGATCACAAAACAGGACAGGCCGATGATGCCGAAGCTCGCTATCTGAATCTGGAGAAATGGGCACGAGCCCATTTCCCCATGATGGGAGACGTGACATTCCGATGGTCGGGCCAAGTGATGGAAACAATCGATGGCTTGGCATTTATCGGACGGAATCCGATGGACGAACCTAACATCTATATCGCAACCGGGGATTCGGGCAACGGCATCACTCACGGAACCATTGCCGGCATGCTATTGACCGACCTCATTAGAGGCCGTGACAATCCCTGGTCGACGTTGTATGAACCGTCTCGCAAGACGCTCGGTGCCTTGACCAGTTTTGCGAAGGAAACTCTCAATATGGCTGCACAATATGTCGATTGGATCACCCCGGGCGATATCAAAGAAGAGGTAGTCATCCCTCCAGGTTCGGGTAGCGTCGTCCGTCGCGGGTTGAAGAAGATTGCCGTGTATTGCGATGAGGCGGGCCGACGGCACGAACGATCGGCCGTGTGCCCTCATTTAGAAGGCATTGTGGCGTGGAATCACGCAGAGCAAACGTGGGATTGCCCCTGTCATGGATCTCGATTCGACAAGTTTGGGAAAGTGGTCAATGGACCGGCTATTACGGATTTACCTGTCACTGAAGATCCTTCAGCAGGCTAAGCCGTGACTGGATGTCTTTGTTCCGAGAATTCTGGCGGCGAATCCCGGTGATACTGCGCGTTGTGCAGAGACATCATGGCCGCGATGTCCCACACTGTGAGAGGCGCTAGCCTTTCATGAGCGTGAAAATTTTCAATGGATATCTCCCCATGACCTAATCAAGGGCAAAAGGAGTTCCTCACTCAATGTACCGTATGCCCACATCCGCTTTCCTCACTTACGTAATCGATTTTCGAGATAGCTTGAACTGTTCAAGGATTGAGAGTGTGCAGCCCGGGCAGGAAATCCAGGTTCTTGTTTGTCCGGAACAAGAACCCCTGGCCGATCCTTTAAGCGTCAAAGGGGCGCGCAGCCAAGACGGCGCAATGTTCATTGTCGAAATTGTCACAGAAGATGGTAAGCACCAGTTTTTCGAATGGGAGTATCCACTTCTCAAGCTCGTATCTCAACTTCTCAAACCCCTCGCGTAGTACAGCATACAGTATGTTTTCCGATCGCTTCTTCGGCGGCAAACTAGGCGGCAACCTAGCCGCCCTGACTCTCTGAAGCGCGTATAGTAAGCGTGGTCCCTGCGAGGTCTTCAATTCTATTCGAACTTGTAACAGAAGAATACCAATTGTGTGAATAGGGTGAACGAACAAGGTGAATGATCACGGCCACTAGAGGCTCGAAGAAGTGAGAGGTGAAGCGCTGATACATGGCACAGATATTGGTCGGTACATCAGGGTGGACCTATCCAAGCTGGAAAGACATTTTCTATCCCAAGGACCTGCCGGGACGTTCCGGCACAATTTGTGTATTTAGGATCTGTGTCCCGGGAGTTTCGACCGAATATCTTCTAATGCCTTAGCCTCTCATTCTCGAGAAAGGCAGGTCATATATGCCCAAACTCACCAAGCCCATCGCAGAATTTATGCACTCGTGCAATCAACTACTGACCGACCCCATCACGCACGATACATTGACCAAAGAGGAGCTGGATATTCTCCAGACTTGCATTCAGCTGCTCACAAAGAGGTTTTTCGATCAACCGTCCGGTGAAATGAGCCGTAGCAGCATAGCCCCTCCCGGAGTTACTCTCCCACACGGTTCAGGCGACGCCGTAGAATAAGATTCATTGAAGAAGCTCGAATAATGGATCAACCTCCCCCCTCCCCATAAGCCACAACCTGCCTTCCTAGTGATCCCACCATACTAAACTAGGGTTTCCCCTGGTAACGGCTCGTTGAGGGCACCCGTATCTTCAGGTGGTCTTACTTGAAGCAAGCCTACTTCTCTCTTCGTCGAGCAAGCCATGTGCGACATGACTCTGAGAGGGACTAGTTTCAGCGTGTGTGCCTGCCCGTCGCTCAGCATTGTCGGCTTGCTTCTTATAATGATATCTCTTCTGACCGGATGCGGAGGAGGAGACACCAGCGGCCAACCGACCTTCGCGGTCTCTCCTGATGATCATGGCACGGGCGGCACTGCACGTCTCACATGGGAGCCGGTGCCGGATGCTTCGATTTTATCCTATTTTGTCCACTACGGTCGGCAGTCATCAATGCAATCTGGTAGCTGCGGATACGAAAGGGAGATATCCGTTGACTCCCCATCAGCTACGATCACGAACCTTGATCTTGACACCCGCTATTATTTTGCGGTTAGCGCTTATAATGGTTCAGAAAGTTCTTGCTCAAACGAAGTATCAATTGTCCCGCGCCAACTGCTTGCGTCTCATCCATCAGACTAAGCCCTCCATATCCATACCCGTCCTCGCTTTTCCCAACATATGTCCGCCGAGATGGTAGGAGAACACGATTCCATAGATTCCGAACTCTTCTAAAAACCAGGAGTATTACCAGGTCCAAGAACTCCCGAGGGAGGATACGGTTATAGAATCGTCGGACCATTAACCCAGGAGGATTCATGAAGGCTATCGACAAAATCATCGGTATCACCTCGTGTAGTTTCATGCTGTGCTTGAGTCTGTCGAGTCCTATTCAAGCAAATGAGAACATGAAGCCTGATTCATGTACCGATAGGAAGGGCGCTCAGTCGAGTCTGATGAAGTGCGATGAAGACACACGGCAGGGCATTGAGACGGTGAAGGGCGAAGTGTTGTACATGGACGGTAATATGTTTCATGTGCAGCGATTTGACGGGAAAGAAGTGAACCTGCACGTCGATGCGACCACTCAAATGAACGGACTCATTAGTCGTGGAGATCGTATCGAGGCAAAGGTGAGCGAGGTGGACGATCAGAAACGCGTCCTGTCGATTCACAAGATCGAATGAAATGATTTGAAACGAAAATCATATAGACAAAGGAGCACGTTATGAACAGCTACATGAAAATAGGGATGATGGTCTGGGGTCTCCTAAGCTTCCCGTTGATGTCGTTTGGTCAAGAGCAAGCAGTGACAGGAGAAAAGTCGGTGGCCTTTCCCCAGGCTAGTCCCCAAACGTATACCTGTTCGACAAATTCCCCATGTCGAAACATCACGGGACAAATCCTGAGGATCGAAGAGTCGTATTGGGTGAGGACCCCCGAAGGAGGTGAAACACATCTGAAGGTCACTAGGGACACCAAGATGGAGGATCTGCCGAAGGTCGGAGACAATATCGCAGCGCAGCTCACGTCGACCGGAGAAGCGCAGTCGATCGTCACACTTGAGGAATTTCCGAAAGCTATCGAGTTACCGTCACCCTCTCATTCCCAGAAAGAGTTGCGGTGATGATCTGAATGTCGGGGCGAAGGCGGACTCTCGAACTTCGAACTGGTTCTCGCAGCTACGTACCAGGATGTACACGGAGCGTTCGAGTGCTCGTTCGGTTCATTGTCCGCCTGCATACTGATTGGAATGAGAATTAGCGGGTACAGGATCAGTACGCGTCTTTGGTGACAGCCGATTCTGCGCGTGAAGGGGCTAAGCCGGTTCCTGAGCTATGCGGAGTGTGGATCGCACGAAGTTGGGCGATCCGCTGCCGAATCTTGTTGAGAAAGGGTCTCTCGTTGACAGGTGCATTCTGCGTACGGCTCAGAAAACCCTCCCATACCTGCAGTGCATCTTGACCTAGTCCCTGCTGTTCCAAGACGAGGCCCGCATGATAGGCGGCATGCGAAGAAGATAAGGGACAGGCTGCCGCACGCTTGAAGACTTCAATGGCTTCATCCCCTCGACCTTGGGCCTGGAGAACCATTCCAAGGCCTGAGGATGCACTTGCCAAGCAGGCGTCTTGACGAACGGCCGCTCGATACAGCTCCGTTGCGCCCGCATCGTCTCGCATGCGATGTCTGAGTTCGCCCATATTTTTCAAGAGTACAGGGTCGTTCGGTGTTTGGGCAAATGCACGCTCGTACGTCGCCCCTGCCCGGTCCAGCTCTCCCGCCGCCACCAATGCGAGACCAAGATTCCGCAAGGCATCAGGCCGTTCCGGTTCGAGTCGCAAGGCCGATTCATAGTGTTGAATCGCGAGAAGCAGAAGATCGCGATCCTGGCGAAGGACCGCCGCCATCAGATGAAGGAGATGAGCGGTCGTTAAGAATGCGCGAATGGGCTGTTCCTGCTCGATTGGTGGGAACAGCACCTCGAGCTTCTGAGTCACTGGAAAGGGAATGTGGTTTTTCTGTAACCAGTTGCGGAGCCGAGAGACAGGAATTGAATAGCTAAGACCAGCTCTCATCATGGCGGTGCCCAGCCGCTCACCTCGAGTATTCTTGACCTGCTCCAGATAGGGCACGGTATGCACTACCAACCCTGTTATTTCACCGGTCTCATTGTTTACCAGAGGCCCCCCGCTACTCCCGGCATTCAGCATCCCTGCCGTTTGCACAAAGGGAACCGGCAGCCCGGCTTTTCGAGATCGCCCCATTGCTGAACCGGTAATCGTCATGGGCACGACCGACGTATGCAACGTCAATCCCATTTGCAACACATCCGCTACACGCGGGTATCCGACGGCGATGGTCGGAGTGCCTTCGTCCGCAACGTCCAACGCCAGTGGAAGGACAGACACTGGTGTGTCCGTGTGGATTCGAAGCGCGGCGATGTCGAGATCGGAGTCGATCGCGAGTATTTCTGCCGTAGAATCGATAGCTTGATTGCGGATATAGACAAAGAGCCGGGTCGAATCTTCAACCACGTGGGCATTGGTCAACACCAGACCCTGCTCCGAGATGACCACTCCGCTACCGAATGAGAGGGCATTGGATTCATCGTTTATGCCGACGATCAGAACCGTTGCAGCCTTGGCCTGGCGATAGAGATCGCCTTGAGTAAACGCACACACTGTGGCGGGAATTGAGACCAGGAATAGGAGCGAAGCCAAGAACGACGCGGAGACGCAAGACAAGAAGACACCACGAGAGACTCCCTTGCGGCTGGGGATAATAGAAGGGTCCGTCGAGTGCGCTGTCTGAATCATGAGGGCCATTGACGGCGCACCCTATCAAAACAAAATATATCGTGTCTATCGTTTTAATGGTTGAGGATCAGGATAAGAAATGAACAGAAAAGTCTAGCTGATACATAGACTTGCGTACTTTGGATAAAGAACTAGTCCCGAAGGTTTCTGAGGGACCTGGTGGATTTCGCTGCAAGTTGCGGAAGTATGCGGGAGGGGCCTCCAGGGCTGCTTGCCATCCGAAAACTAGGGGATTCCCCAGCCTGCATTCATCAAAACAGGAATAAGATGTGCCATGCTTCAGGCGCGCGATGATTGTCCTCCTCGCGAAGAAGAAGTGAAGGCTCGGCTCCGAAAGGACCCGAGCCTTTCCTTTGTGTCAAGATCATCATTGAACTGAGCTCAGGCGATCCCCCCTTCATCCAGATGTTCCCCGCTTGGAGCATCATCTGCCATCTCTCGAATATGGAGCAGGCATAGCCGAGATTACATGTGAGAACGAGATAGCGTGCCGTCGCTACGACGCTGCGATAAGACTGCTATGTGCTCGGGCTTTCCCGAGTGCATGGTGATGAGAGTCACATGATACCGTTTCAGTATGGAATCGAAGTTGGGACCGGAGGTGCAGAAGTACCTGCGTATCTGCGAAGAGCTCATCGACTATGCCCATCAATCCGATCGGCCGATGACACATGAGGAGTGCCTCGTGGTGCTGGTCTTTGCCAGAGAGCTTGAAAAGGAAATCTCCTCCTACTACGAACAGCATCGCCGGTACGCCGCCTAACCCTATGGTCTTGCATTCACATCCCTGCACCGGCATCGGGAAACAGGAGGGATGACAGCAATGGGGCACGTGTTTGTTGAAATGCGTAGTGTTGCGGAATCATCCATAGCAGCAAGTACTGTGGAGCAGCATGATGGCCTTTTTCTCATGCTGATGATGGGAAAGAGGAGGCATGATGAAAGTCCTTGCCGTCCATCCCAGCGCGTTAATGTATACGAAAATTTATCTTCGATTAGAGCCGCTAGGGTTAGAGTTAGTGGCTCAGGCAATCCGCCAAGCCGGCCATACGATCCGCCTTATTGATTTGCAGGTCGAGACCCATCGAGATTACGTTGCGCTGCTTCGCACCTGGCATCCTGATGTCGTATCCTTTTCCTGCAACTATCTGGCGAACGTACCGGAAATTGTCGATTTAGCCAAGCTCACGAAGAAGGCACTGCCGGAGAGTTTTGTGTTCGTCGGCGGCCACAGTGCCTCGTTTATTGCAGAGCGGTTCCTGGAGCACGGCGCGGGAGCGATCGATTGCATTCTCAAAGGGGAAGGTGAGGCGCTCATTCCGGAGCTCTTGCAGGCCATCGAACATGATCGTGCAGCTCTTTCGCGAGTGCCCGGCGTCGTATCACAATTCGGTTCGGGGCCACCTCCCCGTTTCGCAGAAAACCTCGATGCGCTAAGCCCGGCACGGGACCTGCTGCGGCATCGTCGGAAATATTTCATCGGCGTACTAGACCCCTGCGCCTCCATTGAATTCGCCCGAGGCTGTCCATGGGATTGCTCGTTTTGCAGCGCCTGGACCTTCTATGGCCGCAGCTACCGAATGATCAGCCCAGACAGGATTGTGGAAGACCTGGGGCGCATTCAGGAGCCGGGGATTTTTATCGTCGACGATGTGGCCTTTATTCAAGGCAAGCATGGCATGGCGATCGGAGAGGCAATCGCCAAGAAAGGAATCAAGAAACAATATTATCTGGAGACGCGCGGTGACGTGTTACTGCGAAATAAGGACGTGTTCAAGTTCTGGAAATCCGTTGGCCTGCAGTATATGTTCATCGGCCTCGAAGCCATTGATGAAGAAGGACTGCTGAAGCACCGCAAGCGCATTCCCCTGGGCAAGAATTTTGAGGCGCTGGAATTTGCCCGATCACTCGGCATCACCGTGGCGATTAATTTGATCGCTGATCCCGACTGGGACCAGAAGCGGTTTGAGATTATCCGTCGGTGGTGTCTCGACATTCCCGAAATCGTCAATCTCAGTGTCAACACTCCATACCCTGGCACGGAAATGTGGTTAACAGAACCGCGCAAGATCCAAACCCGCGATTATCGCTTGTTCGATATCCAACATGCGGTGCTGCCAACCACACTCCCATTGGCAGAATTCTATGAAGAATTGGTGAAGACCCAGCAGGTCTTGAACATGAAACACTTAGGATGGACTGCGTTACGATCCACGGCCAAGATTGCCGCTGGGCACCTGTGGCGTGGTCAGACAAATTTTGTGAAGATGCTTTGGAAATTCAATAGCGTGTACAACCCAGCGCTACAACTGGCCGATCACCATCGATCGGTCCCTTATGAAATGACGATCCCGCCACCCCCTCAACACCGTGTCGGCCATGATTTGCTCTATATTCACCGAGCCAAAGGCCGCCAAGGCCGGGCCATCGACGACTCCACGGAGCAGTTCGTCGAAGCGACGCGAATGGGGTCATCTCAGTAAAAATTCATGACGTCCATCCATGAGAGGCAAACGGCCTTTCTCTTATACTCGTGCCGGCTCTGTTCCATGGATCGCTTTGCGAGGCCGGTATAGTGATACATTCACTAGAACTTGAACGGTGGGCTACCTGGGCTACTTCACTCAGCGGCCTGTTGTATTCAAACGTGCTTCTCCCAGTCCATCGCGGGTCTTGCCGGAGACCGAGCGCACACCATATGTAGGTTCGGCTTGTTCATATTCGATGGCTCCCAAGTCAGGTGCCTGACCTGTATAGTCATCATTCACATTGGGAATGCGACATCCTGCATCCACAGCATTGCTCAAAGGATGAAGCTGAACCGAGGATGGTATTCGCATGAAGGCAGAAAACGATTTTGGAATATGAATGGGCGATTCGAAGACAGGTTGCCGCAAGAGTACACCATGACGCTCATAAGGGGAATCATTGTGCAATTCGGCAAATCCACTCCACCTCTCCGTAAACGTGAACTGACCGTCCGGCGCCCACCCGTTGTAATCGATACGGGCAAACCGGATGGCCGATTGCACATACACAGCATTTTCGGTGCCGATGGTGAGGTTGTTGAGGAAAGAAAAATTTGAAACGTGGTACCCGTATTGCGTCCACGCCCACCCAGGGCGGAGCGCAGTATTGTGAAAAATGTGGAAGCCGCTCGGGTCCTGGTTGAGTTTGTACGGTGCATTCGCGGTATTGTAGATCACATTTCGAAACGCATATACAGGCCCGCCCCAGATGGGCTGGAAACTCATGCCCATACCGACATTGCCGAAACGATTGCGATACGCGCGCACATTGCGCTCGCTATAGTCGAGTTCGATCCCGTCGTCGCCGCCCCACAAGACGTCGTTGCCGTAGAAATCGATAGCTCGATTGGGAATCGCCGTCTGCTGTGAGAGGCCGAGCGCATCCCCGAAGCCGCTGAGTGTGTTATGACACACGACATGACCGGTCCCCGTGATGACGATGCCTTCAAAGTTCCAAGTCCGTGAACTGTAGTCCGGCCAGGTCACGCCATTGCCGATCAGGATGTTGTCGCAAATATAAAAATTCCTGTTTGCCCCACCGGTTGCCCTGATGCCGTACTGCACGTCCATGACGCGAATCCGTCGCACGATCACGTCCCTCGTGTCCGTGATGCGCATACCCCACGCACTCAGCCGGATCGTCAGATCTTCCACGATCACATACGAACCAGTGATGCTCACGCCGAACTCGGCTCCCTGAGCTTGCAGAATTGTCTTGCCGGCACCCTCTCCTTTAATCACGATCGGATCGGTTGCCGTTCCGCTCCGTTCGATCTTCAACGGGCCCGTATAGACTCCGGAAGCCAAGGCAATCACGTCACCGGGCAAGGCACGAGCGATCGCCTCCGCAAGGGCCTCAGAAGAATCAATTGGAATGAGACGCGGCGAGACCGGACCATCAAGGGGCAGTGGCCGTGTACGAATGTTCCCCGTCTTGACCGTCCGTGCTCCATCAGGATCGTTAATATCCAGCCTGACCTCATAGTCAGAGTCTGCCTCGAGATCGAAGATGCTACCTGCAAACTGTTCGGCAATCGGAAATGGAGTGGGGTCTGGCCGCGAGAGGGTGGCCGTCCTCACACGCTGAAGCGGCAGGGCACCCTTCCACAACGAACTTCCCCTTGGCCGATAGAACACCAACACAGATGCATCAAAATTTTCGTCGCCCGATAACACCGGAAGCGTGAGCCCGATCGTGTGGATGGTAGGAGGATCGAATTGGATTTCACCAGTGTTCAGCGGGTGCACAGGAGGATTCATGACGAAGGCACAGCCGGTCACCAATACCACTCCGACAGCCGAGAGGTATCTCAATAAAAGCACGATGGGAAATGTACCGTCCCTACCCACTCGGAGGACCCCTAGCATTTTGTCTCTTGGACCATGCCAGGTTTCGTGAGGACGCAAAGCTAGGAAGCCCCCTAGCAAGATCGAGTCATCTCATTATCACCACACTATGTGCCAATGAATGACGTGATGCCGGCCGGATTATCAATCTACAAAGACTAGGTGCTTACCTAGCTACGTCGTCTAGCTGAAGAACATTACAGTCGTCTCTATAGGTGTCTAACTGAGGGAGATCGTACATTTCCAATTCAGTCATTCTATCGTGACTGTCCACGCACAACCCGAACGATGAAGACAAGAGACCCACGTACTGGAGGGAGAGGGAGGCATATCATGTTATCAAGATGGCACTCATCGCGGCTGACAGTCTTTGTCATGACAGGGGCTGTGAGCTTCTGGGGGATCTGCATATTCTTCAGTGGCGAAGCCTTGTCACAACAACGAGAGAGTGCCCCGCCCAAGGCGGAGAAACATTCAACGAAGGCGACCCACAACGGGTCAATTGCGGAGACGAAGACAAAAGGGTTCGATGGCGTAGATTTTTCGTATGACGCATTCGGGGCGCCTTCCGGGCAGGATCCTGAAAAAATATCGGAACAGGTCAAAGCGAAAGATATGGCTGAGAAACCCAAGGTACTGGCGAAGCAAAAACAATTGCTGGCAGAGCGATATAAGATGGATTGCCGCACTCAGCCGTTGGTGACGATGACCAACGGAAAACCGCAACCCATCGGTCCCACGATACAATTGAAGAATGGACTCACATGGGACAAGCTTGGCGGGCTTGAGGCAGAGGACATCAAGAGCAAGAATCTATTTCCCGCTGGATTTCATCGGTTGCCGCATGTGAAGCATGAAGTAGGTGGCATGGTGTTTCCCTTCGTGCAAATTAAACAATTTCCCCGGCTGGAGCGCTTTGATGTGGACTTCGACCTTCCCGAGTGCTTTCTTCCTGAATTCCCCCCGCCTATTTTTCTGACGACGCATCCCGAACTGGGGGATGTCTCCCAAGGAGAAGTGCTGGACGCCGACAACTTTGATCGGCTCTTTCGGGGTCTCGTCACGCCGGTGCAGCTCGATGGACTCCGGCTCTTGGTGACGCAATTTCCCCAAGAAGAATTCAATGCGACGCACGATCGAAAAACGGCGAAGCCCAGCTTGGGCGTCTCCTGTCTTGACTGTCATGTGAATTTTCATTCGACCGGACAATTCCACTTAAATCCCGACACCAGGCCACAGTTGGATCGGCTTCGTATCGACACAACCAGCCTCCGGGGGCTGTTTAATCAGCAAATCCATGGATCCAAACGCAGTCTTCGCTCGGTAGAAGACTTCTCGGAATTTGAACAGCGCACAGCCTATTTCAATGGCGATTCGATCCGGGCGATGAAAAAAGGCATCAACATGATCGACCGGCTTCAGGTCGCCCATATGGCCCAAATGCAAAATATGATCGATTTTCCCCCGGCCCCGAAGCTCGATCCAATGACCGGCAGATTGAACCGCAAGCAGGCCACGGAGCAGGAAATCCAAGGTGAAGAGCTGTTTTTTGGCAAAGCACGTTGCGCTGCCTGTCATCAGCCGCCCGCTTATACTGATCATATGATGCACGATTTGAAGCTGGAACGATTCGGAGCGGAAGGCGACGGCCCGATCAAAACCTTTGTGCTGCGAGGTATCAAAGATTCTCCGCCCTATTTGCACGATGGACGGCTGCTCACCCTCGAAGATGCCGTGGAATTTTTCAATGTGGTAGGGGGGACGCAATTGACCGACGCAGAGAAGAAAAGTCTCACGGCATTCTTACGAGCATTGTAACACTAAGGAATTCTGAACCACTCTTTTTTGAGAGATACTCATAAGTATGACAAGAAGAAGGGTTCCTCTGTTGGCTTGATCTAGACCCCAGCCAGGAGAACGGCTGGCGAATTATTTGTATTCCCCCTGCCTGGGCATCTTCCTTGGCATCTACGCCTCTGCCACCACCTCCGCACGGGTCCTCACAAACACGTCTCTATTCATGATCTCAAGCATAGTGCCTTCATCGACACTCTCGCCACGCTTTGCTTTGGCGTTAAGCTCGGTGAGTTCCATCTGCTGTCTCAGATAACGCCGCTGCACCAGACGTGCCTCCGCTGCCGTCATGACTCGCACGACGGGTTCAGCGTCCGTCGCAGGTATTTCCCAAATTACCGCCTGGCTTTGAGGGTTTTTCTCATCCCCGATACAGCCAACTAAGCGCACTCCTTCCGGTAATGAGTCACACCGCGCAAAGCGAAGAATTTCCATACTCACCCCTGCCTACAGCTCCTAAAGCTTCCTGACATCTCGACGGGAATTGTCTCTGCGGCAAGAGACTGGATAAGTACCCACTCTTTCGGATCTGTCCCACAAATATGCCTTCAACGGTGACTCGCTTTAGTTGTTTTGGGGCGGGCTCAATGGCACCTTGCGGTTCATCTCTTCTCGGCCTTGAGCGTTCTTTTTATCAAATTCCTCTTTGGCCTGCTTTTTCTCTTCTTTCAATTTTGTTTCGTCAACTTTCTCTTCCTGACCTTTCTTAGGTGTCGAGTCTCCCTTGATCATCTCTTGATTGCCCTGCGATCCCCTATCATCCGATTGATCTGTTTCCGCCTGTGGATGCGCAGCATAGACATAGGACAAACCAACACACAGGATGCACGCACCAAAGATGGCACCGATCGTCTTGGGAATCATAACCATGATGACCTCCCGTTCGGCATGAAAAGCTTCATATTATTTATTAACTCTACGCGCCCTGGAGAGTTGATAGAGCTAGGAAGGCTCCTAGTGGCTACCGCACTGAACCTCAGCAACTGACACCATTTCTGGGACTTTGATGTTTGGAGGAGCGGCCTATGACACTTTTGGGTACGCTGGCGGAACTGACTAGACAGCGGAGCGATTCGAAATTGTCAGCTGGTTACATCATCAGAGAGGTTTGTGGAGCTGCGATCCGAATTGAGCGGACAACCTGCGGTTTACGAAACTCCGATAGTCCCAACCTCGGACATCCTAACCCCACAAGAAACCACAACACAGGATGCTCCCGATATGGGGGGCCTGATGGGGCTAGATTGTCCTGTCCTGGTAGCAGCGTGTAGCATGACCGTTCGTCGATCCAATCTGTCAATTGATAAATCTTTCACTGGTTGCCATTGGATGGGAAATAACATGTCGGCTAAACCTAATCATCACGCGAGGCCGATGACCAGGCGATTGTATCGCCTAGGACGGTGCCACCGAGGCTCACGGTCATTCCGTTTGAGAGGCCGGTAAAGAATGCATTTCGTCCCTTCACTCCCAGCGATCCCTTAAATCCACTTTCAACAATCGACGACGTGTCGATGGACGTCCCCAGTAGCACGACATTGGGGTCTGCAGCCGTCGTGACGAAGCCCTGCAGCTGAACGTTCGGACTGGCGGTATTCCGTACTACTCTTGCGGCCAAGACGACATTCTCACCACGTGGTGGTCCATGTATATATAGATGGTCATCGCTGCGGAGATCAATGAGGAGCCGTGGGTTCCCCTGGCCCTGAAGTGCGGTCTGGCTATCGAATTGGATAACAAGACCTGCTAAGCCAATCAACGTCAGCGTATTGTTGGTTGGATTGATTGTTGCGACACTCCCTTCCAAATCTATTTCTCCTTCAAATTCCACTCTAGTCGCCTGCACGATGCCGCCGACCAGCGCACCCTTCACCTTCAAATGAGAACCGAGCAGGATGTTGTCGAGAGTTCCCCCTTTGAAGGTCGTGCCAGCGGTCGTCTGCACCTGCACATTGCCGAGATTGAAGTCACTTTGCCCAAGCATCAGAGTCACGAATCCTTCAACCTCGGCCTTCGCGCTGTTCCCAATGCCCAGCCCTTCCGGCTGTATCTTGGTCGCGATGAACTGTACCGCGTACGCACCATGACCTCCGAGTGAGACGTGGCTTCCACGGACGTCCACCAGCAGGCCGTTCCACGTTTTCGATGAGGCATTGGGCATCGCGCTCACGTCTGCGTGCCGATAATCGACGGTTACGGCCCCGACCTCGAATGTTTCGTGAGCGGCATCATAGTTCTTGATGAAACCTTTGACCTCGTAGTCAGGGGATTCGGACTTCAGGGCGATGAGCGTGCCAACAATGACCCCGTCTCCCGTGACGAACCCGCTCACCTCTATGAGGTCACCAGGCATGAGGCTCAGAATAGTCTGTCCGGGGATGCTGGGATCAATGATGGTCGTCGTCGCAATCACCACCGTCTGGCCCAAGACTACGAGGCTCGACCCATCCGGATCCACCGTTTGAACGACCCCCTCGACGGTATCTTCGTAGAGGAGGGTGTTGGCCGTGCCTTGAGGAGGCTCATTGGTTCCGTACGTGTGGGCCACCGTAGCGTGGACGAGAACCACCATGCCTTTTTTGAGGTCGCTTTGGTGGGCGGGTTCCCCATCTACCGTCATCACCGTCGACCTGGTGTTATAGTCGGAGCCTGAAACCGAAACATTGTTGGGGCTCGTATTGGTAATCGGGCCGGATACGACCGTGGCAGTGTTGCCTGTCCCGCCGATACCCCCGCCAGCTTCCGGACGCCCACACGATACCAGCATCATGAGCAAGAGGACGAGAAGGAGGACCGGTTCTCTCGCGGGTGATCTCATGATTGTGAATGGTCCCGGCCAGAATCCAAGAGTTCTTCGAAATGATAGATTCCAAGCCCCACACGCACACGGCCGGTCCCCCGCGAAGCGGGATTGACATCACGATCTCGATGGGAGAGCCAACGATCGATCGCCTCCAAGAGTTCCTGTCCCTGCGCGGCAGCGAGGATCTGAAATTCCCTTGCTGCCTCCACGGGCACATTGTCATACATGACCTTGCGCTGAAAGCGTGGTCTGGTGGGTTTTTGGTATACGTTATGGTCAATGGTCTCGATCAAGTCGGCGGTGTCGCTCCCAAGCACTTTCAATTTCTCAACCGGACCTGTCCGAGGAATGTATCCACGAGCGAGTAGACAAATCCGTCCATCTTTCAGTTGTTTCACCGCGCCGACTCGCAGCAATTCATCCAACAGCGCGCGAACAGGGATATCCCCACTATAACGTTTGACTAATGCACCGAAGGATGCGCGCTTCCCTTCCATCCGAAGTGGATGAGGGTGACCCTTCCCATCCCCAAAATCAGGGTCCCGCACCCAGCCTGTAATGACCCGCGAAGCCCGGTGATACTCTTCCTCAGTAACAGTTTCGGCATGGGGTGATTGCGCCAATATTCGCTGCACTTCCTTGCGCGTCAATCCGCTGAGGATGGCGACCCTGGATGTCGTCTGCTTCTTGCCTATAATCCCGAACTCAGCGTTCGCGACTTCCACATAGACCAATTTGGCAAGCTCGGCGAACGTTCTATGGGAGACGTTGTTCCGGAGGAGCATTCTCACCAGCGGTCGTAGAAGGCGGATAGTGGAAGCGGACAGGGCTTGCAAGTGCCTGGGTTGAGTCATGTTGGGAATATAGTCCCACGGTTTCGGCAAAAGCAATGTGTCTGGGCCTCCGGCCTCGTCCCGTTCGCGAGAACAACGGTTTGCAACGGAAGTGCGCGTGAGTAATGATGATTTTAGCTGTCATGCCTTAGGTCGATCGATGATCGTCAAGATTTCTCTGGATATCATTGCCTGATATCCCGTACTGATTTTATCAACATGTAGGAGACATGGCGATCTGGGCTTGGTGGGTGTGCCTCAAATATACCCATGGGATTTTTAAACCAAAGTATTCCGTCTTTCAATCGGAATAATAATTGGGATAAAATGCCCAAATCAATAAAACGACTGAAAAAACAGCTTACAGAGAACTGGGGGTGATACATGAACAAGATTGAAAACCGCTCCAAGCCGGTCATGTGGATAATGGGATTTCTGCTGGCTGTTCTCGTCGCAGGATGTGGCGGTGACGGTGGCGGGGCTACGGCACAACCAGGCACGCTGGGCGTTTCGTTGACGGATGCACCGGCCTGCGGCTTCGATGCGGTAAATGTCACTGTCAGCAAAGTGCGGATACATCAGACCAATACGGACAACGTAAATGCCGCCGGTTGGAGCGATATCGTGCTCGATCCTCCAAAGCGAATCAATCTCCTGGAGTTTAACGATCCCACCCAAGACAATGGCGCGCTCTTATCGCTTGGAGATATATCTCTGCCGTCAGGACATTATACTCAGGTCCGCTTGGTGTTGAGTCCCAACAATGGGAGCATTCCCCCCAACAACTCCGTTGTGTTGTCGGATATAAAAGCGGAGAAGCCACTTGATACTCCGAGTGCCGTGCAATCCGGTATCAAGTTGGTCCATGAGTTCGATGTGCCTTCCGGACAGCGAGTCGATCTGTTGCTGGACTTCGATGCCTGCCATTCCATCGTGAAAACCGGCAGCGCTAAGTACAAGCTCAAGCCAGTGATCAAAGTAATCCCCTTTGTGCTGAACGGCATCGAGGGCTTCGTCGATACGAATCTGCTTGGTAGCAATGTCGCCGTGTCGGCCCAGCAGAGCGGGAATATTGTTCGTTCGATTGTGCCAAACACAATCACGGGGAAATTTTTCCT
Organism: uncultured bacterium; assembly: GCA_965232965.1. Classification (GTDB taxonomy): domain Bacteria; phylum Nitrospirota; class Nitrospiria; order Nitrospirales; family Nitrospiraceae; genus Palsa-1315. The sequence continues at coordinate 35,926 of CBDDRB010000009.1, forward strand.
CGCCAATCTTGTTGAGCAGGGAAGCTCAGGGACTTTCGACGTCGTCATCACCGCAGTCGACCATGCGACAACAGTCATTTCGGGAGTTCTGGTCCCAACTAGCAACAGTATTATTGCAGTCAGCACCGATGCCGTTCGAACTCCGGTCAATGCAATCACATTGGTGCCTCCCAGTCGGTCTATCAGTGGCACGGTAACGTTCGACCCAGCCCCACCCCCACCCACTGATGATCGAGTGGTCTTTGTCGTTGCGAGGCAACAGCTGGTTGGTGGTCCAGTCGTGACAGTGAAATCACAGGTCGCCGATGTGCTAGCAATCACACTAGAACATGACGACTATGGCTATAACCTGATGCTTCCAATTGACAGTCCATGGCTTGCCTCTGGTAGCACAACTCTTCCATTGCCGATAGCAGCGTTTACCCAACAACCTGTACCTCCATCGCCACAATCGATTGGTGGCAAGTATACGGTCCAAGCGTCCTCGGCTGGTTACGCACCTCAGTTCTCCAACGTGGACATTTCCGCGGCGAATCAAACGCAGGACTTCACCTTGGCGCCGTAAGGCAACGGCGTACGGAACAAGAAGGACTTCTAAGCCGGGAGTATATGCGGGCGACGTCCTGCTGTTCGAGAAGCAGCGTCTTAGAATAGCTGGCAAGAAGCGACCGCACGGTCGCCCAACTGGAGAAGGAGCACGGATACCGTCGAGCCGAACCCCTCACATGGGATTGCCGCATGACGATCGGTTGAGAAGGACCCATGTCCACACGAAGGGATTCCCTCCTGGCACGGACTCACGGGCGCGTCTCTGACGATGGCAACCATTCTGATTATCGATGACGAGGAGCCTATCCGGGCGCTCCTTCGCACCACGCTTGAAGCCGCAGGGTATAAGGTGGAGGAAGCTACCAACGGCCGGATCGGACTTGACCTATATCGCCTCAAACCGACGGATTTGATCATCACGGATATTGCCATGCCTGAGATGAGTGGGTTGGACTTGATTCTGGCACTGACGCGTCAATTCCTCCACGCGAAAGTGATCGCGATCTCAGGTGAAGGAGGGGAAAAGAATGTCCTGGATGTTGCGAAACTGCTCGGAGCACGATGGACCCTTCAAAAGCCCTTTAGTATGTCGCAATTGTTGGAGATAGTGCGATACGAATTGAAACATTAGCAAGAACTGACATCCTGACCTGCGGTTTGCTAGAAAACTCCTGGGCGTATTTGGATAGGCTCGACGGTGGGCCTGATTTCGAACATGGTAGCAAAGTGGTAGCAAAAGCAGGTCATCCCCAGCCCGCTATAAACCTCTCCCTGAAATTCCATGGGTAAGGATGGAGCCGGCGATCCGGATTGAACGGACGACCTGCGGTTTACGAATGTGAACAAGACATTTTAATATGGCTCGGTGTTTTAAATGGTTTCCCCCTTTTTCCTCTACTTTCAGGCTCTTAGGTGCCATTCACTGTTTCCATTGATTCCATTGAGCCTTGGCCTTTAGGAAGGGTTTGGGGCTGGCATAGCTCATCGCTCATGCTTGGTTGATTTGTACCAGTATTTCAGCTGCTTGAGCAGCTGTGGTGACCGCCGCTATTGAAGCGCCATTCACACCCCTTCAAAAACCAGTAGAAATTGTCAGGCGTAAGGCCGTTGAAGCGACGCGAATGCCGCTTCGCTTGGTTCCAGAAGGTCTCAATCCCCTTGATATGATGTCCCCTCTTGGTCACGAAGACCTTGCGGTGGCTGACGCGCCGGTGGGGAAACTCCGAGACATCCAGCACATCATACGCCGTGAAACTCTCCGTATAGACGATACTGTCCGGTGGCCATGGGTCATCTCTTTGTCCAAATATTAAGTGGGGCACAACACGCTACATTAGGGAGCGTCCGCCTCCATGCCTTTGTTAGGCAGGGCATGCTGCAACTGTGGCGTTCCATGCTGGATAGCCTCCGAGTACACAATAACCTTGAAGGGGCTCAGCTCTTGGTATTTCTCTTTCTGCTTCAAGAAAGCCATCTTCCTGAGTTCCTGCAACTTGGCACTGGACGGATGTTGAGTCAGTGCCCATGTCGTTGTGCGTGCCGCGAGTGCGTGGTCGCCGCTCTCCAGCATGTTTTCAATGGCACTGACCAGCTGTTGTTCTGAACGCTCTAAGTAGTGCGTCAATAACAACCCGAACTCTTCCTGACTAAGATGGTCCATGCCTTGAAGGTCGGGCTGCCAGTAGCCGATGTTCTGATCGTATATTCGGTTTATCACATTCTCTCGCATGACGAGAAAGGGGAAGTGCACCTCGGGATTCTGATGGATGAATGGCGGCATCAGATTTTGTTGATGGATCGCCGCTCGGCTCATGCCATTCCGGGTATCCTTCAGAGTTTCCTGATAAAGCCATTCGAGATGGATTTTGAGATTAGCGAGCATGCCCCCAGTACTCCAGATCCGCGTGAGCGGCTCATGCCCGTGGAGCAGGTGCTTAGAGTTTAATGAGACAACGACGTCAATGGCTGCTAAGAGTCCCGCGGGGTCGCCCTCTTCAACGAAGGGAGCGCCGAGATACGGCATGATGAAATCACCGACGAACAGCGTGTCGTGTTCAGGCACATGAATAAAGAGTCCATCGATCGTTTCTCCACCGGGAACTGGAATGAGAGCAAAGCGAGTTCCTCCTATAGTAATTTCTGTACGTGTGTCGACGGTGATATCGGGTTTGAAATCAGTAATGAAATCATCCTTAAAATCGCTGCCAAAAAAGTAGCGAAATCCTCGCGTGCCTGGGCCAACGATCTCCAACTCCTGACGATAGTTGTCCCTGGCGTAGAACTTTACATGCCCCAAATCGTGGAAATAACGATGCCCGCCAATATGGTCCCAGTGGCTATGAGTCACAAAGACCGTCGTCAAGGGGGGGAGGTCAGGAAAGCGATGTCGCAAGAACTCGTAAGCGGCCTGCGCCGCGTCGGGCCGGGTGCCAGCGTCGATGGAAATCAGCTCCTTGCCGTCCTTTGACACGATGAAGTAATACTCGGTGAACTCAAAACCCGACAGATTAAAGATCTTGCCGGGAACGATTTCTCTTAATCGCTTGGGATGGAACGTAAAGCCTTTGGTGGCATTGACCGCATACGGCGTAGTCAGTGTGAGTGGTTTGTTGAAGCGGTCATGGCCGCTCAGTTGCAAATAGGCTTGCGCCTGTTGTGAATCTTTGGTCCGATCGTATAGCACGGCCAGGTGATAGTACGGCTCGCGCAGCCACCCGTCATGGGGTGCCTTCGCGATGTTGTCCACACACCATTTGAGATCGGTCAAGGCGGCGTCAGCCTTGTTGAATCGATCGGGGAGCTGCGCATAGACAACGCCTATCATCCATCGTACGAGAAAGTAGTCGTTCTTGGTGAGACTACGCGCCTGCTCCAGGATCTCGATCGTCTTATTCACCCAAGCGATTCGACTCAAGAGAGGCACCTCATTGGCATAAGAGGCGCGCAGGACGCCCAAGGCGCTCAGGTATAACCCGGTTTGCTCGGGAGAAAGCTGCCCTCCGTGCTTTTGCAGGAAGGATTCGTAGAACGCGATGCCGGCGTGCTGCTGATTGGCATTCATGAACTGCTGCATCAAGAAGACGACGAGCTGAGGCTCAGTAACAGGACCCGCCTGATGCAGCGATTTCAGATACTCCAACTCGGCGTTGTACGTTTGAGATGGAGAAGGGGAAGTTGTTGCACAGCCGCTTCCGAACAGGATAGCCACAATCAGAGAAATGGTAGTAATCGTGGGAAAGCATCTATTTGGTCTTAGCATGGGTCCTTCCACTTGATGGGGTGAAAGGGTAACCGGTCACCAATCGCGTTCTATTGGTTTGCCTCCACAGGGAGACCTGAGCTTTTTCCGACATTGATTTCATCATTGCCTTGGCTCACTGGGCTCTCGATGGCCCAACCGCCACCAAATGCCCTGGAAAGCGAGATCAAGGAGACACGAACGGCGGTTTCAGCTTTGATACGCTCGTCGTTGAT
>CBDDRB010000010.1:0-86849 GCA_965232965.1 uncultured bacterium
CGTGCATACAGTTCTTCAAACCGCATCTGTCTCACCTCCTGTAGAATCTTCGCCCGTGTCATGGTGGCCCTCCTTGAGGGCGCACCCTAAACCGGACAGATCACGTGCTACAAAAAGCGGACAGATGATGTGCTATCTACAGACGATACCACCTGTCTTGTGCCTCCATGGCTCATTTGCTAGGATGCGAGAGGTTGAGTGTCTGGTAGGATCCTCATGAAAATCGCAACCTTCAACGTCAATTCTCTTCGCAAGCGTTTGCCGATCGTGCTGGACTGGCTGGCCCATCAGAAACCCGATGTTCTCTGTCTTCAAGAAACCAAAGTTCAAGACAGCGAGTTTCCATTGCTGGCATTGACGGAGTCGGGATACAACATCACTTACCGGGGGATGAAGTCGTATAATGGAGTCGCGCTATTGAGCCGTGAGAAGCCGGAAGCAATCTCATATGGGTTTGATGATGGAGGCGAATCGGAAGATGCTCGGCTTTTGTGTGTAGTAATCAAGGGGATTCCCATTGTCAATACTTATGTGCCGCAGGGTTTCGAGATCGACTCCCCCAAGTATCAATACAAGCTTGGCTGGTACGGTCGACTCTACAAGTATTTCGAAAAGCATATGTCGCCGGACAAACCGGCCATCTGGTGTGGTGATATGAACGTGGCTCCTCGGCCGATGGACGTGCACAGCCCGGAGAAACATCTCAAGCATGTCTGCTATCACGAGGACGCGCGACGGGCGTATACCAACACGCTGGCGTGGGGATTTCAGGACGTATTTGTGAAACTCTATCCAGATCGACAGCAGTATACGTTTTGGGATTATCGGGCGCCAGGCTCACTGGAGGCGAATAAAGGTTGGCGAATTGACCACATTCTAGCGACGGTCTCGTTAGCGGAGCGCTGTATTAGGGCAGAGGTGGACGTCGAGCCGCGGCGAGCGAAAGATCCCTCGGATCACACATTCTTATGGGCGGAGTTTTCGGTCTAACCACAAGCGCAACGTCCACACCTACCCACCTCTGTCGGTTTGTTAAGTCGGGCGCACCGACCGAAGTGGTTCACGATCTCGAACGAACCGTTAAGCCGCATTCAAAATCTGCTGCTTTGTACGCAAGAGCGTCATGCGGTTCTGTGCAATCAATGGATCAAGGACCAGCCCACAATTGATGCAGCGGAGCACCGCAGCCTCCTGGGAAAACTCCGGTCGCCATTCTTTCACCATCAGGCCTTTGCATTTTTGACAGATCATCGTGCCCCCCCTCCTGCTTTCATTTATATCAGCACTGACGAGACGCCTTTGCACAAGCGGAATACTAGCATCGGAAGATTAGTAAGGTGTTAACTGGCAGTTAAAAATCTCTAATGTCTATACAGGATGTCATGTACGATCTTGCCGTGGTCGGCGCGGGCGCCGCTGGGCTGGCCGCCTCAGTCTTCGCCGCAGAGACAGTTGAGAAGGGTGAACATAAAATGAAGATCGTGCTGCTCGATGGAGCAAAAACGATCGGCGCCAAGATCCTCATCTCTGGTGGCGGCCGTTGCAATGTTACACACGAAGCCGTCACTCCCACTGACTACTTTGGAAATCGTCGAATTATCAACAACGTGCTGGCGGCATTCTCCGTTGATCGGACCATAAGGTGGTTTTCCTCGTTAGGAGTTGAACTCAAACGCGAAGACACGGGGAAGCTTTTCCCGGTCACCGACGATGCTCGAACCGTCCTGCGCGCCCTTGTGGAACGATGTTGTGAACTGGGGGTTGAGATTCAATCAAACCGTCGCGTGAATGCTATCGAATGTGTCACAGGTCATGGCCATGAATTTCTGATTTACCACTCGCAGGGAGTCTTACACACAAGAAAGGTCATTTTGGCGACCGGAGGTCGATCAATTCCAAAGTCGGGGAGCGACGGACATGGGTATAACCTCGCCCGCCGATTCGGCCATCATATGACGACTACTGTTCCGGCGCTCGTGCCACTGGTCCTCGAAGATGCGATGTTCCACAAAACGCTTTCTGGCCTCTCCCACGAAGTGAAACTCACTACGATTGTGAGGGGGCGTGACGTGGATAGCAGGACGGGGAGTTTACTCTGGACTCATTTCGGAATCAGTGGGCCGGTAGTTATGGACGCGAGCCGCTTCTGGTGTCTGGCGCAGGAGCAAGGAGAAACTGTCTCCATCTATGGAAACTTTCTTCCTGGTCAGACCCAGGAACAGGTACGGCAATGGTTCATAAACCAAGCTGCCCACTCTCCTCGACGATCTCTGTCAAAGACACTCGCACGATTAGTTCCAGAACGGTTTGCTGGAGCATTCTGTCTACATGTTGAATGCAATCCACAGAAGGCTGTCGCACAACTATCTCGGAAAGATCGAGATTGTCTGATTGAGACGCTCACGAAGTTTCGGTTTCCAGTGGAACAGCATCGGGGATGGAACTATGCCGAAGTCACAGCAGGAGGTGTTCTACTGGAAGAGATTAACTTTAGAACAATGGAATCTAAGATGATGCCGGGCCTCTATCTTATTGGTGAGATCCTCGATTGTGATGGCCGGATTGGCGGTTTCAACTTTCAATGGGCTTGGGCTACGGGATGGATCGCGGGACGTGCGAGTGTCCTTCAACGGGGAAACGTCACGTAAGTGAGAAATGGGTAATCATTTCGAGTATCGGATACAGATATGCAGAGCATGAAGTGTTGCTTTCAGCTACTGCGGGAGATGGCAATCAGCTTGACTGTCGAGAGAAGGCCTTTATAGTACGAGATGAAACGTGCATGGCACACTCAGAGGTGAGGCGAAGGTGCGATGAGTTCGTGCCCTCGCCGTCTCATCAACTGCCATGATGTACGAGGGCTCGTAGTGGTAGTAGTCATGGATACACTCTTTACATGAATCGTCAGCTCATCTGTCCGCAATGTCAGAAGGACTGCGTCCTTCGCGCCCCCCCACGGTCTCCGTGTGAACATGTAGCCTCGCTTGTCTTTATCTCGCCCTTTCAGTGTCCTTCATGTAACCATCGCTTCCTCGCGCCGCGTTTGTGGTATAGCCATCATCACCATCCGATTGACCGGCGTGAACATCTCCGGATTCCCGTACGACTCTATCTCTCGTTCTCCGGAGGAAAAGTTCGCGGTGAAGGAACAGTACTTGACCTCTCGATGGGCGGTTGTATTATCAAGAGCAAAACCCAGGTCCATACGGATGATATCTTCTACCTGCAATTGTCGCTCGACGATGGTGAGCCTCCTCTTGAAGTGGCCGGGATGGTCCGATCCGTAAGCCCGCGGGGCATCGCCTTCAAATTCCTCCGAGCTGCGCAAGAAAACAAGCGCCTGCTTGCTTTTGTTCAAGCACAGATACCGGATCAGCCAGAAAAATCTTCACACAGCGCCGGTATCGCTGTCGTCTAAATCCTCGCTAGTCTACCCATCGTCAACCAATTAGAGTTCGACGCGCGATCAGCGGAACGCAGAAGTGGCTAGACTTTCGACGGTTCGTACGTATGGCATGCCAGGAAAACTATTCCGCAGGATGCTCAAAAGTCCGTTCGCAAGGCCGCAGCGAGTGAAGGCGAGGTGTCCCCTCTGGGGCGCACGGTGCGACGAATAAGGAGCACCACGTCTGTGCACAGCCTGGTCGTGAGCGGCCGGGTCACCGTTGAGAGTCTGAACGATATGAGAACGCGCTGGCAGCCTTTTCGGCATCCTGCTAGATCGGAGTTTCCCAGGCAGATGGAAGTGGATGGTTGTTGATCAGTTCCTGGTGTGCGGCGAGATCATAAGGTTCAATGGTCAGGTCGTGCTCATTCAGTGGCTCAGGGCAGGCAGGAGAACAGAGATATGTTCGATAGGATTCAGCCTTATCCTTCGTGGCAAATCGGCAGAGCCCATATTCTGGCATCCCGGATGAGGGATACCAAAATGCCAGCTCGATCGCACTCCCCTGGTAGATGCCAAGAGTTCGGTGTGTGATCTGAAATCCGCCGGGCAAATGTGACGAGGGTTCAAGCGACATCGGGCGGTTTCGCTTCAAAATCAAAATAGTCGTTCACATGATAGCATGATCAACACCCCGTGCTATAGAGCGCGCGGTAATGACATCAACCCTACGTGCGGATCAAAAGTCAACACGCACGGGTTGCACCATGAATCAGCCATGCCGGACGCGCGACTACCTCAGCGCGTTTCCGGATAAGTTGTGCAGGGATGATTATTGTCGGCTTGATAGACTGCCCGTCATCGTTCCGCTAGAATCTCGATTCATGCCCGATCCTATTGTTGTGTCCCCAGCCCCAACGAGTGCACAGGGCGAAACTCGCTCGGTGGTCAAAGCGGCTGGCGTGATCGGCGTAGCCACCTTCTCCAGCCGGATTCTCGGCTTCGTACGCGACATGGTGCTGGCGGGGTTGTTTGGCGCGACACCTGCAGCCGACGCCTTCTTCGTCGCCTATCGTGTTCCCAATTTGCTTCGTGAGTTATTTGCCGAAGGATCGATGTCATCCGCCTTTATTCCTGTTTTCACGGAATACCAGACGCTGAAATCGAAACAGGATGCCTGGGAGTTGGCAAGCGCCGTGTTCACCACGCTGCTCACCATCGTGACCGGTATCACAATCCTGGGTGTATTCTTCGCATCAGGAATTGTCTGGCTTCTTGCGCCGGGCTTCCACAACGATCCGGTGAAGATCGGCATCACGACGCTGCTCACACAGATCATGTTTCCCTATCTGATCTTTATTAGCCTTGCTGCGCTGGCCATGGGTATTCTGAATTCCATGCGTGCCTTCGCAGCACCGGCGTTCTCACCGGTGTTCTTTAATATCTTTATCATCGGCTGCGCGCTCTTTCTGTCGCCAATCATGCCGGAACCAATTCTCGGCGTGGCGATCGGGGTCGTGGCGGGAGGGGCGGCGCAGTTTGCCATGCAATTGCCTGGCTTGCGCCTGCGCGGCATGTTGTTCGGATTTCGGTTCGCACCAGGTCATCCCGGCGTGCGGCGGATCGGGGCCCTGATGGTACCATCGCTCCTAGGTCTGTCCGTGACGCAGATCAACATTACCGTAAGCACGATCCTCGCCTCCTTCTTTGCCGGTGGGCCGACCTATCTCTTTTACGGTATGCGGTTGATTCAGTTTCCGCTCGGGATTTTCGGGGTGGCACTGGCCACGGCGATTTTACCGACGCTTTCGGCGCAGGCCGCGCGTGGGGCGTTGGATGAATTGCGGACGACGTTGGGATTTGGTCTTCGCATGATTCTCTTCATCATCTTGCCGGCGATGATTGGGCTGATTCTCTTACGTCATCCGATCGTCCATCTATTCTTCGAACACGGGACCTTTACTGCGCACGATACGGTTGAGACCGCCGCTGCGGTGCTGTGCTATGCCGTCGGTCTCTGGGCCTTTGGAGGCGTCCGCATCATTGTCGCGGCCTTCTATTCACTGCAAGACACTCGCACACCGGCGATCACTGCGGCGATCGCCGTTGCGGCCAACCTCGTCTTCTCGCTCTTGCTGATGTCGTCTCTCGGAGCGGCCGGCCTGGCTCTGTCAACAGCGCTGGCCGCCATGGTGAATGGGAGCATCTTGGTCGCCGTGCTGAATCGTCGACTGAGCGGCGTGGATTGGGGTTCCGTGGGACGATCGCTGCTGCGTGTATTGGTCGCATCCATCCCGTTGGTTGTGGTCTGTGCGTGGGTCGCGTCGGGACAGGTCTGGACGCATCCCGGCGAATGGACAGAAAAATCGATCATGCTCTTCGCCGCCATCGGATTGAGCGTGGGAGGCTATCTGGGTGTCCATGCCTTACTGCACTCGGAAGAACTGGATCTGGTCTGGGGAATAGTCAGACGAAAATTGAAGCGAGAAGTGAGCTAAGGTAATGGGCAAGGGAGAATCTCCGTCCAAGTACTCCACGGTTTGCGTGTTCCTTACATCATGGGGCTGGATGGGTGTGTCCGAAACGACGAAGGGGATCAATGCTGTGATCCTACCGAAGGCGTCGCGCCAGGCCGTGCTCTCGGAGCTGAGCTTGTCCACAGACCAATCGTTGAAAGGCCGGCCTTCTCCACGATTGAAAGAGGCGCGGGCGCAATTGACCGGTTATCTGGCCGGAACGCGTAGGTCCTTCGATCTGTTGCTGGATCTCTCAGGAGGGACCAATTTTCAGCAGAGAGTCTGGCGGATTCTTCAAGGTATTTCCTATGGCCGGCTTCGATCCTATCAGTGGGTGGCGCGTCGTGTCGGAGGAGGACGGTATGCGCGTGCAGTCGGCAATGCCGTGGGAGCAAATCCAATTTCGATCGTGATTCCTTGTCATCGAATTGTGGCGCATGATGCATCGATCGGTGGATTCTCAGGGGGCTTACCGACGAAACGAAAGCTGCTCTCTCTCGAAGAAACGTTAGCGACGCTTCGACCGGGGCAATCATCGCGATGAAGGCTGTGATTCAACGGGTGACCAGAGCGTCAGTTCAGGTTGAAGGCAAGATCGTGGGGAAGATCGACTCTGGACTCCTGATATTGTTAGGTATCGCCAAGGGCGATGGGGAGTCCGATGTACGGTATCTCGTTGAAAAGATTCGTACGCTCCGGATCTTTTCCGATGAACTGGGAAGGATGAACCTCTCGTTGGCGGACATCGGGGGATCGGTTTTGCTGGTATCCCAGTTCACGTTGCTGGGCAGCACATTGAATGGCCGCCGACCGAGCTTTGACGACGCAGCGCCCCCGGAAGAAGCCAAGCGATTATACGAGCAGGTTGTAACAGACCTGCGAGAGCACGGTACTCACGTGGAAACCGGAGTCTTCGCCTCGCACATGCAGGTTGAGTTGCTGAACGACGGACCGGTGACCTTTGTACTCGACAGCCTTAGCGCAAACTCGTTTCGACCCATGCTCAAGTCTATTTCGTGAAGACCGATAGAAGAATCATTGGGCTGAGCGGTACGACGACCAACATCTGCTATAATACGTTCAGACGTTTCGGAATATGTGAGAGGTGGATATGGGAACGCAAGTTCCGCCACGGCATCCGCTCCGTCAGTTGTTCGGCGCCCTGACCGAGAAAAGTTTCACGGAACATCTCGGATGGCCCGACGCCAACGTCACCAGTTATGTCTCCAATCTGCTCGTCGACTTTGCCCACACAGATCAACTGTATAAAATAAAGAATCAACAAGACGCACCGGTCGATACGGTGGTGGACCTCTTGTTTGAGTCGGAGGTATTGCTCCAGGCTCAGTCGATGGATCGTGAGCGGGATGTGCATCGGCACATCGGCGATTTCACGCTCTTTATGGCGGGACTGTTTCCGGAATATCTGCGTCGTCTCAAGACGGCGGGATTGATCTACCACAAAGATTTTCTCGTAGACTATATGAAAACGGGCAAGCGCTCCTACGGGATTGTTGCGCAAATGGGTGACGGTCCGTCACAGGAAGGACCGCCTCTGTTCAGAAAACTCTCCGACAACTTCGAGCTCTGCGTCACGGGGCTGGGGTTTGTGCGGTCCGATCTGGATCGCATGAAAGATCCAACGTACCGGCAGGTTCGGAACCTTCTCCTCAATTGACCAATTCGTGCCCCCTTATGCTTGCTCATGGAGGCGCCGGTTCTCGGCGCTTGACATCGGCTCAGGCTAACTGCCTGGCCGATGCGATTGCCGCAGGCTATGGCATCCTCTCAAAAAGAGGCTCTGCCTCTGCCGCTGTCGAATCTACGATCGGCCTCCTGGAACAATCAGGACTATTCAACGCAGGACGGGGTGCGAATCGCCAACTGGATGGGGTGCAGCGGATGGACGCCGCAATCATGGAAGGTGCGCACCTCGGAGCCGGAGCCGTTGCCTCGATCGAAGGATTTGCGCACCCGATTACGGTGGCCCGCCTGGTCATGAAACACACGGATCATGTTCTGTTAGTTGGTCCGTGTGCCGGCAAATTTGCTCAGCAATTCAAACTCGATCGGCATCATTCCACCGAGGCGCCTCGACACATCTCCTACGATCGAATTCTCTCGAGACAGAAACGTGTAAAAATAGAACGGCATGGAACCGTGGGCGCCGTCGCCTTGGATCGATCCGGGACGGTTGCGGCCGGGGCCTCGACCGGAGGTATTGATTCGATGTTGCCAGGGCGGGTTGGCGACAGTCCGCTTATTGGCTGTGGGGTGTATGCAGACAATCAGAGTGGTGCTGTGTCGATGACCGGAACGGGTGAAGGCATTATCCGCCTTGTAATTGCCAAGAGTATCTGCGATCGTCTCGCTATGGGGAAAAGCCCTGCGGTCGCCGCTCGACAAGTGTTGCGGATCCTGGTGTCTCGGATCCATGGGTCGGCTGGAGCCTTAGTTCTTTCGCCTGACGGGCGGTTTGCCATCAGGCATGTGACGCCCCATATGGCTGCGGGATGGTGGAATGGGATCGGCCGGCCGACCGTACGAGGGCAGTTTCCATGAAAGACACGCTCTTTCATCTGGCGTTCCCCACATACGATGTGGCGGAGGCGAAACGTTTCTATGTCGATGGACTCGGTTGTACATTGGGTCGGGAGTCGAGCTACGCCGTCACCTTCGGACTCGCGGGACATCAACTCGTGGCGCATCTGACGACGAAATCTTTGCCGCAGCAGCAAGGTATTTATCCTCATCATTTTGGTCTGACTTTTTTGTCGAAGGAATCATGGCAACAGTTTTTGGAGCGAGCTCAGGCAAAACAGTTACCGTTCTATCAACAGCCCCGCGTCCGGTTTCCGGGAACGCGTATCGAACACCACACGTTCTTTCTGGAAGATCCATCCGGAAACCTGCTTGAGTTCAAACATTACACACACGAATCTGCGATCTTCGGCGAGCGAGGCTACCGTGAAGTCGGCGACTCGTTAGAGCCTCCCGTTTCCTCCTGAATTGGGGACTCTGTCGAATATTGGTCTGGCTCTAACTCTGGTTCTGAGTCTGGCTCTGACTTGGGTTCTGGTTGCAGCTGAGGATATTGGCGAGACCCCCGAGTAATCCGTTTGAGGATTCTGTCGTGACGCCGGGCCAGGGCGGTCGTTTTTCGCATCGGATCGTATCGACGTGGCGAAGGTAAGATAGCTGTCAGCCAGGCGGCATCGTCGGCTGTCAAGTCGCGCGATGATTTCTTGAAGTGATGACGGGCCGCTGCCTCAGCGCCATAGACCCCGTGCCCCCACTCGGCCACATTGAGGTACAGTTCGAGAATTCGTTCCTTGGTGAGATGATGTTCAAGGGAGCGCGTAATCAGCGCTTCCCGCGCTTTTCGAAGCAGGGATCGTTCGGATGACAGATAGAGGTTTTTGGCCAATTGCTGCGTAATGGTACTCCCTCCACGCTTGAGTTCGCCTGCTTCGAGGTTATACAAAGCCGCATCCTTGATTCCTTCCCAGTCAAAACCTTCGTGGGTGAAAAACGACGCATCTTCAGCCGCCACGACTGCCCGTCGGAGGTGGGGAGAGATGCGTGAGAGAGGCACCCATACCCGATTGCGCCCGGTGGTCCGGCCTTTTGCCTCGGCCTGAGATTGTCGCGTTTCCATCAAGGCCGTCACGCTTGGATTGGTCGTGCGCAAGACAGAGACGTCGGGCATCTCGAGTAGCCAGAGAAAGAGAATCGTCCCGATCGGGAGGCAGATGCCGATGATCAGGAAGGCTTTCACGCGGGACCGAGATTGTGCGGTTGACTTCCGCATTAGAGGCTGCGTATCACAGAGGCAGTAAACTGTGTCACTAACCCGGTGTATGAATGGTGAATGGCTGGATATAACATGAGAATCCTTACGGCAGAGTTTATCAGAAGTTGCGCGGGACCAGAGCAGTTTCTGAAAAATGACCTCCCGGAAGTCGCCTTCATTGGACGGTCGAACGTTGGAAAGTCTTCCCTTATTAACTCCCTCTTGCAGCGCAAAGGGCTCGCCAAGGTGAGTCGTACGCCGGGAAAAACTCGTTTGGTCAATCTTTTTCGAATCACGAGCGACGATCCTGGGCTGGCGCGTTTCGTGGTAGTGGATTTGCCGGGATACGGCTACGCGAAGGTGTCGAAAGCGCTGAGGGCTCAATGGGCGCCATTGGTCGAGCAGTATCTCGGCGGCAGTGAACAGCTACGCGTGGTGGTGCTGTTGGTCGAAAGCCGAGTGGTGAGCGAGCAGGACAGGGAGACGATCGCATGGCTTCTATCCATTGGACGGCTTCCCATCCTGGTGGCGACAAAAGTGGACAAGTTAAAAATGAGTGAGCGTGTCGGTGCACTCCGGCGATTGCAAGAAGGGCTGGAGTCGGTCGATGGCGACTCTATTATTCCTTACTCGTCGGTGACGGGCGAGGGGCGGGAGCGGCTGTGGGCGGCTTTGAAAGAGCGGATTCGAACTTGATCTCGATGTAGGCCTTGTTCTTGAGATCTGCCAACCATGCTTGGAAGCCATCTTCGTTTTTCTGCTGGAAAACAAGCCCTTGGATTTCAGTACGCACCTGCTCATACGGGCGAAACTGTTTCGGTTTCTTGTCCTCCAAACGCACGATGTGAAAACCTTCTGAGGTTTCAATCACATCCGAGATTCCTCCCGGCACCAGAGTGGAAATGGTGCGCTCAATCCCGGGCAAGAGTTCTCCTTGGCGCACTAAGCCCAAATGTCCTCCGTGTGACGCGTTCGGACCATCGGAGAAGCGCAGCGCCAAATCCTCAAAGGACTCCCCCTGTTTGAGCCGCGCCATTACCTCACGGGCTTTCTCCCTCGCTTCGGCCGTATCGACCGGTGAGCGAGGCCGAATGAGAATCTGGCTGAGCGTATATTCCTCCGAGAGCGCAAACCGATCGCGGTGCTCCTGGAAGTATCGTTTCATGTCGGATTCTGCAACCATGACCCCATTTCGGACGTCGCGGTCGACGATCCTGAGCAACGTCAATTGTTCTTGGGCTTTTTTCATGTCTGCCGGGTTCGTTTCGTCGACCCCTCCGCCCTGTTGCTTCATCTGCCGAAGCGCTTGCTGGACTTCCTGATCGGTGACTGTCACACCTCGCTTCTTGGCCTCCTGGAGCTGTAATTTGCGCTCGATCATCGAGGTGAGCACCATGTATTCCGCCGTCTTGAGTCGGCGTGCGAGGGCGTCGCCGCGATATTCCTTCTGAATCCTCTCACGCTCAGGGGCGAGTTCCCGTTTCATTTCGGAGAGCATAATGAGGTCCGAATTGACGATGGCGACGATCCCATCTTCTACCTGCGCAGCTGACAGGAGGGAAGCCTGTGCGATCAGCCAGAGTGCAACGAAGATTGGGCGTATCAGCCGGTCTAGCGCCATCGTGATGAATGGACGGATTGTGATCATGGATATGGTGCTCGCCATGCGCCGATGGGTCCAAGGGCCGGCGAGATTTCTGTGGGATTGTACACGAATTGACGAAGGCTTGCGGAGTCTGAGAAAAGGCAGTCTCAAGCTGTGACGATTTAGTGGGTCCCGACGTCATCGGAGACATAGCGGGAGGCGTCGGCAAGACGGATGACGGCCTTCGCGCGAATGTCGGCGATCACGCCGTCAAATCGTTTCCGACGCTTCTCGTTGAGTAGCTCCTGCCTGAGGCGCTCTCGAACCGCCACGTCTGCCTGAATGATTTCCTTGTCGAGCGGTGTAGTCATGACGAGGAAATACCCGGCCTCCGTCTTGATCGGTGCACTGATGAATCCTGGCTTGAGAGTGTGAATGACTGCATCGACTTCTGGGACGACCAAATCTTTACGATAGGGGCCCAGATCGCCGCCATTCGCTTTCGATTTACCGTCGATGGAGTAGCGCTGCGCAAATTGGGCGAAATGTCCTCCCTGATTGACTTGCTTTTCCAGATCTTTCGCGGCCGAAATATTGGGCAGAAGCATCAACGACACTCTTACTTTTAGCGGCGTCAGAAGTTCATTGGCATGCTGCTCGTAGAACGCGTCTAGTTCCTCTTTCGTGAGTTCGACTTTGGCTTTGATCCTGTCCTTCAGGAGTTCGTCGAGCATCAGTTGCTCCCGGTAGCGTTGCGCACGTTCGCGAATGGTGTCGTTCTGATCGAGTCCGAGCTTGCGCGCTTCCTGCATGAGCAACTCTCGGGTGATGAGTTCGTCGAGAAAAAGACGTTTTCCCCCTTCCTTCTGATACCGAGCCCGGGTGGCCTCTGCCAGTTCGTCCCAGCGGGTATCGAATTCGGTCTGCGTAATCTGTCGGCCGTTGACGAAGGCCAGGACACCTTCATCGGGCGGTGGTGTGCAGGCGGTGAAGAGTAGGAGCGCCCCGCTGATGATGCCGGCGAGCAGAGAGACGAGTCGGCCGGCGATGATGTTCGCAGGCCCGTTCGATGATCGAGTCATAGGGGTGCGAGACCTTGTTGGCGCGATGATGGCGGAAGCATCGTGGTGTTGGTATCACAGCCTCCGAGGCTTTGCAAGATTGCCGTGAGTTCTCGAAAGATAAAAGGCCAATCTTGATGCGGCATTTGGACCTCGAACGAGAGAGGGGACAGGAAGCATATCCTTTTCTTGTACCGGTCCATCATCCTGTGGATCGCTTGGCTTGAGACCTTGCTCTTGGCATCGAGCGTGAAGACAACAGAGTGGGTCTTGAGTTCGATCGTGCTCAGGCGCAAGGCCTTGGCCTGGAGTCGCACCTGCATGATTTCGAACAATCGCTCCACAGAGTCCGGAGCCAGCCCATACCGATCCTGGATTTCGCCGTGAAGTAGGGCAAGATCCCCAATTTGGGTGCAGGAGGAGAGTCGTTTGTAGCACGAGAGGCGCTGATGGGGATCGGCGACATACTCATCCGGAATAAAGGCGGAGACGTTGAGCCGGAGGACGGGATCCGATTCTTCCTCCACGACCTGACCTTTCAGACGCTGGACGGCTTGCTCCACCATCTGCATGTACAGATCGAGTCCGATGGCCGCAATATGGCCCGATTGCTGTTTTCCGAGGAGGTTGCCGGCACCTCGGATTTCCATGTCCGCCGCAGCGATGCGGAAGCCGGCGCCCAGTTCGGTAAATTGTTGAATGGCCATGAGGCGCTTCTGGGCATCTTCACTCAGCTGCCCCTCGTCGGGGACCAGAAAATAGGCGTAAGCTTGATCGCCGCTTCGTCCGACTCTCCCGCGTAATTGATACAACTGCGCAAGGCCGAACATATCGGCGCGATTGACGAAGATCGTATTGGCGTGGGGCACGTCGATACCCGATTGAATAATGGCCGACGCAATCAACACATCCGCTTCCCGACGAAAGAATTTCAGCATCACGGCTTCGAGTGGTTTGGCGTTCATCTGCCCATGGGCCATCACGATACGGGCGTCGGGCACCAGTTGTTGGAGCCAAGCTCCCGTCTTCTCCATCGTTTCAACCCGGTTATGGACGAAGTAGATCTGCCCGTCCCGGCCCAGTTCACGCAACATCGCCTCTCGGATGAGTGTGTCACTCGATCGGACAACTTGGGTGCGAATAGACAGGCGGCCTGCCGGAGGGGTTTCGATGATCGAGAGATCCCGCACGCTTGCCATGGCCATCTGCAAGGTGCGAGGGATTGGGGTCGCCGTGAGCGTTAAGACGTCCACTTGTGTTCGCAGTTGCTTCAGACGTTCTTTGTGTTTGACGCCGAACCACTGTTCCTCATCGATGATCACAAGACCCAAGTCACGGAATACCACATCCTTTTGGATGAGCCGGTGCGTACCGATCACCACGTCGATGATTCCGGCAGCGACGTCTTTGAGAATGGCTTTCGCCTCTTTCGGCGATTGAAATCGAGAGAGCAAGGCCACACGGGCCGGAAACGGCGCGAACCGTTCTGAGAAATTGTCGTAATGTTGGTGAGCCAAGAGGGTCGTGGGGACGAGCACCGCCACTTGGCGGTTATCCTCCACGACCTTGAAGGCTGCGCGCATGGCCACTTCTGTTTTTCCGTACCCAACATCGCCGCACACCAGGCGATCCATCGGTTTGCTGGACTCCATGTCGTGCGTAATATCTTCGATCGCT
Organism: uncultured bacterium; assembly: GCA_965232965.1. Classification (GTDB taxonomy): domain Bacteria; phylum Nitrospirota; class Nitrospiria; order Nitrospirales; family Nitrospiraceae; genus Palsa-1315. Next base: position 14,018 of record CBDDRB010000010.1, read on the forward strand.
TTGAGTTGATCCGCGGTCTCTTCATATTCGAATGCGGCTTCGAACTCGTGGTACATCGTGCTGTCAAACCCATACGCGTGGCGTGTCACGAGTTCGCGGTTGGCGTAGAGGTCGACTAACTCATGGGCCATCTCCTCGATGTCTTGCTTCACGCGCGCGGTCGTTTTGGCCCAGCCGGCGCCGCCCAACCGTTCCAGGCGCGGCGCATGACCATCAGCCCCACTGTATCGCTGGACATGGTTGAGTCGTTCCAGCGGAACGTACAAGGTGTCCCCCCCGGCAAACTCCAGGATGAGATAGTCGCTGTCGAAGCCTTGAACTGAGAGGCGCTTAAGGCCTTGATATTTGGCGATGCCATGTTGGACATGCACGACAAAATCGCCTACGTTGAGATCTTCCAAGGAGGAGAGGAATGTCGCGGCCTTACTCTTCGCCTGCGGCTTGTGACGTGCGCCTTTTGCAAACAGTTCTTCTTCCGTCAGGATGGCAAGGCGCAAGTCCGGTGAGAGAAATCCCGCGGACAGGTCGCCGTGCAAGACGTAAAACGGCGCTTTGGTTTTACCGAAAGTGGTCCAGGCCGCTGTTGCCCATTCCGTCGCCGGCACATCGTGCTCCCGCAAGAGCGCCAACAAGCGATCCACTTGGCCTCGACTTCGTGCGACGAGCACGACGCGGCATTCTTCCCGCAAGCGATCCATGATGCCCAGGGTTTGGCTGAAGGGCATCCCACGAGCTCCGAGTCCGGCGCTGGCCGGGGCCTGAGCGGGGAAAGCCTGAACCGGATTCCAGGACGTATCGCTTGCCGTGAGCGGCTCAAGGGCGAGCGTAGGCCAACCGGCCGCGCGGTCCATGATTTCCGTCCAGGAGAGAAACAAACGTTCAGGTGACGGGTAGGATACGGTGGTTTCCCGATCGGCGTGTCGGAGATACCCATCCTCGATTTTGCTCCAGAGATCCTCGCAGCTTCCTGTCAACGCTGTCGGCTGATCCAGGACCATGACTGGCTGTTCAGTGAAATAATCAAAGAGACTGTCCATATTGGGATAGAGATCCGGCGCACGCCACTCGGCGTCTTCCGGGATAGAAAGAAGGGCATCGTGAGATGCCTCAGCACGCAGGTATTCCCGAGCAGGAAGGACGATCGCTCGATCAAGTTTTGCGGTGGATTTCTGTGTGGCGGGGTCGAAGAGACGGAGTGACTCGATCGTTTCGCCAAGAAATTCGATGCGGAGCGGCTCGGCGTACGCTGTCGAGAAAATATCGACAATGCCGCCTCGAATACTGAACTCACCGGGGATTTCCACCACCGACACTCGGCGGTAACCAAGACGTAAGAGTCCTCCGGTGAGGGCCTCTCGCTCGATTGTGCCATGCAATCTGAAATGGAGCGTGGTATGAGTGAAGGTGGTGACAGGCAGCAGTCGTTGCATCAGGGCCGCGATGGAGGTGACCAGACATGTTTGTGATGCGGTTCGGATGTGATGCAGGGCATTCATCCTGCGGGCGATCAGGCCGACATGGGGCGCGCTGCCCTCGTACGGCAAGGTTTCCCATCTCGGGAACAGGGCAAGCGCATCCGTCGGGAGGCCGATGAGATCATGGAAAAAGTGCATGTCATCAAAGAGGCGTTCGGCCGCCTCATCCGACCTTGTGACGATCAGCCACGATCGATTCCCCAGTGCGCCGAACTGAGGATCCATGAGCGTGGTGAGGGCAAGTCCGGCAGTGGAGCCATGAAGACCGGTGAGCGCAGGACGACCTGTTCCGCTGCCCAGCGCCGTTGCGACAGGAATGAACCATTGGGATGCTGATGCTGTGGAGATATTATCTGACATTGAACATTTCGATGGCTGACAAATCAGAAAGAAGAGAAGAGCAGGTGAGCAGGATGCTCAAACAGTTCAGACTTCTCACCCGCCCCACCCCTGGCGCGCCCAGACGCGCCTTGTCCCAGGTAAGGCCGCAGCGAGTGAAGGCCAGAGGCGTACCCTCTGGGGCGCACGGTGCGACGAATAAGGAGCACCACGTCTGTGTGCGCCGCCGAGATGTGAGGCGGCCGGGTCCCCGTTGAGAACCTAAACGAAGCGAGAACGCTGCTGGCGGACTGTTTCAGCATCCTGCTAGGCGGTGGTTGAGCGAATGCGATCGATCAGAGAAGTGGTCGAGACGCCGGGGACCAAGGGAATCGTACGGACGACTCCGCCGCGCGCTTCGACGGTGTCGCGACCCACAATGCGTTCCACCGCCCAATCTCCCCCTTTGACGAGAACATCCGGTTGTAGAGACGCGATCAGGTTTTGGGGGTCGGGTTCGTTGAACAGGACCACATAATCGACACAGCCGAGTGCGGCGACCACTTCCGCCCTCTGGTTGTCCGGGACGACCGGTCGATCCGGCGCCTTGTTCAAACTCCTGACCGAGGCATCGCTATTGACGGCGACGACGAGCACGTCACCCAGATCTTTCGCAGCCTGAAGGTAGCGCGTATGGCCCACATGCATGAGATCGAAACAGCCATTCGTAAAGACGATCCGTTTCTTCTGTGCACGGGCTTGCTGCAAGAGCGGAGAGAGTTGCTCCGTGGTCATGACCTTCGTGGGCATGGCCCCATCATACCGGCTACGAGTCTGGATGGAAAGAGACCGCGGTTCACTCGTTCTCGTCGCGGCTGACGCCGCCTAATCCAATCACCGACGATCCGTGCTTGGCAATCAGCGCGTCCATCGTCTCAATGGCTTTCGTCCGCCGTTGGTCGAACAGCCCCGGCGGCGCAAGCGTCAAGGAAGAGAGCGCGAGGCCGGCCAATCGGTACTCGGTACCGGGCAGAATGAGTTCCCGAAGCGTCTGTTGGACAGTCGGCCACATGTCGGGATCGTAGTTCAACGGGTGCGGAAAGCGATGCTGCTTGGTCGTGATCGTGAAACGGGAATTTTTCAGCTTCACCGTGCAGGATCCGGCGGCCAACCCTTCCTGTCTGAGGTCACGGGCCAGGTCTCGGAGAAATCCGCGCAGGGTTTGTTCGAGAAACGGACGATCCTGTGTATCCTGTTCGAATGTGGTCTCGTGGCTGAGGCTTTTGGATTCCCGATCGGCCACCACCGGTTCGTGGTCGACTCCCTGCGCCAGTTCTCGAACCCAATGCAGCCGCGTGCCGAAGATCTGACGCAACGGTTGATCCCAGCGTTGGTCCAACAGCGCACCAATCGTCTTGAGTCCGAGCGGTTCCAGGCGTGCGGCGGTCTTAGGACCGATACCAGGCAATGCCCGTAGAGGTTGAGGGAATAGAAATGCCGCCTCCGTACCGGGTGGGACCGTAATCAGACCATCCGGCTTATGGCTATCCGCGGCTATTTTCGCGACAGTCTTGCCGCTCGCGACGGCGATGGTGCAGCGCAGTCCCGTGGCCTCGCACAGTGCATCCTTCACGAGTTGTCCCAGTGAGAGAGGATCGGGATAGCGGGTCTGGAGCTGTGTCGTGTCGGCATAAAACTCGTCGATGCTGCTCCATTCGGTAAGCGGAAAAAGCTGATCGGTGACGGCCTGCATCTGTTCATGCAGCCGGCGATAGAGCAGTCGATCTGGGGGAACGAGAATCAGATGGGGGCAAAGGCGTTTGGCTTCGCCTGTCGGCATGGCGGAACGGACGCCGAAGGCACGAGCCGCATAACTCGCTGCCGCAATGATGCCTCGGGGGGATGAACCACCGACACCGATTGGTTTACCGGCAAGACTTGGGTCTGACAGAACGGCCGCTGACGCGAACATCGCATCGACATCCCCGAACAGGATCTGGCGAGCCCAGCGCATCGTGCGCTCCTAACTAGGAGAGTAGAAGGCAACAGAAAAACCCGGTATCCATAAAATACCTCCGGGATCTTTCAGAAAGGCGCTGACGACACATTAGCCTGAGGATGCTCAAAAAGACCGTCCAGCAAGGCCGCAGGCGGAGTAAGAACCGGAGGCGTACCATTCTCACCCGCCCACCTCCGAGCTGTCGAGACAGCTCGTGACCCGAGTGGGGTACGTTGAGGATTCTTGCGAGCTGAGAAGGCCGCATGGGAAAAGGTGCGTCTTGGCGCGCCTGGGTTGGGCGGGTGAGACAGCGACTTTTCAGCATCCTCAGAAGGTAAAGGACAATTGAAGCGGTTGCAAGGGGCATGGAGAGGAAGGCCTTGTTGTGCGGGAAGAACGTTCAGAATCAGTTGGAATCCGGCTGACCGATCCCATCAATTCCTGTAACGAGCCTCGGCAGACGCCGCAATGGTGCCGACGTGGCTGAATCGTCCGTCGCTGGCGTCGGTACACTCGACCGCATTGCCGACAACACCAGGCAAATCGCGTCAGCGCAAGCACTTCCTTCCGTAAGGAATGGTACATGGTGATCGCCAAGGTTCCGTCCCGATTCATCTCAGTCATCTTGCGGAGAAAATCCGTCCCATGATTCGGTCGACGCTTCAGGATATCGAATTGCCACTGATGAATCATTTCATGCGCCAGCGTGCTCATGATTTCTTGCTCGCCATACTCGGTCCGTTGAACGACTTGTCGGAGGAGGGGAAGGGAGAGGCGAATTTCTCGCATAGCCGGCGGGCGACGACCATCCCGATCCAGTCGAGAACGCGGTCCTCGTCGACTCACGAACATGCCGACAGAGGAAGTCAGCCGCCGACTCCATGTTATGTCAATCGACGGGAGGCGGCCATCGAAGAACCGGGCGTTGAGTTCAACCCAGACATCTTGAAGGTGCTCAGTTGTAAAAATAGGCAACAACAAATCGCTCAGGAGTTATTGTGAAACGGGTATATCCTCAGCTGACTTTACGTGGTCCTCAGATTTAACTGAATTCCGCCGGTCGCTCAAAAAGGCCTTCCGGCTAGGCCGCAAGAAGCGAGGTCCCCGAGGCGTACGTGGTGTGTACGTTGAGGGACTGAGCGACTGAGAACGACGCCGGAGGTCTTTTTCAGCGACCAGCCAGTTCTTCGTACACGGCCGCGGCAAGCAATGGCACCATGATTTCGTGATGGCCGATCAAGGAGTAGCCTTTTCCGCCCTTCTGAGTCGGCCGACGCACCACGTTGGTGAGCGGGCGGTAGTGAGCTAGAAAATCCATGTTCACGGTTGTGATGTTGGTCAGGTCATGACCAAGGTTGCGCCCCAGGGACACGACTTTCAGGAAGACTTCCGGCAAAATGACGGCTGAGCCGAGATTGAGATATACGCCCCATTCCATTCCCGACACAACGGTCGCGAGGCGTCGAAAATCCAGCAGAGAGGTTGCGCCTATGGCGGAGCCGTCCGCTGCCGGATGCATATGGATGATGTCGGTGCCGATGGCTACGTGCACGGTTACCGGAATTCCGAGTCGCGCTCCCGTCGCCAAGATGCTCGTGTCTCGATGGGGAAACTGGCCCTGGCGTCGATTGATATAGTGGCCGATGGATTCGCCCAGTCCCTCGCGATCGTGGGCTCCGCGTATGATTGCCTCGTTCAGCATGCGGCCGGTCTCTTCCGCCATTCCGAACCGCCCCTCGTCAATCTCCGCGTCGACCTCCTCCGACGTGTGTCCCATGAGTGCCAATTCGAAATCGTGAATGATCCCGGCGCCGTTCATGGCCACGGCCGACACGATCCCTTGCCGCATGAGGTCCACGAGAATCGGACTCAATCCGACTTTGATGACATGTGCGCCGATTCCCACGATGATCGGCCGACCTTTTCGATGGGCCTTTGCGACGGCTTTGGCGACTGCACGCAACGTTTTCACGGCCAGGATATCCGGCAGCGAATGATAGAACTGGCTGAAGGTGTCCCCGCGGCGCCAGGGACGAGCAGAGTCGGAGACGCGGACCTTGCTATATCGTTTTTTGAGCGGATACGTTGTGAGATCCGTCACGTTGATCGGCGGGAGCAGTTTCGGAGTGGCGATGGGAGGCCGCTGCCGGTCAGGAGGCTTTGCCAAGGAGCTGTTCCTCGATGAGTTCACACAGCACGTGGCCGAGCGTGATATGGCTTTCTTGAATACGGGCTGTCACCGCTGAAGGCACGATAAATGGAAATTCCACGAGACCAGCCAGTTTTCCGCCGGTCCCTCCGGTCCAGCCAATGGTGGTGAGGCCACACGCCTGTGCGGCCTCCACGCCCTTTAACACGTTTGGTGAATTGCCACTCGTGCTGATGGCAATGGCCACATCGCCCTTTTGTCCGTGAGCTCGCACTTGGCGAGCAAAGAGCTCGTCGTACCCATAATCGTTGGCGATGCAGGTGATAGCTGCGATATCGGTGGCCAGCGCGATAGCAGGGAGCGGGGCACGCTCGCGCTTATATCGTCCCACGAACTCGGCAGCCAGGTGAGCCGCATCCGTGGCACTGCCTCCATTGCCGAAGAGCAGCACTTTATGCCCATCACGAAACGCCGTGGCGATCAGTTTTGCGACTTGCACGATGCGATCGGCGTGCTCATGCGCGAACCGTTGCTTGACGGTTGCACTTTCGGCAAACGTACTGAGGACATGTTCTTTCATAGGAGGCGATTTTAGGCAACCTGCTGTCACCTGTCAAACGTAACTCGCGGGCCCTGCTATGATTTCGCGGTGGCGCCGGGGCCTATCTGCCGCATGGCGTTCATCGCCACGGCGATCATGGAGCCGACATCCGAGACCGATGCCGGCAGGATGAGGGTATTGGTTGTTTTGGCCAACTCCCCAAATTTGGTGATGTACTGTTCCGCCACGCGAAGCTGAACGGCTTCCTGACCGCCCGGCACTTGTATGGTCTCCGCGACCCGGCGCAACCCTTCAGCCGTAGCCTGGGCGATGGCGAGGATCGCTGCAGCGGCTCCCTCCGCTTCGTTGATCTGTTGCTGTTTCTTCGCCTCGGAGGCTTTGATGACTTGCTGTTTCTCACCCTCAGCCTGGTTGATTGCCGCGTCCCGCTCGCCTTCTGATGTGAGAATCACTGCGCGCTTTTCCCGTTCTGCGCGCATCTGCTTTTCCATTGCGTCCAGCACGCCCTTCGGGGGGGTGATGTTCTTGATCTCATACCGGAGGACTTTGACTCCCCACGGATCCGAAGCCTTGTCGAGTTCGTTCACCACCTGGATATTGATGTTGGTCCGCTCCTCGAACGTCCGGTCCAGTTCGATCTTGCCGATCTCGCTCCGCAGTGTGGTCTGTGCAAGCTGGATCAGCGCGAAATGAAAGTCGTTGATGCCATAGGACGCGCGCTGAGGGTTCAAGACCTTGAGGTACAAGATGCCGTCCACCGAGACCTGCACGTTGTCGCGCGTGATACAGACCTGTTCGGGGATATCGATCGCCGATTCCTTGAGCGAATGTTTATAGCGAATGCGATCGATGAAGGGGAGGAGAATATGAAACCCCGCGTCAAGCGTCGCCGAATATTTGCCGAGTCGCTCGACCACATAGGCGCTTTGCTGCGGCACGACCACGGCGGTCTTGGCGATGATCACCAACACCAGCACTGCCAACAACAGCACGACAAATAGTCCACCGCTCATCGTTACTTCCTCCATAGCTGTTCGCCTTTCAGGTCGTGATCGCTCATTCGGCTGTCACCCATAAGGTGAGTCCCTCGACCCGCCCGACCTTGCACCGTTGGCCCTTCTTCAAAAGGGTTGATCCGGCATTATGAGCGGTCCACATGCTGCCACGCAGCTCCGCCTTGCCCGTCCCCCCCGGCGTCAGATCCTCGATCAGGATCGCGCTTTCTCCCACCATCGAATCCACAATCGGCATTTCCTTGTCCTTGGTTCTGATCCAGGCCAACAACGGTCCACGAAAGACAAGCAGTGAGATGATGGCAAGCCCTGAAAACAAGAGCCACTGGATCCATTCTTCTTGGATCAATTCCAAGCCGGTCACGCTGCCGACGATCAACGCCGCCAATCCAAAGAAGAGGATATAGAAGCCTCCAGGCGTGAGCATCTCGGCGCCGAGGAGCACGATGCCGAGAAGCATCCAGTACCACCAGATCATTCGGGGACCTCTTTCAGCATTCGAGAAAATCGCAGGAGGTTGCAAGCTGTTACAAAAGTCTAAGCGCCTTTCCGTAGGGCGTCAAGGAGAACACCTGTTGCTTGACGGTAAATTGATCGCTCAGTGTGACGATGACTCATAGGGCGGGGGAAAAGTCTTCCCGGCAAGGCCGCAACGAGCGAAAGGCCGATGCGTACTTTTGTCCGTACGTTGAGGCCTTGAGCGAAGCGAGAACGAAGCCGGAAGGCTTTTACGCCGTCCTATGCTATAGTCCGCACGAAATGGCACAGGACCAACCAGTCAAAGCTTTGGTAATCGCACTCACCGACCATGGAGCGGCCGCGGTCTATTCGATTAACCGTCTGCAGCCGGAGTCGCTCTGTTTCGTGTTACCTGAAGAAGCGAAATCGCTTGTAGAGTCCCATGTCCAGCCGAAGATCGAGCACATGCCGAAACGGTGGGACTGGGTGGTGCTCAAGGAAACCGGTGAATTTGTCGGTTGTTATCAGCTGCTTGCCAGAACACTCCCGGAGATGTTGCGTACATGGGATGTGCAATCGGGCGAACTGGTCGTTGATGTGACCCAGGCCACCGCCGCCATGGCGGGCGCACTGACGCTGGTCACCACGCCGATGAGTTCGCGGATTGTGTCGCTCGTGCCGGCGCGAGAGGAACAGGAAGGGGATAGGGTCGATATCGACGGGCAGCCGTTCGTCTGGACGCAAGGGAATCCGTGGGATGAGGCGGCCTCCGTCTCGCGTCGCGAAGGCGGTGAACTATTCAACCGTAGATTATTTGCCGCAGCGGTAAAGCTGTTTCGCGATGTCGAAGCACGGGTGAGCGGCGGGCAGAAACCCCTCTACCGCGCGTTTGCGGACCTGTCAGATGGCTACGATTTGTGGGAGCGATTTCAATACCGCCAAGCCTGGGAAAAACTCAAGACAGCTGTCAAGGCATTCGAGATGGCGGCCCTCTGGGGCGGACCTCCAGAGCTCACATCGTTGGTACCGGCCATCAAAGCCAACGCGGGGTTCCTGGAAAAGCTCGTCCTCGACCCTGCTCCCGTGAAAGATCTGCAAGGTCATGATCTGCTGGCCCATGCAGGCCGGCGATTGCGTGGTGTGCACGATCCGGAGACAGCCATGATCTCCCTCGTTCGTGCACTCGAATCCTTTGCCCAGCGACAACTGTTCAAGCAATATACGATCAAAACCTGGGATGTACAGCCGGAGCAATTGCCGCAGGCATTGCGAGAAATCTGTCGATCGTGTTGGTTGGAAGACCTCGATGGCAAGTACAAGTTGCCCTTGCAGGCGCAATTTCGGACGTTGGCAGGGTTGGGCGATCAGATGGGCCAAGCGTTCTTGCGCGAGTGGCCGACGATGAAACCCTTGCTTGATGCCGCCAACCATGCCGTCCTCGGTCACGGGTTCGATCCGATCAAAGCCGAGCGGGTGCAACAGCTGTACGACGTCGTCCTCAAGCTCTCGGGTGTGAATGAGACATCGTTACCGAAGTTCCCGGTGCTGAACGTCTAGCGCAACGTGTTCGGGGAACTTGCCGTCAGGTAAAATCTCGTGTTCGATCGATATGAATTTCATACTGGCTAGCCATAGAGTACTCGTTTGTGAATCACGTATTGCTCTTGGGTTATGCATGATCTGGGCGATCATTTCTTGCCGCAAGCTAGCTTCCACAGAGATTGGTCAAGACTACCTGATGAAATTCGTAACCGGTTGCCTTTTCCTGAACTGCGATCAAGTACGTTACCATTTCCCATATTGCCCGAGTAATACATGACCGTAAGCCCCTCATAGCGTTGTCCGGCACAGTCATACTCCATGTGCGCCTTTGCCGATGAATATGAGACGCCTTCCTTCGTTCGTGCTGTCTTGAAGTCGAACAGTACCCACATCTTCGCCAGGTCTCCTTCTCGGAATATGGTGGTGGGATCTGCGTATACCGTTGTTCCTGATTCACTTTCGCCAAACGACATCCACCCCCCATATGCAGGTCCGTTATTCAGGAGGAACAGGATTATGAGAAGCAGGAGGATCATTACGCCACCTGTACAGTAGGAATTGCGGCAGTGTGCTCTCGTTCGTGGCAGAGTTCAAATTGTACATGGAGCGGCTTGGCTGCACCTTGTCGGAGGGCCTGGAGTGGTCGCTATGTGTGATTGTGAAGAGTGCTGGCGTATCTGCTGCGACTGTGGCGATGATGCTGTAGCCGATCAGTGTCCACCGAAGTGATTCGTCTTACATTCATGTTCCTTTCACCTAGACATGAATTTCTGAATTGAGGATCAAAAACATTGCAGCAGACGTGAGGGGCATGTCTCGATCTTTCGTGGCGTTAGACGTATCCTTCAGCCTGTTCCAAAAATAAATGGATTCGAATCACCAAGATCATGATTTTCTGAAATGGTGCTCTTCAGGAAGTTGTGTATATGCAGCGGGTTATGCCATAAGCAGCAGCATAGTGGAGAATGGGGGACTATGTGAATGTTAAACACGCGATGATAGTGATAATTGTCGTAGCGGTATTTTTCATAGCTATCTTTCTCTTCGGCACTCTTCGATCAAACTCTATCCTTGTGCACATAGACCCAGACTGCAACCCCAGAGGCTTGGTATCTATGCTTACTGAGTGGTGGGACCCGGTAACATTTTGGTCTGCTCAGCAGTCCGCGATAAAAGAAACAGTTGAGAGCAGTATCAAGGGATACCAAATTGCTCTTCTGGAGAGACAAAAAAGGCGAGAGAAAGAGCGAGCGAATGACCTAATAGAACAACGCTATCGTGAAGAGGAACGAATAATCCTCGGAATTCAGTCTGTGCCCTTATCGACAAAACAAGAAGCAGAGTTAGAACAGCTTCTTGCAGAAGCCAACCAATTTTTGGAAGAAACACGACTGCGTCTCGTAGCAAGCACAATCAGTTGGGGGGACAAGTGCAGAACCGTTTCACAAGAAAAATTAGAGAAGGCAAAGAGATGAAATGGTAGTCTCCCTTATTCAATTTCGGCACGCGCACTTCCAATGACTCACTACTTCACAGTTGTTTTCCAAACAACGGTGTATTACCGTCGGGTTGTCTCAGATAGGAAGAGAAAACATGGCATGATGAGTTGTAGTTTGTTATAAGCCGCCAACGGCAACACGCAAGTCGTTGATAGAACTATGGAAGTGAGGATCTTCTACGAAGATACAGATTGCGGCGGAGTGGTCTACTATGGAAATTATCTCAAATATTTCGAGCGGGCTCGGACACTGTATCTTGAAGATCGAGGATTGTCAGTGGCTGGACTCATGAAAGAAGGCACGACTTTCGTCGTGGTGCATGCAGAGGTGGATTACCGATATCCAGCCCGCTATGGCGACCGGCTGATCGTCGAGACAGTCCTATCCGATATGACGGCAGCCTCCTTCACGTTTTCACACGTGATCAGAGAACGGGAGAGCCGGCGCGTGATTGTCGAGGGATCGGCCAGGTTGGCGGCAACGGATGGAGCCGGGAAAGTGAAGCGGCTCGACAAGGCGATGGTAGCCGTATTACAATCTGCACCTGCAAGGAGTCATTAAATGGAAATGGCATCGCTCGGAAGTTGGCTTATTATGGCCGGCTGGACAATCGGTTTAGCCATCCTCGCCTGGTGGTTTTACATGCCGAACCCGATGGCGAAAGACAGCAAGAAGGAGAAGAAAGAGAGCAAAAAGAAGTCATAACCCGCTTGTAGATCTTCTCCTCCGTACAGCCTTCGCCGTTGCAGAGTCACAATCACATGCCAGAGGTGAGTGTTCTTCAGCGCGCGGAGAGTGTCCAACCACTGGACCGTCTGTTTCAGCCCTCCGGTTGGGCCTGTTCACTACATAGGTGTTGATTGAGTGCCATGCCGAGTTCTTGGCATGTATTCATCAAACCTTCATAGGTCTTAAGATCGGCAGTATATTCCGCCATAGGATACTTGCTGAGATTGCCCTGGCTCTGCTCGTAAAATCTCCGGCAGATCTCGCGGAGAGCTTCAATCGCTTTGAGCAACGACTCCGTATACTGAAGGGATCCCTCCAACGAACCTGGCGCTGTCTTCAATTTCGTTGAAATTGCCGCGAGTTTGGATGCCAATCGATGAAGGTCTTTACAGTGAGCCCCAAAGTCGGTCGATTTGAACAGCCCTGGAATTGGCAGCGCTTTGCGCCACGAAAACTTAAAGATTGCGTCGTGAATGACGACGTACTCACCAAGGATGGCATTCGTTCTGATCAGCTCCTCCGGAATGTCCGGCATGTGCCACCCACGGGAAGCGTTGAAGGGCGTATGGCTAGCAGCTTACAGCAAGAAGTGACAGCACTAATCACGCGGGTTAAGAGGTATTCTGTCTGTCTTGTTTCCACGCTTTCCAGGCATAAAAGAATCCTATGGGTGCGCTGATAATGCACACAATTGCCAGAAGCGAAGATTCTGCGAACAGCCAACCGCCCAGGGCTGTGTAGAGCACTGATCCAGCAAAGTAGACATACCAAGGCACCTTGCTCTTTTTTTTCAAAGGAGTATTGGGTTGCGAGGTCATATGAGTGCTCCGAAGCGTTCCGTAAGGCCTAACTATGTATTATCTGGTTCCGTATGACAAGCCACTTGTTTGCGCTCCTTCCACTCAACTCTGAAGAGCCTTCGTCTGCGTTATTCCAGATGATTCACCGAAAGCCAGTAGGACGTATGGTCAGCGGGTATGAGCAGACGAAATCACTCGAAGTCAGCCTTCTGGTTTTTCGTTGGCGGCGTCCGCATATCAGTCATCAACCTTGCCACCTGCCGAACGTATGCACTGCACGATGTGCGTCTGGATTTCCGGCGGTAAACAGGCAAGCGGTAACGTGGTGAATTGTGATTTGGAGTACAACAAGAGCCATACGCTCGGGAATTGCCACAGCTCCTTGACGGCGGACCACTGAAGGGTTGTCGTGCCGACGTCCGACGTCATGGTGAACGAAGACTCGTCGGCAAGAAACGTGGCTCGAGGCTTGTCCATCTCACGGAACTTGCGCAGCGATTTGTTGTATTGAACGATATACACAGCCGCGGCGAACGCGACGCCCAGCACCAATACGGCTCCAAGACCTGCAATGAGCCAGGAGGCCACATCCTGTGAAACGAGTATGCCGATGCCGAGCGCAGCAACACCGAGTGCAACAAGAAAGCTGACACCTACGGTACGCCGCCAGAACGAAAACACGGCCTGACGTAATAGCGCCTCGCTGTAGATGAGTGTCGCTTCGTGAGACATGGTGGTTACCGATTCAATCTCAAGGACCAGCCCCACAAGGGGTGCGGATTGCTAAGAAAACGAAGTGGCATGGTTCGCGGCAGTACAGGCTAGGAGGTGTTTTCACGTCCCCAATTTACCAATCCAAAGGGATGGAATGCTACCAGTCCGCATGATGCGATATGGTTGGTCTTGACTGCCCGCTGCCTGTGGTTGTGGCCGTCCTGCTGTGTATCAGACGGCAATCACTCCGGCGACAAGATTGAATGTTCAGCGGCGTCGCTATTTCGTCCCAGGAATCGGAGGCATTTGATAAAGGGCGCAAACCAATTCCTCTTTTGACGTGAAGATCCCAAGCCAGCGCAGGGCATCATCCAGCTTCCGAAAGACCTCTAACTCGTCAGTCGGTTCGTCCCGCAAAATTTGATACATGCGTGCCATGCCGAACAACACGTCGCTCGTGACTACCACGGCGCGCCGGGAACCGTCTCCGTAGGGATTGAGCCTGGCCATTTCTCTGATAGTGGACGTAGAGACCTCGACATCCGCCACATCGCGTAAGTCAGCCAGTTGGTGAAAGCTCCGTGCGAAGCGTGGGTCGACGGTCAGAGCACGAACGTGAGCAAGAAGTTCGCCATCAGTCAGTATGCCCCATCCGCGGGAAAGGACTAAGGATCGTGCAAGGTCAATGGTGTAGGAGCAGGGCATTGCGTGACAATGCTACGGCAGTTCACTGGAGGCTGCAAGAGGGGGGCGAGGCGCGCATTGGGTCAATGGGGTGGAGAGTAGGTCTCATTTGTCTCTTAATGCATTCAACTGACGAAAGCGGGAGAGTTCGGTTCGCAACCAATCACCGCTCGTCACCTTGACCTGGCCAGGGCACTGAACGAGGTAGTGTTCTCCGCTCATGCTACTGCGTGATGCGGCGCGTTCGATAAAGTCTTCGGCAGAATCGACGAGCGAGCTCTCCATCAGATAGTCGTATTTCCTTTCAAGGTGGGCGCGAGCTTCCTTCGGCTCATGCCATGTCTCGTTCCGCAAGAACGTGCAGCCTGACTGTTCGAGGTAGGTAAGAAGATGGGCGACCTCTCGCTGCAATGGGGCAGAGCGTGCAGCGGCGTGCACGGATGAAGACAGGAGGACCACAGTCACAAACGCCACACACCATGAAGTAGGGCGAGCCATGATGAATTATCGCGCTCGAACGTTTGAGTGAGCTGTGAGAAAGATCGTATGCCTGTTATTTCCGTCGAACCAAAGTTGCAGACACTATCACCGCGAATGGGAAACAGTGTCAAGCGCCTGTCTCGGTTGAGGATCTCCCCTCAGAATGCCCATCGACAATGATGTCGGCCGTGTCACGATCGTGGGTGTCTTTGCGCTACGTGCGCTTTGGAACGAGAGTGCTATATTGCGTGGCCTAGTGATTTGCAGGCTCTTCTGTTGGCAAATCCTGAGATGGTGCAAGCGGATGGGAGGGCAACGTCGATTTGAGGCTTTGGTCCAATGAGCGATGAGTTCCCTTTGCGTGCCTGTGCGGCCGTAATCCTTTCTCACGGCGTGGCCGCTGAGGCCGTATGTCGCTTCCAGGCTTCCCCTCTGGTTTCCGACAGAGATCACACGATGTGCGGATTTCGGAATCGGTCGTTTCGGGTGCCAACGGTCTTGTTGATAGTGATGAGGGCGGAGCAGTCAATGGTTGTGCCGGGATCTGTTGGGGAAAGATCAGGACAACTGCGACAGCAAAGAGAGTCCCGAGCGTGGTTCGATCATGTGCCATGATATTGATGGAGAGCACGCTCCATGCCAGGGCGGCCTGATTGACAATGGAAAAAGCCGCGTGGTGTTATACCTGCGAGACTCGCGGGACTTGCGCGAAAAGCGGGAAAGGTGAGATGGACGATGGTTCGAGGTCCGAAGTTCGAGGTTTTCTGAACTTCGAACTAGGAACTTCGAACTTCGTGTCACAAGGCTTGCTTGTCTCGCTCACGATTTACGGAGGCTTCTATGGATATGATGGGACGTGTGGGCTTGGTCGAAATTCCTATCTTGATCGCACCTGATCAAAAGGTGTGGATGGATCGCATGATCAAGGAAGGCAAAATTGCCATTCCCCCAGGCGGGACGTTGGAAAAGGGCTCGCTCTATTCGATGTTTATCCGGATGCTCCTGCATAATGCGATGGAAGAGCAAAAGCGGCAGGAGATGTTGGACGCGGAAGACGAGGACGACGAGTAGGAAGCTGTTGAAAACAACCGCCAGCTTCGTTCTCGCGTCGCGAAAGGCTTCAACGTACTCAGAGTACGCCTCAGTCTTTCGCTCGCTGTGGCCTTGCTGGACGATCGTTTTGAACAGCTTCCAAGGAAGGTCACGACTCAGCCTTGCGCTCCGCTGCGGCCTTGCTGGCGAACGACTTTGAACATCCTGGTAGGAAAACCTGTATCGAAATGGATTGAAGGGTATCGGGCGTGATACAGCGGAATGAGCCTAACCGATCAGTTCATCAGAGTGCTTTGAAGGCGGCGTGTGCGGCCTTGATTGTGTAGTCGATATCTCGGGTTGAATGGGCGGTTGAGAGGAAGGCGGCTTCGAATTGAGAGGGGGCCAGATACACTCCCTGATCCAGCATCGCATGAAAGAATTTCCCATATCGCTTCGTGTCCGACAGCTTTGCAGTATTCCAATCTATCGCCGGACTTGACGTAAAGAAGGCTCCAAGTATCGAGCCGACTCTTGTCTGCGTGAGCGGTATTTCCGCTTTTCTTGCGGCTTCTCCAAGGCCTTTGGCCAGGGCCGCTGATTTCTCGTCCAGCTTCTTATAGACTCCGCGGACCTTGAGCTGCTTCAGTGTTTCAATCCCCGCGGACACGGCTAACGGATTTCCCGACAAGGTCCCCGCCTGATAGACCGGCCCCAACGGCGCGATCAGATCCATGACCTCTTTCCGCCCTCCGTAGGCGCCGACCGGTAGTCCTCCTCCAATGATTTTTCCCAGTACCGTCAAATCAGGAGTAATGCCATAGAGGGTTTGGGCTCCGCCATAGGTCACACGAAATCCGGAGATCACCTCGTCAAAAATCAGGAGGATGTCATGCTCTCTCGTGAGTCGGCGGAGTGCAGCGAGGAAGCCAGGCGCCGGCGGCACGACACCCATGTTCGCGGCGATCGGTTCCAGGATAATGCAGGCGAGCGTGTTCCGATGTTCTTTGACGATCTGTTGAACCGCGTCGATGTCATTGTAGGGAGCAGTCAAGGTGTGCTTCGCAAAATCAACCGGAACTCCAAGCGAGTCCGGTATCCCCAGCGTGGCCATTCCTGAACCGGCCTTTGCCAGCAGATAATCGCTGTGGCCGTGATAGCAGCCTTCAAATTTCAGGATACTGTCTCGCTTCGTAAAGCCCCGCGCAACTCGAATGGCGCTCATGACCGCCTCGGTGCCGGAACTGACGAGGCGAACCTTTTCCATCGATGGAAAGGCGTCACGGATCATGCGAGCGAGCGTGACTTCCAGCTCGGTCGGCGCGCCGTAACTCGTCCCGTTTGCGGCAGCCTTTTTGATCGCTCGAATGATCGCTGGGGCCGCATGACCTAAAATCATTGGGCCCCACGAGAGGACATAGTCGAGATAGCTGTTTCCATCGACATCGTAGAGGCGTGCGCCTTTGGCGCGAGTGATAAATCGGGGTTGGCCTCCCACAGAGCGAAACGCACGGACTGGACTATTCACGCCCCCGGGGATCAACTCCTGTGCGTCTGCAAACAGCTTGGTGGAACGAGTGGTTTTCATAATGGGGGCGCACAGTACCATGGAGATGAATCTCGGTCAAGAAAGAGAAGTGTCATACAATACGATAACGTGACTGTGGCACAAATGCGGCTAAAGAGTTACGCGTCAAAACATTTTTTGATATAGGTTGGATCGTTTCGAGGCAGGAACTTTTTGTAACCCCTGCAAATACGTTGATTCAGCCCTTCATCGAATGCGGCTCGACTCTTGCCTAGTCAGACAGGTAATATCCCAAACTCGGGACGCAAGAGATCAAATGAAGATTATCTGTTCGTGGTGCCGACAAGCGGGGAAACCCGAATTGGTGGGTGAAAAAGCCCCTCTCGACGATGCTCGGGAAACGCATGGGATTTGCGTGGCTCATCGCCACGATATCGAAGCCCGCTGGCAGGCATCAATTCACACGATCCCACGTACTAGAATCGCGACTGACTTGTATCGTTCCCTCTTTCGCTGGACAGGTTTGTTGGGTATCAACAAGAAAATGCGCCCGTAGGACAGGCGCATTGTGCTAGTTCCGTTTTAGCGGAGTCCGACGCGCGATTCCCGGTTTCCGAGTCGGTTGCGACTGGATTTCGTTCATTCCCCAATGAGCCCGCTTGGCTTTCTCCCGTTCCGAGACGACGAACAGGACGTGAAAGGGAGTCGCTCGTCGCGCGTCCATTCCCGCTTGGCCGGTCCCCCATGCCTCTCCCGCATCACGTAGAATCTCAAGAAAGGTTTCATATTCTTCTTCATCATCGGGCAACACGCATTCCGCATCGGTGATGAGCAGAATATAGCCCTTGGCCGGCAGCCACTCCAGATCAATCAGACATTCCTCTAAGGCGTCCCAGTTGTGCCCGAAATAGTCTGGAAAGTCTAACGTGCGGGCACATTCGGTCAACAGGCCCACGACGCTCTGACACTTGGCGCCGTGGATCACTCTTAGTGCAAACTCAGCAGGCGGGTGCGCCAGCGATTCAGCGCGTTGTCCGTCTGTGACCGTGAGCAGTGAGGTCCAGGGAGGCTTTGTCGATTGGAGATAGGATGTCAACGTCGGTATGTGTTTCGGGGTCATGGTATCTCAGTCAACGGCATGAACGTTCGATAGTGGTTGCCGGTATAGTAGGCCACGCCGGTGTCCTGCTCGATGACGATCCGTTCCGCACCTCGCGAGCGACCGCGTATTCGAGGATTCACGTCGTATTCGCGGTAGCGGCCTGGAGGAAGGCGGTGCTCGCGATTCTGAAACTCGTGCCCTCCGACATAGCCGGGTACAGGCTCGCCATGCCGGGCTCGGATTTGTGCAAATATGTCACGCGCCTTCTGCGGAGCGGCCTGCTCCTGTCGGATAGGTGTTGCAGTCGGCGATCGGTCTGTGGCCGTTGCGTGAGCGGCTGATTCCAATGCCTCTGCCCGTTCGACGATCCTCGCAGCAGACAGGCCATCCGTGTGCATCCCGAGAAGGAGCGAGGCCACGAGACCCCAAAGGATCAGCATGCTGAGGCTCCACCGCCGACTCATCGCGATTCAGTTCCTTCGCCGGGCTCCTGGGCGCAACGTTGGAGAAAAACCGTAGCATGTGGTGTGGCACAGGTCAATGAGGCGAGTCACCGCTGGATGGTAGAGATACTTTGCGGCGCCGAGACTCGTTTGCTAGAATGCGTGCACATGCGAGTCATCACGCGCACGAACCTCTGTGTCTCGAGATGAGCTGCGCAGGATCACAGTCTGTTCACCGGTGACCCCGCCCTCATGCGAAAAGCCAAAATTGTGTGTACGATCGGACCGGCAAGTGCCGAACCGTCCACGCTGGAACGGCTGATCACCAGCGGGATGGATGTGGCCCGTTTGAACTTTTCTCACGGCACACACGACTCGCACCGCGCGGCGATTGCTTCGATCCGCACGGTTGCAGAACGCCTGCATCGTCCGGTTGCGATTGTGCAAGACTTACAGGGTCCTCGGATCCGGGTCGGTGATCTCGAAGGGGCGGAAGTCGAGGTGACGGCAGAACAGCGGATTCGGCTCGTCGGAGGCATGCTCAGGTCCGGCGGCCAGATCGGCAGCCAGACCGTTGTTCCTGCGAATCTGACGGAGATCCCGGTGAACTATCCGCAGTTGGTGAAAGACGTGCGACCTGGGGCGAGAATCTTAATCGACGACGGATTGATCGAACTGCTGGTAACCGCAGTGAGCGGTGGGACGATCGAGTGCAGGGTCAAGACCGGCGGGCGGATTGTCTCCCGCAAAGGGATCAATGTGCCCGGCGCCACGATCAGCGCTCCCACATTGACGGAAAAAGATCGGAACGATATTCGTTTCGGTGTTGCAGAACGCGTGGATTATATGGCTCTCTCTTTCGTGCGTGGGCCCGAGGACGTGCGAACAGCGCGGCGTCTGGTGGCGGAGTGCGGGGGACATCAGCCGATTATCGCGAAGATCGAACGGGCTGAAGCCATTACCGCGCTGGATTCGTTGTTGGAAGAAGCCGATGGAGTCATGATTGCGCGTGGAGATCTTGGTGTGGAAATGGGGCCGGAAATCGTGCCGATTCTACAGAAGCGGATCATTGCGAAAGCCAATCAACATCGCCGGTTGGTGATTACAGCTACGCAAATGCTTGAGTCGATGACAGAACATCCAAGCCCGACCAGGGCGGAAGCCTCCGACGTCGCCAACGCGATTTTCGATGGCACCGATGCGGTTATGCTCTCGGCGGAAACGGCCAGAGGGAAGTACCCGGTTGAAGCGGTGCAGGTCATGGATCGTCTGGTTCGTGTCGCGGAGGGGGAAACGGCGCTGCTCAACGTCAATCCGGTCGAACGGTCAGTCTGTCGTGAGCCTCGTTCGATTCCTGAGGCGATGTGTGAGGCTGCCGCATCGGCGGCGGCCGCGACACAGGCGGCGGCGATCGCCGCCTTCAGCGAGTCCGGGACGACAGCCCGGCTGCTCTCAAAACAGCGTCCAGCTGCACCCATCGTGGCTTTTACCCCGCACGATCTCGTGCGGCAGAGGATGGCGCTCTACTGGGGCGTACTTCCCAGGCTGCTGGACAGAATTCAGGATCCCGACGATCGCGTCCATGCGGTAGAGCATCGAATGGTGGAAGACACGTTGGTTGGACCGGGAGACTGCATTGTTCTTCTCTCCGGGACCGTGGCGGGACAGTTAGGCGGCACGAATGCCATGAAACTCCACCGGATTGTGTCATGATCAGCCGTACATCCAACATGCTGGCAGTATCCGTCGTTCTGATAGGATGGCTGTTCGTCACGAATATCGCGTCGGGGCAGACGGCATCTGTCAAGCGCTCACCTGCTGACGTGGTGAAACGCTATGTGTCGCTCGATTATAAAGGAGCACGTCTCGATGCCATGTCGGGCGAAGCGGTGACGTCCTTCACAAGTTGGAATGAAGAGCCTGCATGGGGTCAGGTCGTCGTGACGCGAGGTTTTGTGGTGGCGGAGCAGTATCGCCAATGGGAGATCATCGATAGGATGGAAGTCGTGATTCCCGTGACCTTTCACGTCATAGGCTCGGTGTATCTGGAAACAGCCGGTTTTGTTCAGGATGCCGAGACAGAAGAAGTCCGGTTTCGCGTAAAAGCCGTGAAGAATCGATGGAAAATTGTCGAGCCGATGCTTCCCCCTCACGTGGGCCAGAAGCGGATGGGGAACTTCGTGCGCGAAGCGTGGATGAAGGAAACCGATCCGGCAAAGCGGGACCGCCTCGGGGCATTGCAAGACGAATTGCGAAAGGCGAAATAATGATGGGCAAGACCTCGGTCGAGCTGTTGATCTTCGATCTGGACGGGACGCTCATCGAGTCCAAATGGGATATTGCCGCGTCGGTAAACCTGACATTGGCTGAGCTGGGACTACCGCAGCGGCCGATCGAGGACATTTTTGGGTTTGTGGGGGATGGCGTCAAACAACTGTTGCGCTTATCAATTGGCGAAAGCGACCGGATCACGTTCGATGAGGTCTTACGGGTATTCAGGCGCCAGTACTTGGCTCATTGCCTCGATCGCACGACGTTCTATCCCGGAGTTGAGCAGGCGCTTGTCTACTTCGAGCGAAAGCGCAAGGCGGTGGCGACTAACAAATCGATCGAGTACACCAATGTCATCCTGAAAGGCTTGGGGGCGCATCATTTTCACTATGTTGTCGGCGGGGACAATGGGTTCGGGTTGAAGCCGGAGCCGGGCATGTTGTTGCATGTGATGGAGCGATTGAATGTGGCGAAAGACCAAACGGTGCTCGTCGGCGACAGCACCAACGACATCAACGGCGGGCATAATGCCGGGATTCGTGTCTGTGCTGTCGGGTACGGGATGGGGAATCGAGCTCGAATGGAAGCCTGTCGCCCAGACTGGTTTATCGAACGGCCGGAACAACTCATGGAGCTATTCATATGACGACTCAAACGTCGCTCGTATCTCGTGAATCGTATCTCGCATGGAAGTTGCGCGTTGCGAGTTGCTCGTTTCTAGTTTGCGAGCAACTCGAAACCCGAAACGCGAAACGTGAGAGAACGAACTACACGTCACGCTTCACAGTCCTGCCCCTGGCCTTAGCCCTGAGCCTTGGCCTGAACCTTAGCCTCAATCTCGATCTGTCGCAGGCGGCCTCGTCCGGGTTGGCGGATCGTGTGGTGGAACATAAACTGACGAATGGGTTGACGGTGCTTATAGTCGAACGGCATCAGACGCCGGTGGTCTCTCTCAACATGACCTTTAGGGTCGGGGGAGTCAACGAACAGGTAGGGCAAACCGGCCTGGCGCATCTCTACGAACATATGGCGTTCAAGGGGACAAGGACGGTCGGGACGAAGGATTACGAGAAAGAGCGTCCCATTCTCGAAGAATTGTTTCGAGTAGGGACCGAGCTGGACCAATGGCAACGAGAACTCGCACGGAAAGGCCAGGAAAGACCATCCAGTGCCGAGGATCGGGCCGCCATCGACGTGCTGCAGAAGCGATTTACCGAACTGCAAGATGCTGCGGGACAATTCGTTGCCGGCAATGAGATGGCCTTACTCTATCAACGTCACGGAGGAGTCGGACTCAATGCGGCGACCGGGAAGGATCTGACTCGCTATATGATCAGTCTCCCCGCGAATCGTCTGCCGCTATGGGCTGCGCTCGAAGCCGATCGCATGGCACATCCGGTCCTTCGCGAATTCTACAAAGAACGCGGAGTCGTCATGGAGGAGCGACGGTTGCGAAACGACGACAGCCCCGGCGGGCTGTTGTTCGAAACCTTCACCTCGGCTGCGTTCCGCGCGCATCCATATGGCATTCCGACGATCGGCTGGGAGTCGGACATTCTGTCGCTTACCCCAGCCGACACCGAAGCCTTCTTCAAAGCGTACTATGGTCCCAGCAATGCGACGATCGCTATTGTCGGCGATATCAATCCGAAGGATGCCATCACGTTGATCGAGCACACATTCGGGACGATACCGGCATCGCCATCGCAGCCTCAGATCGTCACGGTCGAACCGCCTCAACGAGGGGAACGTCGTGTGGAGGTAGAGTTCGATGCCGAAGCGTCGCTGGTCATCGGGTTTCATAAGCCGGCGTTGGGGCATCCGGACGATTATGTGTTTGACGTCATCGACGCGCTGCTGAGCGACGGACTCACCTCACGGCTCTATGCGAATCTGGTCCGTGAAAAACGTCTTGCCGCTTCGGTGAACTCCGATGCGAATTTTCCGGGGGTCCGTTCTCCGAACCTATTCGTACTCAATGCCACGCCGCTTGCGCCCCAT
Organism: uncultured bacterium; assembly: GCA_965232965.1. Classification (GTDB taxonomy): domain Bacteria; phylum Nitrospirota; class Nitrospiria; order Nitrospirales; family Nitrospiraceae; genus Palsa-1315. Next base: position 36,818 of record CBDDRB010000010.1, read on the forward strand.
ACGACGGCAGAAGTCGAGGCGGCCATCTATGCCGAAATAGAACGGCTCAAGACGGAGCCGGTTTCAGCAAAGGAGCTGGAGAAGGTATTGAACAATCTCGATGCCGATCTGGTCAGAGCGCTTCGATCCAACGGAGGGCTCGCCTCTCAGTTGGCATTGTATCAGACAGTAGCAGGGGACTGGCGTTATGTTTTAAAGGCTCGGGACAAGATCGCGGCCGTGACGCCGGTGGATATTCAGCGTGTGGCGGCTCAGTATTTCACGAAGTCGAACAGAACGGTGGCAACCTTGGTTAAGAAGGCCGGAGGTAAGCTTGGCGCGACGGCGCTGCAGGGCGAGGTGGCGCGATGATGAACGTGAGAAATCGCGTAAGGGGCGTGAGGAATCGCGTAAGGGGTAAGGGGTTAGGGGTAAGGCGTAGCGCAACGGTCGTCGGCTTGTTGATCATCTCGATTCTGCTCCCGGCACTCAGCGCCTGTGCGGCCGAGATGGCGCTGGGCGATCCCAGACAGATGACGTTTAAGCCGGTTGAGTTTACTCCTCCTGAGCCTGATCGCGTGGTATTCGAGAACGGGATGGTGGTCTATCTACTGGAGGATCATGAGTTGCCCTTGATCAATATCACTGCGTCCATGCGGACGGGCAGTTGGCTCGATCCGGTGGATAAGATCGGCCTGGCTTCATTGACCGGTTCTGCTATGCGGACCGGTGGAGGGAGCGGTTTGTCGGCCAAGCAAGTGGACGAAGAACTCGAACAGTTCGCGGGAAATCTCAGCATCTCGATTGGGCGGCAATCCGGTTCTGCGTCGCTCGATGCACTCAGCAAGGACGTGAAGCGGGGGGTTCAGATTTTTGCAGGACTCATTCGGACACCCGCTTTTGAGCCGGCGAGGGTTGAACTGGCCAAGCTACAGGTTATCGAAGGAATTCGCCGGAGGCAGGATAACCCAGGGGCGATTGTCGGACGCGAGTTTCTCAAGCTCCTCTATGGAGAGGACCATCCATCGGCGCGTGAGAGCAGCATCGCGTCCATCACCCGAATCACCAGAGATGATCTGGTCGCGTTTCACCGAAAAACCGTTCATCCGAACGGCATCATGTTGGGAGTGACGGGTGATTTCGACAAGTCCGCCATGCTGGCCTTGCTACGCGACGTGTTCGGCGATTGGAAACAAGGCGAGGTGCCGACACTGACGATTGCCGACGTGCCTCAAAGCCAGACGGCGAAGCCGCTTGTTCGGTTCGTGAGCAAGGATACGTCGCAGACGCATCTACGTATCGGTCACTTGTCGATCAAAGAGCAGGATCCTGACTATGTGGCGTTGGCGATTGCGAACGACATTCTGGGAGGCAGTTCCTTCCGCAGCCGTCTCTTCAACGATGTGCGGACCAAACGAGGCTTGGCATACTCGGTCGGCAGCCGGTTGAATTCCGGGGTACATGATCAAGGCGTTTGGTTGATGCGCGCCGAGACGAAGTTGCCCTCGACGCAAGAGGTGATCGCTCGATTTATTGCGAATATGGAACGGATGCGGACCGAGCTGGTGACGGACAGCGAGCTGGCCGAAGCGAAAGAGGCCTATGTGAACTCGTTCGTATTCTCTTTCGCCAGTCCGTCGGCGATCGTGGGGCGCTTGATTGAGCTGGAATACGACGGGCTTCCCAAGGATTTTCTCCAGCAATTGCGTGCCCGCGTGATCGCATTGACGAAAGAGGAAATCCTGGCTGCGTCAAAAAAACACCTCACCCCCGAGCGGCTGGCCATTATTGCCGTCGGGTCTGGCGAGGCCATGCCCAGGCTGCTGTCAGGATTTGGGGACGTGAAGGAAATAAGGCTAGCTCCAGAGAGCTAAGACAAGAGAGCGGGTCCTGTCGCCGACCAGCCCGACCGTCCTCGCACCCCGCCCGGTGTAGGGACCCCGCTGCGGGCGGTCGGGCGCCCAGGTCGGCGCCACCCGCTCAGGGAGTAAAAGCCTCCGGAGCTTTGGTGAAGAGGAGAGAATGAGCGGATGGTCTAGTCGAAGCTTGTGCTCACTGGACGTGCGCAGTGAGTTTCAACCAGACTACCCGACCAGAGAAGTAGTGATCAAGAATTAGGGAATCGGTCACACACATCGGGGAAGCCCCACTATGCCGCTCGAAGACGAATTCTCAGACATTATTAAGAAGGCACGAACCGGCCAGGGGCTATCGGTTGGCGAGATGACTCGGATGACCGGATTGTCCAGTGGCGACATCACTGCGCTGGAACGCGGGGCTCGCCCACCTGATCGCGAAGAGGTTCGGGCGTTGGCAAAGGGGTTAGGTCTTCGTGCTGGTCCGTTGGAACACATTGCCATTGACCAGTGGGAGCCCGCCGTCTTCCCCACGGTTTCTTGGGTCGAAACCGTCCGCGGATCAATCGGTGGCTATGGTGTGCAGGGCTATGTGGTCCATGACGGCGGAGAGGCGGTCCTCATCGACACGGCGTACAATGCGCCGGCGATGATCGACGTGTTGTCGACGCGCCGCTTGCGCCTCATAGGAATTTGCCTCACGCACGGTCATGCAGACCATGCCGATGGAATCGATCAAATTTTGAAGTTTCGTGAGGCGCCGGTCTATCTCGGAACGGACGATGTCGATCTCCTCAGTTGGCGGCCTCCCTGTGCACAATTGAGGGCGCCGGAACATGGTCAAACGATTACGGTTGGGCGACTGAGCGTCCAGTGTCTCGCTACGCCGGGTCATACCCCCGGCGGGATCTGCTATCGTGTGGATACAGAGTCGCAACGCATCTGCTTCGTCGGAGATACGTTGTTTGCGGGATCCATTGGCCGCTCGAATCCCAGTACGTTGTATCAGACCCATCTGCACTCGGTCCGGACCCACGTGCTTGGATTGCCGCCTGAATATCGATTATTACCTGGTCATGGCCCAGCCACGACGGTTCGCGAAGAATTGGATCATAACCCCTTCTCATCGGACCATTAGAGAGTTGTAGAACTATTGTGGCCTGGTGAAAACTCAGGTGTCCATATGTCTAGGACAACAAGAGCATCCTGTTAGAAGAAGACTTTATGAATTTCGACCAGCGGAGTAATGAGCCACAGATCCGCAGCGAAGAGCTGCCGGTTGTACCAGAGCCTTCCGAGGATCATGGCAATCTCTCCCCGGACGGTGAATCCGAAGAGACCCCCTTCTCGAAATGGATCCTGCCTCTCAGCCTCTTTGTCGTCACGATTTTTACCACACTGTGGGCCGGGGCCTATCAGGTCTACAACGGGCCGATCCGCGGACCCGTGAACCTCTTGCTCGAACACCCCGGAGTACTCTGGCAAGGAATCCCCTTCGCTGCCACGTTATTGTTCATTCTAGTCACCCATGAGTGCGGGCACTATGTGCTCTCTCGAATTCACCGAGTGCCGGCGTCGCTGCCGTTGTTCATCCCCGGACCCCCATATTTCGTCGGGACATTCGGAGCGATTATCCGTTTGCGCGGGCCGATCATGAATCGGCGCGCACTGTTTGATGTTGGTGTAGCTGGTCCGCTCGCAGGCTTCATCGTCGCGGTGGTGGCACTGATCATCGGTCTGAACCTATCGACAGTCGTAGACAGGACCGCAACCCGCGGATTGGAATTAGGCGAACCGTTGCTCTTGCAATTCATCTCCTGGCTGGTCGTCGGGTCCCTTCCTCCTCAAACCGATGTCGTTTTGCACCCTATCGGGTTCGCCGCCTGGTTCGGCTTGTTTGTGACGTCGCTGAATCTCATCCCGATCGGCCAGCTTGATGGCGGACATGTGGCTTATGCTCTATGGGGATCACGCCAACGCATCGTGGCGTTTATTATGCTGCCGATCCTCATCGTGCTGGGATTTGTGGGGTGGCCAGGCTGGTGGCTCTGGGCGTTCATGGCAGGACTATGGGGATTCGGACATCCGCCCGTGCACGATATTCACATACCGTTGGGTCGGAAGCGGATCGTTGTCGGATGGATCGCCTTCGCTGTGTTTGTGCTCACTTTTGCGCCTGTTCCCTTCTCCTTCCACTAACGGGATGCTGAAAAAGCCATCCTTCTCACCCGCCCAACCCTGGCGCGCCGAGACGCGCCTTTTCCCAGGCTTCGTTCTCGCCTCGAAAGCATCCTCAACATAGCCCATCGGGATAGAACTGCGTTAACAGTTAGGGGCGGGCGGGTGAGAAAGTCACGCCTCCGGTGCTTCCATCGGTTGCGGTCTCGCTGACAGCCTTTTTGAGCATCCCGCAAATACACTCCCCGCAGTGCGATGAAGCAATCCAGAGATTTTCTTGTCGGATGGCACGCTCAGCCCTACAGTGTGGCTATGGAGCCCATCACGACGCCGACACTTTCCTGTCCCAAGTGCCTGGCTGACCAGCCTGACGGAGTGACGGAGTGTGTGAGATGCGGAATCATCTTTGCGAAGTATCGTCCGCGTGTCTCACTGCAGCGGCAGCCGGAATCACAGAATAACTCGCGCTGGGTGGCTCTCGCCAGGGAATGGCTCGTTGACTTGGATACGTCGACCGACTCGTTGACGTTCGGCGGCCGGATCGCCGTATTTCTGTTACTCCTCTGGTGGGGCCGAGCGCTCATATTCACGCCGCTCGAAACCAACTACACAGGAGAGTCGTTTCTCCATCTGATCAATCTGCCGTTCCACGAAGCGGGCCATATTCTGTTTATTCCCCTGGGACGTTTCATGACGATTCTGGGTGGAACTCTCGGCCAGATCCTCATGCCGCTCGTCTGCCTGGCCACCTTTCTCATCAAGACTCGCGATCCATTCGGCGCTTCAGTGGCCCTCTGGTGGACGGCGGAAAGCTTCATGGACATCGCCCCCTATATCAATGATGCGCGGGCGATGGATCTCATGTTGCTTGGCGGGGTGACCGGGAAGGAAACAGACGGGCACGACTGGAACAATATTCTAACGATGCTGAATTGGCTGGAGTATGACCATCGATTGGCGCACCTCACTTATAATCTCGGCATACTCCTCATGCTGGCCTCGTTCGCTTGGGGCGGGCTGCTACTCGTGAAACATTACCGTCGGCTCTCGCCGTAAGCGTGCTTGTCTTATCCTGGGTGGATGTGTGAGAGCTCTTCAAGTGCGAGCATCAGCGCGTGGGTTCCGCTACGGCCGTGTCCGAGTGTGTGGACGGTCTGGTAGAGCTGGTGGACCAGCGTGAGACCGGGTAACACGAGCCTCATGCGTTTCGACTCCTCCAGTGCGATGCCCATATCCTTGATGAAGTGCTCGACGAAAAATCCCGGATCGAAGTCGCGCTGGAGAATTCTGGGCGCGAGATTGTCCAGCGTCCAACAGGCGGCTGCACCGCCGCGGATGGAGTCTAGCATCCGGTTCAGATCGAGCCCCGCTTTGTAGCCATAGAGCAAGCTCTCGCAGACTCCGACCATCGTGCCGGCGATCACGATCTGGTTACAGAGTTTCGCCTGTTGGCCTGTGCCGGGCCCTCCCTGATGCACGATTTTCTTGCCCAATCGTTCGAAGAGCGGCATCACGGCTTGTATGGTTTTGCGATCGCCTCCCACCATGATCGAAAGGGTGGCATTGCGCGCACCCACATCGCCGCCTGATACCGGGGCGTCAATCGAAAAACGACCTTTGGCCGTCGCACGTTCGGCAATCTCTCGACTGAGCGCAGGGTCCGTCGTCGTCATATCGATGAGCACTGTGCCGGGTTTCGCGCCTGCCAGGATTCCACTCTCATCGAAATAGACAGTCCGCACGTCCTGAGGGAATCCGACCATCGTGAGGAGGACATCGGATTCCGTCGCCACAGCGCGCGGATTCTCAGCCCATTGCGCGCCGCGATCGAGCAACGGCTGCGTCTTCGATTGCGTACGGCTATGGACGGTCACAGGAAAGCCCGCGGTGAGCAGATGGCCACACATGGACGACCCCATCACGCCGGTGCCGATCCAGCCGATCTTGGTGGCAGCCGGTATGGCCAGTGGAATGGTCATCGATGGTGTGTTCCTTTATTCGGCAAGCGGGATGATTCGATCCGCCACCGCCTGAATGACGCCTTCCCGCTCTCTCGCCACTTTTACGCCTTGGAAACTCAAATAGTAGCCTCCGTGGCTCGGCGACTGGATCGTGGCAGTGAGTTCAATACGTTGTCCATCTTCGACATCGGGATCTTTCACAGTCGGGACTCCGCAACGTCCGTAGACAGCCACGTTGATCGAGGACGACTCGTCTTCCAGGTAGAACAGATATGCCGCATAGCACATCGTGCCGGCCTGGAGTTTGTAGGGATCGAGCGGCGTCACATTGCGAACCGTGCCTCGCAATGTGACCTGTTTCAAATGAAACGACTTCGGGTCGTCGGTGATCTCCCGAATAGCAATGGGCTCCGCTGCTGAAACAGCGGGAGAGGCTTCGGGCCACAGAAGCCAGAAGATGGCGACGAAGCTCACGATGGTTCGCGCGCGAGATGCATGACCATGTATCACGCCGCTATTTTACAGAAGGTCGCCGAAGAAGTCCCTTCCGCCCCCTCGATGAACTCGCTATAATCCGCCGACCTTTTCTGGAGAATCACACATGATCGATTCCTCGCGCCTCGAACGCTATGTCACGGACAGCCGTCTCCGGTTTGAAGATCTGCTGGGCCAGATGGTGGAGATTCCTTCGATCAGCATGGATCCGGCCAGGGCACCCGATATCCGGCGCATGGCGGAATTCGCTCGGCAGGTTCTCACCGGCTTGGGTGCTGAGGCTCGGATCGTGGAGACCGGCGGCTATCCGATCGTGTCAGGCGGCTGGACGACGGGAATCCATCATCCGACCGTCACGATCTATAACCATATGGACGTACAACCGGCCCAGGAGCCCGAATGGACGCACGCGCCATTTGCATTCAAGAACGAGAACGGGCTGTATCGCGGCCGTGGCGCGACGGATGACAAAGGTCCTGCGCTCTCGGCCCTGTTCGGCGCACGGTACGCCATTGAACAGGGCTTCCCGATCAATGTTCGATTTCTCTGGGAACTGGAAGAAGAAATCGGCAGTCCACACTTTGCCGCGGGGTTGAAGAATCGACTGACTATTCCTCGGCCGGACTCAGTTGTGGTGTCGGATACCATATGGCTTGCGAAAGGAAAGCCCGCGATGCCGTACGGTCTTCGCGGCCTGCTGGGCACTCGCCTTACGCTTAGGACCGGCACGAAAGACGCCCATTCTGGTGTGACCGGAGGTGCCGCACGGAATCCGCTCGCAGAACTGATGGATGTGGCGAATGCCTGCGTCGATGCCAAGACCGGCAAGGTGAAGATTCCCGAGTTCTATCAGGATGTGGTCGAGCCGACTAAGGCAGAGATCAAGAGTTTTCTGGCGTCCGGTTTCAAGGTTCAGAGCTTCAAGCAGGCGTATGGGTTTCAGAGCTTGCGTACCAACGATCCTGCCAAAATCATGCGTCGTATCTGGGCTGCTCCGACGTTTGAGGTACATGGCCTGACCGGCGGCTATCACGGCCCGGGAGTGAAGACGATTGTGCCGGGCCATGGCGAACTCAAAGTAAGCATGAGATTGGTGCCGAATCAAACTCCTGAAAAAGTCTTTGCGTTGCTGAAGCGCTATGTAGCGAAGATCAACCCTTCTGTGAAAGTGGAGCGGGAAGGGATGCTCCAGCCGTTCAAAGGACTGTTTGATGGTCCCTATGTCGAAGCGGTGAAGCGGGCGGTCAAAGCTGGATTCAAAAAAGAACCGGCCTTCATCCGCGAAGGTGGATCAATCGGCGCCGTCGTCACCATGCAGAAGGCCTGGAAGGTACCCATCCTATTTATGGGGCTCAGTCTGCCTGAGCATGGGTACCATGCGCCGAACGAATACTTCGACTGGGGTCAGGCCTCCGGCGGAATGAAAGCCTTCGCGCATTATTTTGCTGAGCTGGCGAAGATGGGGAAGGGATAGGGCAGCCTGGTCGTCCTCCTGCTCGCGGAACGCGCACGATCAGAATGTGCTCGTTCGATGCGCGCAGTAAAGGGCAGCCTTGACCACTCCCTACCAAGAGAAAGGTGTGATGGTGTGAGAAGGAAGCAGAATGCTTTCGTTTGAAGCGCATTCGAGGATCAACCAGGCTGCCCTTTTGAAGAAGGTGTGCTTGATTCCTTCCAAACGAGGAAATTGTTCTTTCCCAATTGAGGAACACGTTGCATCTTTTTCATGCCCATGATTTTCAATTGTCCAACTAATTCCCAGTCACGGATCCAATACTTCAGGTCGCTTTCCCAAGTCAGAGGAAATGTCATGGCGGAAGACCACACTTCATCATAGGCAAGTTGCTTCTTGGTCTGGAGGAGGGCTAGAACCGCCGCTCGCGCACTAGATACATACCTTTCCCGTAAAGAGCGAAAGTATTCGGATGGGTCTTGTGTCACTGTACCAGAGAATAATCTAATCTCTGTTTGACCTGTCCGTTCTTCTCTTTCTCGTTTTTGAGCTTCATCCCTTGTCTTTTCCATGACAGACATTGCCCTCTTCTCCGCTTCTTTGAATACTTTTATCCCTTTGTCGTCTCGCGTGGCGTAGATGAGGTGAAAGTGAGTCCGATTCTTTTCTGGATGAAGGACAATGGCAGAGCTTGTAAATCCAAATGTGCCAACACGTTTTACGCATTCGCTGTAAGCCGTGACGATAGCGTCTTCTCGATCCTTCTCCTCAAGGCCTTTCAGTGTGTCCTTGAATTGGCTAGAGCCAAAAAGTTTGATGAAACTCTCTTGGTTCTGCTTCTGCGGCCACTCTATGAAACGTCGAATATGTTCGGTCATGAAAGTAATCAGCACTTCTCCGGGGTTTAATTTTAGGAGCGGAGTGATGGGGTCCAGTGCGAATCCAGACCATCCCGTTGGATCTATAAATATGAAAGGAAACGAAGTAGGACCACCCTCTTGTGTAATCTTCAAGATGTCCTGGATGGCATCTTCGAGCTTCTTGTTTTTTGTTTCTATGACGACGTCAGTTATTTGGTCGGCGTATTGTTTGAGCTTTGTATAAGCAGATGGAGTCTTTTCGAGGAAGAAGCCGCGAAGCTTAAGGGTTTTCCCGGTTCGTTTCTTGTGAACGTCACGAGCCTTGCGTAGTTGTTCGATGGCGATTGCAAAGGAACTGTCTTTGAGATCGTCAGACTGAACATTCCATGGCCCTGAGAAGCAATCAACGTAGGTTAAGGTATCCCAGTGCCAACCAACAATGATCGCAAAGCGTTCGAGGTAATGCTTAAGGATGATGTGTTTGACGAGAGTCTGTTCGCGACCGATGTAGAGATCGTCATTGCTCAAAGGAGCGCACCAGCGGGACGCAGGGATTCAATTTTTTCAATGGCGCTCAAACGTCGCTGATAGTCCATGACGGGTGTTTCCGTACGTTGGGGGAATTCATTATAGGTCTTGCCGTCGAGGGATCGGCCGGTTTCACTTTTTCGGACACCACCCCATTGTTTAAAAAAGAAAGGAACTTTAGCTCTTCGGCACTGGTTGCGGATTGAAAGTACCCAAGATTTCTTCATAGGTCTGGCACCAGCCCCACTCTCACCGCCGACAATCACCCAATCTATTCCAACGAGGCTCAATCCTCCTAAATCCTCGAGCAAGGGTTCTATCGAAAGAAAACGAATTCTTGCCGGTGATGCTTGTAAATGATCAATACGTTGGAGCCCATGCTTCTTGTTTTCGACACTGACGCCCCACCAGATATGAGACAGTGCCGCAGCAAACTTGAGCTTGGTCTCCAACATATCTCGCATCCGTTCCGAACGCTTCGTCAGTACCTGATACGTGTGCCAGTTCGCTAGATGCATCACACGAACAACCGACACGATGTATTCGTCAGCCACGTCCTCTTGGAAGAGATCGCTCATCGAGTTCACAAAGACCATCTTAGGCGTACGCCAGCGGAGTGGTTCTGCCAGCTTCTCCGGTACCAAGCGCAGATCAAATCCATATTCGTACGGATGACCAGGGACACCGCGAAAACGTTCAGCGAATGTCTCTGCATAGCAGTTTGCACAGCCAGGGCTAACCTTGGAGCAACCCCTAACAGGGTTCCAAGTTGCGTCAGTCCATTCTATTTTGGAATTATCACTCATTGCTGAAGAGGTCTTGCTCGTTGTGCGCAGTTTAGCCTAAATCCTATGACAAGGGAATTGCTTCAAGTACAGGAAGACGGGGCAATGGTTGTATTAGTTGAGCTGCTATATGGGGTCAACTTGCCAGCGCCTGCGTCGTTCGGGCATCGCAAGCGCTGCGGTCAGGTGATCAAGAAACTCTCGACGGGGGATTTCTTCTGCTCCGAAACTCATCACATGTGGTGAGGATTGCTGGCAGTCTATGAGGCGGAATCCCCACGTCTGTAGTTGGCGCACGAGTAAGACCAGTGCAACCTTTGAGGCATCCGGAACCCGGGTGAACATCGATTCGGCAAAGAAGGCGCCGCCGAGCGCTACGCCGTAGAGCCCGCCGACTAGCTGTCCATCTTTCCACGTTTCAACAGAATGCGCATAGCCTCGTTCGTGCAGGCACGTGTAGGCTTTGAGCATCTCCGCAGTGATCCATGTACCCCCGTCCGGATATTGTGGTCTCGGTCCTGCGCATTGCTGCATCACGTCGCGAAAGCACCGATCGAGCGTGACACTGAATAGGTTGGGACGAAGACTTCTCTTGAGGCTGCGCGAGATATGAAGCTTGTCAGGAAAGAGGACGGCTCGAGGATCGGGTGACCACCACAAAATGGGTTGGTCATCGCTGTACCAGGGGAAGATCCCGTGACGGTAGGCCTTGAGTAATCGCTCAGGCCGAAGATCGCCCCCGACAGCGAGTAGGCCATCCGGCGAGGCCTGTTCAACAGGTGGAAAGTCCAGATCCTGTTCGTTCGCCTTGAGGATAAACATACCGGGTCATGGTACAAAAAGCGGTCAACTGGCTACGATCTTACGGGCAGGATCGTCATCCCTTCTTTTCCGCAGCCTCAGCCAACATCGGTTTGAAGATGGGATCTGCATCCAACACCGCCTTTAACGATTCTGCTCCGATAAAGAATTGCCACACGTCTGGAGTTTGTCCAGGAATTTCAGCAAACCACCGTTTGGCTTCCGTTAATCGCTCCAGGACCGTCCGATTGTCTCGGTCCGGGGTGAACAGGAGGCTGTACGCTTTGGTGTACTCGGCCATAAATTTATCGAGCGGGAGATCGGCGAGCGCGAGCGCCTTGTCGGCATCTTGATAGGCGAGCCGAATGTCTGCGTCGTCAAGAATGCGGTTCCAAGCCACTTTGTTGATGCGGGACCAGGCCAATTGGATCAGGGCTTCGGCTCTGCCGGCTCTTTGTTCGGGTGGGATAGCGTTGACCAAAGACTGATGAGTGTCGATCGCGGCTTCTTGATCATTGTTCCAGCGCAAGGCTACCCCTAATCGAAATCGGTTATCGAGTTGTTCCGGCCGTACTACGGCCAAGGTTCTCATGGCTGAGAGCATGCGGTAGAGATAGTCGGCAGTCGTCGGTTTGTCGAATCCACCCATCTCCATCCCCAGCGACAAGTCCATGCGTGTCGATTGGGCATAGATATTCCAAAAATGCTCGTTGACGACCAAGGCCAGCGCCGGATCGTTCACCGTGAGTTTGTGGAACGGGATGGCATCGCGCAGAACAACGGCATAGAGGTGTCGGCTCAATACCATGAGCGCGTCGGCCTGATTGGGATCGATGATGAGCACACGATTCAACATGGCTACGCGGTCGCGTAGTTCCGGGAAGGTGGCTGCGCGGGCAGCACCGGCGGTCAAGAGACCAGGCTGATCATTCGGTCCCCACCAGACTAGCGAATCAGGCAGGGCCCTACTGGTTTCTGTGATAAAGGGGATCTTCTCCTGCGTGCCGCTGCCGAAGACGGCGCCGCTGGTGACGGGGAGATTCACGACTGCCGTATCGCCCGCGAAGCCATGCTTTTTCAATCCGGAAAGGACCACCCACTGGATAGTGATTTCCTTCAGCGCGCGCCTGGTGCGCTTAATCGTGGTCGTCCATTTGACCGAGCCGGCAGCATAGGTTAATGGAGCTGTCAGGGGGTCGTGGTAACTAATGGACAGTTTCACCAGAGTAGTCTGTACCGCCACAATCGGGGAATTCTGTCTCACCCGAAACGAAGCTGACGGGAGTGGTGTGCTTTCAACAATGCGAGTATGAAAGCCTGTTCCCGGCGGCGTAAGGCCTAGCGAGTCGGACACGAAGGCTGAGGCGGGGTAACGGTTCAGCTCTTCGCTGAAAAAGACCAGGTCCCCGTCGCTAGGCCATAAGACTTCCATGCCCACATCGTTTCTGACAAGGGTGGGAGCATGGGCTTCACGCAGGCGTTGCCAACAGGCGTCGTACATGGGGTCGGAGTGGGCCGGGTAGGTTTTGATGCCATGAGGGGCTGCAGTGACGAGAGGATACTGGCAAGCAAAGTCGAGCTGACCGACGCGCACCGTATCTCCTTTTCCTATGGCTTCAGCGTAACGCTGAGCGGTCGCTTCAGCTGACGTCGGTTTGGACTTCTTTGCAGCGGTATCGGCTGATGTCGGCGAGGCTTCAATCAAGGTGATCGAAGTCATGAGCGAAAAGGCTCCGGCAAGGTACAGGAACCTGAACCGGCCGTGATGGAAATTCCGCAAACGCATGATGTCGTTGACTCCTCGTTTGAAAGACGAAAGAAGGCGATAATGTACCATGCATCTTTGACGACCTGGAATAGGTTAGCAGGATGCTGAAAAAGTCGCTCTTCTTACCCGCCCAACCCCGGCGCGTCAACACGCGCCTTTTCCCATGCGGCGTTCTCGCGTCACTCAGAGGCTCAACAGTGAAGAAAAACTTTCGGAGGTCGAAAACATTGACGGGGTCTTTCCGTTCACCAAGATCCATTCTAGTGGTGAACGGCCACACGGGGTGCGGTACGTACCTCCTCGCCTCTTCCCTCGCTGCGGCCTTGCTGAACGGCCTTTTTGAGCAACCTGCGAGGGGTGCCCCTGATACTCCAAACGTGCCGAAAAATAACACTCCTGCATATCTAGAGATTTTTTCGGCAGCCTGCTAGACGAGAGGCCAGCGAGGCGTCACAAATGACGGGAATGCCCTGCGTCCCCGGTTATTCGACAACGACCACGCCTTTCATGTCATGACCCGGCATGTCGCACAGGTAAGAGAAGGTTCCGGTGCGTGTTGGTGTGAATTGAAATTCAATGATGCCTTCGGGCGGGACGATCACCCGTTTGAGTCCTTCTGGACCGAACTCCTGAGCTCCGTTCCCGCCTATGTTGAGGTCGGCGATGAGGAAGATCTCCTTGGCCGCCACGGTATGGAGCTCCGTATCGTGGTTGCGGAATCGTAGCACGGTCTTGCGGTCATGATGTGCGTGGACGCGCTGGGGAACGAACATCCTCGAGCGGATTTCTATGGAGATCGTTTCTATCTCATTCTCCGTCGAGGGCGTGATCAGAGCCTGTTCGTCATTGGCGGACACGCTGCTCAGGGGAATTGCGAGTATGAAGGCCAGACACATGCGCCCAAGGGTCTCTCTCACCGTGCGTTGGCCGCATCGAGGATTGCGCGGCGCAAGTTCACCCGGTCGACCGACGTGAGCTGTGGGGCTGGATGATGTCGGCAGAGGGTGACGGTGTGCTGGAGGGAAGCGATGAAGACTTCGCAATTCGGGCAAGCTCCCAAATGCTGACGTATCTCTCGGCAAATGTCGGATGGCAGTTCGTCGTCGATGTACGCAGACAGTTGCCGGAGAAGATCCAAACAATGGCCTTGCCCATGGGTATGGGTTCGAGGCGATAGCTTAGATCTTTTCTTTGACACCGATGTCTTTTTCTTGGTCACGACCCTACGCCTTCCGACGAGTGGTCATCGTGGCGGGTGATGCCGCGGGCGCTGAGTTCCCGTCGCACAAACAAACGTGCTCGGTGCAGTCGTGATTTAACGGCGTGCTCAGTTAGGCCCATAATGGTTCCCACTTCTTTGGCACGTAACCCTTCCATATCGCTGAGCACCAGGGCCACTCGATATTTGCCGGGCAGTTTTTCGATCGCCTGGTCGAGGGCCTGCCGGAGCTCCTTGTTCTGCAGGGCCTCTTCCGGGCTGAGCCCCTCCATCGGAACCTGGAGGCGAAATTCTCCTTCCGATGTCGGTACAAAATCATCGAGCGATAGTTCGCGCTCCGGCTCCCCTTTGCGCTTGCGCCGCATTCGTATGCAGACCCGTGAGGCGATAGTGTAGAGCCAGGTGGAGACCCGAGCTTCACCTCGAAAATCTTTGAGTCCTCGGTAAGCATTGAGAAACGTTTCTTGAACGAGATCCTTGGCCGCCTCGGTTTCGCCGCACAGACGATATGCGTACCGATAGATCAGATCGACATGGTCTCGATACAGCCTATCAAATCTGTCAGGCTCTTGCATGGCCGGGCCTGGCTGAGGCGATTTGGGGGCAGAGGCGCGTCGCATAGCTGGCGCGAAGTCTAGGGGGGTTGACTGAGGCCTGTCAAGCAAACCTGGCAGGATGCTGAAAAAGTCCGCCAGCGTCGTTCTCGCATCGCTCAAAGGCTCAACGTTAATGAGAACATTTCAGAGGTCGGAAACACGGGCGGAGCTTATCCGTTCACCAAGATCCATTTTAGTGGTGAACGGCCCCACGAAGTGCGGTGCGTACCTCCTCGCATCTTCGCTCGCTGCGGCCTTGCTGAACGGCCTTTTTGAGCATCCTGCTTGAGCAGGGCCGCTATATGTATGGTTAGGGGGTTTGTGAAGCACTGCGTCGAGGAGTCGGTGTTTCAGTGGATGGAACTGTAACGATCACATGTTCGCGGTCGATGTGTAACGTCAAGGATTGTCCCACCTTCACACGCGGGATCCCGATCTTCGCATTCAGCATGACCACTCCAATGGGGGTGCGGACAAAGACGAAGTTTGATTTGAGCTTGGATACGGTTCCTGAGAGGAGAAGTTGTACATCGGCGCCAGCCGGTGGAGTTTGGCTGACCTGAAGGTCGAATTGTAAGTCATGCACCCCGCTGATGGTATTTGTCTCATCGACTTCGACGGTCAGCGGATCTCCCTCGTGGTAGTTGGCGAGACGTTCTTCTTGTGTACCGACATGGACCGTTTGGTCCCCATCAGGTCCCCACCAGCGTAACGTTCTTGGCGTATCGGCGCCGGAGGTCATGGGTCCGCTGAGGTAGCGATGGACTAATGATTCGTCGTCTCTCTTACGGATCTCGACGACGAAATGGCGCTCGTGTACCCAAAATCGTATTTCCTGCGAGGCCTTGAGGTCCTTCAACGTTGTTTTGGAAGTGAGAGTTAGCAGTCCGACCGGAGTCTTAAGGAAGACGATCCCGGGCTTGGTCCGCCACACCGAGCCTCGTAGCCGTATGAAGGGATCAATCGTGACCGGATCGATCGTGGGAGGTGGTGGAGCGGGAATTTCAGCCGTCGGGGGAGCCGGTGTCCCGTCTAGTGCAGGTGTTTCCTCGGCATGGACGAGGTTCAAGAGAGTGAGGATGACTACACCGGCGCAAAGGACCTCGATCGCACCTCGTCGCAACAGACGCGAGGAGGAATTGCCCTCCTCGCTTGCCTGCAAATTGTCGCGAGTCGCAGGGTGATGAATCTCTGTCTGTGCGGATTGCAGCATCAACTTGAGCGAATATCATGCTGTCTGCGAGGAGTCAAGGCGAAAGCCGCTACCGTAGTGGCTTGGAAGGCGATGTTCTTACGATAGTGCGTCGCTAAGTACGTTTGTCGGCGGGTGAAATGGTTATAAATTTCCAGTTGGGTAAGGAGTAGAAGGAAGGGGAGCGAGAGTTAAAACGATCCTGAGCTCATGGTCTGTCGAGTTCGGCACTCCGAACCCTGTGAGCAGGAGCGAAGGCGTGACCATATGGCAGACGCGACGCATTTCGAATTGGGCCCAATCGTGCGCCTCCATTCGACGTCGGAGCTGTGCCAGCACGTCGTAACAAAATTCTGTGAGGCTGGATGGCATGGAATCAGGCATCAATTCCGGCCAGCGCTCATGGGACGTTCCGAACAAGGCCATGAGTGCGCGGGCCGGTTCATTCATGTGCAGGATACGAGCGGATGAGGAGAATACGATCATGCCGGATTCGGGGGACGAGAGGAAGGGTTGCGGGATGGCAATCGTTTTGCAAGGAACCGTGGCTTCTGTCCCGGAGACAGTGTGCTGACGGAGGTCGGTGTGGTTCGATCGAGATAACAGTGGCACGCGCATCCTTCTGGAGAAATGGTTTCAGGTCTCTGCAAGAGTTGAACCGGAATCATGAGTGTAGGAAGCGTGATTATCCCGCGAATATCGACTACAACGTGATGCCTTGAGCAAGATCGTGCACAAATACGGTGTGACAGTGGCGGAAATTGAACTAGCCCGCATTATTCACGAAGACTTCTACTGCAACTGCCGATACGCTGCTGCGACAGGCCTGGCGGCGTGCGGGCTCGCCGCTTAGTCGGTCAACATACTGTTCAAGTATGCTTCTCTCCTTCGCGGCTCCGCGCGCCTGTCTCGCGTGGCGTCTCGGCAGTTTCGTCACGAACTTTCGTGAATAATGCGGGCTGGCTATTTCTTCCGAACCAGCATACGGATCGGAGTTCCCTCGAATCCATACTCTTCGCGGAGTTGGTTTTCGAGGAAACGGAGGTAGGCGGGCGTCATATTATCCGGATGGCCGACAAACAATGCAAAGACCGGTGGTTGTGTCGCGACCTGGGTCATGAAGGCCGATTTGGTAATCTTCGTAGGTTTCCCTTTGCGTACCGGGAGCGGGTGGGTCGTAAGGATTTCCTGAAGGAATTTGTTGAGCGCTCCGGTCGGGATCCGTTTTGAAAAAGCTGTGAATACCCGATCAATGGTGGGAAATAGCTGGCCAAGGGAATCGGGATGCGTTGCGGATGCGAAGAGGACCGGCGCCCAGGTGAGAAAGGGAAAACGCCGGCGAAGCTCCAGTTCAACCTTCTGCCTGGCCTGAGCATCGCCCTCCCGAAGGTCCCATTTATTCACCAAGAGCAAACAGGCCCGTCCTTGTTTGATGATGATCCCGGCGATCTTGGTATCTTGCTCGGTCACACCTTCTATCGCATCGAGTAACAAGACCCCGATGTCGGATCGGCCGATGGCCAAGTGCGATCGAACCACGCTATAGCCTTCGATTCCCCGGTCGATTTTTCCGCGCCGGCGAATACCGGCAGTATCGGTGAAGACGTATTGCCGGTCCTTGTACAGGGCGACCGAATCGATCGAATCCCTGGTAGTCCCCGGCACGTCGCTGACCACCACCCTGTCTTCGCCCAGCACAGCGTTGACCAACGTCGATTTACCGACATTCGGCCGTCCCACGACGGCGATACGAGGCATCGTCGATTGCTCAGGGTTCTCATCAGGGGCCGGAAGGAGTGGGTAGATCGCATCCAGCAGCTCGGACACGCCGATGCCATGCTCCGCAGAGATTGGATAGAGCGGCTCTCTACCCAACTGATAGAAGTCCGCCACCAGCGTTTCAACGTTGGGTGTGTCGATTTTGTTAATCGTGACAAACAATGGCTTCGGCGTTCCGCGCAAGAGACGGATGACTTCTTGGTCCGGGGTCGTCAACCCGGTTCGGCCATCCATCAATAGGACCAAAATGTCCGCTTCGGCGATAGCCAGCTCTGATTGACGTTTGATAAGGGCCAACATGCCTTCTGAAGCTGACGGGTCCAACCCACCTGTATCCACCAGCCGAAATGGCCGATTTCGATAGGTCGCATCGGCATAGTTACGATCCCTGGTGACACCCGGAACGTCGTCCACGATGGCCGTTCGCTTGCCGAGCATGCGATTAAATAGCGTTGACTTGCCGACGTTCGGGCGACCGATAATTGCCACAATGGGAACACGTGAGAGGTAAGGGGTAAGGGGTAAGGGGTTGGAAGTCATGGTGAAGTCGGAGAAACGAAGAACTGAAAACTCGTAGTGGACCGTATCACAGGGGTTTTGACAAAGACAACGCCTCTCGTGTTCATCTCCGGCCTTCGCTATACTCTGCGCATGACCCGTTACCCGTTACCCGTTACCCCTCACCTCGTCGATTGGAACCAGATCGACGATGTCCTACTTGATATGGACGGAACTCTGCTCGACCGCCATTTCGACAATTTCTTTTTCGAAGAAGAGTTGCCGCGCCGCTATGCCGCCCTTCACGGTCTAGAGATCCAAGAATCTCGCGATACACTGATGGCGATGTACCGCTCGGTCGAAGGAGAATTGGCATGGACCGATCTGCACTATTGGACCCAGCGGGTGGGAATCGATGTCGTAGCTATGACGAAGGAATTAGATCATATGATCGGTTTCCTGAACGGTGCAGAGGAGTTCTTGCAACACCTTCGACAACTGAGGAAACGAGTGACGATCGTGACGAACGCCCATGCATCGGGTGTGACCATCAAAGTTGCCAAGACCGGGCTTGATCGGCATGTCGATCGAATTGTCAATGCGTTTGAAGTGGGGTATCTGAAGATGCGTCCGGAGTATTGGCCGAATTGTCAGCGATTACTAGGGTTCGACCCGACACGGTCTCTCTATATGGATGATGATGAGGGGTGTCTGATTGCGGCACAACACTTTGGCATCGCTCAATTGATTCATAGTGCCAAGTCAAGCTCGCAACTGCCTCCCGCCCCGCTCGCTCAGTTCGTCTCCGTGGCCGATTTTTCCCCGCTCCTCAACGGACGCTTCGCGATCGACCAGGCCGGGAAGCACCTGTTATGACACCCAAGACCTTCGACGATTAGTCTGCCTGTCTGCGTGAGGTGTCCTATCGCAGGATGGTCAAGAAGTCTGGTTGGCAGTGCCCCACAGACGAGTCACACCAGGTAGAGATTGAATGACAAGTCAATCTGCTGACTCGCAGCCTTCCCTGAGCCTTCATCTTCCAGTCACACAGCGGACCTTTCCATTCTTCTGCTAGTCAGTCTGATTGCCGTTCCCTCGTACATTGCAAAAGTCTAGGCACGCTCTGCGGTGGTGTATTGTGCGGCATGCTGCACAAATATTCTTGTTGTGAAGAGTCTCTGTGTATATCATGCGTTTGGCTTTCACGACGTGGTGGTTTCGTATCAAATAAGAGGTCCTAATGATGTGTGGAAAGAAAACGACAAGACTAACCGTGTGTGCTCTTCTTCTGTTCTCCCTCGCTCTCTCGAGCCTATCGGCCAAGGCCGAGATGTATGTCGCGGGGCAAGTGGGCGTGAACATCCCGTCCAGCCTTAGCAATGTGGAGTACAATGCGTTTGGGGTGACGCTGGGGGGGAATGATCTCTCGCTGCAGGACTCCCTCATGTATGGAGCGAAGGCAGGGTATTATTTTGATTCGCTGAAGTTTCAGAACTTCAATCTAGGCGTCGAAACAGAAGCATTCAATGCAACGCCTCATATCAAGCAACAGAACTATACGCTAGGAGGTGTCAACTTCGAGACAGGACCTGGATTGACAAATCGAGTCTTGACCTGGGCTCCTGTAAATATAGTAGTCAGGTATCAAGCAGGAGCGGTCGAGCCCTACGCTGGAGTGGGGCTCGGGGTGTTCTTTTCCCGAATTTCAGACGGCACTGATTCCAGTTCGAGCACGGATGTCGGACTGAACACGCAACTCGGGTTGAGGTTTCGGGTCACCACAAATCTGGCACTTTTTGGAGAATGGAAGTTCAATTATTCAAATTTCAGTCACGACAATGTCATCGGGAGTACACTCAACGTATCGGCAGACTATACGGCACATAATCTCGTGTTCGGCGTCGGTTACCATTTTTAGAGGCTGATTTCTCCTGAATCAACAGGCCGGTCTTCCAGGGAAGACCGGCCTGTTCCACGTGAGCCTTCCGTCATCGATTCTTGTTGCTCCCGCGGGTCGTATGTTAGAGTCCGGCGTTATTTTTCTGTCACATCGGCACGGGTGTTATGAGCAAAGCATTCGATCATTCTGCGATCGAGGCCAAATGGCAGGCCTACTGGGAACAGCATCGGTCTTTCCAAACTTCGGATGACCAATCGAAGCCCAAGTTCTATTGTCTCGACATGTTTCCGTATCCCTCCGGTTCCGGTCTCCACGTGGGCCATCTTGAAGGATATACGGCAACCGATATCGTCTCTCGGTATAAGCGCATGCAGGGGTTCAACGTCCTCCATCCAATGGGCTGGGATGCCTTCGGCCTTCCGGCGGAACAGTATGCGGTAAAGACCGGCATTCATCCTGTTGTCACAACAGCCGAGAATATCGCGACGTTCAAACGTCAGATGAAACGCGTCGGGCTGTCCTACGACTGGGAACGCGAAATCAGCACGATCGACCCCGATTATTATCGCTGGACGCAGTGGATCTTCTTAAAATTGTTCGAGCGAGGGTTGGCCTATGTGGCGGAAGTGCCGGTGAATTGGTGTCCCGCTCTGGGGACCGTGCTCGCCAATGAAGAAATTATCGATGGAAAGAGCGAGGTCGGCGGATTTGAGGTCGTGCGCAAGCCCATGCGTCAATGGGTGTTGAAGATTACGGCCTATGCCGATCGACTCCTCGAAGATTTGAAGCTGGTTGAATGGCCGGTCAGCACGTTGGAGATGCAGAAGAATTGGATCGGCCGATCAATCGGCGCGGAAGTCGAGTTCGATTTGGCCGGTCTCCCTGGCTCGATTCGAATCTTTACAACGAGGCCGGATACTCTGTTTGGCGCAACCTACATGGTGATGTCCCCGGAACATCCGTTAGTGGAAGTCGTGACAACGGTCGACCGACGGACCGACGTCACAGCCTATCGTGAGGCTGCCGCCAGAAAAAGCGATCTCCAACGGCAGGAACTTGAAAAGGAAAAGACCGGGGTCTTCACCGGCGGATATGCGGTGAATCCGGTGAATAAGGAGCCGCTGCCCATTTGGATTGCCGACTATGTGTTGATGGGCTACGGAACCGGGGCCATTATGGCTGTGCCTGCGCATGACGAGCGCGACTGGGTTTTTGCGAAGGCCTATGCCTTGCCGATCCGCGAAGTGATTGTAGGCGGCCGGGTTGATCAAGCGGCCTTTGTCGCGACCAACGACGGGGTCGTGGTCAATTCCTCGACACCGGATGGAAGTTTCACCATCAATGGGCTGACACCAGGCGACGCGATTCCCAACATCACGGCCTGGTTAGAATCGCAGGGCAAAGGTCGTAAAGCCGTGAACTACAAGTTGCGGGACTGGCTGTTTGCCCGTCAGCGGTATTGGGGCGAACCCTTTCCGATCGTGTGGGTCGATGGCCAGGCCCGTCCGCTTCCGGAAGAACAGTTGCCAGTGTTGTTGCCGGAGACCAGCAACTTCAAACCATCCGGGAACGGCGAAAGCCCGCTCGCGAATTTAACAGATTGGCTGACGATCACTGACCCTGTCAGCGGAGCGCCGGCGCGGCGTGAAACCAACACGATGCCGCAGTGGGCCGGTTCTTGTTGGTATTTTCTGCGATTTATTGATCCGAAGAACCATGATCGGCTCGTCGATCCGGCGAAAGAGCGCTACTGGATGCCGGTGGATCTCTATATCGGCGGCAGCGAACATGCCGTGCTGCATTTGCTCTATGCGCGGTTTTGGCACAAGATTCTGTACGACATTGGAGTGACCAGTACGCCGGAGCCGTTCAAGAAGTTGGTGCATCAAGGGATTGTATTGGGAGAAGACAACCAGAAGATGTCGAAATCCCGTGGCAACGTCGTGAATCCAGACGAAATGATGGACCAGTTTGGGGCCGATGCGGTACGGCTCTATGAGATGTTCATGGGTCCGCTGGAGGCTGTGAAGCCCTGGAGTACGAGGGGCGTAGAAGGAGTGACGCGGTTCCTTGAACGGGTCTGGCGGCTTATGGTAACTGAAGAAGGCAGGCTCTCACGCACCGTGGTGGAGACGGATCCTACTCTTGAACATCAACGGTTACTCCATCAGACAATCAAGAAGGTGACGGAGGATATCGAAGCCTTGCGGTTCAATACCGCGATTTCCCAGATGATGGTGTTGACAAATGAGTTAACGAAGGCTGGGCAACGCCCGCGGGCAGTACTCGAATCGTTCGTCCTGATCCTGGCACCCTTCGCACCCCATCTGGCAGAAGAACTCTGGGAGGTGTTGGGTCACCAATCGAGCGTTTCGCAGCAGTCTTGGCCGGTCTTTGATCCGAGGCTGACAGTCGGCGATCGCTTGACCATTCCGATCCAGGTGAATGGAAAGTTGCGGGCTAAACTCGACGTAGGACTCGATGCCACTCGTGAGCAGGTCGAAGAACTGGCTCGTGTGCACATCGAGGAGTGGCTGCAAGGCAAAGAGCCGAAGAAGATTGTCTATGTCGAAAAAAAGTTGATGAACTTTGTGGTTTAAGCGAGCGCGAGAGGCACGACATGCGAGAAAAGCGAGACGGGCTGAGACAATGTGCTTCGGGGAATTGGATATTTGCTTGTCGCGCCTGTCTCGCCGCTCTCGTCTGTCTCGCGCTTTTCGGCTGCGGTTATCAATTCCGCGTGGAGGGATCGGGGCCCACAATTGGAGGAAAGGAAACAGCCTCCTCTCCCGCGTCACCGCCACCAAGGCTGGTAGTCAGGACCTTGGAGAATAAGAGTTTCGAGCCCAATCTGGAGTCCCGCTACACGAACTATCTTCGTCATGAATTTTCATCCGGTAGTGGAGCCCAGGTCGTCTCAGACTCTGAGGCGGCCGATCTTGTGCTGTCCGGGCAGATCCTTTCAGTCAGTCTTCCAACGCTCAGTTTCAGTCAGACCACTACGTTCGAAAGCCGCACAGAGGTTGTCGTGAATGTCAAGGTGGAGGAGACCAGAACGCGACGTCTCGTGTGGACGCAAACGTCGAAAGGCGCTTCGGAATTCTTCGTGACCACAGATCTACAATTCAACCGTGTTCTGCAAAACCGGGCATTGGAACAAGCCGGTCGTTTCATTGCCGAGGATTTGGCCTCCCGCTTTCTGCTCCAGTTGGAGTCGGGGCAGTTGGCAAAACCGCTCGCGGATTCACCGGCGGACAACGCGGATAGCACGATCAAATAAATCGGACACCCACTATGGCCGCTGCGATCTCGTATACACAACTCATCGCGCAACTTGCGCAAGGGACCCTGGCGTCGCTGTATGCGGTGGTCGGCGAGGAAGATTTACTGCGCGATATGGCGTTGGGCGCACTGAAGACCGCGTTGTTGGGGGAGGGTGAGAGCGACTTCAATTGCGATCTGTTTTATGGAGATGATGTGAGCGGGACAGGGATTGTCTCCTGTGCTTCGGAGGTCGCCGTCTTCGCGCCTCGGCGAATCGTGGTCGTGAAAGGGGCTGAGAAACTTCCGGCCCGGGAGTGCGACGCAATCCTTCCCTATCTGAAGGAGCCGAATGACTCTACGGCGCTCATCTTTGTCGCATCGAAACTCGATGGACGACTCAAGTTCACTCAGACGCTAGCAAAGGCTGCGGTGATGGTTGATTGTTCTCCTCTCAGAGAAGCGCAATGGCTTCCTTGGCTCAGACAGGAATCTGATCGCGTCGGGGTCCGGCTCAACGAGGAGGCGATCGAGTTGCTCAGAGAGGCTTGTGGTGGCTCGCTGTATTCAGTTCGGCGCGAACTGGAAAAGCTGGCTGCGTATGTTGCACCTGGTCAAGTTGTTGCTGCCGGCGATGTGGCGACGTTGCGCGGAACAGAACCTGGCGCGTCAGTGTTTGATTTGACGTTGGCAATCGGTGGGCAGAACCGCGGGCGGGCATTGGGGATCCTGACGAGGAATCTGGAAGCGGGGGAAGCTCCATTGAGAATCCTCGGCTCGCTGGCCTGGCAATATCGGAGACTGTGGAAGGTCAAGGAGGTTGTCCGGCAGGGAGGCCGTGAGGGAGAGGCCGCTCGGACCTTGCGCATGGATCCCAACAAGGTGCGAGCATTTCTCCGTCAATTTCCCGATGTCCACTTGCATGAAGCGCTACGGTTATTCTTAGATGCCGATGCAAGGCTGAAAGGTGGTAGTGGTGGACGTCCGGCGCGGATTCTTGAAGTAGTGATATTACAGTTATGCGATCATGCCCAGGCATGCGCACATCCCTCAGCACCAACTCGTGAACTTGAACGACCGCAACCGGTGAGAGGGAGAACCATCTCGAACGTGCGAACGATTACGAGCGGGAAGCAGACAAGGAGTTGACGTGAAGCGTCAGGCGGGCGATCCGGCGCGAAGCCGTATTGGGCTTCATCACACCCTTCGACACGGCCTTGCCGAGAGCCGAAGTGGCTTGACGCAGGGATGACGCCGCCTCTTCGACCTTTTTTTCAGCCACGGCCGTCTGGACCTTCTTGACGAGGCTCTTGAGTGCGCCCAGCGTCGCATGGTTACGGTGGTGCCGCTTCACAGCTTGGCGAGCCCGGCGAATTGTCGATTTATGAATAACCGGCATAGTAGACTCCTCTGGAAAAGAACGCACTTGTACCATACGGTTCTCTAAAGCGTCAAGGTGAGTCATTCTTCTTCGGTAGTGCATGAGGCACTACCGATTCTTCAAGAGGACAAGCTTGTGTCAACCATCATCGCTCGTGACCGCTTAATTTTGGCCCTCGATGTACCCTCAAGCGATGAAGCCAACCGGCTTCTCGATCGGGTACATGATCAAATCGTGTTTGTGAAGGTCGGGCTGGAACTGTACACTGCCGCCGGACCGGAGATGGTGCAACGCTTGATTGCTCAAGGCAAACGGGTATTTTTAGATCTCAAGTTTCTCGATATTGAGGAAACAGTTCGTCGAGCCACGGCAAGGGTTGCGGCGATGGGTGTAGAGTTCTTGACCGTCCATGCAAACCGGAAGGCCTTGGCTGCAGCTGTTCAAGGTCGTGGAGAGTCTACACTGAAACTCTTGGCGGTGACGGTGCTCACCAACTTTGACAGCCAGGATCTCCGCGAAATGGGTATTCAGCGGAGCGTTCAGGACTTAGTAACTGCGCGCGCCTTATTGGCATCCGAGGTAGGCTGTGACGGGGTGGTGGCATCGGGTGAAGAGCCGTCGATCCTCCGCCCCAAAGTCGGTCCGCGATTTTTGATCGTGACGCCCGGTGTCCGTCCCGCGGGCGAAGATGTCGATGATCATGCCAGGGCGACCACGCCGACCCAAGCGATTTCAGCGGGAGCTGACTACTTGGTGATCGGCAGACCCGTCAGAGATGCGACGGACCCTGCTGCCGCTGCCGCTGCGATTCTCACGGAAATGCAGGCGGCCTTCGATGCCAGGGGCTGACAATTCCCGATCGTCGTTGCCACTAGCCGAAATGAACATCGAGCAGAACCCTTCACGATTGGTGTTGTACCGTCATGTCGGTTGCGGGTCTGCTTGTGACTTTGTTAAGATTCCCTCCGCCACAGAACCTGTCTCGAGTGTCTTTCCGTATGGTGGGTGTAGCTCAGCTGGTTAGAGCGCCGGATTGTGGATCCGGAGGTCGCGGGTTCGAAACCCGTCACTCACCCCAGAGAACTCTCAGGACCAGCTCCTAGAGCGGCGTTTCAGTGTTCAGGTGAATTGAAGATTTCCCACAGTCTTTTTGGGCAGTGAATTCTAACCATGGAGGGGAGGAAGAGATGACCAGAAAATTCTACCGTGGCGTCCTCATTCTGTTTGCGCTTGGAGCGTTCGTGAGTGTACCCCTGCTGAACGCCCAGCCGTCCCCTGCCGGAAACGTCATGGACGCCATCGTGGAGGCGAAGCAGGCGGTGGAGCATGGCAAACAGGGCCATGCTGATGTGCTCGTGACACATGCGCAAAAGTCGTTGAACTTTGCTGAGAGGGGAGGCAGAAACTCGCATTTGAAGGAAGCGATGAAGCATCTGACAGAAGCCATTGAGCATGGTAAAGCGGGCCACGCCGACGTCGCCACGGAACATGCCGACACTGCTCTCACACATCTGAATGAAGTAAAATTCTGACTGAAGTAAATACGGTATCCACGCCTACGACGGGGTGGGTTTGTACGAACGGGCGGGGGAGAGACCCTGCCCGTTTTTGTATGAAGAGGCGTGCTCCAAGTATGCGGTGGGTGTGATGACTCCTACCTGATGCGGCGGCCTGTAGAAAAAATGCGGGCTAACTTGCCATTTCTCCAAGGTCGGTCGTTCATTCCTCCATGTATTTGAACATGATGATTCCTACTGGGATTATTCCGGATGCCGCACCCAGCATGGCGAGCCATACACCCCAGGGATATTTGGAGGCGGGTACCATAGTTTCTGCGAGTAAGTAGGTGGCGGTGAGAGCCGCGCAGATGAACAAGAATTTTGCGAACCAACGTGGGGCTCGAATAGAATCACAGAGCTTGTGCGCACCAAAGACGATTCCGAATGCCAGCGTCAGTGCAAGAATGCCACCCATGGCCTCCCCCGATGTCTAGCCACATCGTGGATTTGTGGAAGCCACGAGCCAACGCGCATTCGCCGACCTGATCAGAGATTATTCAGGTCGTGTGGGCGGCTGGAACGGAGCAGGCTGACCTCCCACATTCGGAAGGGGGTGGAGCGCTCCATTCGGTCGTTCGAGTTTTTCCAAGACATCTTGCTTAAGCTTCGTGGGTTCCTCAATCAGAGTTTCGCGCTGCAAGGTCCCCAATTCCGCAGATTTACGAGCATTCAATTCCAGCACATCTATATCGTCTCTGACCAGGGTTGGAGTCAGGAATACGAGCAGGTTGAGCTTTTGGACGGCTCGGCTCTGAAACTTGAAGAGCCAACCGATGAATGGAATATCTCCAAGGAGAGGGACTTTCCGTTCGTTGAGGATGATGTTATCCCGTACGAGCCCGCCGATGACGATGGTCTGTTGATCTTTCGCAATGGTGGTCGTCTCCATCGATCGTTTGGTTGTGGTAGGTCCGACCGGAACACTGGACGTCCCACTCCCGATCGTTTGGGCCACGTTCTCCGCAATTGCGGTAATTTCCTGCTTGATTTCTAGTCTGATCAGGTCGTTCTCCATCACTTGCGGGGTGAGTTCCAGTGTGACGCCGACATCTTTTCGTTCGATCGTCACGAGCGTACCACCCGTAATCCCCTGGGCCTGCCCGGTGGGGAATGGACGATTTTCACCCACGACAATTTTGGCTTTTTGGTTGTCTGCGGCGAGTACTTGGGGAGTCGACAGGACATTCGTGTCTGTAAGGCTCAGCAACAGTTGTAAGAATGCGCGGACGTTCACGGTGTTGAGCACCGATACTGATCCTCCGGTTGCGGCGCCCGCAGCAGCTCCGGCAATAATCTGTGCGATAGACGCAATATCTTCTGGCGCGCGGTTGAAACTTCCAATGCCTTGCACGGGACCAGCCCTACCTGCAGCCAGCACTTGAACAGGATCGGTCCCGATCTGCCTTAGCCGATCGACCTGCACTTCTAAGATGACGGCCTCGACAAAGACCTGTTTCCGGCGTGTATCCAAGTCTCGCATCACGGACTGTAACTTGGCATAGGCGCCCTTTGTCGAACTGATGATAATCGAGTTTGTGGCCTTGTCCGCAAAGACCTGGACGGGGGCCTCGAATTCGCTTAAGGACCTGAACGGTGGGCGAGTGCCCGGCGCAGTCTGTACCACGGTTTGAGATCGGGCGACCAGATTGGTCAGGATGGCGGCAAGGTCTGTCGCATTGGCATTTTTCAATTTGTAGACGAAAGCCCCCCGTTCCGGGGGAAGTTCTCCCATCGCGACGATTTGATGGACATTACCTTTCGGGACGACTGCAAGACGGCTGACTTCAAGTGCGGCCACAAACATACTGTAGGCTTGGTCGTGTGTGACCTTAGTAGGGGAATACACGCTGATCTTCCCCCCAGCCTTCTTAACCACTTCGTCCAAGACGAAGTTCTTACCGGTCAACTCACTGATGAAGCGAACAAAAACAGAGAGTTCGACATCATTGAAGTCAAGAGAGACTCGTCCAGTGGTGTTTCCGGCAGGTTCAGCCTGCGGGGTGAGAGGAAGCAGAAGCCCACTTAGCACGACCAGCAGACAGATGAGAGAGGCTTGTTTAATCCATCGCCATTGTTCAAAAATGAAAGAATCCATAACTTCCAAGAAGTGTAAATGGAGAAACCGGTCATCCCCTGGACCAGGTTAAAATATGAAGATGTGAGTGCAGAACGGTATCACAAGGCTTGTCACAGACACAACCAACTACCATTTCTGCTTGAGGGTTGCTACTACAACCACGGATAAGTGCCAAGATTTCCAGATCAGGCGGGTCGGGCTTGCTGCTTGGTTGTTGACATCCTGTTCAACAATATCCCGGGTACTCTACCCTCTTCCTCCTTCGTGAGTTCCCGAGTCCGCTGTTTGTGGTCACGCCATCGTCGCTCTGAGAAGATACTACTCGATGCGATTCTTGTCAGACTCGTTCATTTTTGAAAAAAGCAGAGGAAAAAGAAATGAAATATTCATCTAATATCTCAATAATCAACGGCATTTAATCTACCTGCGAAGAGGATAATGGCACTAGGATTGCATTCCTCCGTCCAGTTTGCCTTCCCTTAGGACCTTAAGAAACCGAACGCAAACAAAATCTAGCGCAAAGAGGCCGGGTGAGCCACTTCGTATACGTGGATGATCTGCTAAGGTTGTAACGTGCGGACCGATAAGAAATCCTCTCAAAAAGCTGACAAAAAGACTCACTCCCGAGGCCACAACCGGGGTGTTGTCGGTTACAGCAAAAAAAGCGCCCTTCTCGAGGAAGCCATCACCCATATGAACACCGGCAAGTACGGCCGGTCGTCTGCTGCGTTGAAAGAGCTGCTTACGCTTGATCCTCACAATACGGAAGCTCGACGGCTTTTCGCCACGTTGCATCTACGACTCGGTAGTCTCGTCACAGCTCGGCAAGCCTTTGAGTCCCTTGCCAATGAAGCGATCGGGCGACAAGATTTCTGGTTGGCCGAATCGTTATTGCGCGAATATCTGGTTGCAGGACCCCGTTGCGTTCCGTTCCTTGAACTCTTAGCCCATGTGCATGAAGATAAAGGGGACGCCATGGCTGCGGTGGTCGAGTTAGGCAAGGCCATCGAGATCCTTATCGAAGATCCAGACTCTGAAAATCCCAAGAAGCCCTCTGATCTCTATGCCAAGGTGAGAGAACTTGCCCCGGCGAGTCCTGTGGCATTTCAGTTTGCCTCTCTCTTCGACATACAAACAGGCGAACTTCTTGTACCTTCTCCTCAGCCCTCTGTTACGGAAACGTCATTGAATGTCGAACCCTCGCAGTCCCAGGGCGAAACTCTCGCCGACGTTCAAGAAGCTAGGGAATCGACGGTGATGCCGTGGGAACAGTTCGATGGGACTTCGTCGATTCAGGAGACTCCCCCGCCCACTACGCCGAGTCCCATCATCGAATCGCTCCACATTCCGGACGTGGTGATGAACCCGGCACCAGTCGATATGGCCCCACAGGAACTGGAGATCTCCCCGTCCGAATCTACTGGACCATTCCCGGAGCCCGACCGACTCGATCAAGCATTGGCGCCGTCATTCCGGTTGAGTGAACCTCGTGATGATCAGTCTGAAAGTTCGATTGTCGAACCTTCCCCCTTTAGGGAAGAGGCGATTGCTCCTATTGAATCAGAGGAGCGTACGGCAGACATGGAGGAAGTCATTGTCTTATCAGCTGGATCGCCGGGAATATCTTCCCCTATGCCCTGGGAACAGATAGAGAACTCGACGGTCAAAATTGAGGAAGCGATCCCGCCGCCTGCTCCGGTCGCGCAATCGGACGGCTCGCCGCTAGTGGCCGGCGAAACCGTTCTTGCCCCACCCGCGAGTGCTCAGCCAGAAAATGTACCAGTGCAGTTGTCGAGTCCAGTTCCTGTGCTAGACCCAACGGAGCCTAGCGAGTCGATTTTTACGATGGAGCCCTCATCGAGTCCAGCAGAACTTCCGGAGCCCGAAGTCCAGACCTCATCTTCCAAGGATTCCTCTCCCACGGTCCCATTTTCATGGAACACCGTCTTCGATGGGGCATGGAAGTTTGCTTCAGGGACATCGTCGAGCTCGCCTGCCACACCCTCGGATGTAAATATTTCACAGGGCACAAAAGAGGTTGAATCAGATCAGTCGGAATCTGAGCCATTAACGGCAGAACAGCCCACTTCACTCAGTGATCCCGAGCCGTCGCCGACGGCTGACCCTTCGATATTGCACGAGGCGAGGGGGTCCATTGTAGAACCAGGTGCGATGAGAGAGTCCGATCTCGCAGAGCCCATGCTGGTTCGTCCTTCGGACGAATTCTCACAACCGGAGGAACCACCGATTTCTCCGAGCGATGTCCCAGGATCTTTCAAGACAGACTTTTCGATCCCACCTGCGTCAGAGCCAGTCGAGCTTGCTCGTGAACCTGAGCTGGCTCCATCACCATCTGTTATGGAACCGCCGCCCGCCGCGCTCACTCCAGAGGCTTCGCGTTCAACGGTCGTCTCGGAAACACGACCTGTACCTGAGCAGGTCGCCACAGATCATCACGAAACTCCCTTCACATATGCCAAGGCCGCCTCCGCCCCTCCGCTTTCCGTAGCGCCAAGTGGCACGCCATCATCAGCATCTCCCGTCTCGATGGATACGTCGTCGCCGTGGAGCACTGGCGAAGTCGACGTTCAACCACATCGTCCATCTGAAAAGAAACGAAGTTGGGACAAGGAGAAGAAGGAAGCCCCAGTCGATTCCCCGACTCCGTTATCACTGGCCGAGGAATCTCCGGCGGGGGTCACCGAACTGTTGCGCAGTGGTGGATGGGAATCGGTTCCTTCAGAAGCCTCTCCTGTCGTTGAAACTGTCGCTCCCGTCATGGACAACGTTGTTCCTCAGGAAGATACGAGACCGGAATGGGTTCGGGAAAGTGAATCGATCACCTTTGTGGCTCCCCCGTCATCATCGAGTCCCGAAACCTGGGAGGATGCCGATGTCGAACCAGCTGACTCGAAGTCTGAACCCACAGTCTCGGTGGCTGCGTCGGCCGTTGATGTGCTTTTTGACTCGACGGGAGAGAAAAACCGGGCTTCCACGCGGAATCGTGTGTCCTCGCCTCGGCCACGCCCTCGGTTGTCAGCCAAAGTGGCTCGAGTCCGTATTGGTATTTCGTCGTTTGTCGGCTCATGCTTTTCAACCACGCGATCGATTGTATTGCTATGTGTAGGAGTGGCGGTCTCCTGCGTGGTTCTGGTGGCGGTCGGCATTGGAGCAGTCGGAATAGCCTGGATGGTGATGGAAGCGCCTCCGTCGTCGACTTTTCATGATCTGACAAAGAGTCCTCCGCCGGCTCTCACTGATTCAAGAAAAAACGGGTATTTCTTGCTGCTCGGGTTCGAGGCGGGAGAGGAACAAGATCCGCTCCAAGTGGGCTACGAGCGTAAGGTGGACAGGAGTGATCTCCAAACGGCGAACGCCTGCATGCGCGGCGATGAGGGAAAAGAGACGACGACAGGTACCTCCAGCACGGGAGTTCGTGGCTTGTTCACCAGTGCCGATCCGATGGCGCTGCTGAAGCCGCAGGCTGTAGCGCTACGATCGTGGGTGGCTCAAGAGTCCCTTGCCCTCAAGCGCTACCAACAATGGCTTGGAATGCCGTTTGAAGATGTGGGTTACGGTCAGATTCTGAGTCCGAACTGCGCTCATGTTTTGCTGGCCCATCGATTGTACCTTGCCGAAGGATTTGCACAGGATCTCAGCATTGGCCTCGGGCGACTTGAGGCGGATATGGGATCCTGGCGTGCTGTGATGGGACAGTCGAAAACATTGATGGTGAAGATGCTGGCAGCCACGGCAGTCCAGGATGACGCGGCGATTGCATCCGGACTCTTAACCCGTCAAGATCTCGACGGGGCAGTCATTAGTCGGCTTGGCAAGGTCGTTCGTCCCCTCGATCAGGTTGAGTTGTCACTCAGATGGCCGATGCAGAGCCATCTCGCATGGGCATCGAAGGCCGTAACGACGAATCTGAAAAACGATAAGGCCAACGAGCGGCCTCTGTATGCTGTCGTGGCGGCCGCCATGCCCCTTCCTGTGCAAAGGCGATCCAATGCCTATGCCGATTATTACGAGGCAGCGAGCAAGGCTGTGGCGGAGGGGCGCTACACCAGCTTGCCGAAACCATCCACGTTCATTCGAACTCCTGCTGTCAGCGCGGTGGACTATGTGGCGAATCCGATCGAGCACATCATCGGAATCGAGCCACTCCCTTCATGGGACCCCTATGTTGGGCGGACGGTGGAGACTGATGCACAGCTTCGTCTGGCAAGTCTGCAGGTCTGGATCAGACAAGGGGCGCAAGATGGCAATGTGGTCACGCGTCTCGCAAAGGCAGGACAGGCCCACTACGATCCCTTTACCGGCCTTCCCATGTTAGTCAATCAGCAGAAAGGGATCATCTATAGTGTTGGGCAAGACGGCAAAGATCAAGAAGGTGATCCCACGCATGATGTCATCGCAACAATTCCCAAGACTCAATCTGTTGCCTCCGAGAGCGGCCGATCCGCGCCTCCGCAACGATCCAAGTAATACAACCGTGCCCGCCCTTCCGTCGTCAAAGATTTCGACTTACTTCGCCGCGATGGTTGCTTGACACTGCCGATCGTATTCCACAGAATCACGGCACACCGTTCTTGAGAATAGGCATGGCGTCCTCTCCCTTACCATTTCCACATCTTCGCTCCGCTCGAAAAGGCATCACATTTCGGTCTGCGATTCCGACGCGGATTGTGTCGAACGAAGAATTTACTCCCTTCAGTCAGACAGCAGATCAAGCTCGTGTTGAAGCGCGTGCCACTATGCTCATGGACCAGACCTCAGCCCGACGAGGTCTTACGCGTCGTGACTTTCTCAAGACGACCGGCGGAATGGCGGCCGCATTGCTGGCGATGAATTCGATCTTTGGAAAGTTCTTTCACATTGGAGAAATCGAGCTGTTTGAAACCGCAGCCTTTGCCGAACAACAGGGCGCGCCGTATTTCGTCTTCGATGTGCAGACGCATTATGTCAGCTCGCATTTCGATCCGACCGATGCCGAAGTCAATCGAAAGGGTGCCGTCTCGAAGGAAGGACTCCTGTCGCTCAGACGGCGGATACGGGAATCAGGACTCAATCCGAAGCTTGCAGGCGATCGAGGCACCATCGACGATCTTTCGTGGATGAATTTCGTCAAAGAGGTTTTTCTTGACAGCGAGACCGCTGTCGGGCTCATCAGCACGCCGCCGGGACCCTATCCACAAGAAGCGGTGGTGCCGCCGAATGAGATGGCGCATATCCGTGATGAGATCAATCGCCTCACGCAATCCCAGCGAATGCTCGCGCATGGTTTAGCCACCCCCCAACTGGGGGCAGCCGACTTGGACTTCATGGCGATGCAGGCAGAGACACTCAAGATCGATGCGTGGAAGTGTTACACCGGGTCTTGTCCGAAGGGATTCGACCATGGCTGGTGGATGGACGATGAGAACATTGCCTATCCAATGTTAGAGCAAGCGCGTAAGCTGAATGTGAAACGTGTCTGCGTTCACAAGGGACTTCCCCTTGGGCCCGTGCCGGACTACAACCACCCAAAGGACTTGATCAAGGCCGCGAGAGATTTTCCCGACATCGATTTCCTGGTCTACCACTCGGGTTTTAAGAGCGCCTTGATGGTGGATACGGTATTTGCGAAAACCGGTGACATTCCTTGGACTACCGAGTTCTGTCGCATGAAGCAGGCTCAGCCTGGGATTAAAAATATCTATATGGAGCTCGGGTCAACCTTTGCACAGCTCGTCACGACCCATCCGGCAGTCTGCGCGCATATGTTCGGCCAGATTATCGGCGCGTTCGATGTCGATCATGTGCTCTGGGGAACGGACTCGATTTGGTATGGTTCGCCGCAATGGCAGATCGAAGCCTTTCGGCGATTCCAGATTCCGGATCAGTTGATCGAGCAGCATCGGTACCAACCGCTTACGCGTCAGATAAAGGAACGGATCTTCGGACTGAACGCGGCACGTGTGTTTAACATCGATGTGAAGGCGAAACGGAATGCGGTGCCGCGAGACGTGTTGGGACAACTCAGGATGAGCTATCTGGAGGAAGGACCCGAGCCGACCCACAAAGCCTACGGATGGGTGGTGGGATGAATATCGTGAGGCGTCAGGGGTAAGGGGTGAGGCGGTACTTCAGGATGCGATTAAGACGTGGACAAGCCGCACAAGAAATTGGATCTCTGGAATACGGCGATGGAATTGCCCGCAACCATATACCAGGCAACCGATTCAGGCGGGCTGTTTCTAGTGTTCCCAGCAACGTTGCCGAGGGGGCTGGTCGGCAAACGAAAAAGGAATTCATCAACTATCTTCACATGGCACAAGGATCGCTCAGCGAA
Organism: uncultured bacterium; assembly: GCA_965232965.1. GTDB lineage: Bacteria > Nitrospirota > Nitrospiria > Nitrospirales > Nitrospiraceae > Palsa-1315. The sequence goes on from CBDDRB010000010.1 coordinate 71,278, forward strand.
TTAGATACTCACCTCGAGCTTGCGAGGAGGCTGGGATATCTTGCGCAGGATAGTTGGACAATGCTCGATAGAAAAGTGGAGCGGATCGACAAGATGCTCAGTGGCCTGATCCGTCATCAGAAAGCGTTTGTTTCGCCTAACGCCTCACGCCTAACCCCTTACGTTAGCCAGGAGGATCAATAGATGAAAAGCGAGGTACTCTATCCCGGTGCCTTTCCTATGGTGCGGATAGAATTGGCGGCCGGTGAGAATATCAAAGCCGAGTCGGGTGCGATGGTGGCCTGCTCACCGACCATCGACATTGAAAGCAAAATGGAAGGTGGTTTCCTCGGAGCCCTGTCGAGAAAGTTCCTGACGGGAGAGAAGTTCTTTTTTCAGACGTTACGCGCCAGCCGCGGTTCGGGCGAAGCATTGCTGGCACCGACGGTGCCAGGCGAAATCGTTGTTTTGGAACTCGATGGTGTGAATGAATACATGGTGCAGAAAGACGGCTTCCTCGCGGGTGCCGATACGATCCTCATCGAAAGTAAAATGCAGGGCCTGACCCGCGGGCTGTTGGGTGGAGAGGGATTCTTCATCCTGAAGATCAGCGGGAAGGGGACGCTCGTGTTGAACAGTTTCGGGGCCATTCATAAGATTGAACTGAAGCCCGATCAGGAATACATCGTGGACAATAGCCATCTGGTGGCCTGGTCCACCACGACCTCGTACAACATCGAAAAAGCCACCTCAGGCTGGGTGGCCAGCTTCACCTCAGGCGAAGGGTTTGTCTGCCGGTTTCGAGGACCTGGACTCGTCTACATTCAAAGCCGGAACCCGGGTAGTTTCGGAGCGTGGATACGACAGTTCATCCCGGTCAGCGAGTAAGGGGTAGCGGGATATGGGGATTAAGGGATAAAGGAATAGACGGATGAATGACAAGATATACACTGCGTTATCCCGTTACCCCCTTACCCCAATTGCCCCGCTATGAGTCCCAATGCGCTCTGTTTCGGTGAAGAGTTTCCTGCCGCCGGTGCGCCCTGTCTTGTTCACGTCGAAGATCATGGACTCACAGTCACTTTCTCACCTGATTCTTCCGATGGTCAGCCGGAATCCGTGCCTTTTTCGAGCCTGACTGTCTCTGCAGGTGGACTCGACCATGACCAGCTTGTGGTGAAATGGACTGGGAAGAATGGAGAGCGGATCCTGTATCTGAAAAATCCTGATGTCATTCGGGCGTTTCGGGAAACGGTCCCCCCTCATCTCCGTCTTCCGTTTGCGCAGGTTGCGCAGCAGGTGCGTCAGGTGCGCCACCGACACCGACTGGTCTGGAGCGTCGTCGGCGGGGCGATCCTGGCTACGGTGCTGGGACTTTGGTTCGGCTCGGATCTCCTTGTCGAGATTGCCGTAAGCCGGATACCGGTAGAGTGGGAGCAAAAGCTGGGCGAAGCAGCGTATCGAGACTTTCTCAGCCATCAGGAGGTGGTGAAAGAGGGCCCTGCAGTCCAAGCGTTGGCAGAGATGACGCGACGGATGACCGAGCAGATTCCGGCCAGTCCGTACACGTTCGACGTGACTGTCGTGAAGAGCGACGTCGTCAATGCGTTCGCGCTCCCCGGAGGGTACGTGGTGGTGTTCACCGGTCTCATGAAAAAAGCAGAGAGCGGTGAAGAAGTGGCGGGTGTATTGAGCCATGAGCTCAATCATGTGCTGCAGCGACACGGGCTTGAACGGATCGTCAAAAGTCTTGGACTGGTGACGGTGGCAGCCATTGTGTTTGGCAATCAACAAGGGCTTGTCGGGATGATGAAACAATTCGGTGTCGAACTCTTCACTCTCAAGTTCGGCCGCGAGCAGGAGACCGAAGCCGATTTGACGGGATTGCAATTGCTTCAACGAGCAAAGATCGACCCCTCCGGCATGATCCGGTTTTTTGAACGGCTCTCGGAGAAAGACGAAGGCAGGGTGGAATGGCTCTCAACACATCCGATGAGCGCCGCCAGGGCCGAACGATTGAAAGCGGAGCTTGCCGCCTTGCCGAAGAGATCGCCGGAACTGTTTAAGTTCGATTGGAGACAGGTGCAGGCCGGTCTGTAAAGGAGTGAGCTCTCTGCCCACGCCGACTGTGATGTCAATGCGGTGTGGAGGTAGAACTGACTAGGGGGTTGGAGTCATAGTGTTCTCGGGTTCCAGTGTGACTCCGAATTCAGAAGGATCGTGTTCCCAGGCGCCGGAAGCGGTGAGGCCGACAAACGGTACGAGCCAAAAAAATCCACTGACGACATCAAGAATGCCCAGCCCACTCAACTTTCTCGACGACGTTCGAGACTGAGCTTGGTATCCCGATTTCTGAACTTCGAGTAGAAGATTTTCTCCCCTATCGACTTCGAATTGCAGCGGGGTGGTACCCATGGGTTTCCCACTGACGAGCACTTGGGCTCCTGGAGGGTCTGAGATGACGCCGATGCCTTGCTTTGTCGGGCCGTAGAGTGAACACCCGGCCAGGTAACATGAAATTATTACGAGTGACAAAATACGGTACGGAAAGATTCCTTCAAATCTGTGGGGTCGCATAGCCGATCCTTCCGTCTCTCATAATGAGTCCATAAATCTCAGGCAGTCCAAGCCATGAGTGGGTTTCAAGTATTGAAAGGACGGCTCTCAATATCCAAACCTCCCGCATCGGCGTGATCGATGATACCCCTGGCTTGTTCGACTCTACGACCTTGCGGCACTTTCGATGCGTCGATCATATACTCCACGCCGGAGACATTGGCAAGGGATCCGTCATCGAGCCGCTGATGCAGATCGTGTCTGTCACCGCCGAAGATGACGAAAGTCAGGCGGGCATTCTTGGAGCATGAACATCCAGATGTCTGCATCTTCGCCACACTCATCAGCCGAAATCGGAGAGGCTCGGCAAGACACTGTTCTTCAATCCAGGATCGGCAGGCCAGAAGCGACTCTCCCTGCCGCGCGGGGGAGGTGCTCACAATTGCTGGGCAGGATTCATTCCGAAATTGATTAGTCTAAGCAATAGAATCCATATCGGTGTAGAAAACTTACAGTAATGGTATAAGCCGCTGTTTCAGGGCTTTAGTTTTTCTCTATGGCAAATAGTTTTCCATCAACACCGTAAGTGAGATGGTAGGTCACGCGTTTGTCCCTCATGGCAATTTCAGCTGGTGTGAATATGAGTTCGGTAAGAAGGAGTGTGAAGAGGTCGGCTGCAGCATAGAACAATGCAGTAAAGAATTTCGTTACGCCACGATGAGCATCAGGATCCAGTATATATCGGTCATCGTATCCGCCATTCTCGCTTGTACTGGAGGTATCAGGCTGGCCGAGTTCCGCGGTCACTACTGATCGTTGAACGCCCAATTGGATGACGTTGACATCGCCCCTATAGCTGGAACGAGAAGCTACCATGACGACTGAGCACGCTGAGGACAGAAGGCAGAGCACCAGCATTGGAACGACGACATTTACAAGCTTTAACATGGGGTCCTCCGTTCTCACGACAATCATAATGACGCCTCGTATCACCGGCGGTCACACATTGCATACGTTTGGGTCCCCGGACGAATAATAATTGATTAACGAGTATGCCTTAATGGCTGGCGACGCGCAGTATACCAAACTGGTTTAACAGCACAAGAACAATTTTCTAATGAGGGGTGTTAAATAATTTAGTTTGGGTGCCAATGAGTCACGCGCTCATGCGGAAGTATGAGCTCATTGATGGAATGGTGAGGCGGGCGGTAGATAGTAGGAAGGTTAACAACAGAGCATCTCCTCCTGCGAGTGTTTAGGGTGTAGTATCTAGTAAGATATTGAGAATGAAGACTCTTCATAATGCTGGTATCTGCCGACATCGAGAACATAGAATCGGTGTGATCGCCGATACTCATGGCTTGTTCGACACGGCGATCTTGCGGCATTTTCGATCGGTCGATCGGATACTCCATGCCGGAGACATTGGCAAGCGGTCCGTTCTGAAACAGTTAAGGCAGATCGCGCCGGTAACCGCCGTTTCAGGCAACATCGATAACGTGGAACAAGACGTATATCCGACGGAGATCGTGATCGAATTGGCAGGCCGCCGTATTGCTATTCGACATATTCTATACGAAGGTGGGAAACTCACGAAGGATGGGCGAGCCTTTCTGGACCGCGCGCGCCCTGACATCTGTATCTTTGGCCACACACACCAGCCGAAGCGGGAATGGTTGGGTCACACACTGCTCTTCAATCCGGGCTCAGCGGGACCGAAACGATTCAAGCTTCCCCGTGGTCTTGGTCTTCTGTATGTTTGCGATGCCGACATAAAGCCTCGTCTCATTTCCCTACCTGATAAGGCAGAGTCTTACGTGATGAGGTAGAAGCTTGGAATAATTTTCTTGGCAAGAACCATCAGTTCAGCTATGTAGATGAATGGTGAGCAGTATTCTGAGAAAAGAAGCAAGGAGGTGCTGGTGATGAAAGTATGGAAGGTCGTGATGGCTGTAGTCCTCGTGAGTGTCAGTCAAGCAGGGATTGCGATGGCTTACGGGAATCCTGATAACGGCCCCGGGTGTGGGCTGGGTAAGCTTGCCTGGGCTGATTTTAAACGCCAAAAAGACATCGCACCTCAGGTGCTCATGGCGACAACGAACGGAACATTTGGAAGTCAGACCTTCGGGATTAGTTTTGGGACTTCCGGTTGCACGAACGACGGGAAAGTTTGGGCGGAACATAGGACCGAGTTCTTTGTGGCAACCACGTTCGGAAATCTTGCAGAGGATATGGCGCGCGGACAAGGCGAACATCTGACGGCGTTGGCAGTACTACTCGGTGTACCGACAGATCATCAGCCGCTGTTCTATTCACTGGCGCAAGAACGCTACCAAGAACTCATTGGTCGTGGAGAGACTTCGCCGAGCGCGCTCATCAAGGCACTGGATGAAGCCATGGCAGGCCATCCGATGTTGGCCAAAGTCGGGTCGGCACATTAGTACGTGCGTGCACAAATCTCTTGGATGCGGATCAATTTTTTTGTAAACAATCGTGATGGCTTGAGCTATACTACGTACTGTTCGTTCTTCTCGTCGCAGCGGTATCCAATCAATTCTACAGAAGGAGGAATTATGTCGAAGAGAATGCTTATGCTATCAGTCGCGGTGCTATTCGGCATGCCGGCAGGCCTCGCCATGGCAGCCAATCCTGACACAGGCCCTGGCTGTGGATTGGGCAAGCTCGCATGGGCCGACTATTCGCACCAGAAGAACATCGCACCGCAAGTCTTGATGGCGACCACGAACGGGACGTTCGGCAGCGGGACGTTCGGAATCAGCAGTGGAACATCAGGTTGTACGAACGATGGGAAAGTGATGGCCGAACAGAAGACGTCGGTGTTTGCTCAGCTCAACTTCGAAAATTTGTCTCAGGAAATGGCGCAGGGCCAGGGTGAGCATCTCGCATCGCTCGCCACCTTGATGGGTGTGCAGGCCGAACATCAGGCGGCGTTCTTTGCCATGACTCAGGAGCGGTACACCACCTTGGTCAAGGCAGGCGAAGTCTCACCGGTCGCAATGGTCAAGGCGATCAACGACGCGATTGCCGTGCATCCAGTCCTTGCCCAGGCTCCGGTTCGCTAACAATCTGCGCGGGGCTTCGAGGTTGTACTTGAGGCCCCGCCTGCTCCTGATCCTCTGCTTGTATATTGCCCTACTGCTGTGTGGCCTGCTTTTCGCCCCAGCCTTACCGGTTGAGGCTGGCGAACCTCCAGAGAATACTTATCTTGCCGAGCTGATCAACGAGGGTCTGAAGGTCAGTCTCGCCAGCGAGCGAGAGTGGCATCTCCTGCTCCACTATCGAAAGAACTTGCTTGGCGGCTACACCAGTGAACAGGACGACCCGGGGTTTTTTATGTCGCCTGTTGGGAAAACCGATCCACAAGCTGAACTAAATGCGACGCTCAAGCAATTCTTCTCCGATGAATTGATTGGGCGATCAAAGCAGCCGGCTCAATGTGCATTTATCGCGCGGTATGAATGGCTACGAAATCGATTGCGCTTTGACGAAACCCGCCTCCCGCCGATGGCGTGTGAGCGTTTCACGCGATGGTTCATCGACTTTGAAGCCCAATCGATCACCCTTATTTTCCCCTCCGCGTTCATGAACAATCCCGCGTCGATGTTTGGACACACGCTGCTTCGGGTCGATCAGCGTGGGCAAACCGACAGCACCAGAATCCTGGCCTACACGATTAATTATGCAGCCGACGTGCCTCGCGACGCCGGCATGGCCTATCCCATCAAGGGAATTTTTGGCGGGTACAGCGGATTTTTCTCGACGATTCCCTACTACATCAAGGTGCAGGAATATCGGGATATTGAAAATCGGGATATCTGGGAATATCGACTCAATTTCACGGAGCATCAAGTGAGGCGATTGCTGATGCATGCATGGGAACTCGGAAATGCATCCTTTGATTATTTCTTCCTCAAAGAAAACTGCTCCTATCATCTCCTGGCGCTTCTCGATTATGCCGATCCCACCCTGCATCTCACCGACGAGTTTCTTTTCTGGACCGTTCCAGCCGACACCGTTCGGCTCATTGCATCGAAACCGGGACTGATTTCCGACGTCGCCTATCGTCCTTCCCGCAGCAACGTGATCCGGCGGAAGCGCGAGTCCCTGCCCTCGGAGGATCGGGAGATCGCTCATCGACTTACACATGATACCGGCGAACTAACCTCACTAGAATTTGTTCAATTGAGTCTTACCCGTCAGGCCTTTCTGCTCGATCTTGCATCGGATTATCTCAGGTATCGGAGCGAGACAACCGATTCTCCGCTGCCTGAATGGAAAGATCGTAACCGAGCCATACTGACAGCTCGCAGCCAGCTCCGGATTCCCTCTCAGGAGTTCGTGGTCAGGCCTTTTGCGAAACAACCGGAATTAGGACATAAGACCTCCCGCGCGGGCGTGGGTGCCGGTTGGCGGAATAACGATACGTTCGAAGAAGTCGCGGTGCGAGCCGGCTATCATGATCTGCTCGATCCTGAGGTCGGGTATACACCGGATGCACAAATTGAGTTAGCCTCCGTCAGTGTGCGTCACTACAATCGGGCTGATCAGACGCGCATCGAACGGGCAACACTTGCCAATATCTTGTCTCTTTCGCCGATCGATTCTGTTTTTCACGTACCTTCGTGGAAGATCAATGTCGGTATGCAGACGATCAAATACAACGAGTGTCAACTTTGCAGCAACGGAGTGATCAACGGCGGCATCGGGGGAGCCATCGAATCACGGTTTCTGAAGCGGGAAGTGCTTTTCGCTTTTGCAGAAGTCGAAGCCAACTACAGCCGTGCCTATCAAGATGACCATCGCATCGGCGGCGGTGGAACAGGGGGGATACTGGCCGATGTGACAGATCACTGGAAAATTATGGCCACTGGGTCATACTTACAGTACGCAGTGGGCGAGAAGTCCGACGACATCCGGTGGTTCGTCGGGTCGCGCTATACACTCGCGCAGAATTGGGCGCTCAGGCTGGAGTATAACCATCGCAGTCACGACGACGATGTGGTCTTCACCATGCAGGCATTCTTTTGAGCGTCTTACGCACGTCGCCTCGCCTCGGCCCTCCTGACTTTAGCGTTGACAAGCCATCAATAGTATATATACTTGCACTCATATAATTATGAGTACTTGCTGAGATAGACATTCAGATTTTCCGGCAAGCTCTTCCCATAATCAACCATCAGAGGAGGAATCATGAAGCAGCTGAAAATGGTTTTGACACTCGCAGGAATCTCTGTGGCGGCATTTAGTTTGGCTGCCTGTCAGATTGTCGCCACTCCGGCGGCGGGCTGGATTCTTACTGATGTAAAATACGGCGATGTTGCGACGACTGCGACTGCTGCAACCAAAGAGGGAAAAGCTTGCGCCTCAACGGTTCTTGGGTGGGTTGCGACCGGTGATGCCAGTGTCGCGGCGGCGAAAGCGGCCGGCGGGATCACCACGGTGTCTTCGGTTGATCACACGGCACACCAGATCCTCGGCATCGTCGGCGACTGGTGCACGATCGTCAAGGGCAACTAATTTTCAAACGTCCGCAATCGAAGGGGCCTTTGGGGCGGAAGTCCCAGAGGCCCTTTTATTTTGGTCTACGCAACTGGACCAATGTGGCGTAAGGCAGTCGTGAGATGTGGCCATCCCCTCCGGTGTTCTCGAATTTCCTGTCATTGGCGGCTGCCCTCATGATTATCTTGCTGCAACCGAGCCCGCTGATAGCTGCTGAGACGGTCGATGTCGATCTTGGTCTGTACGCACTGGGTGCCTTTCCCTCTGATCAAGGCCTCTTTGCCCAAGGGGGCAATCCTTTGGACACCAGAATCTCCAATGGAGTTGGAGCTGGATTGAAGGTTGCGGTGTTCCCACACTCTTGGGGCAACATCATTGGCGTTGGACTGGAATCTTTCGGTCACGGGAGTGAGATCGCATTTTCCTCGTCGGTGAACACAGGATCTACTGCCAGTACCAATCTCTGGGTCTTCAATTCGATGGCAAACCTGATTCTTCGCTATCCGGGCAATACGCTTGTTCCTTACATCGGTGTCGGAGGCGGTCTTTCGGACGGGATGCTCACCCATGGAAATATTCCAGGCCGATCGGACCGTGACTTTGAAGGATCCTGGACGTTCGGTTACCAGTTCTTAGGCGGAATAGAGGGCAATGTGACCGAAAAGGTGTTCCTGTTCAGTGAGTACAAGTACTTCTCGGCCGATTACCATTGGAAGCAGCTCGCGCTGGATTTTCGTTCTCAGTATGTCCTGTTTGGCGTCGGGCTGCGCTTCTAACAGGATGCTGAAGAAATCCTCCAGCAGCATTCTGGCGTCGCTCAGAGGCTCAACGTTAATGAGAACATTTCAGAGGTCGGAAACATGGGCGGAGCTTATCCGTTCACCAAGATCTATTTTAGTGGTGAACGGCCCCATGAAGTGCGGTGCGTACCTCCTCGCCTCTTCGCTCGCTGCGGCCTTGCTGAAAGGCTTTTTGAGCATCTTGAATCCATTGTGACATCGACACCATTTTGTAAGACTTCAAATGGTATTTATGTATAAGCTGAGCTTTTCCGCAGCCTGCTATGTCGTCGTGCTCAGAAGTGAGACACAATGAGCCTCCTTGACCAATTCTTTGTCTATCATCCTGAGCCCTGGCAAGATCGAGATTGGGCTCGGCTCAGCGGATTGCAGCTTGAAGAGGTGTGGTTTCAGGCTGCCGATGGGGTTCGCCTCTTCGGGTGGTATGTCGAATCTTCAGCGACGAACGCCGTCGTCCTCTGGTGCCATGGGAATGCGGGGAATATCATTAACCGGCTGGAGAATCTGCGCGAACTCTATCGTCTTGGTCTGTCGGTGTTTCTGTTCGACTATCGGGGCTATGGACGAAGCCAGGGACGACCGTCGGAGGAGGGACTCTATCAAGACGCACAGGGGGCGCACGATTATCTGACGCGAACCAAAATGATTCGACCGGAGCGCATTATCCTATTTGGGCGCTCCCTCGGTGCGGCGGTCGCTGGGGAACTTGCGGCCCAAAAGCCTGCCGTGGGGCTGATCCTCGAATCGTCGTTTCCATCGATCGAAGCGGTGGCCAAGTTCCATTACGGAGGGTTGCCGGTCCATTGGCTGCTCGGGGCAGAATTTATGTTGATCGATCGGCTTCCACATCTCTCGCTGCCAAAACTGATCATCCATGGTGATCAGGACGACATTATCCCTCTCGAACTCGGTCGGCAGGTCTTTGAGGCGGCCAGGCCGCCCAAATTCTTCTACGCCATTCCCGGCGCTGACCACAACAACACCTACCAGGTCGGAGGCGCGGCCTATTTCAGACGGTTGGCCGAATTCGTCCAGACGGTCCTTCATTCGTAAGGGACGCTCCAAGCAAGACGGGCGAGACTTGCGGGAAAGAGACTGCAGGCAGGGATAAGGCCGGATGTTCAGCGAGTCGCGCTTTTCACATCTAGATTTATACGAAGAATTGATTGGAGATTGCCTCGACATTTGGTACAGTGCGCGTCGGCTGACGCCGGGGCTTGCCGGCGGTCGGAACAGAGTTGTTCATAAGCCATGTGGATTATGGAGGCCGGGGTGGCGATTCCGTTTCGTCTGTTGGCATTCAGTGTGATGGGTATTGCGATGATGCTGGCCATTGGCTGCGCCGGGAAGACCGGGAAAATACAGCCCCATGGGTTGAGCAGCGAGAGGCCAGTCGAAGATCAGACTTCTACATCGTCTCCCTTGTCACGGAAGGACGCTGCCGTCAACGAACTGCTTGACCCGTTTGCTAAGGCCGATGAAGAAGATGGTGACGAGTATGATCCCTGGGAACCGATGAATACCAACATCTTCGAGTTCAACCGCCAGGTGGATCGATTCGTACTCAAGCCTGTGGCGAAGGGCTACAATTTCGTCATGCCCGACCTGGTCCAAGTCGGCATCAGCAACATCTTTTACAATCTCCGGTTCGGTCCCCGTTTTCTCAACAACGTGTTTCAGGGTAAAGCCAAAGGCGCCGGCATCGAAGTCGGGCGGTTCGTGGTCAATAGTACGGTGGGAGTGGCCGGGTTCTTCGATGTTGCGAAACACGTCGATCTTGTCACACCGGAGGAAGACCTGGGGCAGACTCTTGGATTTTATGGCGTCAAGCCAGGTCCCTATCTTGTGTTGCCCTTCCTCCAGCCCTTCACCGTTCGAGATTTCATCGGATATGTCGGTGATATTTTTCTCAATCCGATTAATTGGCTTGTGCTGCCGATCATCGAGGTCGAAGGCGTGCCCTCCGTGATCGACCACGAGGATCGTACGACGACCAGCATCATTCAGTTGAGCGCGCGTGTGGGAGAGATCGTCAATGAACGATCGCGGAATCTCGAAACATACCAGGGGGTCGAAGAAGCGACGTTGGATCTCTATACGGCGGTCCGCAACGGCTATCTGCAGAAGCGTGCCCAGGCGATCCGGGAGTAGGGACGAAAGCTGTCGTTTGGTCTGTCTCGTCTATCTGGTCTGAACCGAGCAACGAGATAGACCAGACAGACCAGATAAACCAGACAGACGTTCTTATGGGATCACGCCCAGTTCACGACCGACCCTGGCGAAGGCGGCGCTGGCTCGTTCAAGTTGTTCATGCTGGTGGGCTGCCGACATCTGGATGCGAATGCGCGCCTGGCCTTCAGGCACAACCGGATAGCTGAACCCCACGACATAGATCCCTTCCTCCAATAGTCGCTCTGCCATCTTGGTGGCGAGAGAAGCGTCGCCCAACATGATCGGGATAATGGGGTGCTCACCGGGAATCAGCCGGAATCCAAGGGCGGTGAGCTGCGCGCGGAAGAACGTGGTGTTCTCACGCAGCTTGGTCCGCAACTGATCGCCTTGGGCCACCAGGACGATAGCCCGTCGCGCCGCTGCCGCGATAACCGGGGGCAGTGAATTTGAAAACAAATAGGGTCGTGACCGCTGGCGCAACAGTTCGACGATTTCCTTTCGTCCGGATGTAAACCCGCCTGCCGCCCCGCCCAAGGTCTTACCTAGGGTGCTGGTGACCAGCTCGATCCGATCGGCCACACCGAAATGATCCGGCGTGCCTCGCCCGTTATGTCCGAGCACACCGGTGGCATGACTGTCGTCCACGATCACCGCTGCATCGTACCGTTCCGCCAGATCGACAATCCGATCGAGCTTCGCGAGATCGCCATCCATCGAGAAGACCCCATCCGTCGCAATCAGGCGTAGCCGACAGGTGGCTGCGTCGCGCAGCTTGCCTTCAAGATCTGCCATATCGGAGTGCGCATAGCGGAGTCTGGTGGCCTTGCAGAGTCGGATGCCGTCAATCAAGCTGGCATGGTTCAAGGCATCGCTGATGACCGCGTCTTGCTCGCCAAGGAGTACCTCAAAGAGGCCGCCGTTTGCGTCGAAACAGGAGCTATAGAGGATCGTGTCCTCGGTACCTAAGAAGGTGCTGACCGCCTGTTCAAGATGTTTATGGAGATCCTGTGTGCCGCAGATGAACCGGACAGAGGCCATGCCGTAGCCATATTCTTTCAGTCCGGCGGACGCCGCCTGTCTGACGTCAGGGTGGTTGGCGAGCCCCAGATAGTTATTGGCGCAGAGATTGAGGACCTCACCTTGGGCTACGCGAATCTCAGCTTCCTGGGGGCCGAGAATCTGTCGCTCAGATTTGTAGAGGCCTGCCGTGCGGATTTCAGCGAGCCGTTCTGAAACAGTGCGCTTGAGCGAGTGGTAAGACATCTTTTTCGTAAGGCGTGAAACGTAAGGCGTGAGACGATGGCAAGGACGAAGCGTTAGTTTCCTCTCACCTTACGCCTGACCCCTCACGCCTCACGGAAATAAAATCACTTTCCCGCACTGGCCGGAATTGATCAACTCGAATCCTTGCGTGAAGTCTTTCATAGGAAACGTATGGGTGATGACCGGCCGAATATTGAGTCCCGCCTGAAAGAGACCGGTCAGGCGATACCAGGTTTTGAAGAGTCGGCGGCCTGTAATGCCGTAGACACGAATTCCTTTAAAGATGACTTCATTCGCGAGGTCGAAATTGATCGAGCCGGTCGGAATGCCGAAGAGTGTCACACGGCCGCCGTTCTTCACGGTATTGAAGGCTTGGTGTAATGCGATCGGGTTCCCCGACATTTCGAGCGAGGCGTCGACACCTTCCCCGGCAGTGATGTCGCGAATGGCAGTGGCGATGCGATCCGCCGTCTCGGTCTTGGCATCGAATACGTGATCGACGCCGATCTGTTTGGCAAGGTCCAAGCGGTACGCACTGACATCCGTGGCGATGATCGTGGCGGCGCCGGCTGTTCGCGCGACGGCAGCTGCGAAGAGCCCCGTCGGACCGCAACCGGTGATCAAGATGGTTTGCCCCGTGAGATTTTCGGCTAAGGCGGCGTCGACGGCATTGCCGAGCGGTTCTTGGACGCAAGCAAGCTCCGGTGGAATGGTGGGTGAAGTCTTCCAAAGCACAGTCTCAGGCAAGGCGACATACTCCGCGAACGATCCGTCGCGATCGACGCCGAGGATGCGGTAATCCTTGCACACATGTGCCTGCCCGGTGCGACATTGGAAACAGTGACCACATGTGAGGTGCGACTCGGCCGCGACGTAATCGCCCACCTGGACGAGCGTCACATCCGGGCCGACCTCCACGACTTCGCCACACATTTCATGGCCAATGATCCGCGGTGGGTGGATGCGGCTCTGTGCCCAAGGGTCCCAATTATAAATATGGGCATCCGTCCCGCAGAGCGAAGTGGCTGTAACGCGGATGACCGCCTCGATGCGGCCAGGTGTCGGATCCGGCCTGGCGGTGGCGGTCAATCCTGGTTGGGCCGATGTCTTGACGAGCGCACGCATGACTCCATTGTATACCACGGCCCCGATTTCGAAAAACTATTTTGGCATGCGAGAACTTCAATGGTACATAGGTGTGGCACATCAGGAGCACGCTCCCGCAGGATTCTCAAAACTTCCGTCCTCTTCGCACGTGGTTTGCCTGGTTCATCTGGTCTCTCTGGTTAATCTGATCCCACCAAACAAACGAGACAGACCAAATAACGGTCTTCTGACGCAGGCGGACTTTTTCAGCATCCTGCTAGAGAAAAAACGGGTTGCCCCGGCTTTGCGAGATCGGTAGGATGAGTCGAATGAAGATTCGACACCACCAGCGGTTCATGTTATTGGCGTGGATGTGTTGTGCGGCATGCTTCTGTCCGGGCCTCGTCGCATCCGCTCAGTCCGCATCATCGACCCAGATGGCGCCCTCGTCCGGTCCCAAGAATCGGTGGGCGCAGTTCGAGTTGAGTCAAGCAGAGACGATGGGAGATCCGCAAATCGGCCAGCCTGTCACACTGACGATTGTTCTTGGAGGTATGCCGGCTGGTACGGCTCCGGTGGTGGCGATCAGTGAATCGATTGTGTTTAAGACCCAAACGGTCACGCTTGAGCCGGATGCAGAGTCGACAATGTTGAAGGGGACGGTGACCCTCGATCCAATTTTGATGAGTCGGACCTCCGTGCCGCCCAAGGCGGCGCGCGTGCAAGTGACATTCGCTCGATCCCGCCAGAATACCCTCGAACCGTTCATGCGGCGGATTGTGTATGTGACCATGGGTACGTTGGAGCCGACCAGAGACGAGAGTGAAGTGCTGCCCGCGCATCCCGATGAATCGAAGAGTGACGATGTCATCTTGGATGAAGTGAAACCGGCCGTGGATCCGGTCTCGCCCGGCGATGTCGCTGAAGAAGATCTCGTCCCTTTTGCGCCACCAGGAAAAGGGAAGGCGTACTGGCAACAGGTGAGTCATTTGATCAGCCGGAGTTGGGCCCGCCAGATCCGCGGAATCCGGCGGGCACCAAGCAGCGAAACGGTGAAGGTCCATTTCAAGATGTTTCCCAACGGCCGCGCCCAGCTGATCGAAATTGAGAAAGGGTCCGGCGCGCGCGAGATCGATGAAGCCGGGATTTATGCAGTGATCAATGCTCAACCCTTTCTGCCGTTTCCCAATGAGTTGGAAGAACATGCAGTGGACGTGCATGTTCGAATGCGGACCGGTAGTCGGGGACGCTCTCGCGAGGTGCAGTCGGTAGGGAGTCAGTCAACCAGCAGGCCCGGTGCCTCGGTCCAGACGTTGAAGAAGTAGAGTGCAGCATGTTTTGTCGCACCCGGGATACGGCTCGCTGAAGAAGGGGTGATGTATGCTGAAGAAGAGAGTTCAGAGCTGGTTCCTGCTCTTGCTGTTCGGAGTCATGATCTGGTCTCCGTTGGTAGTGTACGCGGAACCGGCCCGTTGGAATTTGGATCCGGAGCATTCGACGATTGAGTTTCGTGTTTCGCACATGGTTGTCTCGAAGACCGCGGGCCGGTTTACGGATTATGCCGGTTTCATCGATATGGATGCCGACACCGGCGCTGTGACGGCCGTTGAGGCCATGATCAAGCCCGCCTCGGTCAACACGAACCATGAAAAACGGGATACGCATATACGGAATGCGGACTTTCTCGATGTGGAACACTACCCGACCATGACCTTCAAGATGAAAAGCTACAAGAAAACTGCAGAGAACTTTGTCATGGTCGGGGACTTCACCCTACGGGGGGTGACCAAGGAGGTCACCCTGGCGGGCCATTACAACGGGGCCACAAAGGATCCTTGGGGCAATACCAGGGCCGGCTTCAGTGCCGAAGGGAAACTCAACCGGAAGGATTTCGGTATGGTCTGGAACAAGACCTTGGATAGCGGCGGGCTCGTGGTTGGCGACGAGGTTCAGATCAGACTCGATATTGAATGTATCAAAGCGAAGCCCTAACAGGCTGCTGAAAAAGGCCCCCAACTTCGTTCTCGGTTCATCACAATCCTCAACGTACCCGAGAGGGTACGCCTCTGGTTGTGAATCCCCTGCGGCCTCGTTGGATGACCTTTTTGAGCAGCCTGTGTTGTGTTCGTCCGCTTGAGTGCGGCTCACCATCAGCCAATTTTCCTTAAATGAATCAATGATGAAGGCGATGATCCT
>CBDDRB010000011.1:0-48327 GCA_965232965.1 uncultured bacterium
CCAGGTGCCCTCCTTGCTCGCAGAACGCGCACGATGAAGGGAGGGAACGACACCCATGCAGGTGCTCTTGCTCCCGGAGCGCGCACGATAAGAATGTGCTCGCTCGACGGCCGCAGTGAGACCTGCATGGGTGTCATTCCCAAAGAGGGAAACGAGCAAGCTTGGAAGGATTATTGACTAGAGTGGCCCGTTCGATGCGCGCAGTTGAGGGCAGCCTCGGCCACTCCCTTGAAGAGAGACACAGACTTCACTTTCCAAGAATGAAATGGGCAGACATTCAGTTCGTCGCGCTCTCTGCGGCCTCTTTGGCTGACCGTTTTGAACATCCTTAACCAAGAACCAATGCATGACACCTGACCTCCATTAATGCCGCATGAAAAATCAACGTTTCAAAAATCGCCGCCGCGAAATCACAGTTATGAGAGAGCTTTATGGAGTTGGGGTCGGGACTGCGTCGGGAGGCTGGGTACATGGCGGATTGCTTAATGGGTTCAAGGGATTTACTCCTCGGGCACAGGGTGCCGGTGGGTTCGATGGTATGTATGGAACTTCCGGAGTGTCAGCGCTGCGGGGCGAAGGCGACATCTGCTGTGACGTACCGGCTTCAGCCGGTGCTAACTCGGAGATACCGCCCTCACTGAGCATGTGGCAATTATGGAGTTGTGCCGGTTTATTCGTGAGCAGAGGTTTCCCTCCTGCGTCAACGCACTCATACACCGCAGCCCAGGTAAGGCTTGGCGATGCCGGACATAGACTGATTAACAAGACGACCGACAAAACCGTGCAAGACATCCGACCATGATGGATTCTACAGTGCTTTGTTCGTCGGCGAACTGACTCGCATCCCATGAGAGTTGATCAAGCAACTGCTGTGCCAGGCTTGACAGAGAGTGAGGATGTGGTCATGCATCATCCTGAAGCTATGCAGTCAACGATGCTGATGGTGCGGATGTGTAGCCAGGTATCGCCATTATACTTACTTCCATAGATTGAAGATGATGAATGTTTGCGGGCCGTTCGGTCGCGTGTAGGGTGCTGGGCGCCTCTACTGCCCGATCATTCCTTGCTACAGGCAAATCTCCACAGTATGTGTCCTACACTCTTTGGTGTGATCGGCGTCCACCCCCCATCATCTGATTCCCCGGAGACCACTTTCCCGTTCCCCATATGACCGGAGAACCGCGTATACGCAAGCATACGCTGGCGTGCAGCTGTGCAATCGTATTCTGTGTGTGCCTTGCTGGAAAAAAAAGCCCCGCCTGTCGCGGTGTGTATCGTCTTGAAGTCATACAAGACCCACATTTTTATGTGGGTTCCGTTGGGCTGAAGGGTGTCCGTATTAACGTAGACGGTGGTCCCTGAATCGCTGTCGCCAAGCGCAACCCACTCTGCATACGCTGGTCCACTGGATAGTCCTAGCAATAATATCAGTATCGAGAACCGCCAATGGTGAGCCAGAATGAGCGATACAGCAGAGCCTGCGTTGTGCTTTGGAAATGGTAAAGAGAGGTGGCGGAAAGAGCGAATTGAGCTCATAGAAGCCTCGAAAGAAGCATATAAAGGAACTGAGAAGTATATTAGATAGAGAACGAGGGTATGAGCAAGGGTTCGTAATACGGAGCGGGCAAAGTAGACGCCCGCTAGCCTCTCTGTTCTTTACGAATCCGTTCGAGCCCACCCATATAGTGGCGCAACACCTCCGGTATCGTGACGCTCCCATCCGGTTGCTGGTAGTTTTCAAGGATAGCCACGAGCGTACGGCCGACTGCCAGCCCGGATCCATTGAGCGTATGGACAAACTCTGGTTTTGAATCCTTCTTACCGGTGACGCCTTTATATCGAATATTGGCACGCCTGGCTTGAAATCCTTCGAAGTTGCTGCAAGAGGAAATTTCCCGGTATTGGTTCTGGGATGGAAGCCAGACTTCGATGTCGTACGTCTTCGCTGCAGAAAATCCCATATCGCCGGTACAGAGAGTGACGACTCGGTAATGCAGCCCTAATCCCTGCAAGATCGCTTCGGCATGACCGGTCAACCGCTCCAGTTCTTCAGACGACTGTTCGGGCTTGGCAAAGGCGACCAACTCCACTTTGTTGAATTGATGGAGGCGAATGAGTCCTCTGGTGTCTTTTCCATAGGACCCTGCTTCACGGCGAAAACAGGGGGTATAGGCGGTATATCTGATCGGCAGCACAGTCTCGGCAAGTGTCTCGTCACGATGGAGATTGGTTACTGGGACTTCCCCAGTTGGAATCAGACAATAGTCTTCGTCTCGAAGACGAAAATGATCCTCTTCGAACTTGGGTAACTGGCCGGTTGCAGTCATGCTGGCACGATTGACGAGAAACGGCGGGAGGATTTCCCGATAGCCATGCTGTGTCGTATGAGTGTCGAGCATATAGTTGATAAGGGCCCGTTCGAGTCGTGCGCCGGCACCCATGAGAACCGCAAATCGCGCGCCGGCAATTTTTGCCGCACGGTCGAAATCCAGGATGTCGAGAGTTTCAC
Source organism: uncultured bacterium (assembly GCA_965232965.1). Lineage (GTDB taxonomy): Bacteria > Nitrospirota > Nitrospiria > Nitrospirales > Nitrospiraceae > Palsa-1315. The sequence goes on from CBDDRB010000011.1 coordinate 2,510, forward strand.
CAATCTCCCAGTGGCTCTTGGCTGGCGCCGTCAATGTGGGCGGGGATCCCCATTGTCGTATCTCTACATTGCTGCTTGCATCTTTCCCCTGCGGCACGGAGATGTGCGGAGTATTTGGGATGCGGAGGTTCAGATCGGTCAGAGTTTCCTCGACACCCCGTAGCTCATCTTCGATTTTCCTAATTCGTTCACCAAGGGTCTTCATGGCAGCCATGGGGGCATCCGCCTGCTGATTTCCTCGCTTCAGCTTGGCAACCTCATCCGATCCCTTTTTCAGTTCGTGACGAAGCTGTTCGACCTGGCCAGCCAATGTGCGGCGTTCTTCAATCAGGGTGCGCAGTCTATCCCAAGGAACGTCGGCGCCGCGGGGGCCGAGCCGGTCACGAATGGCGTCTAAATTGTCACGGAGCATGCGAAGATCGTACATGAGCGTGTCTTCCAGAAAGCGGCTGAAACTTAACATCGGGGTATGGGTTAGTCAATGAATCGAACGGTCGGCATCAATCGTGACGCGTGCTTCGGCCCATTGACAGGAGCAAGTGGATCGAGGACCATATTGGATGCGCACGGTGATGAATCCGCCTAATCCGTTTGAATCCCGGCACCGGGATCTTTTGGAACCTGCTCCCCATGTGGAGCTACAGATGTTTGAGGATGCAACCCGCGACATTCTCAGCCGGAACGAGAGTCCCGACCTGCCGTTTCGATGGAGCCTGAACCCGTATCGCGGCTGCTTTCATGCCTGCGCGTATTGTTACGCGAGACCGACGCATGAGTATTGGGGGTTCGGTGCCGGCACCGATTTCGAATCCAAGATTGTGGTGAAGAAGGAAGCCGCAGCTCTGCTCCGTCGGACATTCGAGAAACCGTCATGGAAGGGCGAATTGATTCTGTTTTCGGGGAACACCGATTGTTACCAGCCGCTCGAAGCCTCGTTGGAATTGACGCGAGCCTGCTTGGAGATCTGTGCTGATTATCGGAATCCGGTCGGGATCATTACGAAAGGGGCGCTCGTGTTGCGCGATCTTGACCTGCTGCGTCGCTTACATCAAGAGGCGTCGGTTCACGTATATTTCAGCATACCGTTCTCAGATGATGAGGTGGCCCGCAAGGTTGAACCTCATGCGCCGTCCAGCCGGAAACGCTTCGAGGCGATGGCGGCTCTCTCGAACGCCGGAATTCCAACCGGCATCTCGCTGTCTCCGATCATTCCTGGTCTCAACGATGAGGACGTGCCCGATCTGTTGGCCCGAGCGAAACAAGCTGGAGCTGTAGAGGCGATGGCGACATTATTGCGACTCTCCGGCTCTGTGGAGCCGGTGTTTATGGATCGAATGGCAGCGGCGTTTCCGGATCGAATCAGCAAGATCACGAATCGAATTCGGGATGTGCGCGGCGGCGCGATCAGCGAAGGGGCGTTCTTCGAACGTCACCATGGCACCGGTCCCTATTGGACGATGATCGAACAGTTGTTCGAGGTCTCTAGACGTAAGGTAGGACTGTCGGCACTGTGCGACGAGACGGTTCCCGCCACATTTCGCAGGCCCGGAGTCGAGCAGACTGCCTTGTTCTGAATCGGGATTGAGAAAGGAGTAAAAGATGAAGCATACCCCTGGATTTCTCAAGTTGGTGGATGCCGCCCGAGGACGGGTGAAGGAATGTACTGTGGCGCAGGCGAAGGCCAGGCTCGATCATGGTGAAGCGGTGCACTTTCTGGATGTGCGTGAGGACCACGAGTTTGCGAAGGATCATGCCAAAGGCGCGCGCCATCTGGGAAAAGGGATTATCGAGCGCGACGTGGAAACCCTTATTCCCAATAAAGCAGATGCAATCCTTTTATATTGCGGTGGTGGTTACCGTTCGGCCTTAGCTGCGGATGCGCTTCAACAAATGGGCTATACCAATGTGGTGTCGATGGATGGAGGGATCAAAGGCTGGCGGGATGCGGGGTACCCGATGGAGTCTTGATGGGAGCTCCGAGCTCCATGGTGCTATTCATGGCTGAGTTTCACCATCCAACTTGTGAAATCAAGATGGCTACTTACTGTTGACTCGGTCAAATTCTTTGATGACCTGATCGGTGAGATCGATCGTGTCCTTGTTATAGATCACAATTTTGACTGTTTGTTCGCTGCCTCGATCGACGACAAGAGCAAACCCCCCTTTTTCTGCCACGGTTTTCGTTGCCATAGATATTTTCTTCATGTACTCGTCGACCAATTCTTTCTGTTTCCCCTGCAGTTCCTGATTAAATTCCTGCGCGCGTTTCTGGAACTCCTGAACTTTCGTGCGGAACTGGGTTTCCTTTTCTTTTTTTTCAGTGTCGCTGAGCTTCGACATTTGCTCCTTGAGCGTCTTTTCCGTATTACGCAATTCCTCTTCATCCCCGGACAACAATTTCTGCCTGGTCGACACATACTCCTTCAGTCCGTCCAAGGCTTTCTTGCCTGCTTTTGATTTTTCTAAGACGGCCTGAGGATCGACCACTCCCATCTTGAAGGACTCAGCAGCGCGTCCCGTGGAAAACGACGCCAGCAACACAATGCCTGCCGCAATTATGGGAAGGGTCGCCCGTCCCAAAAGGATTCCAATTCTATGCATGACACGCGCTCCTCGTTGGTGAAGTATCCGACGGCGTAAGTGCTGCGAGAATAGCTGGGGGGGCAAGCTCTGTCAAGGGAGACCGCGCAGGGTATGAGAAACATTGATTCTTGCTAAGTAAAATATCGGCTGGTGTCGAACTTGTATTCCGTGTTGTCGATCAAACGGATAATGCTATGGCGGAAATCTCCGAGGTCGTCTTTTTCGGTCAGGTCGATCTCTCGCCCGTTATCCATCGAGTTTCCCTGTGGATCGGTGATGACTTTGACAAACGGGCGTTCGGCGTTCACCTTGTCCACAGCCGGTTTGAGTACGACCGCTAATTCGTTCGTCTCCAGCATCACCAGGCTGCCGATAGGGATGATGCCGACACAATTCACGAACAGCTTGAGCAGCACGGCGTCGAACGCCTTTCCGGACTTTGAGAGCATCATATTCAACACTTTCGACGGAGACATGGGTTCCCGGCGATAGACACGGGAAGAGGTCATTGCATCGTAACAGTCTGCGATCGTGAGAATACGGCCGGTCAACGAGAGTGTCCAGGGCACGGCTAATTTCGGATAGCCGGAGAAGTCCAGGTTCATGTGGTGTTCGAAGGACGCGGCTGCCATACGGCCCGGTAGATTCGTAATCCCTCTCAACTTCGAAAGGCTCAGAACCCCTTCCGTGGGATGATTGCGCATCGCCACCCAGTCCTCATCGGTAAACTCTCCGGGTTTGTTCAACACCTCCATGGGAATAGTGGATTTGCCCATGTCATGGAACAGCGCGGCAAGTCCAAGGTCTGCCAGCTCCACTTTGGGATAGCCGACGCGATTGGCCAGCGCGATGGAGAGCAACGACACATTGACCGAATGGTTGTGTGTGTACTGATCATGGCAACGAAGGGTCGTAAGACCGAGGACCGCAGCCTCATCGTCCACCATCAGATCGATGATATTTTGAATGGCTCGCTTCGCCTGTTTAAAACTGACCGCTCCCCCTTCGCGGGAGGATTGCGTCAGTGTTCCGACCGATCCGGCCACTTTGGCATAGCCGTTCTTGGCATTCATTCTCCGTTGTGCGTTTGGATCGGGACCTCCGGTGCCTTCGGGACTCTTGTTTTCCGTCGGCCCCATGGGTGCGCTTCTCTTAGTTCCCAGTCCTCTTCTGACTTGAAGCTGACGTTGTTCCTCCAGTTCGATGCCGGTGATCCCTCGTGCGGTAATTTCCCTCTGAAGGTCTTCGAGGGTCTTGTTTTCCGGATCAAAGCTGACAAAGACCGCGGCGAACTCCCGAAGATCCTTCGACTCTACGGTCAATGCAAAGGTGAGTCCCCCGATCTTCCAGGCATTCAAGATATCGATGATGCTGGTCGCCACGGCCATCTGCTGCGCGTTCACTTTTAAGTGACTGTCCCCGAGAAACAAGAAATCGTTTTGTAGACGGAGCGTGACCGGTTGATCCTGCGCCATCGTCTTAATCAGCGTCAGCATTGTCTCGACAGGCTTATCCAGGGCTGCGTTGGCGCGGTCATAGATGCGGGAAGTCTTAATCAAGACGTTCAACTGTGTGACCAGTTGGATGCCCAGCATGACCATCTGCTGATCCAGGATGTCTCCGGCTTCTGATCCACGCGCGATTTTTTGGGATATGGATTTTTCGTGGGTCAGAATCGGCTGAACTTGTTCATCCTCGACCGATGTCTCTGTGATCTTGATGTCACTCACGGCGATGATTCCTTATTGTGAGGCGGCCTGCTTGAGGTGCTGTTGTCGTTGGACTTGGGCAAGTGCTGTGGTGCAAGCTTGCCGCACAGGACCACCGCCTTTTTTCTGACCGAGCTCAAGGAGGGCGAGGGCGGCAGGAGTCGCCAGTTTCCCCAATGCCTCCGCGGCGAGGACGGCAAGCTCCTCCTTTTTCTTCCGATTCGTCCACGACCGTTCCGTGATCAGGCTTTCAAAGAACGGAATCACCTCATCGCTGCAGGTTGCACGCATGGCCTGGAACACGCCGCGTTTTTCGCTGAGGGTTCGATCCATGAATGTTTCCGCCGATACGAGGGGTGACCAGGTGGAGTAGGGGACCGTATACTGACCTGTCAGGAGCAGTTTGAGGGCCGTATACCGGACCGACTCCTCCATGTCACTTAAGAAGGCGATCAGTTTCATTCCGTTCCCGCTGGGTCGCAGTATCCCGATCGCTCGCACGACATCCTTTCGTACCTGAATATCCGGATAGCGCACCAGCTTTTCAAGCGCATCGGCAAATCTGGGATTGTTCCATTTCAGCAGGATCGCCAAGAGGTTTCGTACATAACGGGGACGACGGTCGGACAAACCGCGAAGTACGTGATCCGGCTGTTCCTTCCCGAGAGTCTCAATCGCTTCAGCCACGATCGTCTGATGGGCCGGTGCTTCCAGATTAGCCAGGAGCATGCACAAGGCAGGGACGGCAGCCGGCGTCATCGACATGAACACGGCAGGTAGCCCCGCTGTGGTCGCGTCGGGTGTCTTGTTCAAATAGGTCTCGATCATCTTCACACGCTCGGGCCGACCAAGGCTGTCGAGTATGCCTGCCAGTTGTTTCTTATGATCGGCGCTGAGATCCGGTCTGACCTCTTCGGTGGCATGGAGCACTCCCAGGACGCTCTCCAACTGGGCCCATTTGCCCTGGGCAGTCAATGAGTCGAGAATGTTGCTCCAGAGGTCGAACAACTTGGTCAGAATTGCAGGGGATTTTTCCGACGCCATGATCGCGGTGAGCATATCCAACAGGTATGTCATATTATCTCTGGCGCTCTCAGCAGCAACCTCCGTCGCCAGTTCTGCCAATTCCTTGTCAGTGACCTCATAGCCTGTGTGGCCGGACTTGAATCGGCTCGCTTGCCTGTTGGGCGTCCCACCGGTCCCCCTTCCGGTCCCTCCTCCTGTTCCCTCCGGCGCTGGGGTTCCTCCATCACCTGATTCTGAATCGTCACCGTCCTCAAATCCTTCTCCAATCCCCCTTCTGGCACGGGCCTGTTCTCGATCCAGGAGGTCACGCAAGCTTGATTCCGGTTCTTCCATCATTGCCCCGACAGGCAGCGAGAAGACATCGCCTCCGGTCGAGGCTTTCGCGACCTCTTCGGCGGTGACCAACGTGATGGTGGAGAGATTCTTGGACCAGAGACGAGTCACAATGTCGTCGTCATTGTCATTTGCTTTAGGATCGAGGCTATCCCAAAATGAATCAAGCAAGAAGGAGAGATCTTCAGCGGAAAGACCATCGAGGAATGCCAGTTCCCGAATACCATCCGAATAGAGCTTGAAGGCGACGCTTTCATTACTCGATTCTTGTTCGGATCGGTAGACCATTTCCCCATTGAAATACAACTCGGAACGTTGAACAAGAAACGCCAGCTTGGAGTAGGTAGTCAGATGAGCCGAAAGTCCTTCGAACAACTGCTGGAAGAACTTCTGTGCCACAGGGTTTGCCGATCCGTACGTCCGGCTGGACTTCGCCGTCTTGTCCAGAAGCGTGAGGACTCGCTTAACGGAGGCCAGTTCAGGGTCGGCCGCGTCTTTTGCCGCCGCGATCGGCCATGCGCCACTCTCTGTCAGTTGTTCGTCCATGATGATTACTCGTACGCTGGAGGTCCAAAATCGTCAAGAAAATAGCTGCTCTTAACGAGCCTCCCGTCCAAGGATTGCCGAGGAAATTTCCCCCCTTTCCGTCACGCACAAGCAAACATTGTGAACTCACGGCTGGGTCGGTAGAATTCCTGTCACATGACTATCTCGGCGAGTCACATCGTGTGTTTCGGGGACAGTCTCACGGCGGGGTTTCAATCGCCCACCGCCGATAACCCCCTAGGGACTGAAACACCGTACGGATTGTTTCTGCAGGAGTTGACCGGGCCTGCTGTGCGTGTGTCTGTGAGCGGTATCTGCGGCGAACTGACCGGTGAAATGGCGATGCGGTTTCGATCAGCTGTGTTGAATCACAAACCGACACATGTAGTTATTCTTGGCGGAACGAACGATCTTGGATGGAATGCATCGCCGGCAGACATCATGCGCAACCTCCTCAAGATGTATGAGTTGGCTGCGGCGGCCGGGATACAACCGGTGCCGGTAACCGTTCCGTCGATCAGAGTGGGGGATGACCTTCGTAGCGAAGAGGGGCGCCGATGGTTCGCAGAACATCTGGATCGCCGGTGCCAGCTGAACGGATTGATTCTCCGATACGCCGAATCCAAGCGGGTGGCTGCCTTCGACCTCTTTGCCGCCACCGCAGAGCCGGAGACTCGGCAGCTTGCAGTCGAGTATTCCAACGACGGGTTGCATCTCACGACTGCAGGATACAGACTGATTGCGGAGAGATTGTACCAGGAAGTTTTCACCGCAAGGCCGGCGAGTGGGTCGTAACATGAGGAGACCCTGATGCGTGACGTCACCGATCGTGATTTCGACGGCGTGATACAACAGTCGTCCGTACCTGTGCTGGTGGAGTTTTGGAAGCCAGGGTGCGGGAGTTGTCGGGCGCTGATGCGTGAACTTGAAAAGCTCGAACCCGATCTGAACGGCAAGATCCTGATCCTGAAAATGAACGTCGAGGAAAATTTCCAAATTCCAGCGGAGCTGGAGGTTCGCGCATTGCCCGTGCTGGCTCTCTATCACGAAGGAGAGTTCGCACGATTTATCGGTGGACTGGGCACCAGAGAGGAGATTCTCAAGCAGTTGCAGCCGGCACGAAATGAGTCGCTATTATAAGGTTCGCCAGGTCCGTCCGTCCTTTTCAATGAGGCGATTGGCCTCAACCGGCCCACAAGATCCTGCCGGATATTCGGGCAACCACCGCAAACCCTGCCGCTGCCATCCTTCAAGAATATCGGTGATCCAGGCCCAGGAGGCTTCAACAGCGTCGCGCCGCATGAACCTGGAGGCGTCACCGGCCATTACGTCCAAGAGTAATCGCTCATACGCTTCTGGCGAAGGGCGGCCGAATACGTCGCTATATTGAAAATCCATTTCCACCGGATGTGTTTGTGTGCGAGTTCCCGGCACGCGTGAGACGATGCGAAGAGAAAGTCCTTCCTCCGGCTGTATGCGTAACGCGAGCACGTTCGGCGCTTGCGGTTGCTGCACATTCGTGTTGAACAGGATTTGCGGGATGTCCTTGAACTGTACTGCAACCTCGCTGGCGCGCTGAGGAAGCGCTTTTCCGGTGCGTAGATAGAAGGGCACGCCGGCCCAGCGCCAGTTTTCCACGAAGCATTTGAGCGCGACATACGTTTCCGTCGTGGAATCAGAATGAGTCCCTTTCTCCCGGCGATATCCTGGGATGGGGGCGCCATGGACCGTGCCTTCACTATATTGGGCGCGGACGGTGACCTGCTCGACGTCCCTATCGGTGATCGGCCTGAGACAGCGGAGAACTTCCATTTTCGCGTTCCGCACCACGTCAGGGTCGAGCGAGTAGGGGGGCTCCATTGCGACCAGGCACAGCAGCTGGAGCATGTGGTTCTGCACCATATCGCGCAGGGCTCCTGCTTCTTCGTAATAACCGGCCCTGGTTCCGACACCTTCCGCTTCGCTCACCGTAATCTGCACGTGATCGATGTATTTGTGGTTCCAGATCGGCTCGAAGATGCTGTTGGCGAACCGGACGACCATCAGATTCTGAACGGTTTCTTTCCCCAGATAGTGATCGATACGGAAGATCTGCGATTCGTCGAACACGCGCCCTGTCACGCTGTTGATGGCCTGAGCGGAAGCCAAATCGCGGCCGACCGGTTTTTCGACGATGATGCGGGCATAGGGCGTACGAGCCTCCGGTTTCGTCGCCAATCCGGCTTGCTCAAGCCCCTCGCACACAGCCGCAAATGAACTCGGAGGAATACTGAGATAGAAGATCCGGTTGCCGGGTAACTGATGGCTTTTCTCAATGTCTTCTGCCCGGGACTTCAGTCTGACAAACGTGTCAGGATCGTCATTGCCCCCCGACACGTAAAACAGGTGCGGCGCGAACTCCTTCCACTTTTCGTCGGTCAACGCCTGTCGAGAATGTTTGTGGACACCCTCTCGGACCGTCGCGCGGAATTCCTCGTCGGTCATCGAAGTGCGGCCCAACCCAATCACGGCATAGTTCGGCGGAAGCAATCCATCGAGGAGCAAATTATAGAGGGCAGGGATCAGTCGCCGACGCGCCAGATCGCCGGAGCCTCCGAAGATGACGAGCGTGCATGGCTCGACAGGAGGGATGGTTTCCTGTGAAGGGCTGATATCGATTCGTGAGCTATTCGGTGGCATTCAGTATCCTGCTATCGGCGAACCGCATGGCCGCCGAAAGCATTTCTCAACGCGGCGAGCATCTTTTCCGCAAAGGACTCGCTTTGTCGAGATCGGAATCGAGTGAATAATGCCGTCGTGAGCGTCGGGACCGGTACATCCTTCTCGATGGCATCGGCGATCATCCAGCGGCCTTCGCCTGAATCCTGTACGTAGCCCTTCAATTGTTCCAGCTTTGGATCCTCTTTCAAGGCGCCGGCTGCCAATTCCAAGAGCCAGGAGCGGACCACGCTACCATGCATCCAAAGGTCTGCGATCTTTGCGAGATTGAGTTTGTAATCGCTTTTCGCCATCAGCTCGAAGCCTTCAGCATACCCCTGCATCATGCTGTACTCAATTCCATTATGCACCATTTTTACATAATGCCCGGCGCCCACTCCGCCGACGTGCGCCCATCCCTGATCAGGCGCCAATGTCGTGAAAATCGGTGTCAGTTGTTTCACCGGCGCCTCGTCGCCACCGACCATCAGGCAGTATCCGACTTTCAGTCCCCAGACGCCCCCGCTCGTCCCGGCATCGACATAGTGGAGCTGTTTCTTCTTGAGGTCCGCAGCCCGTCGAACATCGTCATGAAATCTGGTATTGCCGCCATCGATCACTGTGTCTCCCGCTTGAAGCAGCGCCGCGACAGCCTGAACAGTCTCCTCCGTCGGTGCGCCTGAAGGGACCATGACCCAGACCGCGCGCGGGGCTTTGAGCTGGCCGACGAGATCGGCTAACGAAGAGGCTCCGATGCACCCGACGCCTTCGGCCTGTTTGATCAGATCAGCCGATCGATCGTACACCACGACCCGATGCCGGTCACGCTGCAACCGCGTGACCATGTTCATTCCCATTTTTCCGAGCCCGATGAAGCCGATTTCCATAATGACTCCTTTTGGCAGGATGCTGAAACCGTCACCCTTCTCACCCACCTAATCCGGTGTGTAGGGTACCTTCGCCCCTGCAACGCTGTCGCATCGACCAGAATTGCGAGGATGCGCGCTCGGCAAGCGCCTTGCGACAGCAGTTTGATAGTTGATCCGGTTATCCTGTCAGTCGATCCTGGCAGGATTCGGCACGTCCTTAAAGAGAGTATCGGCCAGATCGCGGCCTAAGTTAAGCCGCTCCGGCAGGGTTGTCGCAGTGAGGAATCGTCCAACCAAATCACCCACCCCCGCATCGCGGGATGCGATGAATTTCGGCACGTCGCCCGGGGCGGTCAACCAGAAGCCCCGTAGCCGGAAAAATGCGTTGATGGTGTCATCAAAAAATATCGAGAGGAGATACTGCGCGGTCGCCGGTCTATCGGCCAGATCCCGCGCTTTTCCAAGCCAATGGAAACACTCCGCCTTCATCCGAATCTGTTCATTGATACTGACGGGTGGTGGCCCCTGCCGGAAGCGTTGGCTGGCACGTTCGATGAGTTTGGCGCCGATGTTCTCGTGATCGAAGAGGATCCGGGCTTTCCGCAGGAGCGACGGAAGGCGCGGAGAGTGGGGAATATCCTCCTCAAGCTCTTGATGCCCGCGATAGCGAATGTCGGCCAGGCGGTCGGCGGTGCGGACAATTTCATGGCTGTCCGCTTGTCCTTTGACGAGCGCGATGAGATCGATGTCGCTGTGATCCGTGATCGCGCGCCGAACGCTGGACCCCACGAGAATCACACTGACGAGATCGCCACCGCGGCGGCCACGGACGTGACGAAGCGCCACTGCCACAAGCTCTTCGAACCCCGGTTCGTCGATTGGATCCGGCTGTTCCGGCGGCTCCGGCATTGCCAGGAGTTCCGCCTGCAGTTCTTCCGATGTCGGGATGGGGTGGCTGGGGGGACTTTCCATTTAGGCACCCTGTGCGAGCTGAATGTGTTTCGGGAGCGATCCCAGCCAGGCTTCGAACGGTTGGTCCGCATCGACGATGATTTCCAACTTGCCATTGGCCAATCGTCGCACGACACCGGGACTTTCCGGGGACAACGAGATTTCGACCCACTCACGGTTTAACCCGAGTGAGTCGGTCACCGCGAGGATCCTGGTGATGTGTTGAAACGATACAACGTCTAATGGCATTGATGCTCCACTGCGCGGCATTCTAGATTTGAGTGCGCGCAGTGTCAATGATCGGACCTCTGGATATGAATTGTACGCACGGCTATTGCCATCGCCAAGGCCTGACTCGCGCGAGCCGAGCAAGGCGGTCTGAGAACATACGACGAAGAGGGAGAAGGCTCACACGTCACGGTACTCCGCTATTTCGCACGCCTCGATGAATTAAACGGGTCCGTTTCCCAACACACGGGTGAAAATCTCGCAGGCGTCATCAGTCATGGCACGGGAGATATCCAAATGCGTGACGGCACGAAATCTGTTGCCACCGATGGCATTGATCAAGAGCCCCTCGTGTTTTAATGCGGCTACGATCGCCGAAGGACTCAGGCGGTGGCCGACTACTTCGAAGATCACAATGTTGGTGTCGACATCTTGCGAGTTGATCTTGATCGTTGGAATTTGTTGAAGTTGCCGCGCCAGCTGTTTGGCATGGTCGTGGTCCTGCTTCAAGCGTCCGACGTGGTGCTCAAGTGCATAAATGCCTGCGGCCGCAAGGATACCGGCCTGCCGCATGGCACCGCCGTACATACGACGCAGCCGCTTCGCTCGATCGAGCAGGGTCAGATCATTCATCATGAGCAGGGAGCCGACCGGTGCCCCCAGTCCCTTCGAGAGGCAGACGGACAGCGTATCAAAGTGTTGGGCATAGGCGGCCGGTGGGAGAGTGGTGGCTGCGATGGCATTGAACACACGTGCGCCGTCCAAATGCATCGGGATGCCATGGGAGACAGCCACCGCGCGGATCCGTTCGATCGTCGCCAGAGGATAAATCGTTCCGCCGCCGCTGTTATGGGTGTTCTCCAGGCAGATCAGCGCCGTCTGAATCGTGTTCGGCTCCTTGGGACGAATGGCTTCCTCAACCTGTTCAGGCGAGATGAGGCCCCGATTGCCTGTGATCCAATGGAGTTGGACGCCTGCCAACGCTCCGGCAGCGCCCTGCTCGTACCGGACAATATGCGCGGTGCTCTCGACGATGACTTCCTGTCCTGGTTGCGTATGGAGGCGAATGGCGAGTTGATTGCCCATCGTGCCGGACGGCACGAAGAGCGCGACTTTTTTCCCAAACATTGTGGCCGCCATCTCCTGAAGGCGATTCACGGTGGGATCTTCTCCGTAGACATCGTCTCCCACGTCTGCGCGCGCCATGGCTTTTCGCATGGCGTCAGTGGGTTTTGTCACCGTATCGCTTCGAAGATCGATCATGTAACGTCCGTGAGAGTGCCGCAGAATCGTGAGTCTCGGGCATTCTAGCAAATTTTCTTCTTGCGCGGGAGAGTCGGTCGCGGGAGGATGCCGCTCGTATGGCCTGGCTTCAACACGTGCTGTCGTCGGTGACCGATGCAGAACTGGACGAAGCCGTCCCGGTGGGCTGGGCGTTCCTCTATTTTTTCTGTCTTCTCTACGGCTATTTGCTCTAGTCCCGCTGGCGTTGCTTTGGGAATGGGTAGAGTGGTTTCTGGCCCGGCAACACCACCACGTTATTGGGTCGCTGAGGAACGCACAAGACAGGACAAAAAGAGACTATTAGAGAATCCTCAGGTTTGACGGGGCAGCGGGAGGTTGAAGGTCTCCCATGCCGGTGGGTTTGAATCCCGGAATAATTTTCCATCCTGGATTGGCGGCGAGCCCATCCGTTTCGTATGCGCCGATGTCGATGGGGCTCTGACGGATCCGGTTGTTGAAATCGCCTGAGGGGGCGAAACCGACGTTGGACTTTCCGATCAAGATCGAACCGGAACGTGGCCAGACATCTTTATTCACATGATCGATGAAGGCCGCAGCGGCTGACCCACCATCGAGGAATTTTGTCCCGTCAATGGCGGCCCCGGCAAGCACACCTTCAATGTAGTTGGCTCGTATGGTTATCGTGGCTCCGGACAAGCCTGTTCCATCCATAGCCGAACCGCCACCACAATACAATGCGTTATTGGCCAGAATCATGTTCTGAACAGAATTCCAGCGTAAGAAAAGACATTCCTGTTGTCCAACGACCGTATTGTTGACGATGGTGAGATTCTTCATCTGACCAACAACATCATGGGGATAGGAAGAGATGCCTGCTCCGGAGTTCAAGACTATATTATTGCGGACGACGGCATCGGACACGGCATAAATTCCCTCTCCGCAATTCCACATCACGTTTCCTTCAACCGTGTTAACGGTTGTGCCACCGCCATAGACAAGAATACACGGGAACTGCGCGCCGCTGTTCGTATCATGAATCACATTATGCCGAATAATGTTCCCGGCGGACCCGACTTTGACTTCGATCCCGTCGTTTCCACCAGAAGAGCTTCCACGGAGATGATGGATGTAGTTTCCCTCAATCACACTGTTCGTGACGCGGCAGCTACCTGTGTGGCAGCCGAGATAAAACCCTTCTCCTTCGGTGCTTCCCGAAGCCTGTCCGGTATGGTGGATATGGTTGTGCCGAAACGTCATGAACTCGGAATTCCCGCTATTGAGGGCAATTCCATTATTATCAGTGCCATATACTTCATTATCCTCAAGCGTTACATGATGGTTGGTTCCCCCAAACACAATGCCCTCACTCCCGCCTTGAAAATGCAACCCCTTGATAACGACATAGGAAGAACCCACGATGTCGAGATTATTTTGAGAGAGTGAATTGGTCAGGATGGGGGCTTCGCCGGCTGCGGCGCGAATGACGATCGGCTGTGTGCTCGTACCGATCACGGTTACTGCGCGTCGGCAGGTTTGTGAGTAAGTGCCGTCGTGGAGTATCAGCTCATCGCCTGGTTGCAGCGCGTTGGCCACATTTTCGAATTCTTCTGTACAAGAGCCGCCTGCATTAGCCGGGAAGATTTCAAAGACACTGGCGGTTGCCTGCGTTCCCAAACATTCCAGAACGAGAAAAAGGAGGCCAGTCAGCTGAAGGAGCGATCGCATCAGCAGGGCTCTGCGAGTTGTGTGCATAGGGGGCGACAACGCAATAGCTGTGCCTGTAGTGGAAAGCAATGTCCGAATAGCGCAGTTTTTTTGTTTAAGAAATCATATTCTTAGGCAAAAGTCTTCACGCCGGCTCATCGAGAAAGCAGGAGAGAGGTCACATATTTATCTGTGCTGGATGAAAAACCCTTCGATGATTCTTCTTTTTCTCAACCTTTTGTTCTCTTAGCTAGTGGCGGCTTCAGATTCCATCGCTTGAGATATTTGCTTGAACCGCGTGATATAGTCGCGACGATGTGGTTGGAGTACGGGTTCTTTATCGACCTACCGCATTGATTATTCCGTATAGTACGAGGATTATGATGCCTGAAGCTCCAGTTAAGATATATGTTGATAAACTATTGAAAGAAAGTAGAAATATATCTCGCTCTATCGCATTATTATCTGGCCCAGTGAAAGAAAAGGCCTTACGTTCGATGGCCGATCGATTGGCAGCTGACGAATCAAAAATTCTGGAGGCGAACGAAAAAGATGTAGACGCGGTCGGGAAATCGTTTGAGGCCGACGTCGTGAAAGATCGAATGAAGGCTGCCGTGGCGCGTTTGCGCATGACGGCCGACGATGTCAAAGAGATGGCCGAGCATCTCCGTATGATTGCGGACTTGCCCGATCCGGTCGGCGCCGTCACGTCACGATGGGAACGCCCGGATGGATTGCAAGTCAGCCGTGTCCGAGTTCCGATTGGGGTTATCGGTGTCGTGTCGGAGCTGAGCCCGCTCGTGACAGTCGAGTCGATCGCACTCTGCTTCAAATCGGGCAATGTGTGCGTCTTTCGTGGCGCGCCGGAATGGAATCTGACGCAACAGGCGATCGGAACCGGACTGCGTGAAGCCGCGGAGCACAATGGGGTGCCGGCCGGTGCATGGATTATCATCGAACGTCCTGATAAAGAGGTGGCGGTCGAACTGATACGGTCGGGCAAAAGTCTCGATGCCATTATCCCGCGTGGCGGGGCCGGCCTTCGAAAAGCGGTGACCGAACAGGCAAAGATGCCGGTACTGTGCAACGATGGGGGACTCACGCACATGTACGTGGATGCTGACACCGACATGCCGATGGCCCAAAACGTCGCAATTAATTCCAAGGTGCAGAAGGCCATCGCATCGAACTCGCTCGATACACTGCTCGTGCAACAGGTGATTGGGCGTCAGTTCTTGCCTCCGCTGGTCAACCGCATGCTCAGCGAATTTAAGATCGAGGTGCGGGCCTGCCCGAAGACCATGGCGCTCATGGGGCAAATGGCCATGACCGGACATGCTTCGATCGTTCCGGCAAAGGAAGAGGATTGGCATACCAAGTTCCAGTCGCCCGTGATGGCGGTCAAAATGGTTGCGGATATGGATGAGGCCTTGGCGCACATCGTGGCGCATGGACCTTGTCTCACCGCCGTCATCGCGACCACGCGATATGAGTCCGCCCTGCGGTTTACGCGCGAGGTGGATGCCAGCGCAGTGCTCGTCAATGCATCGTCACGACTCAATGCCGGTGATCGTTACGGTATGGGCGCCGATATCGGGCTCAGTGGGTCGCGTCTCCATGCCAAGGGTCCGATCGGCCTCGAACAATTGACGTGCGAAAAGTATGTCGCCTTCGGATCGGGCCAACTGCGCTACCCGCATCCGGTGCCGGAGACATATTTTGACGCGATCATGCTCAAGAGACCCTAGACCTCTGCTGAACACGTTCCCCAGTTTCGTTCTCAGTCGCACGAACCACTCCACGTACCCTCACCGCGTACACCTTGTGGTTCGACTCCTTGCGGCCTTGTTGGGAAAGGTGTTGAGCAGGCGAGGCTGAGTCAATGATTGAAGACGTACTGTTGCAATCGCTCCATTCGCACCTTGCCGGGTGGGGCCTCCGGCCATTCACATTGGATACAGTGTATTTTCAGTGGCAGCGGGAGAATATTTCGTCTGCGGAGCTTGCAGCACTGCACCGGCAGGCGGAACAAAAGCGTAGCGGATCCTCTTCCGACGAGGTGTCGTTTTACGATGCCTCGGCCCATCCGAACGTGTTGCCGTTCCTGTACAGCCAACGGTATCACTATTATCTGGCCATAGGATTGCGTGTGGCTCACCGCATCGGTGAAGCTCGATCCATACTCGATGTGGGCTGCGGGGTCGGCATCCTTACGACATTCTATGCAAGGCGGCATCCCGATAAGACGTTTGTCGGGATCGACCGCTCACCCCTCTCAATCGCACGTGCACAAGAACAGGCGAAGGCGCTCAATCTTACCAACGTGCATTTTGAATGTCTCGATTTCGATCTCACCCCTCCTTCTTGCTCTCCCGATCTGGTTCTTGCCACGCATGCCCTCATGCAAGCCGAACTAGATCCCGGCATTCCCAGTCGCAGTTGGAATACCTTTGACCGTACCGGCGATGGTCATCAACAAGCGGACTTTGAGCGGCGAACGGGGATCGGGATCAAGCTCGATCGTATACGCGATTTGCTCACTCCCAAGGGACGCATGATCGTGTTCGAGAAGACCCGTCAGTTAGCCAGACGAGTTCCGTTGCAGCGGGCCCTGGCTGCGCGGGATCTTGGCCTCATCGAGCAGCCGGACGTGATTCGATACAGCCTGGTGGAAGAAGTCGTCGACGATGGACCGTTCTATGTATTGGGGCGGGGTTCCTCGTGTCAGTTTCTCTGGGATGAATCCCCTGAACCGGACGAAGGGCTTCCATTTGATCGAACTCGGTTGAAGACTGTCTCAAACGATCCTGGCGCGCCACTCTATGAAAACCATTGGCCTTCCGCCCAGTATGCATGGGAACAATTGTACGATACGCGCATCCTCAAAGAGATTACACACCAGGAGCCGGATGGCCGCCAGTTGCATGTCGAGCTCGGTCAGGCAGAAGAGGGGATCTATCTGTATTGCGCCAATACGCTGGATCAACGGCAGTTAGTGATTGTCGAGCCTGCACGCGCGGCCATGCTGGAATCCTATTATCAGGAAATTACAAGTGGAGTATCCGGCTAGGAGCCGTTATGAACAGTCAACTGTGCACCATATCGTCGGCGAATGCACTCCATGCTTCGATCACTTCTTTCGATACACGTTGAGCCCGACTTTTTCCTCGCGGTTTGGAATAGTCACATTTCCCTCCGTCGAAGCGATGATGGTCGTCTTTCCCGAAGCAGAGGGTCCGAACTCTTTGGACAAGTCGACCTTGATCGTCAATGTTGTCCCTTCGACGGTCATCTCCACGTTCTTCATGATGGTGGCCTCGCAGTGATGGATAGGGCGTGAGGACGTGCTATCCGAAAATTGCTGCCATCTGTATCGCGGGCGATAGAGGAAGTCAATCCACGGAAGCGGGACAAGCGAGACTGGCGGGAAAGGCACGATACGGTCTGAAGTTCGAAGTTCAAGGTTCGAAGTTCCCACAACCTCGAACGAAGAACCTCGAACCCCATGCTGTTTGTCGGGAGAGTCCCGCTCCTCGCGCTTGTCGCGCGCCAGAATTGTGATGCTCCGTCATGCACAATTCTGGCTAAGTCCCTCACCCTCCGGCGCACACCGGAAGAAACCCGGCATCGGTCAGGATGCGCGCGACGATCTCTCGTTGGTCGCCTTGAATTTCGATTCGTCCCTCTTTCACCGTACCTCCGGCGCCACAGGCTTTTTGTATCTCCTTGGCAAGGTTCTTTTGCTCGGCCTGTCCGATGCCGATGAAGCCTTTGACGACCGTGACGGTCTTGCCGCTGCGATGGCCGGTCTGGCGAATGATCTCCACCCGTCCACGGTGGTTCTTTGGCGCGATGGGTGGCGTGTCGCGTGGGGTGATACCAGGCCTCGCTTCTGGAGCCAGTGGCAGGGCTATGTCCTTCAGGACTGTGAACGGACTCGCCCAGGCGATCGGTTCACCACTCGTGGGAAGACGTTTCTTTTCTTTCATCGCCGCAGCCTCTGACAGGCAATCGGATGGCGTCTTGCGTTACTGCCGAAACGGAGTTGATGCGCCTTTCAACCTCGTCAACTCAATGTGCGCGGTATGCTCTCCGTCCGTCATCCAGATCTGTCCTTCTTGCACGGTGCATTGCAACTGCATACCGGGCTGCGCGAGTGTGGTCAAGGCGCGGCTCCCATCCAACGGGAGATTCATCACGGACAGATTATTCAACCGGTCGAGCTTCGTCAGATTGTTCGCCCACCATTGGTCGGCGCCACGACCTCCGTAGGTATAGATGCAGACCTGTTTCGCGCGTCCGCACGCCCGGCGAATGGTCTTCTCCTCGGGCTGGCCAACCTCGATCCAGAGATCGATGGCGCCCGTCAAATCCTTGCGCCAGAGAGCCGGTTCCTCCTCGGCGCTCAGCCCACGGCCGAATGACAGGGCCTCATGCGCATGCAACACAAAAGCGAGGAGGCGCACCATCATGCGTTCGTCGGTTTCGGATGGGTGGCGAGCCAGGGTAAGGGCATGGTCATGATAGTACTGGCGGTCCATGTCGGCGATGTGAATTGTCGCTTTGAAGATGGTGGCATTCAAGGCCATGGAGCCGTGCTTCCCTCACACGTCTTTATACGCGATATACCACCCCTCGACCCGCTCCCGCGCCCAGGGCGTTTTCCTGAGAAACGTGAGACTGGATTTCACGCTGGGATCGTGGAGGAAACATCGGATCGGGACGCGACGTCCCATCTCGGCCCACCCATACCGCTCAACCAGTTCTTTGACAATGGTTTCCAGCGTAATCCCGTGCAACGGATCGCGAGGATGGGAAAGAATCATGATGGTATGGTAAACGGCATGGAGCTGATAGCTGACGATTCAGAGCAATAGCGTATAGCATATCCTGCGAACGAGGAGCCACTGGTCTATGGCTCATGGCTGGAGCGGGAAAAGCGAGATGCAGCTTTCTCATCCGTCTGTCCCGGCTGCTAACACAGCTTTTCCCCTATGGGCTATGTTGAGGATGCTCTCGGGGGGGCGACGCCTGGTGAAGGGGACGCCTTGGCGCGCCGGGGTTGGACGGGTGAGAATAGAAACTTTTTCAGCAACCTGTTAGGTTTTGCGCTTGAGCACGTCAGCAAGCCGGGCAAAGGGCGTGAAGGTCGGAGGGTCAACTTTCTCCCGGCTCACAGGGGTCTCACCAGCTGCGTCTCCTGCTTGATACCGCTGGTGTTCGTTATCGTGACAATACAGACACAGTAACTCCCAGTTGCTTCCGTCGGGTGGATTGTTCTCGTGGTTGTGGTCCTTGTGATGCACCGTGAGCTGACTGAGTTTCTTGCCGTCACATTCGCGTCCGCAATGCGCGCAAATCCACGGAAACATTTTGAGCGCTCGCTCTCGATAGCTTTGTTGCAGCTGAGCCTGGGTGCGCCGTGCCATACGAGCCTCGGAGACGAGAGCCATGTATTCCTGTGAAATTATACCTCAGGTCATTGGCATCCTGCTAAATCACTTGTGTGCACGGCCACAAAAATACCCGAATCACCGGTTTGACCCATCCTGAGTGCTGCGCCTCTGAACACCAGGCCGTGATTGCGCCGACTACCTTGTCTCGTTGGACTGATTCAAGCGAGACCAGAATCACACTGTTCCTCCCGGCGTAGAACGACACCCCTTCCGTCGGTCCCGATGTTCCATGCCCGGTCGTTTCAGGGAATTCGGTATAGGCGATGACTCCGCATGCTTTCAATATCTCATGCACGCGTTCGTCAAGCGACGTACGAAACACAATCATCAACATGTCCATGATTGCCCCCGCAATAGGTGAGCGAGCAATATAGCAGGTTGCCCATCGATCTTGGAATGCGCAGGTGAGGGTCCTGCATCCGCGCTATCCCCTCGCAGCCTAGAGACTCTCTGCGTTCTCGCCTGTACACTCACGCTTGGAATCTCAGCCTTGAGAAGAGAAGGGTGCTGGATTCATGGGATTTCTCCTGGTCTGTGCATGCGAGTAGGAGAGTAAGATACAAATCATGAGCCTGATCAGCAGGGGATTCTAGAGCAGATGAGAGAGGTTCGGAAAAGAGGCGACGTGAGGAAAGGCGTACGAATCAATGCCGTCATCCCCGCACTCGTTGGTGCCGTCTTCGGTCTGGTCAGCGCTCTTCTCATCATGCGATATCCACAGAACGCGCACAAGGAGAGCCTTCAAACCGCTTACTTGGGGGAGATTGAGGTCATCCACATGGCTGTTCGAGGTGCGGCGAAACAGGCATTCAGCGCATGGCAAGAACATCGGAATCTTGCCGGCCAGAAATTTTCCTATTCTCGTGCAATCTTCGATGGAAACGTCGCCCGCCTCGTAGAGCTGAGCGATAGGCAACTCGTCCGGGACATCGTATTTCTCTATGCCGTGTTGGAGCAGGCTTGCGAAGAAGGCCGTCATCTTGAGGATGATGCATCCGATTCGGAAGGATTGTTTCGATACGCCCACCATCTTTGGTCTGCATTGGGGCTATCTATGGCTCTTATTGAACAGCTCTCCGGCGAGCCTCCGAAGGTCACCCAGGCAAATACCAAGCGGGCACGGCAACTTAACGCAAAGGCACTGGAAGGAGACACGGAATTTCTTGCTATTGCGGCGGACAAATTCTGGGAGGTCTTGCTTCCGGAGGAATTTCTCCCGGCGAAAAGGACTTCATGACGAATTGGTTAACCGCACCAGCAGTCATCGCAACTCGACAATGAACGTATCGATGCGTGTTCCGATCCCAAAGTCACCATTGGACCGTCCCAATGTGCCGTCCCAGTAACTGGAAAAGCTCGCCCAGCGGCCGTCACTGGAAACCTGGGCAAATGCTTGTCCGTAGTATTTGCCGCTGCCATTGTGATTGTGAGCAAACCGCCAGACCGTGTTGCGCCCATTGGTCGCCGCCATGACGATCTCTCCATACCATGGCACCGGGTTTGGATGAGAAGAGCTGCTATACCGTGAAAACAAAATCGGTGCGTTGGGATTCGTTGACGCATTGAACCATGA
The DNA here is from genome assembly GCA_965232965.1 of uncultured bacterium. Classification (GTDB taxonomy): domain Bacteria; phylum Nitrospirota; class Nitrospiria; order Nitrospirales; family Nitrospiraceae; genus Palsa-1315. The sequence continues at coordinate 23,430 of CBDDRB010000011.1, forward strand.
ACTATGCTCTGCGTCGAACCACCCGACAGCGGGTGTCGGCTGCATGACAAACACGTATTTCGAGGGATCCATCAGGTTGTCGGGGTCGCGAAGGACTGCCCCGCGGGAATCCCGTCCGTTAATCGACCCACATCCGTTCACTAACTTGCCGTTGCCCAACGCAATGTGTCCGGCCCAATAGCGGTCAGCGCCCGTTGCCAGGGACCAGGAATTGGTGTTGAGATTCAGCACGGCGATCCCATGGCCTCCCCAACTTTGGTGTACGAAGGTGACCCCGAGCCACGCTCCTCCCGCACTGCCGGTGATGGAATGAATGCCGATCGTATGGCCGGGGGCTGATGTGGGCCAGTTGGGATCGGATTGAACGATTCCGTTAATTGTCCGGTTCACAATGTCCACGACCTTGCTCTGACCGTGGTCCGCAGGATTGATGCAGAAGAGTTTCGTATATGTATCTTTGGCACCGGCTCCTGCGACGGAACAGATCCAGGTGTCCTGACCAACCACGGCGACATGGTAGGTGACGGGATCGCCGTTGGATGGCCCGCCCAGATTCGTTGCCTTATCCGTGGCTTTGTTGTATTGGCCAATCTGGTTGCCATTGAGAAAATACAGGATGTCAGGGTCAACCGCCGACCATTCCCAAAAACGGTTGATGTTCAACTGATGTAACGAAGGCCGAGACGATCCTCCGCCGACTGTGAACTTGCCCGGGTCGAATTCGACCCACCAGGTGGCTTTCGGGGTCATGAGTTTCAGGGCGGTTGAATTGGCATTCCATGCTCTGAAGAACCCGGCGTCCTCGGGAATCACTGACCGTCCTCCCGCCGTATTTGCGTCGGTCACTCGCAGAATGCGGGAGCCAAATGTGGGATCCGTCAAAATGGAGTTCGCCGGCCCTAATCGCGGGGGTGGAGAGGGGATAGGTTTAGGGTCAGTTCCTGTATAGCCTGAGTAATCAGAGGGGGCGGTGGCAGGGAAAGCGGGCATGGCTGGACTTAGCAAGACGAGAATTATGCCGAAGCACGTGCCGCATCTCTTGCCTGCTTTCATGAGTTCATTACGTTGCTGTGTCGATATATGCATGGACACCAACATCCTCTTGTCCGTCTGCGGCACCCCTTACTGAGGTGCCGCAGACGGATGTAAGAAAATGGAATTTTTTTCGCAATCTACCATGTGAAGTCAAGACCACCGACTGGGGAATTCCCTGGAATCTCCGCGCAGCTTGTACCGGCCTCCTGTTCCAACCAGGGGAGCACTTGATGTATAAGAAAACGAATCGAGCATGTGGATCAGACGTATTAAAAATAGGGGCAACGATGGCTGACGTGAAAGTCACTTGTATTACTATGGTGGATTTACAGAATTCTCACGAGCATATAACCCACATTGGGAATACCATCGCTGGGTGGAAATGGACTCGCCAACAAGTTATTGTGAGCATCGAATTGAAGATCAATACATTTTATGTGCTCGATCCGCTCACCGGTCAACGGTCCGACATTGGCGTCGTCCGCCAAACTGGGAAAGACCCCTACCTACGCACTGTTGTCGATGGAAACTGGAATGATAACCTACTGTCGCTAGATCAATGCCCCTAACACTGCGAACACTTCCCATCTGTTGTGTGATGGTGCTCCTAAATATTTCCGCCCGATGAGCAGATGAAGGGGTGCTGGAATACCGCCCTATCTTTTCCGATGCGTGGCCTCCCGCCGTCACACTCTCTGCTCCATAGCGTTCACGCCCAATAGCAGGCATCGATCTCACGGCGGTGGCTGCGGGAGTGTTGGTAGGCTGGATGGCCCGACGCCTCAGTCGAGCAGGTCTGGAATTATCCAATACCCATACTACATCGACGGTCCGGTCGGCTGTGGAGTCAGATCAGGTCTGACCGATCGTCTCAAACTGTGTGACTGTGTTGGTTGAAGGGCACTTCTTGAGAATATGCTGACGTTGGTGAAAAGGGTTCAAAGTGAAGGTGCAAAACTATTTGATTTTCCGAACCCTTTTCTGTGTAGAATCCGCGCATGCTATCGAGAACCATCCCCTGCGAGATCCTGATGCTCCCTGACAACGACATCCAACTCGCCGCTGCGATCTCTGCCATCCGGATGGCCGGTGACGACGCGCGGCGCTTTTTCCGGAGTGCAGGATGGAGTATGAGATGAATGCGTCACGCTACCATGGAGTGGATCGCCTCGTTGGTAACACTCCACTCATCCGCCTACGTCGCCTTTCGGAGCTGACCGGCAGTGAAATCCTCGGCAAGGCCGAATTCATGAATCCCGGCGGATCGGTGAAGGACCGTGCCGCGCTTGGCATCATTAGGGATGCCGAGGCCGGAGGACTCCTGCAGCCCGGCGGCACTATCGTCGAGGGCACGGCCGGGAACACGGGCATCGGCCTCACGGTCATCGGCCACGCCACGGGCTACCATACCGTCATCGTCATCCCCGAAACCCAGTCGCGGGAAAAAATCGACCTCCTGCGCGCGCTGGGCGCGGAGGTGCTCACCGTGCCGGAGAAGCCTTATTCCAATCCGGGCAACTACAACCACATCGCGCGGCAGCTGGCGGAGGAAAAGGGCTGGTTCTGGGCGAACCAGTTCGACAACACCGCCAACCGCCTTGCGCACTACCGCACTACCGGCCCGGAAATCTGGGAGCAGACCGCAGGGGAAGTGAGCGCCTTTATTTCCGCCGTCGGCACCGGTGGCACGCTGGCCGGTACCTCGCTCTATCTCAAGGAGCGCAATCCGCGAATCGCCGTCGGCTGCCCGGACCCCTATGGCGCAGCCATGTGGTCGTGGTTCACCAAGGGCAATACCGACACGAAAGACGGCGATTCCTTTGCAGAAGGCATCGGCCAGTCTCGCGTGACCAAAAACCTTGAGGGCCTTGCCGTGGACTGCGCGTGGCGCATTCCTGATCAGGACGCACTCACCATCCTGTACCAGCTCCTGCGCGAAGAGGGGCTGTTTCTCGGCCTGTCCTCCGGCATCAACATCGCCGGCGCAGTGCGGCTGGCTCTCGATCGCGGACCGGGCCAGACCATCGCGACGATCCTGTGCGACTCCGGCGCGAAGTATCAATCGAGGCTCTTCAATCCGGAATGGCTTGCGGCCAACGGATTGAGAGCGGACTTGCCCGTCGATACCCTTCTCGGAAAACCTTGATCCCGTGGCCGAAAGGCTCAGTGCATGCTGCACACGACGATCCGCTCTCGGCAGAAAAAACAGGGACATTCCAGCGAGCTCGATCTATGCTGGCGCTGAACTTGGATCATCCCGTGCATCCCAGCTCCTAGTAGCCTCTGTATATCGCAGGAGGCAAACGTCAATCCGGACTCACGGATTGGATGTTACGTGTCTTCTCTGCAATCATACATAGGGCTCTAAACCTCATTGCAATTCGTTTCTAGCCTTCCATCCTTGCCCTGAACCTCCCGATCTAATGGGTTCTTGCCCCGTCGGCGATATCATCGAAGCTTTCCACTGCATCAGCACTGAACGCGACATGCCGATTCGATTTCGACCATGCGTGCTGACATCTCAGAAGCCAGCTAGGGTCTATGTGATGGGTATCTAGGGAATTTTCGAGGGTGGGCCGCGTCGATAGCTTGGTATCAATAGACCTGGTGGGGAGAAACAAGGAGGATTTCATGCATGTTGCAAAAAATAGGATTGACCGGGAGATGCGAGAGAGGCAATGCGTGTCTGCGCATCGCACACTGTTACCATGCCGACGCTGTGGGGGATTTCTTGTCGAAGACCACTGCTTGGTTCTGGACACAAGGGAAGGCCGAGCGGCAACCTGGGCAATGCGCTGCGTCCAGTGCGGCGACATGATCGACGAGACGATTCTGCGAAATCGTTACACGTCCCACATCCTGCATCAAGCCGAGCCTCCATCGAAAAAAGTTACGAGATTCAATCGAATTGCAGAAGTGGAGGATTCACGAGCCGCATAGGCTTTGTGTCGTCTGGCTCAGTCTCTCCTGGCTGATAGACAAATTTTTACCGTTTGGGATCGTCAGGAGATAGGGAAGCTCATGACCATTCCAGTGGGCATCTATTCGGTTATCAAAGGAGTAGGTCTTGGAGTTTTTGTCCCTCTTGCAGTGCGGTAGAAATTGGCCTTAGACCGGCCTCGCAGAGGAGCCGCGATGGCAAGAAATGGACGATTGTCGATAGGAATCCTCTTCCCTGTCCTCATGGGTCTCGTCTGTATCGATCGTTCAGCGGCTGAGTGGTATGTGGGAGGACAAGTCGGAGCCAATTTTGCCGATCGGCTCACAGACATTCAGGGCACGGGTAATCTCCAATCTTTTTCCTCACCAGACTTCGATTTGCAGAATGCCGTCGTCTATGGAGAGAACCCGCCGCGATTCCAAAAGGGCCGATGATGCAGAGTCAACACATGGAGTAAGAAATTTGAGAATAATAAAAGAATGTGCTTAGAACTAGGGTGTTTGCTCATTGGTAATAGATTACGAGTCCGATAGGCTGAAAATCATTTAACGAACACCAAGTATTACCTCGGAGGTTGTGCAATGTTTACCAGGCATTGGGTCAAAATTGTCAGTTTGGCGGGGATTCTTGTCAGCGTATGGTTCAGCAGCAGTCCTGCCAGAGAAGGAAAGGCGCTCTCGTCGGAAGCCCTCATGAATATAGGTCCGGCCCTCGCAAAGGCCTATACGGCTGAGCCTGTCCACCCTGCTATGCCAGATCATCTATGGCTGGACGAAGGCAATGACCGGATCCGGTTGCTGATGTTCAGCAAGCCGGTGAGCGACCCAACCGCAGTATTGCTGTTTGTGGGTGAAGGAATCAAAGGTCGCTTTTGTGCCGAATCTCAGCCGGATGGTGGTAAGACGGGCTATTCCCATTTTCATCGCATCCATACTCCTGCTGGAGATATGTCAATGAGTGGTCCGAAAGGCGAGGAAGGGTATTGGCTGAAGCATGTAGCGGTAGGCGAATTTGAGATGGAGAAGATGCACTTCAAGCCGGGCATCGTGATGGATCTACCCCAACCGCCAACACCAAAGTGTAAGTAAACATTCTTCTACTACCGCGAACGCGGGATCTTTTGCGACATGGGTACTAGACTAACGTGGACGACCACGAAGCCGACAGGACCAGGATGGTATTGGATGCAGGACGAGACCGAAGCAGAACCAATTATTATTCAGGTCGTCACCGACACCGTGAAATCGCCTGGTTTCGTGGTGCTTGTACCAATGGCTCGCCCGTTAGACTGCGGGTATGCGGCGGATCTTGAATTAACCGATACGGCTAAATGGGCGGGACCGTTGCGACCACCGAAGCCACTCAGGGCTTGATCTCGCCGCCGCATTTGAAAAAATACCGAACGATTTCCTATCCTGCTTGCAAGCGCAACTCACTCACCTTCAATCGAACTACTTAAAGGCGCGTTGGGGACCTTCATTCCAGTGCCCGTGATGGGTCCCTCTCCTCGCCGTTCCGTTTGGCCTGCCAAAAACGTTCGATGGCATCAGCCAATGCTAACGATTCCAGCCAGGTGAGTTCCTGTAGACGCCGAACGAGGCCTGGGAAATCTGTCACGGCCCATTTGGTATCTAGCCCCTTCAGCCTAGTCCCATCGGCGACTTGGATCCAGAGATGTCGAGGAGCTTCGGGATCCGGTCCAACCGTTACAGGCTTCGAGAATCAGTGAAAGTCTTTCCGTGGACACTCTCGCATGGAGCGCTAGCCGCCCTTCGGCTAAGAGTCGATAGTACCGTCTTAGATCCTGCGTGATCTGCTCGCCGCGATGTTTTCCGCGTTCATCAAGCTCCATCACAATCGATGCATCAAGCGTGATCGAAAGCCGTTTTCTTCGTGGGGACTTTTGGTAGGCGGCGAGGGAGGGGTTGCGCAGATTATTATTCACGATACTTCCTCGATCAAGAAGGCAAGACATGCAAGGCTATGAGCGTGATCAGCTGAGCGCTAAAGAACAACACATGTGACCGCTCCGTGTCATATTCTTTGAAGAATTCATCCGCAAGCATGAACGCGCCCCACAGGCATAATCCGGCTGTAAAGGCCGAATTGACAGGACCCCATATCAATGAGTGAGTGGTTACGCAAGAGACGATAGCCCAGCCAAATAACATGACAATCAGGAGTTGCCACAGGAGGACACCCGAAAATAACAATTTGGGGACCCATAACGGAGCGTGATATTCAGTTGTTGCGAGGTGGACCGGTTGAAAGTTATGGGATGAAAATTTCCATGTGCAGGGTAGAACATGGAGGACCTTACAAGCCTCAAAGAGGTTGGTACAAAGGACTAGGAAAAACCAGCTTCCCCAAAAAGACACAAGACCTAGTTTGAGAAAGAGGTTCGACTCCACGACGAGCACGCCTCTGATGTATCAACCCGAAGTTCTCCCCACCGTGTGCGGGCTACATTCCGATCTCTCCATGCCATCTCACTCAAATTTTTCCCCTCCAAGCTCCTGTTTCTTTACCCTGTGCTTCAATGAAGGTTTTGAATCGCTTGAGATCTTCTTTTACGCGCATGCTTACTGTTCCCATTTCATCTCCGATAGTCTCCACTATTCCCTCCGGGTCATAGTCTATGTGCAGCCTGATCGTCGATTTCCCATCTGAAAGCGGCTCAAATGTCACGATCCCTTCCTTGTGAGTGCCACCCACATTTTTCCAGGCGATGCGTTGATCCGGTATCTGCTCAGTAATATCGGCATCCCACTCTTTTTCCAACCCTCCAATGACGGCTTTCCAGTGTAGACGCCGATCATTCAACTGGTGAACTTCTATGATCCCTTCCATGAACTTCGGGAATTCCTCAAACTGCGTCCATTGATTGTAGGCGGTCCGCACCGGCACGTTGATTTCTATGGATGTTGCAATTGTGGTCACAGGCATACCTCATTCTAGGATTAAAAACAGGTCCAAACGTTTGATGTTGCCCTTGCGATCCTATGGCTGCCGACTGTTGGCACTCTTCTCTCGTCACTTTCCATTTCAGCAGCAGTAACGTCCACCAACAAGCCGATACATACCCCTATGCCGGCTTCGCTTAGTCGAATGGCATAAGACAGCTTTTTCTATTGAGGGGCCGCTTCCTCTTACATTTTGTTGTCGATACGCGCACTAGCAGAACTCGGAAAACCCCGAGACTCATCGTGTGCCATGTGTCAGGCAGACGTTTTACCTCTCGGCCAAGCGTCGCTTGCCAGACACCAAATTGAAAGCCCCCTTTGACGGACTAATAGCTTCCTTGGTGAGCCACGAACGAGGCTAATGAGAAAGCGAATTCCAAACAAGGGTCTTTCCTCGTAGTCGCTATACAAATGAGTATACATAATGGTGTTTGTTCATTTGGATCTCATCATGAATAAAAATAGAAAGGAGTTTCGCCATGGATGAAAACTCGATGAACAAGGGAGACAAGGAGAGTTTGCAGAGTCAGGGGCAACAGGCTGCTTCACCGTCACGGTCCGTACACAAACGAGGAGAGCAAGATATGGCGCGGCGCGTTCCTACTTCCTTGTTCTCGCTCACGCCGAGCGATTTCTTTTCCGCGAGCCCCTTCGAGCTGATGCGGCGATTTACTGAGGACATGGACCGGTTTTTTGAGGGCACGAATCCCGGATGGAGTTCTTCCATGAGACCGTGGTCCCCGCCGATTGAGGTTGCCGAAAAGGATGGGCAGCTCACGATCTGTGCGGAGTTGCCGGGCCTGAATAAAAACGACGTGAAAGTGGAACTGACTCAGGATGGATTGACGATTAGTGGTGAGCGGAGACGCGAGCAGGAAGACCGGCGTGAAGGACTCTACCGAACGGAACGGAGCTACGGCTCATTTAAGCGCACGATTCCGATTCCCGACGAGGCACAAGTCGAGAAGGCAACAGCGATGTTTGACAACGGAATCTTAACGGTATCTGTGCCAGTCCCGGAAACCAAACAGCGCCGCCATGAAATCCCAATCCAAAGTGGGAGCGAACGGGCGAGCAGCATAGCTCAAGCAGCGTAAGAATCGCATGGTGAACGGACAAGCAAGATCAGGACTAGACTGGAAACAGTAAAATTATAAAAGGAGGCCTGCCATGAAAATACATATGATTATAGGGATTGCTGCATGCGGCGTGCTGTACGGGCCCGCGTTTTCGTTAAGTCAAGATCAGCCAGTGACGGGAGAAAAGTCAGTGACGTTTCCGCCAAGTTTTAAATGTTCAACGAATTCGCCCTGCCGCAACATCACCGGAGAAATTTTGCGAATCGAAGAGTCCTATTGGATTCAAGGTCCCGAAGGAGCGGAAACACACCTGAAAGTGACGAGGGACACAAGGATGGAAGAAGTGCCAAAAGTCGGCGATAAGATCGCAGCACAACTCACGTCAAGAGGAGAGGCGAATGCGATCGTAAAACTAGATGAAATCCCGCAACCTCAGGCCTTACCGCTTCCCTCCCATTCCCAGAAAGATGTTCGAGAGGGTTCTGCTAAGCAAGGGCAAAGTCACAGTGAACAGTCTACAGCTGGATCTGGAGAAAATGTCCAAAGTATCGATCCGCTGTCAGGCGGCGGGAATATCGATCCCAGTTCAAAAATGAATGAGCGACCCGCTCAGTAACAGAACAGTAGGACGACACTCAGTAATGCGGAGCTGCGAGGTCTACACCTCGAGCTCCGCATTGATGTATTTATCGAGTATTTAGTGCGATGCAACTTGAGCAAGGAGTGGATGTACGGCAATTGCCTCGTTAATGGCTTTCACCATTGCCACTGGTGAAGCGTCCCCTTCCTTGACCAAAGAGGTATATCGGTCCTGAGTCATGGCGAAGAACGATGCCTGATGCTCGGCCGGCACACCCATCAAGGTAGCGAGCGATGCGAGATGCTCGCCCTGGCCCCGCGCCATCTCCTGAGATAAATTCTCAAAGTTGAGCTGAGCAAATACCGATGTCTTCTGTTCGGCCCACACTTTCCCATCATTCGTACAACCTGATGTTCCGCTGCTGATCCCGAATGTCCCTGTGCCGAACGACCCGTTCGTGGTCGCCATTAAGACTTGAGATCCGATGGTCTTCTGGTGTGCATAATCAGCCCAAGCGAGTTTGCCTAGCCCGCAGCCAGGGCCCGTGTCAGGATTAGCCGCCATGGCGAGGCCCGCCGGCATACCAGAGAGCGCTGTGACTAAGAGCATGATCATTATTTTCGGCATAATTCCTCCTTGTTCATAATTCCTCCTTGTTATAGTCCAAGGAAAATCACTAAATGCTTCATGATTAAGTAACCTCTTGTCCATTCTGACAGAAAAAGGACTATACACAGCCTAGATATGTCCCCAGGCGTTCTGATGTTCTCTTTTCGCTCCGGATGGGAAATGCTCCTTGGGATGGAGTGTTCAAATCTAAAACTAGGCGCCTACCTAGCGTCGCCATTTGCCAGAGTCGAGTATCGTCATGACTTCACGTTTCACCGAAGGAGGGGTCCTTATGAAGTCGATTCCCCAAGTGTGTAGCGTTATCTGTGGTCTCGCTTTGCTTATTCTGTTCCACGCCACGCAGACTTCGGCTGTGATGTTGGCGGAAGTGGGCACCAACGCGAATCAATCCGATCGGAAACTCAGCGACGTGACGGGTAGTAGGACCATCAAGGGCGCTGTGATGCGCATCGAATATGGGGATTATTTCGTCAAGGAAAAAGACGGAAAGGAAGTGCGCGTGCATACAGATAAAACTACCCAGATGATGGGACAACTCAAGCAGGGGGATCGTGTTGAGGTGGAAGTCACCGGACAGAATCATGCGCTGAGGATTCGGTCACTTCCCTAACTTTGAAAAATCAGTGAGGCAGGAATTTTATGAGAAGCTCAAGCAGGTCCTCTCAAGAACATGATGACCACAGTCAGTGCCCGTTTTCTTGTTAAGCCCTGAACGAACTCCCACCGGCTCTTAACACCTGTCTTTTGCTGAGACGGGGTATTCTTCATATGACTTCACGCACTTTGTCCTCTACCAGTGTTTTTATGAGATCCCAGCCGTCTCGCTGTCCCCGCCCCAATGCTTTGGCAAACTGCCACGCTTGTTCCGTCGTGATCTTGCCGGGCAGCGGCGGTTCATTTGCATCTACCACCGCTTCAACCACCACGGGTCCTGGTTGCTGGAAAGCCTCCTTAAGAACTTCAGATAGGCATTGAGGATCCTCCACCGAATAACCATGCGCGCCGCATGCTCGGGCAAAGGCAGCAAAGTCGATCGGGTGGAGTTGCACTCCATATTGTGGATTCCCTTCCATGGCAAGTTGCTCCCATTTGATCATGCCAAAAAGATTATTTTTAATAATGACAATTTTGATCGGAAGCTGATATTTCACGATGGTGGCCAATTCTCCCATCAGCATCGTGAAGCCCCCATCTCCGATAAAGCAGACCACTTGACGCCCAGGATAAGACACGGCTGCGGCAATAGCATACGGCAAACTACAGGCCATAGACGCGAGAGTACCGGATACAGAAAATTCCATGGTGCCACGCATCTTGATGTGCCGTGACGCCCACGTGGTCACCGTCCCCGTGTCACAACAGATGATGGCATCATCGTGCAGGACTTCATTCAATCGATGGGCGACAACCTGCGGTTTCATGGGGCGGTCAGTACGGGTCCCTCGCTCTTCCATCAAGTGAGTCCACTGACGCATATGGTCTTGCGTCCGGGTTAAAAAGTCTCGGTCGTGTTTGGTGTGGACTAAAGGAATGAGGGCCCGAAGGACATCTCGACATTGACCGATCAACCCCACCTCCACAGGATAGCGGAGGCCAATTCGAGCAGGATCAATATCGATTTGGATGGCTTTCGCGTGTCCCGGTTTCGGATAGAATTCCAAATATGGGAAGCTTGTGCCGGCGAGAATCAAGGTGTCGCATTCTTGAAGCACTTCTTGGGAGGGCGCAGTCCCGAGCAGCCCGATGCCGCCAGTCGTATAGGGATGATCGTCAGGAACAACGGCTTTCCCTAACAGCGGTTTGATGATGGGTGTTCCGACTTTTTCTGCTAACGCCAACACTTCTTGTCGAGCCAGCAGACACCCCCGTCCGGCGAGGATCGCAACTTTTGACCCTGCATTGATCAGCTTGGCTGCGTGGTCCAAATGTGCGGATGGCGGCAATGGGAATGGGTCCGTATAGATTGCTCCACTATGATGGGCGATATTGGCCTTGGAGCGTAATCCGTTGCTGCTCGTCCATTCTTGAATGTCTTTTGGGATAGTAATGTGCGCGACCGTGTGTTTAGACACTGCTGTCTTGATGGCCTCGTCCACCACATTGCACACATGATCCGGTCCCATGATTCGTTCATTATAGGCGGCAACGTCCATAAACACTTTGTCCAGATCGACATCCTGTTGGTAATGCGTTCCGATCAGATCATGAAACGTGTGTCCGGTGATGGCAAGTACCGGCTGGCCATCGAATTTTGCATCATACAGACCATTCAATAGGTGGAGTCCTCCAGGCCCCGAGGTGGCCAAACATACCCCGAGGCGCCGAGAAAACTTGGCATATCCGCAAGCGGCAAAGGCCGCCGCTTCTTCATGGCGAACCTGGACGAGTTGAATGCGATCCTGTCGAGTCCGCAAGGCTTCGAAGATGCTATTGATCCCGTCTCCGGGAAGACTGAAGATGGTTCGAACTCCCCAATCCAACAGTCGATCAATGAGTAGATCTGCAACGGTTGGTGGCATCGTGTTCCTCCGTTCTCCCCTCTCGTTCGCCATGTACCTAGCCAAATGATGGTCTGTTACGAATAGCCTCCCTGACATGGCTCTGGCACGATGAAGACGGATTGACTCTCTCGACCACTCTATGTGTCCCGGAGAATCGATGGAGCTAGGCAGCCGCCTAGGTGTTACAGGTGATGGGATCCGGCTCGGGGAACTTCTAGTTCATCCCCCTTATCCACAACGATATGCTTACTCCTGTCTTGAAGTGAATTTCCGTTCCTAGGGGAGGCGAGGATGCGGATTGCAGCGGGAGTGGACTGGTCAGACGAAGCCTTTGCCGCTGTCGAACAGATCGGACTGCTGTACCGGCCTGATGAGGTCGTGCTCATTCATGGTGTGGACCTCGGGGTTCTCGCCTCTCCCATCATGGCAGGAACACTCCCGCTGCCAGGGTACGACGACTTACGCCAAGCCTTACTCGATGCCGGTCGCCAAGCCATTGAGCGTTGCCGCACTCTCCTGCCGATTGAGACTCCTTCGATTCGGACAATGTGTGACGTTGAACATCCAGCCGCCTTCATTCTCGACAGTGCCGCCGCGGTTAAAGCTGACCTCATTGTAGTAGGCACGCACGATCACAGCCGAGTGACAGAGGTGTTTGTCGGCAGCATTTCCCATAGCGTCCTACTTCATGCCACCGTGCCGACCTTGATCGTAAAAGGCAAAGCTCGCTCCGTCCAGCGCGTGCTACTGGCGGTGGAAGGCCACCAGGATGGGGGCCATTTGCACACCTGGCTGACCGCGCATCCCTTCAAGAACTCCGTCGAAGTGACCATTCTTTCGATCGTTCCTCCAATCCCGATTATCGATCCGTCCTTACTGGGAGGGATTGTGGGCTGGCCTGAACTAGAGAAACAGCAAGCCAAACAGGTTGTCAGCGATACGGCTCACGCGTTGGCCGGTCCGAGTTTTTCGGTATGTCCCGATGTGCAGGTTGGCGATCCTGTCAGCACCATCTGCGAAGTAGGAAAACACCACGACCTGATCGTGCTCAGCTCTCATGGGCGGAGAGGGCTCGATCGTTTCTTATTAGGGAGCGTATCGCACGGGGTCGTGCATCGCGCCGGCTGCTCTGTGCTCGTGGTACGCTGAACGCCCGCGGATCTTTGTGAGTTGAGATCATGCTGAAGGGAATGCGCCGTTGACAAGCACACTACGCATGGTGATCTGCGGAAGTCTGTTCGGTATAGAGACTAGGGACAAGCAGAGGTCACGTTTCCAGTTCTAGGTAATAGGCTAATCTTCTGTCCAATTAGGAGGGGAGCATCGAAATAATGATTACCAGGCTTCTTCGTCGCTATCTTTGCACTTGGAGCGGCTCTGATTTTTTGGTTCCTGCATGACGCAAAATGACGTGCTCAGCATATGGCTGCTTGGTTATGTGCGCCCTGGTCAATCATTCGAGCGAGGTGAAACAGGATACGCCATTTAAAGGAGGTGCGTATGATGAACCGAGTTCGCAGCAGCTTGATCGGACTTGCGACTTTCTGGCCCACGCTCGCCTTGGCAGAAGAGGCTGGTGGAGGAACGTATCGAGGGATCGGAGCGATTTACTTCACGATCATCGGCGCGATCCTGATATATGGCGTGTATGACGCCTTCGGGAAAAAGACTATGTACGTCACAGGCCCCCTTATTGCGATCGGATTGTATCTGATGCTCCCGCCCGGGTGAGGTGATTGGGGTGAGGGAATTCAAGTGATTGCCATCATCGTGTAAGAAGGCCTCTCGTGCTTCTGCCTCTAGCTTCTCCAATTCGAAATCCAGCAGCGCGTACGTTCTGTTCTACCAACACCAGCCGGCTTTGAGCAGCTCCTGAGGTACATAATTATGAGGCCACCATGGCTTGGCATCTTGAAGCCGACTAATCACGTGGCCATGACTGCATGCTTTTTCATAGCACGCACAAAAGCACGGGACTGAGAACAATCCTGGTGGATTTGAATAGACGAAACCCTCGGACTATTCCTAGGGGGCGGTTTCCATACGCATCGATAGAATATGAAGCTTGGGGAAATCCCCGCCTCACTGAGATGACGGGTCTTGGCGAGATTTAAGAGAACTGCGAGTGATAGATCAAAATTTTGAATGGAATCGCAGAACCGACCATGACTGACGCAGAACTCTCGGGTTCTATGTGAGCCGCAAGTGTGGCAGATGGGTAGGCAAATCTGGCGAGACAATCTTTCAGCAAGGAGGAAAGAGCTATGCGCTATATCGGCGTCATAAGTGGAGTCGTTGCCGCGCTCGCCTTCGCTGCGACAGCGAGTGCCGAGTCGTTTGAGAACAAGGCGCAAGTGACGGTTGGTGGAGCTGAATATATGCTGAATGGGCATATTGTTAAGGTGGAACAGGGTGCCTATTGGATCAGGAAGGCCTCCGGGGATGTGGTTCGAGTCGGAGTCACAGAAGAGACTCACCTGATCTGCCCGACTCGTCCTGGTAGCAAGGAGGCGAACGTGGATGTGAAATCAGGGAGTGGTTACCGACTGGGGGACTGTCCGTTTATCCCCGGGGACACCGTGAAGGCTGAGATTTCTGATCTCGGCACTGCGAGCCTCGTTCGCTTTGACCTCCCCCCGCCTTCTAAAACAGTGCAGCTTGGATTGCCCCAGGGATGGGACGGCGACATTCCACACGGGGTACTTTCCTTCAAAACAGGGCCCCACTACCCTGTCTATACCAAGGATGGTCATCCCATCGGCCATTTCGCGGGCACACTGACCGATACCGCATTGGATACGTCGTATGGACTTATCGAACAAGCAGCGACTAGGCAGATGATGGTATTTCCCATGAGCGAATTGAGGCAAGAATGGCCGGAGTCCAATAAACCTCGTGTCGTCTTGCCGGTCAGCAAGACTCATTTCGAGGGGATGCATCCGCCTGCGTACCAGGCTGCAAACCGCATTTCAATCCCAGAAGTCCGTGACTTCTGGGCAAAAACCGCGGCCCCCGAACCGATCGTTTCACGAGAAGTTGATGTGGCCATTGAGATCAGCGAGAAAGCCTTTCACATCACAAAGGGAGCCACACCGCGTGGTTTTACTCTCCTGGCCGGAATGCCGACGGTCATTCAGCTTCGGAATCGGGATCTCGTGGCGCATGAGTTTGTGTCCACACTCTTTCGCGATCTCCCTTTCCGCATTGCGGGCAATGCCACAGTGGTTAAGGCTGAGCGAGCCTCTGGGGTTCGGATCGATCCAGGGCAAACCGTAACCCTTGAGTTTAACGCTCCCGTGGCGAAGGAGGACCAATATGGCGCCATGGAGTCCCTTTATGATGTGTTCTGGTGCAATGTCCATGGGAAGGAGCATGGACAAAAAATGCGAGGGGAACTGGCGATTATAGAAACCAGGGGAGAGATTGGTGGCGGATAGGGAAACGAAGATACCAGGGACCGGACGTCTAAGCGTCCAGTTTCCCCGGGTGAACCTGAGAGGGGAAACCTGACCTATGGTCAACAGAGTAGAGGTACAATCAGTTTCGAAGACAAGCCAGAGGCGGGGTCCTCAACATTCATGAAAAAAAGGAAGAGGCCGAAAACGTGCTGTCCCTCTTGCCATTGACAGCATTCGTGATCTCGTTCGCGATAGGGATAGGTATGGACGGGATCAGTGAAGCCGAGGACGTGCTGGAAGACCCCGATGTGGTCCTTGTGATGAAGGACAAGGCCTTTCACGTGAGTAAAGGCTCACAACCAGGGAATCCTTTGTTGAATTCGGCCTTTTCTCTACGCGTGGGGATGGACCTTATCATCCTGCTCCGCAATGAAGACGAAGTAGCGCATGAGTTCGTTTCGCCATTGCTCATGAAGGTGGAAGACCTTCAGATCTCAGGCCGGGCGACCATCGTGTATACCCTCACTGCCTTTGGGGTACGGGTTGAACCGAGAGACACCGCAATGCTCCGCTTTGAAATTCCCGCTGCCAGCTTTGATCGGTTTCATTTCTGGTGCAACATTCATGGAAAATTGCTTGGTGACAGCATGCGAGGGGAGATCTTTATTCTGGACGCGAAACAACCATCTCCGTAGCCGGACTTTTTATGCAAAGACGCCAATGATGACACAGAGAACTCGTAAGGAGGCTCTCCATGATCGAGATAGCTCTTGGACGGATCCTTGGTGGCCTCTGCGCCATCATACTCAGTTGTGCAGTTGCTGTGACACACGCCGGAGAACCAGCGGGAATTCCTCCTGAATTGGTGGCCGAATACATCCATGCGGTCATTCAGGCCGATCGGAGCATTTACTCCACGCATGTCGTGGAGCGGTTGCAGGATCTCAAGGTCACGGTGTCGGTTGAAGATTGGAAGGCGAGGAAAGCGTTGCCACTTCCGGCTCAAATGCTACAAATGGCGGGTCAAGAGGTTCAGGGGGTTGGCCTCGGTCTTCGTATCAGGCTGGCCAGCCTGGGACCGATTTACACAAAGAACGGACCGGCAGATCAATTCGAGCGAGCGGGTTTGGAAGCGGTGGCACAGAATCCTCGGAACCCCTATACAGGAATCATTACAGAAGATGACAGGCAGTATTTCAAGGCAATATTTGCCGATCGGGCCGTCTCCATGGCCTGCGTTGCATGCCATAATAACCATGATCTGAGCACGAAGCGCGACTACAAGCTCTACGATGTGATGGGTGGCATTATCATTTCATTTCCAGTTCAATGAGGTTGTAGTGGCAAGGTACAGGCGTTGAAAGCACGGCACCGGTTTCTTACGGCGATGAATGTATGGGCCATTCCAGAACCGCGTCCCTTTCCGGATGGAAGGGAAATCAGTCTCCAGGCCGCTGACACGACCACTATGGAGACCACCGCAATCAAGCTGGGAGACCGTGCCGAAGTAATACGTTCGACCAAAATAATCCTGCGCTGTTGCTCCCAGACCCACGGGATGAGGGCATTGAGCCTTGCAGATCCTTATGGCGTGACTGGAGGAATGGGCTTCGGTTTCGGAGGAGGAATCGGTGAAGGAGGCAAAGGGCTGGGAGCCGGTGGCGGAATCGGAGCAGGCGGTAGTGGCTCCGGATTTGGCGCGGGTACAGGCCGTGGAGGTATGGGCTGTGGCGGCAACGGATCGACGAAGGGCGAGACTGTCATGGAGTCGGATTCCGCTCGACCATGGAATGGTATGAAAAGGGTCAAGACAAACTGGACCGTCACCGCAGCGGACAAACCCCAGAAACCTCTTCGGGACCTCATCGACATCGATCAGAATCCGTGTGTGGCGTCTATGGATGATGCGCGGCTCGGGTCACAAGTGTATGAGAACGATACTGTGTAGTTCATGGAAGAGCAGCTTGTGCCAATTCATGGTTTCTAACGACCTCTTCAGTCTACTGAAAAAATGAAATCGGCCCTCCTAGGAAAAGGCCTAGCCTAGCCACCCGTGATCATTTAAACGAATGTGTCGATGCCAAGGAGATCGACGATGCCTCGAGATGGGTCGGGGAGGTGCGCAGTTTCAAGTCAATCTTAATTGCATATCATGAATGCTGGTGGTCATGAATGCCATGATCACTAGAATGTTCATGATCGTGTATTTCTAAATTGCCTGTGTGACCATGTTCGTGAGAATGAATATGGGCGTGTTCATGACTATGAGGATTCCCTGAATCGTGATTGCGCTGATGGCTATCGATCAGAGACGCTTCTCCTCCAGGTCATATATATCGTACCAGTGATAAACCACGCGATGCTTTGACACGAAGGACACAATATAATCCTCCATGTGCTCCTGCAATTGCGGTGGGAGGTCACTCAAACGCAGATCCCGTTCTTGATTGTTCCAGACCACGATGTCTTGGTGAGAACGTTTCTTGGTATGTTCACCGAGCCACACGGTTATCTCAGCATCCGTCGCGCCGGTCGCGAGGAAGGATCTGAACGTCTGGTAGTCAAGCTCCGCAAACTTGAGCCACCGCTGATCGAGCGGACAGTTGGAGTGGTATTCCCCTTGCCAGCCAACGAGGTCGGCACGACACTTATCGACCGCACGAGCGGCCAGCACATAACCGCCCAGCGTTTCACGCGGACTGCGAGGAAACTCTTTGTCATTTCGTAGATCACGGGCCAGAGTTTTTACCTTTTCAAGATTTTCTTTCATGGGACCTCTCTTCTCCTTGCGCTCACCAAACCGACGGGACCGAGGTTTATTTCACCATCAAAATAAAGGCCCGGTTCCTCTCGGAGCCGAGCCCCACTTGGATTCCGCCACGATCTCATGGATCTCATGACGCACACATGTGCATCTCATCTGCGCGACTAGCGTTCTCAAGTGTCTTCATTCTATTAAGTCCAAAACATTGCGGTACACGGAAAAACCCTGGTCCACTCGGACACAACAAAAGTCCGAGTCCTTTTGGATGCGAGCGTTCTGCCTCAGACCTCCTGATGCTTCACACTGACCAAACCGTGACCTTCGCCTTGCCACATCAAGCAGCAACGAAACGCGTCGTTGATGGTGCAAGGATTGATGGGGTTGCTATCTCGCTTTCCATTCTCCATGCGTCAATCGCAGATCACGCACCGGGACGCGAGACAGGTTAAGTCCTGCCCTGAGGCACTTCTGCCTCTCTTGACACCACTTCTCCCATACTTATAATAGACCCTCAACCGGAGTGCGTGGCAATGCCTCCGACGACCCCCCCTTCGTTCGGTACTTCTGTGCTCCTCATCGACGGGAGTGACAACCAACGCGTACACTGGGCAGAACAACTCAAGCGTTGCTCCTCTGACTATGAGATCGTGGAAGCGTCAGATGCCCAGGCGGGACTGGCGGTCTATCGATCTCGACAAATTGATTGCGTAGTGCTCGAACTCGCCCTGCCGGATCAATCGGGTTTCCAAACACTCATAGAGTTAGTGCCACATGCGAGCAGGCCGCACATTGCTGTAATTGTCCTCACGCTGCTAACACATCGAAGTCTGTGGGAGTTAGCTAAGCAGAATGGGGCGTATGCGTGCTTGGGGAAGAAATTCACGACGGGCGAGGATTTGGATAAAGCCATTCAACAGGCGGTGGCGTTTGTGGGACAGCTACCTAAAGAAAATCGGTACCGGCCATAACGTGTGCACTGTGCCGTGCGTTATGCAGGAGACCCGTTTGGGCGACGAATTTACCGCGGAGCATGCAGATGTACTTGCCCCGCGCACAAAGCTCAGGTGTGGAATGCGCCCCCAAAGTACTTGTAATGCTAAAGACATCAGTGGCGTTTCCGCTCTGACGCGATTTCGACAGCCCGAATGCGTTCCGCCCGTGCTTTGGCTCGTCTAAGTTCAGCCAATTTCCCTTTCGTTCGAATTTGCTCGTGTCGAAGTCGATCAACCTGCGACTGTAAATAACGCTTTTCCTCCTTATGATAGCCAGCACGTTCTTTTTGAGAAAGATGGTCCCAATCTCCATGATGCGCCAGCCTCATGCGCTTTTCCAATGACTCCCGTAACAGCTTCGAACGCCTACGGACCAGCGAGTCTAAGGCCTCCTTACGACGCTGAACTTGTTTTTCTTCTGCGATGATCTCCCGAATATCTGTGCCTTTCATGATCCATCTCCTTTGCTGAATCACAACTGCATTGTAAAGGATGGCCCAAGGAAGAGCGGCCTAGATCGCCATCCGAGGGGCCGACGTTTTGAGAATGTGCGCTAACACGTCCGTCACCGCTACCAGTGAGACGCCTTTGAGTATGAACTCACTCACTCCGAGCGCACGAACCTGCCGCTCAGTCTCGGGGTTATCGTCCCCCGTCAACATGATGACCGGCTGTATGAGGTCAGTAGCCCGTATCGATTTCAAGACCTCGACCCCATCCAGCATTGGCATATTCAAATCGAGAAGTATGACATCGGGGTGTTCGCGGCGATAGCACTCTATGCCGGTCCAGCCATTCTCGGCCAAAAGTACTTCATAGCCCTTCTGACGGAGCAGTAGGTCGAGGAGCATTCGCACGTTTCTCTCGTCTTCAATGACCAGAACCTTCGGCATTGAAGAAGTATGTTGGGGAGATAGAAGCATGTTACGCAGCGAGTCTTCTTCGTTCGACCACAGGCTCACCGCAGCGAATGCAGATATAGTTCCCCTCGGAATGGCCGAGAATGTCCCATTCCAATTCAAGATTGAGGTGTTGGCACGGCGAGTGGTCTGTCCGCTGTTTCCATTTCATTCGTAAGGTTGCCGCTTGAATCATTGTCATGTTCAACCTTCCATAGTCGATTGGACCTAATAAGCATACTTATGAACAGACGATTCTGGTGCTAGGATAAACCCTAGTGATTATGAAGCAATTAATAATGAAAAACTAAGTATTTTTATGAGAACATCGGGGTGTATCCTGGGAGAACGTATGAAGAACTTAGATGAGAACTCAGAGACTCTCGAAGAGTTTGTGGTCCGTGCAAATCGTGGAGAGTTAGATTTCGGGGAAGAATTGTTTCTGGAAGCGCTACTGTCGGATGGTCAAGCGTGTCGGGGTCGAGGAGGCTGGGAAGAAAGCCGCCAAGCAGGCCGCGTCACAGATCCAAGCTCGATTGGCGATCGACAATTCGAGTTTGATGACCTGAAGCCTGAGCCGAAGCAAGACGTGGCAACAGTCGGAAGTTATCTCCATGCATGGCTTAAGGAGCACGCGACTGTTAATTGCAAGCCGCCTACGTTCTCCGAGTATTAGTGGTGCGTCGAGCACGTCTTGGTGCCGGGCACCTCTTCCCGAATAGGAATCGAGGACTGATCGATGGGTTGGACTCGCTGTCATCTGAAGGGGGAAACGCAACCCCCGCACAACCAGCCGACGGCGCGTACCTGCCTGGTAATTGGACACTCTGCGGCCCATCATTTTTTTTGGCCTAAAGGAAAACGTTAACCGCTGCCTTCAAGAAGCTGGATTTCTTTGTTTTGCCATGGCAGGAAATTTTGCGGCCAAGGTGGAGATGTAAAACTGAATCAACCGGTTTTCTTCGTTAGTGAGCTTGACGACATCGAGATCGAGTTCCAGAAGTGAATCGCAGATGACCATAAAGGATCGTAAATCCTGTTTATAAGAACTCATGGTGCCCCCCGACTTTCTGCGACAGTGTCGGCGGTCGGGCCTTCCAAGAGGCCGTCGACAACGGTGAGAATGTAGATGTTCACCGTAGCCCCCTTCTCTCGCTTATACAAGGGCAAGTAATCGGCGCAGGGCGTCGCGAGTATGTGTTGGTCACCAATCGGGCCGAAGGGGAATGCGCCGTTGACGGTCGAGGGATTGGTGGGATGTTGCGCAGTTCGTGCTGTTGGTCTCAAGAACCTTCTATTTTAGTGTTAGCGCTTCCCCCATGAGAAATACTCTCCCTGAGATTTGCCTTTCATCCTACCGGCGACATCGTCTGTTACTAGTCGCTGTTGAGTACTTTCAAGAGTGTTGTTTTGATCTGCAAGCTGTGGCCATGAAATCTTTAATTGGTATCGTTCGTCTGACGATTTCGTTACGGTAAACGTGTATGCAAGTGGACGATCTCGCTTTTCGATCAGTTCAAACCCTTTGAATTGGCCGATCAGATATTCTCGAATAACTTCCAGGTTCGCTTCGATGTGGGCATTGTTTTCGTTGCTCATTCGATCGGTCCCTCCTCGATAGCTCAGTGTCAAACGATTGCAAGTTTACTATTTCAAAATTATAGGTGGATGTCGAAGGCTGTCCTTCGTCTTCCCCACCACCAAGCCTGCACCACCACCTTTCTCCACATTGACACATTTGTATGGGCATGCTCCAATAACCTCCCATGCGGAGCTCCCCGGATGCCAGACTATCCCACTACGTCAGTCCTCTTGATCGACGCCAATGATACCGACCGTATACGCTTCGCCGCTTATCTGAAGAATTGCGCCTCTGAGTATACGATTTTAGAAGCCAGAGACAGAGAATCAGGGCTGGATCTCTACCAAGCTCGACGGATCGATTGCGTCGTGCTTTCACTCGATCTGCCGGGGCAATCTGGACTCAGGGTATTGGTCAACTTGGTTCCCCTCGCTAGTAAACCGAGCATTGCTGTAGTGGCGCTCACCGACCGCACGACACGCGGAATACATAAGATTGCGATGCAAAATGGTGCCTATGCGTGTTTCGTAAGACAGTTCACGTCAGGCGACGATCTGGAGAGAGCCATACTGCGTGCCATGGCGTTTGTAGGACGGATGCCCAAAGAAGATCGGTACCGGCTCATCTAGAGGGAGAGGTTACGCGGCCAGACTTGTTTGGGCGACGAATTCACCGCAGAGCGCGCAGACATACTTGCCCGTCTCATGGCCCTCACCATTGCGTTCTAATTCCAGGTTCAGATGCTCGCACGGGATGGGATAGGCACGTTGTTTCCAATTCAGTTGTAATTCAGTCGCTTGGTCCTTTGTCATAGGGTGCCTTCCTTTCGTCTTCAGTTTCTCGTTGCCCTCTCTTCAAGCATGACAACACCTACGTGTTGGTATGAGACGCTGGGTAATGCCCTAGGAAAATATAAAGATCGTCGTAGTCGGGAAGCACCGCCTCAAGATAATCTGCTCTAGTCGCTCCTAGTCTCGCCAAGTCTGTCTAGATTGGCCAGCCCGCTGTTGCGATTCGGGAACAAGTGCCCATAGGTGTCCATCGTCATACTGGACACTCTTCGCTAACTCAGTGGAATCAGACTACGAATGTGGTGCGCCAGGAGGGACTTGAACCCCCAACCCCCAGATCCGTAGTCCCTCCTTCAGCGATGAAGACTGATGAGGATTGAGAGTGAATAATTGCGATGAAATCTATGCATGTTCAATGGATTACCTTCGCATGGATGGTGACGGATGACGATTTAGGCATACTGGTAATTGTGACCAAAACCGTGACCTTTTCGGCGAACCGTTGTGGCCTTTGGCCTTTCCAGGTTCGTGCAACCAGCGAACTTAGGGATAACAGATACGAACTATTCGTTTTCTAAAACCTCAAACTGACCCACTACCCGCCACATTAAAAGAGTCGCTATACCGGTCTAGAGGGGCCATGATGAAGAATCATGCAAAGCTCCAGGTGCAGAGCCACGAGATCCGACGCGAGGAGCGCCAGTACATCTACTTCGATCCAACATAACCGACCCGTATACGCTCCTGGGTAGTGCCTGAATCAGAAGCATAAATACATTTGGCCCGTCTAAGCCTCACACTCCAACAAGCAACGGGGGACAGAATATGACGAAGGTGGAGGCGGCTTACCTCCAGGCGACGTGGAATCAGCTGGGTTCCCCACACGGTGAGCACCTCAAAGTCGATTTGGAACGCGGCGACGATGGCTATGTGACGGGCACCTATCGCTGCCTTGCACGCGGTCGCCGCTGACGCTTTGTCACCTGTCTGTACCAGCGAACCTCCCCCAGCTCATCTTGGCTGACTGACGCGGTATAGGAAGTACACTGTCCGGATGAATGTTATTGCTGTTTAGAAGGAATTCTCCTTCCATACCCGTGAGGTATTCATCATGGTCCTTACCATCAAGAGGGCGGAACCCTTAATCATCGAACAATGGCGGGCGTGGTCTCAAGAATGCGACTCTTATAAGATCACCGATATGATGAAATTTCATTTTTCGTGGCTGCCAAAGAATAGACCGGACTTGCTTGTATTCAAGTCCAAAGCCGACAAATGGTACGTGGTGCGCGGGTGGCTCCAGGGATATGAAGACATCCAAGCGCCACTTCGGAGTCCCCCCCGGCCTAACCCCACAAAATCCCCACAAGCCCCTGCACCGTCAACGACGAAGGCTTCCAGGGTTCGGTAGGAACCTCACTGAACGGAAACGGGCTCTCTGAGCGCAACGAAGACGCCGTGTCCGATCGCCTTTTCCTTCGTCTGTTGCAAACTGAGCACATCAAAAAAACACCAATGTGCTGCTGGTGGATGACCATGAACTGAGCAGAGAGCTGTTTTGCGAAGTATTAACGTCTGCTGGGTATGCGGTTCGAGCCGCCTCGGATAGACTAAGCGCGATACGTCACATGGAGGAGACGCGATTCGAAATTGTCCTCACCGATGTCTCGATGCCTGAGATGGGTGGACTGGAACTTCTGACTGAAATCCGTGACGGCTTGCCGGACAGTCGTGTGGTGGTACCTCTTGACGCCCAGGATAGCGCGATAGTATGCCTGCCTCTCCAAATCCCCACAACACCACTCGGTTCCTCAAAACAATCGCGTCCGCCTCCTCAACCACATAAGATCTCATGGACCTTCGACGCGGTATTGGTGAGTACGTGCCCCAATGGTGCGACCTATTAAAACGGCTCCGTTCACCCGACGAGGGGCCAACGGTGACAGCCGTAGAATGTCGAGATAGACAAAGAGCTAAAATCAGTCTAATCACATAACATCGACTCCGGTAATGAAGTGGCCAGACCGGATTATTTTCCTCCAATCAAGTTGTTACTGCCGAATCATGCTCATCTCGACCTGAATTAAATTTTTGAACACAGTCGTCTTCTTCTCTTCACCGTACACGATCACGTTACCCGCCTACACTTGGCCGACACAGCGCCAGGCGGATACCAGCAGGGGGGCTCTGTAAAGAATATCAACGAGTTGTCGGATCGAAGGCAGAGCGGGGCCACTGATTCCTCCATCAGCCAGCGTCGCTCCGCGCCCGCCTCGGCGTCCGCCCGACGCAGACGGCCCGCTCACGGGTCCGCAGGCGCAGCCCCCTCACGCTCGAGATGCGGGTGTTCCCTCCGCAGGTCGATGAAGAACCGTATGATTAATATGGAGATACGATTCATATCGCCGTGCCACGGTGCTTGACGTGCGCTGTGGTCAGCACACGCGCACTTCACCTATCTATTAACCATTTTATAGTGCTTGACTCCCGTACCCATTGCGCCCAAGGTGAGGGTGCGAGGTGTGAAGCTCGCTGACTGTCCCATCTCTTGCGCTTCCTGATCCTTCCGGGCGTGACCGATTCCCCAGTCTCCTCCGTGTCAATGGCAGAGTTTCTCTGAACGGCTGTATGCCTGGTGTCATGGTCTGCTGATGGAGGCGGCCAGGACTCCGGCCATGCTCCAGAGGACTATTCGACTCACGCTCGCATTCCATAGAAAGGAGTGAGCCATGCGCTACTACGC
>CBDDRB010000012.1:0-545467 GCA_965232965.1 uncultured bacterium
GGCATTGTCGGCGTTCTGCTTGACCGTGGAGGTCATCTCCTCCATCGCGCTGGACGTCTCCTCCAGCGAGGAGGCTTGTTCGCTCGTCCGCTGCGAGAGGTCCTCGTTGCCCTTGGTGATTTCTTCCGCCCCCGTCGCCACACTCTCCGCGGCGTTGCGCACGGTGGTGAGGGTTGTCGTCAGATTCGAAATTGCGCGGTTGAGGCTGGCCTTGATCTGTTCGAGGTCGCCTTCACAGGCACTCGTCATCTGGTCCCTCAAGTCCCCCTCTGCCAGGTTCCCCAGCACCCGCTTCGCTTCCACCATGAACTGCTCCGTCTTTGCCGCCTGCTCCCGCTCCTTCGTGACATTCGCTTGCAGCTTGTCCCCCATCTCGTTGAAGGCCTGCGCCAACGTGCCGACTTCATCCTGTGTCGCCACCGACGCCCGCGCATTCAAGTCGCCGCCGCCGAGGGCCTGTGCGGCAGTGATCACATCGGCAAGGTTACGGGAGAGAAACCGGGCAATCACCCAGCCCAAGAGGAGTCCCACCGCAATCGCTATCGCTGTACCGACAGCCAATGTGACGAGGGCATTCGCGGCAGCCTCCCTTCCCTCATCATTCTTGTCCTTGCCGACTTCCTTGACCGTCGTGAGCAACTCGTTCAAGGCCATAATCGTCGATTCCATTTTCGGTCCGGCATTTTGGGCCGTATTGGCGCGGGCCTTGAGACGCAATGCTTCCGTGTCAGCCCTCGTCTGCGCATTCCACGCTTGTTTCAGAATATCGACGGAGATATCAGTCGCCACAATATAGGCGGCATAGGAATCCCGGAACTTTTTGAGATCCTTCGCCTCATCTCTGCCGGTTTTCGATATCCGAAGTGTCGTCCCTGAATAGGCTTCGAGCGGATTCTTGACCGACTCCGTAATCTCGGTATCTCGCCTCAAGATTTCCTCAAACTCCTCTTTTCTGGTGGCATCAAGAGCCATAAAGTCGTTCGTGCGGGTCCGATTGAGGTTGTTCGCCACAGAGGCAAGATCGGTTCCGGCAACGGTGTAATCCTCATACACGACTCGTAAGCTCTCCCGAATCGCCGTCAAGCCGTGCGCCGCAATCCCTCCTAAGGCACACACGATGACACTCATCAGCGTAAAGCCCAGCATCAACTTCCACATGGTCTTCATATTTCCAAACCAGGTCGGCATTACTCATTCCTCCCGTTAGATCTGCTTGGCCATACACTCTGAGGCGTACCCAAACGTGATGAGACCCTCACGCATGCACGGCAGCCGACGCCTCCGGTTGGTCGCCCTCGGTCAACAACCGATCGATATTCAAGAGTGCCACCAGCTTGTCACCGGATTTCCCGATACCCGTCAAGACGCTCACGTCCACCTTGGCGCCAAACTCCGGCGGTGGCTGAATATCCTTTTTGCTGATATTGAGAACGTCCGACACGGAGTCCACCACAAGCCCCATAATGCGATCGCGCACGACCACGACGACGATGACCGTGAACATGGTGTAGTCGATCGTCGGCATGCCGAACTTGGTCCGCAACTCGATGATCGGGACGATGGTACCCCGGAGATTCAACACCCCCTTGATATGTGGGGCCGTGTTCGGAATCTTGGTCACCGCCGTGTAGCCTTTGATCTCTTGAACACGGAGGATATCCACGCCATACAGCTCATCGCCGAGTTGGAAGGTCAGGAACTGGTTGCCATCCGTCGCGAGACCGATCTGCTGATTGAGTTCTCTCGTCGCGCTTTCAATCGTTGCTGCGGCCATCAGGTCCTCCCTTGTGAAGCGTCGTTCGTCCGGATTTAAAGTTTCTGGTTTCTAGTTTCTTGTTTCAGGTTGGCCGGGAACAACTCCGAAAACTTGAAACTGGAAACTTGCAACTAAAAAACTTCTCCGCGTCGTACGTGACGCGCCTCACACCGCCACCGGCTCCCCGCTGCGGGCGATTTCCAACAAACCCCGAACATCCAGAATGAAGCCGACTGTGCCGTCTCCCAGGATGGTCGCACCGGCAACACCGGCGACCTTGCGGAAATTTTGCTCCATGCTTTTAATGACGACTTGCTGCTGGCCGACGATTTCGTCCACCATCACGGCAACCCGCTCCCCTTCCGTTTCAAGAATCAAGAGAATCGCCTTGGTGGGATCGGTATGTTCCGGCTGCAGGGAGAACACATCGTACAGCCGCACCATGGGCAAGTAGGTGCTACGCACGTCGATGAGTTCACCCTTACCCACGACAGTCTTGAGCGAAGCCGCTTTGGGTTGAATGGATTCCAGGATAGAGAGCAGCGGCACGATATAGGTTTCTCTGCCGACTCGAACCGTCATGCCTTCAATAATGGCCAAGGTCAATGGCAGCTTCAGGGTAAAGATCGTGCCTTTTCCCAGTGCCGTCTTGATGCTGACGGCCCCGCCCAACCCTTCGATATTGCGCTTGACGACGTCCATGCCGACCCCTCGTCCCGAGACATCCGTGACCTTCTCGGCGGTGGAAAATCCCGGCTTGAAAATCAAGAGCCAGATTTGATCTTCCGACAGTTTTTCATTTTCCGCGATCAAACCCTGCTTGATCGCCTTGGCAAGAATCTTGTCGCGGTTCAGGCCCCGGCCGTCGTCTTCGACGGTGATGCAGATACTGCCTCCTTCATGGAACGCGTTGAGCCGGATGGTACCCAGCTCCGGCTTGTTGTTGTCCAAGCGCTCTTCCGGAGGTTCGAGTCCGTGATCGGCAGAGTTTCTGACGAGATGAGTCAACGGATCTCCGATGGACTCGATGACGGTCTTATCGAGTTCGGTTTCTTCGCCGGAAAGAACGAGTTGAATCTTCTTCCCCGCTTTCGCCGAAAGGTCTCGGACCAGTCTCGGGAACCGGCTGAACGCAGTGCCGATCGGCAGCATGCGGATGCTCATCACCCGTTCCTGAATTTCTCGCGTGTTGCGCTCCAACTGTGCCAACCGTTCGAGGAGCACCGAGAGTTGGCGTGTTTCAAACCGCGACCCCAAGTCACTCAACATCGACTGGGTGATGACCAGCTCGCCGACGAGATTGATGAGTTTGTCGATTTTATCGGTATCAACGCGGATCGAGGCTGTATCGGTTTTCTTCGATTGAGCGGCGGACTCCTGCTGCTTCTGCAAAGCCTGCTCGACTTGCTGTGGCGTGACTGCGTGCTGCGCAATGAGGATCTCGCCGACACGCTTTTGCTGCGAGAGCGCCTTATCCAACGTATCTCGCGTCACGGCGCCGCTTTCCACGAGGATCTCACCGAGCGGTTTTGACTCAGTGCCATCGATGACGCCTGTCACTCCTGACACGCCGGCCACCGCGCGCTCCCCCTCCTGCGTCTGACGCTCCAGCTCTTCACGAATCTCCAGTCTGCTATCCTCGCGGACAAATTCAAAGACGACATCCACCACCGATCGATCCTTGACGGTTTCCAGCATCATGGTCCAGGAGAGGTAACACTTTTCAGGATCCATGACGGCGAGGTCGGGTACTTTGGACGCATCGACGGTCACGTGGGATACCGTACCGAGATCACTTAATTCCTTGAATATCTGTAAAGGATCGAGGCCGCGCTGAAACAGCCACTCCGGCGGCGTCCAGGCAATGCGATAGACATGGCCGTGAAACCCTGCCTGTGCCGATGTGCTTCCCGATACTTGAGCCATCGGGGTCGACGACTGCGTCCCTGTTGACGTCTGGGAGGCCGCCAGCTCAGCCGTAAGCCGCTGGACGATATCGTCGTCCACCGGTGCGCCCGTCTTGGCGACATCGATGAGGGTTTTCAGACAGTCGGTCGATTTGAGCAAGAGATCGGCAATCTGGGGCGTGACGACTTTCTGGCCGTTCCGAAGCAGGTCGAGCAGGGTCTCCATCTTATGGGTGAACTGCGCCACGGCATTGAACCCGAACATCCCGCTCGTGCCTTTAATGGAATGGGCCGATCGAAATATCTTGTTCAGCAGATCGAGGTCTTCAGGATGTTGCTCGAGTCGCAACAAACCATCTTCGACGATAGCAAGATGCTCGGCCGCTTCTTCAAAGAAGGCATCTTGAAATTGTGAAAAATCGTCACTCATAATCCGAGGCCTTCTGTTTGCCTTTGTTCACGCCAGTACCTTTGCAATGACTTTCAGCATCACGTCAGGGTTGAAAGGTTTCACGATCCAACCGGTCGCGCCGGCTTCCTTTCCCGCTTTCTTCTTCTCCTCAGCCGATTCGGTCGTCAGCATGAGGATGGGAGTAAATTTGAAGGCGGCCATCTTGCGAAGCTCTTTGATCAGGCTGATCCCGTCCATCTCCGGCATGTTCAGGTCGGTGACGACGATGTCCATCTTGGGTCCTCCGGCAACCTTCGCCACGGCATCTTTGCCATGCTCGGCTTCGACGACACGAAAGCCGGCATTGGTGAGGGTCATCGCCACCATCTGCCGCATGGTCGGCGAGTCGTCCACGACGAGTGCGGTCTTACTCATCTCTTCCTCCAACCATCTGTCTGGTTATGCCGGTGGACATCCTTCTTCACCATGGCGAACTGCTCCTGACTCAAAACAGCGTGACCGAATCCGATTCGGTCTCTGTCTGCTCCGTTTCAATCGGTACTGGTTCTTGATAATCGGGAGTGATGGCTGCAGCATGAAGACGGCGTTCCTCTTCCATGGTGTAACTCTGTTCAAGCTGCTCCAGCGTCGCGATTTCCTGTTTGGCGC
Source organism: uncultured bacterium (assembly GCA_965232965.1). Taxonomy (GTDB): domain Bacteria; phylum Nitrospirota; class Nitrospiria; order Nitrospirales; family Nitrospiraceae; genus Palsa-1315. The sequence goes on from CBDDRB010000012.1 coordinate 4,724, forward strand.
TTTCATCCTGCGGTCCCTTCAATAAGGCCTTGAGGTGTGTGTCCCATTGATCCAACGCCTGGGCCACATGCTCCAATTTCTGCTGAGTGATGTCCTGGAATTGCATCGCCATCACGACTTGAGACAGATTGGCTGAAGAGTCCGAAGGGCCTGATCGTGCGCCCGGAGACGTCAACGCTTTGATGTGGACCATCAAATCCATTGCCGCTCGCTCCGTTTGTTGGGTCACAGCTTCCATTTGCTTCTTCAAGACCGGAATCAAGTGGATCGTGCAGGCGGCAAAGACTTCCCAGGCCAGCTGGTGCTCCCTGAGCCTGACGAGCTCACTCGATTCCCCGACGGCTATCTCCTCGTGCCTAGAACATCGGTCGCCTCGCAGCATCCAGGCCGTCAGTGCGGCTCCTGCCACGCCTCCTGCGAGGGCCCAGAGGCAGTACTCCACCCACGATGTCATCATGTCGAGGTGCACACCCTCCTGTGCGTTCGCAGACCCGGCTATTCACTGAGGGGTTCGGAAAACCCGAGCCGGGTCAGCTTTGCTTGCAAGTCTTGCGGGATCCCGGTGACAAGGAGACGGCCTAGCTTTCTGGCCGCCCACATCAGCTGGATCGCCGCCGTATCCACGCGTGTGACCTGCGAAAGGTCCAAACACACTAGTCCCTCGTTCGTGAAAACCGAAATCAGTGACTCTTTAAATTCTGCCGCTTCAAAGATCGTCAGTTCGCCGGACGGTTTGCATAATCTTGGGTCGGTTTCCATAGCGCCTCTTTGATGCTTGCTCATTGCGCATCGATGGATGTGTTATCGGGTTGTTCCTTGCGATTCTTGAGCGCTGGAGGGCGAGAACCGTTTAACGACCGGAGGCCGGTTCCCCCTGGAGCGAAGGGGGGTGCAGCGCATGAGAAATGTCGTCGGAAAAAGGGCCTGCGCCTCCCTTCATACCAGCTTGAGGAGCGCCATACATCTCCAACGCGGTGCGCGGCTCCCCCGTCTCGCTCGGCTGAGGAGTCGGTCTGCGCTCCTGAACGACGATTTCCACCCGACGATTCTTCGCCCGATGATCGGGCGTGAGATTATCCGTGAGGGAACGCGAATCGGCATGACCCACTGCGGTCAGATGATCAGATGGTACGCCAAACTGTTCGGACAACGCGCGGACGACTGTGACGGCTCGAGTGGCAGAGAGCTCCCAGTTCGATGGGAATTGGACCGTACGGATCGGCACATTATCGGTATGCCCTTCGACACGCACAAAACGGTCCAGCTCGATCAACACTTCACCGATCGCCTGAAGGAACGGGCGGGCTTCCGGACGGAGGGCCGATTCCCCGCTGCGAAACAAGACCGTGTCGGGCAGCGTCAACACGATGTCTCCGTTGGCAAGCTCCTTCAGCTGAATAATTTCCAGATGCGTTTCAGTTCTGAGGGAACGCATGATCTGGCGGAGGCGCCGCACCGCAGGCTCCTTGGCGGCTTCGATTGTCGGCTTCACCGTCAAGGCCCTGTTCTGTCCGATCGTGAATGGCAATGTCGTACTCGAAGGACTGACGACGGGATTGAGAGCGGCTTTGATCGAGTCGCTCACCGTTCGAAACTTGCCTTCGTTCACAGAGGAAATGGAATACATGACGACAAAAAACGCAAAGAGCAGCGTGATGAAATCCGCATAGGATACGAGCCAGCGCTCGTGATTCTCATGTTCCTCGTGTTTCTTCTTGGCCATAGCTGCAGGGGTATCGGGATAGTCGGGATAAAGGGATAGCGGGATAGAAGTTTCAGACTCTTTGTCCCTTTGTCCCTTTATCCCCCTACCCCATCCCCCTGCCCCCTTTACCCCTACTTTTTCTCTTCCTTCGTTCGTTCCGTTTCGGGCAGATAGCCCTCCAGTTTTTCCTGCAGGAGCCGCGGGTTTTCGCCTTGCGCCAATCCTACGAGCCCCATGATGATCATCATGCGCGAGGCCGATTCTTCTCTCAGCTTGAATTTCATTTTTCCGGCAAGGGGGAGAAACAAGAGATTGGCCGCGCCCACACCATAGACCGTGGCCACAAACGCGACTGCAATACCGCTCCCGAGCTTGGAAGGGTCGGCCAAATTCTCCATGACGTGAATCAAACCGAGTACGGCCCCGATAATGCCGATCGTCGGCGAATACCCACCGGCAGCCTCCCAGACCTTTGCCGCCTTGATCCCTTCCTCCTCTTGACATTCAACATCGATCTCCATGACTTCATGGACGACTTTCGGATCAGTCCCATCCACGATCAACTGCACACCCTTCCTGAAAAAGGGGTCATGGATGTCCTTCAGCCTTCCTTCGAGCGCAAGCAACCCTTGCTTGCGGGACACGTTGGCCAGATCGATGATGGTGGTGATGGTTCCCTTGTTGTCGTGCTTTGGGTCCTTGATCGTCAGACCCAACAAGGACACTCCTTTCAGTACCACCGACAGCGGGTGCTGGACGCAAACCGCTCCGATCGTTCCGCCCATGACGATGACAAAGGCGGTGGCCTGTATGATCGATCCGAGATGGCCGCCTTCCAGGGCCTGCCCACCAATAATCGACCCAAGCGCAAGCACAATTCCGACGATCGTTGCGATATCCAATGTGTTCTACATCCCGTTCATCCCGAACAAACATCATGTCTGTCTGGTCTGTCTGATCTATCTCGTGAATCCGGTTGAATGGGGCTATCCAGATGGACCAGAAAGACAAGACAGACTAGATAGACCAGACAGACCAGAGAGAGCTATTTGAATCCGAATTCGGACAGCAACTCGTCCGCAAGTTCTTGCTTGATCGCCGTGGACTTGGATGCCTCCAGCTGCTTGAGCATTTCTCCGGCCTTTCCATGGGTGTCTTGCACGGAACCCTCCTGCTTGAGACCGAACACGACCACCAGTTCCACGAGCTTGCACTGGACATCCTCAACGATGGTGACGAGCTTCTTCACTCGTTGAGCGACCAGATCCTGGAACGACAGGGTCGTCATGATGTCCATCACATGTTTGTCGTCCTTCGCCAAATCCTGAGCTGTCTTCGCCACACGCTCTGCGAGCGTCCGGCAGTCGACCGCTTCCAACGTTGCAATCACCGCGTCAAGTTCCTTGGCGGCCCTGGCGCGATTATCCTGAATGATCTCCGCCAATCGCATGACTTCCAGCGTGCCCTCTTCAGTCATCTTATTTAGATCGAGCAGATGCGCCGCCGCTTGAGGGAGCTGTGCGGTATTGGCGGTCAACGGAGACCCGATCTCCGACACCTTTCGCATGGCCGACTCAAGATAGCGGGCCAATTCACCGAGCTCGTCGTATAATTTGACATTGCCATTCAGCACGGCAGCCTCCTAAGTGAGAGAAGCGGTTATTTGGTTTGTTTCGTTTATTTGGTTCATCTGGTTAGTTCTGTTTAACCAAAAAACGAAACAAACGAAACAAACCAAAGAAACGACATGAACCAGATACACCCGCCGCGCGCCGTCGACTATTTAAAAATCTTGTTCATTTTTTCTTGCAAGACTTCAGCCGTAAACGGCTTGACGATGTAATTACTCACACCCGCTTGAATGGCTTCGACAAGATTTTCCTTCTGTGCCTCCGCTGTGACCATCAAGACAGGGATGGCTTTCAGCTTCTCGTCGGCGCGAATGGCTCTCAACAGCTGGATGCCGGTCATCACGGGCATATTCCAATCGGAAATCACAAACCCAAATGATCCTGCATGCAGTTTGTCGAGCGCATCCTGACCATTTTCGGCCTCCTCAACGTTCGCAAACCCCAGTTGCTTCATGATGTTCTTGACGATCCTCCGCATCGTCGACATGTCGTCGACGACGAGAATCTTTATGTTCGGATCGGCCGGCATAGTCTCAGCCTCCTTACTCTCTCATGTGCCAGATACCCTGCAGCCTGCTGCAAGGAGCGTCACTCTCCTTCAGACAGGATGAATGCCCCCTAGACAGCCAGGGGCCGCCGCATCGTGTAACGCATCCCCATTATCCACGCGAAGCGCGCCTATCCCGCACGTCTCGCTTGTCCCGTTCACAGACGAGATGTCCGTGGCATTGCTCGTTCCAAACAGACGACCGCGCCACACAGCAGAATTTAGGATCGTTAGCCCTGCCGGGAGCGACTGTGCATCCATTCATGGATGTCGCGACGGAGGAAGCGCCAATGCTTCCCAATCTTCGACGCCGGCAATTCGCCGACCCGGGCAAGCTTATAGACGGTGGACTTCGGCACTCGAAGAAACCGCGCGACGTCCATGACCGTCAAGATCTCGCCGTCCGTTGATGGCGCACCGTTCGGTTGAAACATCGTTGATGCAGACACTGCGTTGTTCATAGTGGATGGAATATCGGCGCCGCCAATAGGAAACTTGAGTCACCGATGACAGTCGTTGCAGCGGGAGACAGTTCGTTTGTATGTTTCTTGATGTGCGTGCCGGACTCTGCTTATGTTTTCTTCCGAATCGGCCGAGTAAGGAACACGGACCACCACGAACCGGCAGGAATCTGTCTCAATGGCCACCATCGTTTCCATCGCGTCTGGTAAGGGAGGAGTCGGCAAGAGCGTCATCGCCGCGAATCTGGCATTGCTGCTGGCGAAACGGGGCAAACGTGTGGCGCTGGCCGACCTCGATATCGGCGGAGCCGACATTCACATTTTGTTCGGACTTATGAATCCACCGCTGACGATCACGGACTTTCTGAATCGTCGCGTGGAGCGGCTGAAGGATATTGCTCAGCCGTTGCTTGCCCATCCCGGCCTCACGCTCATCTCTGGAACCGGGGATACACTGGCCACCGCAAACATGCCGTATGCGAAGAAGAAACGACTGATTCGCCATATGAAGGATCTTCAGGCCGACGTCGTAGTCGTGGATATCGGCGCCGGAACGAGCTATCACGCGCTGGATTTTTTCTTGATGGCGGACCATCATGTGACTGTCGCCACACCCGATCCTACCTCGGTATTAGACCTCTACCGTTTCATCAAGCTCGCCGCGATCCGCCGCGTCCTCTCCTCGTTCCTCGTTCGAGATGCGATGACCGATGCACTGTCTGATCGAGACTTTCGTAGCGTCGAAGAAGTGCTTGAAGTGGCGGGGCAAACCGATGAGGCTGGACGGGCCGTCGCCGAAACCACGCTCCGTGAGTTTCATCCGGCCCTCATTCTCAATCGACTTTCAGGACGTTCTCGCGTGAATGTCTCTGCCCTTCAAAAGCTCCTCACCGAGTATATCGGGGGACAGTTGACCCTGCTGGGAGAGATCCCTGACGATCCAATGATGGAACGTGCCGTACGATGCTATCTGCCGGTGGTCGATTGTGAGCCTCACTTGCCGGCCGCCGCGGCACTCGGAGCCATTGCCGACAATCTGGTGAAGCATATCCTCTTGCCCTCTAGCCGATAGACTTGCGGCGCGCACGCAATCGTTCTGCCTGTGTCTGAATGATGTGACGGATCAAATGCTCCTGATCATCCGGACTGAGCTCGATATATTCCGTTGCGATGTCGTACTGTATTCCGTCTTTGGCCGTGGTAGACCGAATCACCCGGGCGGTCGTGTGAATCGGCGTAAAAGGCGGCAGGATAATCTTGAGCCTCAACAGGTCGTCGACGGCAAATTTCCGCTGGGAAAGAAAGCCTATCCCTCCCCCGCTCAACGTCACATCGGCCACTTGAGCAATCGCGATCCCTTCCGGATGCATCTTGGCAAGTGTCTTCACCATGACCTCCAAGAGCCAGTCCACTTTCATGATCCATGGAAGGAGGGGTGATTGCGCCAGTTGTTCTCCGCTGCGAAACAATAAGTCGGAGGTGGGCTTGGCGATAGCCGCCGTGATCGCGTCGTCGCTGGCGGGCGGGATACCTGGTGCCGGCCCTTCCGCCTGATCGGTCACGAGTCGGTACTCAAGAAGCACCCGATCGTCGATTCGAATCCACTCACGTCTCTCGTCCGGCGATACCTTGGTTATGTTGGTCGATGGTGACGGCATGGTTGTGCTCTTTCATCTGCCGGGATGATCATGCTGCAGCGGAGAGCAACATGGCGGATTCGACCGGTGCATCCTGATCCGATACATGGACGACCACGCGGTTTCTTCCCAGAGCTTTGGCGTCGTACAGCGCAGAATCTGCCGCCGCAATCCAGTCGGATACGGAGTGAATGCCGGCGTCGGGGATGTGAGCCACGCCGATGCTGGCGGTCAACCGCACGCCCCCTTCGCCCGCTTTGAACTCCTGACTTTCAAACTGACGTCGCAGCCGCTGCGCCAGTACCAGTGCGCGGTCGAGATCGGTATGGGGGAGAACGATCCCGAACTCTTCCCCGCCATAGCGCCCCACCGAATCGATATCGCGAACCGCTCTTCGCATCAAGGTCGCTGCGCTCATGAGCACCTGATCTCCAGCGAGATGGCCAAGGTGGTCATTGACCACCTTGAAGTAATCGAGGTCTACCAGAATAAAACAGGCCGATGTGCGATAGCGGGAACCTGCCTTCAATTCACGCAGGAGAACAGACTCAAGTGTCCGGCGATTCAACAATCCCGTGAGGCTGTCGCGTGAAGCTAATTCCTGCATCTGCCGATGAATATCGGCATTCCTGAACGCCAACGCGAGTGACGTGCCCACGGTTGACAATACTTGAAATTCAGATTCGGAAAACTTGTTATCCCGGCGTTCGAGATGAAGGACTCCCCGTTTACCCGGAGCAAGGATCAGTGGAATCACCATCGTGTGGCCGTCGTCGTATAGGGTGGGGAACCATGACCCCGTGGCATAGTCTTCTTCCGGTAAGACCGCGGCCTGTATGGGACCCAACGGCTGTCGGACATTCGGCCCTGGCTCAGCGCGTTCTCGCACACGACGGAGTAATCGTTCTCGAAGTCACATTTCATCGCGTGGGAGCACAGATGAACGAGACCAGGTCCTTACCCACAGTGGCTCCATGAATGCGAGGCCAACCATATCCAATGGAATAAGGGTAGCGAGTCCCGTGAACAGAGACCGGACAATGGTCTCGTTATCCAACGAACCGGTCAATACCTGTGTCAGATGATTCAAGGTCAAGAGATTTCTGTTCCAATGCCTGAGCGCAATGCGCTCGCCGACGAGCAGCTCGTTCGATTGGGCAAGCTCTTGTGAGAGAGTACGCACCGTTCGGAAGGCCCGACGATTTACCAGACCGTCCTGAAGCGATGCCATCAAGCGGGTGGATGAAACCGGAACCGTGAGATAGTCGAACGCGCCATTGCGCAGACAGCGAGCCACCAGCTCTGCTCCGATTTCCGGACCGAACATGATGACACAGGCGTCGTGTTCCAGCTCTGCAAGTTGTTCAAGAAACCGGATGACTCCTTCGCGACTTGTAGGAATTTCGTAGAGAAGCGCAGAGGGAGGACTGGCTTTCACGGCATCGAGAAGCGTACGATTTTCCGTGAAGCGGCATACAACATAGTCTGTCGATTCAATAGGAAGCTCCGCTACCTGACGGTGAAACCCAGGACTTCCTGAAATATAGATAGAGATGGACTGGTTCTTTGCGTCGCTTCGACCGAAAGTGCCGTTGGAATCGGCGGTCGCTGCCCCGGACATCCTGTCCTGCTTCATATAAGACACTCCTTGTCTTATCATTTAGTTAGATTATAGACCTCATGTATTAGATTCTTATATTTACGCCGGTGAAAATCTGTGGAGATTCACATCTGATCCTTTGCGGCCTTGCCCAATTTGTCCAGAATTCTGTTGTGTGGTCGGCGGGATGTGCACAGGCCACTGATAGCTCGGACAACATGATTGATCTGACTCACCATCGCAACCCATGCCGGCCCATCACGCCAGTTGATTCATGTGAAGGCGCTCCAACTCATTCATCCCTTGCCAGGACCGCAAGCCTTGCAAATTCCGGCGGGTCTTCGCTGTCTCGGCCAGCTGCGATTGGACGGCCGAACGAGCGTTCGCAATTCGCACGGCAATCTCCCGATCGAATACGCTCAGGTCGGCAGCCAAGGCCGGAGGCATCGGATAGTCACGGAGATGCTCGCCCCGCAGCCGGTAACATTCCTCAACCTGATCCCAACATCCGAGCTCCGCAGCTTCACAGGCCTGCATCGTCAAGTCACGCAATTTCTCCTGCCAGACTGTCGCGCTCGATAGACGCATTTTACCCTCGCGGAAGGTACATCGGCTGGTTCTGTTGCTGAGCCACGACGTGCCAGGCGTCGCGCATTTCCTTCAGGCATCGCAAAGGACCTTCGAGACGATGGGCATCGTTGCGGAGATTCGCCTGCGTCATCTCCGAGAGCATGTACTCATACAGTCTGTAGAGCGACTTGGCGATCTCACCACCCCGCTCGAAGTCGAGGACGCTGGATAATTCACCGACAATCCCGACAGCGCGCCCGAGAAATCTGGACTTATCGGATTGATGTTGCCGGGCGATTCCGTCACCCGCCAATTCGACCGCCTGAATCGCGGAATCATACAGCAGCACGATGAGTTGAACTCCGGAGGTGGTCAGCACCTCTGTTTGTCGATACCGTGAAGCCGCTGCCGTGCTGTGTAGAGCGTTCATTATTGTGCTCCCTGTGAAAGCAAGAAGGTGCTCTGGCTGTTCAAACGGCTCAGAAGGCTGTCGAGTGCGGCATATTGCCTCTTGAGCGCTTCTTCATAGGCTGAGAGGGCATCTTCTTTCCTGCCGATCTCGAGCGTCAGGTCATTGAGTTGCTTGGTCAATGCGTTCTTGCGAACGGTGAGCGACCCTGCACTGATATCATCAATCGCGTCGATCGCCGCATTGATTCGTTGGGCGACACCGGTCACGGTTGTCTGATTGATGAACAGAGATTTGACCGCACTATAATTTGTGCTGAGTACGCTATCCAGCTTGGCATCATCCACCGTCATCACGCCGTCACGTTCCGTCTTGAAGCCGATTTCCCCCACGGACGAATAGCCGGTCAGCCCGCTGACAGGAGCGGAAAGGGCCTGCCGGAGTTGCGTCAGAAATCCTTTGGCCGTGGGTTCGGTAAAGAAGAGTGCGCCTTTCTTCGTCGCGACGTCGTACGCGGTGCGTTCGTTCACGAACTTCACGATGTCATTGTAGGCTGCGGCGAACTTTTTGATGTTGTCTTTCACCGCACTGTTGTCGCGTGTGACATTGACGGTCACGGTATCGGATCCGGTCGTCTTGAGCAGCGCAAGCGTGACGCCGGGAATCGCGTCCGTGATGGAATTGCTGCTGCGCTGCAGGGTCATAGGGTTCAATGTCGGATCGCCGACGATGGCAATGGCATCCTGTGCAGCTTGCAAGGTGTCGACGCCTCCCGTGCCACCTCCATTGGCAAAGTCCAATGTGGTTCCGTCGGTCACAATCGTGACCCCATGGCCCGCTCCTGACGCCGTAGCCGTGAGCAGCAATCGATACGCCGGCGTGGTCTCGCTGCCTGCATTGACAATCGACGCAGTTACGCCGGCGCCCAAGTCGTTGATGCCGGTCTGCAAGTCTTCGAGCGTAGCGGTGTCGCTCAACGTCACGGTCTGATCGGCTCCAGTTCCAATGCGGAAGGTAAAAGAGGCCGATGCGCCACTGACGATATCGGTGGTGGAGCTCGCGACGGCTGTGGCTCCTTTGTGGGTAATCTGATGCGACTGGGCCAGTTGCGTCACCCGGACGAGATAGGATCCCGGCGTCGCAGTCGATGATGCGGAGGCGGTCAAGGCGGTCTGGTCTGAGACGGTCGTGCCCGATCGGTCAAAGGCTGTCGGCAATCGCAGGGCGTCTCCGGCCGCTTGCAAGGCCAGGAGCTTCCCCCCGAGCAGGGCATAGTCCGTCAATTTTGACTGCGCAGTCGTTTTCTTCTGATTGAGTTGATCGATAGGAAGGCGCTGGATCTTGACCAGCTGATCGACCACTTGGCCAAAATCCAGCCCGTTTCCCAATCCCCCGAATGAAATCGATGCCATGGATTCAACGTTCCGTGTTACACGCGTTCCCGAACCAAGAGGCCTTTCGGTTCATCCAGATACTTAGCCAGGTCCAGGAGTTCCTGCGCGGGAATTTGCCTGATGATTTCTCCGGATTCTCCGTTGCGAATCTTGACCACTGCCTTCTGCAAATCGGGATCGATCTCAATCTCCAACTTGGATGTGGTGGCACGAAGCACGTCCTTGACGCGGGCAACCGCCTGATCCAACTGCTCCCTTGTTGTTGCCGGTTCCGGAGCAGAAGTCTTGACGGCGGCTTCCGCCCTGTCTTCCCCACCGCGAACCGGCCTCGCATCGCCCTCGGATTGGCGCTGGGGGATATAGAAGTCTTGAGGCGCTCGAATATTCTGAACCATATTTGCCTCCTATGAGACGGTGCGCCCTCATCTTCCGCCGGAGTCCCAGCCGCCGGTCAGGCGGCTGGGACTCCGGCGGAATGATGGATCGGTCTACCGCAGCAACGCGAGTGCCTGTTGCGGAAGCGCATTGGCCTGTGCCAACACCGCGATTCCCGATTGCACAAGCACCTGATTCTTAGTGAATTGCGCCGTCTCAAAAGCAATATCCGCATCGCGGATCCGAGATTCAGCAGCCGTGAAGCTCTCGCTCGTGATTTGGAGATTCGAGATGGCTGCTTCAAAACGGTTTTGTATGGAGCCGTATTCCGCTCGGGCGGTGGCAATGGAACTGATCGCGCTGTCGATATTGCTCAACGCGCTCTGAGCATTGGCAGACGTCGAGATATTCACGGTCGCCAACCCAATGCTCGTGATGTCCAAATCGTTCAGATCGGCAGACAGCGAGTTGCCCGAGCCGCTCTTGAAGCCGATGAAGACCTCGAATGAATTGGTGGCCCCACTCAACAGCGCCTGGCCATTGAACTCGGTCACCGTTGCGATCCGATCGATTTCGGACCGAAGCGCCACAAACTCCTGGTCCAAGTAGGACCGTTCTGTCGCACCGACTGTACCGCTGGCAGACTGTGAAGAGAGTTCACGAAGACGGGAGAGCAGATTCCCGATGGTGGCCGCGGCGCCGTCGGCGACCTGCGTCAGGCTGATGCCGTCATTCGCGTTACGTGTTGCTTGGTTGATGCTGCGAATGTGGGCACGCAATGTTTCCGACACACCGAGTCCGGCGGCGTCGTCCGCTGCGCGAGTGATCCGAAGACCAGAAGACAACCGTTCCACGGACCGTTGCAACTGGTTCGTGTTCACGGTCAAATTGCGCTGAGCTGCGATCGAAGCCGGGTTATTGTTGACGATTAAAGCCATGGACCTCATCCTCCTTGAAAACCGGACGAATCAACCACTCGTACTTCCCGGCATCCGTGCCAAGATTGTTTCGACCTCAGTCCCCACCAATAGCATGCATACCGGCAAGGTTCCCTGGTCGTGCATCCCTTATCGGTCTCAGCCTATCCATACTTGAGAGGGCATGAGGTAGTGCCTCAAGGCTTCACGTCTCCGAGTACCCGTCTCGCTACGCGTCTGCACGCTTTCGCGACCAACCTTCATGAATCACGCAGGCTTGAAGCCAAAGACGGAAGAATCTCGAACTCCAGGATATCCGCCATGCGAACCGGATCCTGGATGGATCGGGCGTCCAAGAGTTCCTGAATCCAGGAAGACAAAACTTGTAGATCACCGTTGGCCGGACCGCCCTGCCCGGAGACCTCAAGAAGTTCCACATAATCGGCCAACTGTCCGAACCATCGGTCCACCGCAGAAGGAATGATGCCGTTTGTACGCAGCGGCATGACGAATCCCAGGGCCTCGGCTCTCAAGGTCGACGCAAACTTCGTGATAGCCGGCGCTGCATCCTTCATGATCTCGGGAATGTCCTGCGACAAGGCTTCGATCGGGCCGACCTCTTTGAGCGGCTTGTTCAACAACATGGGCCGGAGATCCCGATCAGTAATCGGACGCCCTCCGAGCACGAGCGATGTGACCAGCCGATGGCGCGCATGGGCCCGATCGCTGACCTGGGTCAAGACTTCACCGACAAGCTGATCGCCACTGGCATCCCACTGATCCTGATCAAGCGTAATTCGCATGATTCAACTCCTTGTGAATGATCTACTGCGTGAAACACGACACAGGCGAGAAGAGCGCGACATGCAAGAGCCGAAGCATGGAGTTCGAGATTCCGGAAAGCTCAAACCGTTCTTCGTCTCGTCTCGCATGTCTCGCAGGCCTACCCCGTGGCTGCACTCGGCATCATCGGTAACGCGTGCCTACCCGTTTTATTCAGGCAAGGATATGTCGAGACAAGTTGTTGTACTCGCACCACTCGCTCGTGCCAGCGGCGATAGGCTTTTGCGTGCCGATCGGCCAACAGTGTCAGCCCGACGACGTCATCATTGTGGATGTCTCTGATCATGCCAACGGTGGACGGGCCTGTGACGGAATGGGCCATCATTCGAGGCAGAAGCTGCTCTCGTTCTTGGCGAAGCCGCGCCTGTTCTCGTTGTAGAAGTGCGACCGGTAGAGGGCGCCGCCTTGTGAGTGCCGCGATATGCCGGGCGTCCTGCTCCAACCGGCACAGAGATTGAACCGCTTCTTTCATCCAGGCCAACGCTCGGGATTGGTCGGGCGCCGTGTCAAGACACGGATCCACCCGGCTCGGTTTGCCCGTGAAATCCTCATACCAGAATCTCCTCCAAAATGCGGCATACCACGCAGTAGTTGTCTCCATATGCCCCGCGCGCAAGGTGAAACAACCGAGTCCATCGCTATCAACGCCGGACTCATAGACCCGTACCCCCGCGCTCCAGGAGGGAAACGGAGCAAGCCCCAGAACATGGAGACAGAGCTTCGCAATCTCCTCGGGAACCAATCGATCTTTACAGGCGTGATGGGCACAAATCTGATCGAACCCACATGGCGAGCAGGTAAGATCCGGCTGAACCACCCAATGGCCCGGTCCATAGGGGCCGGTTTCATGATGATCGACATGGCCGACCGACAGGTCAATGACCGGAGTTCCGACGCCGACGGCAAGATGCATCGGCCCCGTGTCGTTCGTAAGAAGCAGCTGACAACTCGAGAGCAGGCCGACGAGTTGATGGAGTGTCGTCCTTCCGCTTGCATCGAGAAGCGGTGCAATGCCGCCACCGGCTCGGTACGCCGTCTTTGCCAGCTCGATAGACTCTGCCTCGGCAGCTGTGCCGATCAGAACAAATCCGATATCCGGGTGCCGGCTCAGCTGTGCCAGAGTCCTGCCAAAATACTCGGGCCGCCAGGCTTTCATGACATCACTGGCTCCAACCTGTACAGCGATCCACCGGCGAACCGTCCGCTTCTCACTCCGGAGAAACTCACCGGCCCAAGCTCTCCCATCGGACGGAACAGAGACCGACAGCGGCGTGAAGTCGCCGGGACCGCTTCCACCCATGGCGTAGAGATCCACCAGATTGAACCGATTGAACCGCCGATGGCGATGCAGATCCGTGAAGTAGGACAGCCAATGATTCTGCACGATAGGACTGCCGTCCGGCCCGGCCGTAATCCCCCGCAGATCCGGCGCGCCGATATACGATGCCAATAAACCCGTTTGGCGATTGAAGGTGAGATTGACGATGCGATCGTATTGCGCAGCTCTCAGCGGTGCGGCCCACGCTGTCATCTCTTGCATGAGTGTCACGAGACTTTTCGAATGCGTCCGGCAGTCATCGAGCAATCGAGTGAAGTCGCACGTGATGACCTGCCTGAGGCCGGTCAGGAGTGCCGCCGTCGGTGCGAAACTTCGATCGACGATCAGGTCAATGGCAACATCCGGCCATTCTTCACGCAATCGGGACAATAAGGGACCGGTCTGGATCAGATCCCCCATGCGAGTCACATTGATGATCAGCACTTGTTTCGTCATATCAAGTCGTGGCTACTCAGGGGTTCAGGCTGAAGGCTGAAGGTTGTAAATTATCTCGCATCAAAGCCTTCAATCTAAAAACCTTCAGCCTGAACACCTGATCAGTTACACCAAATCTTTTGTCTCGGACCGGTACTCGTCCAGCATCAGCACCATGAGATCCTCCTTCGACAATACACCCATGGGGCCGCGTGAACGGATCTGCGCTGCGAGCTGTTTCAACTCCACACGTTGATCAGAAGGAAATGTGCGCAGGGTCGATGCAAGAGAGGGAAATGATTCCGTCGCCGCAGTGGCAAGAGCATCTGCCTGACGGTCTCCCCTCAGAATCGACCCGATGCGATCGGGACTGGAAACACCGAGCTGAGACAGCAGGCTGCGCATCCGGTGTGCATAGGTATGTTCGGCCTGGACATGCCGGCGGGCTTTCTCTGTCATGGAATGGCGTCGTTCTGGCTCCCGAAGCCAGCGGATGATTTCACTGGAGATTTCGTCGGGTGACGACACCGTGGCCACTTCATCCGGTGCAAAGAGGTCCGGGAGCAACGAACGTCGATCGGTGATCTGAAAGGCTCCGCACGCGGCCAGTTCGAACGTGCGGGGATTCACAAAGTCTCCCTCAGGATCGAAGCCGGCCCCGGCCCAAGAATGCAGGTTGAGGTTTACGGCACTCGCATTGAATATTTTCTGACAGGTATCGGTATCGACACGTTTACCGTTCCGTTGAAGCACGGAGATCAGATCGACGGCGCCGTCCCATTCGTTCCCCCAAAGCTTGAATGTCCAATCTTGCCCAAGAAGTCGGGGAAAGATCCCACGACGGTTGGCATAACCTGCGCCGACAAAGGAAACGTCCGATCCGTATTCCTCGCGCTCAGCCTGCGTCAACTCCAGCTGGCGATGTATGGATGGATCGGCCGCCATCGGCAGATAGCGCACTTCCTTCGCGCCCGCCTGTTTGAGGGCTGCGATGCAGGGATCTTGCTGTATTACAAACCAATAGTCATAGCCCGCCGCCAATTGTTGCCAATAGGTCAGATGCCGGTAATTCTCGACGAACCACATCGCCGTCACAAATCGTTTGCGTTTGAGATGCTCCAACATTGGAAGAATCAATGGCGCTTGTGCCAGTGAAAGAACAAGGTCGGGTGGGTCCTCCGCCAATTGGGCCATCGTGACTCGGCTCAACATCTCCGCATACTTACTCTGCAAGGCCAGGCGATGGTGGGGATTCTTGAGCAACTCTAATTGATGATAGCTTGTGGCGTGGACGCTATGGTCGAGCCAGCGCACGTCATGTCCGAGTGATTCGAGCGCGCTGACCGCATAACGGGTAATCGGCAGTGACCCTCCATAGATCGGCCCAACGACGGCGACGCGTAGCCGGCCGCCGGCCTGAGCAGCAGCCTTCCGCTGCAAGGCCGTTTCAATATTACGATGCGCTGCCGCATGCAGAGCCGCAGCCGGGGCGTAGGTCACGAGCCGAAGCGGATGGCCGATGTCAGCGACTACATGACTGATCACGTCGATATCACCCCACGCCAAGGACACGCGACCAATCCAGTCACCCCATGTACGAGCCGATGCCGCATCGGCCAAGACGCTCAGATCGGGAACGACAAGGATGACCGATGCCGTCCAAGGCAGACGCGCGCATAACGCTTCGACGTGATAGAGCAGCCCGACGCCGAACACGACAATCGTTTCTCCGTCCTGATAGGCTTGGCCCTCGGCCCATGCCTGCGCTTCTCTAATTGGATCATAGGCGCTGTGAATCCAGCGTCCATGCGCGCGCGCCGATGGTATGCCGGTACGTGCCGGAACAATCTCCAGCGTTCCTCCTCCGCTCTGACGGAGCGCCGCTGCCAGAGCAGGATCATTCTGTGCCAGCCGGCTGACATTGGCCTCGAAGGAGTTCATTGCACACCTTGTAGCAACAAGCGCCGCTCTGATAACTCATGCCAAACAGCAGATCGCTGATCCGCTTCTGGATCTTCGACGCCTACAGGCCTGAAGATGGCCCCCCATTCGTCATGGTGAGACTGCCACAAGGACCATCCTGTGACTGGTTCTTGATGAGACACGGTCGCCGCCTCTCGAATAATCTTCACGCTTGCTAGGATCGGCCAGGTCTCCGGCAGAACCCGATCCGCTTGCCACACCCAGTGGCCCTGCCCATAAGGCCCGGTTTCATGCACTCGCGCGTGCGAGAAATAGAACCCCATCGCTCTCACCCCGAGCGCAGCCGCCAGATGCAGCGGGCCCGTGTCGGCGCCGACCGCCCAGTGGCATCGCTTCATGAGCGTGACGAGTTGTTGCAGTGTCGTACGGCCGGTGGCATCCCACACACGTCCTGCCATCATCGACGAGAGCCGGTCCTGGATCGCAAAGGCTCTGGTCTGGTCGCGTTCGGTGCCGATCAATACGATCCCGGACACTGAATCATGCGCGAGCATCGATGAGATCCATTCTGCCCAGACCGGAACCGGAATTGATCGATCCGCGTCACCGGCTCCCACCACCACAACGATCCATTGCCCGGCCGATATGCCGACATCAGTCAGATCATCGGGAAGATCGGTCTCCGGCAGTATCAACACTGGCGGAACTCGTGGAGGGGTCACTCCGCACAGCCCACAGAACGTATCGGAGAGATGAATGCGATTGGAGCCACGCGTGTGTGCCACCTGTCGCAGATATGATCCCCAGGGTGACAGCGCATCATCCAATGGCCCGCGGAGCTTTGGTCCGTGAACCTGGACCGACAATAACGTACCTGCCAGGATTGCCCGTGGGTGATGATTCAAGACATAGGCCTTCGTATAGGGTTCGGCCGTCAATGCAACGAGGTACTGTTCGACTTCTTGTAACCGCGACCGCTGAAACTCTCCGGCGAATAATTCGGCCCACTCATGCCATCGAGCCCCGTTCCACTCCAGAACATGGCCCACGTCAGGAAAGAGTCGTGCAATGTCCACCAGAGGAGCCGGACAGAGCAGATCGAGAGACCGGTGAGGATAGCCAGGCAAGAGTGAGGCAAAAGCCGGGAGACTCTGAACAAGATCACCCAGTCTGGCAAGTTGGATCATGAGGGCTCGTGTGGTCATCGTGTGGTCAAACCGGTGGAGCGGTTTCCGCCAAGGTTCCTTGAGGCGACAGCGCCCGCGCCAATTCCTCAAGCCCCTCATAAGAAGGAGCCAGGGCGCACAACGTCTGATATTCCCGCTGTGCAAGTTCGATCTGTCCGGTTCGTATGAGCACCCCCGCCAATGCATATCGAACGGACAAATTAGCCGGGTTTCTTGAGACAAAGATGTGAAGACACTCACTCAATTCTCCCCACAATCCGCACACGGTACCCGCCCGCAGAAGCCAATGGATAGCATCGGCATCGTCTGGAAATTCGGTCAGTACGGTACGGAAGTCGTTCCATGCCTGGTCGGATTCGTTGAGACCCAGGCGGGCCATCCCCAAACCCATCATGGCTTTACGTCTATCGCCGCCATGAGCCAGTGCAGTCCGGAATGCTTGTTCTGCTTCGGTATATTGTGTCCCCTGCATGTCGAGGATGCCGCGCAAGAGCCAGCCCTCACCGTCCTCGGAGAACCGCTTTAACAAAGGACTCAGGAGAGAATAGGCTTCCGATAGATTCCCATCTTCCAACACCACTCGTGCCAAGGCTTTTCTCGCGGCGGGGTCGTCATGATCCCGCACGAGTTTTTGATAGTACTGCCGGCTGCACGACACGTGGCCTGTTTTGGTGCATAGCCAGGCTGCCCAGGTGAGGACATCTGCCACAGAAGGCCATTCCTCCCACCTAGCCAGCAGGGACTCAACCAGAGGAATATCTTTATGAAGCGCAGCTTGTTCCGTATCGGCAACCAGTTTCCATGACAGCTTCTCTCTCCCATCCCGAAGTGGTTGAAGCTCCAACATCTCCTTGTCGTGGTCCTTGTCCTGGTCCTTCGTATGGATGGACATGTACCCATCTTCGTAATAGTAGAGATCTTCGTCCGCCAGCCACCAGTGCTGGCCCCAGCGGGTGAGAAATCGGACCGCGTTGGCCTGTTCGTTGGTTTTTCGCCCTGGTGTTTGACTTTCAAGATGATAGAGCACGCTCAGAGGTTGATAGACGATCTTCCAACCTTTCTCTTTGACCTTCAAACACAGGTCGACATCTTCAAACCCGTTCTGGAATCCTTCATCGAATCCTCCCGCAGCCTCGAAGATCTCACGCCTAATCAGCATGCAGGCCGCCGTGACTGATTGGAATATTCGACGCCGGTTGACCGCCGGATGGTCACGATGAAAATTCCGATAGACGTGGTATGGTATGCAATCGGCCCGCGAGAACACGACGCCTGCATGTTGAATCGTGTCGTCTTCGTACAGCAGTTTGCTGCCCACAACCCCGACATCCGGCTGGGAGGTGACTTCAGCAACCAGGGCTGTCAGCCAATTCTCTAGGGGAATCGTGTCGTTATTCAGAAAGATGAGGAATCGCCCCCGCGCCGCCCTGGCTCCCTGATTGCACCCCTTGGCGAATCCGAGGTTCTCACTGTTTCGGATGATCTGGATATCGCCGCTCAGCTGATTGAGAAAACGTCCGGTATCGTCGGTCGAATGATTGTCCACAACGATCACTTCGTAGGAGATGCCGGATGTGACCTTTGCCAATTCCGACAGGCATTGCTCTGTCAATTCTCGCTTATTCCACACCGGAATGATGATGGAGCAATCGAAACTGGAAGTTGGAGACACAGGTGTGGGAGCTATCCCTTGACCATATCGCGCGCGCAGACGCGATTCTTCGGGATTGGCAATTTCCGGCTTGTTGGATAATCCTTCTGAAGACCGCCAGTAGAGTCCGGTGACTTCGGAAATATGGAGAAGCCGACGGCTGGCGCCCAGACGAAGCCAGAAGTCCTGATCTCCCAGTGCCACGAAGCTTTCGTCAAATAGACCGATCTCCTGGTGAACGGAACGCCGCCACATGGGATGAGGGCCGACGAGACACCGTCGACACAGATCGCGATAGCTATACTCGGGCCATGTCCAGACTCCTTCGCGTTGATGATGCTCGAAGGTTTGATGTGGGTGCGAGGTCAGATAGGTATCGCCATACACCAGCGCCACATCCGGATGTTCATCAAGCGCGCGTGCCAGGATCTCATACGCATCGGGACGAAGCCGGTCGTTTGTACTGAACGGCGTCACGTAGGTGCCCGTCGCGAGCTTCAATGCCATGTTCCAAGCGGCATACACGCCGATCCTGGTCGGTGTCCTGAGATAGGTAATGTTCGTGTAACGCTCCTGAAAGGCAGCGACAATGGCTCGCTCGTTCTCCGGCGACGCGGCATCCACCACCATGATCTCCATGTGTCGGCTCATGGTCTGGCGTTCCAGATCCTCAAGACATTCCTGCATGAACGCTTCGGCGCAATAGCTGGAGACGATGACTGAGATGAGCGGAACCTCCCGGGCAGCCTTGAGCCCGGCTGACGCGGCTCGTGACTCGTTCAGCCGGCGATTCGTAAACAACGCATTGCCATGTGTCGGCGAGTGCGGTGACAAGGGCGCAAATGAGACGAGTTGATGATCATCGGCAAGCACCGCCACAAGATCGTCGAGGCAGCGGGCCCCTTGATAGACTTCTTCAAGACTTGCTTCGACATAGAGAACCTGGATGTGGTTCTTGAGCCCGGGAGACAACGAGGACAGGATTTGGTATTCCGCCCCTTGCACGTCGAGGAGCAGCATGTCGGGCTTCAACAAGCCGGCTTCCTGAATGACATGGTCGAGCGTCCGACATTCAACTCGAGTTGCCCGTACTTCTCTGACGTGTGGAAAGATCTCCCGGTGTGTACCCAGACGGAGCAGTGAACTGGACTCCCCATCGTTATTGGTGATGAAAAAGTCCTGTGCTCCATTGTGGTCTGACAACGCGTACGGGAATACGCGTACCCGTGCGTCGGTCCTCTCGCACTGCTTCAACTGTCGAACCAATTCCGGAATAGGCTCGAACAAGTAGATGTGCTCGAGATTTGGAAAGAGCTGATCGAAGAGCTGCCGCTCTTGGTAACGGTGAGCCCCACCGACGCAGAGCACGCGAATGTTCCCGGCGAGCGGAGTATTCGCGAGCGAGTTCAGAAGGTCATGTTGCGATTGGCCTGGCACGATAGGTCTCTCCTTGGGCAATGCAGAAATTGATCTGGCCTGTGGATTCTGATTGCGCAGGGAGGCGGCTTCAGATCCATCTGTGACTCGTGGGGTTGAACTGAACTTCGCTCTGTCGATGACTTGTCCGGAGCAATATGCATCCCATTCGTTGTTCAGAGCGATCCGTTGGTAGGCCCCGGTGCGCGATGTGAGCCTGTCTGCGAGGGAGCGCCGGGCTATCAGTGATACCTCGTGCGGAATTTCCAGTGACGGCTCAAAACCCCAACGCGCATCCGGTATAACCTTGGTCAGACAGTGGTGTGCCAGTGCGAGGGCATCGAGATACGGAACAAAACAATGGCGCAAGACAGGAATCGTCAAGCGATAGTGAGGGTGAGAGACAGGAACGGCCAAATCGGGGCTGACCGACTTCAGTGAATGAAAGTGATAGAAGATAAGAGAGGCGTGTTCGATCAGGGTCCGGCCATCATCGGAAGCCCGTATGTCATACTGATCGTGATTCCACGGCCCCACACCCCCGCCGGGATGTTGCAGAACGGTCACTCCCTTGAAGCGCGTCGGCCAATCTTCTAAATAGAGCTGATCGCCCATCTTTCCCTGTTCATACCTCGCAAAACACCATTCGAGACAGCGTTCTCTCCACCATCGCAAGGCTTGCAATCCCTGGGTGTCCCGCCGGAAGCTCAGAAGACCCACGTTGAATCGACCATTATGGGAGCCCAGGTGGGCCTGACTCGGCGAGAATCGATGCTCATGGATGAGAATGGAATTCTGCCCAAGTTCTTCATAGATGGGTTCGGGCGATGAGAAGAAAAACAGGTCCGCATCGAGATAGGTCAACACGTCGATGGCGGGATGTGCTTCGAGAATACGCAGGATCACTGTGGGCGTAAGGGTCCAATAGTACTCGATCAATGAACGTGTCTGTTTGGTGGCGAGCAGGGTTTTGTCGCCCCGTTCGGTGTCATGCAGCGGAATGATGGTCACATGGGGAATGGCCAATTTCGTGAGAAGGAGCCTGGTGAGTTCATCCGCACAGACTACAAAGAACGTGACATTGCCGTCTGAATGTCGCGCCAGAGAGGTCATGAGGGCAATCCCTCTGAGCAGATATTGACGATCGAAATACGTGCAATAGTAGCGTGGCATCACATCACCCTTTCCGCTCTCTGACTGGTCTGACATCTCTGTGTGGCACGGCTCCGGCTGCTCCACCGGATGAGTGTCTCCGAAATGTGAGCCACGTCTTCTTCTCTCAGCTCCGGATAGCAGGGCAGCGTCACCAGGTGTTGATAGAATGCCTCGGTCATGGGAAGCGCCTGGCTGCCTCGAATTCTTCCGGCATAGGCCGGCTGCTGATGGACGGCGAGCGGATAATGACGCCCGGTCGCAATCCCGGCGCCATTCAGGAAATGCTCAAATGCCGGCCGGTCGGGACATTCGACGACGTACAGATGCATCGCATGTTCCGTTCCCTCAATCCGGGCAGGGGTCACAAGGGTGGAATTCCGCAAGACGTCTGTATAGGCGGCTGCGATAGTGCGACGGCGAACATTGTCGTGGTCGAGGCGCGGAAGTTTTACCCGCAGGATGGCGGCTTGAAGTTCATCGAGTCGCGAATTTCTTCCGGATGTGAGGCTGACATAGCGTTCGCGCCATCCATACTCCCGCAGCATCCTGACCGACTCAGCCAGCTTTGGATCGTTTGTGACAACGGCTCCGGCATCTCCGAGCGCGCCGAGGTTTTTCGTCGGATAAAAGCTAAAGGCAGCGGCATCGCCAAATGTGCCGACGTATTGCCCGCTCAACGTCGCACCATGGGCCTGAGCACAATCTTCCACGACCTTGAGGTCATGGTCTTTCGCCACGGCCAAGATCATCTCCATCGGTGCCGGCTGGCCATACATGTGAACCGGGACAATGGCACGGGTGTTCTTCGTGATGAGTTCTGGAAGATGGGCCGGACTCATGCAGCGAGAGCGCGGATCGATATCGGCGAACACAGGGACAGCACCGATCTGTTCGATGGCAGCTACGGTCGCCACAGCCGTATGGGATACGGTGATCACTTCCTCTCCCGTTCCTACACCGACAGCCTGCAGCGCCAATGCAAGCGCGTCGGTCCCGTTCCCGACTCCGATGCAGTGCGATACTCGAAGAAAGTCGGCCCACTCCCGCTCAAACGCCCGGACCTCGTCGCCGAGGATGTACCACCCGCTTGCCAGAACTCGATCGAAGGCCGTCCGCACGGACTCCCCGCAGAGTCGCATTTGCAAGCCGGGATCCATCAGTGGGATGGGGTCACGCGGCATGGGCATCCTGCCAGTAGTGCATGGAGTAGCGTCCGTAGAAAGCGAGTGTGTGTTCTAGACCGGTTCGAAGCGATGTGTGCGGTTGCCAGCCAAGCCGCGACTGAATTTTGTGATAGTTCGCGTAGTAGTTGCCGATGTCGATCACTTGCCTGTCGGATGGAAATGGAACCAGCTCGTAGGAACCTTTACCGTAAATTTCAATCAACAGCTTTGCGGTTTCTTCCAGGCTGAGGGGGTCGCCGGCTCCCAGATTGAACACCGCGCCGTTGGCCTCATCCATCGAGGCGGCAAGGAGCAGCGCGTCAATAACATCCTCAACGTAGTTGAAGTCCCGAACTTGCTTCCCATCCCCATACACCAAGATAGGCCGGCCATCGATGAGCCGTCGAATCCAGACTCCGAGAAACGTTTGACGAGCGTCTTTGACCCGCATCCGCGGGCCATAGGTGTTGGTCAGGCGAAGCACTGCCGTTCGAATCCCGTACACCCCGCAATACAGCAAGTGGTACATCTCCCCTGCCAGCTTATTGATACCATTGACATCGACAGGCTGAATGGGGTGCAGCTCATCCACCGGCAAGTACTGAGGCCGCCCGTAAATTTGCCGGGTGCTGGCAAAGACGACCTTGATGTTCGGGTTGTGGTGGCGGCAACCTTCAAGGATGGACAGCTGCGCACGGGCATTGATCTCGAGATCCGGATGCGGGTTGTCCATGGAATCCACGTGACTCGTCTGTCCCGCAAGGTTGAACAAATAATCGCAGCCCTGAAGCAGATACTTCATCGAATGTTCGTCCCGTACGTCGGAGATGTTGGTCTGCACCCGGTGCCGAATTTCGCGAATGTTCCATAGGTTGCCGCCATACTCTGGAATCATACTGTCGACCAGCGTGACCTCCGCGCCCATGGAAACGAGCCGATGTGCCAGGTTGGAGCCGATAAACCCCACTCCGCCCGTAATCAATACTTTGGACGAACGAAATCTCTCATCCATGACTGAAGGCCTTCCGGAAGACATACGTGGCTTCGAATTCATCCCGTTCAGGGTGGCTGTCGTATTCCAATCGCTGGACCAGCTCCAACCCTTGATCGTGGCAGAGACCAAGAATCTCCGGCTCGTTCAATCGCAGTTCATGTGTTTCGACTCCATACGCAAACTTCTTGTAATGACGTGTCGGTTGCGCTCGAGAGATGGGCGTTCGATGCAGCACAACAATGTGCGAGGAAACACGCGCAGCTTCCCGAATATGCTGCGGATAGTCGTTGACGTGGAGGAGCACGCAGGAAGAGACGGCAATGAGGAAACCGCGATCGGGAAATTGAAGCGCAGCCCCATTCCCTACCTGAAAACTCACTCGCGGGTAGTATTGTTGTGCCAACGCCACCATGGCAGCCGAGAAATCAACCCCGACATAGGAGAGCCTTGTATTGAGGAGATACTCCAGGGCTTCGTAGTAGTAGCCGCTCGCGCAACCGATCTCGACCACACGACAGTTCGGGACGATGAAGGGCCTCAGGGCATCGGCCAAGACCTGATAGACCAGAGGTGGATGGCCCCGATACAGATCGAGCAGTTCTTGCTGTACCAGCGCTCGTTGCTTGAGAGGAATCGCCGGAGATTGCCAGGATGTGGCCATGGCGGTGGTGATGTCGTTTGGCTGGATCGATTTCTTGCCATACGACACATGCGCGAGGTCTGGAGCAGGAAGGCGACGATGACCTTGTCTCTCCTTTAGATGCCGGCTCAGAATCTCCGCTGTCTGGGCCATGCGTGTCGTATAGGTATGCTCCCGGAATGTCCGGGCCTGCCCTCTCTCGGCGATCCGTCGTGCCTCCTCCGGATGAGCACGGTAGTACTGGACGAGATCCGCGCATTCCTCCAGCGAGCGGTAGGCGATCACCTCTTCCCCGATGGTGAACAGATCATGAAGATTGTCCTTATGATCCGTCACCAGTAGCGCGCCACATCCGGTGGCTTCAAAGAGCCGCATATTATTGGCGTAAGTCTGCGCGACATCGATGTGATGATTAATCGTAATCTGAGAGCGGCAAAGAGTGGCGAACATATCGGCTCCCCAAACTTCGCCGTGCAGACGTGCCCCTTCGACCCCGGAGGCACGCAAACACTCGACGCCATATCCCCAGCATTCGAGCGGAACGAGCTTGGCCAGCGAAGCCACAAATCGCCGCCTTTCCTGATGCGCAGGAGAGAGCCCGCCCACGAATGTGACCGCGTGTATCCGCTCCGATGTCGCCCCGATCCGGGCGACACGTGGCTCAAAAGCCAGCGGCTGGTAGTAGGCCGTGATCCCCTGTCTTCGGAACTCTTCGACGAAATGAGGGAATGAAGAAAAGATCAGGTCGAACCCCTTCAGGTCCGCATTGGCGGGAACAGGAGACGCAATTTGCCCGACGATGAGTGTCACATGCGGACGGATGCGAGCAAGAAACTCTTTCGAGGCGAGTCCCAGGTCTTGGAGATAGAGAACCTCGGGGTGCCGCCGCCGAATCTGCTCGATCGCAATATCTATGAGCTGTCCGTGGCGGCGATAGCCTTGCTCGTGCGCCCAGGCTTCCTGAAGAGGGGCGCAATTCACGATCACATCTTCAGCCTGCCAGCCTGCCAGCTTCAATCCGGATGAGTAAAAATCGCTGTCTCCGAAGCAGGCTTGTTGGAGTGCGGACCGCTGTGCCTCATACGACTGCGACGCCCGCCCTGGCATTGATCCATAGTGGTGCGTCAGAAAGCCCGGATAGTAGGTATTGAGAAACAGGCACGTCGGCTGTCCCTCCGGCAATGGTCCGGGAATGGCCACGGCCTTCTCGAACTGGTCGTTCGATTCCACTCGTTCGCATGAAAATGGAGCGCGAACCACAGCTGCCGGCGGCGGCAGCTGGCTGATCAGATGGCTCTGTCCTTGCTCAGCCGGTTCGAGAAGTTGAAGCAGAGAGGTATACGCAGATTCGTGAGTCAGTAGATTGCGCGAATTGAGCCGGGCGGTCAGGAGTCCCTTACCTAACCAGCGCACACCGCAATCCGTCACATAGCCGAGACGGTCCCACCAATCGGCAATAGAGAGTTCGCTGTCCCGCAAGGCGTCGTCCATGTAGATCCATGCGCGATCGGACAGAAAATTTCTGACGAGCGGTATCGTTCCGAAACGGCCTCCATGGTCGGCCGCGGGGCCGTCGACAACGACGAGGTCGGGTCTGCTCGGTCCGAAGAACTCGTAAAGATCCTGCTCGTGCAGCTGATAGCAGTCCGTCTTCACGTGCTGAATGATCTGGGATATCAGCGGAGCGGTCATGAACCGTACGCTCTCATGCAGCCCATGGAACCGGAGACGGGATTCGAGTTGCTGCACGTATTGCGGAGATTGGTCCACGCTGAAAATGCGGGGGGTCTTCGATCCACCATACAGACCTCGCATGATGCAGGCCAGCGCCAGTGTACTGGCGCCACTGCCGAACTCGAGAATAGTGTGCGGACGCAAACGCTCGACCTCGTTCAAAAGAAAGTCGATGGCGGCCATCGTCATTGACCATTCACCCAAAGGAAGGCCTTCCAGAACTGCGGCAATCTCAGGGCGAGATGTTGTCGTGTATCCATGGGGCATGACTGAATGCGGTGCGAGAGGATCTGTGCCGTAAGCACAGGCCGCCGCTCGCCTCCACAACGCCTTGCAGGCGGCAAGAGGCATCGGGATTTCTCGAAAGGATGCCCGTGCCGAACTGATCAGAACACCTATGTCAGCTGACACATCGTTGGCTTGTGACACCGAGCCTCCTTCCTGCAACTGGATCCCTATCGCTTGAGACATGCACCGTAGATTCGTCTGCTGACCGCAGAGCTCACCTTCGCGCGATTGCAGTCGATGCGGGAGGGTCCGATCGGAACACTAGCAAGGCTTGCGCCACTCAATGCGCGATGATACTGGAAGGAAAAATGCGAGGAAGACTGCGGGTTGCGGCAAACCGCGCATCGTCGGAAAAAGTTCAGCCAGGCAAGAACTGCCTATTGCCCGGTAAATCTGTCATGGTTCTGACTGTGGCGTCACGAACCCCCAATCGATCTGCCGCTGCATCACGGCATACTCAATCGCCTTCTGGACACTCCCTCCCCATCCGCGATATTCGATGGCCTCTTTCCCGTTAAAACGGAACTCGATTCCAAGTACATAGGCGCCGTCACGATGTGCAATATTTTTGATCACACCGGCGAGATGCGCGACATGCCCGATCCCGATCAGTTCGAACTCGAGATAGACGGTGGCACCCGGCGCCAAGTCGGCGCGGAGACTCTGCAGAATAATTCGGCATCCCGAGAGGCTGAGATCCTGCAGCAACCCACCGATGGGAGCAGAGCCATTCGACAAGGCCAGCTTCGCGTCTCCCTGAACACTCTGCATCAAAATCAATGGCTCGTTGCTGGCGACACGCACATCCTTACGGAGATGGATTTCCTCAACCCTCTTCGGAAATGCAAGATACAAGAGAGGAAGAGGAGACATCTGTCCCATACAGACTTCGCTTTCGTATGCGACAAGTTTTCCCGCGACCATATAGCGAACGAGACATTGAGTTCCTGTTTCGCAGGGAACGGCTTGCCCGAAATGAAACGGCCATTCGCAAATCAACCAAGCACGTTCTTTCCATCCCAACAATGTGGATCCACAATTCACCTTGTCTTGACCGGACCCTATGACAAGCTGGAGCGGCAACCCGACCACAAGAATCGAAGAATGTATTGGAACATGCTCCGGTTCCATCATGCCGCTTCCTTATCAAGGTATGTGTGAGGATTGATTCCCAGGGAAGCTGGATCGAGGATGGATGCAATCGTCCGCTTCGGTTGATGAAGCTGCACCGCCAGATCGAGGTCGACAGGGGAGCATCGATGATGCCCGGCCTCGTCGGTGATCAGTATGACCGACGGCCGTATCGGAGCATCGTGATTGAACTGTCTCACGATCGCCATTTCGCCTGTATTGAGCGACACACATGAACCGACCGGATAGACCCCCACGACCTGTATGAACTGTTGCACCAACGCACCGTCCACATGGCCCTGAGCCCCCAATTGATAGAGGAGTTGAAGCGTGTCGTGCGGTGTTCTCCCCTTGTGATAGCAACGATCGCTCGTCACGGCATCATAGATATCCACAATGGCGGCAATGAGTCCAAACTGGCTGAGCTGCTCTTTGGAGCGTTGATGGGGATACCCGGTTCCGTCCACGCGCTCATGATGCTCCAGTCCCGGCTTGAGAAACATATCGGTGAGGTCGGTTGTGCTGGACAGTATCTCGGCTCCGCGCAACACGTGTTGCCTCATGATCTCGAACTCATCAGGCTGATAACGACCCGGTTTGTTCAGTATTGAGACCGGGATCTGCATCTTTCCGATATCGTGCAGTAACATTCCGGTCCCCAGCTGAAGCAGTGGCGCGCGCGCATACCCAAGATGCCTCCCGACCGACAGGGCCAGGGCGGACGTATTCACGGAATGGTAGAAGGTGTATTCGTCGAATTGCTTGAGGCGTGTGAGGCTCATGAGCGCATCGGGGCTGCGCAGGATGCTGTCGGCCATGCTCTCGACTACTTCACTGACCGCTTCCATGTTCAGCGCTCGACCCATACGGACGTCATCCATTGCCTGCTGAATAACCAATTTGGCGGCGATGTACACTTGCCTGGCTACAGGCAGCTCTTCAATGAATGGAACGGGAGAGAGTCCAGGCTCCGGGGATGGAGGTATCGCATGAGAAAGTTCAGTCCTTGTCTTCATGACTTCGTCTAACGAGCCTGAGACTCTGCAGACATCGTCGGCATCGATATCAAGTTGTTGGACACCGCTGGCATGCAGCTGCTCGATTTGATCCGAAGAGGTAATCGTAAATCGGTGACGCAAGAAGGGCGTAGCCAACCACGAACGGTCGAGTTTCTCGACTTTCATCCCGATTTTCAGATCATGAATGGAAATTCGCTTGCGCATCTTAACGACTCAGGTAGATAGGCTGAAGGTGTTCAGGCTGAAGTATTCGGAGCTCCGGCCTTCGGCCTAAAAGCCTTCAGCCTGAACGCCTGAGTCAGTACCATTGAACACCAACAGGTCCTGACGGATTCTATCGGTCTTGAAGGGAGAATCTTGAGGAACGAGGGTGCGGGGCGGTGTATCAGCAACCAATACGGCTCGTTAGGCCGAAATTTCCTTCGGTAGTGTCAAGTTCGGCTCGATATATCCCGATAGCACATTGCACAGAACTCCTGCGCTAGGAGAAGGCTCGCGCTATCAGCCAATTCAATCACCTGTACACCTACATAGCTAGGCATCAGAGATGAATCACGTCAAAACGATCTCGATCGATCAGCTGAAACCCGGGATGTTCATGGTTGGCATGGATCAGCCATGGTATCGAACCCCCTTTCTTTTCCACAGACGCCTTATCCGCCACACACAAGACATCGAACTACTTCGACAGCTTGGGATCAAAGAAGTGAAGATCGACTCCAGCCAAGGTCTCGATGTAGATGTGGTTCAGACAAAAGACACGATTCCGCCGCCGAAGGCCAAGAAAACTCCCGCGGGTATTCAGCCGGGAGTTGCAGAGCCGCCGGCCTCGCCGGACGCAATGTCGAAATCTGCCTCCAGTACGGAACGCAAAGCCGACCAGCCTCCGCCGCTCGCACAGGAAAAAGCGCCTGCACGCTCGCAGGAAACAATCGCCACGCCCCAATCAACCAACGTGGTGCCACCGGCCTCTCCCGACGAAGTGCCACCCTCTGTCTCCAGCACAGAGGGAAAATCCGACCAGCCCCAACCGCCGGTCACGCAGCAAAAAGCACCACCACTTGCGCAAGAAACCGTTGCCGCACCCCACTCAACCAAAGTGGTACCCCCGGCCTCTCCCGACGAAACGCCAGAGTCCGCCTCCAGCATGGAGGAAATGGCTGAGCAGCCCCAACCGTCGGGTACGCAGGAAAATACGCCGGCAGACACACAGGAAACCGTCACAACTGAGCAGCCACGTGAGGCGGCTCAACCGGCCTTGCTAGACGCACCTCCTCAGCCTCTCTCCCCCGAAGAAATGAACAAGGCACAGCCGCCGCCGCTCCTGCAAGAAAATGCACCGGAGCCGGCGAAGGCGCGAGAACAGGCTGCGGCTGCCCAAGAAACCTACCGAGAAGCAACCTGTTCGATGAAACGTATGTTTGATGAGCTCGAGGCGGGAGTCGTCCCTCGCCCGGAGACGTTGCGTACAGTCGTCGCGAGTGTTCTCTCGCGCGTGCTGGACAACGGCGCCTCCATGCTGAGTCTCCTCTCTCTCCAAAAAATGAAACGATTCGATCGCACGTTGGCCTCACACGCGCTTGACGTTTGTACCCTCTCGCTGATTGTGGCGCATGACTATGGAGTCGCAGGCAGTGAACTGGAAGCCGTCGGCGCGGGCGCGTTACTGCATGACATCGGCTATAGTCGATTGCCTCGGAATCTCTACCGTAGAAGCCACGACCTCACGGAGCAAGAGCGCACCACGATGCAGCAACACCCTGCGTTGGGGCAGGCGATCCTGCGAGATGCCAAAGAAAACAGGCACGCCGTCGTCCGGATCGTCGCAGAGCACCATGAGTGCCTCAATGGGAGCGGGTTTCCGCACAAAATCAAGGAAGACTCGATTTCGACCTTGGCTCAATTGGTCGGTCTCGTTGACGCCTATGACAGCATGGTGAGCCGCCGTGGAGGCCGCCCGGCGATGCTGCCGCATGACGCCATCCGACAGTTGTTCCGTCTCGGTGATTCAGGAAATTGTGCAAAGGATTTGATCCAAGCCATGATCGGCAGTCTCGGCGTGTATCCGATCGGCAGTCTGGTCCAGCTGAACACGGGAGAACAGGCGGTGGTGGTGGGGATGAATCACACTCAACGGCTGAAACCGGTCGTAAAAGTCATCACAGGACCACAGGGAGGATCGTATCTTACACCGATTCGCGTCGATCTTGGAGCCCAGGCGGCAGGGGCCTCGGCCCGAACCATTGTAAAGGTGTTGGATCCCCTTCACGAACGAGTGAATGTGGCCATGTTTCTTGACGGTATTCACGAAGAGGCGGCCTGATGAAACACACACCAAAGAGTTGCGCAAAAACACCTCGTTCTTCTCGATCGTCCAAGCCCCATAGCCTCATGAACCATCCGGCCCTCGATACGCTCCCAATCGGCGTGGTGTTGCTCGATAGCCGACTTCACATCCTATCGGTGAATGCCGAAGCCGCCCGCATCCTGGGACGCTCGCCGGATTTCTACTCATCGAAACCGCTCCAGAACATCCTGCGACAGGAACCCGAGACATCCAGTCATGACATCACGAAACGTATCCAGGAATCCCTTCCGGATCGCCGTCCGATACTCGCAACTCACACGACACTGCTAAGCCAGACATACGAATTGCGTCCCATTGAATGGAGCTATGTGTCACTGGAAACGGGAGAAGACTCCGGCGGAGTATTGACGATACGCGATCTGACTCGTGAGAGAGAACTGAAACAGGATTACGACCGTCTGGCACGAGTGGCCGAGGAGAGTCCGTCCCCAATCATTGAATTGGATTCTGATGCGAATCTTGTCTATGCGAATCCCGCCATGACGCAGTTGTTGCAGCGGTTTGGCTACAATGTGGACGGATTTCCCGCCGTGTGTCCTGATGGGCTCTCGCAGCTCGTTCGCCGCTGCCTTGAGACAGGACAGGACATACGAGGGGAAGAGGTCTCCTTCTCGCAGGCAAGCTTCAGATGGATACTTTGTCCGGTTCCCTCACATCAATTGGTGCGAGGTTATGCCGTCGATATGACCGATGTGATGGTCGCCCACGAGGAATTGCGTCGATCGGCGAACCATCTACAAGAAAGCAACCGTCAGTTGGATCATGCCCTTCAGGAAGCGCAGGATGCCGCCCGCGTGAAAGCGGCGTTCCTGGCGACCGTGAGTCACGAGTTGCGGACGCCGATGAATGGAGTCATCGGGATGACCGACTTATTGATGGATACGGAGCCCTCGGAAGAACAACAATCCTATATCGAAACCATTCGACAGTGCGGCGAAACGTTACTCAATTTGATCAACGACATTCTCGAGTACGGCAAGATCGAAGCCGGCAAACTGGAGTTGGAATCCATCGACTTCAATCTTCGCACGACCGTAGAAGACGTCTTGAGTCAATTTGCAGAACGAGCGCAGACGAAAGGACTGGAAATAACCGGACTGGTGCACGCAGCCGTGCCGACAGGTCTGCGCGGCGATCCGGGACGGCTCCGTCAGATCCTCACAAACTTTGTCGGGAATGCGATCAAGTTTACAGAGCAGGGCGATGTCACGGTTCAAGCCTTCCTTGAAAAGGAGCTGGCCGACAAGGTGGTTGTCCGATTCGAGGTCACTGATAGTGGAATCGGCATCTCGCAGGAGGTCCAGGGGCGGCTGTTTCAACCGTTTACCCAGGCCGACAGTTCCACCTCACGCAAATTCGGAGGGACCGGCTTAGGGCTCGCGATTTCAAGGCAGCTCGCCGAGCAAATGGGCGGAGACGTCGGCGTCACGAGCACAGCGGGACACGGCAGTACCTTCTGGTGCACCGCACACTTTATCAAACAAACCACCTCCGTCCTGGCGATTATGCCGTCCGTTGAGTTGACCGGACGACGCGTTCTGATCGTCGACGACAATGAATCGAATAGAATCATACTCCATCACCTGATCACAGGATGGGGGATGATGGGCGATCAAGCCGTGGACGCTGCCTCAGCCCTCCTATTGATTGAGCAACAGGCGAGACAGGGCCTATCGTACGATGTGGCGATCGTCGACATGCTGATGCCTGGTAAGGATGGCCTACAATTCGCCAAAGAAATGAAGATCCATCCTATTGGATCCCGCGTGCGCCTTGTTATCCTCACCTCCCTCATTCAGCGTGGACATGCAGAACTGGCGCGCCAAGCCGGATTTGTCGCCTATCTCACGAAACCGGTCCGCCACGATCAACTTTCGAACTGTTTGAGAACCGTACTGGGATTATCAGGACTCTCGGATCAGGGAAAACCTGCAGCGGTGCCCGCATCGAGTGTACCGCTCATCACGCGGCACACCCTTGCAGAAATGGACGCGGCGCCACGAATCCTCGTGGCTGAAGATAATCTCATTAATCAGAAACTGACCGTCCGCCTGTTGGAAAAACTCGGCTATCAATCGGATGTCGTGGAAAACGGGCAGGAAGCCATGGCGGCCATCGCCCAAAGCTCCTACGGCGTGGTCCTCATGGATTGCCAGATGCCGCTCATCGATGGATTCGAAGCGACCAGGCAGATTCGTCAGCGCGAAGCCACAGACCAAGACGCGGCCGCAGGCGACTCCCACGAGTCACGCCATGTTCCGATTGTCGCGTTGACGGCCAATGCCATGCGAGGAGATCGAGAACGCTGTCTCGCGGCCGGGATGGACGATTATTTGACAAAGCCCGTGCGAAAAGATGACCTCAGGCGAATCCTCGATCGGTGGATTCCCGTGACCATTCAGCCCCAGACCATACAATCCGGTGAGTTGGAGCACCGTACGGATGGACCGGGGGATGAGGCGCTCGTCATGGTCTTTGATGCGGCGACAACGTTACGAAACATCGGAGGCGATCCGGCACTCTTGGAAGACCTCGTGGGGTTATTTCTTGAACGCTATCAACCCATGTTGGAGGCAATCCGAGCAGCCTTAGCCGGCAGAGATCACGCAGCCGTCGAACAAGCGGCTCACTCGCTGAAAGGGACTGCTTGCAACATCTGCGCATCGGAAGTAGTGCTGTCCGCCGGGCAGTTGGAAGCGCATGGAAGACTCGGGACGCTGGTTGAAGGCCCGATGATCTATGCTCAGCTTGAAAAGGCCGTGCTCCGTCTTGTGCGACATCTCGAAATACGCAGCAAGACACACAGCAGTTCTCGCAAACATGCCGCCTGATCCGTACTCTTCGTGGTCTATCTGGTCTGTCTAGTCTATCTGGTTTATCTGGTCGAGAGACCGAATGAACCAATAGGCAAGAATGCTGGCGGATTTTCCAATGTTCGGCTATGCCGGAATTGCCTCAGCAAGTGGAAGGATTGAATTTGGTTCGGTCTGTTTTTGAGGAGAAAACACCGGATATCGAGTGGGATAGTCCTCGGTCAGGACGAGTTGCTTGCAGAGTCTCGTGCGGGGGTTCATCAGAAGAGGACCACGAAGATTGGCCGTCACAGCGGACGGATCGTCCGACGGAATGGTGAGGATAACCACCAGGCTCAGCTCGTCAGTCTCGTTCCCATCTACTTCGAGCCTCGCCTCCGGCGAAATCGTGACCTGGTAATTCGAATTGAACAACGCAGGATCGATGACCACGAAGGCAAGGGACGCCTCTTCCGCACAGTGTAGCCATTTGAACGGCGCATCGGTGTCATGATCGAGGATCACATAGCGGGTCCATTCCGGAAATCCGAGCAATCCTGATGGAAAGGTCAGCAAGGCCTCTTCGGGAATATGCATGAGACCAAAGCGAGTCGATGCGATTTTCAACACAACGTTTCCTTCCGTTCAAGCCGTTTTCTCCCGCAATAAGCGTTGAAACACATCGAGCTGGGCCACGGACGAGCGTGCTGCAATCTGGTTTTCGTCCTGAATTCTGACACAGACCTCATCACGGTGCACTTCGACCGTTCGCGGCGCTTCGATGCCCAAACGGACCTGTCCATTCTTGATCCCCAGCACCACGATCCGAATGTCCGGACCGATGACAACCCCTTCACCGCGTCTCCGTGTCAGGACCAGCATCCGTGCAGTCCAATCTCCGTCAAGGTATCACCAAGGCTGTATCGGCGTTCGTAGATGAAACTTTACCCGGGCTATTCATACCCGTCAGCGGAGAAATCTCAGCAAGGACAGATCAAACAATCGAGAAAATGTTTGGCTGGTCGCCTCATAGGCTGTTTCCTGAACCTTCAACTCGGTCAGCGCTGTCGCCAGATCGGTGTCGGTTTGTTCCGACAAGACTCGCTGAATGGCTTCGGACACGATCAACGACGTCCCGTACGCCGTATCAAGCCGATTGGCAATGGCGCCAATCTGTCCTTGCGCCACACTGATCTGATCGATCGCCTGGTCCAGATCCCCGATCCCCGTCTCAATTCCAGTCCTATTGTTCGTCTCCAAAGCGATCAGCAGATTGCTGAGATCGTCGAAGATATTTGTCGTGGCTCCCGCGAACACCTGATCGCCCGGGAGCACAATTTGTGTCGTTTGATTCGGGCCAACCGCAATGGACTGACTCTCGCTGTTGCCTTGATAGGTCACGGCATCGCCGGCTCCTAATACGAACGGAGGCGCGTCGGTCTTGGTTCCGGCAAATACCGGCTGTCCGCTGATTTCCGTATTGGCGAGTTGGATCAACTGCCAATGCAGTTGGCGAACTTCTTGAGCAATCGTCACCCGTCCCTGTGCGGATGTCGTGTCACTCCTGGCTTGCACCGCCAGCTCCCGAACACGGCTGATCAGATTTTGGACTTCCCCCAAGGTCTGATCGGCCACGGTGACTCGCGCCGTCCCGAACTGAATATTTCTGATCCACTGATTGTTGTCTGCCAATGCGGACTTTTCAAGGATGACCTCTCCAAAAATACTGGGGTCATCGGAAGGTTTGGTAATACGTTGCTGGGAAGCAATCTGGCCGTGCACACGGACGATATCTTCCTTGATGCGCGACAAACTGCCTGCCGTGGAGCCAAATAACTGCTGGTCAGAGACTCGCATCGTCAGACTCCCTCTGGTCTATTTGGTCTGTCTCGTCTGTCTGGTCTATCTGGTCTGTTCGCTCTATTCGTCATGAAGGTTTGTTTGGTTTGTCTTGTTTATTTGGTTAACAAGATCAACGCACCAAACCAGATAGACTAGATAGACTGAATAGACCAGATAGACCTCCTCAACGTTTGAGAGATAAGATCGTTTGAAACATCTCGTCCGCCACAACGATCATGCGCGAAGCCGCCTCAAAGGTTCGTTGATACTGAAGCAGATTGGCAAGCTCCTCGTCCATCGATACACCAGAAATGGATGCGCGTTGAGCAGTCAATTGGTCATGAAGGATTTCCTGTGCCCTGAGATTGCCGTCGACGCCTTGGGCCATCGAACCAAAATTCCCTGCGATCGTGCTGTAGTACTCTTGGAAGGTCACGTTGCCGAACGAGGCAAAGTTCGTGTTCCTGAGACCGGACAAGGCGAGAGCATTCGCGTTATTGCCGGGGACTCCTCCCGCGGTCGACGAAGCCGCAATTTGCCGGACATTGGTGAGCAAGACGGCGATTGTACCGGCTGTCGTTCCAGCCGGCGCAAAGAAATCCTGGTTCGTGGAACCATCCAATCCGAAACCCAATCGATGTTGTTGATTGACTTGGGTGACCACTTCCGAGGCCAATGTATCGAGGGAGGTCTGCAACGAAGGGATGGTTTGATCGCGAACGTCAAGGAGCCCTTTCAGTCTTCCGCTTTGAATGACCGGCGTCAAATTCGTCGTCGTTCCCGCTCCCCCATCATAATGCACATCGAACAGGGCGTTGTTAGTGAGGTCAGGAACCCCGACCAGCTGATGCGTTCTCTCCTTATCGACAAGGGCGTGCCCGCGGCCGGCAAATACGGTTAACTGACCGGTGGCGTCTTCGATCGATGAGATCTCGATCAGCTCCCCCAAACTTGCGAGCGCAACTCCTCGTTCGTCGCGCAGGTCGTTGGCATGTTGCCCACTGGATTCCGCAAAGGCAATTTTCGCATTCAAATCTGCGATCTGAGATGTCAGACGATTAATATCGGTGATCGTTTGCCCGATTTGACGATCGAGAAGCTCCCGTGCGGACGTCAGGTCTGCGGCGGATTGATTGAATCGACCCGCAAGCGCCGCGGCTTTCGACAGGAACACGGTTCGAGTAGACAAGTCGTTCGGATTGGTCGCCACATCCTGCAATGCACTGAAAAATTCATTCAGCCCAGCCCCAATCCCTTGATCGTTGGCATCTCCGAACAACGGCTCCAGTCTGGCCAGGGCATTGCTCGACGCGTGAAACTCTCCCAGCCGTTCGCGCGAAGCGAGCAGTTGCTCTTCGACAAAGGCATCGAATGAACGCCGAATGCTCTCGGCATGGACACCCATGCCGATCTGACCCGGTGATCCATTCTCCGGCCTGTTCTCGGCCAGGGTGACCTGTTGCCGGGAAAATCCTGGCGTATTGACGTTGGCGATGTTGTGACCCGCAACCGAAATGGCTTGCTGGGCGGTGAACAAGGCGGACTTGCCGATCTCCGCCAGCCTGTTAATTCCCATGTGCTGCGCTAGCCTTTCTGTCGGAACATCATCGCACCCGTTCTACATTCATCAGGCTCCCCGGATCCGGAATAGAGTCCCAGGGGAACCGTGGCCTGGCGGACGACGTTCAATCCTTTTCTGATGAATGCTTGCAGGCTGTTGAGGATGCCGGCATTGATCGATATCTCGTGACGAAGCGCACGAATCTTTCCGGCCATTCGCGTATACAACGCTTCCAATCGCTGAGCCTCGGTGGTTTCGATCCGTTCCAGAATGACACTCAGGGATATCGTCGATGGAGGGAGTTCCCAACGATCAGCCAACCGCACAACCCAGGCCGTGCGCTCCGTTTCGAGCAGGAGAAGTTCATCCAGCAACGTGGCGCGCTGATGATTGACTGCCGCCATATCTGTCAACGTGAGTGTTCGAAGGGCTTGCCGCTCTCGTTGAATGTTCTGCGACAAGGCATCGCACTGGACTTCCTCACGGCGTAGGATGTGCTCCAGTTGCTGGAGGGCTGTCACGAGGTCCTGCATGGTCCATACTCCTCAAACCCAAAGTAAGAATTCTACGGCGCTTCGAACGTTCAATCCCGCATGTGAATGGCGAAAGGGTATTAGGGTTCGCAGCATCCTCGTGCTGTCGGTGGCCCTGAACGCTATGGCGATGACGGCTCGGGCGTGCCGGATGTGCCCTTCGCAGCCTAATTAGAGAACCGCGTCGGTCAGCGTCTGGCGAATGAGTGCGTCGGCGATCTGTTTTCCTGACACCGAATACGTACCTGCTTCAACCGACCGGCTGATTTGCTCGATACGCTCTTCTCGTGCGGCATCTGGTTGATCGGCCAACGCCTTGATCCGCTGGATCTCCTTAGCCCGATCTGAAATCTGCACCCGATCCTGGTGTCCGTCCTGTTGTGGCTTCGGCTTCGCACCGACACCATCAGGCCCTTGGACTCCGAGTAGGATCCTGGCAAGGTGATCTGGCTTCCCGTGACCGGAGATCTGCATGACGACGGCTCCTCTCTCTATCTACAAGTTCATTCCGGCAGCCCCTTGAAGGTGGGGCGATTCTTATCGACTACAGTATCGGCTCCCGATTCCGAAAACTTGAGCGAAAGGCTGCTTTTTTCTGTGTACTCATGGATCATTCTTGCCAAGCCAATCCCTCCTGCCTCGGAAGCCAGTCGGCCGATTTCCTGGTCGTAAAAGGAATAAAAATAGGCTCCCCCTTTATTTTCCAATGCTCCCTTCGGGACCGTTTCTCTCATCGCTTTCAAGAGATTAGAGATAAAATAGGCTTCGAACTCATGGGCTGCTTTCGTGAGGTCAGCCGGCTGCCTGTCTCCTGTCTGAGGCCGTAGTTGCGGGACCTGCGACAAGCTCAACTGGGCTTCGCTCATGCTGCCGATTGACCCGATAATCCGAACATCAGTGCTCAATATAAAAACCTATAATATTTATACATTCAATAGCTTGTCTAAATAACATCAAGATTAGCCTGAAGGGCGCCTGCTGCCCGAAGGGCCGACAGAATAGCCACTAAGTCTCTTGGAGTGACTCCGACCGCGTTCAGCGCTTTGACCACTTCCCCAAGTGTCACGGTTTCGTCCACCACCATCAGTCTGGATTCCTGCTCTTTTGCTTCCGTCTGAACATCGGGCGTCACCGTGGTCTGTCCGCCGGTCGATCCAATCAATGGGGCGGGAGGCTGCGATACATTAAGCGTGTTCTTCACGGAAATCGTGAGATTGCCGTGGGAGATTGCACAGGTAGAAATCCGAACATGTTCCCCCAACACGACTGTCCCGGTCCGTTCATTCACCACAACCTTTGCGGGCTGATCGACATTGACGTTCAATCCTTCGATCGTAGAAATGTATTCCACAACCCGTCCACGAAACGTCGCAGGGATCGAGGCCCGAATCAATCCGGCATTCACGGCTGTCGCCACTCCCTTACCGAACACGTTGTCGATCGCTTCCGTCGTCCGAACCGCCGTCGTAAAATCCGGTTGCCGCAGGAGTACCGACACAGTCTCCCACGATTCAATCTCGATGCCCGCATCCTTTTCGATGATCGCACCGCCAGGTACGATCCCGGCTGATTGATGATTCTTGGTAATGGTGGATCCGCCCGGCCCGCCGGTTCCGCCTAAGAATCCTCCAATCGAGACCGGTCCCTGCGCCACGGCATACACTTGTTGGTTTGCTGCCTTCAGTGGAGTGAGTAGCAGGGTGCCACCCTGCAAACTCTTAGCATTCGCCATTGAAGAAACCAGAACATCGACCGTGAGGCCTGGTTTAGCGAATGGCGGCAATTTGGCCGTCACCATCACCGATGCGATGTTGCGTGTGAGCAACTGAATCGGGTCGATCACGAGATTGATGCCCATCTTATTCAACATCGACATCATCGCCTGGATCGTAAACTGTCCGCCGATGACCTGATCGCCGGTTCGATCCAAACCGACCACGAGGCCATAGCCGATCAACTGGTTATCCCGAACGCCTTCGAACGACCCCACGTCTTTGATGCGAACCGCATTCGCCGGTATCGCCCAGAGAAAGCATCCCGCTACCAATAGCCCGATAATCACCCGTGTTCGTTTCATGTGGTGTGTCTCGCGTGTGTAAAAGGTGAGCCTGCTTGCCGGCGAAAGATGCGGGTGAACCAACTCTGTTCATCAACGATAGCGGTCGAAAGGGAAATGGACCCGGCGGCCTCTAGATCCGCTTTCATGGCTGCGCACGTATCAAAGCGTTGCGGGGGATCGACCGTTGCGTGGCGGACGACTCCGTTCATCACCATTAACTGCAACGATCTCAGTGCGACCATGCGGTGCCAGCTGTCCCAACAGACGCCTTTTGCTCGTTTCATGGTCATGCCTCCTGCATCCTTGACCATTAGA
Organism: uncultured bacterium; assembly: GCA_965232965.1. Classification (GTDB taxonomy): domain Bacteria; phylum Nitrospirota; class Nitrospiria; order Nitrospirales; family Nitrospiraceae; genus Palsa-1315. The sequence continues at coordinate 44,337 of CBDDRB010000012.1, forward strand.
ATGGGTAAATCCAATCGAGTATCCGAATGAACCAGCCGGGCCGTTGAACATCGTCAAGGACTCCCAGCCCGGAATACTCGATCTTGGCATCTGCAATAGCGGATGAGAGCACGGTGTTCTTCGTATTGACATCCACCCGCCGCACGATTCCCGCGATCATCATCAATTGCTTCTCGCTATTGACCGTCACTTCCCGGCGTCCCTCGATCCGAAGATCACCATTGGGGAGAACTTCCGTGACAACGACCGATATGGTGCCCGTCAATGTGCCTTCGCGATTCGTGGCACCCTTCCCGCCGAACTTGTTCGAGGCACTCCCGTCAATACCGAGCCCCCGCCTGGCTTCGCCGCTGAGGCGAATACCGGGGATGCCGATATATCCAACGGCAGTGCCGGCCAAACTGTTTTGTATGGTGGAATCCCGCTCGGCCGACGTATCGGCAGACTTCGACCCCTTATGATTTTCAACAATCTTAATCGTCAGAATATCTCCGACTCGCATCGCCCGCATGTCTTCATAAAGATAGGCGCGACCGTTCTCCTCTTGCCAGAGAGAACCGATCGTTTTCGGCGGCGGTAAGGAAGGAACCGCAAGCTTCGAGACAACACTTTTCGACGACGACGCGCAGCCATAGCTCAGCAAACCCATCGTCAACATGGTTGCCGCTATGACTACAGAGCAAATGGAGTTAAAAATTAACACGAACAGCTCCAGGTCCGACAATCTTCGCTCGCAATTCTTTACCTGAGTCGACATTGGCCACCGTGACGAACTGCCCGATCTCTCCACTCGCCTTCGTCACGCCGACCACTTGAATCGAGAGCCCCCCTTGCCTCGCTTCGATGAACACACGGTCTCCCTTGCGCACGGCATACGGCTTCTTCACCATCCCTAAGCGAATCGGATTATTGGTCTGCAACGGGCGTGCTGCGCTCTTTCCAATGACATCTTTCACATCCGTGATCAGTTGATGATCCAAATCTGAGAGTTTCACGCGATGCATGGCGACATCCTCCGCATCGATGACGCTGTCGATCTGGATCACTCGTGTCGGAACCACGGCATCGATGGACGCGGACACATCGGCAATGGCATCGATGGTCTTCCACGGCGCTCCGTTCATGTGAATGTGAACCTGAAATGCCCTGCGCCCGAGACCCTCTTGAAATCCGTTCGATGACACTCGCAGACTAAGGCTACCGGAAGGAATCTTCATTGGATCGATGGGGTCTACCACGACAGCATGAATGGCTCGGACCTTCCCTGCCATCTCTTGTTCAAGAACCTGTAGAATACTTCGTTGGATGTGCTCCGGAAACAGCTGCTGAACCGTCGCCTTGGATTCGACATGTTTCGAGACTGTCCGTTGCTCAGAGCCGGCCTCCCCGAGAGGCGCTGCGTGGACCGGTCGGAAGGAAGCGGCCTCTGTCATGAACAGTCCAACACACATCACGCCCGAGAGGGCCAGGCGCACAACTGAACCAGATGCAGTCATAGAAACGTCCCCCCGTGCATTGCACTTACCGTTTCAGATTGTTGGCGATCGACATCATTTCATCCGAGGCTTGAATGGTCTTCGAGTTAATTTCATAGCTCCGTTGCGCAATGATCATGTTCACCATCTCCTCGGCCAGGTTCACGTTGGAACTTTCCAGAAAACCCTGTTGGATGGCTCCAAATCCGGTCGAGAAACCACCGGTGCCTTGCAGCGGAGGGCCGGAGGCAAAACTGTCGAGAAAGAGATTGTTTCCTGTCGCGACCAGCCCTGAGGGGTTATCGAAACGGGTCAATTGGATCTGCCCTACTTGGGACGCCTGTGTGACGCCGGGGAGCAGGACAGAGACAGTGCCGTCTTGGCCGATATCCAGCTTCAAGGCTCCCGATGGAATCGTAATAACGGGATTGAGGAGATCGCCGTCTCCGGTCACCAGATTGCCGACGTTGTCGCGCTTGAACGATCCGTTGCGGGTATACATGACGGTGCCATCCGGTCGCGAGACCTGGAAAAATCCCGCGCCATCGATGGCGATATCTAGTTCATTGTTCGTCTGCCGCATGTTGCCCTGCATCCATTCCTTGGCCACCGTCACGGGACGAACTCCCGCTCCGATCTGGATGCCGACAGGAAACACACCGACGTTCGAGGCGTTGGTGCCAGGCATGCGTTGCACCTGATACAGCAGATCCGCGAACTCCGCTCGGCTTCGCTTAAACGAGTTCGTATTGACGTTCGCCAGGTTGTGGGCAATCGTGTCGACATTGATCTGTTGAGCGGTCATTCCGGTGGCCGCCGTCCACATCGCTCGAATCATACAAACCTCCTACGTTCGCGAAGCGTGCGGCTTGAGAGCCGCCGGGGTTGCTCTGGTTTATTTGGTTTGTCTCGTGTGTTTGGTTGAACTAGACGAACCAAATCAACAAAACAAACCAGATGAACTAGATCATGCCAGTCGCGCCCTATCACACTCGACCGACATCTCGGATTGCGACTTCCGCCATATGGTCCAGCGTCTGTATCAGCTTCTGCGACGACTCATAATTCCGCATGCCCTGAATCATCTTGACCATCTCCCCGATTGAGCTCACGTTCGACTCTTCGATATGCCCGCTCTGAACCTGTGGATTCTTGGCCGGTTTGGCTGAATCCGATGCAAACAGTCCTTCGAGATGCTTCTGTGGCATGTGGTCCGTGGGAAATTCAACCACGTTGAGCGTGGCGATCGGACGTCCATCCACATCAATCGCCCCTTGCGCACTCACTTGGACCACACCTGGCGGGATCTTGATCTCTCCCTTTGTCCCCATCACCGGATATCCAAGGTTCGTCACCAGCCGACGCTGAGAGTCCAGCGAGAACATGCCGCTCCTGGTATAGCGAAGCCCCTGGGGAGTCTTGACCTCGAAAAATCCACTCCCTTGGATCGCTGCATCGAGAGGATTCCCGGTGATTCTGATCCTGCCGGATTCAAACGACGTGTGCAAAGTGTGGGGAGCTGCGAACACTCGCTCAGCCGGGCCTGGCGCTCGTTCACCGATCTGATGGCCGAAGCCGGCTTGATGCGCGATGATCGGCACGCCGGCCTGCACGCGCGCCATGACCGCCGTAAACGCCTGCCCGTCCTGCTTGAAGCCGGCAGTATTCACATTCGCCATATTATTGGCGAAGACTTGCATCTGGCGCTCTTGGGCCAGCGCACCGGACAGGATGGGATAGATCGCTCGATTCATAGGTGCTCTCTCAGCTCTGGTCGCTCGGCCTCGTCACATCGCAACATGTATGCCATTTGACTACGAGACGCGTTTTTCGATCCAGCGGGAACGGCCGGCTTATCAGGACACTGTAAATACAGTGTGATGACGCGCAGGGAGATTTACTCGAGCCCGGTGTTCATGGAAAAAGACAATGCGAAATGAATGGTGTAACTAGGAAAAGATTGCCGGAGTAGGAAGAATGTCCCGGGTTGAACGCAGCGAGAAAGGCAGGGAATCCAGAGATTCTGGTGGGAGGCATCAAGGGGAAGCAAGACGTTGAAGACACAGTGCGAAGTCTTCAGCTGGAAGTACGGGTTATAGCCTGGTACAGCTCATCCACGACCGCCTCTTTCGTGATCAATTGAGTGGCGCCCGCATGAATCATCGCCTCTTGGTTTTCCCGATCCGCATTGACGGATAAGCCGATCACTGTAATCTCCGGATACTGAGACTTGATACGGACCGTTGTTTCGATTCCATTCAACTTAGGCATGTTGATATCCATGATGACGACTGACGGCCGAAGCTCGTGAACAAAAGCAATGGCTTCTTCTCCATCCGACGCTTCGCCGACTATGTGCACATCGTTATAGACTTCCAAGACTGATCGCAACCCTTGCCGCATCATGGCATGATCATCAACGAGCAGTACTCGAACTGTGTCTTTGGATTCTCGCTTTGATGGCTGCGGACTTGGAGGATATGCTTCCGATGTGAACGCAGAGGATCGGTCCTCTGGGAGAACGGAGTTCGGCGAAAGAGAGTCAGTCCATTCTCCCATCGGTAGCTCGAGGACTGCTGTCGTCCCTTTGCCTGGTGCCGACGTGAGTTCAAACCTCCCTCCGAGTGCTTTCATTCGTTCACGAATCGAAAAAAGCCCGAATTTTGAAGAATCATGTGTCGTGACTCGCGGACTAGCCATCGCGATAGGATCGAAGCCTTTCCCAAGGTCTTGTACTTCGATGCGCAAGACGTGGTCCTTCAGTCCCATACGGACGGTTACCAGACCGGATTCGGCATGCTTGGCAGCGTTGATAAGTAACTCTCGTACTGACTGAAACAAGAGCATGGCATGCGCTTCAGAAAGACTCAACTCGTCACTCTCACAATCAACGACCACAGTCATGTGATGGTCACGCATTTGTTCGCCCAGCCATTTGAGGGCGACCGGCAGGCCATGTTCTCGGAGCACCGGCGGACTGAGTTCCGCGACCAATGTTCGCGTATAGTTCAACGCGCGGCTAAGCAAATCATCCGTTTCCTTCATGATATTGACACAGGCAGGGGCCGTCTCGATCAAACGCTTGCCTTGTCCGAGCTTCATTCTTCCCAGTGCCAAAAGTTGCTGTAGATGGTCGTGCAATTCTGTCGCGATGCGTTGTCGCTCCCGCTGTTCGGCCAAATTGAGCTCGCTCGCCAAAGCACGAAGACGGTATTGAGATTCCTGTAGTTCAGCGGTACGCTCCTCTACGCGCCGCTCCAGTTCTTGACTCCATTGCTTCAACTGTTCTTGAATCAGTCTGTGGTCGGTAATGTCGTTAGCCACGGCCACAAACCCGCGGACTGTTCTATCGGAGTCCAGTTCCGGCACATAGGCACAATGCATCCATCGATTGCCGATATCATGGTAAGGAATCTCTACCTCGAATTCGACGTTGGTTCCTGAGAGAACCGTCTCGACGTATGGCCGAACTCTTTCAAACGCGTCCGGTCCGACAATATCCAGAATGTGTTTGCCGATACAGGCGTGAGGCAGAAGGCCCAATCGGGCCGCATACGCTTTATTCACGAATTTATACCGCCCCTCTGTATCGCAATGGGCAATATATACTGGGGCGGTGTCCGTGATGAGCCCTAACTGTTGTGCACTTTCCCGAAGCACCTCCACCGCTCGCCTACGCTCCGTAATGTCTCGTAGATACGCGGTGAAGAAAGGAGGGCGATCCGGAAGCCGTATGACATTAATGCTCAGTTCGACGGGAAACTCCGTTCCATCGGCTCGCATAGCCACCAGCTCTACCCTGCGTCCCATAAGCTGTGCTTCGCCCGTACGCAGATAGCGCTCCATTCCATTCCGATGTGCCTCTCTCAATCGAGGGGGGATAATGGTCTCCGATACGGTGTGACCGATGACTTCCTCACGTCGATGGCCGAATGTCTGCTCGGCCGCCGGATTAAACTCAACAATGCGACCGTCATGATCCATGGTGATCAAACAGTCCAATGCGCTTGACAGGATTGCACCTTTGCGTAACTCACTCTCACGCAACGCCTCTACAGCACGGTTCCGTTCGATGCCAAATGCCAAGGTATTGCCGATGACGTGAGCCAATTGAAGATCCTGATCCTGAAGTTCGCATGGGGAATTAAAATACACCATGAACTTGCCGATCAGGCGCTTCCCGTACGTCAACGGAACGAAAGCCAAGGCCTGAATGCCTTCGCTCAACACCGTGGCTCTGATGTGCGGCTCAACCTCGGCGTAAGCAATATTGGAGAACACGATCCCTTGGGGAGAAGGATCATCGTTACTCCAAGGCGAATGCCCTTCCACGGCATGGCGATAATTCAACGACAATCCCCGGAATGCTTTAAAGCGCATCAGGCCGTCAGGGTCAATGAGCAAGATTGAAGCTCGGTCGGCCCGCAATGTTTGTATGATAGTATCGAGGGCTTTTTCATAGAGGTCTGATAGCGCCTCGGTTCTATTCACGGCGTTGGCGAACTCAAACAACTGCTGTTGTTGAGCATTCCGGAGCTTCTGCTCACCAATGTCCCGAGCGATCTTCGACGCGCCGATGATATGGCCGTTTGCCCCTCTGATGGGCGACACGGACAGCGAGATATTGATTGTTTGACCGTTCTTGCGCCGACGTATCGTTTCGTAAAGGTTAATGCATTCTCCGTCTGACACCCGTTGGAGAATGCGAGACTCTTCTCCAGATTGAGTAGGAAGGAACAGTCGCTTGCCGGGCTGACCAATCATCTCATCAGCTGTATATCCAAACAGCCGTTCGGCACCCTGGTTCCAAGATAGGATGACACCATTGAGATCTTTGCTGATGATGGCATCATCCGACGATTCCACAATCGCTGCCAGATGAGCTCGAGTTTGCTCCTCCTGTTTCCGCTCGGTGACGTCTCGGACCGTCAGAAGAATCATCGCTTCGGTATGACCTGTTCCGTAGAGCCTGCGCGCCTCCAGCAGGATCCTCCGATGCCCGAGAGTGGGGAAATGGTGATCAAGTTCGAAAGGCTCGAACTGCGTATTGTGTGACAGCGATTCCTCCAGTTGCTTCCACAACCGGGGCGCGTTCCATTCATGGTATTTCAACTCTGTGAGGAGACGATCCTGTGTCTCCTCCCGAGAGACCTGGAACATCGTAAAAAATGCCCGATTGGCTGTTTGCACACGCAATTCGGTATTCAGTACGGCCAAGGGATCTGTCACGGCATTCAGGATAGCCTTGGCGAACTCTCGCTCGCGAATCGCTTGTTCGATACTGGCGCGAGATACGGTCATGTTCATCAACGTGAGTATGACGCCGTTAATTGGGCGTTCATTTCCCGGATAGGCGGACATTCGAAGCAGGAAGTATTTCTCGCCATCCTTGACTTCACACCGGCGGGGACCTCCACCTGCAATCACACGGGCACAGAGGTCCTCTACATGTGTCCGGTCTGTGAAAGTAGGGATGTGGCTGAGAGGAAGACCGATGTCCGCTGAGGTCAGGTGGAGCACCGCAGCAGCCGCAAGATTGTAGCGGACAACATGACAGTCCACACTCACGATGACGATGGGGAGATCGACTTCGTCAAAGATGCCGGTCACATCGACATTATTCGGATTGGCGCTCACAAACACGTTTGTGTTTCCCTAAACATTCCTTCGATTCATCGCCTTTGGCAGACAACTCAACCGTCATGGGTGTCCTTCTTCAGTGTATAGGGTACGGCTGCGTTTCAGTACAGCTTCGGCGACCACGTTATTTGGCCATTCCCTAATAATGTGGCTCGTTCTAGGTTTGAATCACCGAGGGGACGTAGGAACTGAAAGAAAACTGTACGTACTATGAACTGACACATTGGAACTTCCAGAAAAAGTGAGGGTCCATATGCTGACAGGATTATTTGGCTGTGAGACCTAGGGAGGACCCTAGTTCTCACAGCGGTCGATCAATTGGAGGGGGGTGCCTTCTCAATATTTCTACCCCTTCGCCAGCGCATTGAAGCCCCCTTTACAATTATGGGCGAGACCTAGACCTCGCTCTTCTTGGTGATATCTCTAGTGGCCTGTTATTAACGATCCGTCGTTAGTGAGGCGCGGGGAGAATTACGCGAGCCCGATGGCCATCGAGAAGGAGAATGCAGAATGAATAGGTGCATTAGGAAAGGATTGCCGGAGGAGGAAGAATGTCCCAGGTCGGAACTGGCGAGAATAGCGGGATAGGTTAAGCAGCACCACCGCATACTCGCTCTGAGCATCTGATGGAGGCCATCAAGGAGTAAGACGTTGAAGAAATAGTGCGACAGCTTTGCGAAAGACAAACAAGGCCGTGTCCTTTGGCGAGGAGGCGATTGCCGAATCGGCAGCGGCTTGAATAGTTTGAGGTGTCACACCATGACGACGTGCGACGAATTCAGCATCGTCAAAATCTTGTTCGGTCCCTCGGCGCAGCTTGGCGATGACAAAATCTGCTGGGGCAAGGAGGGAGACACGAAGATTGTTTCGATTGTGCAGCACTTGTGCACGTTCTCGATAGCCCGGAGGCAGGGACACGATTGACCATCCGGAGATATTTTCGCTGAGATTGGACGGAACGCCATGTTGTTTCAGAAAACAGCCGACCTCTTCGACGTCCTGCATGAGCTCCGCATCCACATCTTCAGTCTGAGCGTCTTGTGATCCGTAGGCGTAGAGAGCCAGCCGTCCGATCAACAGCACGTCCAGGCGCCGGCCGGTTTCTCGGACATAAGCTTCGAATAGCCTGAGTATGCGATCAAGTGTCTGGACTGACAAAGTGAAGCGCCTCGAAGAAGGTGCGGTACTGTCGAGAGTCGAGGGGACCATGATTCGCAGGGAGCGGCTTTCGGGGAGCAATAAATTGAATCAAGCTTCTGAAGTGCGTGTACCAGCAACACGCAGTTTCATAGGCGTCCCTCCCTCTCGGATGCTGCAATAGCACGACATCATCCAACTGATCGTTGAACAATACTTCGAGCCATAACACCCCCTGATGCCGCTGGCCTTCAAGCGCTTCGACCAGAGACGCGCATCCCGTATACGCAGGCAACAGTTTGAGAGGAGGATGGTGGACAGCTGGGCTGGTCATGCACGCTATCTTAGCAGAACCGCCTGAGAAATCGAGACCGATCATCGATTGGGAAAATTGCAGATTAAAAGACACGAGATACTATTTGAGATGAGATGAATGGTCAGCAGCAAGATCAGGGCTTGGAAATCAGGACGTTTTTGTTTTCTTCCACTACTGTTGTCACTTTCCTATCCCTTCTTTTCGGTCCTCACTGGAGCGCAGATAAAAGGTCTGCGCCGCTGACGGCAACTGGGGTCATAACGCACTAGACTCGGCGTTTTTCCTTCTGTCTAGACGATCGAATGCGATTTGAATAGGCATGTACGAAATCCGGCAGCACGCTGTTGGTACTCGGCAAAGGAAAATATCACGGATTATGAAAGGCGGCCCACTGTTGAAATTGACATGGACCGTGTTTCAGAAGGAGATACGGCAACGATGGGCGAGGCAAATTGAACAGCCTGCCCCTCGGATTTCGCCGTCTTTACTGCCTGCATAGCCTGTTTGACCAAGCTCTCTGATTCCTTGGCATCCTGCGGGTACAGTGCGACGCCGATGCGACAGGTCAGGAACAGCTCATGTCCTTCCAAGGTGAGAGGGAGTCCTACCGTAGCCTGTAACTTTTCGGCGATGATCGCCACTTCCTGATCGGAGGCGAGAGAATCGAGAATCATCGCGAATTGATCCTGTGCCAGTCGTGCAAGCGTCTCGGTGGACCGCATGACACCCTTGAGTCGAGCGGCTTGGACACGCACCACAACATTCCCGTTTGCCCGCCCTTGACTCTCTGCCACCATTCGAAAGTGTTCCAACTCCACTACAAGTAGCGCGAGGGGGCGACCCGTTTTTGCAGCCCGACCTACCGCTTGATCCAGCAATGTCCTGAACAATCGTTTCGTGGGCAATCCCGTCACATAGTCGTATGCTGATGCCGATTCCCCCGATTTCTCCGCGGATCTTGCTCGATTGAACCAGGAGGTTGGAATCCGGCCCTTCATCCAAAATCCTCCAAGTACAAAGAGGCCGATGAGACACACTCCCACGAGCGCCCCCAAAGGAGACAGGAGGACGGTGGACAACTCCACGAATGCCATCCAATCATTCAAGGAAGACATGGAACTGTTCATCGAGACAGGCAGGCCCATCGTATTGAATGCCATAGGGTTACAATTCCCGAACAAGGGGAAACGACACATAGAGTGTTTCGGTTGATTTCACGGGGACTTGAGAGGGAAGGAGCCCAATGCGGGATCGAACGAACGGAGGTAGCACTCTCCACGCAAGCCGCACCGGCCAATACCGGTACAGACTCACTATATATAAATGGAGGCTTATTCCACGACTTCGAGCATCCCCTTGAGGTGAAGGACTGCCTTGGTATGAATCTGACACACGCGGGACTCCGTGACTTTGAGAATCCTGCCGATTTCCTTCATCGTCAATTCTTCGTAGTAATACAGCGTGAGCACGAGCCGTTCCTTCTCCGGCAATTGCTGGATCGCTTCCGCCACCCTCTCGCGCTCTCGATCGTTGAGAATGATCGAAAGAGGGTCCGGATGCTGTGTATCGGCGAGGACATCGAGTACCTTCGCCCCTTCCGGCTCATGCATGTTGAAATCATCCAGGCTGACCAGAATGGCCCCCCGGGACCTCACAAGGAATTCATCCAGCTCTGCTGGAGATAGGTTCATCTCTGCCGCAACTTCTTCATCTGTCGGAGGCCGGCCGAATCTGTTCAACAGCTTGGTATGCGTTCGTTGCAACAACGACACGCGCTCATGAACCGATCGAGGGATCCAGTCCATTGAGCGAATTTCGTCCAACATGGCGCCCCTGATGCGAAATTCCGCATAGGTTTTGAATTTCGCTTCCCGGCCTGGATCATACTTATCCATGGCGTCCATCAAACCGATGATGCCGACCGACACGAGATCCTCTGCATCCATGTATGCCGGGAGGCGGTAGGCCAGACGATAGGCCATCGCCTTCACGATATGGGAAAACTCCTGGATAATCCGCTCGCGATGCGAATCGGATGTCGACTCGATCTGCCGGCTTTGTTGCGTCACGGTATTGCTTATCATCAGTGTGCCTTCTCCATCCATCCGCCGGCTCTTAGGACATGGGAATCAATTGTTGCCACAGAAACTGCACAGTACTTTTCGGCAACTGAGGATCTGGCCACTCCACCACTTTTTTCGCCAATTCGATAAAGGCTCGTCCGGCAGGTGAAGAAGGGAAACGTTCCGTCACTGCCTTCTGCTCGATGACGGCCATCGGCACGTAATCGTCGAGGGGAATATATCCCAGGTACTCCAGACTCACGTTCAGGAATCGCTCCGCGGCTGTGTCGAGCTTGCGAAACGTCTGAGTCGCGTCACGCTGGCTCTTCACCATGTTGACCAGCACTTTGAATCGGCGTTCGCGATGCTGCCGGCAGAGCACCTTCATCAGCGCATAGGCGTCGGTCAACGAGGTCGGCTCCGGTGAGATGACGACGATGGTCTCCTGGGCTGCTGCGGCGAAATAGGTGACATTGGGGGACACACCGGCTCCCGTATCGATCAGCAGCACGTCCACTGTACCGGCAACGTGCTCCAATTCAGTCTGTAAGATGAGTTGCTGTGAATCGGTCAGGGAGGTGAGTCGCGGCAGGCCTGAACCTGCCGGCAACACGTGGATTCCAGCGGGACCTTGGATAATGATGTCGGACAGATGACGTGAACCGGAGAGCACATGCTCCAGCGTATATCGAGGCACTAATCCCAAGAGCACATCGATATTGCCCAGCCCCAAGTCCGCGTCCAGTACCAGCACACGTTTTCCTGCTCGCGCCAGCTCCACTGCCAGATTGGCGACCACATTGGTTTTCCCTACTCCGCCCTTCCCGCTCGTGACGGCGATCACACGGGTACAAGGATTCTCATCGGCCATGGCCGGCATCGCCGCCTCCTGCTCGCTGAACATGTCTTCCACTCGGGACCTCCTTATTATGCTTGTTGAGGCGTTGCACCACCGACGGACACGACCGATTCCTGTCCAGTAGGTGACGAGAGACCTGATGGTGTAAATCTGGATGATCTCCTGTCGAGCAATAGGTCTGCCAACCGTGCCGAATCGGCCAGTTCGAAATCTTCCGGTACCCGCCTGCCATTGCTCCAATACGACAGAGGCAGTGTGGTCTGATGAGCCAATTCGAGGAGGTTGCCGTACTCCTCCGTCTCGTCCAGTTTGGTGAAGAGGAGACGCGATGGCACGCATGGCTCGTACCGCGTCAAGGTGCGCCGGAGGTCCTGCATCCGCGTCGTCGCGGACAAGACCAGATGTGTTTCGATCGATCCGTGCGAGTCATGAAGACCACCAAGATTCATGAGCGAGGCCGTCTCATGGGAACAGAATCCCGGGGTGTCGATCATGATCAGGCTCGCCTGCCGATGGCGGCGTATGGCTTCGGCCACATCAGCCGTGGTCTGAGCCGTTTCGAGAGGGACTCCCAGGACCTTCGCATACATGCGAAGGTGTTCGACAGCGGCCATGCGGCAGGTATCAAGCGTGATCAGCGCAACCGATCTGTTTTTTTCCAACCGGTAGTGGGCCGCAAGCTTCACAATCGACGTGGTTTTACCTGCCCCGCTCGGCCCGACAAACATGGCGACCTTGTAATCATTCTCGGCATCCAGCAAAGGTCCGCTGACTCGAACCTGATCCGCGCAGAGACGGTGCAGTGCACTCTGAATCTCGCTATCCGATTGAAGGGCCTCCGCTGAAAGATCGCGACGAAGCGCGAGGCAAAGATGTTCGGCAGTGGAAGGACGCAATCCTTGGGCGACCAGAAGGCGGCAGGCTCGTGCCAAGGGCGCGGAGAAACTTGATCCAGCCGCCTGCGATTCATCGGGCAACGAGGTGGCGAGAAGCTGCTGCAGATTGATGAGTTCATGCTTGAGATGCCGAACGCGCCCCTTCAAAGGCGATTGCAGGACTGACTTCGTGGCCGGCGGTGGAATTCGAGCCTCCGTCCCGCCAGAGTCCGACCACTTCTCGGAATGCAGCAATGCGCTCAATGTGTCCTGAAACGCAGCCGAGGTGTCTCGCTGGTTCACGAGGGGCTGAGTTTCCCCTTGCGCAGCCTGAGGAGTCGCCCGCTGATCGGGACCCGATTGATCGGCAGCAGAATCAGTCGCTGCGGTCACCTCAAGCAACGATCGCCCGAACAGCGAGTACGGTAAGCTCCCTTTCCGTATCCGCTTCGTCGAGAGAATGAGGGCATCCGGCCCCAGCTCTTCCTTGATGGCGCGGATGGCGTCATGCATCGTGTCGGCATGAAATACTTTCATCTTCATCGTTCACCTCAAGGTAGAAGACCTTCTCCGTCCAGTTTGATGGTATCGAGCGGCTGCAGCCGAACCATCGAATCAAGTTCATTGAACCCCACGACCGGCACCGCATGGAGTATCCGATCGGTCAAACGGCGGATGTGGCGTCGGAGCGCCGGTGAGCAGAGCAGAACCGGCTGATGTCCGCGTGCAGCCACACGTTCTACAGCTTGCTTGAGTGCAGCCAGCAATATGTGGGAAAGACCGGGATCCAAGTTCAGCATGCCGCCTTGGGACACCGCGGCAGCCTGTTCGGTCAAGGACCGGTCAAGCCGAGGATCGAGCGTAATCACGGGCAGCGTCCCGTCCGGAGCCTGGTACTGGCGCGTAATCGTCCGTCCCAATGCCTGCCGCGCTGCTTCCGTGAGCAACTCGGAATCTTTGGTGTTGTTCGCGTGATCGGCCAGGGCTTCGATGATCGATCGAAGGTCGCGGATGGGAATGCCTTCACGCAGCAAGTTGCCAAGAACACGGACCACTGTGCCAAGCGGCAGTAACGTGGGGATCAACTCTTCAACCAGTTTGGGGTGGATTTTCGCCAGCTCGTCGAGCAGCGATTGCACTTCCTGCCGGCCCAAGAGTTCATGTCCATGGCGTTTAATGACTTCTGATAAATGTGTGGCGATGGCCGAACTGGCATCCACCACGGTATAGCCCGCCTGCTGCGCTTGCTCGCGCGTGGCCTCCGGCACCCACAGGGCGGGCAGGCCGAACGCCGGTTCCTTCGTGGCCACACCGTGAATGAGTCCGCGCTGCGCGGTTCCCGGATCGATGGCCAGCACATGCGACGGCAGCACATCGGCCTTCGTCAGTTCCACACCTTTGAGCATGACGGCATACTCGTTGGGACGCAGTTGCAGATTGTCTCGAATATGAATGGGCGGCAGGAGAAACCCCATCGAATCCGCGAACTGTTTCCTGAGACCCTTGATTCGATCAAGCAACGCAGTCCCATGTTTGCCTTCCACCAATCCGATGAGCCCATACCCGACCTGTACTTCCATCAAATCGAGCGGAGCGAGCTGCGGCGTCGTGCTTTCAGCTTGCGGCGCCGGAGCAACAGGCGCCGACTCGGGGGGCGCCTTGGCCTCCTGCGATAACCGATAGGCCAACCAAGCCGCGACTCCTCCCAATCCGAGAAACGCCATATGAGGCAAGCCGGGGACGACTCCGAGCACCAGCAAAATTCCGGCGGCTGTGGCGACAGCTTTAGGCGACAGCAACATCTGCCGGGTAATTTGGAGACCGAGATCGGCATCTGCCGCCGCACGCGTCACCACGATGCCGGCGGCCGTCGAGACGAATAGCGCAGGAATCTGTGCGACCAATCCTTCTCCGACCGTCAACAGCGTATAGGTCTGCGCAGCCAATCCAGGGCTCATCCCCTGTTGCAAGACACCGATCGTCAGCCCGCCGATGATGTTGACGAGAACAATGATGATCGCCGCGATAGCGTCTCCGCGAACAAATTTACTTGCGCCGTCCATGGAACCGTAGAAATCGGATTCTTCTGCAATCTCCCGCCGGCGGCGCCTCGCTTCCGATTCGTTGATCAATCCCGCGTTCAAATCGGCATCGATGCTCATTTGTTTGCCCGGCATCGCATCCAACGTGAACCGGGCCGCGACCTCGGCGACTCGACCGGCGCCTTTCGTCACGACCACGAAGTTGATGACGACCAAGATCGCAAACACGACGAGGCCGACCGTATAGTTCCCTCCCACGACGAAATTCCCGAACGCCCGAATCACCTCGCCCGCTGCCCCGGCGCCTTCATTCCCATGCAACAGAATGAGGCGCGTCGAGGCAATGTTCAGCGACAATCGGAATAACGTCACGATGAGGAGGATGGACGGAAACGCCGAAAACTCGATGGGCCGTCGAACTTGCAACCCGACCAAGAGGATGATGACCGACACCGTGATGTTGAAGGCCAGCAGGAGGTCCAGAAAAAATCTTGGGAGCGGCAGGATCATCAGCATGATGACGCCCACGACCCCCAACGACACAAGAATATCCGGGTGCTTAATGAACGACGCGGGGGAGAGTGCGTTCGTTTCTGAGGCCATCGTGTCCTTGCTCATGACCGGATAACCTGCTCAGCTGTGAGTCCCCGCGCACGAAACACGAACGCAAGAATCTCTGCCACCGCGCGGTACAGATCGGCAGGGATCTCTCTGCCCACCTCGACGAGTTTGTAGAGGGTCCGAGCGACGAATTTATTTTCGATGACGGCAACCCCATGCTGCCTGGCCACCGCGCGAATGCGTTCTGCAAGGTGCCCGGCTCCCTTCGCGACGACAATCGGCGCCGCCATATTCCCCTGGTCATATTTCAGCGCGACGGCAAGGTGTGTGGGATTCGTCACGACCACGTCTGCAGTCGGCACGGCCGCCATCATCCGTTTTCTCATCATGTCGCGCTGGATGCTTCGCACCCGGCTTCTGATCATCGGGTCGCCTTCCGCATCACGATGTTCTTCTTTCACCTCTTGAACGGACATTCGAAGGGAACGTTCCCATTCGAACCGCTGATAGAAAAAGTCCGCCGTCGCAACCACGGCGATTGCGCCCGCAATGATGGCTGCTGCCTTGAACGTCAGCCACCCCATGACCGACAAGAGTCCCCACATGTCGTAGTCCACAAGTTCCGGAAGACGCGGGATGTCCTGTGCGAGTATGAGTGCACCGATGCCGCCGATGATCGCGATGTCGAGCAACGCTTTGATGAATTCCGCAACTGAGCGAAGAGTGAACAATCGTGCAAATCCCTTGATCGGGCTTAACCGGCCGATGTCGAACGGAAGAGATTGCTTCCACAAGAACCCCGTCTGCGCCAAAGACGCGCCGAAGCCCACAATTGCCAATCCACCAAGGACCGGCAGAATGAACAGCAGGCTCGAAAGACCGACCTCGATGAAGAGCGAATGAATCTGTTCGATCGTCAGGCTGGCATGAACCATCTGGTCGAATGACCTCATGAGACCCACACGTGTGACATCGGTGAGCTGATGCATACCCGGAGCGGCCAATAAGGCCAACAGCCCGATGCCGGCAAACAGGAGTGCCGCGGTGGTGACATCGCGGCTCACCGCAATGTTGCCTTTCAGACGGGCATCCGCTTTCCGTTTCTCTGATGCCGGCTCTGTCTTACTCTCGTCGCCTTCAGCCATGTCCTAGGATCCTCAACAGATTCTCGATCGTCCCGTGCAATCCAATGAATTCCCGCTCCAACAGCGAGACGCTATAGGGTAATGCCACGCCCAGGAGGAGGAGTCCCACCCCGATTGTGAGCGGAAAACTCAGCACAAACACATTGATCTGGGTCACAGCCCGCCCCAACATGGCCAGCAAGACATTGATGAGAATCGTGGCGACAAGTACCGGCGCGGAGAGTTGCAGGGCGACCACAAACATATGCTGAGCCAGTTGGATCACTTCCTCGCCGACATCCGGCGAGAGCCTCGCGCCGAATGGCGGGATCGCTTCGTAACTCGACACGATGGCCGCCACGACGACCATGTGCGCATTCAACGAAAGGAAGACCAGCGAGGCGATGATGCGAAAATATTCACTGAGCAGCGACGAGTGCTGCGCGGTCATGGGATCCAGCAGCTGAACTGCGCCGAATCCAATCTGGGTTCCCAGCAGCTCACCGGCTACTTCAAGCGCACCGAACAGCAGTCGGACCGCCAGTCCGATCACAAGGCCGATCAGCAATTCACTGACAAGTCCGGCTGTCATCTCGATTGCGTCTCGAGACAACGGCGGGAGGTGAATGAGCGGGGAAAGGGCAAGCCCCAGCATCACGACGAGCGCGATTTTAATTTTGGCAGGAACCGCCCGTCCGCTTAACATCGGAAACGCCGCAACGATGCCCCCGATGCGGGATATCAAGACCAGAAACGACTGGAATTCCGGAAAGAGAAGATGAAGCGCCGGCGCCGTACTCATGGTGCTCCTGTGATCGTCCGCATCGATCCCGCGTCACTGCCCATAGGTGGGAATGTTCATATACAGCTGCGTCATGAACGACGTAAGCATGCCCAGCATCCAGGGCAGAAAGAAAAGAATCGCGACGAAGACGGCCACTACTTTTGGCACGAACGTGAGCGTCGCTTCATTCAATTGCGTCATGGCTTGCACGGCACTGACGAGAAGCCCCACGATGAGACTGAGCCCAAGGACGGGCGCGGCCACGATCAGCGTGGTTTCGATGGCTTGGCGGCCCACCTCTGTCACCATTTCAGGCGTCATCTCACTCGCTCCTTTCCGTTCTCGCTCATTGAAAACTCTTCACCAGCGACCCCACGACCAAGTTCCACCCATCGGCCAGCACAAAGAGGATCAGTTTAAACGGGAGAGAAATGACGGCTGGAGGCAACAACATCATGCCCATCGACATCAAGACGCTTGCCACCACCATGTCGACAATCAGAAACGGAATGTAGATGAGAAACCCGATCTGAAAGGCAACTCGTAACTCGCTCAAGATATATGCGGGAATCACCACATGAATGGGAACTTGATCCACCGTTTCAGGTTTGGGAAGCTTGCTCAGATTGATAAAGAGTTCGAGATCCTTGTCGCGCACCTGCTTCAGCATGAAGCCACGAATCGGCTGGATGCCCTTCGTCCATGCTTCTTCATAGGAGATCTGTTCAGCCAGCAAAGGCTTTACAGCCTGGCCATAGACGGCTTCGCCGACCGGAGCCATGACAAAGACCGTGATAAACAAAGCCAGACTGATAAGAATCTGATTAGGCGGCGCCTGCTGCGCCCCGATCGCCTGGCGGAGGAATGACAGCACGATCACGACTCTTGTGAAAGACGTAACCATGATGAAGAATGCGGGCGCCAGAGAGAGCACCGTCAGCAGCGCGAGAATTTGGAGCACGACAGACGTTTGTTTGGGCCCTGACTGGCCGAGATCGATGGTGATGGACGGATTGGACGCACCGATGGCGTCTTGAGTGATGACCGTAGAGAGGCAGACCAGCGCAGCAAGCAGAAGTAGCACGCGGGAGGTTCGTGGATGCCGCGCATACGATGTCAGAAATGGCCACAAGCGGGTGCTAGCCGACATGGCCACCTCTGGTTTCGTTTGGCTCGCTGCGCACCGTCTGCACGACCGGACGACCGGGCGTGACCGTGGAGAGAAACTCCTGAACCCGTTCCCGATCTGTGATGTGCCCAAGCGACACTAGATCCGTTGGAGTCATGCCGACGACGAGGAATTCCCCCGCGACCGACACCAGAGAAATCGTTTTGCGAGGACCAATGTACCCACTGCCGAGCACCTGGACGATCTGATTGGGCGCAGAAACACCCAGCCTCGTCCCGGCAAATCGGCGGATTAAGACGACGAGCCCGCCCATGAGCGCAAGCACAAGAGCCAGCGCAGACGCCATCCGTATGAAACTGTCCCAAAAATCAAACACGCGCTCTCCTAAGTCTTGTTTGTCTGGTCTATTCGGTCTGTCTCGTCTCTCTGGTCGTCGGACGAAACTGACCAGACAGACCAGAAAGACCAGACAGACCAGATAGACTGCCTTCTTTACGCCAGTTGCTGAACGCGTTCGGCCGCGCTGATGACATCGGTGAGTCGGATGCCGAATTTCTCGTTCACCACGACGACTTCTCCGCGCGCCACCAGCTTGTTGTTGACCAGCACTTCCATCGGTTCTCCTGCAAGCTTTTCCAGCTCGATGACCGAGCCCTGTCCGAGCTGCAAGAGTTCTCGGATCACCATCTTGGTCGATCCGACCTGCACGGTGACCTGCATCGGAATGTCGAGGATAAAGTCGATGTTTTTTGGTGCAGGCGTCGCGGCTCCTCCATCAAGGGATGGAAACGAGGCAGGAGCCGGCGCAGTCGCGGCGGCAGAAATTTTTGTTCCGGGATTCGCTACTTGGTTGTCGGCCATGGACGATTCTCCTCAGACATGTGAGTCGCTTACGCAATCACCTTTTCAATGCGGCAGGCATGGTTGCCTTTCGACACGCCGGGACTTCCTTGAAACTTCAAGTATCCTTCGACGAAACAGTCGAGTGGATCACCGGGCCGTTGATCCAACAGGATCAGATCTCCCGGAGCGAAATCCAACACGTCCCGTACCTTGACCGACACAGTCCCGAGCCGGACCGTCACGGCAAGCGGGCACTCTTGCAGCTTTTCATGGAACCTGGTGGCCCAGCTTCCGTCTTGCTCGACCTGATCCGAGACAATGCCCGAATAAAGTTTTTCTTTGATGGGTTCGAGCATCGAATAGGGATACACGAGAAAGAAGTCGCTGGTGGTCTCTCCGAACTGAACCTGCAAGGTAGTGACGAAGACGATTTCCGAAGCGGAGACCACCATGGCAAACTGAGGATTGACTTCTGAACGGACCAGATCGGTTTTGACGGTGAGCGCCGCCCGCCAAGCTTTCTCCATGTCCGCGAAGGCCAACTGGACGAGCTTCTTGATGATCCGCAGCTGAATCGGGGTGAAATCTCGGCCTTCGGGCTTCACATGCGTTTGCGCCTTACCGCCGTAGAAATAGTCTACGATGAGATAGACCAAAAACGCGTTCATCACGAACAGGCCGTTGCCCCGCAGCGGGTCCATGCGAAACACGTTGAGCGAGGAGGGAATCGGAATCGTCTTCAGGAACGCGCCGAACTTCATGATCTGCGTTCCGATGATATTAAACTCGACCTTTGTATTGAGGAGCGCGCTCCAGGACAAGGACTGATGCCGCGTGAACCGGTCGGTAATCAGCTCGAGCGTCGGCATGCGCCCACGGACGATGCGTTCCTGATTGAAGAGGTCATATTGCTTGACCCCGCCGGCCGGTTGTCCTTCTTCCGGTTGGGTCTCGACTTCTCCCGATACGACACCTTTCAATAGGGCATCGATTTCGTCTTGTGAGAGTATTTTTTCCATCGTGACGAAGCCGCCCTGCTATTGCACGACAAAGTCCGTGAAGTAGGCCGCCTTCACCCCGGGTTTGGGAAGAAGACTATTGACGCGTTGGGTAATCTCATCGCGCAACTGAAACTTGCCCTGAGGAGTTCGAATCGATGCTGTGTCCTTGCTCGTCAGCAGGACGAGAATCGTGTCGCGTACCTGTGGAACACGTTCGGCAAGTTCGGCCGAGACCCCTTGATTCTCGAGTTCCAACTTCACCGTCAATTTCAGATAACGCACTTCAGGCGTGTCCGCCAGATTCACGATGAACGGGTCTACGTCGTAGATCGCGCCAGGAGCGCTGACTTTTTCGGGGCTGTGTTTCGCTTCAGGCTCACCCTGACCTGCCGTCTTCGCGACCGCCGGCTGTGCCTTCTGATCTCTCCCCTGCGACGTAGCCGTGAATTTGAAGAATGCGAATGCCCCTCCAAGGCCGATCACGAGTGTCCCGACGGCAATGATGATGACCAATTTCAGTGGAATCCCCACCGCAACAGGCGCCGGTGCCGGCGGCGCATTCTCTGGCTCTGCCATAGCAACCTCCTCTCATCACACGACTGCGACAAAGGGGAAGTTTGCAATGGCTATGCCATCAGCAGAATGTCTGCCGTAGGCGACGCATCAACCGCAATAACGCATCTGGCGTATGGATACGGTGAGCGTGGTCAGCGAATCGACTTGCCACCCTGCCAGCGGTTTGACTCTGTCAAAAATCTGACACGGAGGAACAGCGGTGATTGAAGCGATTGGCTGTTTGAGAAAGAAAGTGGATAGTGATCGGAGCTCCGTGAGACGAGGCTCCGATCTTCCCCGAGAGAGTCAACTAGTAGGAAGCTGCAAAAAGACTATTGTGACACAGTTGAAACTCAATGGTCTGCACGCCTTGCACAACATGAGAGCACCATGCAGGATGCTCAAAAAGGCTGTCCAGCAAGGCCGCAGCGAGCGAAGAGGCGAGGCGTACGCTTCGGTACGTTGAGCCTCTTCGCGAAGTGAGAACGCCGCTGGCGGACTTTTTCAGCGTCCTGCTAGCGCTTGAGGTTCACCAATTCCTGCAACATCTCATCGCTTGTGGTAATGGCTCGCGAGTTTGCTTGAAATGCCCGTTGTGTGATGATCATATCGACAAATTCTTTGCCGAGATCGACGTTGGATTGCTCAATGGTTTGGGAAATGAGTCGCCCCAATCCATTGTTCGTCGGAGCCCCGTCCAGCGGCGCGCCGGAATCTACCGTTTCGGCGAACCCGTTCTCACCGGAACGTGTCAGCCCATTCGGGTTTGTAAATCGGCTCAGAACGATCTGAGCAAGGGTTCTGGTTTGGCCGTTGGAAAACTGCGCCACGACACGCCCGACCGAATCGATCGCCAAACTTTGAAACGACCCGGGAGTAAACCCATCTTGAGTCTGGTTGGTCAAATTCGATGCACTCCCGTATTGCGTGATGGCTGAGAAATCCATCGCCACACTCAGCGGAGTCGCCGCTCCGCCGGCGATGGGCAATGAGAACGTCTGTGCCCCGCCCCCTGTCAGAACGCCGCTCGAATTAAATACCAAGTCGGTTTGCGCCGTTGCGGCCCCTCCATCGACTTGCGAATAGAGGTTCCAGGTGTTGGCCACTGCGTCTTTCACGTAATACAACCGAAGCTCGTGCTGCGCTCCAAGCGAGTCGTAGACGGTGATACCGTTTGAGAAGTTATACGTCGTGGCATCGGTGACGTCGAATGCGGCCGCCGGAACGGTGGCGGCTGAATTGAGATTGGCCTCGATGGCGGCAGTGCTCGTAGCCTGCGGAGCAATGGTGGCAGTGGACAAGGTAATATTTCCGATCGTTCCCAAGATAATTCCCGTCGTTGACGCTTGATAGCCCTGCAAGAATCGACCGCTCGGGTCCACAATCTCTCCGACGTTATTCAGTTCAAATTGTCCGGCGCGAGAATAGGATAGCGATCCCGTGTTGTCGCGCATCTGGAAAAACCCTGTTCCATCAATCGCGAGATCCAAGGTATTTCCCGTGTTCGAGAGGGAGCCCTGGGTAAAGCTCGTCTGTATATCGTTTAGGAACACACCCAATCCGACCTGGCCGGCGCTGGACCCCCCGCCAAGGGAGGCCGAAACCAGATCGGCAAAGGAGGCACGGCTCGACTTGAACCCCGCCGTCCCGACGTTCGCAATATTATTTCCGATCACGGACATGGCGTTTCCGTAGGTATTGAGTCCGCTGACTGCTGAAAACAGTGAGGTCAAAATTCCCATGATTCGTCTCCTTTACTTGTAGTAATGAGTAATGATTCAACAACCGACTCGACTATCTGGATTCCAACCGAAACAGACCGTGCTTGCTCCCAGCAGGATGCTAAGCCTGTTGCGCACCTGGCTTCTGACTCGTCGTCAGAGCCGATTCCTGCAGTTCCACGCTCCGCTTCATCAACCTGACAAGGTCGGTCATCTGATTCAGTTGGCTGAACTGCGCCGTCTGCGCGATGAAATCCTGGTTTTCGAGTGGCTTGAGCGGGTCCTGATACTTGAGTTGTGTCACCAGGAGTTTCAAGAACTCATCCTGGCCGAGTTCTTTTGGTCCGGTCACCGGCGTAGGAGGTGTGGAGGTCGAACTGTTTATTGCAGAGAAGTCGATCATGATTTCGTCCTTTCTTTAAAAGAGTGTGCCCGTGTTCATGACTAGGCAAAGAGGCTCAACCCACGCGCAGGCCGACGGTTAAGCGGTTCTCGATCTTGGGTATGTTGTGTATGTTCCTGTGAGACAGGCTGCTGCTCGGATGCTTCACCGTTTCGTCGAGACTGCCGATCAGGAAACGCCTCTTGCCGGCCTTGCTGATCGATATGTACCTGAAACTGACCGAGTTCCAGTCCTGCCTTAGTCAATGTGTGTTGAAGCTGATCTTGGCGCCCCATGAGTAATGAGCCAAGCTCGTTTCGATCCGTGGTGAACTGCGTATGTACCGTCTGGTCCGTCATGGAGATCCTCACGCTGAGCGGACCGGAGTCATGAGACGGCAAGTCCATGTGAACGACCTGGGCCCTTCCGAACGTCGTCGCCGTCCTGGCCGCCGAACGGTCCTCCTCAAACAGGGCCTGCATCATTTTAAGGTGATCCTCCGGCTGGATCGCACCGGAAGAGGCCGTTGACGATGACTGTGCCTGCTGCGCCGACGTGAACTGTCCACTGAAGAAGGTCGACTGATTGCCTCGCGTCACCGATTCCGATATTCCATTTTCTCTGGATTGAAAGACGGTCCCTTCTCCCGTTCCCTGCGCATCCGCACCAAATGGATCGTTTCCCCCTTCGACGTTTTCATCCATGACAGGAACCGGCGTAGATTGACCCGGCAATGTGATCCCTTGACTTCCCTGCGCTTGGACCTTCGCCGATGGCTGAACTCCTGTAGATGATCGGTCAACAGATTGAGCGCGATCATTGACTAAGGCGATGAAAAGTCCATTCCGTGCCCCTTGATTCTCTATATCAGAAGATGGCGATTGATCGGCAACGAGGGAATCCAGTAGCGGCATACCGGGAAGAATCGGATTACCGGATGATTGTTCGACAGGGGCAGGAACACGATCGATTGGCGCGCTACGGCCACTCTGACTAGGAGACGCTTCTGCAATTTGTACGGCCGGCTGATTCGGTGGCACCGCAAGAGCGTCACCGGACTGTCCACGACCGGCGGCAAGCGGCAACGCTGATTGACGAGGAAGGTTCGTCATCGCGGACTGCGCCACCACTGTCTCAGCACTGACCTCTCCGGCCACTCCAGCTTCATGAGTCTCGGACACATGCGCGTTCTGGGCGAGAAGAGGAAATAGTTCCACGCCCAGGAGGGAGAAACGTTGGACATTCTGCGCGAAGTCCGTGCGATCGACTTCAGCAATTGAGCCCGCTTGAGGGTCTATCACCGCGGCACGCGTCGCCAATGGGTCTTCAATCACGAAGACATTGACTGCCTGATTCTCGGCATCCACCGATTGAGATAGGTCTGTCGCGTCCTCGGATTCTGAGAAGAAGACACCCTCTTCACCAGACACGCTCTGAGCAGGCTGCGTGATCTGTCCCTTTTCGACCAACGCGCTCCAACTCAGTGGCACAGTCGATGAGTCCGCCGAGGAAATGGCAATCTCAGTATTCGAAGTGACTGCCTCAACGGGACCGTTCTGAACGAGGCCTTCGAAGAGAGAGGGAAACGTTTCGCCCCGAGCAGATTGCGTCACCTGCCCGTTGTCGATCGACAGGCTCGAACTCGGTGGAGCTCCATTGCGGCCGGCCGGAGGAATGAGAAATCCAATATCCATCGTGACGATCAACTCCATCAACCTGTGCGCGGAAGATCTGGCTGCCGATCCGGCAACTTCAAGCTCCATGCCATCATGCAATTAGCAGAATGTGTTGTTCGGCGTGGGGTTAGCGCAAGGCTTGAGAGCCGACGAGAGAAATCAGGGAAAAAGATGCAGGGTACCCAGGCAAATCTTGCCATGTCGACGGAATGATGCGAGCTGACCCGCATCATTCAAGACTGTTCGCCGTCCGCTTACATCTTCCAGGGGATGCTCAAATCATGTGTGATGTGTCATATCTTCTTATTGCCAACTCGCAGCCAAGATGCTCTGGACCTGTGCAGGCTGTTGATCGATGGCTTGATCCCAGGCGAGCCCGGTTTGTTGGGTGAATCCAGCCATCGCTTGGATCAGCTGATCGACTTGCGTGCTGAGCAATGTTTGGCCATTCCCGGCCTGAATCGTCTCAATCCGATTATTCGCGCTGAGATACCAGTTCTGCACCGCGATCTGGTCGGACGAGCCGTGAATCGCGAGTCTCAAATCATTCGCCTGGCGGCTGATGACCAGGTCTAACGGATTGATCGTTGCGCCAAACACTGCGCGGTCTTGATTGCCCGGGAACGGATCGGAATCGATGATCGTGTCTTGCCCGCCACCGCGCGAGAAATTGTAGCGATCGTTGCCGGACCCTCCGATCATCCTGTCGTTGTCGGTCCCTCCGGTAAACTGGTCCGCCCCACTGCCGCCCGCGAGCGTGTCGTTCCCGGCCCCACCGAGCAACTGATCGTCGCCCGAGCCGCCATCGAGGGTGTCGAGACCATCGCCGCCGCTGAGCAGATCATTGCCGCTACCAGCGCTCAGAGTGTCGTCGCCCAGTCCGCCGAGGAGCTGATCGTCCCCACTCCCACCTAGTAGCGAATCGTTCCCCTCCCCGCCATCTACCGTGTCGCGGCCGGAGCCGCTATCGAGTGTGTTGTTGCCGCTGTTGCCGATGAGCACATTGTTCGCCGAACTGCCGGTACCGTTGATGTTGGCCGTCCCTGTGAGCGTCAGATTTTCCACGTTGCTGCCGAGCGTCCAGGTGACGGCACTTTGGATGGTGTCGGTTCCACCATTCAGACCTTCACTCACCGAATCCCCCATCCCGACGAGATAGGTATCGTTGCCGGCCCCACCCTGCATCGTATCGGTCCCGGTACCGCCATCGAGTGTGTCGTGGCCAGCGCCGCCCGTGAGCGTGTTGTTGGCACTGTTGCCAATGAGAAGATTGTCGAGGCTGTTGCCCGTGCCGTTGATCGCCGATGAGCCGGTCAGCGTCAGATTCTCGACGTTTGCAGCGAGCCTAAAGGTGAGGCTACTTTGAATGGTGTCCGTACCTTCATTTGTAAGTTCCGTCACGACGTCGCCCGTCGTCACTAGGTAGGTGTCGTTGCCGGCGCCGCCGGTCAGTATGTTGATGGCGCTGTTACCGGTGAGCACGTTGTCGAGGTTGTTGCCAGTACCATCGCTCGCAGCGCCGCCGATCAGCATGAGGTTCTCGACGTTGGCCCCCAAAGTATAGGAGATACTGCTTCGCACCAGGTCAATCCCCTCGTTCACATTTTCTGTCACCATATCTCCCGAATCGACGACGACATAGGTGTCGTTTCCGTTGCCGCCCACGAGTGTGTCCGCGCCCACGCCGCCTTGGAGAGTGTCATCCCCAGCAAAGCCACTGATTCGATCCACGACATTGGTCCCGGTGAGGGTATCGTTGCCTGCGGTCCCCGTCAGATCAAATCCCCGTGCAATCAGTTGGTCGTACGAGAGAGTCGCGCCGTCGGCGAACTGGAAGGTCTCGATCGTTCGAGGCCCCAAGACATTGACAGGATCGAAATTGGTGAGATGAAGAGCATCGCCGTTTGTTCCTATCCGAATCAAGAGGGAGCCCACACCTATGCTCAAATCCTCTACGGTAATGCCGGTCCCAAATTCCAGTGTGTTGCCTTCTCCTGGTATGGTTGTATCCACGATGGTGTCAATCCCATCCCCGCTATTGAAGACATAGGTATCGTTGCCAGCGCCGCCGATAAGGGTGTCGTTCCCCGAGCCTCCAATAATGGTGTCGTTCCCAGAGATCCCAGTCAGCACATCGTCGCCTGGGGTGCCGGTAATCGCGCCGGTGATCCCAAGAAGCGTTGCCAGCTGCGACGTACTGCCGTCCGCAAAGGCCAACGTATCCACCACCAATGAGCCGTTCGCACCGGTCGGATCGAAGTTGGTCAGCACCAATTGGTCTGTGCCGCTGCTGCCGACATGAATCGTCAAGGTTCGTGCGACCTCATCGTGGGTGAAGGTTGAGTCGCTTTGGACAATACCCACCCCGAATTGAATGCGGTTGCCTTCGCCCTGGACACTTGTATCCTGCACCGTGTCGATCCCGTCGCCAAACTTGAAGAGATAGGTGTCATCACCGGTTCCGCCAATCAAGGTATCATTGCCAGAGATCGTCACACTCAAGTCCTCGGGGTTCAAACCATTTCCACCCCACAGGGTGTCATTGCCAGCCTCACCGGCAAGAACATTGTCCACTGAATTACCGATGAGGAGATTGCCGAGTTCATTCCCTACCCCGGAACTGCCTCCCCTGAGCGTCAAGTTTTCGAGATTCGAGCCCAACGTGTAATCCTCACCTGCAATCACGGTATCAATGCCTTCGCTGACACGTTCAAGGATCGACTCGTTTGCGTGAAATACAACATAGACGTCATTTCCAGATCCACCGATCAGCAGATCCTCCCCAAATGCACTTAACGGAATCTCATCCAAGATGAGGTCATGGCTATGACCCAACGTTTGCAGGAAATCGTCCCCCTCTCCCCCGATGAGGATATCGCTGCCATCTCCGAAAGCAACGCCTTCCTCGCTATCGATAAACCCTCCAATCAGCGTATCGTTTCCAGCTCCTCCATCGAGCACGTTGTCCGCGTGATTGCCGATCATGATATTGTTCAGTTCATTACCTATTCCCCGTTCGGCCCCACCGACGAACGTTCCGTCTTCATACAACGTCAAGTTTTCAACATTCGCAGGAAGCGTCACGCCATTGAGTGCCACAACCGTATCCATGCCTTCACCGGGAGCTTCAGTAATCGTATCCTGGGGGCTGACCCGGTTGTAGATATCATCGCTGAGTCCGCCCGACAGCGTTTCTTGAAGGCTTGTGGCGTAAAGGGAATCCGGGCCACTTGTGCCGACGATGGCGAGTGCTTTTTGAAACAGCGTGGCCTGAGTCCAGACTGTGCCATCAGCAAACTCAACCTGTCCAATTCGCAGTGTAGGATCGTTAGGGTCTAGATAGGCGCTGATCTCATCCTGCGTCCCATTGATCCGCAGAACCATCACGATGCCGCTTCTCGTAATGGTCACATCTGATGGCGCCACATCCGATGTCAACCTGATCACATCCTCACCGTCACCGTAGGCAAAGTCTCGGCCCGAACCACGGCCAAACACATAGACGTCACCCTCCGATCCGCCATCAAGCCAATCTTTCCCGGGACCACCGTTCAACTGATCGTTTCCATCCCCGCCTGCCAAGGTATCGTCGCCCGTTCCGCCATCGAGTACGTCATTCCCATAATCACCGGACAGCGTGTCATCACCCGCGTCACCAAGAAGCGTGTCGTTCGCATCAAGTGGGATACCGTTAAAGAAGAACGATTCACCGTAAAGGCGATCATTTCCGAGCCCTCCGCTCAGGAAATCACCGCCAGGCCCTCCTTGCACCAGATCATTGCCTGCGTCACCAAACAAGTGATCATTGCCAAGGTTTCCCCCGATCTCGTCATCCCCAACATCACCTATGAGGGTGTTATCGAAAGCATCCCCGAACAGGAGCAATCTCGGATACTGCGCCGACAGAGACGCAAGCGCAGTACCATCCCAGATCGTGCCGTCTGCGAACTGGACGGCTTTGGATTGCTGAGCGGCTGTGCTTTGGAAGAAGTCTGGGATGGTGATTTCGTCGCCGGTGCTGACGATCCGAATCACTAGCGAGAAAAATGAATTGGGGTATCCGGTAGTCACGACAACATCACCGGGTGTAATGTCAGGGGCCATAAGGATAGTGTTCACTTCGCCGAAAACAGAATCCTGCATAATGTCTTTACCTGAACCACGCTCGAACAGATATGTATCCTGTCCCGATCCCCCTGCCAAATAATCGTTGCCTGCACCGCCGTCAAGAATGTTGGCCTCTGCATTCCCATAGAGACTATTATCCAAGTCGTTCCCCGTTCCTGATTGGGCCACACCAGCGGAAAGGTCAAGCACCTCGACATTGGCGCCTAACGTAAAGTTTACAAGGCTCTGTACCGTGTCAACTCCCGCAGACAATCCTTCCACAACTGTGTCACCGATGTTCTCAACGAGGTAGGTATCATCGCCGTTCCCACCGATGAGAACATCGGCTCCCACACCTCCGTCGAGAATGTTGGCGGAACGATTCCCCGTGATCACGTTATTCACATCGTTGCCCGTGAGGCGAATGCCATTCACGCCGACGGCGAACCCTCCGTCGAACAATCTGAGATTTTCAAGGTTAGTCTCCAGATGGTAAGAACTCGTCGTTTCGATGGTGTCAATCCCTTCCCCAGCCAGCTCTACAACAGTGTCATCAACCTCAACGAGATACGTGTCATTACCCAGGCCTCCTCTCAGGACATTGGGCGCACCATTCCCACTCAGCACATTGTCGAGATCATTGCCGACTCCGTTGACAATCTGGCTCCCGATTAAGCTGAGATTCTCGATGTTCGTGCCCAAGATGTAGCTCATGTCACTATGCACTGTGTCGCTGCCTTCGCCGGCTAACTCCACCACAGTGTCGCCTTCGCCGACCACATAGGTGTCGTGGCCTGTACCTCCGCTCAGTACATTGGCAGCACTGTTGCCTGTGAACACGTTGTCAAGTGTGTTGCCTGTGCCATTGATGGCTGCGCTGCCGATCAGTGTGAGGCGTTCGACATTGGCGTCGATCGTGCGAGTCACACTGCTCTGAATCGTATCGACGCCCTCATCTGCCTGCTCCGTGACCACATCCCCCGCGTTGTCGACGAGGTACGTGTCATCACCCGAGCCGCCCGTGAGTTGATCGGCCCCGGTCCCGCCATCCAGTAGATCATGCCCGGCCACACCCGCAAGCTGATCGTCCCCGGCCAAGCCAGCCAGCCGATCGCCGCCACTCGAACCTGTCAGAGAATCCGATCCGCCGGTTCCCGTGATCGTGGGCTGGAGAAGATCGCTGAGGAAGACCTGATCCCAGACCGTACCATCGGCAAACTGCACGCGCTCGATTTGTAGAGGAGCGGAGAGGAAATAGAGTGACACGGTCAGTCGGTCAGCGCCGCCATTGAGGCTCAAGACAAGGTCGTGCTGATTCCGCGTGACCACGACATCTGAAGGAGCCACTCCGGGGGCCATGCGGATCGTATCCTGGTTACCTTGGGATTCCAGAATCGTGTCCCGACCAGCACCAGGTCCGAACACATATGTGTCGTTCCCTTGACCGCCAACCAACCGATCATGCCCGAGCTCACCATCGAGCGTATCGTCTCCCAAGCCGCTCCGCAGCACATCGGCGCCGTCTCCGGCAACGATCCGATCGGCTATGTTTGTTCCGTTAATCTGATCGTCGCCGTTCGTGCCGGCGAGATCGAACCCGCGTGCAAGCAGTTGGTGGTAGGTCAGTGTGCTACCGTCAGCGAAATGAAACGTCTCGACGCTGCGAAGATCCGACACATTGTCGCGATCGAACGTATCGAGCTGCACGGCATCGCCGTTCAGGTCAATACGGATCAGCAAGTCGCTGAGATCAGAATCTGACTGATCGGGAGCCAGATCGAAGCGAAGATCGGAAGACACAATGCCAGGGCCAAAGACGATGTCATTGGCTGCACCGGGCAACACCGTGTCGACAATGGTATCAACGCCATCTCCAACGTTGAAGAAATACGAATCATTGTCCTCGCTGCCCTCCATCCGATCGTTGCCGAGCCCGCCGCGGAAACGGTCGACGACATTCGTCCCGAACAGAAGATCGTCGAATTCCGTCCCATTGATATCGAATCCGCGCGCTACCAACTCTGAATACGTCACGAATGACCCATCGGCAAACTCAAACCGGTCCACGGCATGGAATCCAAGTGCATCACTCCCATTGGCCCCAATCGTCACCCCTTCGAAGGCCGAGCCAGGCCGTACGAGAATTTGGCCGGAGTTAGTCGTCAACGTGATAGATGAGGACGTGATCCCTGGCCCGAATACCACCCGATTGGGTTCAGCTACATCAATCGAATCACTGATACTGTCAATCCCATCTCCGAGATTGAATTGGTAGGTATCGTTGCCTGCTCCGCCGGCCAGCTGATCGTCACCGATCCCCCCGACCAGCACATCGTCGCCGGCTTCCCCCGCGAGACTGTCGTTCCCAGCTTCGTCGCTCAAGACATCGTTGCCGTCACCCGCTTGCACAATATCGTCACCCGTCCCACCGAAGAGCTGATCGATCCCACCTTCCCCAAACAGGATGTCATGGCCGATCCCGCCATAGAGCACATTGTCGATGGCTCCGCCTGTCAGGAAATCGTTGCCGTCAAGACCATAGATTCCTCGATAGGTCTGGCCCCCATTTAAAATGTCGTTACCGGCTGTCCCCACCAGATCGAATCCCCGTGCGACGAGGTCCGCTTGAGTGAGCGTGGTTCCATCGGCGAACTCAAATGTTTCGATCCCGACCGGCACCGTGGGATTCGCCGGATCGAACCCTTGAATATGAATCGCATCGCTGGTGAAGCCTACACGCACCACGAGCGAGCCGATGCCGACGCTGATCTCGTCAGCAAAAATCCCTGCGCCAAATACCACCCTGTTGCCTTCCCCAGCAGTATCCTGAATCGTTTCGACGCCATCACCGAGGTTGAAGACGTAGGTATCCGCGCCAGCGCCACCGTTCAGGACGTCGGCACCTGCACCGCCGGTCAGTTCATCATCTCCCGCACCGCCCTGCAGATGATCGTTGCCGTCGCCGCCCAATAAAACATCCACATCCGCCCCGCCAATCAACAGATCGTTCCCGGCCTCGCCTGCCAGGAGATCGGCGCCCACACCCCCCTCGAGTTGATCGTTCTCTTCCCCACCGAACAAGGTATCGTCGCCAGCGTCCCCGACCAGGAAGTCAGCACCTGCACCTCCATCCAGAGTGTCGGTGCCCGCATCGCCGAACAACCGGTCGTCCTCCGTTCCGCCCACCAGCACATCGTTGTCGTCTCCACCTTGGAGTTCATCCGCGCCTTGTCCCCCATCTAACACATCGTCTCCAGCCTCGCCGAAGAGGAGATCCGCTTCGGTCCCGCCAAAGAGGAGATCGTTGCCGCCACTCCCCTGCAACTCATCGATACCGGCCCCGCCATCGAGAATATCGTCGTCTCCGGGATCGTCGGAGAAGTCCCCCACAAGGAAATCGTCCCCTTCTCCACCCAGCAGGGTGTCCGCGCCAGCCCCTCCGTAGAGTTCGTCATTATCATCGCTCCCATCGAGCCAATCGTCACCCGGTGCTGACGTGTAGCCAAACCCATCACCCCACAGTCGATCATTGCCCTGCCCCCCGATCAGAATATCGTCATAGCCACCCCCGTGCAGCACATCGTTCCCGTCGCCGCCCTCGAGATAATCCTCCCCGTCCACGAGCGGATCCCATTCTGGAATAACAATGGGATTTTCCGGCAGCGAAATAAAGTGATCCCCGTTCAAGAGATCATCGCCCGTCCCGCCCAATACAATGTCATTCCCTGGCCCACCTGTGAGGCCATCGTTATTAGCCCCTCCGTCAAGGTAATCATGACCGGTTTGGCGATCCAGGCGACCATTGACCACAACCCCTTCTCCGCTGATGTCATCATCGCCAGCTCCGCCGAGTAGCACATCATTCCCCTGACCTCCGGCAATGTCATCGTTCCCGAGTCCCCCATCGGCGTAATCGTTGTCATTCCCGCTCTGAAGCGGAGAAAACGGATTATTCGCAATGATCAAATCGTTGCCCGCCCCACCGAAGAGTTGGTCGTTGCCGGTTCCGCCTTGCAATTGATCCACGCCGTCCCCGCCATCGAGCTGATCGTCGCCCAGCCAGCCCCGAAGCACATCCTGATCGCCTTCTCCATAGAGGCGATCTCGCCCGGCGCCTCCGTCCACTTCATCGTTCCCCAAGCCGCCGTAGACCTGATGGTTGTAGAACTCACTATAGGCAATGAAGCTGATCACATCGAATCCACCCCGCCCATAGGCGGTGTGATTGGCCCCCGCGTCGAACATAGGAGTATTGTTACTGTCGTCGCCTTCCCACACAATCGACGGTTGGCCGTTGTTAAAGTCGATAGTCGGGAGGACTGGCCTCGTCGTGTCGGGGCCCGTTGTGAGCGTGATTCCCACCTCCCCGGCAGCGAAATCAAACTCGTCGATTGTCAGCGTGTTATTCACCAGCAGATTCGCCCCTTGCCTCACATAGGTGATGGCGCCATCGGCACTGTGCCAGGTATTTTGCGGATCAGTGGCGAGGCGAAGGCCGCCGGTGAGCAGCATCGCATCGAACGTCACCGCGCCGATCCCATCCGAATCCAGAATCGTGTCGTTGCCGTCCGTCGCACTGAGGTAATAGTAGGTATCGAATCCTGCGCCGCCTTCGAGGCCATCATTGTCGCCGGTGCCGCCGATGAGGATGTCGTTTCCGAGTCCGCCGATCAAATGATCTGTCCCACCCTTGCCCTCTAACCGATTCGCACCGCTGTTCCCGGTGATGTTATTGTTGAGATCGTTGCCGACACCCCTAATGTTGTTCGTCCCCGTGAGCGTGAGGTGTTCGAGATTGTCCCCTGTTGAAAATCTGAACGTCACGGAGCTGAGGACCGTATCACTGCCATTATTCGATCCTTCGATGATCTGATCACCGGCATTATCCACCATATACGTGTCATTGCCCGATCCCCCAATCAGAATGTCAGCGCCTGCGCCACCATCGAGCGTGTCATTGTCGGCGTTGCCCACCAGCAGATCGGCCCGAGTGCCGCCGGTCAGGGTATCGACACCACTGCCACCCAACATGAAGGCGCCACGGTTGTGAGCATCGGTTACGGTCATGCCACTCGTTCCCGCCTGCACGTACCAGTCACGGAGCGTGGGCAGCAGCGATTGAATGAGGTCGCGTTCGGTATCCGTAAAGGCATCTGATTGGAGGTAGTCCTTAAAATACAAGGTGTAGCCCTTGACATCTTCCAACCTGGCGGCCACGTCAGCTCGATCGAAGTGGACCCCGCCGGGCTTGGGGGTGAAGAGCTCCATGCTGTAGCCTGCGCTCAATTGCGTTTCGTCGTAATACTTTTGCATCGCAAAGGCGATCAGAGTTTTGCTGACGTTGTTCGGAGGGCTACTAAAGATACCCCCGGGGATGTTATCCGTCATCGTCAGCCCGCCCTCCTGCGCCAGCTTCCAGAGATCGGAGGTGAAACGGGTCACCATCGCATCCGCGGCTGTGGTGGTTGCACCAGTTATGGGATCTCTTACTCCCACTTCGTGACGAACCAAACGCTCGAGAAAGTTTGGATTGCCGGTATCGGTATCGAAGAGGTAGAGATCGCGCGAGAAGATCATCCCCATCAGATCGGTGAGCTCAACGGTGACATTGTGCAACGCCTGTTGCGGTGTTGCCGTCTGGATACTCTGCACGAAGGCGGTCAGCAGGGCCTGCGAGTGAAGGTCGAATCCCGAGACGCCGGAGGCGCTGTTGGGAATGTTCACCGGAATACCGATGCGGTCCGGGAGATTCCAAGGAACACCAGACAGAAATTCCCCCTGCACATTGATGCTGTCGATCAAACTGGCATTGGGAATGCCGCCGACGGCGGCGCGCAGGTTAAGAAAGTCTGTCAGACCAGAAAGTTGTGCCTCACTGTACCCACGGGCCAGCAAATCGGCTTTGAGATTGGCTGCCACATCTGGCGTGAGCACATTCAGTTCTGCCGAGTTGGCAAACGGCGCTTGATCGAACGTCACTGCCCGCTTGTCGAAGAACACGCCCATCAAAGCGGCCAGCCCACCCCCTAAGCTATGACCAGTGAAAGTAATGTTGGTGGTAGGGTTGGCCGCCTGGACTTGCAAGTAGTATTCAGCCGCTTGCAAGAGCTGAACGGATCCGAAGCCTGTGGTAAGGCCG
The DNA here is from genome assembly GCA_965232965.1 of uncultured bacterium. Classification (GTDB taxonomy): domain Bacteria; phylum Nitrospirota; class Nitrospiria; order Nitrospirales; family Nitrospiraceae; genus Palsa-1315. The sequence continues at coordinate 78,766 of CBDDRB010000012.1, forward strand.
ATATTCGCTGTGTTGTCTGGACCAGGGAGCAGGATGCCATCGTTAGGATTGGTGCCAGCGTATGAAATGACGATGTCGTTCGTCAGCAGATTTCTATAGGCTGATGCCTCAAAACCAGTTGTATTGTCCTGAGGCACAATCGAAACGAAGCTCCAGTTTGCCGGAATTGGAAAGCGATTTACATCGGCACGAGTATCACGGTAAGAAGCGCCAGCGAGCAGCGAGTACTCAATTGTGGTTACCATGGCTACCTCTCTTCATTGAATGGATGGCTATCCAGTTTATTTTGCCTGTCGGTCAATAAATTCTCGCGCGATAGGGTCATTCGGAAGAAGCCAATGCCCCTTATAAAGAACTCGCTCCTCGCAATTTGTGGATCCCACCGCTCCCGACCTCAACGGCTCCCGCAGGATGGCTTTGAATTCGGGTTGTCGGAGGCGGCTATTCCGCTGCTTGATATTCTCCGCCGACACCATGCCAAGCTTTACTATATCTTCGACGTCCCGCCTATCCAGACTGAGCGTTACATTCATAGTGGTAAACTCGGCAGGAAATTCTTCAATAGATATGCGCTGCCACGCTGTCCCGTCGTATTTGAAGAACACATAGGGCGGATTCGGGCGCCCCCATTTGTTGTACGAGAGGCACAAGTTCGGCTCTGTGACAATATAGAGCGTGCCGTTCAGCACATGCACGGCCAACAAGTGGAAATTCGTACGCCCAAGGTCCTCACCAAATTCGCTGGTCCAGGTAATGGTTTTGTTGGTGTTGGGCAGCATGAAGCTAATATTGTGCTCCTTGATCGGCGACGGCTGCCCGATTTCGTGCCGCCCACCATAGGTCTGCGAGCGCGTGATGATCAGTTTGCTGCCATCATGGAGCAGCACTTCCTCTTTCCAGCTATCTCCGCTGGATCCCAGCAAACCGGCACACGCACCTGTGCTCATCCCAACGATGAAGACCAGGCATAGCGCCTGAGATAGCCGCAACAGCCCATCTCGACTATTCATGCTGCGCTCCTTCCAAATGAATTCCCTCGAACCAAAAATGCAGACATTTTAGTTTCTACACGAGTTCGATGAACATCCAGGTTCCTCAGTGCTACCGCCGCCATTTTCTGCGCAGCTTCGCTCGCCGGTGCCTCCATACGTCCTATTTCCCCCGGATGATCTTGGTGGCCATCGCTTTAAACACCAATTCTTTTCCTTCCGTGTTTTTGACGTCGTCGTATGAGACATCGACGGTCGCTTGGATGATCACTCGCTCACCTTCACCGATCAACGAAGGAGGGTCGTCCGCCTGACACCGGATCAGGTAGAGGACGTCGAGCGAGCCGGTTTCATCTTCGAGAACAAACCCTTGGCCACAGATTTTTCGCCCGAAGCTGTCCTGTCCTTGATAGGTCGTCACGGCTCTCGTTTTGCCTCCCAACTTCACGGCACGGCGGTTGTTCGCCATCGGATTGCTGGTAATCGAGTCGATGGGGATGACTTCATCGGCTGGAGCAGCGAATACTAGCGCCGCCCATAGCCACCCAGAGCCCAAGAGCCACCATACCAGCCCTCTTGTCCATCGATATGATGCCTGAATCAATACTAGGTCTTGCCATTGCACGTCTCTCATTCATCCCCCGTCCTCATGATTAGGTCTTCGGTTTTGGTTGTCCGGCATCGCGCACCCCGACTAAGACGTGTGTTGGATTTGCTGAGGCAATCGCGCTAACACATCGACACCCCTCGCCACGCGAGCAACGAGCTGATAGTCCAATCCTTTTGGCGCACTCGGTTTCACACATACGCTCAATGCGATAGTCTTGTTCTTGGTGTCGCTCACGTGAGTCCGCTCCTTAATGGCTAGAGGGGTGGCAAGGTATTCTCTTTAAATTTGAGCGATGGAAAAGAAGAAGCGATGCATCACCTCTTAATTCCTAACTAAAAGGTATCAGAATGTATAGAGCCATTCGGTCACTGTCAATACGCTTCTTAAGATTTCTCAGGAATCGTGGATTTTGTGCAAACACTTCTTCGGCGCACAAATGTATTAGGCGTGGAGGCTCAACATGCCGGGGGGGGTCTTGAGCTGAAAAATATTCTGGTGTGAATACAGTGTTAGCGGGATGCGCAAACCAGGCTGAATGGGAGGAGAGAGGGACAAAGAGAAACAAAGAAGAACGTATAGGCGCGCTACCGGGCTGCGCTACGCCCCGACTCGAGCATCTCGAATTTCATCTCGCGTAACAGATCTTTTGCCTGCGCGAATGCTTTGGCGCGATGGCTGATTGAGTTTTTTTGATCCGCTGACATCTGGGCCAACGTTTTTCCTAATTCCGGAATGAGGAAGACAGGATCATATCCAAATCCTAACGTTCCGCTCGCCTCTTCCGTAATCACTCCATCCAGCGTTCCTCGTGTCACACGTATTCCGTCTGAAGGAAATGCGATTGCGGCGACCGTTAGAAAGCGGGCGGTTCGTCGTTCACGAGGCACACCCATCAACTCTCGCAGCAGCTTTTGACAATTATCTTCATAGGTCGCGTCTTCGCCGGCATAACGAGCTGCATAGACGCCAGGACGCCCACCGAGTGCATCGACTTCCAGCCCCGTATCATCTGCCACGGCCGGCAAGCCCGTGAACTCGGCAATGACACGCGCTTTCTTCACCGCGTTGGCCTCGCACGTCTCTCCGTCTTCGACCACGTCCGGAGCATCGGGGAATTCATCAAGAGTACGAATCGTGGTGCCCATATCGCGGAGGAGGGCTGCAAGCTCCTCTCGCTTATGCCGATTACGGGTCGCAAGTACCAACTCGCGGATCATCGCTTCTCCCCTATTCCAATTCGCCGATCAAATCCTTCTGTAACGCAGTGAGAGTCTGGATACCGCTCCATCCCATCGCCATGAACTCATCCATTTCCTGTTTCGCAAAAGGAGTCCGCTCCGCTGTGCCCTGGACTTCGACATACCGCCCTCGGCCGGTCATGACCACATTCATGTCCACATCAGCCATTGAATCTTCTGTATAGGCCAGGTCGACAAGAATTTCCCCGCCCACTTTCCCCACGCTGATGGCAGCGAGATAATCCATTAAAGGACGCTTCTTGATCACACCTCGTTTCTTGAGGACTGTAAACGCATCGGCCAGAGCGATGAACGCTCCTGTAATCGATGCGGTTCTGGTCCCTCCGTCGGCCTGGATGACGTCGCAGTCGAGCCAGATCGACCGTTCTCCCATCTGGCCCATATCCGTCACGGCACGGAGGGCTCTCCCGACAAGCCGTTGAATTTCCAACGTCCTGCCGCCCTGCTTCCCTTTCACCGCTTCACGCGGGGATCGCTCATGGGTTGAACGGGGAAGCATCGAATACTCTGCTGTCACCCATCCTTGCCCTTTTCCCTTCAGAAACGGAGGCACCTTCTCTTCGATCGAGGCCGTACAAATCACTTTGGTATCGCCCATTTCGATCAGCACAGACCCTTCGGCATGTTTGATAAAATTCCGCGCGACCTTCACCGGACGGAGTTGATCCCTTCGTCGACCATCGACACGCACGAGTCCCCCTGTACTACTCATCGATTCACTCCAATGAGATGATGCCGCGCATTATAGTAAAGGCCCTGTGAAAGCGCAATGAAACTGCCCGCGCTCGACTCATCCACGGATTCCTACTGTGAGACTTTTTTAGGAAAAATTCACGTGCTCCGATCATTCCTACCGATCAACTTGTACAAAAGTACGCGGCGTGAACGGCTAAATCTGTACAGGTGCACACTCATGCTGGACGCATACTCCACTTGGGCTCCGACCAAGAGTGCAATCGTCTCACAAAAACACAGCCACAGCGCGGCGTCCACCACTTCTCAGGTAAAGAAACTTTTATCTGATAAGCCCCTGATACCATGCAAACTTTCGGAATGTAGTGGCACAAAATGTGCTCTTCACCGTACAGTCTATGAAAACCACTGGTACCCATGACGCAACCGAGCACCCACTGATCCCATAATAGTTCCATTCTTTATATACGATAGACTCACCATTCATGACGTTGCTTCTTGACCGCTCAAACCAGCAGGCCCTCCTTGAACTCACGCGCGTTCTAATCGTCGACGACGAGGAACCGATCCGCCGGTTGCTGGGCTACATGCTTCAAACCCATGGGTATGAAACGGTCCTCGCGTCCGATGCACGTGAGGCACGGACACGACTGGAAGAACAACCTTTTGCATTGATATTGTGCGACGTGAATATGCCCGGTGAATCGGGTATGGATCTGGTCCGCAATATCCTGAGGCAACACCCCCACACCGCTGTGATCATGGTGACCGGTCTCGATAGCTCGATGCTGGCAAATGCGGCGCTGGACATGGGCGCCTTTGGCTACATCGTCAAACCGTTCGAGTCCAATGAAGTCATGATCGATGTCGCCAATGCGCTCCGCCGCCGCCGGCTTGAACTTGAAAATCGCATGCACCGGGAAAATCTTGAAGATGTCGTCAGGACCAGAACCATGGCGCTCCAGCAAGCGCTCGAGTGGCTCGAGGTCAGGGAAAAGGAGCTGCGCCTCTCACGAGAGGAAACGATTCAACGGCTCGCCATCGCCGCAGAATACAGGGACAGCGCCACGGCACAGCATATTCAACGCATGAGCCACTACTGTGAATTGCTCGCCAGGAAATATGGGTTGTCATCGGAACGGTGTGATTTGATCCGCACCGCCAGCCCCATGCACGACATCGGAAAAATCGGTACGCCGGACCACGTGCTCCTGAAGCCCGGCAAGTTCACACCCGAGGAGTTCAGCGTGATCTCTCAACATGCTGAGATCGGTTATCGTATCCTCAGCGGATCGGATGCGGAAATCCTCAAAGTTGCGGCATCGATCGCCTGGACTCACCATGAACGTTGGGATGGCAACGGATATCCGCGCAAGTTGAAAGGCGAAGCGATTCCCGTGGAAGGGCGCATCGCCGCCATCGCCGATGCCTTCGATGCTCTCACCACGCAGCGAGTCTACAAACCTGCCTTCCCCCTCGATCACGCCGTCGAGCTCATGACCAAGCATCGTGGAGAACACTTCGACCCCGAGCTCCTCGACGTCTTTTTCGCCTCACTGAACGACATCAAGCACATCCATGAGCAGTATGCCGACCAGTCGTCGCGCGGGATGATTGCTCCCGGTTCTGAAACTCCTCTCCGTGGTCCAGCAACTCCGCCTCCAGCCCTCTGAGGCCCGCACCCTTTTTCATCATTTCGTTGACCGTTTTTCGACCCGCCGATATACTTTGCAGCATCTCCTCAGGTACAGCTCCACACGCAAATGTCCAGGTTCTGTACCCACGACAATTTACTTACGCGCCTCAAGGGATTGCCCACATATGGCAAAGAAAGCAACGACGGCCCGCAAACATCTGGCGACACGCAATTGGATCGCCTATCTGTGCGAATCTCTCGTCACGTCCGGAGTCATGCCGACCTGGGAAGCTGCCACCTATCTAACCGAAAATCTGTTTGGAGAAAAGCCCAATCCCCGTCTTCTCAGTACGACCAACGCACACGAAGTGACGTCTCAATTTCTTCAGCGGCTGTACCATCCCCTCGTTGAAGCCGCCTCCCGCGATCTGACGTTGCCGGATGGCGCCATGCTGCATGTGTTTACGGATATCAGCCTCACCGGCAAATCTGCCGTGCTGGTGGTCTATGTGTCCGGCGACAATCAGGCTCACCAATTGCTGATGCTGGACGCCGCCAAAGCCTGGGAACTGGTCTTCACTGATTCGGAGGATGTGAATCGCTGGGCAGAAGAACGATATCGGCAGGTGAAGTCGGCGTTGATCGCGGCAATCGGAAAGCCCGTCCGACATACTTCACTGGCAGAAGTTTCCTAGCGGACCTCGTTATCGAAACATGATGTGCATTGGCCTCTCACCCTCCTGAAGATTCATAGTTCAGATTCGGTCCCAACCATCGCTCCAGCTCTGAGAGAGGCACCCCTTTTCTGGCCTGATAGTCGAGCACCTGGTCTTTCCCGATCTTCCCTACAGCAAAATATTTGGCCTCTGGATGAGCAAAGTAGAAGCCGCTCACAGCCGCAGCGGGCCACATCGCAAAGCTTTCGGTCAGAGTGATTCCTGTGTGGTGTTCCACGGACAGGAGATCGAAGAGCAATCGTTTTTCCGTATGGTCTGGGCAAGCCGGATATCCAGGCGCAGGACGGATACCGCGATACTTTTCACGGATCAAGTCATCAGAAGAGAGTGACTCACTCTTGCCGTAGCCCCATGCTTCACGCACCTGCTTATGGAGATACTCGGCGAAGGCTTCAGCTAATCGATCGGCCAAGGCTTTGGTCATAATGGAGTTGTAGTCGTCGTGGTCGCGCTCGAACTCCCGGCATACGGCATCGACCCCCACTCCAGTCGTCACGGCAAACGCTCCGATGTAATCCGCTCGTCCGGAGTCTTTGGGTGCGACAAAATCTGCCAGTGCAAAGCTACTCTGCCCTTGCGGCTTTTCCGATTGTTGACGCAACGTATGGAACGTCGTCAGGACTTTTGTGCGATGATCATCGGTGTAGACTTCAATATCGTCACCCAATGCGTTGGCAGGGAAGAACCCATAGACCCCATTCGCGGTAAATAATCGTTGAGCAACAATCTTGTGTAGTAAGGCTCGGGCATCGTCGAACAACTCTTTGGCCTTCGAGCCCACGACAGGATCTTCCAGAATGGTCGGGTAGCGACCGCGTAATTCCCACGTGTGAAAAAACGGCGACCAATCGATATAGTCAATCAACTGATCCAACGGCTGCTGCGACAACACCTTCACTCCGGTGAAGGTTGGTATGGGGATATCGACCTCGGCCCAATTGGTTTGGTGTCGATTGGCCCGCGCCTGCGCCAACGTCCAGAGTGATTTGGCGCCACGCTCCTGATGGGTCTGGCGCATCTGATCATAGTCGGCGCGAACTTTTTTGGTGAAGTCATCCCGCAAATCGGCATTCACCAGGCTCCCGACGACACCGACCGCCCTGGACGCGTCCAGCACATGCACCACGGAATGGTTGTATCCTGGGGCAATTTTCACGGCAGTGTGGGCTTTGCTCGTGGTGGCTCCGCCGATCAATAGCGGCAGATCAAAACCCTCGCGCGTCAGTTCGCGCGCCACATGCGCCATTTCGTCCAGCGAGGGGGTAATGAGTCCACTAAGCCCTATGATTTGGACCCCGTGCTCGCGCGCCGCTGCCAAGATCTGCTCACAGGGGACCATCACGCCGAGATCGATCACCTCGTAATTGTTACATCCGAGGACGACCCCGACGATGTTCTTTCCTATGTCGTGTACATCGCCTTTGACCGTGGCCAGAAGAATCTTCCCATGTGAGCTCGACCCACCCGCTCGTTGCTTCTCCGCCTCCATGAATGGCATGAGGTAGGCCACAGCTTTCTTCATGACCCTGGCGCTCTTGACCACTTGCGGCAAAAACATCTTGCCGGACCCGAAGAGGTCCCCCACGATGTTCATCCCAGCCATCAGCGGCCCCTCGATCACATGCAGTGGTTTAGCAAACTTCTGCCGAGCTTCTTCGATGTCCTGCTCGATGTAGTCGGTCACACCTTTGACCAATGCATGGGAGAGGCGCTCTTCGACCGTGCCCGAACGCCATTCATCGTCTTTCACCGCCGTTTTGCCCTGCTGCTTGACGGTCTCGGCAAAAGTCACCAATCGTTCTGTCGCATCTGGCCGGCGATTGAGCAGCACATCTTCGACCAGTTCCAGAAGGTCCTTCGTGATCTCCTCATACACCGCCAGCTGTCCGGCATTCACAATTCCCATGTCCAGACCTGCCTTGACCGCGTGATAAAGGAACGCTGCATGCATCGCCTCGCGCACGCGATTGTTCCCCCGAAATGAGAAAGAGATGTTGCTGACACCGCCGCTCACCTTCGCCAGCGGAAGATGCTGTTTGATCCAGCGCGTGGCCTCGAGGAAGTTTACCGCGTAGTTGTTGTGCTCCTCGATGCCGGTCGCCACCGTCAGGATGTTCGGATCGAAGATAATGTCTTGAGCTGGGAAGCCGATGCGCTCTGTGAGGAGTCGATAGGCCCGCTCACACACCTCGATCTTTCGTTCATACGTATCGGCCTGACCACGTTCATCGAAGGCCATCACCACAACGGCGGCTCCATAGCGATGGACCAGTTTGGCCTGCTGAAGGAATTTAGCTTCGCCTTCTTTCAGACTGATGCTATTGACGACAGGCTTGCCTTGAATTTCCTTCAGACCCGTCTCCAAAATGTCCCACTTCGAGCTATCCACCATGACAGGTACGCGACAGATATCCGGTTCCGACGCCACCAATCGCAGAAACATCTTCATGGCAGCCTGGGAGTCGAGCATGCCTTCGTCCATATTGATGTCGATGATCTGGGCTCCTCCCTCGACTTGTTGTTTCGCCACCGAGAGCGCGGCTTCAAAATCGCCCGCCAGAATCAGTTTGGAGAAAGCCGGTGAGCCGGTCACATTGGTCCGTTCACCGATATTGACAAAGTTCGATTCCGGGCGAATCGTGACCGCTTCCAAGCCACTGAGCCTGGTGTGCGGCTCGATGGACGGTCTGACGCGCGGAGGAAGACCTCGCACAGCCTCGGCGATTAATTTGATGTGTCCGGGTGTCGTGCCGCAACAGCCACCGACGATATTCAGCCAGCCGCTCTGCGCCCATTCCTTCAATTGGGGCGCCAGACTGTCGGGAGTCTCCGGAAATCCTGTCGGCAGCAACGGATTGGGCAGTCCGGCATTCGGATGGCAACTCACAGAGATCGGAGCCAGATGTGAAAGTTCTTCTATCAACGGGCGCATTTCTTTAGGACCTAGCGCGCAGTTGATACCCACGCTCAGCAACGGTACGTGAGAAATGGAATTCCAGAAGGCTTCGATCGTTTGACCCGTCACCCCACGATTACTGCCGGCTTGTATAAACGTGACCGAGGCCATGAGGGGAAGCGTGATGTGGTGATCCTCAAAAAACTTGTCGATGGCAAAAAACGCGGCTTTCGCATTGAGCGTATCGAAGATGGTCTCGACCAACAAGAGATCGACTCCGCCGTCGACTAGACCGCGGACCTGCTCGTAATACACCGTCACCAGTTCGTCGTAGGTGGTGCCGCGCGCCGCCGAATTGTTGACATCGGTCGAGATAGACGATGTCTTCGTCGTGGGTCCAATGGCCCCGGCCACAAAACACTCCCGGCCAGGCGTTGTTACCTTCACCTGCTCCGCCGCACGCCTGGCACATTCACCTCCGGCTTTTGCGATCTCATAGGCCAACGACTCCATACCGTAGTCGGCAAGGGAAATGGCTTGCGCGTTGAACGTATTCGTCTCCACAATATCCGCCCCGGCCTCAAAGTAGTGGCGATGGATCTCCTCGACGATGGCAGGCTGCGTGAGGTTCAGCAGATCGTTATGCCCTTTCACATCTTTCTTCCAATCCTTAAACCGCTCGCCACGAAATGCGGCCTCATCCAGCTTTCGTTGCTGGATCATTGTCCCCATCGCGCCATCGAGGACCAGAATACGTTGTTGCAGTAACGCGTGTATCGATGCACTCATGCGATCGGTCTCCTCGATCGAGCCCGCTGTGATTGTGAAGGAAATGCGGCCATCATAACCGACAGGTTCTTATGCCAGCAAGCAACCTCTCGCCTTGACAGGAGAGGGAGGCGCCGATACGATGCCGAGACCAGCTGGAGAGAAATGGTGCTCCTGCGTCTATCCATCCATACCATCTTCTGGTCTCTTCTGCTCTTTCTGGCCGGCACTCTCGTCTGGATTCAGCCTTCCACAGTCCTCGCAGCAGCGTATTTTGAGGATGGATACCTCGGGCTGACACAATCGGAATTACATCACACGCTGGGGATGCCGCAAGCGGTGCGTGATCGGAAATCGGCGCTGCGCGTCTTTACCTACTACGCCATTACCGATTGGGAAAAATACTTTCAAAAAGTTGTTTCACCGGAAAATGGCGAGGATGTCTATACCTTTACACGTGATGCCGTCGATGTCCGATACTCGTTCAGTTACACGGTCGATCCCAACGATGCAAGCGAGAACCGCACCTTATTTGTCAGGCTTGTTGAAATCGAGTTCTCCCCAGCCGTCCCCCTTGCCAGAATCCCCACACTCGTCCCGGAATTTCGCCCATCAGAAGACCCTTCGTCCCCCTCATTCCGATCAAATATTTGGGTCCTCTTGTTAAAAGGCCCTGCGTCGCCACAGGCTCGTTTTATCGTCAAAGAAGCAACCAAGGACAAGTTGCAGTGGACCCTGGCCTACCAGCTGTTCTCATTGCAGGGCCTACCGGATCCACTGACCACCCGCGCGCTTATCGATCGAGTGGAGATCAGCACCCAAAGTGTCGAACTGGTGACGCAACGCCAGCGGCACACCCATGACCCGATCATCAATCCCTATTCGAAAGAATTCGCGCAACAACCTGCGCTTCAAACCAAGCCGGCGAAGAAGGTGCCTCTTCCCAAGTACGCCGAGTAATAATTACCTTGAGGGAACGCGTGAGGGGTGAACGGGTCTAGGGGACCTGCTGGAGTCGATCTTGTTGTTTTTTTGCTGCGTCGGTGACTTTGGCTTTCATGACATCGGCCGCCCCATCTTGAGCCGTATACAACAAGACCGGTGTGACAATCCCCGTGAGGATTAAAGTCCAGAGAGAAAGAAATTTAATGGCCTGACTCCGACTGACGTACATCGCAATCACGCAGATCAACCCAACAAGTCCCGCACCCGTTAAGATGTTCGACTGCGCGGGCGACAAACCGGAAATCTTTGGAGCGATACCGCCTAATGGTATGGTGATATTCTTGGCCCAACTCGTGACCTTCTGAAGAATAGTCCCCGATGAAATGGTCTGCGTAGAAGGACGGACAGCCTGTTCAGTCGTTTTCACCTTCGCCCGGTAGCGCTCCGGAATGTTGTCGTAATTATCAGTCATCACCGGTGTGCCCTGATCGTCGATATAGGAATAGATTGTCTCGGCAGCGGCTGTGAAGGGCATCGTGAAGCTCGTCAGAATATAGAGCACGACCCCGATGCCAAGGTGCATTCCTGTTTGACGCCATCGCTCGATGAATGCTTGTTCGTGCGTCATAAGACTCATTCCCTATTTCGAGTATAGCGACTTCCCTATCTAATTGATTCATAAATGCTTTTCTTTGCAGTTGCTTGACTCCCTTTATGAGCCGTTGTTACGATGCGCTGCATCATGCCTCACATGACCACAGCGACTCATGAATCGATGAACGACTCTCCCACTGATCTGGAAGCACCAATCCCGTTCATCCGACGCCGCCCGGTTCGGCTCACCATCTACGCCGGACTTGGCCTGTTTGCCATCATCATGGTGATTTGGCCGCTCATTGCACAACTCAACGACCCTGATTTTCAAAAACATATCGCGGAGCATCGCGTGATGGTCGGCATGTCAAAGGAGCAGGTGTTAGAAGCCTGGGGAGGGCCACAGACGATCAATACGACCTTCACCAAAGAAGGTATCCGTCGCGAAGAATGGATTTTTGAAGATTGGGAAAGCGCTGCGGTGGTGAAACACCGATACTTGTACTTTGAGGAAGGCAACCTTATCGGGGGTTGGTTCCAGGGATCAGGCGAACGGCTCCCCACCCAGTCCCCATCTAATCCACACCGCCCAAAGCCGCGAAGCTAGCACATACTTATAGCTGCGACGAGTCATCGCCCATCTCCAACCGCAGTAGACTCAGCAATACTTCCGCATAGACCTGATCGCACGCATCAACCATGACACTCGAATTGAGAATGGGAAGTCCTGGATACAAGCTGCTCACGTGTTCGTTTTGAACCATGTAGGCGATACCACTGCCTTCCAGCAAACTCGTAATCATGGCCAGTTCGCCCATGCTCTGCGGCTCAGTGAGTCGAATCATCGGCATGCGGCGCACTCCACGCTCATACCGATGATGCACGGTTGAACCTCCGTCGTTTCATTGCATTTTCTCTGCATCCCTTTTACACTCGCTTGTGGCTAGGGGGTTTCTGTAATTTGCACACGGCGCTGTTTGCCGAGGCCGCCTGAAACGGTCAGCACGCGTTTCCATTCCCGGATCTGATACACAGCCCAGGCAGGAGATTGCCCTTTAAAGTAGGCGTCAGGGTCTTCCCCGCTGGCATTGAGAAAGATCGGCTCCGTGAAACCTTCTTCCAACACATAATCGAGGAGGCATTCTGTCACAAAACCAGACCCTCGCAGAGATACCTCTGCGAGCATCGACAGAATGTCCTCTGGATTCTGAATCGTCATCTGATTCATTGATAATCCTCCGCGCGATCGAATTGTAACGAGCCATTCACCGGGAAGGCAACAGCCATGACACGTCCTATGCCGAAGGGCCGATTCCAAGAAGAACTCTTGCGCATGATGGACCGTAAACATCATTGGGCCTGGCCGGCTTTCGCCGATGGAACGGTTACGGTCGATCAACTCGCACACCATTTCCAACAGGAATACGGCGTATATGTGCGTGACTTTCCTGTGTTCCTGGCACGCATTCACGGGCAGAATCCCCCGGCTCCGGTCCGCCGGATGCTCGCCGACAATATTTACGAAGAAGACACCGGTGGGCTTTCGTTGGGAAAATCGCACCCGGAATTGTTTCTGACCATGATGGCAGGTCTAGGATTACCGGCGAGTGACTTTGAGAGAGTGCGCCTCCTACCGGCCAGCCGACGCTACCGCGCCTGGCTGGACCGAGTCTCGAATAGCCGAGACTGGGTTATCGGAGCAGCAGCCCTGACCATCTTCGTCGAAGGCAGCGTGAAGGATCGCGCGGAACTCGCCGATCCCTCCAAGCCTAAGACCCCCGAAGATATCGAAGCGATCGTCCAACGTCATCCTCTCGTGAAGTATCACAGCCTGTCAGTCGATTCCATGGATCTGATTCGGGCGCACCAAATGGTTGAAGCCGGCCACCGTCATGATGCCTATGCCATGGTCGTGAATTACGCCGCGACACAGATCCAACAACAGGCCGTACTGCGCTGCCTCAAGAAATGCCTGACGCTCTGGCTGGCCTATCGCGACGCAGTCGCCAAAGTCTGTGGCTTGAAAAAACCTTAGATTGTATTTTGGTGATCTATCTCACTGTCTTGTTTTTTGCTCTGACCATCAGCCAACCGTCATCGGCCATTGGCTCCCCGCCTTCCACCGCCATGGCACTGGTTCCTGCCGGAGAATTCCTGATGGGGAATCCGGTCGGCAACGACGGCCTTCCTGATGAACAGCCGCAACGGCTCGTCTTTATCGCATCATTCTGGATCGACCGTTATGAAGTCACACACGATGCTTACCTACGATTTGTTCAAGCAACCGGGCATCGTGCGCCGGCACACTCAAGCCCTGCTTCCACGTTGTGGGAGAACAATATACCGATCTCCGGCATCGGTAACCATCCCGTGGTCAATGTCAGTTGGGAGGATGCCGTCGCGTATTGCGCTTGGATGGGCAAACGTCTGCCGACCGAGGCGGAATGGGAAAAGGCCGCCCGCGGCACCGATGGCCGGCGCTACCCCTGGGGGAACGAATGGGATTTCAACAAAGCCAACAGCGCCAGCTATTGGGCGGGACGAACCGTCAACTTTGAGAGCGGGGCGGATTGGGAAGCCTTCTGGATCAAAGGCGAGGGAGCGAAAATCTCCAAAGAGAAAGGCATAAAGGGAGAAGTGCTCACCATGCCGGTCGCCAGCTTTCCAGAAAGCGCGAGCCCCTATGGACTACAAGACATGGCTGGCAATGTCGCTGAATGGGTACAGGATTGGTATAACCCGAACTACTATAGGGATGCCGCTCTCTCAGACCCGCAGGGGCCTGTCCACGGAGCGATCAAAGCAATGCGCGGCGGATCTTGGCTCAAGCCGGCGATTAGCCTTCGTACGAGCGATCGAGACTGGGGCGTGATGGACAGCCGACCCAGCGGCACGGGGTTTCGATGTGCGAAAGATGGCTATTAACTCCTGATCATACAAATACACCAACGGGCACATGCGTGTGGCCTGGAAATACATGGGCCAACTCCGCCACATTGACGCCAAAATGCTTGACCAACACATCGGAAAAAATGTTGCGAAACTCGACTGTCGGTCGTATGTATCGCCCTGACTCGAGATTTGTGTCAACAAGCGACGACGGGAAGCCGGCCGCGCCATGATACAAGCCGCCTTTCACTCCACCTCCGAGGACAAACCAGACCGACCCCTTACCGTGATCCGTTCCGCCACTGGCGTTTTGGCGCACGGTCCGGCCAAATTCCGTACAGGTCAAGACAACCACGTTGCTCATCAGCGGCCCAAGGTCCATATAGAGCGCCCGGATTCCTCCAGAGAGCTCTGCTAATTTTGCCCCTTGTGCCAAGGTGGCTCCACCGCCAGCTCCCTGGTTATCATGTGTATCCCACCCGCCGATATCGACCGTAGCCACTTCGAGACCCAATCCGGAACGAATAATGTGCGCCACATCGCGGAGCTGTCGCCCATAGGTCGTATTGGGATAAAGTGCGCCATTCTGGGGTGATGCCGGGCCGATTGCCTCTATTGAGGCGACTCGATTCAACATGTCCGGCCCCAGGGTGTGGACAAGTCGGCTGTAAGAATTGGTGCTCGTGGATGCCGGGTCTTGTCCATAGAGGGCTCTGAGATTCGATTCCAACGGGGCCTTCGCAGTATTCAGTCGGCTAAAACTATACGATGCCAGATCGTTGACCGCGGGAACTAAGATATTGCCTCGCAACGAATCAGCCAAATCGCTGCCCATCCCAGCCGCCCGGATTCCAGATGCGCCGGCGGCGCCCACTACTTGCAGATACCGATTCAGCCACCCGTCAGTCGCCTGAAACATCCCGCGTTCGATGATGTCCTGGTCCGTGAAGTGCGATTGCGTGGACCCGACAAACCCCGCCTGCGTAACAATCGACAGGCTATTGTTATTGTATAAATCGAGAAACGGTTGAATGGCCGGATGCATGGCGAACCCCGTACCGGGGAGATTGATCCCGGCGCCGTCGCCCGTTCCAGGAGGGGGAATTCCGATATTGCCCGCCCCAATCAGTGCAGATGGTCTTACGACATAGTACTGCGGGTCCGTATACGGCACGATGGTGTTCAGACCGTCGTTTCCACCACGTTGAAACACGACCACCAACGTCTTCCCGGCGTTCGTGGCAGCGGACGCTGCACGTCGAAGCCATTCGGATGGCATGAAGTTCAAGACAAGGGTTGCGCCGGCAACTCCAAGCGCGCGCTTCAAAAATGTACGACGTGACAGAGCTTCTTGCTCTTCGCGACATTGTGAACAACCTTCCATAGCCACCTCACTGATACTTATAACGCGGAGTCGCCAATATGGTCGCTAATGTGCGGTCCAGCGGAGTTTCGACATTCGAATTCTCCAGATTGAACGTCCCACCGGCGCTTCGAAGTGTCGTGAGATATACCTGATACTCCGTGAGACTCACTTGTCGATCGAATGTCAAATTGAGGAGGAAACCCAACACGTCTGCTTCCGTTACGAGATTGAGACTCTTCAACCAAAGTCTAGTTGATCCGCCACTGGTATCCGGGCCGTATCGGATGGTTGATCCGAATCCCGGAATCGTCGCCTCGTACGCGAAGCTCACCTCGTTCAGGAGCACGTCTGTATTGAGCCATTCGTCTGACGCCTCTTCGTACCCAGTCGGTGGCGCTTTCTCGTACAACCCCTGCCCCATTCTCGCCAGGCGATTCCTAAAGGGATCGATCGGTGACCACACGCCAAGGTTGCGATGCAAACCGACGACAAATTCCAACGGCGTTTTGACCAGCCCGCGATAGTTCGCCACATTGTTAAAATCCTGAGAGGTAAAGATCGCGATCAATACCTTCTTGATATCACCACCGGAGTCGGTAAAGACCGATGCGACTTCGTTCAGCAGTGACGCGGAAGGCCGATCGCTGACGAAATACATGCATAATTTTTTGGTGAGATGTGCCGCAGTGGCCGGATGACGCGCCGCAATCGTGAGGACTTGTTCACCCTCACCGGCGTCACCTCCGTTAGACCCAACCGTCTGTCCCAAGAACTGCTTCGCCCCAGGGCTATGCCGGCTGGGAACGAATCGGAAGCCTGGCCGAGCGACATCAAGCGTCCTCCAACCAGTAAAGGCTTTGGCTGCCTCCACAATATCGGCCTGCGTGTAGCCGTTGGGATTCCCATTCACATCGACTCCGAGGGTATGTAATTCTTGTAATTCCCGCGCGTAGTTCTCGTTTGGATTTTCCTTCCGATTATCGTCCGTATTGAGATAGATCATCATGGCGCTGCTCTTCGCACTGACCATGAGCAGATCGAGGAACTTCCCGAGCGCATTCGTTCTGAAGGCTTCGTTTTCTGCAAGTTCGTACTGACCCTTGCCATGCGTTCGGTAACTGGTATTGAAGTGATTGTCCCAGAAATAGACCATCTTCTCCCTGAGCTGCCTCCGGCTATACACCTTTCTGATCAGATCGTAACCTTGTAGTTCGCTGAGCGACGGCGAAAGAACATCAGGAAGTCCGTCCTCAGTACGCCAGTCAGCACGGTCCACTGCGAGCCGTTGATTGAGTGAGACATCATTGATGGCGATTGGGGCCGGGAGTGGCTGGGTGTTGTGCAAGTTCGTCGGCCAAGGTTTGCTGGGATCGAGTTCGAGTTGCTCTTTCATATAACGAATAGCCCAAACAGTGGCTTCTTGCGCAGTCAGATGCGACACAGTATTGAGTTGATTGGGGGTGCCGCCGTAGGCCAACCGATTCAAGACATGGTATGCCGGCCAATTCAGCGGCGCAGGCGGTAATCCAGACCCCGGCGGGCCTAACGGCGGCGCAGGTTCCGCAATGGGTTCAGATAGAGAACGAGACTGGGCCTCGATCAGCTGCTGCAAGCCAGGCAGATGCTTGATAAGATTCTGCAGACTTCTTCCGCCGCCTGAGGATGATGCGCCCGATCCAGCCGCACTCACCGACGAACCAGGCGATGCCGCTGCGGTACCTGCGAATGATGCAAACGGCTGTCCCGCCGGCGCGATGGTAGACAGCGAACCTCCGGACAAAGCCGGTGGGGCCACCGGGCTCATGCCCGTTGCCGGTCTCGCGATTCCCACTTCTGAATCTTTGGTCGCAGGTGCTGTGTGCTCCTCGAGTACCGGCTTATTGGATGAACGAGTTGGATCCTTTTGGTGCGGAAACTCAGATGGAGGCTGATCAGGAAGTGGCTTTCGGATCAATCGATGGGGTTTCTTGTCGATCTTCGAAGGCTCGAGCCCCCTCTTCGGCTTCACAATCGGTTCGGGTGCTGAGATGGCGGCGAGAGTTTCCGTACGATGATCCCGATGGCTCTCGGACTTCATGTGCAAAAGTCCGGATGGCATCCTGGTCTCTGAGGCAAACAGAGACGCGACACTCATCGGACCGACATCGAGTCCCTGGAATCCGAACACCAACGCGAGCGCCACTCCAAGGGACTTCATGAGACGGATCGAATCTGTTCGACCTTGCATGATCAGGTTTGTTGGATTAGAGAGCGCCAGTCATCGCCGGGTATTTCGTTTCCTGGCGATTGTCACACGTAGACATTAGAGGAAGCTGGAGCAAGACCAATGCCCCTAAACCGGCTCTCTATCTGTATCGTGCGGAAGGTGGCAATATCAGGAGTCTGTGAGGAATATCGTTCGCAGGACCGATTGATAAACCCTACAGAAGCGCCGCTGGGGCCAATCCACGTCTGTTCAGGACTGCCCGGTCCGGGTGGCGGGATCACACAAGAAAGAATACGTATTCGGAAGACACTGCGCCTTGAGAACTCGATTATTTCATCAGCAGATAATCGAGTCGTTCAACCTTCACGACCGGCATGATCACACCGAGGCCTGCCTGGTCATGTGAGAAATCATACACCACCGATTCCTCAGGGATGAGCCGCCCGGTCATCGCGACAGTGATATCGACCGTCTCGCCTCTCGATAATCGTTGTGCCAATTCATCTCGCAGAGGTGCTGAGACCTTCGCCACAAGTTCACCCTGGAGATCTTCGTATTTGAAACGTACAACGCCCCACCGAGTCGGCGTGAGCTTAGGACCAATCACCACACGAAATCCACCGGCCTTGACGTCGTATCGAGACAATTCGCCGAACCATACAAAGGAAATGAGCTGGGTCAATGCGGGATTGCCTGTGCGCTTCGCATCGCGCTCCCGGTTCAATGCGAACAATCGCTCATCCTGTGCAGGGTCATGATTCCCATGGCCGTACAGTAGGTCCCAGTCCGGCGGGTGTCCATCCAATGCATCAAGAAACTGCTCGATCGAGGAAGGATCGATCAGGATACGGCAATCCGGAGGCAGAATACTCCCCAGATTCTTGTGTGCAATCGTTTGAAGAGGTCTCGCACCGACGGCATCTTCAGCCCATCCCCCTCCACTAAATCCTATGGTGAAAAGCAAAGCGGCGACGACCCAAAGAGCCCGCATACGATGATGTCACTCCGGTGCGGCGGCAACGGCCCGCTCAAAACTTGTTTGGAGGGTCGTCACCGCCTGTTGTTCACCCGTCAGTATCCCGTGTTCAATCAAGGCTGTCAGGCGAGGATTTGGATTGATGCGGCGTAAGGCCTGTCGGCTCAGTCCACCAGACTCAATGATTTTCTTATAGGTGTCCATCCACGAGTCGATCACGGCGCGCAGCCCGGCATCGGTAGGTTTCATCCGGCCGAGTTGTACCTGTTCAAGTAATTTGATGAGCGGGTCGGACAACGAAATGGTCGCAATCGCATTCCGGAGACTTGTCTCGCCTGAGTCCATGGTCAATTCATAGAGCAGGAACCGGGACCGCGCGGGTCACCACAACTGCCGCAGGCGCCTCCCCCGTTGCCAGGTAGGACCCAGCCATCCGTGCCCCCGACCCCGAATGAAGAGAGTTGTTTCTCCAACTTCGTGGCACTGCACTTCGGACAAACCGCTTGCGTCGAACCATACACCAACAGCTCGAATCGATGATTGCATTCCCCGCAGACATATTCGAAGATAGGCATGGATTGTTCTCCTTATTGATGCGTCATTATAAGATTGAGGCGACCACTTCGCAATCAGGAGCGATATGTATCAAGAAGAGAAGACCTTTACCCTTCGATTCAGCTTGGAAGCCTCCTTTCCCGACGACTATGAGGGCGAAGAAGATAACCAGGCCTGGATCCGCGAGTGGGAAACGCGTATCAAACCGGATCTGCTTCGGGCGCTCTTCGAATCATTGCGGCAGCATCGGCCGTGGCAGACGCACGTGCGCAATCGTGGGATATCACCCGCAGATGAAATTGAAATCGTCCTCGCACGGGACTTTTCCAAACCTCCAGAATTCAATCTGTTGTCATGACGTCCGCCCCACTAGGCCTGTACATCCACATCCCCTTCTGCCGGCGGCGATGTGACTTCTGTGCCTTCTACCTTGAAATTCATCGCGACAGCCGGGCAGAAACCTTTGTCCGATCCCTCACGCATGAGATTGGGCTGTCCGCGCAGCAACATGTGGCAGAGAACCGCCCCATCCAATCTGTGTATTTCGGGGGTGGTACCCCAACAGTCCTACAGACAACCCAACTGGGCGCCATCCTGTCCGCGATTCGCACGCATTTCATCCTTACCGCCGACTGTGAAATTACTGTTGAAGCTCACCCCTCTACGATCTCCGAACAGGATCTCACACAATTGCTTCAGATCGGCGCCACGCGCATGAGTTTCGGCGCTGAATCAATGGAGGCCATCGACCTCGATCGAGTTGGACGGCCCGGTACGGTCGATGAGACCATCGATGCAGTGACTCGTGCCAGAGCGGCCGGATTCTTCAATATCAACCTCGACTTGATGTATGGGCTTCCCGGCCAAAGTCTGGAGGGCTGGCAGCGGACGCTTGCTCACTGTCTTGCGCTGGAACCAACTCACCTGTCCTGCTATGCCCTCACCATCGAAGAGGGTACGACACTCGCCTCCGCCATACAGCGCCGGGTGACTCCGGCTCCGGACGAAAGTCTTCAGATTGAAATGGATGAAGCCACGCAAGGGATACTCGGCCATGCCGGCTACGAACGGTACGAAGTGTCGAACTACGCGAAACCAGGGTATGCCTGCCGGCACAATCTGCTCTATTGGACGAATGGCGAATACCTTGGGTTGGGCCCCAGCGCACAGTCCTACATAGATGGGGTACGGTTCGGCAACATCGCCAACCTCGACACCTATCACGCATCGCTTACAGCACACCACCTTCCTATAGAGGAGCGCACCAGGCTTTCGGAGGAGGAACAGCTCCGTGACGCCGTCATTTTTGGACTTCGCCTCATTCGAGGTATCCCTTCGCATCACCTTCATCAGCATGCCGCAAACTACGGGCATACTGCCGTCACCGCAGAGTTACTCACGCAACGGTTGATCGAAGAAGAGGGAGAGCGCAGCAGACTCTCGGCACGAGGCCGATTGCAGGCGGACACGATTGCCGAACAACTGTACTAACAGAACTCTGGTTGTTTGGTTTGTTTCGTTTATTTGGTTTTTATCGAACGAACCAAATAGACCAGAGAAACCAGATCAACCAAACAAACGTCTTACACTGCATTGACTTTGCGATTGGGCCGGGTGGAAACTGAACACAGACTACAGCGGAGTGGCCATGCCCGTTAATATGGATCCTGCCAAAAAACGAAGGAAGCAGCCGTTGCCACAGGAGACGGATTCGTCTCCATCCGAGAAGAACACGACGGTGCCGACACAGGCACCGCAGTTCGGCGACGAGACAGAAGAGGATCGGGTGAAGTTACTGGCGGACGCTGAGCAGAAGAATCTGTGGGAGGCCACAGAGGTCATCGACATGGATAAATTCTGACGCGGGGCGCGAGAGGAGCGAGACGGAGAAAAGGTTCGAAGTTCTAAGTTCGAGGTTATCGAAACTTCGAACCTGGAACTTCGAACTACGGATTGCGCCTTTCTCGCATCACGGTGGCGGGCTTTTTCAGCATCCTGCTAGGCGGGTAGAAAGAAAAAGGCGATCGCCAGCATCAGATAGACTCCGACCAACATGATGCCTTCCATCCAGTTGGATTCTCCGTCCATCGCCACGAATCCCAAACTTAAAACCGAGATCGTCACTGCGGCCACCTCGAACGGTGTGAAAATCAGATCCAACGGCGTCCCGAAGAGATAACTCGCAAACACGAGTACCGGCGCAACGAGCAACGCAATCTGCAGGCTAGACCCAACGGCGATGCCATAGGCGAGATCCATCTTGTTTTTCACCGCCACAATCACGGCTGTAGAATGTTCCGCCGCATTCCCGATCAGTGCGACGAGAATGACACCGACGAAGACTTGTGTGAGTCCAAGTTGATGCGAAGCCGATTCCAGCGTACCAACCAATATTTCGCTCATCAGACCTACGAGACAGGCCACTACGGCGAGAACCACAATCGAAGCGCCACGGGTCCAGGGACGCTCTCCGAGATCGGAAGCATTATGGGTATCGCCGACATATAAATGGCGATGTGTCTTCAAGCTAAACAAGAGGCTTGCAATATAAATAGCGAATAACACAATGGAAATTGTGAGGCTTAATTCTCGTTCTATCGTGACGCCGCGATCGGCGGCGGTGAAATGGAACAGTGCGGGAATGATGAGCCCCACAGCAGACAGGAGCAGGAGACCGGCGCCCAATCCAGCGGCAGTCTGGTTAAACTTCTGCCGCTCGTACTTCAGCCCGCCGGCAAACATGGCGACGCCGAGTACGAGTAAGATGTTGCCGATGATCGAGCCGGTAAGCGAGGCTTTGACGACGTCGTGAAGACCTTCCCGCATGGCCACAAGCGCGATAATCAATTCCGCAGCATTGCCAAGCGACGCATTGAGCAGCGCACCAATGCCGGCGCCGACATGGCTCGTCAAATGCTCGGTGGCTCGCCCCAAGAGTCCGGCCAATGGAATAATAGCCAGTCCGGCCGACGCAAAGACCAGCAGCGGGTCGACTCGAAGCACCTCGAGCACGACGGTTACCGGGACAAAGATGAGCAGGAAATCAAGCCACGACGTGAAGAAATATCGCACGCGCAAACCCTAACATGACCATGAAACATTGTCGATGAATCGACTCCGAGCACCCCACGCCCTGTTCTACCCGTTTCATCTCTGCCATCCGGAGACCTTGATACGACTATTGGCTCGCTTTTTCACAATCCACTTTCGTGACTTCATGGCGTTGCAATTGACCTCCATGTCGGGGATGACGGCATTCCAAGACCGGATGGGCATGAATTTCCCTGACCTCATCACGTCAGGACGCCTCGTACAAGGTCATGACGTCAGTGGCCCGCTTCCGCCTTCTGTCGAGGCCGCCATCGATCGCGACTTACACGACCCGCTGTGGCGCGCACACTTTCACATGGCTCTTTGCCGAGATCGTCGCTTCCAACGCGGGTTATTTGAGCCGTCTCACAGTCTTCGTATCGGCGAGAGTCTCGTGCCAGGCCCTGCCGCGCTGCTGCATCTCATGAACGACTCGTTTAGGCGGCGGGACTGTGATCTCACACAGGTGCGAACGCTTTCGAAGAAGAGCGATTCCCTTGATGAAGGGTACCAGTATGAATATGGGCTCGCTCTCGTGAACACGTCCGCTTCGCTCGTCTATACACACACCCTCGCCCTGACACACCATCTTCAACCGGTGACAGACTCCGCCGCGCATTTCTCGCTCTATGCGCAATCCTGTACCCGAGAGAACTGGCCCAACATCAATCACCTGCTCATCCGGACAGGCTATTAAAAGTTACAGCCAAGTCTGTTAGAATTCGTCCCCATGGCAGGCACAAAAACTCCAACTCCCTTCGCACCCCCAGTCCAAAAGGAAACCACCAGCATCGAGGTCGGTGCCGGGTACGATGCGCGTGTGATCGTCTTCAATTGCGAATGCCATACCTATGAACAGGTTATCGGGCTCTTTTGTCAGTACATTCCGGGGATGAACTCCACCAAGGCCTTCGAACTCGCATGGAAGATCGACCACGACGGGGAAGCCATCGTGTTCGCGGGAGGACTCGAAGAAGCGGAAGAGATCGCAGCAAAACTTGGAGGGGGCGGTCTACGAGTGGCCGTACAATAATCGCGACTGGTTATTTCTTGTGTTTCTTTCGAGCCGCTTTGGCCGGTGGGGATGTGGGTTTTGCCTTTGGTTTGACCTTGGTCTTTGAAGCGGCAGGTTGCATTGTGGCTTTCGCGGAGGCGTGTTTCGCTGGAGCCGGCTTCCCGGGGGCAGACTTCTTTCCATGACTTCCGGACCCACCCTTGACAGGCTTTCCTTCAGCGAGCTGAGCCTGAAGTTTGTGTGTCGCGGATGTCTTGTTCAGTTTCGTCACCATGTCGCCGCTGTAGATCCGCACCTGATACAGCTCTAAGAGTTTGCTGATCGCCTTCTGATCGCCTTTCTTCGCGGCATTCAGCAGCCGCCGGCGGTGGTTCATCTCTTCTTCTTCTGTATGGGAAGCAGCCCTTCGTTCCATGTCTATCCTTTCATTCTACGAGGGCAGACACCCTTCGCGTGGCGCAGTATAAACGAAAAGCTCAATGTTTTCTAGCCCTTCCAGCGAGTACTCATTGTGCCGGTCAGCCTGGGCGTCTCGTTGCGTGCATACGAGCGCTTGTGGCGTGTTTCAGCCCCATCGTATAATGCACTACTAATTCAATTCATGAAGGAGACACGCATGGAACAGCATCAACCGAAACCAGGAGAAACCACAGTCGCCGACGATCCGAAGGCCCGGGAAGTACTTCGAAAAGCTTTCGAAAAGACTGCGCGCTGGCAAAAAGACTTTAAAGGATTCGCAGCCGATCTGACGGTGAATGTCAACGGGAAGGAAACCAGCGGATCTGTCATGGTAAAGGGCCCTCGTGAAGTATCGGTTCAACTTGGAGAGGCCGAGGTGCAGAAGTGGGTGCAGGAACAGCTCGGCATGATTGCGGTGCACCGTGGCCCGAGAACCTTCGAGGAATCAGACGGAAAGTACTCATTGACC
Source organism: uncultured bacterium (assembly GCA_965232965.1). GTDB lineage: Bacteria > Nitrospirota > Nitrospiria > Nitrospirales > Nitrospiraceae > Palsa-1315. Next base: position 102,918 of record CBDDRB010000012.1, read on the forward strand.
ATGGAAGAAGACGGGCATCCGTTCGGCACAAAACTGATCATTCATGGGTCAAACTCTTTTTATCGGGTCAAAGATAATCGCATCACCCAGATCAATCGCACGATGGCGCATCCTGGTATGACCCCTTTTGCTTTTACGATTAACGTGGAAGAAAGTGCGGTGACCCAAGACCAGAAGAACCTGACGACGAAGTACTCTGTCTATTACTATTCACCCACCGACCGAAAGCTGAACAACGTGGAAAGCTTCACCGATACCCATGTGCGCATCGGATCATCCGATCTGCCGGCCACCCGCCGTATCATCACATACGAAAACGGCGACGTGATCGTAAAAAACCTGACGTTCACCAATCACAAGTTGATCTAACATTGTTTACCTTCTATCCCTCTCCCCCACCGGGGGAGAGGTGAAGGTGAGGGGGCAAGCCGTTATCCCATATGGATTTGCGAAAGAACTTTCCTAGAAGCATGCACGTCAAAATGGACGGCTACGTCCATCTCGCGCGGATGATCGACAAGTGCCGCGCCGTGCTGGCCGGCACCGAGGGGGAATACATCTACCCCTGCCCCATGGACGACCGGCTCATGAAATTTTCAGAGATTACCGCCGATCAGTTCACCGCAACCGTCAAAGCCACTCCATCAGATGAAGCAGTGGTGAAATGGTTCACCCGCACGGCGAAAGCCCATCCTGCAGCCGAGTTGGAAGCATGGAACCGGATAATGTTGAGCCGCGGACCAAGCACCCCTCAGAGCTTGGTGAAATTCAAGAAGTATCTCGATGCCGTCGATCCTTCCCGCACCGATCTGACCAGTTGGGCTGATCTCCAAGATTTAGAAGAAGGCCGGACAGTTCCCCGCCGATCGTAATCCATCTCTCTATTCTCTTTAAATGAAACCATTCGGGTCTGGCTGGAGATTCAGAATGTCCAGCTTTTTCCTACCCCTATCTACCATCTCTTCATCTCCGGCTTGACGATACGGAGACCGGCTGGTACTGTCGAAGCCTATCATGAGACGAAGGAACCGATGATGGCGCACGCAGTGAAAACGGAACACTGTTATGTCCACAAGGCCCCCGAGATCTGTGGGGGCGATCCTGTCATTGTGGGTACCCGCATTCCAGTCCGTCTCATCTATCAGCGGGCGCAGGCTGGAGACACCGTGGAAACCATTCGACAGGCTTATCCACACCTCACCCCAGCGCAGATCCACGATGCACTCAGCTACGCCTATGATCATCTCGCGGAAATCACGCAGGAGCTCCAGCGAGAAGAGCAGGCGTATCAGCCTGGAAAGACACACTCATCTCGCTGATCTTCATCCTAGACGAAAACATCCATGCCGCTCTCGCGCCTCAGTTACGCCAGCGAGGGATTGACGCCCACAACGTCTACGATCTCCAGCAGCAGGGCTGGACGGATGCTGCACTCCTGCACGAAGCCGCTGCCCACGGGCGGGTCCTCGTTACCCACAACATCAGCCACTTCGTGAACCTACATCGCTCATATCTGGCCGAAGGGCGACCCCATGCCGGAATTGTCGTGACGCCGGTGCGCGACATCGGCACACTACTCGCTCGCCTGGTGGCACTTCAGGAGACCACCAGTGCCGAGGAGATACACGGCACGCTCCGGTTTCTCTGACCACGCGCCCGCCCATCGTTAGCCCTCAATCGAGCGCATACCAGGTCACATGACCTTTCGGAGCTAATGGGTAGTTCTGTGGAGCTAGGGAAGCAAGAGTCGCAGGTCTTTCAAACGATTCGTGGCGCCTGCACACCAATGACAGCGATGGTGAACTGAACGAGGTGCTGTTGGAAGGATAGGTTCTGATCAACTGTCACAAACACATCGAACCGTTCCTGCAAGGAGAAAGCAATTCAATCCGGTTCGCGGATTTCATCGATCGGGTCTATATGCCGCGAACGGATTCGGAAGTTGGTACGGCATGGTTGGATCGCCGTCAGCAGTTTAGGTAATCGGCAGTTTGACCTCGGTACGTTCGCCGGTCGCCTCATTCTGGAGCACGAGTTGTCCGGCGTCTTCCCGAGCGAATTGAACATTGGCGTTTAGGAGTTCTATCCCATACACAGTACCATCGGGCGCAAGATCAACATTGATTTCGTCGCTCACATGAATGGTCTCGACTTCGGCCGTCTTAGCATGTAGCCGGAGATACGTGATGTTGTAGCGTGGGTCATACGTGATGTTCATAAGCCCTTCGTCTTCTGCGCGAGCAGCTCTTTCTCCCAAGGCTATCAGTCGTTTCCCTGAAGCGCTTTAAGCGGCAACAACGCCCGCACAGCCTCGCGGACAGAGCGAGCAATCTCAACAGCCTCCATACCAACGGGGCGGTCAAGAGGCTCCCAATCTCCCGGATATCGCCCTTCAATGGTATAGCGATTTAAGAGCAGAACTCGGCCCAGATTCAGATTCAGTGGAACAGTTGGGGGAATGCGTTGGATCAAAAGCCGGAGATCGTGGCTCTTAGGAGCCGAGACACCATTCGAGATGAGGAGAGCCTTGAGATACTTCTCTGCACATTGCTGGGCATGAAAACACACCGTATCCCAGGGAACACGCGCAGCAGCGAAATTGTTTTCGATGTTCAAGAGATCGTGCTCTGCTCTCTGAACCCATGCCAGAACGTCCTGGGACTCATCAGGCTGCCCGGTCATACAGTATCTTTCCCTCCCGGAGAGCCGGATAAAAAATCGAGCCGATCTGGTAACGATATCGTTCCACTTCCTCTGGCCGCACCACAATCACATCGACCGGCACGTCGATCCCGAACAGCGCCACATCAATTTCACTGGCCTTCTGCCGTTTCGACCCCTCTACCGGCATCACGATCAACAGATCCACATCGCTGTCTGGGCCTGCTTCGCCACGTGCGTGCGATCCGAACAAGATAATCTTATCAGGATGAAACTGGGCGGCAATTCGACGCACCATCTCGCGGATGGAGTCTTGAACGGGAATGGACTCGGTCACTCGCTCAGCCATACCTCGCCTTTCTGAAGACGCGGGAAATGTACTCTATTTCTCAGCATTCGTCATCTGGGCATCTCCACCTGATCCTGTCAACTCGATTTTTACCGCCGTCACCCAACTGCCCACACTTCCGACAACACCTCAGCTTGCTCCAGCACTATTTTTGTTGCCTGCTCCTGCTTGTCCGGCGGATAGCCGTACTTGCGAAGAATGCGCTTTACCAAGACACGAAGCTGTGCTCGGACGTTTTCTCTCACCGTCCAATCAATGGTGACGTTCTTCTTCACCATGTCCGCCAATTCGCGAGCGATCTTGGTCAGCGTCGGCTCGCCCAGCACCTTCACGGCGCTATCGTTCGTCTCCAGTGCATCGTAGAAGGCTAACTCGTCTTCGGTCAGGCCAAGCGTCTCACCCCTCGTATGGGCCGACCGCATATCCTTCGCCAGGCCGATCAACTCTTCGATCACCTGAGCGGTTTCGATCGCTCGGTTCTGGTACTTCCGTATCGACTGTTCGAGGAGTTCGGCAAAGGAGCGCGCCTGCACGACGTTCCGCTTCGATCTGGCCTTGATCTCACCAGTCAGGAGTTTGCGAAGTAACTCGATCGCCAAGTTGCGCTGCGGCATCCCCCGAACTTCAGCCAGGAACTCGTCGGAGAGGATCGAGATATCCGGCTTCTTCAGTCCGGCTGCGGCGAAGATATCCACCACCTCGTCGGACACGACAGCCTTCGAAATGATCTGCCGGATTGCGTGGTCGAGTTCTTCGTCGGTCTTCTGCTCGCCTGGCGTGTTCTTGGCAAGTACGGAGCGGACGGCCTGAAAAAAGCCCACATCGTCTCGGATGCGGAACGTTTCCTCGTGTGGCACGGCGAGCGCAAAAGCTTGCGAAAGGTCGGTGACTGCGCGCAGCAGACGATGTTTACCGTCCTGCTGGGCAAGAATATGCTCCTGCGCGGCGGGCAACACGGAAAGACGCTCTTGCGGTTTGCCGGTCATCCAGCACGACCAGTCGAAGTTGTGAAAGAGGCCTTGGCAGATCTCGTACTTCTCCAGCATCACGGCCACAGCCTCGGCTTGATCGATCGCCGTCTTCCCTGTGCCGCCGCTTTCGGTATACGTCGCCAGCGCCTTCTTGAGTTCGTCGGCAAGGCCGAGGTAATCCACCACGAGCCCGCCAGGTTTATCCTTGAACACGCGGTTGACCCGCGCAATCGCCTGCATCAGCCCGTGCCCACGCATCGGCTTGTCCACGTACATTGTGTGGAGACTGGGCGCGTCGAAACCCGTCAGCCACATATCCCGCACGATCACAATTTGAAAAGGGTCCTTCGGGTCGCGAAACCGTAGCGCCATGTCCTCACGCCGTTTCTTGTTGCGGATGTGGCCCTGCCATTCCATCGGATCGGATGCTGACCCAGTCATGATCACTTTCATCCAGCCGAGTTCGTCCGTGTCGCCATGCCACTGAGGGCGCAACGCCGCGATCGCGCGGTACAGCTCGACGCAGATCCGTCGGCTCATGCAGACCACCATCGCCTTCCCGTCCATCGTCGAGAGCCGGTTCTCGAAGTGGTCCACGAGATCCTCAGCGATCAGTTTGATCCGGTTGTCCGATCCCACCACGGCTTCGAGTTGCGCCCAGCGGCTCTTGAGCTTCTCCTTGCGCTCGACCTCCTCGCCTTCGGTGGCTTCCTCGAATTCGGGATCGATCTTGGGCCGTTCCGATGCCTTCAGCTCCAGCTTGGCGAGCCGACTTTCATAGTAGATGGGGACCGTGGCACCATCGACGACCGCCCGCTGGATGTCGTAGACGCTGATGTAGTCGCCGAAGACGGCGCACGTATTGGCATCGGTTTTCTCAATGGGCGTCCCGGTGAATCCGATGAACGACGCGTTCGGCAGCGCATCGCGCATGTGCCGGGCGAAGCCGTCAATGAAATCATACTGGCTTCGGTGCGCCTCGTCCGCGATCACGACGACATTGTGACGGTCCGAGAGAATGGGCTGGCGGTCGCCTTTTTCCTCGGGGAAGAACTTCTGAATGGTGGTGAAGATCACACCTCCAGACGCGATCTTCAGCTTATTGCGCAGGTCGGCACGATCCGCTGCCTGCACCGGTGGCTGGCGGAGCAGATCATGGCAACGGGCGAAGGTGCCGAAGAGCTGATCGTCGAGGTCGTTGCGGTCGGTGAGCACCACGATGGTCGGGTTCTCCATCGTCGGATGCAGGATTACGCGGCCTGCGTAGAACGCCATCGTCAGGCTCTTGCCCGATCCTTGCGTGTGCCACACCACACCGACCCGACGGTCTCCCGGTTCGCCACCAGGCTGGTGACCTGACCTATAGTGGCCTAAGACATCCGCGGCTCGATGCTCCATTGCACGACGAGCTGCTCGCAAGGTTTCTTCGACCGCGACATTCACCGCGTGGAACTGGTGGTAGCCTGCCATCTTCTTGGTAAGTTTGCCGTCGATCTCATCTTCGAACACGATGAAATGCCGCACGAGGTCGAGGAACCGTCGTTTCTCGAACACGCCCTCAAGGACAACTTGCAACTCTGCCAGTTTCACCGCGGCATCTTCCCGCCCCATGATCGTGCGCCAAGGCTTGAACCATTCCCGCCCCGCCCCGAGTGAACCAATCCGCGCCTGCACGCCATCAGAAACGACCAACGCCGCGTTCGTCGTGAAGAGGGAGGGAATCTGTGCTTGATAGGTTTGGAGTTGTTGATAGGCGTTCCAGATTGTGGCGTTCTCATCAGCAGAGTTCTTCAATTCAATCACCGCGAGCGGCAGCCCATTCACAAACAACACCACGTCAGGGCGTCGTACATGTTGCCCTTCGGCAACCGTGAACTGATTCACAGCCAGCCAGTCGTTATTGTCTGGTTGATCGAAATCGAGCACCCGCGCCTGCGCGCCTGCAATGGAGCCGTCCGCACGGCGATACTCAACTGGAACCCCGTCCACTAGCATGCGATGCACAGCACGATTACGTTCGGCCAACGACGGCGCATCGCTTCGCGTCAGCTTGCGATAGGCGTCTTCCAGCGCCTCGGCAGGCATGTCGGTATTCAGATGCCCAAGTGCGTCCCGCAATCGCCGCGCCAATACCACATCACGATAGTTGGGGTCGCTGCGCTCGGCGCCAGTCTCACCGGCTGCGATCTCAGGTCCGTGGAGGACGGCGTAACCGAGCCCTTCCAGCCAACTGAGAGCGGCAGACTCGACTGTGTATTCTCTGAACATTGGATTGGCCATGTGTCAGATTGACCTTATGGACACAGAAGCACACAGTGATCAGTTGTCGGCGTAAGAACGGTTACTCGTTGTCTAGCTCGCGTCACGCTGACCCGAAGGTTTTGGCGTGTTTGGGCGTCGATCTCATTCGTGGAATTGAAGCGCACGATACGGTCGGCGTTGTAGGGTGGGTGGCCTTTTCGTTTGATTGGCCATCCCTCGAAGATGATTACCTCATCAAACTGCTTTCCCTTCGCCTTATGCATGTTCATGACAACAACGCCGGCCTCAGGTTTGGCGTTGGTTGAAAAGTGCTCTCGTATGAACGCTTGCCGCGTGATTGAGAGGGCGTTGACGTACCTTCCGTTATCGCGCCAATCTTGAGACAGCGCTTGTCGGAGATCCGTTCCCCGCTCCAGAACACGGATATTCCGAACCTCTTTGGCGATCTCGTTCAACCTCTCGCAAGCGCCATCCTCCAAAATGCGCCGCATCGCCCGCCAGTCTTTGTCTGGCTCACCCGTAAGTACAAGCGCTCGTACCTGCTTATATACGGACAATATATTGACAAGAGGACTGCTCTTGCGGATGACCTTGCCTTTGGCCTCACAGGCCATGAGTTCCTTGTAGGTCTTTCGAATTCTCGCCGCTTCTTTCAGTGCCGCCTGCGTCGGTTCATCGCCACCCTTGCCTTGGAAGTAGTCACAAACCAGATTGAGTAGCTGCTCGAAGTGGCGGCTGTCAACGGCAGGCTGCAACAAGAAGGCTATGACCTCGGCACCCAGAATTGCAGCCTCCATCTCGATGACCGGAAAATGCGGCACTTCGGCCATCGCTGCTGGAGGCTGGCGTAGCGCATCAGATACCAACTGCGTTAGTTTCTTAGTCGGCACGAGAATAGCCACAGACCAGTCTTTTTTGCCTTGCTTGATCAAGCGCTGGCGAGCGGCATAAGTCGTGGTCACGAGTTTCGTCATCGCTGGACCGGGGAACGGCTTGAAGGGGTCGACGACTACGCCTTTGTAAGGTCCCTGACGAAGCTGCCCCGTCAGCAGGTCATTGCCGAAAACGGCTATCTCGGTGCTGGTACTCCGATGGTTATCAGTGCCGAGGTCCACCTCCTTCTGGCCAAATGCTTCGCGAAAGTGGTCGAGACGCGCGGGATCGGCACCAATCCAGTCATATATGCGCTGTTCCGGGTCGGCCAGGGCAATCAGCCGGCAGCATATCCCCAATGCCTGTACGACGCGCCATTGGGCCGCATTCGTATCCTGAAACTCGTCGAGGACGATCGCTGGATACATGGCCGCAATCAGACGTCGAATGCGTTCGCTGCCGTGGAGGATATCAGCTACATACGGTGCAAAGAGGTCGAAGCATACCCGCCCCTCTGTCATTGCCAGCCGAATGCGCTCTGCATCCCCGTCGTCCTTCTTTTTTGCTTGCTGCGCGGGGATAAGATTCCTAGTAGGAAAACGCGACCTGATCTCCGAGAGTGCGATCGCCTCGCTTGGAGGGGTGAGGATGCTCAGCCGCCGCGGCAGGCCGATGAGATACCCGTGCGTCTTTAGAATGCGCCAGAAGTAGGAATGGTAGGTCTCAACGTCGATGCACCGTTTCTGGGTTGACGGAATGGTATGTTCGTCCTCAATGGCTTGCACCACGCGCGACACGGTGGCACGCGCGAAGCTTAGAAAGAGGATCTTCTGGCCTGGCCGAAGGTGCTGCTCGACGATTTGTGCCGCCTTGAGGATTGAGACGGTCGTTTTCCCCGATCCTGGTCCTCCGGTAACGAGGAGGTGCCCATCGGCTCTTATCACCTCAAGTTGTTTTTCAGTTAGCTGCATTCCCACCAGCCCCAGGGTCGGCGCCAGCATTGATGGGTACAGCCTCATCACCGGCGGCTACTAAAGCAGGTATACAGGCTGCCTTCAGCTTGAGGCATGCGCCCCGAAGCCATTCGGGAATCTCTGCCTCGCCGCATTGAGCCAGAAAATCGGCTATGCCCCAGTTTCCCTTCGAACAAGCGAAATATTCCTTCAACGCGGTAGCGGGTTTCGTCTCAGGGTCAGGGTACTTTTGAGCCAGGTGCTGTGGCCATTTGATCAGCTTCGCAAACCGCTCAAGAGCTGCCTCAGTAGTGCCCTTCAGGATCAGGTCCTCGAAGCCGTTTTCCTCGTGCATCAGAAGCAACTCGACTTGTGCTTCAATCAGGGCCTTACTACCCTCGTCCTGCTTGTCGCAAAGGGCGAAAGTGCGTTTGCCCAATCCCCGATAGAGCTGCGCCATGCCGGGGATATCGCCACCACTGCCAGCATCAACGGTGCAGATACCAAGTGCCTCAAGAGACAAGTACGTATCCGGCTTGAGCTCAGCAAGCCGACGACACGCAACCGGAAACGCGGACGCTTCGGTCTTTCCTTCGGCAATGAGGACTCGGCGGGCGAGCAATCCCTCACAAAAACGGGCGCGGAACTCCTGCCGGTAGCGCTTGAGCTTTACATTGTCGGGGAGCGCAATGGATTTACGGGCAAGCACGCCATCTGCGTTACGCCCCAGAACAACGGTGTCTTCGATGGCAAACTCCTCCAGTACATAGGGCGAATGTGACGTAAAGAGAGTCTGCGATGCCAGCTTGCGAACTTCATGGACGATGCGCTTTTGGGCATAGGGCGGAATGGCCGTTTCCGGCTCTTCCATGGCGAAGATGACGTTCTGCTTGCCCTCCGCAATCTGGGAAAGCATCGCCAATACCAGCATGTTGATGGTGCCGGTGCCTTGTCGATAGAACGGGGCGACATGATCCCCGTCTCCTGTGGCGATGAACGCCGTGATCACCTTCCGCAAATGTTCACGAGTAAGATTGGAAACCTTGAGATGGGGTTCCACGCCCCACTCCTTCGGAACATACTTCTTGAGCGCAATGTTGATGCTCTCCAACACAGAGGAGATGCCGAGTTCCGGATCGCTCGCAACCGCGATTGAAGACAACTTTCCGAGGGTATCCTCCCACATCCGCGGCCTGACTTCCTTCAAGCGCAAGATGATATCGAGCAAGCTGCCCCGTTCCAGACTAAGCGCGCGCGAGCCGGTGCGAAGGGAGCGGAGGTACAGGAAGCCACATACCTGCTTGTCCCTTTTTGAAAACTCGGCTGGTCGGTCGCCTTCTGTGAGGCTGCGCGCGAAGTAGGTTTTCCCTTCGAAGTCGTCGTCCTCCTCGTCGTACCAGCCATGGAAGGTGATGCGAAGCGCCTCGGTAATGTGGGCTACATCGACGCCAGCTGGGTTGGGCTGGTCATAGAACGTGTCAGTTGCCGAATCCCAGAATTCGACATAGTCGCCGAACTTCCCCTTCTGCTCCTCGGTCAGATCGGCGACCGTCACCTCGACCTCGATCTTCGGATTCCAGACAACACCCTCCTGGCCAATTTCCGCTTGCGCCGCGGCTCCGGCCACGGCTGCGACTTCAGCCCTGCCTACAGTCTCACCATCTGTCTGCGGGAGAGCGGGCTTGACCGTATACTCCCCTCGGAAGAAGTCGTGCTCGTCTATGGGTGGCTGGCGGTTGAGGCGGTCAGGCCCGAGGACGAGGTCCAGCGCTTCCAGGATTGTGGTCTTCCCGGTGTTGTTGTCGCCGATGAGCACAGCATGCGTGGGCAGCAAGACAGTCGCTGTCTTGATACCTCGAAAGTTCGTTATTGCTATGCGCGAGATCCGCATGTGCTGCCTTTACGAACTGCTTGTCTCGGTACTTGCAAGGTTACTTATCTTGATCCGCAACTCGCCGGAGATGAGCTTGGGCAGCAGCGTGTCGCGTAGGACAGTGAGAGTGCTGGATTCCCGATTGTTGTGTTCCTGACGAGCCCAGAATGGATTCAGGAGTTTCGCAAAGGCCTGCTGGAATTTTAACGGCGGAAACAAAATGCCCAAGTTGTAGAAGTCCTCTCGGCTGGTCGAAGGAATGGCAGACCCACTGTCCATGCTATTAATGTCTTGACGGAGCAACTCATAATAAGCCCAGCGTAACTCGATCGGTTCCTTGGGCTCAACGTAGAACGCTGTGTCGATCACGAAAAATGGGATACTACAAAAGTGAACGCCGCGATAGGCTCCTTTTCGTCCGATGATAATTCCCGGGTGGTTGCAGAGGGGCCTGGAGTGGCTTCCGATCATCCCGTTCGTGCCATAAACCGGATAAACTGCGTTGCTTCGGTCGTAATCTCTGAGACTTTTCCCATACTCCAGACTTACCAACGCTCCCCAATTCGCAACCTGCCATCCTTTCGGAATCTCGCCAAGTTCAGAATCCACGAACGAATCCGGGAACAGATCGGCGAGGGGCTTGGGCAGGTCAGGGTTGCGTCCTTCGGCCTTGGCGCGGACTGGGTCGAAGTCCACGAACCACGACTTGAAGAGCGCCCGCGCCATCGCCTCCAACGTCTCGTTCATCCGCCGGTTCAGCTCAATCTTGTCATCCAGTGTGCCGAGGATGTGGGCTATTGCACGTTGTTCAGGGAGCGATGGCAGCGGAAGCCGAAACGACTCGATGTGGCCTTTCGTAACCGCGCGTCGAGAACCTCCGGCATTGAAGGACTCTATGTACGACTTGACCTCCGGGTGCGTGAGGAATGCCAGTACATAGCCAGCATCCGCGCATTGAGGGTCTAGTCGAATGATAGAGACGTGCTGGTTGACGCAGGCGGGAAGAACGTCCTTGGGAACCAAGCAGGCACGACCAAATGTAATGCCATCCCCGGTGATGTTAAGAAGGATGTCATCGGCCTGCAGAACAACACCCCGAAGTCCGTTAGCCTGTTCATCTGAAATAAACGCAAGCCCATCGTAATCGAAGCGGCGGTCGAAAACGTTCTGGCTTCTCACGAGAGCGAAACGTGCGCGACTCGGCAGATAAGCATCTGCTCCACCCTTTGGTGTTGCACCCGACCCGACCTTGATGGCGATCTCGGCTAGCGAAACAACCGGCCAACGAAGGTCATGTTCGATGGGTGCCTCAGCCCCCATATCCAAGCTCTTTCAGGTTGGTAGCGATGGCGGCATCCAGCTTCGCGGCCTCGACCTGCTGCTCGCGCAGCATCGCGGTGAGCCGCTTCATCTTCTCCTCGAACGGCTCGCCGTCGTCCTCGGCGGTCTCGGCACCGACGTACCGTCCGGGTGTGAGCACATGGCCATGCTTGCGGATGTCATCGAGCTTTGTGGTCTTGCAGAAACCAGGCACGTCGGCGTACTTGCCCGAGTTCTTGTCGCCACGCCAGGCGTGATAGGTGCCGGCAATCTTGGCAAGGTCGTCGTCAGTCAGCTCGCGGTGCGTGCGGTCCACCAAGATTCCCATCTTGCGTGCATCAATAAAGAGCGTCTCGCCGCGCCGGTCGCGAAACCTTCCATTTTTCTTGTTACGCGCGAGGAACCAGAGGCACACCGGGATCTGCGTTGAGTAGAAGAGCTGACCAGGCAGCGCCACCATGCAGTCCACCAGGTCTGCCTCAATGATGGCCTTGCGGATCTCGCCCTCTCCCGATTGGTTCGACGACATCGAACCGTTGGCGAGCACGAAGCCCGCGAGCCCCGTGGGTGCGAGGTGATGAATGAAGTGTTGCACCCAGGCATAGTTGGCGTTGCCCGCTGGCGGCACCCCGAAGACCCAGCGCTTGTCATCCTTCAGCAGCTCACCCCGCCAATCGCTGTCGTTGAAGGGCGGGTTGGCCAGCACGTAGTCGGCCTTCAAATCAGGATGCGCGTCATGGTGGAAGGTATCTCCGTGGCCGATCTGCGCGTCGATGCCACGGATGGCGAGATTCATCTTGGCTAAACGCCACGTGGTGTAGTTGGACTCCTGGCCATAGATCGAGATGTCGCCGAGCTTGCCACTGTGGGCCTCGATGAACTTCTCGCTGCTGACGAACATGCCGCCAGAACCGCAGCAGGGGTCGTAGACGCGGCCCTTGTAGGGCGCGAGCATCTCGACCAGCACCCGTACCACGCTGGAGGGCGTATAAAATTGGCCCCCGCTCTTCCCTTCGGCGCTGGCAAAGCGGGAGAGGAAATATTCATAGACACGCCCTAAGGTGTCCTTGGCGCGGTCGGCGGTGTGGCCAAGAGCGATGTCGCTGACCAAGTTGATGATCTGCCCGAGTCGTACCTTGTCGAGGCCTACTCGACCGAAGTCTTTGGGTAGGACGGTCTTAAGGGAGGGATTGTCGCGCTCGATGGCAGCCATCGCATCGTCCACCAGCGTGCCGATGGTGGGCTGCGGAGCGTTCGCCTTGAGATATGACCAGCGAGCCTCCTTCGGAACCCAGAAAATGCTCGCGGCTTTGTATTCGTCGGGATCTTCAGGATCAGCGCCTTTTTTGCGCTGCGTTTCGAGCTCGGCGTGCTTCGCCTCGAAAGCGTCGGAGATGTACTTGAGGAAGATCAGGCCGAGGACGACGTGTTTGTACTCCGCCGCATCCATATTATTGCGGAGCGCGTCAGCGGCAGCCCAGAGTTTCGCTTCAAAGCCGAGATTGGCTCCACCATTAGGCTTTTCTGAACCATTTTTTGGCGATCTCATTCCCAGACCCACCTCTCCCATTCTTCGATAACTAGCGAAGAGGCTTACCTGCTTCGGTTCAAGAAAGCAATCATTCAGAAGGTGGGGCTGGCGGAAAAGACAGGGGCTCTGGTTTGTTTGGTACGGAGGTTTGTTTGGTTTGTCTGGTTGGAAGAGAGACTCGTGGGAAAGGCGAGAAATGCGCGACGTGATGAGTTAGTTTGTTGGCCGACCAGCAAACCCGTATGGACGAGCACCGTAAATCAATAAACTTTCCGAGCTTGCTCGTTTCTCCCTGGGAATGGCACCCATGCAGGTCCCACTGCGGCCGTCGAGCGAGCACATTCTGATCGTGCGCGCTCCGGGAGCAAGGGCACCTGCATGGGTGTCGTTCCCTTGGCGGCGTTCTTCCACCTTTTCTCAGGGATGGGGGCTGGTTGATCTTCCACTGCGCGCGTCCAGCGAATGCTGGTTCATCTGGTCTATCTCGTCTATCTGGTTTGTTTGGTTGATCGGACTGGAAATTTATCCAGAAGAACCAGACAGACCAGAAAGACCGGCCAACCACAGACGAGCCCAAGCGCGTTGCGCGAGCACAGAAGATCGATCAGCCTCCATCCCATCCTCTGTTCTGCGAGCAAAAAGGGCACCTGGCTGCTCCTCACCTATCCCTTGCGCTCACATCCCAGGCGCCACAAACACCAACACTTTCAGGCGCTGGTCTGTGTGATTCTTTACAAAAGCGAAAAGGCTTGATGGCAATCAGCTGGCGAGCTTGTGGAAGGAAATGCCGGTCATGTCGAGGTCTTTACCGGCTCGAAAGAGTTCCTCGACCGCATCGCTGATCTTCAACGCGGTTTTCCCTGGTATTTTCCGGGTTCCGCAGCGTCTGCAGAGCATCGCGCTGACGTTCTCCACATCGGCGTAGAATCCGCCACGTTCGAAGTGCAGCGTGGTCCTGCCCCGACGCATAGTCGTACCGCACTGAGGACAAGACTTCATGGTTACCGTTTTCGTTTTTTTCTTACTTGACCTTTTATCCATTGGTCCCGTTGGGGAATATAGGTGGTGACGATGTCTACCGACCGCCCCGCGCCGAAGTCTACCACAACATGAACAGGAATCGCAGCCGCACTGTACCCAAAGATCAGGCACCTCTGCCTTGCCGGATATCGTTCGATGATCTTCCCTGTCTCAATGACGATGAGCATGTCGGCCACGCTGATCTCATCCTTGAATCCTTCCGTGAGGGCATGGTCCGTGACAAAGAAGTTGCCTCTCCGTATGCATGCTCGAATGGCGGCGATTTCCATGGCGGGCAGGATATCCAATCAAGACAAAGCGGTCAAACACAGCGATCAACAGGTCCCTTCTTTGTTGAATTCTGCGAGCAAGAAGGATGGTATACCTGTCTCAGGGATGGGGGCTGGTTGATCTTCCACTGCGCGCGTCCAGCGAATGCTGGTTCATCTGGTCTATCTCGTCTATCTGGTTTGTTTGGTTGATCGAACTGGAAATTTATCCAGAGGAACCAGACAGACCAGAAAGACCGCCCGACCAGACAGACGAGCCCAAGCGCGTTGCGCGAGCACAGAAGATCATCAGGCTCCATCCCCTCCTATGCTCCGGGAGCAAAGGGCACCTGCATGGGTGCCATTCCCTCCTGGCGTTTAACGATTCACGTCATCCCGGGCGCGACGAACACGAGGACTTTGAGACGCTGGTCTGTATGATTCTTCACACCGTGCTCTTCTCCCGCTGGCGCCATGGTTCCCTGCCCTGGACCCAACACTTGCTTCTCTGAACCGACCTGAAAGGTCCCCTGCCCCTCAAGCACGAGATACACCTTATCCTGTTCGCCATGTACATGACCCTTCTGTTCCTGGCCAGGTTCGAAGCAGTAGACATCGCAAAAGAATCGTGGCGTTTGAAAGATATTATTCTTCTTCATCTTCTCACTGCTAAACTGCTGATAGTTCGAGAGATTCACGACGTTCATTGATAACCCCTTCAAGAATGTTGAGGATGGGCTCTACGACGCTCCAGCGTCGCCAGAATGGAGTCGACCGAAATGACGTGATGCGAGAGCCCCAAGTCTTTGGGCGGTAGCCCCATCGCCAGACCAAGCAACTGCGGCACGTGCAAGATCGGTAAGTGAAGCTCGCGATTCACCGCACGACCGGCCCGATCCTGATAAATATCCAGACTCATATGACACAGAGGACAGGGCGTCACCATAAAATCGGCTCCCTGTTCCGTCGCTTCTTTCATATGCGCTCCTGCCATGGCTACGGCAATGGCTTCCTTTTCGAGAATAATGGGAAAGCCACAGCATTTCGTTCTTCCGGCATAGGCGACCGGTTCGCCACCCACAGCCTTAATGAGACGCTCAAGGGATTGCGGATTCTCAGGGTCGTCAAATCCCAGCTCCCACGACGGACGGAGAATGTAGCAGCCATAAAAGGGGGCGATGTGAAAGTCCTGCATCGGCACAGCAGTCAGCTCGCCTAAACGAGCCAGTCCGATGTCTCGCACCACGATCCACAACAGATGTTTGATTTGGACACGACCATGGTAGGCCAGGCCTTCCGGCGCCAGGAGCGCATTGATACGATCCAGCGTCCCCGTCTCTGTCTTCAACCGTCGATTGGCTGCGCTCATCACCCCCTGGCAGGTCCCGCAGATCGTCATGACATCCAGCCCGAGCGCTTCCGCTTGCGCAAACGTTCTGGCATTAATTGCCAGCGCCATATCGGGATCCACCTCCGTCACGACCCCGGCGCCACAACAGGCCGCAGCTGTCAGTTCGACCACCTCGATCCCCAGTCGACCGATGATCGCCCTTGTCGATTGATAGAGTTCCGGAGTCGCCCCCTGTGCAGCACAACCAGGGTAGAGGGCATATTTCATGGGTTTACCGTGATGGGAGATACGACTGCGCCCGGTTGAGAGAATGTCGAAGATCGTTCATGACCGCTTCCGTTTTCACCTTCGCCTGCTCCCAGGAAGACGTCGTGGCGGAACGCATGCTCTGTAATTTTGTATTGGCCACGTCAATTTTCGTTTCCGAATCTGCGATCGTCTTCTGGAGATTTGCCCGTGTCTTCCCCGACGCATGCTTGAGTTGTTCTCGGAGATGGACGAGGCTGACTTTCATCTCACCCAGTTCTGTTTGGACTTGCCGCTCAAACACATCCTTTTGCTGAATCGTATAGTCCTTGGTGGCTTTCATCGCCTCCTGTGTTTTTTGCATGACGGTGTCGCCGGTCACTGGCTTGTCCGATGCTCGAGCCGCCACAACCATGGGTAGGGTCAGCACCCCTATCCCCACGATACCACACAACCATGAAACACGATTCTTAGCCATGGACTCCATTCCGCCGACGCACAGTGTTCAATCTGGTTTGTTTTGTTCATCTGGTTCATCTGGTCTGTCTGGTTTAACCAAACAAACGAGACAAACCAAATAAACCAAATAACGGTTTTCTTCTGTCAGGATCGCGCTATGTGTCGATTTCCTTTTCCTGTTGATCCTGCTGGTAGGGCTCCATTTCGATCTGCTTCACAATGTCTTGAAGGTGCGTCCACTCTGTAGAGGAAATCACCTCAAATTCAAGGCCGAACTGCTGCCCCCGGCTCCACCGGACAATCGCGGCTTGAATGTGAATCGGAGTATCGCCGTTTTTTACCGCGATCTTGAGTTCCAGCGAAGCGCCCGGCTGAACGTCGGTGGGACTTTCAATGCGGCACCCTCTGAGGGAGAGATCGACGAGACTGCCTTCCCCGCCGACCATGGCAATGGAGGAAAACGAACTACGAAATTGGACGGCAAACCGGATATTCTTCCGTTGCTCCATCGTCGCGCCTCGCAGATCGATTAGTTATTACCCCTTTATATTCCCGATTGGGCGTAATTCCAACACCTTTTTTGCAATTCCCGCACGATCGACCGATTCGACCACCTCAGAGATATCCTTGTACGCCACGCCGGCTTCCTCCGCGAGCCCCGACATGGACACGGCTTTTACCAGAATACCGCGCTCCTTCATCTGCTTTTGAATCTCTGCGCCGTGAACCGTTCGCTTCGCTTGCGCCCGGGACATCGTCCTCCCAGACCCATGCATCGTTGAGCCGAACGTGTCGCGCACCGCTCGATCTGTCCCGACGAGCAGATACGATCCGGTCTCCATCGATCCGCCACAGATGACGGGCTGGCCTGTCTGCCGGAAGGCGTCCGGGAGCTCCGGACTCCCCGGCCCGAATGCCCTGGTCGCGCCTTTGCGATGCACCACGAGCTCTCCTTCCGGATACCGCTCGACTTTGGCAATGTTATGCGCCACGTCATACACCAATTCCATGCCCAACGCCTCGGCGGACTGGCCGAAGACCGTCGCGAAGGCTTCGCGAATCTGATGCGTGATCACTTGGCGATTGGCAAAGGCGGTGTTTGCGGCGCCATTCATGGCGGAAAAATAGTCCTGCCCCTCGGGAGATCGAAACGGCGCGCAGGCCAACTGCTGATCCTTCACAGTGATGCCATACCGGCGCATGGTTTTTTCAAATACCTTGAGATAGTCGCTCGCCACCTGGTGACCAAAGCCGCGTGAACCACAATGGACCATAATGACGATCTGCTCGTGGCCGGTGATGCCAAACGCTGCAGCCGTGACTGGATCGAATATCCGCTCGTTCGAAACCACCTGGACTTCAAGATAGTGGTTGCCCGATCCCAAAGTCCCCAACTGGTTGATGCCCCGTTGAATCGCATGGTCGGTCACGATCGACGGATCGGCGCCCTCGATACAACCGCCTTCTTCCATCCGGGCCAGGTCGCGATGCCACCCGTATCCCTGCTCCACACACCACTTGGCCCCATGCGTCATGACTCGACAAAACTCCTCCCTCGAAAGCCGAACAAATCCGCTCGCTCCCACGCCCGCCGGTACCTTCCGGAACAGTTCAGTCATGAGCCGGTCCAGACGAGGCTGCACGTCCGCCAACGTCAAATCTGTGCGGATTAACCGCACGCCGCAGTTGATGTCGTATCCCACACCGCCGGGAGAGATGACCCCACGCTCGACGTCGAACGCCGCCACGCCTCCGATCGGAAACCCATAGCCCCAATGTCCATCCGGCATACAAAGCGCATATCGGCAAATGCCCGGCAGACAGGCCACATTGGTGACCTGGTCGAAGACGCCGGAATCCATGGACTGAAGAATGTTCCTGGTGGCATAAATCCTGGCCGGCACCAGCATGCCCGGCTTTTCAGAGATGGGAATTTCCCAGATCTCGTCCGTGATCCGATTGACCGTCATGCCAGTGTTCAGTTTCATATTTAACGGGCGCGATTCGCGCGACTAGCAATCCGCAGTTCGTAGTTCGAGGTTCGAAGTTCCGGGTTCCAAATTAGAAGTTTCGAAAACCTCGAACTGAGAACTTCGAACCCTTCCTCTGTTCCGCATATCTCGCAGGATCAGACGTCGAGGACCACGCGTACCTTCCAGCTATTCCCCGCTTGCTTGAGTTCGTAGAGATGTTTGGTCACCCCTTTCACATCGGCATGGAGTTCTTGTGTCCGATGGTCCACCGGCGCACCGATCAGACATGTTCGCAACAGCCAGACATCTCCATCCCTGGTCAGAGTCAGCGGGGCCTCATGGAACACCACCCCCGCAGCGTCTTTCCAATACACCACCTCCGACAACCACTCAAATAACAACGCCGATGGGTCCGGATCGCTCCGTTCACTTGCACGTTGCCATGCTCCCGACACCGTGGCAGGATTCGCCAGGCTTTCAATGAGCGCCTGCGTCGCTCCGCGGAACACGTCCTCGACCGACTCCCCTTCGGCTTCGAAGCCGATATCGGCCATGGCGATATCCTCAAGAAATCGAAAGGACCAGACCATAGGCATCACACTGGGGGCGGGGTACGTCTCACTCGACGGATGAGGGCCTGGAGATGGCTCAGCCCAGGGAATGCGTGTCCAAATGGGTTGGGGATCTTCCCTTTGAGAAGCATCTTGATGCCGAGAGGGAGGACGCGCATGAGGCCACGCGGGGCGAACCCGACCACTTTCAACGGCATGATCGCTTCGTTCAACCGCCCTTGCTGTTCGATCAGATCGGTAAAGCCACGGATATGACGGGCCCCGCCTGTATTCGTGAACCCATAATCGAGCGAAGCCCTCCGCAACCGGATGATCGCTTCCATCGGCTTGACGTCTTTCGGACAGACTTCGACACAGAAGTTGCAACGTGTACAGTCCCAGATTCCATGGTCATCTTGGAGCGCCGAGAGTCTGGCTCGCGTGGCCGATGGGGACTCGCGCGGGTCGGAGAGAAAACGATCGGCCTTCGCCAAGGCCGCCGGACCGGAAAACCCCTTCGAGACTTCGTGCACGGTACAAGCTGCGACACACGCGCCGCACATGATACAGGCATCCACATTGTGGAACTGTGGATTTTCATGGACCTGTCCCTTCCCTTGCACAGACAGGCTCTCGGGTTGAGACCGAACTGAAGGGACCAGCCAGGGATGCACGTCGCGGATCTTCTCCCAGAACGACGTCATATCCACAACCAAGTCTTTGATCACCGGCAGATTGCGAAGTGGCGCCACCTCGATATGCCCGTGGCGTTCAAGTTCTTTGCGGAGGGAGGTCCGGCAAGCCAACCGCTCACCGCCGTTGATCGTCATCGCACACGAACCGCAAATCGCTGAGCGGCAGGAATAGCGAAGTGCCAGACTCCCGTCGCACTCTTGCTTGATGCGAATGAGCGCGTCGAGCACCGTCATCCCGCGACCGACGTCGAGCCTGAACTCTTGGGGATGGGAAGTAGAATCGACTTCCGGATTGTATCGTTGAATCGTGAAAGTAAGACGCATGGGATGGCAAAGGCAGAGTGCTTAGTGTTGAATTTTGAGTTAGCGCTCAGGAATTCGCCGATAACTTAAAACTCAACACTAAGAACTAAAAACTCTATCAGCCCAACTCGAATGTTTTCGGAGAGTGTGTCAAATTGCGACACCCGTCTTTCGTGACGAGCACCATGTCTTCGATGCGCACGGCGCCGAGACCTGGATAATAGAGGCCGGGTTCGACCGTCACGACCTGACCTTCTTGAAGCAGTGATCCGGTGCGGCTGATACGAGGCATTTCATGGATATCGAGTCCTACTCCATGACCGGTGCCATGAAAGTAGCCCTGCATGCGCCCATTCACCAGGCCTGTCTGGTATCCGGCTTTTTCAAATCTTGTCACGATCCCTTGGTGAATCCTCTTTCCGTCCGCCCCGTCTTTGATTTTTGTGATGGCCTCTTCCTGCGCAGCCAACACTGTCCGATAGAGTCGCGTCAGCTCGGGGCTCGGTGTTCCTCTCACGACGGTTCTGGACATATCGGCGAAGTACCGGTTGGTGGCCGAACGGGGGAACACATCGAAGATGATGCTGCGATGGGCGGGGAGCGGCCCGCTGCCTTCGTTATGGGGATCGCAGGCCTGCTCTCCTCCGGCCACGATGGTATGCTGAGCGACGCAATCGCTCTCCATTAATGTCACATTAATCAGCTTTTTCACCCGCTCCGACGTGAGCGGCACCCCTTCGAACCACAGTTGATCCTTCTCGATCGAGGCCTGACGCAACATGTCGAGGGCAGCCGCGACCGCATGTTCGGTCGCACGCTGGGCGGCTTCGATATAGCGGACTTCTTCGGCGGTCTTTATCACCCGTTCCTCATAGAACGGGTCCCGCTTCGGAGACAGCTGATATCCCAAAGATTGAAACTTGAGGGCATGACCGAAAGGAAAATTTGCCGGGACCAGGATTTGTGTGATGCCGGCTTCTCGCAAGAGAATATGGATCACTTCAACCGTACCCGGCTCGGCAATACCTTGTGTCTTTGCGCGCCCTTCCACCTCTGAATATGAGAGTACTCGATCCACGGACGATTGGCTCTTCGCCCGATCCATTTCGAGATCGCTCATGACCAAAATCCGCTCCCCCTTGATTTCCAAATAGATAAAGGGGTCCGGCGCAATAAATTTTGTGGCGTAATACAGATTGGAATCCGTCTCGCTGGCAGCGATGAAGACGGTGGCCCGTTGAGAGCGCGAAGTCGAGGACGTCATAGTGAATGTGTTTCGGAATTTAGCATGGGGGGGGAGGTCGGTCAAGGGACGGCGGGAGCCGGTTCAGGCGCGGGGACACCGTCCTTGATGGAACCTTTTTCCTCCTCAGGCGTCATCAGATCGATCGGCAGCATGACCGTGTTCTTTAAAATATCGAAGGCGAGTTGCGCCAGGCCCGTCACACCGGTGGCGAACGACTTCATCGGCAGGTACGTCACCTCCGGATCCTCTATGGACCCTTTGACAGAAAACAAGGCCGTGGCAAGACCTTTGCGGTCACCGGCAAAGAGCCGCCCGAAGAGTGGAATGGTTTTCAAAAATTGCGCGTACGACCCGAATGGGCTGACGGCCCAGACCATCTCGATTTGATCCGTCGGGAGATCATAGTTGCCCGCTGCGGTAATTTTGACGATGGGACTGTCGATAATTAGATTCTCGGTCTCGAAGAGTCCGTTTCGCGCAATCACCGTCGCTGAAATCCTGTTATAGGGCAACCCATCTTTCTCCAAATCCACCTTTCCCTGCAGCACCGCCGGCAGATTCAATATGCTGATGATCTTCCAGACCGCCCGTTCCGGGGATTTGAAGATGCGACCATTTTCAAGCAACACCTCCGCCTTGCCGTCCAGCGTGGGAAACAGTCCGTGCGGGTTCTTCCCATGACCTCGAATCGTCCCAGCCACACGAGCTTCGCCCGTGATCACGCCCCCTTTCGGCCCAAAGAATTTCAACACATCTTCCACCAATAAACCCGTCGCCCGAACCGAGAGTTCAGCATCAGCCGGATGCTTGGGAGGCAGCTGTACCACAATACGGCCGGCCACTTCTCCATTGGTCGATTGGCCGGATACACGATCCAGATCAAGCATCCCGTCTTGAATGGTAATCCGGGCGGAGAGACTCCCAAATTTGAGATGCTTGTAATGACCACGGGCCATCGATGCGGTAGCCTGAACCTTACTGGTCGCTGCGAGGGTTTCCAGGAATTCTCGGACCGGCGACCGTTCGCCTTTCGGAATGAGGAGATCGAGATCCATTTGATTGGACTCGATCTTTGCGGTAATCGTGGGTTTCGTCGTCCAGTTTCGGATCGTCCCTTCCAGTGTGACGTCGCTGTCGAGCAGGCGAAACGATAAGCGCTTGATATCTGCGCCGTTCTTGACGAAGTGCGCGCGAAGATATAAATCTTCGATCGGTCCCTCGGTTCTCTTGGCGTGCATCAGCCCGTTGGTCAAGGCGAGCCACCCGGTTGTCTTCCAGGCCTTCCAATCGGTGCCCTTGCCCTTCATGTCGAGAGACAATTCGACATTCCCCGCTTCAAATCCTCCCTTCGCAATCCATTCCGGCACGCGAGACAACGACAGGGTCCCGGTCGAAATCGCCGCATCGATGGAAAACCGTTCACCGAGTTGGATCTTCCCTTTCACCGGCAATCGGATCGGCGGCACGATCAGCTCAATTCGGTCGAGCAACACCCCGGATCCCTGAGGGATCGTGCCATAAAAGCCCACCGATGCTTCCGCGCCGATCGGTTTTTCGACCCAACCGGGAAACGACACGATGGATTCGGTCAGTTCAACCTCACCCCGTACACTTGGAGAAAGCGTCGGTCCGGTCAAGACGACAGCGCCGCTGACTAAGCCGTCGAGCGCCCCGGGTGGAATGGCTTGAGAGGACAACAGCTCCGCCATATGGCCCGCATCGCCCTTGACCCGAATCAGAAAATCCTGAAACGCACTGACGTGACCTCCCGTGATGCCCCCGCTGATCTGTAGCTGTATATCTCCCAAACGTCCCGTCACCCCATCGAACATGGTCCCACCTTCTGACAGCACAAATCGGCCCTGCACCGCCGTCAGCCGCTCGGGCAATGACGGATTCGTCAGACTCACTTGCCGAACGATAATCTCTCCCCCGGCAAAGGTGACACCACCGGGTTGATTCAACGGCCCGACCATACGAAACGTGGGAACGGCATCACCTTCGACGTCACGCGAAGCGGCCAACAGACGGGACAGCTGTTCTGATTTGACGGTCTTCGCAAGATACTGCACGAGATCTGCGGCAGTCATGGTGCCGATAATATCCCACTCGATCCAGGGCCCAGCCTCCAAGAAGGAAACAAGTGCTTTGCTTTCACTCAGGTGAATCGCGCCATAGAGTCCGCTCAGATTCGATACCTTGAGGCGACCCGCTTCGACGGAGACCACCGCCGTCAATTCCTTGGCAGGGACACGGCTTTGCCCGATCAGGCCCTGCCCCTCCTTCACGCGAAACTCGCCTGTCAATGACAGCTGCTGACCCGCGATCGACGAACCCGTAACGGTTGCAGAGACCACTTCCACCATCCCATCGATCTCCCGGTCTTGAATAATCGCCGGCAGGCGCGAATGTACCCACTCGGCCGGCACAGTCGTGAGCAACTGGGTCAATCGGATCGGCGATGCCGCAAAGGTGACCGCAAACGTGGGCTGAGGGGTCAGCACGCCGGAGAGGCTCGCTTGGCCTGAGAGCTTCACCTGTTGGAGATTGACGGACAAATCGGACAGCACCACATCGTAGCCTGCGACACCGGGTACAGCGCGAACATGACTGCGCATAGTGACCGTGCCCTGTAGCTGGTCAGGAACCGGGCGGGGCCCAAAAAAATCTCCAAGCTCCCGAAGATTGAGAGTCGTCGCCTCCAGTGTTCCATCGAATTGGAGGGAGACCGGGAACCCGGGAGAATCGTCGATCGCCAACGTGGGCCGCTGGCCGACGCTGATTGCGCCGCCCAGAGAAATTGAGGAGAGGCCCGTCTCGCCGACATGCCCGGCCAAGACGCGCACATCCGCCTGTCCCTTCTCCGCTTTCACGACCAGCGACGCCTCCACTGACTCGAGCGTCATCGATCGTGTCCCATCTGGCCTCGCGTCATCGATGATGTGCACCTTCCCGTTTACCAGAGTCGCTTCACGGATGCGAAAAATCCGGCTGATCGCCTGGATGGCCTCCTGATCGGCTCCCCCCCCATGAACGACCTGATCAAAAATATTCCAGTGCCCGTTGCGATCGCGCCGAATCGTGAAAGTCGGCTCTTCGATGAGCAAACGCTTCCCGACAACCTGCTTGCGCAGTAACGGGAGAAACCGCAAGACTAAATCCAATTTCTTTGCCGATAACAGGACGTCATCGGAATTCCGATCGTGAATGACGACTTGTGTCAACTCCAACCGGATACTAGGGAACAGGACCAGTTTGATGCGATGGACGTCGATCTTGCGCCCGAGACTCTGCTCCAGCTGCTGGAGGAAAAACTCTTTGACGTACTCACCACCGGTCAGATAGGTAGAGAAAATGAAGGCCGCGCCCCCGCCGATCAGCAGAATGGCTATCAGGGCAAGGGCAACACGAGTTCGGACCACTCCTCCTCCCTGGATCAATCATCCTCTGTAGATACATCGCATACTTCTGCGAGCAGGACATCTTACCGAATCACCTGTATGAAATCTACGGAAGCCTGTGTCTTGACAGGGAATTTTCCACTTCACCCATTCGATGTTTCGCAGGACGAACAGGCCATCGGAGCTTCGTCGAGATTGGTTCCGGTCAGGGCAAGAAAGAAATAAAACACGTGGCGGTATCGGCATGCTCAGAGCGGGTGAGAGACGCGACTGGGAGAGACCGTGGGACTGGGAACGACTTTCGTCAAATCGATCACGAGTTCATCTGTGGTGTTGGCCAACAATGTATCCCAAAGACTGTGGCGTTGCGCAATGGTCGCCTCGCCCGGTTCGAAGAACAAATCGAATCCTTTGGCGGCCGTCGGTCGCATGGGATAGCGCCGATCATAGATCATTCCATAGGTGGGAATACCGTAGAGGATCTGCCAATTGCCCAGAATGAAATGCAATTCAGTACCGTGGACGTACAATCCCCCCGTGGTAATGACACGTTTGACGGACGTTTGCGGTTGACTGAGGTAGAACGTCACGCGTTCGTCTTGTCGGGCTTTGGCAAGAGCCTCCGCAATCTGCCGAGACAGGAGAGCCAGTTCCTCAGGACGAAATGCCGGTGTCAACGGCGCCTCGCCTTGCAACCATTTCTGCAGCCAGATCCGATGTTCTTTGACTGAGATACCGCTGAGAATGCGAGACACTTCCTCGGCACGCATGACCGTCGGATGCGCATGCAGGCTGGGAGGCCATTCCTGCAGGACGGAATCATCCACCTCCAGTCGAACATAGGTCACCGGATCTTCATAGACCGCACGATACGGCACGATAGGAATTGCGCAACCGGCGAGCAGCGCGCACAAGAGTGCGCCCCGTGAAACGTGAAACGTGAAACGTGAAACGACCATCCGGATAATGGCTCTCTTTCTTCCTACTTTTTACGTTTTACTTTTCCCGTTTCACGCTATTCCGTGACTGCGACCGTCATTTCAACTCGCTCAAGCGGGTTGTCCCGGCCATCCCGCTTCATGCCGACGACCTTATCCACCACGTCTATCCCGGTGACCACCTCACCGAAGGCCGTGTATTGCCAATCCAGGAAGTTGGCATCCGCGACACAGATGAAAAACTGGGAACCGGCGCTGTCCGGGTCGTTGGAACGTGCCATGGAGAGCACCCCGCGCTTGTGCGGCTTACTGTTGAACTCGGCTTTGACTTTGTGACCCGGCCCGCCCATACCGTGAGATGCACGGTCAGGGTTCTTGCTGTTGGGATCCCCACCCTGGATCATGAAACCGGGAATGATCCGATGAAACGTCGTCCCGTTATAGAAGCCTTCCCGGGCTAACTTTGTAAAGTTTTTCACGTGACCCGGAGCCACATCAGGGAAGAATCGCAACACAATATCACCCAACGGCGCCCCCTTGCTGGTGACTGAAATAGTGGCTCGTGTGTTCTCTGTGGGTTCTGACATCGTCCTCTATCCTTTCTTAGTTAGCAGGCTATTGAAAAAGTCCACTCTTCTCACCCGCCCAGCCCCGGCGCGCCGAGGCGCGCCTTTTCCCGTGGGCGTTCTCGCGACGCTCAGAGGCTCAACGTACGGCACAAAGTACGATTCGCCTCTTCGCTTGCTGCGGTCTTGCTGATGGCCTTTTTGAACAGCCTGCGGGCTAGTTTCATGGTTTGGGGCCTTAAGGCTCCGACAGTCACACAAAATGGCAAATAGTTTTCACACCCTGCTTAGCGAAAATGGAACGGGGCAGGAGCCTCACCGCCCTCAAGACCCTGATTGATAGGACTCCAGGTCCGTCCATCGTCCTCGCTTCGGAATGCCCCGTCGCTCGTACCGGCATAGAATACTCCGGCGCCGGACTCAATCAACACTTGGATCGCCATGCTCGTCAAGCCTTTATTGAGCGGCACCCACTGACGCCCCTTGTCGGTCGTTTTGAAAATGCCGTGCCCTGTCGCCACAAAAAGGCCCCGGCTGTTGAACACAATCCCGCGAATCGAATCGTTCGGGAGCGCCCGGCTGATAGGCCGCCAGGTCGTCCCTCCATCGACGCTGCAAAAGACTCCTCCATCGAACGTGCCCGCATAAATGCCACCCTCCGAATCAATCGTCAACACGCGAATAAAGTTCTCCGTCATACCCTCATGATCTTTGAGGCCATGCGGCTGACGCACCCAGCCGGTGGATTGCGCTTTGAACCGCACAATCCCTTTTCCAGATGTTCCCGCGAACAGCGTTCCATCTGACGAGAGAGCCAGCGCATGGACCAGAATGTCGTCAAGACCGGTCGTGACGACCGACCAGCGGTCGGCCGCGAGCCGATACACCCCGTCGCTCGTCCCTGCGTACACCCCCTCAGTGACCGCAAGCAAGGCTTTGACTTCCAGGCGCTTGAGCCCGTTATTGATCGCTTGCCAGCTCTTCCCTTGATCGCGCGAACGAAAGACGCCGCCACGGAAAGTTCCAGCATAGATCGCGCCGTCTTTCCCCGTGGTGAGAGTCAGAATAAACGGATCGGTCACGCCCTGGCCCGACTTCGTCCAGCTGCCCCCTCGATCCTCACTGCGAAATAGACCAAGGCCGAACGAACCGGCATAGATCAGGTCGTTCCCGACTGACGTGAGCGCCTGAATGCTCATCGTCTGTTGATCGAAAGAATTGTAGTGAGGTTGGCTTCCCCCATGACCGGGGGCTGGCTGCGAAGGCGGAAGCGCCGGCGAGGGCACCTGAGTCGCAGCCCTCGATATCTCGCCTATACTCCACATACACAGCGCAAGCAGTGTCGGTATCACCCATGCCCAAATCATCATCCCTACCCCGTTATCCCTCTACCCCGCTATCCCGATACCCCTTATCCACCCCTTATCCCCTTCCCGCGCCTATCGGACACGGTGTCCGGCCGGTCCAATCGGCAAATCCGGATCGAGAGGCAAATTGACTTCATTCGGGCCCCCCCGCCCGAATATACGAGCGCCAAGAATTCCGATTTCATACAACACCATCAGCGGTACGGCCATCAACAGCATGGTAAAGAGCGTCGCATCCGGCGTGACAATGGCCGACACGATCAATGAACCCAGAATGGCGTGTTTACGATACTTCGCCAATACCTGCGCCGACACCACACCGACACGCGCCAGGATGGTGAGAACCAGCGGCAATTCAAACGCACAGCCGAATATCAGCAGAAATTTGACGTTGAAATCGATGTAGGTGCCGACGCTCAACTCCGGCGTCACATCGTGATCCATGCCGAAGCTGACGAAGAAATCGATGACCAGCGGGAGAATGACAAGATTGCAAAAGGTCAACCCAAAGGCAAAGAGCACTCCCGCCAGCACGAACAGCGGAATGCCCCAGCGTTGTTCTTTGGGAAGCAGCGCCGGTTCAATACACTTCCAACACTGATAGAAGATGACCGGCAGACTCGCCAGGACTGCTGCAAGAAGGGACACTTTGATCGAGGCGAACAAGGCTTCCGTCGGTCCGTAGAACACGAGCTGGTTGGGAAACGGACGATTTAACCACGCGACCATGTCGCCGGAAAAGGCGAAGGCCACTATCAGGGCCACCAGCATCGTGGCCCCGATGATAATCAAACGCTTCTTGACGGACTGGATATGTGAGGCGAGGGGATTGAGAATCTGTGCCATGACTCCGATCCCGGGTGCAGGTTGACAGCGGCCCCACAACAATGCTGATCACGGGTGAGCGGTCTGCAGCTCGTGGTCCCGCCAGACTCGAATCAGCTCGGCCATCTTGTCTTTCTTCGCCAACTTCTCTTTGTGCAAATCCTTCATCATCATCTCTTCGGCAGGAGTCAGCACGTGACGCTTCTGCAATTGAATCAATTCCAGGTCCAGACGGTGGTGCGTCTCTTCCAGCACGCGAAATTCGTCGCTGGACTCTCGCAGTCGTACCGCAATCATACTGTCTGTCAGCATGTCGCACCTCCTGGTGATGGTATTACCGCAATGGCCTGCTATGCCCCCCCTCGCAATCGACGGCATGTATGAATGGATCAGACTTCGACACAATCGGGTCGAGTTCCATCAACAACGCATCTTCTATGGGATTGGTGTAATACTTCGGACGAGTCGTCATGTCGCGAAACCCAAGCCCCTGGTAGAGTGCGTGCGCGGCTAGATTTGAAGCCCGCACTTCAAGCACCGCGCGCATCGCCGCTTGTGCCACCCCCGCTTCCAAGGCCTGCATGACCAAGGCTCTGGCGATACCCTTGTGCCGCATCGACCCGATGACCGCCAGGTTCATCAGCCGTACTTCCTCAAAGACGATCCAGTAACACAGATACCCGACAATCGAGACAGAACCAACGTTGCCGGGCGGCACCTGCTTGGCCAATAGAAAATGCGCGAAGGGATTACCGCTCAGCTCCGCTTCTAACATTTTGCGCGTCCAGGGGGCAGAGAAGCAAGCTTCTTCGAGTTGCAAAATATGGGGCAAGTCCTCGAGGGTTGCCGGCTGAATAATCCATTTGTCCACTACGACTCCCCTTCGCCGAATCTCAACTACTTCTCTCGCTGCGGTTTTGCTGAACGGCCCTTCTGCACGTACTGACGCGCGGTCGTTTTTCTTGCCACGCGGTTCTGCCTTCGAGCTACCGGCGACATACCGCCGGACTCTTCGTATTGTAGCTCCGCAGCAGTACGTTGCACATACAAGGGGCTGATGCCGATGCCGGCAGACTCACCTCGCCGAAGCCGCTCAATTCCCGCCAATCCAATCGAGACAGCGGAAGGCTTCATGGCGGAGTCCGACGCCTCGACAATCGTAGTGGAGGGCGGAGTCGACGCACGAATAGCCGGCGCTTCCACCGTCCATCCTTCCCCAAATACAAGGACCGAACCCGTGAGGCTGTTCCCCAACATTGCGGCTGTACCCACCTGTTCTGACACCACTCGCTCTAACCGATTGTCGCTCGTCCAGCGAAAGAGCGCCCAATAGAGTTCCTCCCGCCGACTGTTGAGAATGGGACAGAGGAGCGTTGAGGCTCCCCTGAGGTTCCAGGCCATACCCTCCAATGTCGGGACGACTGCCAAGGGGAGCCGGCTGATCGTCCGGAATCCGAGGAGCGTCGCCAATCCGACTCGAAGACCCGTAAATGACCCGGGGCCGATCGACACCGCGAGACCATCCAACTGCTTCAATGTCAGACCCGTCTCACGAAACAATCGATCGATCGTGGGTAGCAACAATTTGGCATGCGACCCGGCCGCATCCTGATCGTGACGGGCAAGCACGTGCGAGTCATCGAGAATCGCCACACTCTGCCACGACGTTGCTGTCTCAACCGCCAATACTTTCATCGTTGCTATCTGGATTCCCAAAAACTATATCGGCATACTAGAACTTCAATGGTGTCCCGCAGAATGCTCAAAAAGACCAGACTTCTACCTGCCCAGCCACTGTGCCGAAACGTTCCAAAAGTCTGAGCGAGGCCCTTCTGATTCACCATTTTTCTATTTAGGGAGTGGCCCAGGCCGCCCTCAACTGCGCGCATCGGACGAGCACACATGATCCTTCCAAGCTCGCTCGTATTCTCTTCAGAGGGTGGCCTGGTTGATCCTCGATTGCGCGCGTCGAACGAGGTTACAGATGATCCTTCCAAGCTTAATCGTTCTCTCTTCCGGGATGGGGGCTGATTGATCTTCTACTGCGCGCGTCCAACGAGGGGAGTCCTCGACCGCGCGTTGCGCGAGCAAGGAAGATCATCAGCCTCCATCCCCTCCTCTGTTCCGCGAGCAGGAGGACGACCAGGCTACCCTCCTCCCCCTGCTTAGACTTGGCCGAGGTCGGTGGCTTTCAACGGTATATTCGGAATCATCTCGTGAAACGTGACCTGCACACTCCCCCGTCCCTTTCCATCTTCCAACACGATCTTAAATGGTCTCATCAGACCCCCGTCGCCGATCACACGAAAGTCCTCATATTGGATCGTCGCTTCTACCGAACCGGACTCAGTCAGTCGATCTTCCCGAACGACGTGCAACGTCTGCCGCTCAAACCACAGCCGCCGGCGCACAAACTGCGCCCCACTCGAAGACGGACCGAAGACCTCCAGTCGATAGCGATCTCCCTCTTCCGCGAGGGTGGCCGTCTCGTTTTTCGCAATTGTGCCGGTCCCCAACACGCCACTCATCGCCCATACACTCAACTGAAAAGGCCGTGCGAGTTTTCCCATCTCGCTCATATCGGACGGGTTGCCGGACAGGACACGGCCCATCGTCGGCAATCGCAACCGAAACTGATCTTCGACCTGCACAAACTCAAATAGTTCGCTGCCGACTGCGGTAAACCCGCGCAGACGCATGGCGCTTGGACGGCGATAGAACAAGGCCCCTTCCACCCTCGACGCGATAGGAATGATTCCTCCCTGCACCTTCGCGCTGAAGAGACCCTTCATCGTTTGAATCGACGCTTCCCGTTGAGTCAGAAGAGCCGTCAGCTCTTCCACCGTTGCCTGCTTGAGCTGGACGTCCTCTCGCGGCGTAAACAGCGAACAACCGGATAACGCAACTACGGCAAAGGTAACAAGGCTGAAGGTCAATAGGCTGAAGGTCTCATTTTTCCCTTTTAATTGTAATTGCGCACGTGTGACTTGCGCACTATGCCAAGACAACATCTAACGCCTCCCCTACCTCTCGAATCCCGATCAATTCAATCCCATCGATGGCCTCCAGCTTGGCCAAGTTCCGCTCCGGTAACAGACAGCGTTTGAAACCCATCTTTGCCGCTTCACGGATTCGCATCTCAACCTGACTCACCGCGCGCACTTCGCCGCCGAGCCCTACCTCACCCAAGACCAACAGTCCTGACTCAATCGGCACTTCGCGCAAGCTCGATGTAACCGCTGCGACAATACCCAAATCGATGGCCGGCTCGTCGATATGCATCCCCCCGACGACATTCACATAGACGTCTTGCCCGGACAAATGCATACCCAGCCGCTTCTCCATGACCGCGAGCAACAGCGAGACTCGATTCTGCTCCACGCCGTTGGCCATTCGCTTCGGCATCGCATAACTTGTGGACGACACCAATGCTTGTAGCTCGACCAAAATCGGTCTCGATCCTTCAAGACTGGAGACCACCACCGATCCCGTCGTGCGCTGAGACCGTTCCGCCAAGAACAACTCGGAGGGGTTACTCACCTCCTCCAAGCCGGAATCCTTCATCTCGAACACGCCGATCTCATTGGTCGAGCCAAAGCGATTCTTCACTGCACGGAGAATACGAAAGCTGTGGCCTTTGTCTCCTTCAAAATAGAGCACCGTATCGACGATGTGTTCCAGCAGTCGCGGTCCCGCGATCGCGCCGTCTTTGGTGACATGCCCGATAATAAAGACCGGTACGCTGCTACGCTTCGCATACCACATCAGCTGGCCTGCCACTTCCTGTACCTGGCTGATGCTCCCAGGCGCCGAGGTGATTTGTTCCGTATAGACCGTTTGGATCGAATCCACTACGACTGCGGCAGGTTGGATCTCTTGTGCAGCTTTGAGAATTTGTTCAAGAGAGGTTTCGGCGAGTATTAACAGATTCGGATGCTCGATGCCGAGACGCTGCCCCCGCATCTTGATCTGTCTTGGAGATTCCTCTCCAGAGACATACAGCACCGGTTCTTTCTTGGATGACAGGCGTGGAAGCGCCTGAAGTAACAAGGTCGTTTTCCCAATTCCCGGATCGCCGCCGATCAGAATGACCGAGCCGGGAATGACTCCTCCGCCCAGCACCCGGTCAAATTCCCCGATCTGCGTCAACCGCCGGTCCTCGCCGACCACCTCGATCTCGGCGATCGGCGTAGCTTTCGCCTGCGCCGTCTTCATCGCAGCAGGCCGCCCCTTACCGGTGGGCGCCTGCCGTTCCTCTTTCATCGTGTTCCAACCGCCACAATCGGGACAGCGGCCAAGCCATCGAGGCGACTGATGGCCGCAAGCCTGGCAGGAAAAACTCGTCTTCGCCCGCATTCAGAGGAGCCTCACTAAGAAGGAAATCTGAGACCTATAGTAAAGGATAGGAAGGGTGAATGGAAGATATGGGTGTCACACTAGAATCTTAAGCCGCATTATTCGAAGGTCCGTCGCGAAATAGCCTGAAAGCACTTTCTGCGTTTCCAAGGAATGTTTATGTGTGATTCTTGATGATGAAGTTCCCCGCAGCACGCTACGGGAAATGTTTTATCAGTGGGCGCTCAACGTATCGACTGGAACGAAGGGTGAGGGCGATTCTGTTACAAGAGACCACGAAACTGCTCGACAGTCAGCCCGGCATCACGAACGATCCCACCAAGAGTAAAGGCGTTGACAGGGTTCTGACGTGGGATCGTCAGAATGCGCGTACCATTTGACATGACGATATGCTTTCCCTGACGAGCAATGGTAAATCCCGCCTTTTGCAGAGCGCGCACCGCATCGAG
Organism: uncultured bacterium; assembly: GCA_965232965.1. GTDB lineage: Bacteria > Nitrospirota > Nitrospiria > Nitrospirales > Nitrospiraceae > Palsa-1315. Next base: position 135,726 of record CBDDRB010000012.1, read on the forward strand.
GTGGTTGACGCCAGGAATCTTTGACACAATCAGACGGCAACTTCAATCTCGCGAATCTCTTCGCCGCGAAGCTGCTCTTCGACTACAGCAAGATATTCGCGAATCGCGTCCTTTATGTTCTCAACTGCTTCGATGTCGGTAGCACCCTGCGACCAGCACCCTGGTAAGCCTGGAACTGAAACGGAAAAGCCTTCTTCAGATTGGTGAATGGCAATGCGATATCGCATAGTTACCTCCTTGAAAATCAGCACATTGGTCCCCGTAACAATCTACTCCGCTTCCGGGCCACCTCGGCTACAAAAGCCAGGGGCTACGGGGTATTCACCGAAGGATAGTAAAGGATAGGAGAAGAGAATGAAAGATATGGGTGTCATGTGGATCTTTGGCTCGGAAGCTCCTGCTAACGCTTCCTGGAACCGGCACGACGGAGAGCGGCGGCAGCGTCGGAAAGTTGCAGTGCTATCAGCAGCCGCTGTTCAGGGGTGAGTCGCCGGGCTTCATCAATCTTCTTTTGTGCCAGCATGTCGCCAAGCTTACTAGGCCGCCTCGAAATATTCGGGCCTGTAAATGAAGATCTAGATTTCGATTTCATGATGCTATCTTACACGGAAACATTCACCCCGTCACCAAGGACGGTCAGGGGGCTCCTCCACTGCGCGCATCGAACGAGCACAGCTTTATCGTGCGCGTTCTGCGAGCAAGAAGGATGGTCCAGTCGCCCGCTACATTATTACTTTCCGCACATCCTTCCACGTCTTCGCCACCTTCGCTTTGCGCGGCGTCTCGCCCTTGGCTGGTTCCGGCACCATCACAGCGTCGAGGCGTCGCTGCAGAAACGTTTCGGCAAAGGCTTTCGTCCGCCCCACACCTATCTTGAGCGACTTCCACCCGGCCGCATGCAGGTCATCGAGTTTCGTTCCCAACGCCTTCGGATCGGACGGCAGCACGAGAATGTGCCCAACTGGAAACTTCTGAGCTTTGAGCCATTCTCTGGCTTGTGTGCTCACCTGATCGGCAGTCCCCCCAGCCTTATCTTGATCCTGCCTCACCACATAGAGTACGTGGTAATAAAACTGCGTGAGCTTGCCAAGTTCCCCTGCAGCATCGGACATTGGGCGTGGGCCTTTCTCTTCTGCCCCTGGGGAATTCACGGCCTGCCCCTGCTCGGCAGCCTCGTCCATGAGCGCAGCCATCTCTACTGCTATGATCGGACTACGATGCTCCCACACAGTCAGATTCGCACCGGATTCAACCACAGCGACTCTGGCAGTCTCTCCGACGCGTACGGTGAATGGAACCACCCCTTTCGCCTTCGGGGTATACGACAAGACGGCCCGTCCGTCGCCACCAGTCATCGCAGTTGCGACGACTTTGCCCGCGATAAGAAGCTGGATCGGTTGTCCGCCCAAACCTGTTTCTGGCAGAAGATTCCCCCCTGTGAGCGACGCTTCAATAGTGGCCGGCTGGTTGGGCGTGGTGAGACTATCGTGAACGGTCAAGGTTCCGACCGTCTTCTCCGCCGCGGAAAGGATTGTGGCTGCAGTCCAAAATAAGAGAATAGTGAAAAGACCAGCTCTGCGGAAAAGCAAATGTGCCACGATAGTAATTGAATCGTCCGCAAGACAGGATGCTCAAAAAGTCCGTCCAGTAGATCGCGGTGGGAAACTTTCCGATTCCTTATACGTCTCTTAAGGGGAGTGGCCGAGGCTGCCCTTCACTGCGCGCATTGGGGGACCACCGTTTCATCGTGGGGCCCCAGCGAGCAAGAAGGGCACCTGGTCGCTCCCCGCCCCCTTTTTCAGCATCCTGTAAAGGTTAGGCCTTCAGAGCCGCTGTAACTTCGTCCACATGACCATCAACCTTGACCTTGCGGAAGATCGCCTTCAACTTGCCGGCCTGGTCAATCACAAAGGTGCTGCGTTCGATGCCCCAATACTTTCTGCCGTACATATTCTTCTCTTTATAACAACCGTAGACTTTCGAGACACTCGCTTCTTCGTCGCTTAGTAATGTGAATGGCAAGTCAAACTTCTTGATGAACTTCTGGTGAGATTCCTTGCCGTCCAGACTCACACCGAGAATGACAGCGCCCGCCTTCTTGATCGGCGCCCCGGCATCGCGAAAGTCGCACGACTCCTGGGTACAGCCCGGAGTATCATCTTTGGGATAAAAATAGAGGACCACCTGCTTGCCCGTGAAGTCTTTCAGACTGACCGGTTTCCCCGATTGATCGGGAAGCGAAAGGGCTGGAGCCTTGTCGCCGACTTCGAGTTCCTTTGCCATATCAATACACTCCTTTTCGTGCTCATTTTCCAAACCATCCATATCTCATAGATTGCTGGCGGCCTTGGGACGCGCCCTCCAATACTTATCGCGGTGCACCACCACCCATTCCACCCATTCCTCCTCCCATTCCACTCATGCCACCAGGCCTAGCTCCCCCTCCAAACGGCATTTTGCTCTTTTTCGGAGATTCTGGATTCCCGTAGGGACGGAGCGCGGGCGAATCCCAAATCACTTTGTCGCCCGGAGCCAGGTTGGCCGCTTCCATGAACTGCTGGCGCGCTTGCTCCGAATCGCCCAAGGCATTTAAGGCCAAGGCATAGTTATAATGCGCCGGCCCCGATTGAGGCGCCGCGGCCACTGCTTGAGAAAAATAGGTCTTCGCTTCATCGAACTGCTTTGCTTGATAGGCCTGAGTTCCCTGTTCGGTCAGCGTCACCACCTGGGGCTTCACCCCAGGCTCAAGAGCCAGAGGAACATACGGCTTCTCTTTGGTCTTAAAACAGGCGACGAACCCGACAAGCATGAAGACCGCTCCGAGTATGGACAGGTATTTCATTGTGCCTCCTCGTTTCAACGGCATCTCACATCTTTGTATGTTTTCGTGTTTCTTCCTCGAATGTTTTTCGATAGAGCACGTCCCACTCCGCACTGCCCTCGATGATCCCGCGCGAGTAGGAAGCCAATTTCGCTTTGACCTTTCGATCGATCTCTTCTTCTTGCGCCAATTCGGCCGCAAGCACCCGCTTGATCTCCTTCAATACGCGCCCCTCTTCCGCCTGCACCGTCACCAGCGAACTGTTCTTGACCGCCTGAAGAATGACGTGAGAAAGATGGCTGACTTTATCTTCGCTCAACATACTCAGAACTGGTTAGGGGTGACCTTACCCTTCACTCCTCACCGCATTACAAAATAATGCCCCGTTCCCGCGCCAGCTTACTCTTCACCATCGTAAACATCTTCTGATAGTCCACGTGTCCTCGCTCGATATCTTGCTCATAGGCCTTCAAGAGCTGTCGCACTTCGGCGTTCAGGCGGTCTTCGACGGACAACTCTTCCATAATGGCGTGATCGACCTGCGCGACGAACACCTTGCGATCTCCCACAACCGTCACCAACCCCTCTTCCTGCAGCCTGGTGGCGAGGGACTCCGACATATGACGAACACGTTCTTTCGACAATCGCATGGCTAGTGATCTATGGGGGAAAAACTCTGTCGGCACACGACATCAACACAATCTTACAGCATGGTCAAAAAGGTCGTCCAGCAAGGCCGAGGCGGGAAGCCTTCCGACTCCTTATACCTCTGTTAAGGGGAGTGGGCAAGACTGCCCTCAACTGCGCACATCGAACGAGCCACTCTAGTCAATAATCCTTCCAAGCTTGCTCGTTTCTCTCTTCGGGAATGACACCCATGCAGGTCTCACTGCGGCCGTCGAGCGAGGTTACAGATAATCCCTCCAAGCTCGCTCGTTCTCTCTTCAGGGATGGGGGCTGATTGATCTTCCACTGCGCGCGTCCAACGAGGGCCTTCGGAGGCCGCGCGTTGCGCGAGCACAGAAGATCATCAGGCTCCATCCCCTCTTATGCTCCGGGAGCAAGAGCACCTGCATGGGTGTCGTTCCCTCCCTTCATCGTGCGCGTTCTGCGAGCAAGGAGGGCACCTGGCCGCTCCCCGACTCCTTTTTCAGCATTCTACTAGATCCGTTCGATTCGGATGGTCGCCACATCCATCACACGCCGTAGCACCGATGCATCTCCAAGAATACGGCCGATGACATTGACACGATCGGCCGGAACCGGATCCTGTCCCATACTCATCGGCGTGCGTCCAAAAAAAATGGCCAGGACCTGGCCGGCTCCCCAGAAGGCAACATCACCGACTTTCACATGATTCGTCGCGGTCTCTCGATAGTCTTTTACCCCTGCTAATTTACAATAGAACTCTTCGCCCCACGTGTTGACCGGACTGTCAACCGGCAACGCGGCATAGACTTCCTGCGCCGTCTTTGTCGATTTGAGTTCCGCGTCGAGCTGCACAGAGCCGACAGTAATGCGAATTTTGTTGGGAAAATCAGTCATCGGGTTCTAATCGGCGGCTTCCGGCTCCATAAGAGGAAACCCCGCTCAGGCCGCGGACTTTAGCTTGTTTATCCGGTGAAATCAAGGCTACAATCCCGCAACCACATGCTCGCGTCATCCTTCGTTCTACTCAAAGGCATCGGCCAAAGTTCCGAACGCCGTCTCTGGCAAGAAGGCATACTCGATTGGAGCGCGTTCCTCCAATCTCCCACCCTTCCCGGCATCTCGTCGGCCAGAAAAGAGTGGTACGATCGCGACCTCGTCATCGCCCAGTCGCGCATGGAAGAAGGAAACGCACACTTCTTCGGCGACTGCTTGAAGAGTCGAGAACACTGGCGCCTCTTCGAGACGTTTCGCCGACGTACGCTCTATCTCGATATCGAGACGACAGGAATGTCTGCACGCGAAGGTCATGTGACGGTGGTCGGCCTCTATCGCAACGGGCAGATGACGAGCCTGGTCCGAGGGGAAACATTGACGGAGGAGCGATTGCACGCAGAGTTGGAACACACGGACCTTCTTGTGACGTTTTTCGGCAGCGGGTTTGATATTCCCTACTTGCAGGCAAAATTTCCCCGGATACCATTCAAGAAACCCCACTTCGATCTGTGCTTCGCGGCGCGGAGGCTCGGCATGCGGGGTGGGTTGAAACACATCGAGCACGAACTCCAGATTGAACGCGAGAGCGATGTCGTAGGACTCGACGGATGGGAGGCCGTTCGCCTCTGGCATCAGTGGTGCGCGGGGGACGAAGCCGCACGCGACCTGTTGCTAAGATATAACGCAGCTGATACCAAAAATCTCGAACCGCTCGCGGCCTTGCTCTACGATCAAATGGTCGCACGATTCGGCCCGTCTTCTGTGGGCTTTCCACCGGCCCGTTCCCAAAAACCGATTGAGGTCCCCCTGTGACACAACTCCAGCAGTGGATCGGCGTCGGTCGAACCGAGACAGGTCACGTTCGATCATCGAATCAAGATGCGCTGGCTCTCCTGAATGACCATGGTGTCTGGATCGTGGCAGACGGGATGGGCGGGCACCCGGCAGGAGATATTGCGGCACAGACCGCCGTGGCCATGGCCACAGAGCGGGCGCGGGAGCGAACGAGCTGGCTTCGAGAGCACCCGGATGCTGCCGCCGAGTTTGTCGCAGACCTCGTGACGAGCGCCAACCGGCGGGTCCATGATCTCATGCTCGCGAAACCGTCCTTGAAAGGAATGGGTACAACCTTTGTCGCCTTGACGATCACGCCGTCATCGATGCCGGTCGCGCATATCGCCCATCTGGGAGATAGCCGCGCCTATCTCTACCGCATGGGCCAACTCAAACAGTTGACGCGCGATCACACTCTCGTCGAGAAATGGGTCCAGCGTGGCCAGATTGATGCGGCCACGGCGCTCACACATCCTGAACGTCACGTCCTGATCAAGGGCCTTGGCATGCATGTCGACATGCAACCCGATCTAACCGAGACATCCGTGACTCCTCACGATCTGATCATCCTCTGCAGCGACGGGCTCACAAAAATGTTGGATGACTCGGCCATCTCCTCGCTCCTCTCCTGCACCAACGGCGATCCCCATCGAGCCTGCCACGACTTGATCGAGCACGCACTGGGCAGAGGGGGAGAAGATAATGTGACAGTGATCGTGGTGGCGTGTATGACGTCTTCCCGTGCGGATGCTTAACCATTGACAAGACTCTATCGTCCCTGTAGCCTCAGGTTCTAGCCAGCAGATAGTCTTTCCTCCCGTTTCCCTTGTGAACCAGGCAGGAGAATCGTTATGGGCGTGTCCGTACTGTATCGTCTCTTTGGATTTATGGTCATCGGAGGAGTCTGCTGGGTTCCTACAGCCATGAGCGGAACGGTGGATACCAGCGAACTCGAAACAACAGTTCGAGCCCTCGTGCGAGCGAATGCCGAAAAAGATTTGTCTACCATGTCCAAACTTATGGCCCACGATGCCGATATCATCAGCTATACGATCGGAGGCCGGAAATACATCGGATGGTCTGAACTTGAGCGAGATATCAAGGAAGAATTTGGCAAAGTCGCGGCGCTTGATCTTCCTATTTCAGAACTCAAGGTGTGGTCTAAAGGCGATATTGGATGGTACACGATGGAACTGGACTATGTGCGTATCCTCGGTGAGGGACCGAACCAGCAACGAGCCGTCTTGCCGTTACGAGAAACCGGCGTGCTCGAGCGTCGAAACGGACAGTGGATTCTCTTATCCTGGCACGAGTCCTTTCGCAATGCCGCCGGCGCAATGCCTGTCGACGATCGAACAACGCCCTCTTCGCCGCGCGCGGTCGCGTCATCCACAAACCAACCCGGCGCTCTTGATTTGAGCGGGGAATGGGATATTCTCGAAGTGGAGGACGACAAGCGCTACAGAGCCACACTCGACAAAGCCGGTAATGGACCCTATACCCAGCATGGTGGACGATTCGTCACCACAAAGTTTGCCAACCGTCTCTGGCAGGGCACCTGGCACCAACCGGACAATGATCGCGAAGGAGGATTTGAGCTTCTCCTTTCAGAGGATGGCACCCAGGCCAAAGGCGTATGGTGGTACTCCCGAGTCGGCACGCAGAAGAATATCCCCCCCCGTGAACATGGTGGAACATACCAGTGGAAGCGAGTCACAGCCATCCCACCGTCACAATGAATCGATTCGATCTGCTTCTCCCCAAGACTGCATTTCTTCTTACAATGAGGGATTTCCCTAGTGGTTCGTTATGGCTCAGTTCGGGGACACTTATTTTAATTTGATCGGATAATCACTTTTTGGAGGATCTATGCGCCGCCTCTTGCTGTGCCTCCTCGCTCTGTGCATCGGATCGCCCGCCTTCGCATCGGGTGGCCACGATCACCATGAGGTCCCGACGCTTAAACATCAAACCGCCACGACCGTCACGATTGAAAAGAATCTGGTGACCCTCACGTTCGGTCCCATCGACCTTCCCGCCGCTCATGATGGAGAGCTGGCAGCCTCGATGCCGAAACACAATTTTCAGCTTCCCAAAGATATGTATATGGTGGGATACAAAACTGCGGTCTTCACGAAAGAAGGGAAGCCCCTTCCCAAGAACTATCTCCATCACATCCTGATGCTCAACAACAGCAAACCGAGTGTCTCATGTGAGGGCGAGCCGTTGTTCTTTGCCGGGGCAGGGCTGGAAATGACCGAGACGCGTTTCCCGGAAGGCTATGGGGTCAAACTCGCCAAGAGCGATCACCTCATGTCGATCGTTGCGTTTTATCACAAAGCGCCGGTCACGAAGGACGTGATGGCGACCTTTACCATGTATATGGCGCCGGAAGGGACCCCCGTCAAAGAAATGGAGGTCTATCAGGTAGGGATCAATATCGTATGCTTCAGCAAATTCTCCCAGCGAGGCCCAGACCAGACGGATGAAGGAATTGAAATTCGACCTGGCGTCCAGACTCACAGCGCACCGCTCAAATTCTCGATGGATGGCTGTGTGAAATTCGCCTATCCACATGGACATGACGAACTCCTCATGATTGGACTGGACAATACCACCAAGAAACAGACCCTCCTGCGGACGGTTCCTGACGTCAGCCAGGACGGGACCTTCCGTGAGTTTCTCCCGCACCAAGTCTATAAGGATGGCCAAGGGTTTCCTGTGACGAAGGCTGACGATTATGAAATGGTCATGGTTCATCACCATCCCTTACAGAGAAAAGAACTCCATCATGGGATGGGTAACTATTTGCTGTATATGACCCCCGGCGCTTGTCCAACTGCACCCACGACGTCACTTACTAAGTAGCACATGGTCTTCTCATTTTATCCTCCGCACATTCTGCGGCGGATATACGCGATGCATCTTCACATTTCTCCTGCCGGTTCCCCTTCGATTCCGTTCAATTTTGTTCGTCATCAAAATCCGTGAGCACTCCCCCTACCAAAGAAGGGACCCGTGAGACCGCATGGAGACTGTGTTTCACACCTTCGCTTGTGGTATTCACATTCTCATTCTTAGGCGCGTGCTCCAGTCGCTTGCCATAGAAGCATGGTCGCACGTGTGCCGCAGATCACGTAAGGCGAACCTTGTGATATCGCTCTGGGTGTTGGTTTGCTCGAATTCCTAGAAAACACAGGAATATCTCGATGCCGCAGAGTGAGCCGGTCCCCATCCTGATTATCAGCGAGCACGCTGAGTCCATTAAACTCATCACCGTCAGTTTGCGCGGATTCATTCCTGGCTGCCGGGTAGACGTCGCCTATTCCGCCGAAGAGGCTCACGCATGGACTCCGTCAGACGAATGGACCCTCATCCTCATCGACGAACAGTGCCTCGCCGGGGACTACATTTCCCTGCCAAGCGCACTCAAACGCCGTTCACCCTATGCCGGGATTATTCTACAGAGCGACCGCTCCGATTCAGCCTCCGCCATTCAAGCACTCCAAGCTGACGTCGATTTTTTTCTCTCGAAACAATCTCCAGCCTTCCTCACCGAATTGCTATTCTGCACCAAGGAAATTCTCGACAGACGTCACTTGAGAATGGCCTTGGACCATGAACAGGAACGCCATCGTCGGCTCAGCGAATTACTCACCGACATCGTTTATGAACTGGATGCCAGCGGCCGCTTTGTGACCATCAGTCCCGGCATCGACACACTATTGGGCTTCTCCCGCGATGAACTGATCGGATTGCCCTATACCACACTCGTTCCGCTCGGCCAGGAATCGGTAGCTCTCTACCGTCTCAACGAACGTCGTTCCGGAGCGCGCGGCACCAGCCGCGTTGAGCTGGTCTTGAAGCGGAAGTTCGCGAAGGGCAGCGACCCGCTGACTCTCACGGCGGAGGTCAACGCCAGAGGAATCTATGACTCGCTTCGCCGGTTTCTCGGCACAGTAGGCCTGATCCGAGACCTTTCCCAATTCAAACAACACGATAGTACGATTCATCGACTTCGTGAACAACTCCAGCAGAGAGAAGCATTACTCGCGCTGGGCCAGCGAATCACGCTTTTATCTCAACAACTGCGCGATCCACTGGCTTCACTCTTGACACAGTCCCAACAACTCCTGACCACCCTTCGCGACACACGACTGGATGACCAAGCCGAAACGCTCGCGGGCCATGCCGCCGAAGCGACGAAACTCGGAGCACAACTGGCGCAGGTCCTCCACGAAAGCGCGGGAGACATTTCCGGATACACAATCAATGATGTCCTGAGCGGCGTACTCGCCGCCATTGTTCCGACGAGTTCGGTTGACGCAGACGTCATACGGCAATTTTCCTCACATCTTCCCCTTCTTGTCAGCAATCGCGAACAGGTCACGAAGCTCGTTCATTCTCTCGTGACCTATGCGCAAACCTATGGGCTGACGGTCGGCCGCGCGCACCGGCTCATCGTGAACACGCGCGCAGTGGGGCCATCCTCCATCTCAGTAGACACTCCCGCGCTATTTCCCCTCAGCCCGCCTACTGAAATAGAAATCGAGCTGCTCGAATCCGACACGGAGTGCTCGCCTGCAGCTCCGACCTTCCCGTCTCCGTCGCTTGATCTTCTCGAGTCGTATCAGCTCGTCAGCCAACTGGAAGGCGCGTTGGATGTTTCGGCGCCGATGCATGGCCCTCTTCGTATAGTGCTCCGCCTTCCGGCCGCATCGCGTTCCACGTCCGAGATGCTCACCTTGCCGACTACCGCCCGGTCCGCGTCCATTTCTGAAGCGAAGAGTGCGACAACGACGCCGATGCCCACAATCATTCCCGACAGCCCACAACAGGAACGGCGAGCGTCACGTCGAATTCCAACCACCTTGCCCGCTACGATCACTGTCGGATCAGCAACGTGGGGCGGGACTATTTCCGACTTCAGCTTCGGCGGAGCCTGCGTCACGCTTCCCGGCGACTTCCCCGCAGTCTCGTCACAAGACGCCTATGTCGTGGTCAAGACTTCCGTCGGCATTCTTGAGTTGCACGGCCGTGCACAGGAGCGCTCCGTCTCACTGCAGACCAAATCACCGGCCTCTCAGCTTATTGTCACGTTCGAGACTTCCAAGCCAGAAATGGGCGCCGTCCTGACTTCTCTGATCCAAGCTGCACAGGAAGAGACTCTGCCTTTCTCCCTTGAAGTCCAGCTTGCGGCGGAACCGCAGATGGAACGGTCCGTGTCGGCTTCCCTCGCGCCAGGCGAACAGGGAGACTACGACCCCCGTGAGGCCGAACGAGTGGCATTGCGACTTCCAGTCCGGCTTGATCTCACAAATTTGGCAGGGAACAGTTACCGATTCGACGCACTCACGACCAACCTCAGCCGAGACGGTGCCTGTCTTCACCTCAATGCTCCCCCTGACATCCTGAATGGTACTGCCACCTTGCACTTCGCCGTTACACAATCCCAGAAACATCCTGGAACTCACGAACCAGGCGCGCCGGATACCGCACTGTTCTCACGAGTTGTCTGGTCAGCTCCAGATCCCACAACCTTCGGCGAGTTTCATCGCCAAGACTCGGGGCCTGCCTTACGCGCCGGCCTGCGCTTCCAGAGCCTTACGCCATACGCAGAGCGTGAAGTGAACCGTGTCGTGCAACAACATCTCACATCAGCGGACGAATCGGGATCTTCCTCACAGTCCGCGTCCGTGATCAGTATCCCGCGTGAATGCCGGAATCCACGCAGTCAGACGATCGCGATCGTCGACGACCATCTTCGCCAGTCGCTCACACCCAACACACCGGTTGTGATCATCGCTCCCGGTTTTGGCCGAACCGCGTCGGATACCAGTACCTTGTCGTACTACCTGGCGCATCACCGGCTCCGCATCTTGCGCTATGACCACACCAACCACGTGGGACTAAGCGACGGCGAGCTGCAACAGACGACATTGCGAAGCATGCAAGCAGATCTCCTGAAAGTTGTAGAATTTGTGCAGCACACGTGGCCGACCGCTCCCCTGATCGTCATGGCGAGCGACATGACGGCACGCGTCGCCCTCAAGATGGCGGTGGAATCTCATCCCCTTGACCTTCTGTTGTTGATCAACCCAGTCGTCGATATTCAAGCCATGCTCATGACGGTTCACGGGCATGACCTGGTCACCGACTACCGATACGGAGTGCGCCGAGGCATTGCCAATCTGCTCGGGCTCAATGTGAATGTGGATCGCTTTGTCGGCGATATGGTTGCAGGCCACTTCACGGACCTGGACTCTGCGATTGGGGATCTGCGCCTGCTTCGGTCCCCATCGGCCATTCTCACAATTCCAGATAGCCCGCTAGGACCATTGCCTCCAGCCGACCTTCCGCAGGCCTTTCTCAACGCGTTGGGGTCACAGACCCGACTGGCCATAGCCCCTGCGCCGCTGACGGGCCAGAGTCTCCCGCTTCACGAACCGCATCCTCCGGCCTTCCGGCAGGTCCTCGAACACATCGCTGCCGCGATCTCGCTGCCCACCGTTCCGGCTGACTTCCCGCCACAAGCCCGCCGCATGCTGGCCCGCCAACAGCGCATCGAGATGGAACGCACCCGTCTTCGCCACAATCTTTCGCAGATTTCGCGCAAGACCTTGAGGATCGCATCTCTTCAACAATTCCCCCAACTCGGCAACCTCCATGAATACTGGAAGCTCTTGGACGACCTCTACCGACTGCTGAATCCCCTCGAACCCGGCTCTCTGCTCGTGGACATCGGAGTCGGCCACGGCGATTTACTTCGAGCGACAATGGTAAACCAGGCCTACCGTTCGCGGCAGCGTGGATGGAGTCCGGATCATCCTGTTCATGCCATCGGGATAGAAGACTCTCAAGACTTGCTGACGCAAGCCAGACAGAGTATTCGTGCTCTGCACCAGGAGCTCGACAGAGACTTTGCGGGCACGCTCACGATCCATCCCCCCATGACCACCGACTGGCTGCACGCGGACTGGACGCAGAGTCTCCCGTTCAAGGACCACTCACTTCATCGCATCGTGTGCAATCTGTCACTCCCATTCATCCGTTCTCCACTGATGACGATTCGAGAATTGCACCGCATACTTCATCCCCAAGGTCGATTGGTTCTCACAGTGTTCCACCCGGACACCGACCTTTCCGTACTCTATCGCCGGCATCTGCACAGAGCCAATCAAGATGAATTCAGTCCACAAGCCCAGACCGTCCTACACCATTTAGGGCGACTCAGAGAGGCGATCCAACATGGATTGTTACATACCTTCGACCACTCCTCTCTCACCTCGTTTCTCCGGCAAACCGGCATCCACACTTTCCGTATCCTTCCTGCGCTCAACGGGCATGTCCTTCTCGCCGTGATTGAAAAAGATAAATCCGCTGGCTGAACATACCCTAGCCGTGTATACTCTCAACCGTACATCTTTGAACACATAAACATTTCTTGCTCTAGGTGCATTTCCTCCGGCTGGTAATACCGTGCCCTGCGCTCCCGGTTTGCTATGACATCACGCCCACCACATAGTACTGACATTTCGCCACCTTCCCCCAGCGAGCTCTTAAACATTGTCACGCGATTTTCTGCCGAACTGGGAACGATGACCGACTTGACGACGCTCGGGAACTGCATTATCCAGGAGCTGTGTCGTGCGGGTGCGACGACCCATGGAACACTGTTCCTGCTGGATCGCGAACACGAATACTATCGACGCACCAACGTGGTTGGTCAGGCTGCACACACGCTCATGCCTCCCACACTACTCGAAAGCCATCCTCTCCCGCTCCGTCTGCTCGAAACCAACCGAATCATGACACAGGCCAACTCAGCTGCAGACCTCCAGGAGGCTGCCTCCGGAGCCGCTGCACGCGCAGCCATGGAAACGATGCAGGTCACACGCGCCGTGCCCCACTTCATTAAAGGCCGTCTTATCGCCATCTCGCTTCTCGGATCCGCACACTCGTCGAATGAAGAAAATGCGCTGAGCAGAGCGATGCTTGACGCGCTGGCCCAAGCCGCTACGAATGCGCTGGACACCATTGTGTTGTACGAGGATCTCCATCGTTCGCACACACTCATGAAACGTACGGATCGGTTGAAATCCCTCGAGACAATCGCCGGCGGTTTCGCTCATGAAATCAGAAACCCCCTCACGTCGATTAAAACCTTTATTCAATTGGCCCCGGAACGCAAGGACGATCCCCAGTTTATTCAAGAATTCAGCAAAGTGGTGCTCGACGATGTGTATCGGATCGAACGGCTGATCCAGGAGATCCTCGACTACGCCCGATATATGGAACCCAAGCTGACGGACGAGGATTTCAACGACATTGTCTCTTCGTGCTTGTATTTCATTGATGTCAAGGCAGACAGTCATGGAATCAAGATCGAAAAAGAGTTGGCACCCGAACTGCCTCGTGTCATGTTAGACCGGCAGCAAATCAAGCAGGTTCTGCTCAACCTCCTGCTCAATGCTATGGACTCGATGGCGGGGGTGGGTGGGCGTTTGCGAGTTCAAACCCGCAAGCTGGTCAAGCCGGGAGGACATGTCTGGGTCCACATCGAGATCGAGGATTCCGGTGAAGGAATCCAAGAGACGAATCTCGAACACATATTCGACCCATTTTTCACAACCAAACACGAGAGCGGAGAACATGAAGGAACGGGACTCGGCTTGACGATCGTCCATCAGATTATTCAAGAACACCACGGTGAAATCCGAGTGAAGAGCTCGGTTGGCGTCGGCACCACATTTTTCGTGAGCCTGCCTGCATTACCAGTATGACCGTTAACACCCTATGGACATCAGTATGAAGAAACGAGTGCTCTTGATCGATGATGACGCCCGAGTGAGGGCCTCATTGAAAGCGGTGTTGGAGCCGGTCTACGAAACGATCCAAGCCGCCGACGCACAAGAGGGCCTTGAATTATTTCGCAAGGAAGCCCCCCATCTTGTTTTCCTGGACGTGATTCTGCCGGGTACCGACGGACTTTCGGTACTCAAAACCCTGCGCGACGAGGACCGCACGGCACGAGTCATCATGTTGACGGGAACAAAATCGGTCAAAACCGCCGTCGATGCGATGAAATTCGGCGCGGCCGACTACCTCTCAAAACCCTTCGATGTGGAAGAACTCCGCATCATCGTTGAGCACGCGCTCGAGGACCAGGAACTCCAACGCGAGGTGAAACAACTCCGTGCGCAAGTCGTCCGGCGCTATGCCTTTCACAATCTGATCGGCAAAAGCCCATCGATGCAGGAAATCTACACCAAGATCGAGCAAGTCGCCGATAGCCGCACCACGGTTTTGATTACCGGCGAGAGCGGCACGGGAAAGGAGCTGGTCGCCAAGGCACTCCACTTTAACAATATCAGCAGGCGCGAACGTCCCTTTATCGCGCTGAACTGCGCAGCTCTTCCTGAAAACCTCATCGAGAGTGAGCTATTCGGCCATGAAAAAGGCTCATTCACGGATGCCACGGCTCGCCGGGTCGGACAATTCGAGCTTGCCCATAGTGGTACGCTCTTCCTCGACGAGATCGGCGACCTCAGCGCCATGACACAAGCCAAACTGCTGCGTGTATTGCAAGAACGAGAAATCACCAGAGTCGGTGGCGTCCAATCCATCAAGGTCGATGTACGCATTGTGGCGGCCACGAACAAGAATCTCGAAGAGTTGGTTCGCAAAGGGCAATTCCGCGAAGATCTCTACTACCGTATCAACGTCATCGCGCTGTATTTACCCCCGCTCCGGGAACGCGGAGAAGACGTGCCGCTCCTCGCCAAGCATTTCCTGGCCAAACGAATCGAAGAAGATAACCGGCCGCCCCAAGAGTTTTCCAAGGATTCCGTCGATCTCCTGTCCCGCTATCCCTGGCCAGGCAATGTACGAGAGATGGAGAACATTATCGAACAGGCGTTTATCTGGTCTAAAGGATCGGACACCATCACCCCTGAACATCTCCCAAGCATACTCAAGAACGACACCCGCTCCTCCTCACTCCGCGACGACACCCTCGCAGGACGGCTGTCGCTGGAGAAGGCCGTGATGGAATTCGAACGCGAAATTATCCTGGATGCCCTCAAGCGAACGAATTACATCCAAACCCATGCTGCCAATCTGTTGGGAATCAGCCGCCGGATGCTGAAATACCGCATGGACACCTTGGGAATCGGACGGCCCGATCAGGAAATCAATACCGAGCCTCCGGTCGTCGTGCAGGAATAACACAGCCACTCCCCTTCACTGCGTCTTTTTTTGCACAATTTCGTATGTGTTTTTCTCACTGATATACGTAGAGTTTCGTTCAAGAAAACTACATATGGGTTTTCTTCTTACACAAACCACATTCCGTTGGGATACGGACTCTAACTCTCTGAAAAGGAATAATAATTGCTTTACATTATAAGGAGTTAGCGGTAGAAGATACTCATATGAGCCTGTCTATGATTTCTGAGCCGGTAAAGAATAAACCAACCTTGCTCGTCATTGACGACGAAGCAGGACCTCGTGACGCGCTACAAGTAATCCTCCGTCCCTTTTTCAATATCCAGGCTGCAGAATCAGCCAGCGCAGCGATTGAAGTGCTGAACTCCCGGCCGATCGATATCGTCACACTCGACCAGAAGCTTCCCGATCGACAGGGCATCGATCTCCTTCAGGACATCAAACATCACCACGCCGATGTTGAGGTCATCATCATCACCGGATATGGCAGCTTGAAGTCTGCCATGGAAGGCATACGCCATGGCGCCGCCGGCTATCTACTCAAGCCTTTCAACGTTACGGAATTGCTTTCTCTGATCAACCAGACACTCGAAAAGAAGCAACGGCTCGATTTTCTCAGGCATTTCATCGGAACATCGACCGGGCTCTGGGGATCAGAAACTGAATGCGCGCAAGCGTGGAATGAACTCCGTACGGGTTACCAGGCAATCGGAAAACCGATGCCAGAGCTTGCATCCAGCTCCGAATCCATCCCAGACATTCTTCCTTTGCTCTCCGACCTACTTGAAGCGAAAGACCGTCAATTGCTCAACCACTGCAGCCGAGTCAGTTTCTACGCCACACTTTTGGCCAATCGCCTTGACTTGACACTCGCTGAACAGAAATCATTGGCCCTCGGAGCGTTCCTCCACGACATCGGCAAGATTGGGCCGGAGCCTTATCAATTTGCCGACGATGAAATCGGTGTGACCGGGGAGTCCGTCGGCAATCGGCACCATCCGGAGCAGGGAGCGAAACTCGTGTTACCGCTCGCACTTCCAGCTGAAGTGGGACAGATTATTGCCTATCACCATGAACGGTGGGATGGCTCAGGCTATCCATTTGGGCTTCAGGAAGAAGGGATTCCCCATCTGGCCCGCATCGTCTGTCTGGCCCAGACGTTTGACCATCTCACTGCGGAGCTTCCTGGTCGGATGCCCCTCACAATCGATGACGCCTGCCAACAGATGCGTTCGTATGCTGGCACTCACTTCGAACCGAAGTTGACCGAACTCTTTGCGCGGGTGGTCCAGGAATGTAAGGCATCCCTCCCTGCCATGGCCATGGCAACGTCCCTAACTGACCGATCCGACTCCTAGCCTACCTGTCTCGTTTATTGGGTTTGTTTGATTTGTCTTGTTTGGTCGGACCAGGCTAACCAGGTGAACTAGATGAACAGACACACAAAATAAAACAAACCAGATCATTCAGACCGCTTCCCCTTCGCTCCCGCAATCAGTTCCGCTGCCGTTTCTCGTACTTTTTTCGTGATGGTCAGACCACTCAACATTCTGGCAATTTCCTCTTCTCGCCCCATCCCTTTGAGCGCCCTAACCGATGTGGATGTCCGTTGACTCTCCAGTCCCTTTTCCACAAGCAGATGCTGCTCCGCTTGAGATGCAACCTGAGGAAGATGGGTAATGCACAATACTTGATGGAACGATCCCAGCTTGCGCAGCTTCGTTCCCATGGCCGCAGCGACCGCCCCACCGACTCCCGTATCGATTTCGTCAAAGACCAGGACCGGAACCTGATCCATCTCAGCCAACACCGTCTTGAGCGCCAGCATGATACGCGAGAGTTCCCCGCCGGACGCCACCCGGCCCAACGGTCTTGGCGGCTCACCAGGATTGCTTGAGAGCAGGAATTCCACTCGATCGCGCCCAGTCGGTCCAAGTCCCTCGGGCGATTCATCGCTGGAAACCGAAACCTGAAAGGTTGCCTGCTCCATTTTCAATGCTGCCAGCTCCGCCATCACAAGTCTTGTCATTTGTTTGGCCGCCTCAATTCGCTTGTTCGACAACTCCTGTGCGAGCGTGTGGAGGTGACGAGCCACTTCGTTCAGCCGTGTAGTCAGCTCAGTCGTTCTCTCTTGAGAGTTGTCTAACGACTGAAGTTCCTCCTGCAACAATCTGCCCATCGATACGACCGCGTCAACCGACCCTCCATATTTTTTCTTCAACCGTTGAATCAGATCGAGTCGGTCCTCCACGGCAGCCTGTCTGGCGGGATCGGACTCTATCTGTTCACCGTAGTCGCGCAACCGTCCGGCAAGTTCTTTGAGTTGAATTGTCGATTCCATGATCGCCTGCTCACAGTCGTCCATCGTCGGATCGGTCTGGGCCAACTCGGCTAGGGTTCGGCCAATCCGTCCCAGCCTCGTGAGAACAGCCTGCTCATCAGCCTGCAACTCGGCATAGGCCTCGTGGGCCAATTCTCTGAGCCGATGCGCATGCACCAATCGCAGTCGCTCGCTACGGAGATGCTCCTCTTCGTCAGGCAAGAGGCCGGCTTGTTCAATTTCCCGGACCTGAAACCGCACTATCTCCTCGCGGCTTGCATGATCGACGACATCACGCTTCAAGGCGTCCAATTGCGTGCGCAGTTCCTTCCACCCCTGATACGCCTGCACGTATATTCTCCGTAGCTCATCGAGGCCGCCGAACCCATCAAGGGCGTCTAATTGTTTCGCGATAGCCAACAACGACTGCTGCTCATGCTGGCCATGGATATCGATGAGGGTGCCCCCAAGCTCTTCAAGCACACGCAGGGGGCACAGGCTGCCGTTGACATATACCCGGTGACGACCTGATCGGGAAAGTATGCGCCGAAGAATGAGTTCGGAGTCGTTCTGACTGATGACGTCCTGCCCCCGCAGGCGTTGAAGAAGTGGATGGGTATCCGGGAACTGGAAGGCAGCTTCAAGCTGGGCCTCGTCTTCCCCAGAACGGATCTGGTCCGTCGAGGCCCGCCCGCCGACCAATAACGCAATCGCATCGATGAGGAGAGATTTTCCGGCCCCGGTCTCTCCGGTCAGAACTGTAAACCCGGATTGAAATCGAAGATTGAGCTGCTCAATAAGCGCGAAATTGACAATGCGCAACTCGGTGAGCATTGCGGCGGGTAATGACAATCCTTAGGCTGAGCCGGCTGGTTGTGCCAGCAGCGAATCAATCATGTCCTTGAACTGACGCTTCGGTCGCGCCCCAACAAGCTTCTCAACGACCTGTCCGTTCTTGAAAAACAAAATAGTCGGAATACTCATCACTTGATAGCGGCCTGCGACTTCGGGATTTTCATCGGTATTTAGCTTTCGCACCTTCATCTTTCCCGCATATTCTTTGCTCAATTCCTCAATGACCGGAGCAACCATCTGGCAAGGACCGCACCAGACAGCCCAGAAATCCACCATCACAAGTTCAGAGGACTTGATGACTTCTGCATCCCACGTTGCATCTTCGACCTTCAGTGCATCACCTGCCACGTCGTATCCTCCCTTGCTGAATCAAATATAGTGGAAACCGGTAGGGCATCGTATACCAGCCCTCTTTGAGGAGTCAAATCCACCTGGGCAGAGTACGGGACTATCGGGGCGCTGGTAGAGAACCGACACGCGAGTCCAGCAGGACGAGCGAGAAAGACACTGGTTCGATGCCCAAGATTCGAGGTTATTGGCAACGTCGAACGTCAGATCTCGCGTGTCGCGCACAATATTCTGTTCAGTGCCCAATCCCGAACATCTCAGGCTGCGGCATGTCAGATTGTGGTCTCCCATATGGCCCTCCGGGCACAGCCCATGGGAGGCCCTTCTCCCCAATCAACAGCGGGCTGAGAATATTTCGAACGAGCGCCGTGCCGAAACTCTCCGTCCAACCGATCCCGGTCAAGCTCAACATAAAGCTATACTGCTGGCGGTCGGGGAACTGAATGTAATACAGACCCAGCGACCAACACTTGCAGGGATTCTGATAGAGACCGACGATATCGAGCTCCGAACTCTTGCCGACCAACACATCGTAGTAGGTCCTCGCGCCGACCGTCCAGCCCCAGGGCGTGCGAAATGCTCCAGTCGCTGTGAGGAATTGAATCTCCGGGGTCGGGGCATAGACCTCACTAAATGAAATCGGATTCCACACATCTCCACGACGTACGCGATTCCCATCACTTGTATAACGCTGCCCCACTTCGAGATACCAGTAATTGGACTGCTGCACCCGGAAGCTGCTGTTGAATTGAGTCATCGACGATCGATAGGGATCGAAGAATGCATCAATGGTCAGATACTGATTTAGGACAGGTTGTTGACCGGAAACGATTCCAGCGCCTTGGCCAAGCGACGGATCCACTGACTGAGCCTGTGCAAACTGTGGGGCCGTATTGCCGATCACGACCCGCATCCAGAGATCGGAAAATTTCTTCCCGTCAACGGGTACCGTCGCCGGTTGCAGCGGTTGCGTGACCGACCCTGCCAGCGGAGGCACGCCGGGTGTGAAGTTCCGTGCGCTAGTTTGCACCCCGTCCACCTGATAACTCTGGGCCAGTGTCAGATCGAGCCAATTAAAACTGCGGTTGCCATCTTGTTCCAGCAACCTGTTGCGGAGCATATAGGTCATCAAATTTTTCTTCGGCAGATTGTCCACCTGATCGATCTGCGTCAATTGTGACTGGTTCGTCGACGGGACATATTCATAGATGACGCTGGGCTCAACCGTATGCAGCAAGGTATTCCCCTCGCTCGTTCTAAAGCGTCGGCTCAACTTCGACCTGGCATCAATCCCAGCCCAAAATGTCTCGCGATGCTGGCTTTCGGAGGTGTCCACGCCCCGGGTGTAGTACACCTCACGCACTTTCACTTGGGGTGTCAGGCCGACAATGTGGCCGACGTTCAGGACGTCCGTCGAGAGTCCCGGCACAACATCGACTCGATTCTGAGTAAATCCCTGTTCACGAAAAAAGTTCACGAAACTCGTATCTCCGCCCAGCAGGAACGGCGAATTGAACAATGAGAGATTCGGCAAACTGTAGCCGATTTCCGGCAAGCGCTGAAAGGTATCCGGGCCTCCCGATCGCAACGGCTGCAGATATTGACCCAGCAGATACGCATTTCCATACGGCAGACGTTGGGTCGTCAAGAAATTCGATTCGCCGCTGGGAAGGGCCCTCTGGACTCCCGAGTTACTCAGCTGCTGCAGCACATTCCGATCGGACACCAAGTTGGCTTGAACGCGAAGAAACAAATCAGGTGTGACTTGTTGTACATGCGTTCCCCTGACCAGACCCCGGGCCTCGTTCGTTTCTTGTCCCGCCTGGCTCACACTGGATATATCCGGCACCTGCGTCTGTTGTAGAGCATTGACAAACCACTGCCCTCTCGACAATCGATCCAGCACATAGCGATACTTAAATTCGCTCCCATAGCCGAGGTTATTGTAATAGAAGGGAGTAATCAGCAGGTCCTGGCTGGGATTGATGGCCCAAAAGAAGCTTTCTTTGACGCTGAGACCAAAGCGACTGTCCCACCCGACAATGGGTATAAGGAACCCCGTATGTCGCCTGGAGAGCGGATACGTCATCGTAGGAAGCGGAATCAACGGAACCTCATTCACACAGAACCATCCGCTCTTGAACGCCACATTGTCGCCGACATTCAAGTCGAGATCCTTGAATGTGAACCGCCAAGCCGGCGTCTCCCCTTTCTGCGCATCGCAATTCGTAAACTTGCCCTCTTTCACCCGATAATGGTCCTCTGAAAACCGCTGCAAGAGCCGCCCTTCCACTGAACTATTCGTGGGTTTCAGATGCACCCGTCCGTGCGTGATCACCCCGGCCTCAGTATTCACGTTAAGTTCCAACCGCTCGGTCACGAGATCGGCCTTGGGGTCGGTGAGATGGACGTGGCCCGTGGCAATCAATACACCGGGCAAGGTGTGGATCGTCATGTGATCGGCCGTCAGACGCAGAGTTCCCTGGTTGACCACCACCGAACCGTCGGCTTCGTAGACTTCTGATTCCTGGAGATACTCGATTCGTTCTGCCGTAATATCGAGCGGGGGACCCTCGGGTGATGTCGTCGTTCCGGCTGCACTCCCTGCCTGCGGAAGTAAGAGCCCCAGCATCAACCAACCGACCACGCACATGCACAGCCGCGTTGTGATTCCTGCCATGTCAGCCCCGAAGCGGCGAAATCCCACAGCCACGGAGCCATGCCTTGCACTCTCCCACAAGCATGAGCGACCCCGTCACACAGACAAGACCGTCAGGCGTCGCTAACTGTCTGGCCAACACCATCGATTCGCCGAACGACGGCACGATATGTGGGTGACGCAGTAAAACACCGAGCGAGTCTCGGAGTTCCTGTGCAGTGGCGGAGCGTGGAAGATCCGCTTGCGTCACCACTACCTCATCGACAAGATCTATGAGTGGTGCGACAAAGCCTCGATGGTCCTTGTCACGCATCATCCCAAGAACAAGGACGAGAGGACGGGATGGATGAGATCGGTCAGTGCGCGCGAGGAAGTCGGCCAAGGCCTTTGCGGCAGCAGGATTGTGTGCACCATCGAGCAGGATGGTCGGATGGCGATCCACCACTTCCAACCGCCCTTCCCAGTCGACGGTACGCAAGCCCGCTCTCACCGCCTCAGTCGTCACAGCAATCCCCTGAGGCGCAACCGCCCCTAACAATGCCAGCGCACAGGCGGCATTATCCAGTTGGTGATGGCCCTCCAGGGCGCAAGTCAGTCCGTCATACTCCATACCAAGACCGTGATAGGAAAACAGCCGGCTCCCCTCTCCCTCTGTATAGAAATCCGCGTTCAGCCGAAACACCGGAGCCTGGTGTTCCATCGCAACCTGTTCGATCGTCTGCCATGCTTCATCTTCGAGCCGCCCCAACACCACCGGTACCCTGGGCTTGATAATGCCGGCCTTTTCAAACGCGATCGCTGAGCATGTATTCCCTAAATACTGCTGATGATCCAGTGAAATTGTCGTGACCGCACAGACCATAGGTGTCACTACATTGGTGGCATCGAACCGGCCGCCCAATCCAACCTCCAACACAGCCACATCGACCCCTGAGTCGGCAAATTGCTGAAAGGCCATCGCTGTCGTAGATTCGAAGAAGGTCGGCGATAAGTCAGGTTGGCAGAGGGTCTGAAGCTGTTCGGTCAGTTGTGCCACACGCGATTCTGTGATCATCTCGCCATTCACACGTATTCGCTCTCGAAACTCCACGAGATGGGGCGACGTATAGAGCCCAACTCGATATCCTGCCGCCTGTAAAATCGCGGCAGTCATCGCTGCGGTGGAGCCCTTTCCATTCGTGCCGGCGATATGCAGTGAACGAAACCGAGTCTGCGGCATGCCAAGACGCTCCATCAACGCCATCATCGTCGTAAGCCCCAATTTGATCCCATGCTTTTGCAGACGATATAAGTAGGCGACGGCAGAGGAATAGGTCATGGTGCAACCAGGCAGGAAGGAACTAGCCGGATTTCTTCGTGAACGTCGTGACGAGGCAGTCGAGACTGAAATTCACCACAACTTCTCGCGTGCGAGGACGACACAGGCATACTCCTCGGAGTCCAGCGAAGCGCCCGATCGAGAACAGGCTCGCCGGGCAAGATGAACGGTTGCCGCGATAGGTGGCCATGAATGGACTCAGCTAAAAGTGGGCGACGAGGCTGCTTAACGTCTCTTTCAACTGTTTACGCTCTACGATCATATCGATCATCCCGTGCTCTAACAGGAATTCCGCTCGCTGAAACTGGTCCGGCAGCTGCTGTTTAATGGTCTGTTCAATCACTCGGGGACCGGCAAAACCGATCAACGCTTTCGGTTCGGCCAGAATCACATCGCCCAACATGGCGACGCTGGCGGTCACTCCGCCGAACGTGGGATCGGCTAACAAGCAAATAAAAGGCAGTTTGGCCTCGCCCAATTTCGCGACGGCGGCAGAGGTCTTGGCCATCTGCATCAGGGAAAGAATCCCCTCCTGCATTCGGGCTCCTCCGGAGGTCGTCACCAAAATAACCGGCAGCCTTGTCTCTAATGCACGATCGATCGCCCGACAGATCTTTTCCCCGACGACCGACCCCATGCTGCCACCCATAAAACTGAAGTCGAATAGACAGAGCACCACTCGACGGCCGTTCATCATGCCTTCGCCGGTCATCATGGCATCTTTGCGACCGCTCTTCCCCTGGTGCGCCTTCAGACGATCCTTGTACGATTTTGTGTCCTGAAAATTCAGCGGGTCCTGGGGACCGATTTCCGCATCCCACTCTTTGAACGTCCCGAGGTCGACCAAGAGCGCAATACGCTCCATGACAGAAATTGGAAAGTGATAGTCGCACTTCGGGCACACTTTATTGTTCCGCTCGACTTCTTTGCGGTAGACGATTTCCCTGCAGTGATTGCACTTGAGCCACATCCCCTCCGACACCTTGGATCGCTTCGGAGATTCAGGTTCGATCGTTTTCTGTTTCTTAAACCAGGCCATAACGTGCTCCCCTTAGTCGCGGGCGGGACTTGCGAGACTTGCGCGAAAAACGCGACAGGTAAGACGGTTTGAAGGCGGAAAGGGTCGGAACTTCGCACCTAGAACTTCAACTTCGAGTCGCGCCTGTCACGCACGTCTTGTTCGTCTCGCTCACAAACAAACCACGCGGGCGGCAGAATATCATAGCCGCCCTCATGACGCACGTAGATTTCCATTGAGGAGGGTGGAGAATGGAAGGTCAGAAGAGCTGGCCACCGAGAGCGATCTGGGACATCATGATCAGTCCGACGGCAATGCTTCCAAGACTCGCCAGCCCCTGGACCGCGAGAAAGACAGGGCGTCCGATGTTGAGCGACCACAATATCGGAAGGCTTATAACGATTCCGACTAACATCATCCCCAAGATTGAGCCAAGCCCAAACACCGCGATGTACGTCAGCCCTTCCAACACCGATCGTGCAGACGACAGCACGATCAACAACAATGCCGCTGACCCTGCCAGGCCATGGGCCATGCCGATACAGAATGGTCGAACGGAATCACGCCACCAGTGTAGATGTCCATGATCTCCTATCAGCGCATGACTATGCAGATGCACGTGCCGTTCGTTGTCATGGTCGTGTGCATGCATATGCCAGCGTTCCCGGACCAGTTGCACTGCGAGTACCCCTCCGAGCAGTACGAGCATCGTGCCGACGCCGAACTCGGCCGCCAATGCCAACGGTTCAGGAATCGACACTCGAAGCATCAACACCGCCGCCCCGACCAGCAACAGTACGACCGTATGCCCAAGTCCCCAGCTGAATCCGATCATGCCGGAGGCGCGAAGCGAAGGCCGTTGCGCCAGCACTGTGGATACGGCAGCCAAGTGGTCCGTATCCAAGGCGTGGCGAAGCCCGAGCACCAACCCGAGTCCTAAGATAGCCAGGAATTCAGTGTCTAGCATAGGCGATTATCCGAGGTTGGGGTTGCGGCACAGAGGTCGGCCACACACGATGAAACCTCAGCCGCCTCGTGCGTGCATTTCGAGGCGTGGATTTTCGCGAAGCTTCTCAATTCCAATGAATCCTCCGACACGCAACCCATCCCGTTCGAGCGCCTTGCGCTCTTCTGCACCCCGGTCGCGACGGCCTTCCCAGCCGGCCCGGATCAAGGCTCGCATCTCGTCATCCGAGGCCCCCGAGCGGAGAGGCTTGCGCAGATCCGTTCCCGTCGTCGCATATAGACAGCGATACCACATGCCGTCGGCGGTCAGCCGGCTGCGATCGCAGGTCGCACAAAACGGCGTAGTTGTCGAAGGAATAATGCCAAAGGTCGTCCCATCCGGTAGCAAAAATCGCTGCGCCGGCGCGGCCCCCCGTTCAGGCATCGGCTCAATCGTTCCATAGTACTGACTCAACACTGAGAGCATCGCAGCTTGGGAGAACACTTTTTCTTGAGACCACTCGTTCGCGCCGCCGACATCCATGTATTCGATGAACCGAACCTCTGCCTGCACCTGCTTGCCAAACTCAATCAGTCCGACTAACTCATCGTCGTTAAATCCACGCATCACTACCGTGTCGAGCTTTAAGCCGGTGAATCCCGTCCGAGCCGCCGAATATATCCCCTCAACCACCTGCGCAAATCCATCGTGGCGAGTCAGTTGCTGAAATCGTTCCGGTTTCAGCGTATCGAGGCTGATCGTGATGCGATGCAACCCTGCCAGATACAGCGGCTCCGCCTGATCCCCCAGAAGAATGCCGTTCGTGGTGAGCGCAATATCCGTCACCCGCCGGTTTTGGAGAAGCAAGCGAATCAGCTGAGGTAGATTGCGCCGAAGCAATGGCTCTCCACCGGTCAACCGCACACGATCCACGCCGAGGTCGGTGAAATAGCCGGTCACGCCTGCCATTTCCTCATGGGTCAGCACATCCTCGCGCGGCAGCCAGACATAGTCCACTTCCGGCATGCAGTACTTGCAGCGGAGATTGCATCGATCCGTCACGGATAAACGCAAGCTACGAAGCGGCCGTCCATATGTATCAGTAATCCGTTCCATGTTGTTTGATACTTCGCTCATACCCTCTAGTGTGCCGTTCGCCCGTTACCCCTCACGCCCCTAAGGATGTTCCTCCACCCACACTTCGCCTTCCGGCGTGTGTTCGAGTTTCCAAATCGGCGTAATCTGTTTCAATTCATCAATCGCCCACCTGCAGGCACGAAACGCATCAGCTCGATGCTCAGCCCCCACAACAATCAACACGATGTTTTCGCCGATGCCGATTTCACCATACCGGTGCAGAATCGCGACTTCGATGATGTCAAATTCCTTTAACGCCCGCTCGCGGATTTCATGCAGCTTCTTTTGCGCCATCCCTTCGTAGTGCTCGAAGGTGATGCTATCAACCTCCCGCCCCTTGGACCGGTCGCGTGCCGTCCCCAGAAAAATCGAAATGCCGCCAATGCGCTTCGAACTTCTGCGCACTCGATCGATCTCTGCATCCACGGAAAAATCTTCCCGCTGCACTCGAACAAACTGGGCATCCTCACCTGTATGATCCATCTCTGTGCCACCGGCAAACGGTGGTAACAACGCAATCTCGTCGCCATCTCGAATTTCCGTTTCTTCGTGAGCAATTTCCTGATTCACCGACACCAGAACCTTCTTTTTATGGATCAACTCTCCGATCGCTGGATACCCGGCATCCAAAAGACCGACCAAATCTTTCACTTGCGTTCCATTGTTCAACGCAAGTGACAGTGACTCTTGATTCCCCGCCAGCGACTTTGTCATCCCAAAGAGCTTGATCGTGACCACGGTAAATATGCCTTCCTTAGCACACGAACATTCCACTTTAACGTCTTGTAAATATTCCTGATTTTCCACCAGTTTTCGAGAGCAAACAGATGTCACTAAAACAGATTCCTCGATCGATCGCCTTGCACATGTCGTAGATTGTGAGTGCTGCCACCGAGGCTGCAGTCATCGCTTCCATCTCCACCCCTGTCTGCCCAGTCGACTTGGCCGTCGCCAAAATAGTAATCGAACAACGACCTTCTCGATCCGGCTGAGATTCTTCTTTAAATGAAATATCGACACTAGTCAGGAGAATTGGATGGCACATGGGAATCAGGTCCGGAGTCCTCTTGGCTCCCATCACGCCGGCAATTTGCGCGACAGCCAAGACATCACCCTTGGCAATCTTGCCACGCTGTATTTTTTCGAGGGTTTCTGGCTGGAGAAAGACTGTAGCCTGAGCTGTAGCTGCCCGCTCGGTCGAGCTTTTCGCACTGACATCGACCATGCGCGCTTGCCCCGACTCGTTGAAGTGTGTAAATTCCGCCATTTTGTGAGCTGAATCAGGATGTTGTGGAAAAAATATGAAGTGATTATAGGAGCTGGTGGAAAGGGCAGTCAAGGGAGGGGCAGGGAGCGGCCAGGTGCCCTTCTTGCTCGCAGAACGCGCACGATAGGAATGTGCTCGTTCGATGCGCGCAGTAAAGGGCAGCCTGGCCACTCCCTTTAAAATATACACATGGAGAAAGAGAAAGACTGTTGGATCCAACCAGGCCGCCCCCAAGATGGAGAAAGATAGATTGGAGAAATCAATGTAATCCCCTGATCGCAGAACATGAGGGATTAAGGACGGCTCGCCCTTCCAAGAGAAGGGGAACGAGCAAGCTTGGACGAACCATTCTGATGTTGCACAGTAGATAGGCATTGGACTTTGCTGGTAGACTCGCCTACCAGCAAAGCGCTCAGACAACCGTGCCAGGCCGCACGGGAATCTGCAGCAGACTTACTCGTTAGGAGTTTATATGCGCTTCGAACTATACGCGGGTGCTTCTGTTGTCGCGATTGCCGTGATCTCAGGATGCGTCGCCACTAGTGATGTGCTTGAAATGGGGAAAGACACTTATTCCGTTTCAGCTACAGCTGATGGCCTTAGTAGCGCTGCATCTGCCAGACAGAGTGCATTTGAAACCGGAAGGGATATGTGTTCCAAGCAAGGAAAACGCTTCATGTTTTTGAATGAAAGCATGTCGCGTACTCGGATGGCGATCGACACTACAATCGATGTAACATTTAGATGTCTCAATGAGAACGACCCAGAGTACGCCAGACCTCGGGTTCGGCAAGCACCAGACGTAGTGATCGAAGATCAAAGAAAATAACTCTTGACGTTCGATAGGAATACAGGGCTTCCGCTTACAACATGCCACAGCTTTCGTCATTTTCGATTCCACGAGACCTTCTAAATCAAGTAATGCGTTCTTGTTTCAATTGTACGGTTTCTGTCTTCTGGGGTGAGCCTGATCGTCAACCAGGTATGAACAGTGCCAGTGGTGTGTTGCTCAAACTTGACCGCCCCGTTCTACTTACAGCGGAGCATGTGCTTGGGTCTTTTCTGAAACGACAGGCTACCCGTCCCGCCCTAAAGCTCCAAATTGCGGAAAGTTCGGTTGACGACATTTCCGAACGTATAATTGGGAAGACAGATCGGCTTGACCTCGTCACATTGGACCTGACAGGAATAGATATTCAGCAATTTGCCAAACATTTAACTTTTCATGTTCCTCCAAATTGGCCACCAACACCTGTAATTCCAGGACTCAGTGTTCTTATCGTTGGGTTTCCCAAGGCATACCGTAGCCTGCTTCCTGATCAACGCGCAATCAAGTTTGACTCTTGGAACCTACACACACAGGTCACAAGTGTCTCTGATCACGGATTTGCCTGTGCCATCAACACCAGAACAATGGTAAACCCATCGCATCACGCTACATGGCCGCAGACCTATGGTGGTATAAGTGGATGTCCGGTCTTCGCTATCAGGGGGACATTTTCCGTATTGGAACTTGTCGGTATAGTTTATGAGGCCAGTGACAATCTAGGCATTATCAAATCGCACCACACTCAGATGATCTCCATCGATGGAACTTTTGGCTGAACCAGGAGATAGAAGAGATGAGAAGGAAGGACTTTCCATTGGCAAACGGTAGGAGTGCCGGGATAATGGCGGCTATGGATTCGACAAAATACATTTACTGGCAGGATCAAGATCTCTGGCTCGGCTATTTGCAGGACTACCCTGATTACTGGACTCAGGGAGAGTCACTCGAAGACTTGGAGTCACATCTGCGCGACCTGCATCAAGACTCTACTGTCCAGTTGCTTCGCGACCGAACTACCAGGACATGTTTTCCACTTTGCCCTAGGATGAGCAGCTAGTCTGTCCTTCACTGCGCGCATCGAGGGAGCACATTCTGATCGTGCAGCCTCGGCGAGCAAGAAGGAGGGTTTGGGTGTTCCCCACCCCTCTGAGATCAGTACCGTCAAATTAATCGAGCACATCCGTCAGAAGCTCTTCAGCTCTTAAAGGGTGTGCCCAGGTTGGCTTTTACTGCGCGCATCGAGCGACCACCGCCTTATCGTGGGGGCTCTGCGAGCAAGAAAGCCACCTGGGTACACCCGCCCGTCCCCCACTAACGAGCGGTTGACAGCCTGAAATCCAATCCTTGAGAATGTCGGCATGGCCTATCGCGTGGTGATTGAACGGCTGGAATTTCAAGGGCGTTGCGGAGTCGCTCCGGCGGAGCGACGAAGACCGCAGCCGCTGGCGATCGATCTGGAATTGGACTGCGATGGAAGCGCTGCCGAAGCGGCAGACCAGATCAACAAGACCGTGGACTATGCCCATGTCACCGAGCGGATCGTCGAATTGGGCGAGACTCAGGATTGCGCGCTCCTCGAAACATTTACGGAACAAATCCTTGCGATGTTGTTCACAGAATTCCCTGTTGCAAAGGTTTCACTCTGGCTCAGAAAACTGGCCCCTCCCCTCTCACAAATGACCGGATCGGTCGGGGTGAAGGTGGAACGAAGCCGCATGGCACAGCAGCCGCAGCAGATTGATCCGACCCCCTCATTATTCTTGGCGCAACAACTCCAGCTCCATCGACTACCGAAGGGCAAGGCACTTGATGTCGCAGCCGGATCTGGACGCAATGCGCTGTATCTGGCCTCGCACGGGTTTCATGTCAATGCAATAGACCGTGATGAACAGGCCATGGCACAGCTCGCTGTCACGGCGAAACAACGGAACCTCCCGAATCTCACTGTTCAGACAGTGGATCTCGAACGAAAGACAGAGGAACGACCAGAGTTTCCGAAGCAGGAATATGATGTGATCGTCGTATGCTTCTATCTGCATCGTGCACTATTCCCTGCTCTCATCGATTCACTGAAACCGAACGGAGTCTTAATCTACGAAACGTTCACCATCGACAACTACTTGCGGCATCACCATCCGCGTCGATGGGAGTTTTGTCTCGCGCACAATGAATTACTGAGGCTTACATCCACCCTCCGCGTGCTGTCGTACGACGAAGGGGAACACGACAGCAACCATGGTCCCGGCTCGGTCTTTACTGCACGACTCCTCGCTCGACAAACAGGGCCAGGTACCCTGCTCCATGAATCGACATGAGCCGTATCGATCTCCATCTTCATACAACTCACTCCGATGGAAGCCTCTCGCCGACTGAGGTTCTACAGCTTGCCCATAAGGCACACGTGACGGCGCTGGCCATCACAGATCACGACATCGTCACCGGTATTCCAGAAGCAATGGCAGCAGGGGCTGAGCTGGGAGTTGAAATTATTCCCGGCGTGGAAATCAGTTCCAGCTTGGGCAGCAACGAACTCCATATCCTTGGCTATTGCATCAACTGGCAAGACTCCGAACTGAACCAACGATTGGCCGCGTTACGCGAGAGCCGGCATCGCCGTAACCCCCAAATCATCGAACGCCTACGCTCACTGGGGCTGGACGTCACCTACGAAGAGGTTCGAACGTTGGCACGCACAGATTCGGTCGGGCGTCCACATATCGCCCGCCTCTTGATGGACAAAAAATACGTCTCATCTGCCAAAGACGCCTTTGATCGGTATCTGGCCGAGGGGCGCCCAGCGTATGTGGCGCGTGAACTGCCCCAACCGGCGGATGCCATCGCTTGGATCAAGGCCGCCGGCGGGGTGGCCGTACTGGCCCATCCGACCTGGGCTAAGGTAGCCGGAGAAGGGCTGAACGCCCTCCTGACGACGTTGAAGAACGAAGGCCTCGGCGGCATCGAAGTCCACTACAGTACGCACACGAAGAAGCAGACGACGGAGTATCTCGATCTGGCCAAACGGCTGAACATGCTGGTGACCGGGGGCAGCGATTTCCATGGGGTCACCAAGCCTGATATCGAAGTCGGTGCCGGCCGGGGCGATTTGAAAGTTTCTGAGAAATTGCTCGACCCCCTCAAGAAAGCTGCCGCTACCTGAAAGGTGAAGGTTGAAACCAAGGCTTAGATCACAAACTTTGATCTCCACTCAATCTTTAACCTGCTCATTTCTCCCAATTCGTTGACACTCCTCTCCCATCCGCTACACTTTAACCCATTCACGGACCTTCTCAAAGATTCCTTATGTCGAAATCCTGGACTTGGGTCGTCCCCTATATTTTCACCATCTTGGCTGTACTCCTCGCCGGCCCCTTGTTGACGAGTATGGCCTTGGTCCAATCTGTCTCGATTCCGTATGCGCAGCTTAGCGGGCCTCAGGCCGTTCGTTTGGCTGTAAACCTTCTCGCGCTCGCTATTCTTTGGATCTTCGCCCTCGTTGCCTCTCAGCAAATCCCTGACAACGGCCGTGGAGCGGGATTTCTCCGCCACCTGGTGCTTCCGCTCACAACCCTCGGTGTCATTATTGTGACCAACAAAGCGGTGAAGACCCTGGGTCTGCCGCTCATCGAACAGATCGGTGCCTCTCGATTTGCCATGGGATATGCCATCGTTCTAGTCGGATCAGGTTTCTGGCTCTCGGTAGCCTGGATCCTGAACCGGAATGCGCTACGTGAAGCCTTCGTTCCTCCCAGACAGACACGACGCCAAGAAGCGCGGGTGCGCTCGGAGGATGAGGACACAGGACAAGAAGAAGGGGCAACGACCCAGTCAGAATCAACACATACCTCGGCAACATTGACAATCAATGCCACCACACCAGGCATGCTCGGGCGCTATCGGGTGTTAAAAGAACTCGGACGTGGCGCGATGGGACTGGTGTATTTGGGAAAAGATCCGACGATCCAACGCTTCGTGGCTATCAAAACGATGCGACTCGATCAACTCGACCACGACGACAAGCTGCAAGAGGTCAAGTCACGGTTCTTTCGTGAGGCAGAATCCACAGGACGACTCTCCCACCCCAACATTGTCACCATCTATGATGCGGGAGAAGAAAACGATCTCGGATATATTGCGATGGAACTCATCGAAGGAACCCCCTTGAAACGGTGGGCGCGGAAGCCCAACTTGATGCCGGTCAACGACGTCCTCCTGACGGTTGCCACCGTCGCCGATGCTCTGGACTACGCTCATCAACAGGGTATCGTCCATCGCGACATCAAGCCGGCAAACATCATGCTGACAAAAGATCGCGTCGTGAAGGTTATGGATTTCGGCATCGCGAAGATGGCCTCGAGCAGCAAAACACAAACGAATATTGTGTTGGGCACGCCGACGTACATGTCACCCGAACAAATCTCAGGGAAGAAAGTGGACGGCCGGTCGGATATCTTTTCACTTGGCGTCGTGCTATTTGAGCTCCTTACCGGACAGCTGCCGTTTACCGCCGATAACTTGTCGGCCATATTGTTCAGCATCACTCACCACCCGCACCCCGCGATTCAGACCTTGCGGGCGGACCTCCCTCCAATGGTGCAGGAGATCGTCGATCGCGCGCTGCAGAAAGAGTTGCCTCACCGCTATCGGCGCGCGCAAGAGTTCGCGGACGAGCTCCGCGCCTGTCTGCATAGTCTCGCGGCATGAGGGGGTGTCGTCTGACCTTCGAGCGATTACATAGCGCCAAGTCCGATACCGGCCTTAAACGGCATCATAATGAAGACCGCTTTGTGGCCGACCCAACGCTCGGGTTGTATGTCGTCTGTGACGGGATGGGCGGCGGCAACGCCGGCGAGATTGCCAGCGCACTTGCCGTCAAAACAATCCATGCGCATCTGGTCGAGGCAGCCCAACAGGCTGACCTGCCGCTGATCGGCGATTTCGACAACACAGTATCCGTACCGGCCAATCGTCTTGCCAGCGCCATTCGTGCCGCGAACGAAGCCGTGCATCGCGAATCATGGAACAGAGCCGACTATGCCGGGATGGGTACCACCGTAATCGCCACATTACTCCGTGAAGAGGTGCTCTCCATCGCCCACGTCGGAGACAGCCGGCTCTACCTGGTCCGAAACGGGACGATTCAGGCACTCACCACAGACCATTCATGGGTTGCCGAACAGCTTCTCAAGGGGCTCATTACGGAAGAGGAGGCCAAACGTTCTCCTCAGAGAAACATCGTGACAAAAGCGCTCGGCGTCGAAAGCAGCGTCGACGTGGAACTGACGGAGGTCCCTGTCAAGAGCGGAGATATACTGTTGCTTTGCTCAGACGGATTGACCCGCGGTGTCCACCCGAACGACATTCTTCAGGTCCTCAGCGGATCGGAAGAACTGCCTGCCATGTCCGATCGCCTCATCGTCATGGCGAACAAGGCCGGCGGCGAAGATAACACGACCGTCGTGATCGTAGCCGTACAGGATGAACTCCAAACCGGATTGTGGGAACGGCTAAAAAAGCGATTCGTCGCGTAACGAATCAGAGAGACCTTGCATAGGAGGGACACCATGCCTGAAACGCTACCACAACCAGCCACATTGCTCGTCAAACTTCATGGGCAAGGTTCTCGCCATATCGAACTCACTCACGAGACATTGACGATCGGCCGGAAGGCCGACAATACCCTCGTGATCGAAGATGCCGCCGTCTCAGCGCATCATGCACGGATCGTGAAGGTTCAGGCCGTCTTCTTTCTCGAAGATTTGATGAGCACGAACGGCACCGCCATCAACGGCCGGCCGATCACACGCCACCAACTTCATGACGCAGACGTGATCGCCATCGGTCAGCACCGGCTTGTGTTCCAAGAAAATGCGGTAGCGGGTACGGCTGCATCAACTCCTTTTGTCGATTTGGATCGAACCACGATCCTCAGGGGAACTGACCGGATACCAGAGGGATCGACGCGCACAGCCAAGGTTCTTGTGACCGAAGGAAAAACAGATAAGGCGGAATATCTACTCACCAAACAGGTGAATGTCATCGGGTCGCAAGACGGAGCGGTCATTCGGTTGACCGGTTGGTTCGCCCCAAAATCTGTCGCGACGATCTCCCGACGGGGCCTCAACTACTCCATCAGTCCTTCAAAGAGCGCGAAGTCTCTACTCGTCAACGGCATAGAGGTAGTGGGACAACAAGACCTGAAGGATGGGGACGAGATCGAGGTGGCTGGTGTGACACTACAGTTCTGTGTGCACTCAGAAACCAAGAACCTCCTTCGCTAGCGCCTACTCGACTATTTAAAGAAGAGCGTCCCCTTCGGAAGGGTCTGGTAGCATCGATCGGAAACCTCCTGATCATGCGATTGGAGACACTGGAGGATTTCTCCACTCCCAGGTTTGACTGTTCTACAAAACCGCTTGACATCTTCGTTGCACGCCGCCATCAACCGACTTTGATCTTCTTTCCATTTCACGAACCGCTCGCGCAACTGGGCTTGGCATGGCGGCGGAAGTTGCTTAACCCGCTGTTTCAGACAGCGTGTGCGGGCAGAACCGTCTAGAGAGTCCGGACACAACAATTCGATGTCCGCTTCGCACTTCAGCTTGGTAGCCTGCAACGCACGAGGATCCAAGCGGGTGACAACAGGAGCGTCAATATGTGGGTCGCGCGACTGGTCATCGTCCTGTCTCGGCACGGCGACTTCCGAGGGAAGCGGAGGAGAAGTGGGAATGGTTAAATCCAGCTCGGGTGGCTCAGGCTGAGGAGACGAAGCCCCGAGCGCCTGACGATTCTCAGCAGGCAAGGCAGCCGAAGACAACTCGTCTTGTGACGGAAAATTCGTCGCCACCGCCACCCATACGAGCGTAAGGCCCAAGATGGTGATGGCGCCGGCGATGATCCCGCTTGAGGACTGCTGAGCCATGCGTGTTCCCCTCTTCGATCAGACCCAGCATAGGATATGGCGCCGAAAAAATCGACGAATTGTCCAATTTCTAACAGGCGCCGTCCAACATGTGACTCATCAGAATGTTGCATAGTGAGGCGGCGCAAGGAATCGCGAGGGAAAAAACGAACGAATACGCAGGACGGCGGCTAGTTCTCAGGAGTTTCAACGATGTGATTTTCGAATCTGGTGCAGCCTTCGGCGAGCAGCCGATTGGTGAGCATTTCTCCAGGCCATTCGATGGGCAAATCGGCCGTAAAGATCCACACATCAGGAGATGTCCATACGGGACCGTGGTCTTCAGGAAGTTCGGGATCGAACAGGTCGGTCCAGACCGGCATATACACGCCGTTCCCGCATTGGGTATGCAGATGCACGATCGTACGTGCGCGAACGAGCGGGTCCAGGTCGCGCCAGACTGCCGCAGTTTCATCCGCCAACCGATGGAGCCTCACGGCATTCTGCGCATCAAACATGGCATAGGCGGCGTACACCGGTGCTTCGATCATGTCGGGGGCCAGCGCCAACTCGGGACATTGCGCTACGAGTCCTTCAAGGAGAGCCCGACGATGCCGGTCCTCCAGTGAATCGGGCAGTCCGGAGTCCGGCACACCGATCAACTCAAAGAAAAGAAACGCCGTACTCTCGACAGGCGGATACAATCGAGCGGCAATTGAAGTGGCCCGCTGGGAATCCGCCACCGTGCTCAAATGATCGTTCAGACCCTGGAGGCTAAGCGGCTCCAGCGTCGAATCAGTCAAGAGACGCGATTCCACACGCACAACAGTTCCGGCAGAGAGCCGGAGATGTCGATGCAACAGTTCCGCTGTCGCAACCGGATCGATCTTCAACTTGAGCGGATGCGCGAGATTGGCTTGGAGGGGAAGTTCCAAAGCCGCCATAACGGCATAGGACAATTTTTCATCAGCCGGCCCATCGATCAGCACGGAGCAGGATGCCTCCGCAAGAAGATCAAAGAGCCATTCTGCCATGTCCTCATCCAGCGCCGCCAATACCGTTAAGAGATCATACTCCCGTCCTTGCTCCAAAAAAGCTTGCAGCGTATCGATCGCTGCCTCGGTGTCGCCATGATCGTGGCGGCGGGCATTGATCAGATGCACGAGATCTCGTGTGAGGGGATCGGGGCGAGACCAACTCAACATATCGACAGACTCCTACCGCACCGGTGTGCAGCACTGCTCATCATGTTGCCAAACTTTTTCCGTGGTAGCAAGCGCTCCAACAATTTATCTCCACAGAATTCGAGCGACCAGCCGCATCGCATCGTGGTCACGACCCAATCACCTTCACCAGCACGCGTTTTCGTCTCTGCCCATCGAACTCCCCATAGAAAATTTGCTCCCACGGGCCGAAGTCCAACCGGCCTTCGGTAATCGCGACCACGACTTCTCGCCCCATCAGCTGGCGTTTAATATGGGCATCACCGTTATCTTCTCCTGTATCGTTGTGCCGATAAGTCGCACTTTGAGGAACGAGCGTCTCTAAAAATCGGTCATAGTCCTTGAGCAAGCCCGGTTCGTCGTCATTGATGTAGACGCTGGCAGTGATGTGCATAGCATTGACCAGCACAAGCCCCTCTTGGACCCCGCTCTTCTTTACCGCCGCTTCAACGTGTTGCGTGATGTTAAGGTAGGCACGTCGCGTCTTCGTCTCGAACCAGAGCTCTTCACGATAGGATTTCATCGTCGTCGGTCAGTGGGCGCTCATTCTGCCGAACTGGACTGCCAAGATGCAAGCGACACCCTCTCTTATCCACGTCAACAATCCATCAGCCGATTCCCGGTATATACTATATAAATGATGGAGCGATGCCCCATACGAATGGTGATTATGTCTGCCTCCCGCTCGCTCCGCAGGTCGGGCTTTCGCTGTCGCACAATTGCTTAACAAAATTGACACGACTCGACGATGGTGATAGGTCTTTCCACAGGACAGTCCACATGGAACGGATCGCTCAGTAGGAGGTGCTCAATGGCTGCGCTCGCTGGGAACCCGACATCAGTCTGGGGTCCTTTTGATTGGACCCTCCTCTTCGCCCGCCAACCAGAACCGGACCTGGAGTTCACGGAAGAGGAGCTTGATCAAACGATCGCCACAAAAGCCCGGGCTCCATTGAACCCTCACAAAAAACCTCGTGGAGGAAGGCCGATCCTCTGGGTACTTATTTTGATTCTTGTCGGCGGTATTGCTTATGTTTCGATGGAACCGGAGATGATGACAGAACTGCTGAGCCCGTACCTGGGCGAGAGCACCCCACCACCCCCGATGACCACCATGAAACCGAAGCCAGCGGTCCCGGCACCAGTGCCGCCACCGGTTGCCCCATCGGCATCAGCGCCACAAGCCGCTCCTAGTCCAAGTGATCAGACCCCAACTTCCTTGACTCCAGCAACCCCTCCCCCTACCGATACCGCCCCTCCTGCACCACCAGTTGCTCCTCCAACGGCTCCAAGACCCGCTGCACCAGATGTGGCGTCTCTCAGCCCCATGTTCGGCGAAGGACAGAAAGTCACCGTCACGGCAGACGAAATCGCACCCGGCGGAAGCATTCCGTTGTCAACAGATTCATCGAGCAGCAAGCCCGGCCCAGTCGTTCGCCCAGGGACCTCACTGACCGTCATGGACGGTGATCTACAGCCCGGTGGTTGGATGTATTTAGTACGCACCGACGACGGGCTAAAGGGATGGGTGTCGGAAAAACGTCTTCGCTTGAAATTCTGACTCCCGCGTGGTCTCAGTCCGCTGAGTAGACACATTCTCGCCTGTTTAGACAGACTCCCTGTGCTATAATCCGCCCGCTCTAGGTTCCATAAAAATACCCACTGTATCGAGATGATTTCATGGCTTCGCTCGCAGCAATTATCTTTGACTTTGACGGCGTGATCGCGGATACCGAACCCCTCCATTTCGCCAGCTTTCGTCACACGCTGGCTGAGATCGACATCAGCCTGACCGAATCCGACTATTACGCCCACTACTTGGGGTACGACGATCGTGGCTGCTTTATCGCAGCGCTCACGGCGCATCAGCGTCCCACGGACTCAGCCGCCCTCGGACAACTGATGCAACGAAAGGCCCATGCCTATTTGCAATCAATGAAAGATCACCTGGTCATTTTCCCCGGAGTGCGCGAGTTCATACGTGAAGCTGCCGTCTACCCCTTGGCCATCGCGTCCGGCGCCCTCCGCCATGAGATCGAGGTGATTCTTGAACAGGCAGGGCTTCGAAAGGAATTCCTTCACATCACCAGCGCAGAAGACGTAACCAGAGGAAAGCCCGATCCACAACCCTTCCTCCACGCCCTCGGCGCATTGAATCGGCAATGCCGCGAGCAAGCCATCACCGCCGAATCCTGCTTAGTGATCGAGGATTCAATCCCTGGTGTCAGGGCCGCAAAAACCGCAGGAATGAAAGTCCTCGCCGTGGCAAACACGCACACGATTCAGGATCTGCATGAAGCCGATGCGGTCGCCGAGAACCTTTCACAGGTTCATCTCAGCGAACTCCGCACACGATTGTGGCCGTCCGCATAAGAACCGAGTGGTATGAGAATCTGTTCTCTGCTCCCCAGTGCGACCGAAGTGATAGCCCTACTCGGCCTGAGCGATGCGTTGGTCGGGATCAGCCATGAGTGCGACTACCCCCCATCAGTCACACACGTGCCTGTCATGGTTGAACCAATGATTTCCCCTCATGGATTGGCGAGTGCCGACATCGACAACCAGGTCGGTCAACTTGTGGCGTCCGGACAACGGCTCTATCGCTTGAAAGATGCGCTGTTGCGGGAGGCACTCCCCGATCTGATCCTGTCTCAAGACCTCTGCCATGTCTGCGCGATCACACCGGACCAACTCCATAACGCCCTTCGCTCCATGCCTCGACAGCCGACCGTCCTCACGTTGAACCCCAGTACAATATATGATGTGATTGCGGACGTCGTTCGAATCGGCGACGTCACAGGTCGGTCCGCAGAAGCCCACAGTCTCGCCACGCAACTACGTGACCGACTGGACGCCGTCCGGATTCGAGTCCAGGGCATCCCACATTGTCCTCGCGTGGTCTGTATCGAATGGCTCTCTCCCCTGTATATTGCAGGCCATTGGGTTCCTGAAATGGTCCAACTCGCCGGCGGCAACGATGTGCTCGCGCAACCGGGGAGCTCTTCGCGGGTTGTGACGTGGGATGAGATCCTCGCGGCATCCCCGGATGTCCTCATCGTGATGCCTTGCGGTTTTTCCGTTGAACGAACGCACACGGAACTGCTCCAGATGATGCAGCCACCGAGTCAATGGCGTCTTGCTCCTGCTTTGGCAGAGCGCACCTACCTGGTCGACGCCTCATCTTATTTCAGCAGACCGGGCCCTCGCTTGATCGACGGCGTCGAGCTCTTGGCGGCCATCCTGCACCCAGCAGATCACGAACCTATCGATCAAGCGAAGGCCCGTCGCGTTGGACCACTGCCGATTCACCAATACCCATGACTGCGCTGTCCGTTGCCGCCGCACAAGCCTACTGCACGACTCTCACTAAAAAGAGCGGGAGCAATTTCTACTATTCCTTCCTCTTTCTCCCGAGGAAACGGCGCGCCGCGATGTATACGGTCTATGCGTTCTGCAAGGAAGTCGACAACGCAGTCGATGAGCCGCCGGCAGGAAGCAACCCCCAGGAAGAACTCCGCCGATGGAGAGCCGAGCTTGACGCAGCCTACCGCGGCACACCAACCTTCCCGGTCACCATTAGTTTGGCGGAGCATGTGAGAGAACTCTCTATCCCCCAGGCCTATTTCGATGAACTGATTAAAGGGGTCGAAATGGATCTGACGGCGTCACGATACGTCTCGTTTCAAGATCTCTCACTCTACTGCTATCGTGTGGCATCGGTGGTGGGACTGATCTGCCTCCATATCTTCGGTCCAACGTCGCCCAGAGCACAAGACTATGCCGTCAACCTCGGCATCGCTTTTCAACTGACAAACATTCTGCGGGACATCGGAACCGACGCCGCTCAAGGCCGCATTTATCTCCCGCAAGAAGACCTCGACAAGTTCGGCTGCACCGAGCAGACAATCCTCCAGCGGCAAGAAAGCGACGCACTCCCCGAATTGTTTCGTTTCGAGACCGCACGAGCCCATGAGTACTATGCAAAAGCGCAGGCAGCGTTCGAAGACCTCCCGGCAAGCGACCAACAAGCGGTGACTGTCGCTGAAATCATGCGCGCAGTGTATTTCAGAATATTGAAAAAGCTTGAAGAACCGAGGCATCGGATATTTGGCCCTCGCGCTCGACTCGCCGCGAGTCGTCGACTGGTCGTGGCCGCCGGTGTGTGGTTCCGCTCCCGATCCTCGTGAGATCCACTAGCGCCCAATCCGTCGTGATTCTTGGAAGAGGCCCAGCCGGCCTTACTGCGGCCTACCGTCTCGCTCACCTTGGCTTTCACATCACGATCGTCGACCACTGCCCTCACGTCAAAAGCACTGTTGTCGGCGAAGGGTTCCAGAACAATTCTTCTTCCCTCACCATCCTGGGCTGCCATCACGCAACACGGACCTTGCTGCATTCCCTGCACTCCAGTCCACCGCAGCCGAAAGAAATCGCCATTCCACTTGAATTTCGTCTCCCTGACGGCACATTCGTTCATTACCCGCGTACCGGCTTCCCTTCTCCTCTTCATACCTGGGCCAACCTCCTGAAATTTGCCGGCATTCCCTGGAAGGAACGATGGCTTCTGGCATCGTGGGTGGAACAGGTGTGGGAAGGCGATGTACAACTGCCTACCGATCTGGAGCAACGCATTGCAGACGAGTGGCTGGCTTCAATCGGACAAAGCGCACAGACGCGCCGTGTCGTCTGGAATCCCCTCGCTCAGTGGCTAACCGGCAACGATCTCTCTACGATGTCCGCCGATGCCTTCGTACTCTCGATGAGACCCTTGTTCCTCAGTACCCGTCCGGACAGCCGCATCTCGGTCGTACCGGGCTCGCTTCAGACCTGTTTCGTACAGCCGATCACCAAGATACTGAATCAATTCGGCGTCACTATCCTGCACAATACTGAAGCCACACAGCTTCGCTTCGAACAAGACCGCATCTCAGGAATCTTGCTGCGTAATGGTTCTCTATTGCAGGCCGATTGGTATGTGGCTGCCCTATCTCCACAACATCTCACACCCCTGCTTCCAGAACGATGGATGACACGCTACGCATACTTTCAACATCTTGTCGCATTGCGATCAATCGATAGCACAACCGTTCACGTGCATGCCGAACAACCTTGCGTCACCCCACGCCTTATTCTGCTCAGCGACACCTACTTTCATTCGGTGAGCGCGACCGCAATAATCCCTGATAGCACGAACTTCTCGCTGATCACGACCGACAGTCAGCTCGCACACATTCGACTGGATCGAAATCTTGATGTTGTGATCCCCGATCTCCTCAGATCCTGGGGACTCCTCTCGTCTGAACGAGGGATTTTTGCAACCAGCCATCGAACAATTTCCAACGCCATCCTCTCTCTCAAACCCGGAGCAAAACTCCATCGGCCTATCCAACGCAGCCCTATTGAGAACCTGCTTCTAGCAGGAGCCTGGACCGATACCGGATGGCCTCCCAATCTCGAAAGCGCCATTGTCAGTGGTAATCGCTGTGCTGAAGCGATCGCACGTGATCGCTCAGCTTGACGAGAGACGAGTAAGAACAGAAATCCGTTTGAGTACCTTGAGGAGGTAGATTATCGACCCGTCATCCGCAGATAGCACTGATCTTCGAACTGACCACCACGCAGATATTTTGCGATCACAGTCCATTCAGCACGGCCATCCGTCAGACTGACGTACGCGTTCCCATCCAATACGAATGGCTGAACTGTAAATACTCCGATCAATGGCGTCCGGCTCACGCCTGTTTCTTCAATAGGAAGTTGCGTCAAGGGATAGGTCCCGCCTGTCCGCTCGAACTTATCTGGCGTCGCCAGCAGAGCCGACAGGTCTTGCCAATTCGCTTCCTCTAGGATCGCGCTCTCGGCGGGAAACATATAGAAACTATCGCTCGGACTTCCCTTCATACAGAACGTCGATTTGATCACAAGATCCGATTGCCCATTGTTATCCAAATCTACCATCGCTTTATTGAGATTCGAACAGTGGCTTGTCCGTGGCCCTTGTCCTTTTATTTCGACCGGTCTCCAGGTAATCTGCCGAAAGATTTCGTGCTGGTATCGTAGTCGCCCTCGATCGTCCACATCTTCACGAAATGCTTCCAGAACTTTTGCGCAGAGCTTGCTGTCCCTGCCCGCAACGAGCTGGTATCCCCGCTCACCAGCCCAGGCCACACCGACACTCACGAGGAGAACAAGGAAACCCAACACGAACCGCTGAATACATAGCATACGTCCCTCCTCTCATCCCTCCATGCTCGGCAAGATGTGCAACCATTCTTCCCACGTTTCTCTTCCATTGACAAGAAAAGTCGGCCCGCCTAAAATCCGATGAACTTTTCAACTGCACCACCTCACCATCATGTCGCTGCTTGAATTCAGCAAGTCTCTCCACAACTGCCAGCGTTGTAAGCTCTCAAAGATGGGCCGAACGCAAGTTGTGTTTGGCGTGGGGAATCCACATGCGAGCGTGATGTTTGTAGGGGAAGCGCCCGGTTTCCATGAGGATCAACAAGGAGAACCGTTTGTCGGGGCTGCAGGAAAACTCTTAAACGACTTGCTGCAATCCGCACAATTATCACGCAGCGACATCTACATCGCCAACGTGATCAAATGCCGCCCTCCAAACAACCGCGACCCGGAACCGGATGAAGTTGAGACGTGCAAACCGTTTCTCATGCAGCAGATCTCGATGATCCGCCCAAAGCTGGTCTGCACGCTAGGGAATTGGGCGACACAAACACTGCTGGAACGGAAGGTAGGAATTACAAAAGTTCGCGG
Source organism: uncultured bacterium (assembly GCA_965232965.1). GTDB lineage: Bacteria > Nitrospirota > Nitrospiria > Nitrospirales > Nitrospiraceae > Palsa-1315. Next base: position 178,844 of record CBDDRB010000012.1, read on the forward strand.
CCAAGCGTTCTACTTGAAAGACTTCGTCCTCTTCCCCTTACTCCACCCCGCCGCAGCCTTACACCAAAGTAGTATGCTCGAACCGCTTCGTGAGGACTTCAAAAAACTGCGCGAGTTCCTCGACCGCCACTCCCAACCAGCTCCCACCGAAGCTGCAACACCAGCCGCCCCAGTCCTCAATATCGAACCGCCGCAGCCGGCGCAGATGGATTTGTTCGGATAGTTGAGCCGCTTGCTCCGGCGAGGAGTTAGGCCGCATAGCCTTGTCGCTGCTTGGCTGTGCAACCCCTCGCAAGTTGCAGTCAGCCCAACTATCCTCACTTGACGCAGTGAACTACAACTTCCCCTATATCTACCTCAGGCTGAAGCTGCCGGTCGGTGGAGCAGGACCAAGTATTGAACAAATATTTGATTCCCAAGTAGACTTGCCTTCCACCAGGATGCCAAGGTTACCGTGCATACGGCAAGGTCGCTCGCAGCAGACTCCTTAGTTAAGCAAAACCGACAAACGTGGCAGACAACGTACTCTCGTACATTGAGATGTGTCGCCGGGAAGGCACGAGCCTTCAGGCCGGAATGAACTTTGGTCTGAGTGGGAGTCACTCGATAATTCTGATGTCCGTGAGGCCGAATGCCCCTTATCGCGACCGGCTAGAGGACGGTGGCACGACACTGATCTACGAAGGTCACGATGAGCCGAAGGGCTCGGCCGTGTCCAATCCGAAGATGGTCGATCAGCCTGGCACCTACCCTTCGGGCACGCCGACGCAGAACGGGCGGTTTCATCGAGCGGCGCAGGAGGCGAAGACTGGAACCCGGGCGTCCGAACGCGTTCGAGTGTACGAGAAGATCAGAACAGGTATTTGGTCTTACAACGGTATTTTCCATCTCGTTGATTCCTCGCAGGAGGACGATGAGTATAGGCGAGTCTTCAAGTTTAAGCTCATGGCGGTCGAAGGCGAAGAGGACTTGTCCATTCCTGCTGTCCTCAACCCCACTAGGCGCCGCGTCATTCCCACTGCCGTGAAACTGGAGGTGTGGAAACGTGACTCCTGGAAGTGTGTCATGTGCGGAGCAACTGACGAACTGCACTTTGATCACGATCTGCCTTGGGCAAAGGGAGGCACATCCTTGGCGGCGAACAATGTTCAGGTGTTGTGTGCACGGCACAACATTGCCAAGAGGGATCAGATTCGTTAGGTTTTGCCTAACATGCCGCTGCAGCTGGCCCGCTCCGCTGCTAACTAGAGCCAGAATATTCTCTCCCGCTACAGTGGGGATGGTGGGCGGGCTAAAACTTCCAAGTGGTCGTTCCGGGAATGGTTCTGCCTCAACATCACGTCTTTTCCAACACATTCATTCATGCTCACTGCTCCCCTTTCTCCAACGACGCCCGCTGCTGCTGACGCGTGCATCAGCGCCATGCTGAGTCTCGCCATAGTGAGGTCATGCGGCTCGCTCCCAGCGGGTGGCACAGACTGTTTGACGCTCCGTTCGACCATCGGTCTGAACGGAGCTAGTTTCTGGGCCAAGCGTGACTGAGCGTGAGGGCGAGCCAGCAGGGCGCTGGCAAAAGCGGCAGCCGCAACGGGCGTCCCATCCTGTACTGTTCGAGGCTCGGCGAGTTTACAGGTTGAGAGCACGCGCGGCGTAGTTGGGTGATTCAGGAAGTCTTGCGGCGGCAACGACCCTCCCGAGCGACACTTCTCTGCTGGCAAGAGCGGAAGCAGCAGCGGGCGGCGATCTTAGGATTTTGCTTTGACCGTGGGCGAGGGGTCTGAATCGGCGGACTCGCTGCTCTCTTCTTCGGCAGGCTTTTCTTCTTCCGGCATATCGAACCACTGCACAAGCATCTCGTCCCACCAGACCTCGTCGATCTCTTTCCCCGGGTCACTGCCTAAAAATGCCACATCATCTTTCGTGATGTCGGGGCCGACCAGGTGGGACTGAAACTTCGCCCGTTCGATGACCTCTTTCGTCGCATAGCCACCGACGATCCAGGAATCCGGATCGGCCCGACGGGATTTGTAGGCCTTGAGCCCAATCTTGAGATACATAAAGATTTGCTGTTGCACAGAGTCGCCCACACCGGATTGCGGGAGGCTCAGCGTTTTCTCGATCTTCTTGCGCCAATGCCGATCATCGTACCGAGACGTGATCAACTGAAGCATTTTCTTTCCGATCTCAGAATCGAGCGGCATGGCGCTTGTGACTCCGCTTAGGCTGCCAGGTGTTGCTTGAAAAACGCTTTCGCTCGCGCCCACGCATCCTTCGCCGCCTCCGAACGATAGACGCTCGGATCGCTGTCGCGAAAGAAGGCATGGGGGGCGCCGGGATAGGTCTTAATCTCTCCGGGCTTATTGTACTTCTTCAGCGCCGCCGCAAGCCGCTGCACGTCCGCCTTGGTAATCCAGCCATCGTCTTCGCCATAGATATAGAGAACCGGACCTGCGAGCTTCTGAAGTGGGGTGTCAGGATTGGGTACCTGTCCGTAAAATGGCGCGGCAGCTTTGATGTCAGTGTTGACGCAGGGCAACATCAAGGCATAGGACCCACCCATGCAGAACCCAGTGACACCAATTCGTTTCGCATCGACTTCCGGAACGGTCTTGAGATATGTCACTGTCGCATTCAAGTCTGCCAGACCATCGTCTTGTTTGAGGGTATTCATCAACTTGCCTGCTTCGCCTGGATCTGTTGTCAGCGCATTACCCAAACGGGAGTAGAGATCCGGCGCAATGGCCACATACCCCTCTGCCGCATAGCGCTTGGCAATGTCCTTGATATGGTCTGACAGGCCAAACCATTCCTGGACCACAATGATGGCTGAACGTTTCTCTCTCGTCTGTGGAGCAGCCACATAGGCGCGAACGGTGACGTTCCCGCTCTGATACTGCACCATCGTTTCTCTGAATGACTCGGCCATACGGCACCTCCATACAGGTGCAAGTGTTGAGTTGTAAATTTTGAGTGCTGAGTTATAGATTCAAAAAATTGAATTCTCCCTTCGATTCTTTAACTTAGAACTCAAAACTCAGCACTGCCAACTTGCCGCTATTTGCGGCTAGCTGCCTGCCACCATCATCTCTGCAATCTTCACAGTTGGACTGGCAATGCGCCCGCGAAAGATGAGATCGTTGCCGATCATTTCGATGGCCGCAAACATGTCTTTCAGATTGCCGGCAATCGTGATTTCTTCTACAGGATAGGCCAGCTCGCCCCCTTCGATCCAAAACCCGGAGGCTCCTCGTGAATAATCACCGGTCACCATGTTGATACCGAAACCGATGAGATCCGTGACGTATAAGCCCTGTTTGACGGTTTTAATAATGTCTTGTCCTGTTTTCGTCCCTGGCGCGAGATAGAAATTTGTGGGACCGACCGATGGATTTTCGCCGACGCTACGAGAGGCATTGCCGGTCGAGGCCAACCCGAGCTTCCTTCCCGAATAGGTATCGAGCAGGTAGCTCTTCAATACCCCACGCTCCACCACTGTCGTTTTCCTGGTCGGCAAACCTTCACCATCAAATGGCCGTGAGCCTAGCCCTCCAACCACTCGTCCATCGTCATAGACCGTGACAGACTCAGGGGCCAACGGTTTGTCCAATTGACCTGCCAAGAACGACGCACCCTTATAGAGCGAATAGCCCGACACGGCACTGCAGAGATTCCCCATAAGACTTCCAGCCGTTTCAGGGTCGAACACGACAGGAACGCGTTGGGTCGCCACTTTCCTCCCTCCAAGCTTTCGAATCGTCCGACGCGCCGCTTCCAGTCCCACCGCCTCCGGAGAATCCAGCTTGGCAAATTTCCGTTGCACGGCGTACCAGGAATCGCGCTGCATGGCCCCGGTCTCCGGATCGGTCGCGACGGGTGATGCTGACGTTGAGAAGCTGGAACTCTGATACTCCCCCAGAAATCCATGACTGTTGCCCAGCACCACGCGCCCCGAGGAAGAATCGAAGTCACCCCCTTCAGAATTCGTCACGCGCTCGTCGGTAGACATGGCGGCAGCTTCCACACGTTTGGCCAATTCAATCTGCTGCTCCGTATCCAGCTTGGTGGAATCAAAGAGATCCAAGTCCAAATTTTCTCCGGCCATCTGATCCGCTGCCGGCAAGCCGGACACCTGATCTTCCACGACAGCCTTTGCCAAGGTACAGGTTTCCGCGACAAGTTGATCCAAAGAATCTGCCGAGAAGTCTGAAGTAGAGGTACTGGCAGAACGTTTCCCGACAAAGACACGCAGACCAAGATGCTTCTCCCGTGCTTTTGTGAGGCGATCGACAGTGCCCAACCGAACTTGCACCGAAAATGTTTCGCCATCGGCAATGATGATATCGGCTTCCGTCGCCCCACTGCGCTTTGCCTTGGCCAACAGATCCATAGCGAGCGGACCATATCCGTTATACGGCTGTATCGGGTGACTCATCGCTGCGTTCCACCCACAGTGATCTCGTCGATTCGAATAGTCGGCAGACCGACTCCCACTGGAACGGATTGTCCTTCCTTGCCGCAGGTTCCAATGCCTTCGTCGAGTTTCAGATCGTGCCCGACCATCGAGACCTTGGTCAGAATCTCCGGACCGCTCCCAATCAATGTTGCGCCCTTGACCGGCCTTGTCACCTTCCCCCCCTCGATCAAATAGGCTTCGCTGGCGGAAAACACGAACTTCCCATTGGTGATGTCCACCTGCCCGCCCCCGAACGACACGGCATACAACCCGCGATCGACCGACCGGATGATGTCCTCAGGGTCGGAAGTCCCAGCCAACATAAATGTGTTCGTCATTCTTGGGAGCACCACACTTTGATAACTTTCTCGCCGCCCGTTGCCGGTCACGGGAATGCCCAGCAGACGCGCATTGAGTTTATCGGTGATATAGCCGCGCAGGATCCCGCGTTCGATGAGTACTGTACGACCAGTCGGGGTTCCTTCATCGTCCATATTGAGCGAGCCGCGCCTCCCCGGCAGCGTGCCATCATCAACAATCGTGCAAACGTCCGACGCCACTCGTTTACCGAGAAGCTGAGAGAATGCCGACGTCTTCTTTCGATTGAAGTCCGCCTCCAGGCCATGGCCAATGGCTTCATGCAACAAAATCCCTGGCCAACCTCCGCCCAATACAACCGGCATGACACCCGCCGGCGCATCGATGGCAGACAGGTTGAGTATTGCGGCACGCGCCGCTTCTCGTGCATAGCCCAGATACCGGTCTCCTTCGTGATAGAACTCAAAGCCGACTCGACCGCCACCGCCGAACGAACCGGCCTGACGTTGCCCATTCTCTTCGGCGATACACGTGACTTGGAGCCTCGAAAGCGGCTGCAGGTCTCCGATCAGCGCGCCGTCCGAGGTGGCAACCATCACCACCTTATACTCTGTATTGAACGATGCCATGACATTCTTGATACGCGGGTCATACCGGCGGGCTTCGGCATCAATCGCATTCAATAATGACACGCGATCCGCCGTAGCAACTTCGGCCTGTGATCGTGCTATCGGGTAGAGATCTCGTGTGGGACGTTGGCCCACAGGCGCCGGCACCGCTCCGGTCCCACTCGGCGAATTGGCAATATAACGGGCTGTATCGGCGGCGAGATCGAGATCCTTCTTCGTCAGTTCATCAGAGTAGGCAAATCCGGTTTTTTCCCCTGCCGTCGCTCGGACGCCCACGCCCTGCGAGACGCTCTTGGTCGCACGCTTGACGAGGGATTCCTCCATCGAGACGGATTCGGACACGCAGGACTCAAAGTAGAGATCGGCATAGTCGACATCGCGAACCTTGACCCGACCGAGTGCCGCGATTACCTCGCCTTCGGTCAGACCAAAGGATGTTAACTGAACAAGTTCACCCATGGCGTATGAATCCTCTCGACGGTTGGCCTGCAGATTGATGGAGAAGTATAGCCGATCACTTTCAACCGGCGCAATGACAATTCATCCAACTTATCGCTTTTACAGGGCTTTTACGAAAATTTGTTTGACATTCATCACCCTCACCAGTAGACTTTGGCCACCTACCACACGATCCATGAGAAGGGATCTGTACCAACCGCGCACTGTATGGACACAAAGGACTCGTCGGCCGTGGATCAATTATCCATAGAAGAGCTTGTCACAAAGCTTGAACCGGACCTCTTACCCAAGCACGTTGCCATCATTATGGATGGCAACGGCCGCTGGGCAGAACTCCGAAGCCTACCCCGCATTGCTGGTCACAGGGAAGGAATCAAGTCCGTCCGTGAGATGATCACGGTCTGCTTGGAACTGGGCATCCACGCCTTGACAATTTACGCGTTTTCACAGGAGAACTGGAAGCGTCCTCTTCAGGAGATCTCCTCGCTCATGGGTCTGCTCGAATACTACCTTTCAACGGAACGATCCAAACTCATTGAGCAGGGTGTCCGATTACGTACAATCGGGCGACTCGATTCCCTCCCGGCCTCCGCCCTCCAATGGGTTCGTGCTGCCGAACAGGAAACCGCTCATCTCGACAGACTGCATCTCACCGTCGCCTTGAGCTACGGTGGTCGGGCTGAGATCGTGGACGCGATGCGCGACCTCCTTCGCGAAGCGCAAGACGGAAAACTGCAGCCGGACGATGTGGATGAGTCTCGTATACAACAATGTCTCTACACCCATGACCTGCCCGATCCTGACCTATTAATTCGGACGAGCGGGGAGACGCGAATCAGTAACTTTCTCCTCTGGCAGCTCGCCTACACCGAGCTCTATTTCACTCCGACCCTGTGGCCCGACTTCCGTCGCCGTGAACTCTTGCTGGCCTTGCTGGAATACCAGAGACGCGAGCGGCGATTCGGTCGCGTTCTCAGTGCCATTTCGTCATAAGTGGTCGATCTCAACCTCCCCATGCAGGAATATAAAACCACCGGCCAACAACAGGCTGATCCCGTGCCCACGGCAGGGGTTCGATTCGATCCTCGTCGGATCTATACCATTCTGGTCCTCGCTCCACTCGTGTATGGAGTGATTCGCTATCTCCCACCCCTCGCATTTTCCGGCGTCGTCGTACTAGCAGGAGGGCTCGCGCTGTTCGAGTTCTACCGAATGTGTTTCGGCAGCCGCAGCCATTCCTGGCTGGTAGGGATCGGTCTGATAGGATTCGCCGCTCTCATTCTCCGGACACACTGGCCGGATATCCTTGTTCCAACCCTCCTGGCCATTCTAATCGGCATTATTTCTGTCCCGCTATTGAGCCGCGCCCCACTCGAACAGAGTCTGCGGGATGGCGCATTGACCTTCTTCGGCATACTCTATCTGGGCCTGACGCTGGGCGCACTCTCGATGACCAGGCTCCTGCCTCAGGGTGAATGGCTCATATTCTTTCTCCTGCTGGTCACCTGGGCTTCCGATACGGGCGCCTATTATGTCGGCACACTATACGGACGACATCGCCTGGCTCCCAGGATCAGTCCCAAAAAAACCGTGGAAGGCTTGGTAGGAGGTTTTTTTGGTGCCATAATCGTCGCGTATGCAGCTCGTTGGTGGTTTCTCCCTGAGTTATCCAATCTCGATTGTCTGATTTTGGCGACCTTGTTGACCATCACAGGCCTCTGGGGAGACCTGACCGAATCGGCCATGAAACGCAGCGTCGGCATGAAGGACTCCGGTGGAATATTGCCAGGCCATGGGGGCATGCTCGACCGTCTGGACAGTCTCTTGTTCACCGCCCCCGTCTTCTACTACTATGTGACGCTGGCGAGCCGGCTACGAGTCATTGAGTGAAGGAGTCCCTATGAAAACGATCGTCATCCTCGGATCGACTGGGTCGATCGGCACCAGCACCTTAGATATCGTGGATCGATTCCCCGAAGAATTCCGTGTCACAGGATTGACTGCCGGCAGCAATGATGAAAAACTCGAGGAGCAGATTCGCCGCTTCAAACCCCGTCTGGTGGCTCTGTCAGATGCTTCCGCTGCCGCCAGACTCCGGGATCGCTGTGCAGGACTGCCTGTCGAAATTTTGGCTGGAGAAGAGGGCCTCATTCAGGTCGCTTCTGCGACCGAAGCGGAACTTGTCATTTCCGCGATCGTCGGTGGAGCCGGTCTGGTGCCTACTCTGGCCGCGATCCGAAGCGGCAAACAAATCGCTTTGGCCAATAAAGAACCGATGGTCATGGCCGGAAAGCTCATACAGGACGAAGCGCGACGATATGGCGTTCGTATCTTTCCGGTAGACAGCGAGCACAGTGCAATCTTCCAGTCGTTGGAAGGCCATCGCAAAGTGGATGTCCGCCGATTGATTTTGACGGCGTCCGGAGGAGCGCTTTGGGCCCTAGGCCAGGAAGAACTCCATGACGTCACGCCTGAACGGGCACTCCAACATCCCAATTGGAAGATGGGCGCAAAAATTACGATCGACTCCGCTACGCTCATGAACAAGGGTCTCGAAGTCGTTGAAGCCAGATGGCTCTTCGACATTCCAGAATCCCAGATCGAAGTCATGATCCATCGGGAAAGCATCATTCACTCTCTGGTAGAATATGTAGACCGTTCTATGATCGCGCAATTGGGATTGCCGGATATGCGAACACCTATTTCCTATGCAATGAGATATCCAGGGCGCATGCCGCTCGATCTGCCCTCTTTAGATCTGACAGAGATTGGGAAGTTGACGTTTTGCAAACCGGATCATGACCGGTTCCCCTGCTTGGGTTTAGGCTATGAATCCCTGCGGATCGGCGGTACGATGCCTGCGACGATGAATGCTGCAAATGAAATCGCGGTCGAGGCGTTCTTGAACGGTGGTGTCCGGTTCACCGACATTGCGGAGATCATTCACAACACAATGAGTCTCCATGTCACCAAAGACATCGAGACGTTGGAAGACGCGCTGGAAGCGGATCGTTGGGCCAGAGAGAAGGCTGAATCGTTGGTTGTGGCGTTGGCACGCTAAGATTTCAGCATCCTGCTATACGAAGGAGCGTACACTGTGTTCATGGCACTGACCTGGTCACCCGATACCGTTTGGCTGCTCTTGCAGAAGGCGTGGTGGTTCCTCATCGTGCTGGGCATCTTAGTCGCCTTCCATGAACTTGGACATTTCCTGGCTGCTCGCTGGGTCGGCGTGAAAGTCCTCAAGTTTTCTCTTGGATTCGGACCGAAGCTCATCGGCCGAAAAATGGGGGAAACCGAATACCTTCTCTCGGCCATTCCACTCGGCGGCTATGTCAAATTGTTCGGCGAGGATGAGACCGAGGCGACCACGCAAGAAGATCGTGCGCGGTCGTTTGCGCACCAAGGATTGTGGGGCAAAGTGCTGATCGTCTCCGCAGGACCCGGGTTTAACTTCATTCTGGCCTATTTTATTTTTGCCGGGTGGCTCGCAACCGGAGCTCCCCTTCCTATTCCGACATTCCAAGATCTCACCCCGGATATCGAAGCGATGGCCCCCGGCTCTCCAGCCGACACCGCAGGCGTCCAAGTCGGAGATCGTATCAGCCGGATCAACGGACAAGACATTTCGACCCGGGCGGAACTGTTCGATGCCGTGGCAAAGAGTAAAGGACAACCGCTGACCCTTGAGATCAAGCGGGGCGAGCAGATCAAGACGCTGACGGTTACGCCTGCGGCAGCCCCCGCACCACCGGCCGCTGGACAGGAGCCAGGATACTACCTGGGTGTGGAAGAAACCCCTCCGCTCGTCACCTCGGTCGCGCAAAATTCCCCTGCGGCAAAAGCTGGGCTTGAAGCCGGAGACCATGTGGTCAAGATCGGTGATCAGACGATCCATACGTGGTCCCAGATGACCGGAATTGTGAAAGAAAGCCCCAATCGCGAGCTCCCGATAGAGGTGTTGCGGGAAGGACGCCGCATCTCGCTGACCGTGACGCCCTCTGCAGAAAAGACGATGGTCAACGGCCAGTCAGTCGAAGTGGGCAAGATCGGAATTGCAGGGCCCGGCGGCCGTTCAATCATGCGCTCGAGTACCCCTCTACTGTCACTCTATGACGGCTTTAGAGCCACATGGGGATTGACCGAGCTGACCATCGTCGGTCTCTACAAGATGATCGTGGGGGACATCTCCAGCAAAAACATCGGCGGCCCGCTGACCATCGCCAATATATCCGGAGAAGCTGCAGCGCAAGGGGCATCCAATGTCATCTATCTGATCGCCATTCTGAGCATCAATCTGGGCGTCCTCAACTTACTCCCCATCCCCATTCTCGACGGCGGTCATTTGTTATTTTTCCTGATCGAGGGCATCCTTCGGAAACCCCTCGGCGAACGCCAGAGAGAACTCGCACAACAAGCCGGCCTTGTGCTGTTAGTGGGTGTCATGATCTTTGCATTTTGGAACGACCTCGAACGGATCTTCCTGCGGTAGATCATGAGTCAGAAATTCGGAATGTCAGCAGGACGTTTCTGCGTTCACGACACCCCGGACATGAGAGCGGTCACGTGTGATGACAGTGTCTTCGTTCTCGCGGAATCATGCGCACCTCACAAGTCTTAATCCCCACATTGCGAGAAGACCCGGGCGAAGCGGAAACCGTCAGTCATACGCTCATGCTCCGAGCTGGTCTGATTCGCAAGGTGGCGGCCGGCATTTACACGTACCTCCCGCTCGGGCTCCGTGTGATTCGAAAGATCGAACAAATCATTCGTGAGGAGATGAACCGGGCTGGAGCCCAAGAACTCCTCATGCCCATTGCCTCTCCCGCCGAGTTGTGGCGGGAAACCGGTCGATGGAATTTCTACGGCAAGGAATTAGTACGATTCAAGGATCGCCACGAGCGCGAATTCTGCTTGGGGCCCACTCATGAAGAAGTCATTACCGACTTATTCAGGCGAGAAGTCCGCTCCTATCGGCAGATGCCGCTGAACTTCTACCAGATCCAGACAAAGTTTCGAGATGAAATCCGTCCCCGCTTCGGACTCATGCGAGGACGCGAGTTCATCATGAAGGACGCATACAGCTTCGATCAAGATGAGGCAAGTGCCAAACTCAGCTATCAGAAGATGTACGATGCCTACGATCGCATCTTCACGCGTTGCGGTCTCACCTTCCGTGCCGTGGAAGCCGACACCGGCTTGATCGGCGGCAGCTCATCCCACGAGTTTATGGTGCTCGCGGAAACGGGTGAGAACACCATCGTCTACAGCGATGGCGGCACCTATGCCGCCAATGTCGAACAGGCCGAAGTGCTGCCTCCTACTGATGTGGACACCGACATCCCACGTCCTCTGCTCACCGTCCACACACCGCTCTGCCGCACTGTCGAAGAGGTCACACAATTCTTGAAGATCTCTCCTGCGCGCCTCGTCAAGACGTTGCTCTATACGACAGAGAAAGGCACGGTTGCCGTGTTGATCCGCGGAGACCATGAGGCGAATGAGGTCAAGATTCAACGGCTCTTGCACGTCACTGATCTTGAACTCACCGCTCCCGCTGTCGTCGAGCAACTCACCGGCGCACCGGTAGGATTTGCCGGTCCCATTGGACTGAAGCACGTTCGGATTATCGCCGACCACGCCATCAAGGCCTTGCGCAACGTGATTATCGGTGGCAATCAACGCGACACACATTATGTCGATGCGAATTGGGATCGGGATTTCCAGGTTGAGCAGTTCGCTGATCTTCGCAGCGCCAGCTCCGGAGATCCGTCCCCCAGAAAAGACGGGATATTAAAGGCAACGAAAGGCATTGAGGTCGGACATGTCTTCATGCTTGGTACCAAATACAGCGAAGCCATGAAAGCCTCCTTCTTGGACCTTCATGGCAAAGAGCGCCTGGCCGTCATGGGATGCTACGGCATCGGCGTCGGCCGCACGGCTGCTTCGGCGATCGAACAAAACCACGACGCGAAAGGCATTATTTGGCCCTTCCCAATCGCACCCTTCCATGTGCATCTCCTTCCGCTCACCCAATCTGCACAGACCGCCCAGGTCACCGCGCAGCTCTATGCAGAACTACAAACGGCAGGGTTTGAAGTGCTCTGGGACGATCGGGACGAACGAGCAGGCGTGAAGTTTAACGATGCGGACCTGATGGGAGCTCCGTTTCAAGTTATTGTCGGAGATAAAGGCCTCGCAGAAGGAGTGGTTGAGATCAAAGCTCGAAGGGACGGAGCCAAGTTCAAGCTACCTCCGACGCAAGTTGCCGCGCATATCGCGAACGCACAACCTCGCTGAAACACGGCTGCATCTATCTCTAATTGTCCGCATAACCGTTGCCGGTTTGAAACCGCCTTTTCCTTGCCTTCCATCCATGATCAGTTAGACTGGGCTTCGATCGTTGCTGAAGTTACGGTGGTCGCGCACACGGATCCGGCAACGGCCCTCGTAGTCGATGCCAGGAGCCCACGTCCATGCAAGCCAATCCTATCCCACAAAATCTTCAAGAACTTCAGCAGAAAGTGGCATTCGCCGAGAATGTCAAACGCATCACAGACCAAATCCATGCAGCGAGCGACCTAGACCATATTCTTCTCGACTTGCGTAAAGAAGTCCTCAGTATTTTCGATGCCGAAGACCTCACCATCTTCGCGTTCGATCCGGATAAGAAAGAGATTTTCTCCAAGATCCCCCACATCGATAGCGTCGAAGAAATCCGTATTCCCATAACCGAACAAAGCTTGGCAGGATTCTGCGCAAAGTATCTACGTCCTGTGAGCATTGCCGACGCCTATAACGTTGCCGAATTGCAAGGCGTCCATCCTTCACTCGTCCACGACACCTCCTATGACAAGAGGACCGGGTTCAAAACGAAGCAGGTCCTGACCTACCCGATCGTAGCGGACAATAAGTATTTGATGGGTGTCTTCCAACTCCTCAACAAAAAGAGCGGCGCACGGTTTACGAGAAAAGACGAAGAGTCCGTCGCGGAGATTGCGAAGGCACTTGGCATCGCCTTCTTCAATCTCCGCAAGATCGCGAAGAAAAATCCAACGAAGTTTGATCGCCTGGTCACGAACAACCGCATTACTCAGAACGAATTGGACAATGCCATTGCCGAGTCCAGAAAAGGCACCTCGGACTTCGAGAGCATTCTCATCGAGCGGTATAAGGTCCCGAAGGTAGAAATCGGAAAGTCGCTCGCCCAGTTTTACAAGTGTCCCTACATCGAGTACAGCGACCGAACAATCGTCGATGCCGAACTCTTGAAAAACCTGAACGTCGACTACCTCAAGAAAAATCACTGGATGCCTCTCAAGCGGGACCGAACCGCCATTGAAATATTGACGGACGATCCCGGCGATCTCGACCGCGTGGCGGATATTAAGCGGACGTTCCCAGGCCTGAACATTCGCTTTGCCATAAGCCTCCGTCGCGACATCGCTCAGTTCCTCGGCTCTGCGACAGGACAGGGAGAGTCGACAGGTGGCAGAAAGTTAGACGAGAACGTCTCCGACATTCTCGGCGAACTCGTGAATGAAGCTCAGGAAGCGGCAGTGGAGGATGCCGGAGGCGGGCTCGACGAAAATGACAACGCCATTGTGCGACTCGCCAATCAGATCATAGCCGATGCCTATCGGCAAGGCGCCTCCGATATTCACGTCGAACCCTATGGGGAAAAGCGTGAAACACTTGTTCGCTTCCGGGTCGACGGCGACTGTTTTGAATATATGAAGATTCCACAAAGCTATCGGCGCGCCATCGTGTCGCGTCTCAAGATTATGGCCAGCCTCGACATCGCAGAACGGCGAAAACCCCAGGACGGCAAAATCAAATTTAAGTTGTCTGAGAACAAGGAAATTGAATTGCGCGTCGCAACGATTCCCACCGCCGGATTCAATGAAGACGTGGTCATGCGTCTGCTCGCGGCGAGCGAACCTTTGCCCCTGGACAAAATGGGGTTCTCAGATCGGAATATTGCGGCCATCAAGCTCATCGCCGCAAAGCCCTACGGCATCATTCTCTGCGTCGGGCCGACCGGATCAGGAAAAACCACGACCCTCCACTCAGTTCTCGGGTTCATCAATACCCCTGATATTAAGATCTGGACGGCGGAAGATCCGGTTGAAATTACACAGTATGGGCTCCGACAGGTTCAAGTGCTGCCGAAAATTGACTTCACGTTTGCCGCTGCCATGCGCGCGTTTCTCCGAGCTGATCCGGACGTGATCATGGTCGGTGAAATGCGAGATAAAGAAACGGCTGATATCGGCATTGAAGCATCATTGACCGGACACCTCGTGATGAGCACGCTCCACACAAACAGCGCAGTGGAAACCGTCACCCGGCTTCTCGATATGGGTTGCGACCCGTTCAGTTTTGCCGATGCCATGCTGGGAGTCCTTGCCCAGCGCCTCACTCGCCGGATTTGCAAAGACTGCAAGGAACAGTACGTCGGAACAGCCATCGAGTACGAAGAAATCCGCCAGGGGTATGGGCCTGAACATTGGGACAAGCTCGGCATCCCACAAGACAATACGTTTCGCCTGGTCCGCGGGAAAGGATGTGAAACCTGCAATCGTTCTGGCTATAAGGGACGCGTAGCCATCCATGAGTTACTTCTGGGATCGGACAAAATCAAACGGATGATCCAGATGAAGGCGCGAACTGAAGAAATGCTAAAGGCTGCCATTGAAGAAGGCATGACCACACTCATGCAGGACGGAGTTCAGAAGGTCCTGCTTGGCCAAACCACATTCAAAGAAGTCAAAGCAGTGGCCATCAAGTAACCTTTACGCAATCCGCTTTCTAACCAACATTCATCTCTGCAGTCCTGTTCGACCAACTCACACCGAACTGATGGGAAGCTGGACTCCCGGTTCAGTGATACTGCACTCAGAGATTTCGCATTCTCCAATACAATATCAGCACAACCTTCAGTCGACCCTCACCATTAAACATCATGCGAAGTGAAAATGGCTTGACGTGGCGACGCATACCCTACGCGGCGCTCAGAGAAGCAACAGCCACGTATTTTTTCAGACGAGTCCGTGCAGCAGGAGAAAGCTCCGTGAAAGCCAGGCCAAAGAATTGATCCTTCGCCCACTTCACGGTGGCAACGGCGATGTCGGCGGGTTTAATTTGCTTGGGGAGACGCAGGCTCAATGTGATTTCGTCACCTGGTTTGATCTCGGCTTGGGTGCTGACTCGGGCTCCACGTATGGAAAGATCGTAGACCACCCCCAAGTCGACCCCTGGTTTCCTCAACCACAGATGAGATTGACGATGAGACAGTGCGCAGACAAACGGAGCAGAGATTCGGACGCGAGGATATTGCCGAAATCTATTCAGGACGGGAGGTCGATGCGAGGTCTGTACCATAAGAGCGCCCCTACCATATTTCCACCGTACATCAAGATAGACATTTCACAAATACAATTTCACAAACGCAGCATTCGAATCGAAGGAACCACCGGCGTCCTGCCTCTCCAACTAAATCCGGATGTCCATTCGATTGCTTCACTGAACTCGGCGAGAGTGTGTCGAGAGATCGGAGAACATTTAGGCCATGTCCAGTGATGCAATTAGATAAATACCCTATTTGACTCAGGCCATGTCCCATGGTACTCTCTACCGTCACAGAGCCAGCACGAAGTTCGCGCAATCCGAATCGCATTACGCGCGATTTATTTGTTGTGTGGCGCGGCTCATACGTCTCATTCTGTTCCGCACACAGACGCCCGCGGCAAGATGAACGGAGTGACGGGAGCAGTTCCATCCGACCCCTTCATCTCCATCGAGCATTTCCACGTTGGAGATGCCAAGTTCTATATAAGGAGCACGTATGAAGCTATCCACTGGGTGGCGAGCCGACAAGACAAGGAAGAATCGGGCACGAGCAACCCGGAAACCGAAAATTCGATGGGAAGTGCTCGGCCTACCAAATCCTCTTATTACGAACCCGGCGACTTCAATGGAAGATATTCGCCGGCAAGTGTCGAATATGGCAAGTCGTGGGTTCGGCCAGGGTACTCGCAGCCGTACGGAACGAGATTCCAAGACGGACGATCATGCTCCCGATTCAGGCAGCAAGAGACGCCGTGGAGCGACAGAATCTTCGTCATCCTCACGGAGGGGTTAGAATCCTATAACCACCAGGCGATCGGCGACTTCACACGAGTCGCGATGCAAAGGAGGGTGCCATCGGACGAGCAGGAAAAACGACTATCGCAAAACGAGACCGGGAGAAGGCAAAGCAAATTCAGCGGCGCGAGAAAGACGCCCGTCGAGAACAGCGCAAGACTGAGAAGCCTGCTCGCCCTGTCAGCATGGAAGGCGAGGATCCTGACTTGGCGGGGCTTCGGTGGGGGCCGCAAGAGCCTCTTTATTAGAAATTGCGTGAACTCGATCGGCGCGTCCCGGTTTCGTCCTACGCCACTTTTACAAAACAGTCCGCCCCACTGTCTGGAGTTGTTGGGTGACCACGCGACGATACTCACCTTTTTGTACGACTATCAACACAACACCCTTCGCATCAGTCAAGACCAGTAATTCGTCTTCAACCGCGAGTGTCCAGTCAGAAACTCCAACTTTGATGCGATACTGCGTCCGGCTGTCCGGATTTCAATCGAGTCCGATAACTAACTCTGTCAGTCGATACCCGTCGTCGCCAATTTTTCTCCGATAGACGTTTTTTTAAGGATCTTGGCTTCCCTCCGGTATGACGGGGAATTCGTCTGATGGGTGCGGTCCTCGCCCGGGCTCCCCCATCGCCGACGATCGCCTCTGAAACGTTCAGCACTTCCTCTCACATGCGGATGATCATTGGGAGATGGACTTCCCTCTGCCAAGGGGACGGAATGTCCCAACAATCTTTCGATTGCGCAGAGCTGGTCGCGCTCCTCGAATGTCACAAAACTGGTTGCGTACCCGGTCAACTTCATTCGGGCTGTCCGTCCGATACGATGAATGTAGTCCTCCGGGCAATTCGGCAAATCATAATTCACCACGTGACCTATATTGGCGACATCAATCCCTCGGGCTGCGACGTCCGTGGCAACGAGCACTCTGACCTGTCCGCGTTTAAATCCATCGAGAGCACGGAGGCGCTGGGGCAGACTCCGGTCTCCATGGATGACAGCCACGCGGTGACCGGCCTGTTCAAGCGCCTGACCAAGTCGATCGACCCTGCTCTTTGTCCGAGCGAATACGAGGACCGTGCCTCGTTCCATTGCCAATAACGACACCAACAGCTTCGTCTTTTCCTGAGACGTCGTATGGTGCAACGCCTGGGTGACACCTTCGGCCGTCGTCGAAGCGGGCGTCACCATCACACGAACGGCTTCGTTCAGGCTCGCTTGGGCCAGACGGGTGACATCAGCCTGAATCGTCGCCGAAAAGAGTAACGTCTGACGCTCTAACGGCAACGCGTCGAGAATTTGATTAATCTGTGGCGCGAATCCCATATCGAGCATGCGGTCGGCCTCATCAAGCGCCAGGATCTTGATCGGAGCCAAATTGACCGTCCCGTTCCACATATGGTCCAGTAACCGTCCCGGCGTGGCGACCAGAATATCGGGGCGTTGGCGCAATCCTCTGATCTGCGCCTGCATATCGCTCCCCCCGACGATGACCGTCGCGGAGATCCCGTGACTGCGACCGAGCTTCTCGATTGAACTAAAAATCTGCAAGGCTAATTCCCGTGTCGGTGCGAGAATCAAGGCTTGCGGCTGACCTTTCGGCAGGCGTGCGAGCCGTTCGATCATGGGAACGACAAACGCGGCTGTCTTCCCGGTACCGGTTTGTGCACAACCGATAACGTCCTGGCCCTCTAGAGCTGGTGGAATGGCCTGAGCTTGAATGGGAGTGGGGACCAGTAAACCCGCAGCCGTCAAGTCCCGCAAGAGCGGTTCAGAGAGACCAAGGGTATGAAAACTCGTGTGAACAGAGATATACAATGCACTATCCTTTCAGTGTGATCGCATGAAGACGGGATCAGAGAGCCGAGGGGAGAGAAACCAGGAAGGAATCAACTCCGACAGGACCTGGTCGCGATGCGATCGCGAAGTCCGTTATGGTGTATACAGCCGTGCCGCCGGACTACTGCGACAACGATGTGAGCGCATGGTACAGCAAGCCTCTTGCGGCGTCAACTTTCTTGAGAAGTCGAACGTCTATCTCACACGACAGGACTGTAACCATGCGACAGATGGGGAGAAGACTCTCTACCGAACATCAGATGACGCCAGAACTATAGCTTTTCATATTCTGCTCTGTTAGGATGCTCGTGTTCTATGCGGCGGGTCTCGCATGGAACAGCAAATGGAACGGCCCATCACCGATATTGTTGTTACCGAGAAGTTGATCTGATCGGAAGCTCGACCCAAGTCGCTGCACGGTTCGCGTCTTCGGCCTGTTCCTTCCCCTCGTACATTCGTTCTCGAGTCTCAAACAATATCAATTTCAGAAGGAGGAACCCCCATGGGTTCAAAACTTTATGTCGGCGGGTTGCCCTATGCGGCAACTGAATCACAGCTCACCACCCTCTTCGCCGCGCACGGCACCGTCGAGTCTGCGCGTGTGATCACGGACAAGTTCACCGGGCAATCACGAGGCTTCGGCTTCGTGGAAATGTCCACACCGGAAGAAGCCAAAGCCGCGATTACGGCATTAAATGGCTCACAGATGGATGGACGCCCCCTGACCGTCAATGAAGCCAAGCCACAAGAACCCCGCACCGGCGGTGGTGGCGGTGGTGGTCGTTTCGGCGGCGGCGGTGGAGATCGCGGCGGACGCGGTCGCTTCTAAATAGAAGGCCAACGGAAGTAGAAGGGGCGCTTCATTTGAAGCGCCCCTTCACATCTACCCTATCCCTCACGTGAAGTTTGCCGTCGCACAGGACACTCGCTCAGCCGCGACCCTGCTGGTCTCAATCCCAGTCCGATTGCTCGCCACATGCCTCTCGGAATCGGCAGTCATCTCGCCGATGCGCTGTTGGTTCACACCGCATGAAGTAAAAGATATGTCCGCCTTGATGTGGGCACATTGGGCCTGATGGACATGCAGCGTGTAAAAAATTCGAGGATTCATCGAACTGTGTCATACCATCTGATCGCCTAGTAACTGCGCATGTTCGACAACCTACATCGATATCTCCTGCATCTGATTCTCACCCTCTCGCTTTCCACGGCATTCTGGACGCCCAGCTTTGCAGGGGACATCGCCCTCCTGAGCATCGGCCCTCGCATTGGCCTTAGTCGAGACACTCCCCTTATGGGGAAAAGACAAACAGAATCCTTCCGCATGGTTGACGTCTCGGCGGTGTTCTCGCTCCCCTGGTCCAGGCCGCTAGGCGACGACACATGGAGTCTTGCGACAAGGTTGACCGCAAGCGCGGGGGTACTGGACGGGGCAGGCGACAGCGGTCTAATGATGACGGTGGTGCCGGGTCTTGCGCTGAATGGCTGGAACGAACTGGTCAGCTTCGACGCCGGAGGCGGGCTAGCCTACTTCAGCAGGCACAAGTTCGGGGAACAAGACTTCGGGGGGCCGGTTCAATTCGTCGCGACAATGGGAGTACGCATTCACCCATTTTCTCATGTCTATACCGGCGTTCGTTTCCAACACGTCTCCGATGCCGGCCTGTATGGATCCTCCAGCCTTGGCGTGGATCTGTACATCCTCGAACTTGGCTACAGGTTCTAACCCGAACATCGCCGACACGTCGATCCTTTCTGCAGAGCATCATGACCAGCTTGTGCGACCTAACAATAATGCACCCCTGCAGGATGCTCAAAAAGGCGATCGTCTCACCCTCCCCCAACCCGGCGCGCCGAGACGCGCCTTGTCCCAGGCAAGGCCGGAGGTAAGTCAAAACTGGAGGCATACCCTCTGGGGCGCACGGTGCGACGAATAAGGAGCACCACGTTTGTGCGCGCCGCCGAGTTAGTGAGGCGGCCGGGTCCCCGTTGAGGATTTTGACGAACCGAGAACGACGTTGGAGGACTTTTTCGACATCCTGTTATGGCTTCCAGCCTGACAACACACACCTCTGCGCAATGAGTGGCGTGAAGCTCTCCACATCTTCCGACACCTTCGTCATGACCTCCTCTGCTAGCCTCTGGTCCTCGAAACATTCATAGGCATCATCAAGAAACCCTCCCCGAAGGAGCGGATGGTGGAGAAACGCCCGGCCGGCCCCAGTGGCCACGACCAGCGGATACTCAGCCACGACAATGCGCGCGAGATCAAGCTGCTCCAACCATCCACGAACTTCTGCTGCCGACGGCCGTTCGGCAAGATAGTCATCCAGACGACGGCGCTCAGCCAGGAGACCACGAATCACCATTTCCCGATCGATTCGGCGCCAGAGCGAATCGAACGTGCCGAGAGATGGAAAGGTCAATACCAGTTGGCCGCCTGGTTTGAGATGTTCGATCAGCCCCTGGACGACTGCGAAACGGTCGGGACGAAAAAACATGACGGAGAGATTGCCGGTGATGCGGTCGAAACATGGAAGTTGCCGCGGCAGCGCGCGCATATCCAAGTATTCAAACCGCAGCCAGGGGAGTTGCGATCCTTGAATCGCTCGCGCACTCTCAACCTGACGCTCACTGAGATCGGTGGCGAGAACCTGCCCTGCGGGCCCCACCTGCTCTGCCAGATAAAACGCTGGAATACCGTGGCCACACGCAATATCGAGAATGGAGGCTCCAGGGCATAGCTCCAGATGCTGCAGCAACGACTCCGCAAAGGGCGTGGACCAATAGTCGTAAGAAGGAAGCGGCCAACGAGTCCTACCATCAGTCCGCTGATCAACCATCTGGTTTCTCTTCAATTATGCTATCGATATCGCATACTCCGCCGCATTGGCAAGAATCGCCGATCGTGCCGCAGAGCAGTGATGATGGAAGGCAACAAGACAACCGGCAGGAACTCCACAGGACAAAACTGGAAAGAAATCGATTCGCAGATCAAGAAGACACAGACCCAGACAGGCTTGCTTCAGGACTTCCGCTGGCGTTTCGTATGAAGCCCCTTGTCGCTCTTACTCACCGGCCTGCTGGACTCACCCTCAGAGAGTATGTCCTCTAACTGAGATTCGCTGCATGTGAGATCTCCATCGGTAGGTGTTCGAGACGGAGTGCCAACCTGCTTCGGTGCGTCGCGAGTCTCTTTATGTTTGGCATCGTCCGACATGATGGCTCTCTGTTCTGTATCGAGAGCGACGGAGGCAATACGATCCACCCGTCGCCGGCAGCCCCTACGTCCCAGCAGTCACGGCTGTCTGACTCTGAGGAGACTGGGGCGTCGCTGCAACCGGCGTCGTTTGCATGGATGCCTTCAGCTCCTCGATCGCGCGCTCAACATCTCTTTCTGTCGATCCAAATCGGTCTCCCATGACTTTCACAGCTTGATTGATCGCTTTCTTCATCTTCGCGATTTGCTCGTCGGGGGTCATCCACACTCTCCTTCATTAGGTTAAAAGCCTGCCCGAACGCCGAATGATTGCAGCACACGGAATCAAATTGATGGAGGAGCTGCGACGACTGAGAAATCAAACGCGCAGGAGGCACACACCACGCGCGAGGGATAGGACAGTCAGCGAGGCTCAATGCAGCACGGCTCTATGCTAGACGCCATCGAGGGGCCGGTCAAGCGGTATTAACAGGGCGCTAATGCTCCAATTCATACCTCACAGCGCCCACCAGATCCGGCATACTAAAAGGCTTCTGGAAGGTTTGCCTCGCTCCGAGGAGTTTCGCGACATCTAGGACATTCCTTTCCCCCGCAAGACCTGAAATCGCGATCACCTTGGCGTCGAGAAATTCACGTGTCAGCTCCAGAAGCATATCCAGCCCATTCACCTCGGGCATGAGGATGTCTGTAATGACCAAATCCGTCGGCTTCTTACGGTACAGCTCGAGCCCATCTCGACCGTTGGTTGCTTCCAAGACCTCATACCAGCCCCTCCAAGAGCGGAGCGAAGGAGTACGCGGATGACTTCCTCGTCGTCGATGATCAAAATCGTCGCCATGAAAAAACACTCCGGTTCTGCTCAGCGAGACGGCACACAACAACTCTGGTTTTTCTGGTTTGTTTGGTTTATTTGGTTTATCTGGTTCACCGACCGGGCGAACGAAACAAACAAGACAAACCAAAGAAACCAGAAAGACCAAGCAATGGCCTTTCTAGGTCAGGGCTCTTCCTCCTCGATGTCCTCGATCGACTGTTTGAGCGCCCCCACAAAGGCTTCCGGTTGAGCCAAGGCGTTCTCCGTCAGTTGGAATTCGGAAACCAGTACGCCTGCCTTGTCCACAATAATCAACCGATAGCCTTGTTTCACGACGACCCCTCTCTTGATGTGACGTCTGGGCGCCACGAGCCTAGCATAACGCGAAAGTGACTGCCTACCGGACGATTGAAGATCACATGATTCGATTGCGCCTCTTGACGAAACACTTCCAGTCCGGCATCTTCAGATCCGTACGAGAAAAGAATCGAGAAGGATGCGTCATGGCTATGGAGTCCGTCATGCTGTCGCTCGGAACGCCCGCCCCGCCGTTCTCACTGCCCGATGTCGTGAGTGGCCAGCACTACTCGCTCGACTCGTTTACCGGCAAGACCGCTCTGCTGGTCATGTTCATGTGCCGGCACTGTCCCTATGTGGTCCACGTCGAGCACGAACTCGCGCGGATCGGGAGGGACTACGCAGACACAGGACTTGGCATCATCGGCATCAGCAGTAACGATGCGGTCAGCTATCCGGACGACGCGCCGCCACGCCTTAAAGAGATGGCCGAGCGCCTCCGCTTCACCTTTCCCCTCTGTTTCGACGAAACCCAGGACGTCGCAAAGGCCTATCGAGCAGCTTGCACCCCGGATTTCTTTCTCTTCGACAGGGCACGGAGACTAGTATACCGCGGGCAACTCGACGACAGCCGGCCCGGAAGCAACAAGCCTGTGACCGGCCGCGATCTACGCGCCGCAATCGACGCCGTGCTTGCCGGGAAGCCAGTCGATAAGAACCAACGAGCGAGTGTCGGCTGCAGCATCAAATGGAGAACGCAGAGGTAGCCTGTTGGTCTCCTTTGCTCGCGCAACGCGCGGCTTAAGAAAGCCCTCGTTGCATGCGCGCAGTAGGAGACCAATCAGGCCACCTCTGCTAAAGGAGTAAGGGAGAAGAAAGAGGGGGAATACACAATCAGAATGTGCTCGTCCGACGGGCGCAGTGGGATCGGCATGGGTGCCATTCCTATGGAGAAAAGGTACGAGCGAGCTTGGAAGGGGAACGCGAGGGAGCTGGCTAGTCTCTGTGCTCGCAGAGCCCCCACGATAAAGCGGTGGTCGCTCGATGCGCGCAGTGGAGACTAGGCCAGCCACCTCGCTGAAAAGGATGTATGGGAACAGCCAATGGGTGAACGAAACAACGAGATAAACGAAACAGACCAAATAGACCAGATAGACCCGCTTCTCAGCGTTACCTATAACAACGCCAGTTGAGCCTGCGCCCAGGCGTTGCCCTGGGCGGCGGCTTTCTCATACCATCTTCGTGCCGTCGCGTGATCTTGCGGTACGCCCCGTCCACTGGCATACAGTTGTCCAAGCTGCGCCTGCGCCCACGCATGGCCTTGGGCGGCGGCTTTTCCGTACCATCCCCGGGCCGCCGCATAGTCTTGAGGCATACCGCGCCCGTTGGCATACAGCTGCCCGAGGCCGAACTGCGCCTGGGAGTTCCCCTGTAACGCCGCTTGCTCCCACCACTGCCGTGCCATCTTATAGTCCTGAGGCACGCCCTGCCCATCGGCATAGAACTGCCCGAGCTGGGCCTGCGCCCCCGCGTGCCCCTGAGCGGCGGCTTTCTCGTACCATCCCCGTGCAGTTGCAGAGTCTTGGGACACGCCCCGCCCGTTGGCATACAGCTGCCCAAGCCGAGTCTGTGCCGAGGCATAGCCATGGGCAGCCAGCCTTTTCAGTTGCTGAAGGTCTACCTCTGAGATGATGTCCGGTGGGGAAGATTGAGCACGCGCAGAGTTCTGCGCCATCTGTCGCTGTATGGGCTCTAACTGATTTGTGTGCTCACGTGGGATTTGCGTCGCAGGGGCATTCTTGGAAATGGTCTCATGTTCGTCTGTATGAGTATGAGCTGATTGGCTGGAAACACCCTCGTCCCCGCCTGCAGCAGGACCACTGCCTTCATGTTCCTGTAAGGGCAATGGTTCATTCTCCGGAAGAGTCGCAGGTTCCTCCGTATGAGTATGAGGAGCGATGTTCGACACAATGATCTTCGATTTTTTCGTAAACGTGAACGCGACGATCACGACAAACATGACGACGATTGCCAACATCGCCATTCGAGCGGGGGTAAAAAATTCATCCTTTTCCGGAGGCTGAATGTCCCATTTATCATCCCGTTCAGGATCGTATCGAAATGTGGTCCGGCAGGTGGGGCACGTCACAATCCCGACAGTCTTCGCGGTGATTCGTAGTACCGAATTACATTCCGGGTAAGGACATTGAGTGAGGAGCGGTTCGTGTTCTGACGGTGTAGGCTTGGGTTGCCCTTGCCGTACTTCAGTGGCACGTAGCCCGATGTCATAACGTTGTCTCGATTCAGTATTACTGAGGGTGTCGAACGCCTCATTAAGTTGTCTGGTCTTCTTCTCCGCCATCGCGAGAAGTTCAGGGTTATGGTGAAAGCGATCGGGATGCCAGACTTGTAGTAAGAGGCGGTAGGTTTGCTTGATCTCGTCTGGGGTCGCGGATTCAGAGATTTCCAGAATGATGTAATGATTATTCATGCTGGAGCCTGTCCGACATTACCGAGGCCGGAGGTCTTGAAAAAGCTGGGCTGTATTCGCAGGAATACCGCGAGGATGTGTTTGAGTCGCGCACGATACGGATGGTCGCAGATCGTTCGCCAACGCAGAAAAGTCAATGTCGAACCCGGCTCCTTCATGTTTCATGCAATGAACAAGGTTGACTCACAACCAATGATATTTTATGGGGACGAAGATCGAAGATGCAAGGATGGGGGGAGGGATGGGTAGCCTGGTCGTCCTCCTGCTCGCGGAACGCGCGCCCTCAGAAGGATGAAGTGGGAACGGCCAGGTGCCCTCCTTGCTCGCAGAACGCGCACGATAAAACTGTGCTCGTCCGATGCGCGCAGTCGAGGGCAGCCTTGGCCGTCCCCTTAGAGAGAGTAATGAGAATGGGGAGGTTTTCGTTCCGCGCGCAATCGAGGATCAACCAGGCTACCCAAAAAATGAGAAGGGTGAAAATATCGCGCGCAGTAGCAGATCCCTCAGCCTCCATCGCTGGAGATGGAATGAGCGAAGGCCGAAGAAACGGGCTATGGCTTTGGAATGTCCAAGTCTTTGCAAATCTTCTGAGCAAGAAAGTCGTTGATCTCTCGATGACGGGGAACGGTAGACGTTTTTCCCGCAGTGCGGTTAACGTACACGCTGTGACTTCCTCCTTCCCGGAGGAACTGGACACCATGGCCTTCGAGATGACAGATCAGGTCGACTCGTTTCATGAAATGGAGGCGAGCGGCTCTCGGATCACAACTTTATTCCGGAGAGATTCCTCTGCTAAGGCACGGTTGGATTCCAAGACGAGTTGGACAGCTTCTTGAAGGTTGGTTCGGGCTTCGTCAAGCGTATCTCCCTGCGTGTTAGCCCCGGGCAACTCCTCAACAAACGCGACATACCCTTCCGGCACTTGCTGAAAAACGGCGGTCAGTTGTTCCTTCATGACAGTGGCCTCCTCACGTGTGAAGTATAACAGAGTGACATGCCTATGCCCACTCTCGGCCCCTCGCACGTGTTAATGGCACGTCCAGGAAAATCGATTGCGAAGCAATCGGAGGGTCGGGCGGGCGAGAAATACCTGCCTAGGATGGAGTGAGAACGTCGCGCGCAGTTGTAATCATCCTCGTCCAACGTGCGCAGTGTAAGATTAATCAGCCCTGTCCCTGAGGAAAGCGCGAGTATGCTTGGATGGAGAATACGGGCGGGGAAAGATAGTACCGAGTGGAGGGGTCGGATTCCAGCCTAACTGATGCTCAGCCTGGGAGGTCCTGTTTTAATCGTTTGAGCAGTTGGTCCAATTGTTCCTGGTGAGGCGATACCACAGAAATGAACCCCACGCCTACTTCACCACCACGGTTCCAACGGACCGCCGCCCGATCGATGCAGATTGGTGACGGCTCACCAGGCACGTCGAAGCGAAGGGAGACCTGCATTCCTGAGAAGACCTTGCTGTCGGTCTTCGCGCGGCAGCCACTCTTCGACAGGTTCATGATCGTACCGACCAATTCACCGCGCGGTTGGTCAGAGGCCACGCTCTGAAACTGCACGGGAAAGCGCTGATGGCGGCGGAGATCCATGAGATGGCCTCGCACGAATGGTGGGAAGCGGGTGACACGATGCACGTGAGCCTGCTCTCCACCTGGAGCATAGCGCATGCGGGCTATAAGAGGTTCATGAAAACGTCTTTCCCACCTAAGGGGAAAATAGATCCGTGGTCACCAGGCGTAGGCTTCCGGCGCAGGCCCGCCAGGGCCGGGGAAAATGCCGTCGAGACGTTTCAGTGTATCCGGACTCAACGTGAGGCTCAGCACCCGCATCGTGCCGTTCAATTGTTCCATCGTGCGAGGCCCGATAATCGGCGACGTCACAATCTTCTGGTGCAGCAGCCAGGCAAGCGCGACATCGGCCGGGCGCTCACCGAGTTCTGTGCATAGCGCGTCGTAGGCTTCCAGCTTGGGGCGGTGCTTCTCGACATCTTCCTTCACATCCTTGTCTGCTCGCCGGCCAACGTTCGCCGGTTCCAATGCCCCGGCCAACAGCCCTCGCGCGAGCGGACTCCAGGGGATCAAGCCGATACCATAGGCTTGGCAGGCTGGAATCACTTCTAGTTCGATCGTCCTCTCGTTCAAATTATAGAGGCTCTGCTCTGAGACGAGACCGAGAAAGTGGCGACTGCGCGCCGACTCTTGCGCCTGAGCCAGATGCCAGCCGGCGAAATTGCTGCTGCCCGCATACAGAATCTTGCCCTCACGGACCAACTGCTCCATCGCCTGCCAGATTTCCTCCCAGGGGGTTTCCCGATCGACGTGATGCATCTGATACAAGTCGATGCATTCAGTCTGAAGGCGGCGCAGGCTTGCCTCGCAAGCCCGCTTGATATGCAGGGCCGACAACCGAGATTGGTTCGGCCACTCGCCCATCCGGCCGAACACTTTCGTCGCCAGAACAACTTTCTCACGCCGCCCTCCACCCTGGGCGAACCAGCGCCCCACAATCTGCTCCGTCCACCCCTCCCCCACTTTCCAGCCATAGACGTTCGCCGTGTCGAAAAAGTTGAGACCCAGTTCCAGCGCCCGATCCATGATAGCGAAACTGTCCGCCTCGCTTGTCTCCGGGCCAAAGTTCATCGTGCCGAGACAGAGCCGGCTGACTTTCACTCCCGATCGACCCAGATGAACATATTGCATAGTGAAGACCTACGATTAGACTGGCGAGTGAAGAAAAGACCCAGAGCCATTCAATACGATGTCCATAGTCCTTAGACTCGCTGAGTCACACCACTGGCGCTGAGTCGAATCTTCTCCTCGATTTTCGCTATGAAGTCAGCAAACTTTTCAGGCGCCGGCGCCGTTCGTTCATCGAAACATCCGGCATCCCGTAACTTATACAAGTATTCGAACTCGATGAGCCACTGGCTCTTATTGGCTCTCTCTTCTGCAATCAGATAGTAAATCTCGTGAAGCGGAAGCTCAGGTGCGCCACTTTGTCTGGCTCGAACATCGCTGAGTATCGTTGACACCGTCTTCCTCCGAACGAGTTCCATTCCCATGGGCGATCTCAAGAAATAGACCATGAGCGCAGCGCTCACGAGAACCACGAGAATGAGGATCACCACTTCCGTCATGTCTTCTCCGGCTCATACGGCATAGTCAGTGCCACGTAACACGACACAATGACAACCGTTCTTTTCAGCGGAACAACATTCATATCGGCCTACTCCGGCGAGAAACATGGCACAAGTTGCCCGCATACGCCACAACGGTTTCCCGTGTAAGATTCCCAATCGCTAAGAATACTTATTGTGTCTCGCGGATAGGAAGGAGACGCCGCACTGGGCCTCCCGGTTTGTTTTGATACCGTGCCACGAACATCTCGCCCGCAGTGCGGGCATGATCCTCCGCGTCCTCTCGTGTCACATAACGTGCCTCCCCCACCTGCCACCACTGGCTCGCGCTCACGCTCTCTCCTAACAATTCAGTCACCGACACCTTCAGCGCCTTGGCCAACCGCACCAGCGTGCTCAAGGAAGGATCGTGCTGTCCCAGCTCCAACCGCGTCAGGAACGTACGGGACAAACCGGCGGTCTCGGCGAACTGTTCTTGCGTCAGGCCACGGCGGGATCGCAGTCGCTGCAGCTGTTTACCGAAACGCTGAATTGCACGCATGATGAATCAGTGTACACCGTCAACACTGCATGGCGAAAGGCGCTGGAGTATGGTCGCCTTCCGACAGCAGGGCCCGAAGGAAAGGATGAGGAAGGCAATTTTCTGTCCAAACAAACAGTAGAAGAGTACACTTAATATACCCATGAGACCCTACACCATGGGGCTGAGTGGCCAGACAAATCGCTAGAGACAAGGAGTCGTCAGTATGACCGGCTTTGTCATGCGAAAGAGCCAACGGCTTAAGACATTCGCGACGATGCGCTACTTTGGGGACGGCGTTGCCGGTGAAGGCATCATCAAAGATCTATCACTGACTGGGAGTCACATTACAGGGAACAAGCCGGTCACAATCGGGATGGTGCTGGCCCTGCATATCTTTGTACCGGGAGAGGCAGAACTGTTGGTGATCGATCGCGCCACAGTGAAATGGATCAAGAAATCTGATTTTGGAGTAGACTTCGACACCCACGAGCCTAAGGTGGCCGACCGAATCGCGCAGGTCATCTCCACGTTAGTGATGACGAAGCATGGTTCATCCCCGATAGGATAATTCTCTTCTCCCGAACAGCATTCGCTTATCCGAGCAATACTACCGCCGATCTGAGAGCCGGTGTCCAGAACCGGGCTCTCAGGCAACATCGCATATGTCAGCGTTGATCGTTACAAGCTACTTTCATCGATTCAATGTCGTCAGACATATCCAACTTGGATAAATCGGGGACCCGCTGGCCCGGCGCAAATGCGATCTCCGTCCCCTTAAACTCTTTGTCCTTATAGGCTCGGACACTCGCATCCTGACCGACAATCACACTTTGTATTTCATTGTTCCAATTGCGCCCCTGGAGATCTTTGAGGGAACTCAATTCTATAGGACCCTGTACTCTCACGTGGGGATCGTCGGCGTCGTACTTCGTGTCATCAAATACGTCAATCCAGCAATTCTTTGCCATCATCTGACTATCCGTCGCGGCCTGAACGGACCAAGCTCCGAGACTTATTGCGACAGTTGCGATCAACCATGTCAGTAATCTCATAAGATCCTCCTCCTGTTGTGATGAATCTCATTCCAACACAGCCGCTGCACTATCAAGTACTGGGAGAAGGCCTAGCCACATCGATGGAATTGTCACAAACCCTCAGGGGAAACATCCTGTTCTTGCTTCAGAGTTTCTTGATATGGAAGATTGATCGAGCAGCAAAAAATCAGGATGCTCAGGCTTGATTTGTGGAATGGTCTATCGAATGAACAGTAGAATTTCTATCCTCGGTCTGGTAGTCGCCACCCTCCTCGCGTGCGGCGGATCGATGCAATCCGTGTCGCTCACCGCAGAAGACTTCCGGTTCACACCAGATCTCGTGCGGGTCAAGGCATCCGTTCCGCTTACCCTCTCCGTCTACAACGCCGGCCGCGAAGTACACGAATTCGACAGTCCCATCCTCATGTATGCCGCAAAGATCTCGCTGCCGAAGGACAGTCCCGAATCGAGCAGTACGCCCGGCATTCTGATTAGACCGGGGCAGTCCCTGCAAATTGTCATGGCTCCCCCAGCAGGAACCTATCTCTATATCTGCCGGCGCAAAGGCCACGCCAACATGACCGGCACATTGATTGTCGAGTAAATCTCAGGAGAAGGAATGAAGGATTGCGCGCAGAAGCAATCGGAGAGAGGGTCTACAGAGGATCTTCAAACTGGAGCGGAGAATTCTTTCGATCCTTCGGCAGCGTGAATTTGAAATGCCAATCCTGCTGCCCGCCGTCCGGTGCAACGCGGAACGAGCCCTCTGCACCGAGATGCTGGTCTGACTTCGACTTGCCTTCCGGATAGAACTTAAACTGCAACTGCCCCTTTCGATCCCCTTTCACATCATCCGGATCGATCTTCCCTAAGATTTCGAGGTGATCTTCAAGCTGATCGAACGCCTGATTGAGAAGTGAACGGAGCAGACCCGTGGTCAACCCCTGCCGGAACGGCGTCTCCGGGTCGAACTGTTCAACCTCCGCCGCCCACACCGGAGCTGACGTACATAACAAGAAAGCCGCTATCACGATAGCCCGTACCATGGTGCTTACTCTATTCCCCGATCCCCGCCCCGTCAAGGGCTCGCAACGCGCATCCGAGTCACATGGAAGTCGCCCTCCAGCATCCACGTGCGACCATCTGGATTCAACGCTTCGCCGGTCCAGTGGAACGAATCTGCGGTAATCTCGGAGAACATCCAGCGCGTGGGCGTGCCATCCGGACGTGTCCCCACCTGTACCACATCCTTGCCGCTCCAGCGACCGATCTGTTCTTCCCTGTGATCTCCCGCCGGGTTGATCCACGTGATGCGCCAAGCCTGAATCGAGGAATCCCAGACTCTCAGGGTCGTGCCATACATATTCATGTGCTTGTCGAGATTCGAGGTACGCTCCCCTAGGCGCGGCATGATCCAGATGTCCTGGATTGCACGGCCTTCGAGCGCCCACCCGAAGTGCGCCTCACCCTTGAGACCCTTCGCGCGAACATCCGCCGCCCAATAGACGTGAATATCCAGTTCCCAGCTTCCCACAAGCCATCCATACGCATCCGCTGATTCTGGGATTTCGTGCGAGCGGCCAGGAGCCGCCAATAAGAGGCTGCGCGCGTCCATGCTCTCTTCGCGTTTTTCTCTCTCTGCGACGTGAGATTGTCCCATCTGACACCTCCCGAAAGTTTATCCTTCCTAGACATGATTCCTATACGAGTATGAGGTATGTGAGTAATACTGAAACTGGGAAAGCCACCAGCACCGTGGCCCATGATCCAAAGTTGATCATCCATACATTGAATGGAGGAAGACGACTGCGCATATCTCGACCAACCGAATCGAGAAAGCAACCGCTTTAAGGTCACAATTTGTGACCTTAAAGACAGGTCGTGGGCCTCGATCTACCAGGCCTCCCTGTCTGGGCTGTCCCACTCGTTCCGCACGTCTCACGTCAGTTCCTGAGACCTATATTTCTCCCAAGCAGGAAACCCTCATCTATGGGATACTCATGGAGTCGCAGCAATCGTATTGGGTATTGCATGCGACGTGATACACAGACCTAAAGTAATACGGACAGGGAGCCCGTTCCCGCGCCATAGACGAGGAGGTGCCTTACGGATTTATTTGATAAGTCTAGACAGGACATGGAGGCCGAGGTCAAGAAATCGCTCAAGTGGGTCGTGTTAGTCGCCCTCTTCGGGCTCGTGTTGGTGACGTTCTATGTCATGGTCACATGACCCAGCTGAATGTTTACCAGACTGTAGTCTAGTAGCCTCAAACGGAACCTTCCGAAAAAGTCGCCTATCCCCTCTTCTTATCTCGTAATCACCCTGGTCTGTTCGAGGGTCGCTTTGAGGTGGTCGTCCTTATTTATGGGCGATGACCTCATCCCCACGGCCACCCCCCTTTGAGAGTAACCACTCTAGGGCATGCGCAATCCTGCTACTTCGATAGACTTTTACTGTCAGGCAGGAGTGATAAAGGGAGTGCTCATGGTTGGTCAGTCGAAAGGAAGGCAGGAAGCGAAGCCCTTCTGGGAGGTGAGAAACATCATGACCAATTCATCTATTTCAAAACAATCCCTTGCTGGACTGGCAATCCTGATACTCGTTGCTGGGTGCGCGCCAGATGGTGGGGGAGGGCCCGCACCAGCGACGACGAACGCGACTGGAGCGAACCCTGCCTCGGCGAACGATTTCGGCGGATCGGGCGTGGTGCTGAACACCTCGATCGCAGCGCCATTTGTGTTATTCCAAAACGATTCAGTATCCAGATTGGTCAATCGAGATGGAGGCGCGATCAAGCCAGACGGGGTGAACAATATCTACTCTCTGGGCGCCTATGTCGATCCCAATGACAGCAACCTGGTGAAACTCTTCGTCAACGATCGCTTGAATCACCGTGTGCTGATTTTTAATACCATTCCGCAAGATGCCACGGCGCTCCCGGATGTCGTGTTGGGCCAGGCCGATTTTGTTTCCGGCAGCCCGAATGCCGGCGTGGGAATCTCCGCCTTGGGATTCAACGAAAACGTGCATATGTCTGTTTGTTCCAATGGCAAGATGTTCGTGTCAGACCGGAACAATAACCGGGTGCTAGTCTACAACCAAGTTCCAACCGCCAACGGCACGGCAGCGGATTTTGTGATCGGCCAACCCGACTTTTTGGCGAATACCGCAGCCACGACGGCGAACGGGATGAATCATCCCTATGCAGCCTACTGCATGGCCAACAAGTTATTCGTGGTCGAACAAGGAAACCATCGCATCCTGGTGTTCGACCCCATTCCCACTACCACCAATCCCGTAGCCTCCTATGTGATCGGCCAGCCGGACATGCTCACCGGTACGTCTGGATGCACGGCAGGCAAACTGAACAGTCCCTATGAAATTCTGCGTCATGGCGACACCTTCTTTATCGCTGACGGCGGCAATCAACGCGTCTTGGAATTTGACACCATTCCTACCACAACCGGCGCCACCGCCACTGCGGTCCTGGGACAAGCTACCTTCACCTCGTGTCTGCAAAACAAAGGAAACGCGCTGCCGTCCGACTCATCCCTGGCGTTTCCCAATGCGCTGGCCGCGAAAGGCAATCTGCTGGCCGTCAGCGACCACACCAATAACCGCACGATGTTTTTCGATCTCCCGGTCATCACCAACCAGTCGGCTTCCAAGCAACTCGGCCAACCAGACTTCGTCACCGCCACCAACGTGACGCCGCCGGCAGCCGATTCCGTAACGACAACCAAGGGGTTGATCTTCGATCAGCAGTACATCTGGATCGGCGACGGAGGGAACCACCGCCTGGCCGTGATTCCGTTGCCGTAGCCTTCAGACATCGTATAGGCGGGTCTCAAAACCTAACTGCGTCTCGCGTCAGTCTTTCATGGCCTAACGAACGGCCTCCATACTTTCCTCATTCATCGACCTCTTCTCATCATGCTTGGCGGGTTTCTCGGGGGAATCTTTTTTGCGGTTCTCCAGCTTCGCAGTGGAAGGATCACTAGAGAACGCGCAGCCAGTCACGGTGAGCAAGAACGTAGAAAGGACTACCGCCGTCACAATAGACATGGGACCTCCTTGATTCAATCAACTCTCGAGACACTTGGCTTCGAATTGAGCCAGGACATCGTCTTCGACGGTGTAGCTGATCTCAAGAGGGTTGCAGCAGACCTCACAGTCTTCGACATAGCTGTGACGGTGCACCGAGAAGTCCAGGACCATCGAGATCTCTTCGCCGCAAAATGGACAAGTGAAGGAGTGTTCCACGACAGATACGCTACCGCAAACCTCTGTCGCATGACAAATAGAGCGGGAAGAACACACTATACGCGCGATCGAATCAGGAGGCATCCGAAAGGTAGAATGTCCCGGGTCTCTCTCACACTTTCTCAGAATCTCACTACCAAGATCATTCGAGATCAGCCGAAATTGTTCGAGGGCCGATTCGAGGTCGTCGACGATTTCTTGGGCGATGATGTCAGCTACGTTTAGGCCTTCTTCGGAAAATTAAAAATACTCGATTCAGTTCCGGACAACCAAAATCTACAGATCCATGGCCGCACCATTCTTCTTCAGCCATTCCTTTCGCTCATGGTAGTCAGGCATCACCTTGTCCATCTCATTCCAGAATGCCTGGGTGTGATCCATGCGGTGAACGTGACAAAGTTCGTGTACTACGATGTAGTCGATAATCGTTGGCGGAGCCATCATGCATTTCCAATGAAAGGCGAGGTTGCCTTTTGCCGAGCAAGAAGCCCAACGATGACCAAGATCTCGTACATCGATGTCGCGGAGCGTAACCCCGACCTTTGGAGCGTAATAGCGCACGCGTTCCGTGATGCGCTCGTGGCCGCGTGCGATGAAGTAATCACGAAATGCGGATTTCGCGCCGGCAACTTCGCCGCGGTCCACCAAATCGCGGCGTAAATAGAAACGTCCCCTTCTTAGCAACAATGGCTCATCCTGGTCTGCGATCAGAGAAAGCCGATATGAACGTCCGAGGTAGAGGAATCCCTCGCCATTGCGATACTCGCGCAAGACTCGAGTGGCATTGAGATCGCGCCACTCCGCAAGCGTTTTGTAAATCCAGTACCGCTTCGACTGGATGATATCTTCAATGTGCTCATCCGGAAGCTCGGCCGGCGCGCGCACGATTACGCGCCCATCTCGTTCGACCACAATATCTGCCGTCGTGCGGCGGCTTCGTACGACTCCATACAAGATGCCTGGATCACGCGCTGCCTTCATTTCGTCAGTTCCTCATGGCGCTTCTCTGCGAGCTTTACGATTTCGACTGCGACTCGTTCGTGCTGCTCGGTGAGTTGCGGGATGTTCGCGAGAAGAATCTCGGTATCGATATTGCCTCGCAGCCTCTTCACTTCAATCGGCTTCTTCCAGAAGTCGATGATCCCGATCGACTCTTGAAGTATCTCCACAATTCGAAGCATTAATTCCTTCAACTGTTGCCGGTCCTGGGAGGGCACATCGTCGTGATCGAAAGCGAGTTGCGTCACATAGTCGTAGAACGTCGTGGCTTCCTTGGTCAGCCCTTCGATGGCTTCCATGCGCCCTGCCAACGCTTCCGCTCTGAGCTGCTCGTAGCCATCCGCCAAAGCCTCCCAGTTATTTCTGTGCTCCTGAATAAGCTTTTCCAATTTATCGCTCAGGCGCTTGTAGAAAGCCGGGTCCTCGTCGAAGTGCACTGTGCAATGCTTACGAATGGCGTGCTCCATCTCGCTAGCCTTGGCCTCAGGATCACAACCGGCGTGCTTCCGGACGTTCGCCAAAAAATCAGCAGAGAGCAGTTCAATAGGAGGAATCTTTGGATTAATGCCGAGGTCAATGAGGTGCTCGTTGATAAGCGCCTTCACCTTGGCCCCAGCATCTGCGAGATCCAATGAATCGTCCTTGTAGCGCTCCTTCACCATGCGCAGTATATATCCGAAGCGCCGAGCCGGGCCTCGATATGAATGTCCCGATTCATGCGGCAGAATAAGGTTCAAGCTCTGGAGAAACGCCTTCAGATAGACGTCAAAATCCGCTCGACGCTTGATGTCCTTCGTGGCACCAACTGCTGCATGTACCACGGCAACCTCTCCTGCCGGTGTTGTCAGTGTCCCCGTCACAAACGCCTCAATCTCCGCGATGTCGGCAGAACGGAAGTGTTGCAAAAGTCGCTGGTATCGCTCTTCAAGAATCGGCACTTCTGTGAGGAGATCCTTCAGCCCCTGCTGAATGTCCTGCGCATCTGCTTCAGCATAAATAGACAGGGCATGGGTCAGGTGATTGGCCAGTCCGATATAGTCCACGATGAAGCCACGGGACTTGCCCTTCGACACACGGTTCACACGGGCGATGGCTTGCAGAAGATTGTGCTCGCGCAAGCGCTTATCGATATACATGACCTGTTCAACCGGCGCGTCGAAGCCGGTCAGCAGCATGTCACAGACGATCAGAAAAGCGATGCCCGTAAGGTCCTTATCCGGGTCATTGAGGTCAAAGGGTTTGCAGAAGTTCTCCACCGCATTCCAGCACTTAGCCTCTTTGCGTGCCTCCGTGATAACGGCGAGTTCGTTCGTCGCGTCGGATGATACGACTACCACCGCTTTCAGGAATGCAATACGACGGATCACGTCCACATTGGGCGTAGCCTTCCGCTTCTCCTGGTCCAGCCGTTCGGCAAGCGCCGCTCGTATGAACTTTTGATACCGGATGGCCGCCACCTTAGAGTGACACACCACCTGTGCCTTGAATCCGTCGGGCAGGATGTTGTCGATATAATGGCCCACTAAATCTCGGGCAATGGCCTCGATGCGCTTTTCCGCCTCAAGAATGTCGCCGCTCGCGCCGTATTTTTTCTTGATGGCGAGCAACTCTTCCTCTGTGCGCTCCTTGAACAGGTCTTCAAATTTCGTGTCGAATCCATGCTTGTCCTTGAGCGCGGTGTCCGCGGTGCGGCCTTCGTAGAGAATCTGAAGCGTCGCGCGGTCATTGACCGCGTCCATCAGTTTGTAGGTATCGATATATTCGCCGAACCGTTTCACCGTTCGCTTCGTTCCGTGCTGCTCGGTAATGAGAGGTGTCCCGGTGAAGGCGATCCTGGTCGCGTTTGGGAAGGCTTCGAATAGGTTGTCACCGAGATCCGAACTTTGCGTACGGTGCGCCTCATCGATCATCAAGAGAATCCGCTCCGACCGGTTCACGATGCCGAATGTTTCTGCCGCCGGTGGTTTGCCATAATGCGCCAGTGTCTCAGCTACCATCAGCGGCAATTCCTCCGTCCGCTCCATGAACTTGTGGATCATCACCATGTTCACATCAGAAGCGTCCGTACTCAGATGTTCCCTGAGTTGGGCAGTACTGGTGATGCTG
Organism: uncultured bacterium; assembly: GCA_965232965.1. Lineage (GTDB taxonomy): Bacteria > Nitrospirota > Nitrospiria > Nitrospirales > Nitrospiraceae > Palsa-1315. Next base: position 215,567 of record CBDDRB010000012.1, read on the forward strand.
TTCACCTTGCCACCAATCAGACGAGCGGTAGCAGACAGCTGATCTTCAAGGTCGATCCGGTCGTTGACCATCACAATCTTAAAGTCCGCCAGGTCGGCAGAAGCGCGGAGCATCCGAGCAACGAACACCATCGTGAGCGATTTGCCGGATCCTTGTGTGTGCCAGACCACACCGGACCGTTCCTCGGCTGCCTTACCCATGCGCAACCGCTCGACAATGCGGCGGGCGGCGCGGTATTGCTGGTACCGGCAGACGACTTTTACGCGTTTGCCGTCGTCCATATCCATGAACACCGTACAGGTGCGCAGCATATCTAGCAATGTGTCTGGAGCGAGCAGACCCTGAATCATCTTTTCCTGCTCACGTTCGATTCCAAGCGGTGGCTTGTAAGAGCGCCGTCGTTCAGGCCAGATATCTTTCCAGGCATGGAAATGCTCATGCCCCGACGTAATCGTGCCGAATTCCGCTTTCTCCCCACAGGTCCGCACGAGCAGGACGTTCGAGTAGAACAGGCGTGGTTCACCTTCACGCAATCCAGCAGCAGTCGTCTCCGGGCGCGCATTCCTGTAGCGGAGCAATTGCTCGAAGGCGGCATGCAACGGGTTGGCGGTATTGGGATCGCCGATCTTTGCCTCGACTACCACCAGCGGAATGCCGTTCACAAAAAGGACGATGTCCGGGATGATGCAGCTCTTCACGCATCCCGGCGTATCGATCCGGAACTGGTTGATGGCATGGAAGACATTGCGCTCAGGGTGGGCAAAGTCGATCAGTTGCACCACCGGATCGGCCTCCCCGGTGAGTTCATTCACATCCACTTGCGCCTTGAAGAAGAGCGCCTGCACCGCCTCATTCGCTTCCAGCAACGTGCGGCTGGGCTGACGGACGATCTGGTCTCGTAGATCATCGAGCTGGCGATCCGTCAGCCAGGCCCGACCATCGGAAGTGAGATTGAGTGAGCGGACCGACGTGCGAAAGACCTCCGGCAACAACCACTCACGAAAGCTCCCGCGCAAGCTGGTTCCAGGGTCCGATGGGATCAGCCCATGCCCTTGGTCAATGACCGTCCAGCCCAATGTGGCGAGCTGGTCGAGGAAGGGCTTTTCAACGTGGAGGTACTCAGACATGATTGGTCCCGAAAGGGTCCTGTCTTTTTAGCGACGGATCGCCCGCCATCCGCACACTTGACCTATAAATGGCTAATATGTACAATTTAGCTCTATTGGTTACTATATGAACCCCTAGCGAGGACATCATGCCTAAGCTCACGTTCAGAAACAGCCACGGACAGCTTGTAGACATCTCCACCGTGGCGGCCACGAAAGTCAAGAACGAGTTCGGCTCTATCCTGGAGAAAACGATGCACAGTGGCGTAGTCGCTATTACCCGTCACGACATGCCCAAGGCCGTGCTCCTCTCGTTCGCCGAGTTCGAATCGCTAGTGAAAGAACGCAGCCGCTCGCTTGACGATCTAAACGCGGAGTTCGACGGATTGCTGGCCCGCATGCAGACGCCACAAGCGAGAAAGGGCGTGGAGGCCGCCTTCAATGCCTCTCCGGCCGAACTGGGCCGCGCCGCAGTCAACGCCGCCAAGAAGCCTCGCGCACCGGTGCGCAAACGAGTGCGGCGCGTTTCCGCCTCCGTGCGGACATGAGCGCCTCCCGGCGGCCAAGCATTCACGTGCTGGCCGGCGTCAATGGGGCGGGGAAGAGCAGCATCGGCGGCGCGGCCGTCCGTCAACATGGAGGCGAGTATTTCAATCCGGACGAAGTGGCCCGCGCCCTCAGAGAGAAAGACCCTGCCCTGACACAGGCGGAGGCCAACAGCGCAGCCTGGCGCCAAGGTGCGAGCCTGCTGAATCGGGCGATCGAAGCGCGCCTCGATTTTACTTTCGAGACCACCCTCGGCGGGAACACCATCACAAGCCTCCTCAAGCAAGCCGCCGAACAAGGCATCAAGGTGCACGTCTGGTACGTGGGACTGTCCAGCCCGAAATTGCACATCGAGCGTGTGCAGACCCGGGTCAGCCAAGGCGGGCACAACATCCCTGAGCACGACATTCATCGGCGCTACGAACATAGCCGTCTCAACCTCATCGCGCTCCTCCCCCACATCACAACCCTGCATGTGTACGACAACAGCGCAGACGCGGACCCCGCAGCCGGGCGAACACCAAAGCCGGCGCCGGTACTGCACATGGAGCATGGCAGAATTCTCGGCCCGCCGGACCTGGCGTCCACACCACACTGGGCCAAACCGATCGTCGCTGCAGCGCTCAAGCTGAACCAATCTTAAGTCCACTCGATCATAGAAGCAGATCAGTCGGAAATGCGTTCATCCCTATTGTCTCCCCAGTGCGGCGACAATCGGCTCGTCAGGAAGCACCTCCGCAAACCCGCCATGTTGAACAAATTCCTGGCGGTGAAGCCTCGTTTACCGACAAGCGAGGCAGATCACGGATGAAAAGATTAATAGCCGTTCCACCCTTGAGCGCAAAACAGCGTTGCCGAGCCACGTGAGGCAACACCGTAACCAGCAGACGAACTTGCTCAGTAAACTGGCTGTTCATGCCCATGCGTCATCGCCCGAGGAATGGTGACCTGATACGTCGTATCTAGCGCCCCTCCTTTGATCACTAAGCGTTTGCCACGGCCAAGATCGACTCCCTTTGTATCAAGCTTTTTGAACCAGGCGTGCTTGTGTCTAGCGGCAAACCACAGGAAGAGTCGTTTCGCCAACACATGCGTACATATTTAGCGTACAAGGTTTCCAACGCAGCGAAGCAGGCTCGTTGGTCCGCGCGGAGATAACTTTCATAGATCTGGACGAGTAACCTGTGCAGACGGTCGAGGATCACACTGCGAGCCTCGTCTCGGTCGATCTTTTCGCGCGCGGCAGCAACCAGTTCTTCTTTCTTCTTTTCCGTCGCGCGAAGGTCGGCCTTCAATTGCCTTTCCTCGTCCTCTAGTCCCTTGTGGCGAGCAAGCCGTTTTTCAGCCTCTTCGGAACGGGCGAAGAACTTGGACTGGTCACCCTTCTCTTTCTTTGCCAGCTTAGCCTGGGCTTTCGCTTCCTTGAGTTCGGCCCTGAGGGCCTTCACTTCGTTGTCGGGCAACACACCTATATCGTCGCTGTCTTCGTAATCCTCCTCGTCTGCGGCGGCGAACAGTGCGGACAGTTCTGTCAGTCGAAGCCGTTTCTGTTCCATGTCGGCCAGAATTTGAGGAAACTGGCTTTTGAGGATATCGTCGTCGAGAATCAGCTCCGGTCCCCACCCGCTGAAGGCAATGGACTTGAACTCCGGCTTGAAGAACTCGAAGTAGCTCGCCAGTGCGCCCCGAACCTGGTGCTCAGTCAGAATAGCAGGAGCGCCCTCTCCCTCACCCTGCCCTCTCCCAACGGGAGAGGGGAAACACTGAGCGATGCTGATCAGGAGTTGGCGGCGGAGTTCGTAGACATTGCCTCGCTTGCCGCTCTTCGGCGCAAGGGCTTCGACGAGCGGGAGGTGCTCTTTCCACCACAACTCCAGCGTTTCAAGAAACCGAGTGTGGGCCTTAGCGACCCCTGGATCACTCTTGACCAGTTCCGCGAGGGCTCGACGGTCAGTCACGGCTGGCGCGAAGTCAACATAAATGCCGTCACCCCGCCCCTCTCCCTGAGGGAGAGGGGGACTATCGGGCATGGAATCTCCGCTACCCTCTCCCTCCGGGAGAGGGATGGGTGAGGGTCCGTTGGGCGAAGATCCTGCAACTTGCGATTCCTTCACAGTTTGGTACACCGCCTCCAAGACTGCTTCGGTCTCAGCAAGCACCTGGTTGTTCCAAAAACGGAGCGTCCTGATGCCATTGCTTACCAAGAAGGCATCTCGTTGCTTATCATGTACGCGTCCTGCCGGCTCGTTGTGCTGTCCGCCATCCACCTCGACGGCGAGTTTCAACTCATGGCAATAGAAATCGAGCACATACGGTTCGAATGGATGCTGGCGACGGAATTTAGCTTCGGCAATCTGACGTCCACGTAAAAGATTCCACATGAGATTCTCGGCGTCTGTGCTGTTGTGACGGAGGGTGCGGGCCAACTGGAGCAACTCCGATGGCAACGGTGTTTTCAGACGTAAGCCGGAAGATGGAGGTTCGACCCTCACCCCACCCCTCTCCCGCGGGGAGAGGGAGCTGTGAGGTCGCGGAACAAATACCCGTTCGCGCAAGCCTGGATAGTTCTTCCAGAAACGATCAAGTGCATCGATCTCCACCACCGGCACCCCGCCGTGCAGATGTGCGCGCACGTCGTGCGGCTCAGGCGGCGGGGCGTTGTCTACGTAGCGACGGATGTTGCAGTTGAAATCTTCGGCGGCGATCTCGCTCACGGGCACGAGTCTAGCGTAGCCTTCGACGTTCTTGCGCTCACGATAGACGTGGATCATCTTCGAGATGTCTTCTGGACGAAGAAAGTTCTGTGCCTTGCCTTCGCGATATTCCCGGTCGGCGTTGATGAAGAAGACCTCCTTGCGGGTCGCGGTGTCTTTCTTGTTCATCACCAGCACGCAGGCCGGAATACCCGTACCGTAGAACAGTCCGGCAGGCAGGCCGATGATTGCTTCCAGCCAGCCGCGCTCGATGAAATGCTTGCGCGCTTCTTTTTCTTCGCCGCCCCGAAACAGCACGCCGTGCGGCATAATCGTGGCCATTTTCCCATTGGCCTTGAGCACTGCCAGCATGTGCTGGACAAACATCAGATCGGCCTTCTTTCCCTTCTCCGGCATCCAGACGGCGAAGCGGCCTGGATATTCGATATCCTTCTTGATGTAGTTCTGACTGAAGGGCGGATTGGCGAGGACGCGATCGTACCGCTTGAGTTCGTTGTTCTCGGCCTTGTGCTGCGGACGGCGGATCGTGTCTTGCTGTCGGATATCCGCATGCGAGATACCGTGGAGCAGCATATTCATTTTGCAGATGGACCAGGTGGTGCCGATGCTTTCCTGCCCGAAGAGCGAGAGGTCTTTGGGATTTCCACCGCATTCGCGGATGTAATCGCGCGTCTGGATCAGCATGCCGCCTGAGCCACACGTCGGATCGTAGATGCTCATGTGCGGCTGAGGATCGACGATTTCGACGAGTGTGCGCACGACATCCGCCGGTGTGTAGAATTCTCCGGCCTTCTTCCCTGCCGAATCGGCAAAAAACTTGATCAGATATTCATAGGCCGCGCCGAGCAGATCGGGAAACTCGAAATTCTCGTCGCGCAGCGGAATCTTCTCGAAGTTCTGCACGAAATTGGCAAGCGTATCGTCGTCCAGCGTACGCTGACCGATCTTCCGGTTGAAGTTAATATGCTTGAGGACATCCTGCAGCGTCTCGACGTTGGCATCTTCCAGTGCTTCGAGCGCTTTGTTGAGACTGCTTCCGACATTGGTCTTAAGATGACGAATCTTCGACCAATGAGATCTCTCAGGGACGAAGAAAGTGTATTTGTCCGGGTTGGCGAGTTGAGCAGCAATTTGCTTTTCAGACATTCCACGCAACTTTAGATCTTTGGCAAGCTGCTCACGCTCCTGATCGAACAGATCGCTCAACCGTTTCAGGAAGAGCATGCCAAAGATATATTCTTTGTATTCAGAGGCATCCATGTTCCCGCGCAAATCGTCGCATGCGCGGAACAGGAGACTGGAAAGTTGGCTGAGGGTGAGTTTGGTCATATTGGAAAGGATTCAACGAAAGATCAATGGGGGTGAAGAATACCTCTTTCCGCACAGAAAGCACCACACCCTTCTGACGGAGGGGAAGCGAAGGCAAAGACGGTTTGTTTGGTTTTCTGGTTCATCTGGTTGGGTTTCCGGTCCAGACACGAGACAAACCAGATAGACCAAACAAACCAGAGAAACCAGAAACACTCAGATGTTCTTCATGATATTTGAGGTTCAGTTGGAGGAGTACTGTCAGATTCGTACTGACTCGCGCTCGATTCGGTGGCGGGTGTAATACGCCCTACGTCGAGGAGGATGGCGACGAGCATGTCGCTCAGGACGTTGACGCCCGAGCGGGCTCGGGCGATGATCCAATCCACGGTCATGATGAGTGGAATGGCCGCACCGATGACATGAGGCGGCAAACCGGCCGCTGACAGCACGAGCGGTAAGACGATCATCCCTGCTTCCGGAATGCCGGCCACCCCGGCTCCTGCGATCATCGAGGCGGCGACGATCAGCACCTGACTATCCATCGGCAGATCAAAGCCCAGCGCTTGGGCGAGAAAGAGCGCGGCCATCGCTTCATAGAGGGTGATGCCGTCGTTGTTGAAGTTGGTGCCAACACAGGCGGCGAGGCGCGCTGATTGAGGCGAGACCTGCATTCGGTCAAGGCACCGGAGGGTGACGGGCACGGCGGCAAGACTGCTGTTGCATGACACGGCGGTCATGATCGCGTCGGCCCCCTGTCCCAGATAGACCTTTGGTGACTTTTTTCCTATCAGCCAGGCGACGAGCGGATAGTAGCCCAGCGCGTGGATGGCGAGTCCGAGGAGCATGGTGACGAGGAAGATCCAAAGAATGGCGAAGACACCGATACCTGCCTTGCCGACGACCTGCGCCACGACGCCGAAGACGGCGAGCGGAACCGCGAGGATGATCCATCCCAGCATCTGCACGAGCCAGTTGTAGATGTACTCAATGCCCCGTACGAGGGTCTGCACGACTCCCTGACCCTGGTCCGCGTGACCCCGCAAACGGCGAAGGGTGGCGCCGATGCAGAGGGCAAGGATCACGACTCCAATGATGTTGCCGGTGGAAAACGGAGCCATGATGGTACGAGGAATATAGGAGGCGAGGTATTCGATGGGGCTCTGGGTTCCGGTCTGCACTGTGGCGGAGGCGCCCGCCGATGGCTTGGCGGTTGGCACGACGTTCAGCAAGTCCTCGACGTGGCCATTCCAGGCTAGGCCCGGCTGCCACGTGTTCATGATCATGAGGCCGATCGTCATGGCCACGGTGACGTTGACGAGGCAGATGAGGAGCAGCTTGGCCCCCTGACGGAGCGGGAGGCTGGTGCGGACGAGGGCATCGAGGATCGCAAAGAAGATGAGCGGGATGGCGAGAGTCTTGAGCAGCGTGACGAGCAGCAGACCGAGCCAGCCTAGATGCTCATTCTTTAGGCCGCCCAGATACGGCTCTTGACCAAAGACCACGCCAAGCAACGTGCCACAGGCCACTGCAATGAGGACTTGTGTGTAGAGCGGCAGCGGGATGAGGCGAGGGGTTGACGATGGCATTCAAGAATCATCCGAGCTCATGTGAGTCGCGGAAGAATACCCGTTTCCCATAGAGAAAGCACTGCGCCTCTTAGGGGAGAGAGGAAGAGGTTTGTCTGGTTTTTCTGGTTTGTTTAGTTTGTCTGGTTGAGGGGGCCAGAGGACGAAGACGGTTTGTCTGGTTTGTTTAGTTTATATGGTCTGTCTGGTTTATCGCCCAAGGAAACCAGATAGACCAAAGAAACCAAATGAACCAGAGAGACAAGAGGGTCTGGTCTATTCGGTCTATCTGGTCTATCTGGTTGGATCGGATTTGGCAGGATGCTCAAAATGCCCAACTACGCGCATCGAGCGACTAAGTTTCTATAATGATCCCTCCAAGCTTGCTCGTTCTTTTTCGGGGATGGGGGCTGATTGAGCTTCTACTGCGCGCGTCCAACGAGGGCCTTCTGAGGCCGCGCGTTGCGCGAGCACAGAAGGTCAACAGGCTCCATCCCATCTCCTGCTAGGGGAGGATTGATGAAATGAACGACATCACCCACTCCTGAAACCACGACAGCCAATCCTGTTCGACTGGTTCGAGAGGCGCTTGGTTCACAGGCTGTCTAGGTACCGGGTTTGCCGCGGGCTGAGTTGCTGGTACTGCCTGGGCCACGACTGCTGGATTGGAAGCGGGAGCTGTTTGAGCCGTCACTTGTCCCGGTAAGGCGGTCTCTCCTGGTTGGTCGGTGCGGTTGATCAGCGGATGAGAGACCGGCGCTTCGGATACGCGGGCGGTTTCATCTAATTCGGACCGATACTGCTCAACGCTTGCTTGTAGCTTCACCTGCGCTTTGTTTTCCCGTCGAAGGGCGTATTTCAGATTATTTTGCTCAGCTGCTAGCTGGCCGACCATGCGGCCGAGTTTGTTCAGCCGTTGCCAGGCGACGCGCTCAACTTCCCTCTGCTGCGCAGCTCGTTTGTATGCCAACGTCGTGGCATCCAACTGCTTGGCAATGATGAGCTTGTGCTGTTCGAGTTCGCTCATCTGTTCCGTGAGCGCCTGCGATTGAGCTTTCGTATTGTCTAGTTCAACTCTGGACGCTTCGAGATCAGCGACGGCGGCGTTGTGTGTGCTTCGTGAAACACAGGCGCCGGTGGTAAGGACCGTGAGACAGAGCATCACGGCTATTGGGGTGTGGACTTTCATACCTCGCCTCATTGTGTTGGTCTGTATGTGATCACTCAGAGGACTGTTTCCCCTCTGACTCCTCGTTTCATTGCGGCCAGAATATCCTGCAATTGCGTATAAATCACGAGATTATCGAAAATCGAACAAATGCAGCCAGGCTAGTTGGGTGATGTCGTCTTCCGCTGTTTCCCGCCCTCTCCAAAAAGTTTCTCCTAAGGGGAGTTGCCGGACTGTCCTTCACTGCGCGCATCGGACGAGCACATTCTTATCGTGCGCGTTCTGCGAGCAAGAAGGATCGTCTGGCAGCTCCCCTACCCACCAAGCTCGCTCGTATTTTCTTCAAAGGGTGGCCTGGTTGATCCTCGATTGCGCGCGTCGAACGAGCACATTCCGATCATGCGCGTTCCGCGAGCAGGAGGACGACCAGGCTACCCTTCCTACACTTTCGGAATGCGGAGTGTTTTGCTGACCATCAAGGTTCCGGATAGGACGAACAGCAGAGATAATGGATGCAGGTCGCACGGGCCGAGGGTCCATACGCCCCACCAGAGGTTCTCACCCAGCCGGTCCTGCCAGGCGACGAGGGCGAGGACGCCGGTCAAGAACATCGTCGTGGGAATGGGAGTGCCTTCGAAGTAGGCCACCTTATCCCCGCCTTCCGACAGGCTCTCGGCGGTCACGTTGTACCGGGCCAGCCGACTGACCCCACAGCAGACGAAGTACATCAGTACGATCCAGTCCCACCCTCCTCGCATGCCGGCGGCGAATCCGAGTGCCGCCGGCGCGACTCCGAAGGAGATGATGTCCGCCAGCGAATCCAGCTCGCGCCCGAGCGCCGAATGTTTGCGCCGCCATCGAGCGACGCGGCCATCGAGCCAGTCGAAGACCAGAGCTGCCGGCGTCAGTGCTGTGGCGGCAAAGAAATAGGCCGGTGACTGGCTCCCCATGTAGAGCATGCTGAAGAACACGGCCCCGAGACCACTCGCGGCATTGGCCAATGTGAGAAAGTCGGCCAAGTGAAACTCGCGAATCATCGAGAAGTGTTTAGGAGAGGTGGCGGCCACGGTGAGGAAATCTACGCCGGGATTACAATGAATGTCTACAGGGCGAGACTCGCGGGACGAGCGAGAAACGCGCGATTCGAGACCGGTCTAGCGCGTCTATTTCGCCTGTCTGTCTGGTCTATATGGTTCGCCGAGTTGGCCAGTGAACCGGCCACGAGAAACCTGTCTATCTGGTTCATTTGGTCTGTCTGGTCTATCTTGTCTGTCTGGTGAACTCAGACCAGAAAGGACAGGATAGAAAACCAGGGGCGCGCTCTAGGCAGCTTTGTTGGCAGCTTTTTCTAGCAGCTCATGAATGAGTGACTGATAGGGTTTCCCTTGCTTGGCTGCCATCTTTCGAAGCTGGCTTAGCAGTCGTGGCGAGAGGCGAATGGCGATCAATTGTTTCGCCATCCCACTCGCCGGCCTGCCAACTCGGCGAGCGCGCCGGAGTTCTTCGTCTGTGGACTCAGGAATGTCTGAGAAATCAATCTGTGAGTCGGGTATAGGCTTCACGTTCATGCCGGCTCGCCGGGCGCGCACTGATGATCCGGATCGTTTCCTTTTCATCTCTCGTCCTCCGTAGCGTATACACCACCAACAACAGCCGCTTACTCACCGACAAGCCGAGTCGCTTGAACCGCCGTTCCTGGTGCGAATGTGCAACATCATGCCAGTCCAGAGCGCTGGAATCTCCAAAAATAGTCGCCGCCTCTTCAAATGGGACACCATGTTTCTCGAAGTTGGCAATCGCTTTTGGAATGTCCCACGTAAACGCATTCATGTATATACACTAATTCGATCCTGTTCGCAATGCCGCTAGTTTTCAGGAGGGAAGAGGTTTTTGATATCCCAAATTGGAATGCTCCATGGAATTACCGTTTCTATTCCTAAAAATCAAATTCCTAGATCATAAAATGGTTGCATTTTTAATCTGTTAGAAGATGAAGTGAAAGTTGACAACGAAGTGAATTGTTGGCGAAAGGTCTGGCCTGGCTGGCTTTTCTTAATCAATCAACTAACCAACCAGATAGACCGAATAGACGAGAGACCAGATAGACCAAAAATTATTCTGTCTGCAGATCGTGGAGCTGGTTGATGAGCCGTTGGAGTTTGGTCATGGCGTATTGGCGCTGGCGTGTGGTGATTTGCTGATCAATGGAGAGGGCGATGGTTTTGAGAGCGACGCGCATCTCGCGAACAGCGTTTTGATAATCCGGCGGGGCTGTCTGGTCCGGATAGAAGACCAGCAAGGTACGCAATTGACGAGCGACAATATCGGGCGTGTTTGGTTGACGGAGGATCGTCAGAAGTTCCTGTTGGCGTTGCTGTTGGTATGAGACCCAGAACTGTTGTGAATCGGGAAACGCAAGACTCCATCCGCGGATCTGGACTTCTTGATCCTTGGACAGGGCCCCGAACCAGTCTTCCAGCCACTCGATCATCTCGTCCGCGCGGTGCTTCAGTCGCTCCTGAACGGGAGATTGTGCGAGCCGTGCAGCCTTGGCGTTGTCCTTCCGCAAGGCTGCTTCGAGGGTGCGTACTTGGCGGGAATCGACAGAGGCGAGGACGACGCCGCTATCGGCAATGATCCGATCGATGAGATCATCGCGTAGTCGATCGTAGTTGGCATACACCCAGTCGAAGTCCTGGCTCGTGAGTCCCCGTTCGATTCGTTCCCGGACCTGTATGAGAAAGGCTTCGTACTGCGGAAGAGCCTCACGCCGATGCCGGGCCAGCAACGGCGTGAGGCGTTGGGTTAAGTCGCGACGTTGGTCGGAGGTGAGATCAAGGTAATGATCGGCTCGCCAGAGAATGAGCCAATCTGCATAGCGATACACGGAGATGATCGAGCAGCCGGCGAGGAAAAACAAGAGCCCGATAACACACAACGCCCACAGGCCGTAGCGCGTTGTCCTCGTCCGGTTCTGTGTCGCGTGGTGAGCCATCATGCGGGGCATATGTTCTCAAGACTTCGGGCGAGTAATCAAGGGGGTCCGAGAGAGTCTGTCTGGCCTATTCGGTCTATCTGATTGGCTCGAAAGACCCGACTTCCAGGAGCGGATTGAGCAGATCCATAGCCCCTTACTGGAAACGATGAGTCAAGTATGAGTCAGGTTATGAGTCAACCGCTTTTCCCGTCACGTCTTGAATCCGATGCGCCGGGATTTGGGGGGAAGTGGCTCCATGAGCTGGCGGATGGCGTCGAAGAGTGTCCCTATATCCTCATCATGGCTTGCCACGGTACGTTCCAATTCTATCAACTTCGCTGCTTCTCCTTGTGCGCCGTTACGATGTGCCGTAGGCGCACGAAGGCGCGGATAACAAACACGCTCATCTGCACGGCGTGCGAGCTATTTAGTACGTTCGCTGCCATGATTGCCCCATGTTCAGTAAAGACGTGGGGCAAAAATTTGATGTTTTGCCCACGCTTCAAGATCACTGATTGTGATCTTGAATGGGAGAGTGTATTTCTAGTGGGTGAGGGAATGAACTGAAAGTTTAAAAACGATGTGGAGAAGGATGGGGTGAAGGGACTACCGTAGATATCGAACGAGGTTGCAAACGATCCTTCCAAGCTTGCTTGTTCTCTCTTCAGGGATGGGGGCTGTTTGATCTTCTATTGCGCGCGTGCAACGAGGGCTTTCTTAAGCCGCGCGTTGCGCGAGCACAGAAGATCATCAGCCTCCATCCCCTCTCGCGTTCCGCGAGCAAGAAGGACACCTCGCCGCTCCTTATGCTCCCTCCGAGCTCGCTCGTGTCCCTCTTGGAAGGGTGGCCTGGTTGATCCTCGACTGCGCGTGTCGAACGAGCACATTCTTATCGTGCGCGTTCCACGAGCAAAGAGGACAACCAGGCTACCCTTCCCTCTCGTTTCTTTTTCTCTCTCTTCACTCACCTCTCAAAGGCCTGGCAGCTGTGTTGATTCTACTGCGGCCGTCGAACGAGGCCCTTCTCAGGGCGCGCGTTCCGGGAGCAAAGAATCGACACAGCTGTCAGGCCTTCCGCTGTCCTATTTTGCTCTCCTGCCCCTTCCATATTCGGACGATATTGTCCTTGTGCTTGAACCAGATCAACGCACTGACGAGCAGAGAAAAGATAAAAAACTCCTGTCTCTGTTCATTCACGATGGCTACGATCGGGAAGCATGCGAAAGCGGCCAGCGCCCCACCGGATGAGTAGCGCCAGATCGCGACGGCCCCCAGCCAGATCAACAACAATAGGAGCCCAATGGAAGGAGATAGACCCAGCACCGATCCCACCGCCGTCGCCACGCCTTTTCCTCCTTTGAATCCTAGAAATGGCGAGAAGAGGTGCCCGAGAATCGGCGCGATCGCCACGACCATGATGTAGGATTCAACGGTGAGCCAGTGCATTGCAGCCCATCCAAGCACCCACCCCTTGCCCAGATCGCCAAGAAGAGTGAGTACCCCCGCTTTCTTACCGGATACGCGCAGGACGTTGGTAAAGCCGATGTTCTTGCTTCCGGCCGTTCGTGGATCGGGCAAGCCCATCGCCTTGGCTACCACGATGCCGAATGGAATGGCCCCCAGCAGATAGCCGAATGCCGTCATGACCGCACAGAGAAGCTCTTCATTCATGGATCAGGAGACTGAGGGGAGGTGCGCACACCGAACGCGGTCTATCTGGTTCATCTGGTCTATTTGGTTCATTTGGTTTATCTGGTTCACCGACCGGAGGAACGAAACAAACAAAACAAACCAAACAGACCAGAGAAACGACTTAGAGTCCCTTGGCCACGACTTGCTTCCAAAAGCTCCAGACATATTGGCCGCCTGAGGCATAGCCGAGCACCAGCGAGAGATAGAGCGTGACGATACCGGCAAGATGCAGATTGCCGAGGTCGGACAAGAACGTGTCCTCGAGCACTAACAGCACGATCGCCACGACTTGTAAGGCCATCTTGTACTTGCCTAAGTTCTCCGCCACGATCACCATGCCTTCCCCTGCAGCAATCGCGCGAATACCCGTGACTGCAACCTCGCGTGCAATGACCAGGATGGCGACCAATGCGCTGACACGATCGACGTTAACCAGGAGAATCAGGGCGGACAGGACCAGCAACTTATCGGCGATGGGATCGAGCAGTTTCCCGAGGGTGGTTACTTGGCCGTTACGGCGGGCCAAATAGCCGTCCAACAAATCCGTGACCGCTGCGACGACAAACACGAGAGCTGCGCTGAGAGATCGCTCCGGAGTCGGCGTGACAAACAGGACGACGAAGACAGGGATCAGAAGAATACGTGTGAGCGTGATGAAGTTCGGCAGGTTGAGCGATTCCTGCCCGACTGATCTCCATGCTGCCAATACGCGATTCATCGATAACCCACTTGGTTCATCTGGTTGATCTGGTTTGTTTTGTCTATCTGGTTGATTCGGATCCTGTGATGAGGTGTATCCAACTATAGACCAGACAAACGAGACAGACCAGATAAAAAATACAACGGTTTCGTTTTGCGGCGTTTTGCTACACGATTCCGTGCCTTAAGAGATCATGCAAATGCACGACTCCGACAATTCGCTTGGCGTTGTCCGCGACGACGAGCGTGGTAATGGCATACCGCTCCATCATTTCGACCGCCTTGGCTGCCAGCTCATCCGGTCCGATCAACTTGGGACGGCGTGAGGCCAATGACCCGGCGGTGACTTTGGCAAAGTCTCCCCCCTGCTGGACAAACCGCCGCAGGTCGCCGTCGGTAATCACACCCAATAGCGAACCGGCTCGCTCGACCACCGTGGTCATGCCGAGCTTTTTGGCCGACATTTCGAGAATGGCCTCCGAGGCGAGCGCCGTCTCCTGTACTTGGGGGATCTCTTGATTTTTATGCATCAGGTCCCGCACCTTCACCAGCAACCGGCGCCCGAGTGTTCCGCCTGGATGGAATTGTGCAAAGTCCTGCTTCTTGAACCCGCGCTTTTCGAGCAGTGCGACGGCCAAGGCATCGCCCATGGCGAGGGTCGCAGTGGTACTCGCAGTCGGCGCGAGTCCCATGGGACACGCCTCCTCTGCAACGGACACATCCAGCGCGACGGTGCTGTTCTTGGCCAAAGTCGAACCCATACGGCCGACGATCGCCACAATGGGAATGCCCATACGCTCCATGAAAGGCAAGAGTTGCAAAATTTCCTGTGTCTCTCCGCTATTCGAAATGGCGATCAGGAGATCCCGGCGCGCCAGCATGCCGAGGTCACCGTGAAGCCCGTCGGCCGGATGGAGAAAGAATGACGGTGTCCCGGTACTCGCCATCGTGGCGGCCACCTTCTGTCCAATCAACCCGGACTTGCCCATGCCCGAGACGACTACTTTGCCCTTGCACTGATAGAGCAGGTCTACCGCTTCCGAGAATCCGCCATCGAGACGTTGAACGAGGGCCTGAACGGCACGCGCTTCGATGCTCAGCACACGCCGGCCTACGTCGAGGCTGGTTCCACCTTTCGGCGACGCGGCCCGACCGCTCTTTGGCTTGGTTACTTTCGTGGTTGTGATGCGTCGCATATCCGCATGACCCGTTCCAACAAAGCCTTGAGCTGATTGAGCGGCACCATATTAGGTCCGTCCGATAACGCTTCATCCGGATTGGGATGGACCTCCATGAAGAAGCCATCGACTCCCGCACCGGCTGCCGCACAAGCCAACGGCTCGACGAATTCACGCTGCCCGCTGGACTTGGTTCCCCCCCCACCCGGCAACTGCACACTATGGGTGGCGTCGAAGACCACCGGGTAGCCGAAACTCCGAAGGACCGGAAAGGATCGCATATCGACGACGAGATTGTTGTAGCCGAATGACGATCCCCTTTCGGTCAGGACGATCTTCCGGTTTCCAGCCTCCTCCACTTTTTTCACCGCATTACCCATTTCCTGGGGGGAGAGGAACTGGCCCTTTTTTACGTTCACGACTTTGCCGGTTCTCGCCGCGGCAATGATCAAATCTGTCTGCCGGCAGAGGAACGCCGGAATCTGAAGTACGTCCACGACCTTCCCCGCCTCTGTCGCTTGTTCTTCTGTGTGAACGTCGGTCAACACAGGAAGGCCCAGCTGTGTCTTGACTTGCTGCAGCACCGCCAGGCCCTTTTCGAGGCCAGGCCCGCGATAGGAGTTGATCGAGGTCCGGTTCGCCTTATCAAAAGACGATTTGAAAATATAGGCGATGCCAAGTGACCGGGCGATCTCAGCGATGCGGCCCGCCGTGTCCAAGACGAGCTGTTCGCTCTCGATGACACAAGGCCCGGCAATCAAAAACGGTCGATGGCCTGCGCCGACTTTAAATGAACCGATTTGGACTTCGTGGGCCATAGTCTTTCTTAAGTTTCCCGTGAGATGCTCAAACCAGTTTTGTAGCGAGGCCGCAGGCGAGTCGAAACCGGAGGCGTATCGTTCTCACCCGCCCACCCCCGATCTGCCGAGACAGCTCGTGACCCGAGTGGGCTACGTTGAAGATCTCGTCGAGCCGAGAACAAAGTTGGGAGTCTGTTTCAGCACCCCAACTTAATGCCCGCACTTCCTTCTGAGAGCCGCTCCCACAAAGCCGCTAAAGAGCGGGTGTGGATGGTGCGGGCGCGAATTGTATTCCGGATGGAACTGCGTCGCCAGGAACCAGGGATGGTCCTTCAATTCGATGATCTCGACGAGCCGGCCATCCGGCGAAAGCCCGCTCAACACAAATCCCTTGGCGAGCAAACGCTCGCGGTACGCATTGTTGAATTCATACCGATGCCGATGGCGCTCGCGCACCTCACTGACTCCGTACATCTTTTGGGCTAAGGTTCCTTCCCCGAGCACACAGATATAAGACCCCAGCCGCATAGTCCCGCCCTTGTCGCTGACGGACTGTTGATCCGGCATCAAATGAATGACGGGATCGGAGGAGGCTTCATCGAATTCGAAGCTGTTGGCGCCGGCCAGCCCGGCGACATTCCGTGCAAACTCGATCGTCGCGCACTGCATTCCCAGACACAACCCGAGGAATGGAATCCGGTGTTCCCGGGCATAGCGAATCGCGGCGATCTTTCCTTCGATTCCGCGCGCACCGAACCCGCCGGGAACCAAAATCCCATCGACCTCGCGGAGGATACGTTCGGTCCCCAGCCGTTCAATCTCCTCCGATTCGATCCACTGCACGTTCACGCGCGTTTCATGGTCGATGCCGCCATGAACGAGGGACTCGGAGAGACTCTTGTACGATTCCTTCAACCCCGCATATTTACCGACCAGCGCGACCGAAACTTCATGTTTGGGATACTTGATCTTCTGGACCATGGCATCCCATTCGCGCAGATTCGGCGGACCGGTCTTGAGCTGAAGCTGGCGCACGATCAACTCATCCAGCCCTTCCTTCCGGAACACGATCGGCACTTCATAAATCGTCTCGACGTCCTTGGCCGTGATCACCGCGTCCTTTTCGACGTTACAGAACATCGCGATCTTGCCCTTGAGTTCCGGCGGCAGATACCGGTCGGTCCGGCACAGGAGAATGTGCGGTTGGATACCGATCTCTCTCAGCTTATTGACGGAATGCTGCGTCGGCTTGGTCTTCAGTTCACCGGCTGTGCCGATGTACGGCACCAGGGTCAGATGGACATAGAGCACGTTCTCGCGACCGACGTCGTATGGCATCTGGCGGATCGCTTCGAGGAAGGGCAGGCTTTCGATGTCGCCGACTGTGCCGCCGATCTCCACGATCGTTACGTCCATTCCCTTGGCAATGCGCATGATGCACTGTTTGATTTCGTCGGTGACGTGGGGCACCACCTGCACCGTTCCGCCGAGATAGTCGCCGCGACGCTCTCGCGTGATGACCGAATGGTAGATCCGGCCGGTCGTGTAGTTATTCTCTTTGGTGAGGGTGAGGGACGTATACCGTTCGTAGTGGCCGAGGTCGAGATCGGTTTCCGCACCGTCGTCCGTCACGTAGACTTCCCCGTGTTGATAGGGATTCATCGTGCCGGGATCGACGTTGATGTACGGATCGAGTTTGAGAAAGGTGATCTTGAGCCCTCGACTCTCGAGCAGATTGCCGATCGAGGCCGAGGCGAGCCCTTTCCCCAAGGAGGAGACGACCCCGCCGGTGACAAAAATAAATTTGCTCATCGTGGCCCCCATCTTGTCGGATCGTATGATTCTGACACGCATGCCACCCTTACCTGAAAGGGGCTGCCTTTAGCGCGCCCGACTCCTGCTCGACCACGTGAGAGGCATGAAGCTTCTCTGCCGCCGACTCGACATCCCCCGGTGTATCCACACGCAATGAGCCATGAACGGTTTCCCACACTCTGATCGGGATGCCATGTTCCAACGCGCGCAGCTGCTCCAATTTCTCCGCATCTTCCAGCTGTCCGGTAGGCAAGGACGCAATCTTCAGCAGGGTGTCGCGCCGGTACATGTATAAGCCGAGATGAATATAATGCAATCCCTCGACCGCCCGGCGGGCGGCGTCATCCCGCACCAGTGGAATCGGCGCGCGTGAAAAATAGAGCGCGTTGCCGAGATGGTCCGTGACCACCTTTACCACCGAAGCATTGTGCATATCTTCAGCTGACTCGATTGCGCGCTTCAATGTGCCCATCTCTGCGCCGTTCACGATGCAGGGCTCGATGAGATCCGTCAGCAAATCCGGATGGAGTGGGATCTCATCCCCTTGTAGATTCACATAATAGTCCCTGTCGAACATGCGCGCCACTCCGGCGACTCGATCGGTGCCTGTCCGATACTCTCCCGCGACCATCGCCACGCGGCCGCCGAATCGTTCCACAGCCTGTTTGATCCGTTCATCGTCGGTAGCGACCAGCACCTCCGGCGCGAGGCGACAGGCTGCGGCCTGTTCGTACACGTGCTGGATCATGGGCTTGCGTCCGAGCATGACCAGGGGTTTTCCCGGAAAGCGCGATGACCCGTACCGGACCGGTATCACCACCATGACGGATGGTGTGGCCTTAGCAGGCTGCGGAAAAACTCTGTGGGTATGCCCGGATTTCATTTGGTCTGTGTGTCTGGGACAACAAAAGCACACCTCTCAGGATGCTCAAAAAGGCCGTCCAGCAAGGCCGCAGCGAGCAAAGAGGCGAGGCGTACGCTTCGGTACGTTGAGCCTCTGAGCGCAGCGAGAACGCCGCTGGCGGACTTTTTCAGCATCCTGTTAGTCATGGCCGAGAGCCTCCGAAAGCTGCTGTGCCGAGAGCGTCGCGGTGCCGACGATGCCGACGACGACACCAGCAGCGTAGTTGGCCAATGTCGCGGCATCTCTCGTTGATGCGCCGGTCGACAGCGCGAGGGCCAACGTCCCGATTACCGTATCGCCCGCACCGGTCACGTCGAACACTTGGCGGGCTTGTGTGGGAATGTGCCACGAGGCGCCCTCTCCCTCATACAAACTCATCCCTTTTTCGCCGCGTGTAATGAGCACCGCTTGGCATCCCAACCGCTGGCGTATGATCGCGCCGGCCTCGTCGTGAGTCTGATCGTCCTCACCGTGGACCCCGGCGGCTTGCGTCGCTTCGTGATGGTTCGGGGTGACGACCGTCACTCCCTTGTAGTAACTGAAATGCTCGACTTTCGGATCGACAACGAGCGGTATGCCTCGAAGTGCGGCGAGCCTCGTGAGTTCCGACATCAGGGCGGCGCTCACCACCCCCTTGGCATAGTCTGATACCACGAGACAGGATAATTCTCGTAATCGCGACTCCACATAGCGGATAATCCGCCGCTGCATGGCCGGTTTGAGTTCCGCGCGGCGCTCCACGTCGTAGCGCACGACCTGTTGATTGTGCGCAATGACGCGGGACTTTCTGATGGTCGGGCGGTCCTGGTCGATCACAATCCCTCCACGCCCGGCACGTTTCGACCCCAACTCTTTGAGGAGCATCCGTCCGCTTTCGTCTGAACCGATGACACCGCAGAGGTCCGCCTTTCCTCCCAGGGCCAGAATGTTATTGAAGACGTTCGCGGCGCCGCCGAGCCTCAACGACTCAGAATCGACATGGACCACCGGCACTGGGGCTTCCGGCGAGATGCGACTCACACGCCCCCATATATAATGGTCAAGAATGAGGTCGCCGATGACGAGCACGGATGCTTGGGGAAACCGCGAGATGTACTGCCGAAGTACCTGGGGAGACGCCGCAGCGCTCTTGCTCTGAGCTTGAGAGTCTGCCGCAACGTGGCGCGCCGCTTTTCTTACTGAATGGCTTTGCCGAATCGATCCCATCTCACCCACTCCGTCCATTGGCCCTGGCCGCTCCACGACCAGTATATGCGGAACGCCTTCCCGCGAACTTTTTCCTCACGCACGAACCCCCAAAACCGGCTGTCCAGACTTTGGTCGCGATTGTCCCCCATCACGAAGTAAGCGTCATCGGGCACGGTCACCGGCCCGAAATTGTCGCGCGGATTGATGGTCCCGTCAATGACCCCCGGATCGATCCGTTGGGTGAATGATTTATCATCGAGCGGAACCCCGTTCACTAACACCGTTTTATTGCGAAGCTGGATGGTATCGCCGGGAGTTCCCACGATGCGTTTGATGAAGTCCTTTTCCTCGTCTTCAGGAAACCGGAACACGATAATGTCTCCCCGCTGGGGCTTGCCGAACTCGATGAGTGCCTGCGAGGCATAGCAATTGATGGGAGGGAAGCCCGCTGAAAACTTGCACTGGCTGGGCCATTGAATGCCATAGGTCAGCTTGCTGACCAGGATATGATCCCCAATCAACAACGTGGGAATCATCGACCCGGAGGGAATCTTGAAGGCCTGGACGACAAACACCCGGATCGCAAACGCCAGGAGCATCGCCACAATAATAGCTTCTGCATATTCGCGAATGAGAGACTTCTTACCCGGCCGCGCCACCGACGGTGGTTCGCTGAATACCGCCGGCGCGCCTGCGGCATCCGTCCGCCTCGGTGGGGTCGCGGTCGTGAGGTCGTCCGATGGGGGGCGTTTCGTCTCCCCGCTCATTCCTCACCGACCTTCAAGATAGCGAGGAAGGCCTCTTGCGGCACTTCCACGCTCCCCACCGATTTCATGCGCTTCTTTCCCTCCTTCTGCTTCTCGAGGAGCTTGCGTTTCCGCGTAATATCACCGCCATAGCATTTTGCCAGCACGTTCTTTTTCATGGCTCCGATTGTTTCTCGCGCAATGATCTTGCTCCCGATCGCCGCCTGAATGGCGATCTCATACATCTGCCGCGGGATGAGTTCCTTCATTTTTTCGGCGAGCTGACGCCCGCGCTGAATGGAACGGTCTTTATGGGTGATGAAGGACAAGGCATCGACCGCTTCGCCGTTCAATAAGATATCGAGCCGCACGAGTTCGGATTCACGATAGCCAAGCAGTTCGTAGTCGAGCGAGGCATAGCCTTGCGTGCGCGACTTGAGCTTGTCGTAAAAGTCGAGAATGACTTCGTTGAGCGGCAATTCATAACTGATCATCACCCGCGTCGGATCGAGAAACTGCATGCTTCGCTGAATACCTCGGCGCTCCTGACAGAGCTGAAGGATGGCCCCCATGTACCGTTCTGGAGTAATGATCGACGCCAGAATAAACGGCTCTTCAAATGCCTCGATACTGCTGGGAGGAGGAAGCTGCGTCGGATTGTTGACCTCCAGCACCTCACCCTTGGTCGTCAACACACGATAGACGACGGTCGGGGCGGTGGTGAGGAGCGTCAAGTTATATTCGCGCTCGAGCCGCTCCTGAATGATTTCCATATGCAGCAGGCCAAGGAAACCGCATCGAAACCCGAACCCCAACGCAAGGGACGTCTCCGGTTCATACACGAATGACGAGTCGTTCAACCGCAGTTTGATCAGCGCATCCCGCAAATCTTCATACCGGCCCGTGTCGGTGGGATAGAGCCCGCAGAACACCAGCGGCTTCACTTCTTTATACCCTGGGAACGGCACGCTCGTGGGCGACACCGCGTCTGTGAGCGTATCGCCGATTTTGACGTCTGCGACTTCCCGCATGTTCGCACAGAGGTAGCCGACCTCGCCGGTCAACAGCTCGGTCCGTTTGGTTCGTTTCGGAGTGAATTGGCCGACTTCCATCACTTCGAACATCCGTTCGTTCGACATGACTTTGATCTTCATTCCAGGCCGCAGGGCTCCATCGATCACTCTCGTCAGCACGATCACCCCCTGATAATTATCGAACCAGGAGTCGAAGATGAGCGCCTTGAGCGGCGCCTGAGGGTCACCCGATGGTGGAGGAATCCGCGCAATGACCGCCTCCAACACCTCAGGCACACCTTTTCCCTCTTTCGCGCTGATCGGCAGCGCATCGCTCGCATCCAGCAGCAGCACATCGGAAATTGACTGTTTGGTACCGTCCAGGTCGGCGCTCGCCAGATCGATCTTATTGATAACCGGAATGATCGTTAGATCGTTGGCCATCGCCAAATTCACATTGGCAATCGTCTGGGCCTGCACCCCTTGCGTGGCATCGACGAGCAGGAGCGCGCCTTCGCATGCCGCCAAACTGCGCGACACTTCATAGGTAAAGTCGACGTGCCCCGGCGTATCGATCAAATGCAGGGCATACGTCTTCCCATCCTTGGCCTGATACCGAACCGCAACCGCATGAGCCTTGATCGTGATCCCGCGTTCACGCTCCAAGTCCATCGCGTCGAGAATCTGATCTTTTGATTCTCGGGCCGTGACTGCGCCCGTGGCTTCCAGGAACCGGTCAGCGAGGGTTGATTTGCCGTGATCGATATGGGCAATAATCGAGAAATTGCGTATGAGTCTTTGCAAATCCTAACTCATTTCCCAATAAAATCGACTCATTATAGATACCGTCTCCAAGGTTGTCAAAGCAATCGCTCACTCGTATAATCCGCTCCGCCCCGGCACTCCCGTGCCCGTTCATCGTGACTCGTTATCCGTCAATCGAATGAAAGACTCCTGTCGGCCCAACGATTAACGCTTGACGATTAACCATTCACGCCTACTCAACCACTATGGCTCGACAACCCTCTACGAAACAATTACGCGACTGGGATCGAACGTATCTCTGGCATCCGTTCACCCAAATGCGGGAATGGGAACAGGAAGAGCCGCTCATTATCGAGCGGGGGAAAGGGTCCTACCTGATCGATACGGATGGGAAGAAGTATCTCGATGGGACTTCATCCATCTGGGTCAATCTCCACGGCCACCGACATCCGGTACTCGATCGTGCGATCAAGAGACAGTTGGATCAGATCGCGCATTCGTCACTGTTCGGTCTCTCCAATCTCCCGGCGATTCAGCTCGCGCGCGCGTTGATTCGGATCGCACCCAAAGGCCTGACGCGCGTGTTCTACTCTGACGATGGTTCGACGGCAGTCGAAATCGCGCTCAAGATGGCGATCCAATACTGGCAGCAACGGCGTCCTGAAGCCGGTCCCAAACAGTCGTTTCTGCATCTAAAGCTGGCCTACCATGGCGATACCGTCGGCGCCGTCAGCGTGGGCAACATCAAACTTTTCCATTCACGATTCAAGTCGCTGCTATTCCCCACCTTCGAAGCCGAGCCGCCCTATTGCTATCGTTGCCCGATCAATCTGACTTACCCTTCGTGCCAGATGGCCTGTCTCGAACCGATTGAACGGATACTCAAAGGTCATCATCGTGAACTGGCCGGCTTCATCATTGAACCACTTGTTCAAGCCGCAGCAGGCATGTTGATCTCCCCTCCGGGATATCTGAAACGCATTCGTGAGCTCTGCACCAAATACGATGTCCTGTTGATCGCCGATGAAGTCGCGACCGGCTTCGGCCGCACCGGCAAGATGTTCGCCTGCCAGCATGAAGGAATCACGCCGGACTTGATGGCAATCAGCAAGGGCCTCACAGGCGGCTACATGCCGCTCGCCGCAACCCTTACTACCCACGAGATCTACCAGGCTTTTCTGGGTCCGTATGAAGACTTCAAGACGTTCTTCCACGGACACAGCTACACAGGTAATCCGCTCGGCTGTGCCGTGGCGCTCGCCAACCTCGACGTGTTCAAGAAAGAGAAGACGCTCTCTCGACTCCAACCAAAGATCAAGGCGATGGCGCGACTGCTACAGCCACTCCAGCGACTGCCTCAGGTGGGAGATATGAGACAGCGAGGGTTCATCGCGGCACTTGAATTGGTGAAAGACAAAAACACAAAGAATGCCTTTCCGCTTGAAGCAAGGATCGGCCACAAAGTGGCGATGGAGGCCCGCCACCGAGGACTATTACTACGCCCGATCGGCAACGTGATAATCCTCATGCCGCCACTCAGCACCTCACTTCCGGAACTCAGGCGCATGGTGGAAATCCTCCGTGCTTCCATCGAATCCGTCACCACGTTCCCTGCATCCGACTTCTGATCTCCGCTCCTGCTCGGAACAGCTGGCATGCGCGGGTGATGTTTCTTGTTTCGTTTCTTCCCTGATACCTGTAGTCTTTTCTCGAACGTGTCCAATTATTTACCCTCGTGAAAACTACCGATCCGTCTCTGCCTATGCCGCCTGATCCA
This sequence comes from uncultured bacterium, assembly GCA_965232965.1. Taxonomy (GTDB): domain Bacteria; phylum Nitrospirota; class Nitrospiria; order Nitrospirales; family Nitrospiraceae; genus Palsa-1315. The sequence continues at coordinate 239,531 of CBDDRB010000012.1, forward strand.
GTCGACGACCTCTCCGCGCAGTCCCGCAAAGATCTCGACCGAACTCTATTTCATGGGCTTGCATGGACGGCCCTCGGACGATGGATCGCGCAAGCCATCAGCTGGGCAGCCACACTCTATGTCGCACGCGTTCTCACGCCGGGCGATTACGGCTTGGTAGCCATGGCGAGCGTCTCGATCGGGTTGGCCCGCTTGATCGAAGGCATTGGCCTCGACGCGATTCTTCTACAGGACCGCTCGTTGAGCAAAGAGCAACTCCAACGGCTGGCCGGTGCCGGACTCCTTCTTGGTATCGCCCTCACGCTGCTTTACCTCGGCCTTTCGGCTCCGATCGCACTCTATTTCCAGGAGCCTCAGGTTGCGATCATCGTCTCTGCTCTCAGCCTCACGTTCGTGATCGATGCGCTGCAAATTCTCCCTCGAGCCCTTCTACAGCGGGATCTGCAATTTCGAACCCTTGCATGGATCAACGGACTCCAAGTCACGATCGCCGCTGCAACGATGGCGCTGGCCGCTTATGCGGGGTGGACCTATTGGGCTCTGGTCGTCAATACACTGGTTAGTTATGGACTCATCACCGTGGTACTATTCATCTCTCGTCCGATCATGCCTGCCTGGCCTCGAAACATTCAGACGTTGACCGGCCCCATGCTCTCTGGATGGCGCATTCTGGTGTCACGAGTGGCGTACTATGGATACAGCTCGGCCGACTCCACGATCATCGGACGTGTCCTCGGCAAGGACGCCCTGGGTATCTTTGGGTTTGCGACATCCTTTGCTTCTCTGCCGGTCCGGGAAGTGACCTCCTTGATGAGCGGAGTCGTGCCGGGAATTTTCACGACCGTTCAGACAAACAAAGAGGAATTGCGGCGGTACTTCTTTCTCCTCACGGAAGCCGTGTCCTATCTCACCTTGCCTGCATCGCTGGGACTCGCTATGACAGCCGATGATTTTGTATTGCTCGCGCTGGGAGATGCCTGGAGTGGCGTGATCGTCCCGCTCCAATTACTCTGTATCTACATGGCAATACTCTCGGGCCAAGACCTGCTGGCGCACGTCTTGCTCTGGACCGGGCATTTCTCGACCAACATGTGGCTCAGTATCTTCGCGCTGGCGGTGCTGCCCATCTGCTTCTACGTCGGCGCGCAATTCGGATTGATCGGCGTGGCGGTCGGATGGCTCGTCGGCTTTCCGATTTCCATCGTACCAGCGTTCGTGTACGTCAATCGCATTCTGGGCTGTTCTTGGATCGACTATTGGCACACCTTTCGGCCGGCTGTGACCGGATGTACGGCCATGGTGGGCGTTGTGGCGCTGGTTCGCCTTGGCTTGCCGGAGGAATGGCATCACGGACTTCGTCTTGCCATTCAATCTTCTATAGGCGCGTTGACCTATGCGGGAATCATGCTGCTGTTGTTTGGAGATCGAATTCGTGAGATGTATCGAGTCGTGATCGGGGACCGGCAGGCACGCGTCGGGCTAGCCCCCCTTGTTCATGATGGTGCGTTGCGAGACGGGTGCAATAAGCCGTGACATCTTGAGGCGTACTTGAACAGTATGTCGAGGGAGTGAGCGGCGAGCGTGGAAGTGTTACTGAAGATCCACCCGCTGACCTCGACCTGTATTCATCGCCTGAGCCGCGCTCGATTCCTTTAAGAAAATCTCGATCCGTCCGTCGCTATTGATCAGCGCGCGGGGAATCAGCGGATGGCCCTCGCTATAGCTACCCACCAGCGCATCGATCGTGTGGCCGGCAATACGGATAAGCGTGTTGGGTCGCTTCGTGACGTCTCGAAATTCCTCCAAATGGCTGGAGGTCAGGTTGGAAATCAGATTGCCGAATCGATCGACGTGGACGATTTCTCCTACCAACACGTTGGATTCCCATGTCGGATTCGAAATCGTGAAGGTCTTGTAGTCATCGATGAGTGGCCCAAAGGACGCGAACGGTCGCATCGTGGTTAGCCACGCTGCGGCCGGGGCGAAGAGATCGCGGCCGTCGAAGGTATGGCCCGGTGATGCCAAGCGAATATCCGCATTCTCAATCTCTCGCACTTCCATGTCGCGGTATTCGGCAAAGATCGGCGTCAAGAGTCCGTTGTCGGGAGCCAGAAAGAAGTAGTGCTCGTTTTTTGCGACAAGGGGACGCCGCGCGCTGCCGACACCGGGATCGACGACGGCCACGTGCACTGTCCCCTTTGGAAAGTATCGATAGCAGGAGTTCAAGAGATAGGCGGCGTCTTCAATCGAATGGGGCGGCACGTGATGCGAGAGATCGACAAGGGTGGCATGGGGATTGATGGTAAGGATCACCCCCTTCATGCTCGCCACGAACGCGTCCCTATCCCCAAAATCGGTCAACAGCGTGATGAGCGCCAGAGGATGTAGCACCTTACAATTCCTCGAAGCGAATCTCCACTACCTCATATTCGACCGTTTTGACCGGGGTCTTCACCTCGACGAAATCACCAACCCGCTTTCCAATCAGCGCTTTGCCGACCGGGGACTGGATTGAGATACGGTTCACTTTCATGTCGGCTTCATCCTGCCCCACCAGCGTATACTCCCGCTTCGACTGCGACTCCTGTTCAATCAGGAGCACCGTGGCGCCGAATACGATGGTGTCGGAGACCCGCCCGGCTGTGTCGATAATACGGGCGTCGGCCAACTTCCCCTGCAGTTCCACGATGCGCGACTCGATGAATCCCTGGCGTTCCTTGGCGGCATCATACTCCGCGTTTTCGCTCAAATCGCCATGGGCGCGGGCTTCGGCAATGGCTTCGATATTCTTTGCTCTCTCGACTTTGCGTAAGCGATCAAGCTCTGCTTGAAGCGCCTCGTGCCCTTTCCTGGTGATCGGTGTCGGCATAATCCGAACGTCCTCTTATGAGTGATGGTGATATTCCTGCAGCGACCGAATGGTGAGTTCTTTTTTGAGAATCGCTTCGATCCCCATCACCGCGGCTCGTGCTCCTCGAATGGTCGTATAGTACGCCAGGCCCTTATTCAAGGCCTCCCGGCGGATCGACAATGAATCGGCATGTGACGCCGCATTGCTCACCGTGTTCACAACCAGAGCCACCTGTCCGTTCTTGATGTGGTCCACGATATGCGGGCGACCTTCCTTGACTTTGTGGACAGTGTCCGCGGCCACTCCATGATTGCGGAAATACTCCGCCGTTCCACTTGTCGCTTGAATGTCAAACCCCAGCCGCGTGAGCTGTCGTGCAACGTCCAACGCCGCCGGGCGATCGTTCTCCTTCACACTGATGAATGCAGTCCCTCCCTTCGGAAGAGGCGCACCGGCTCCTGCTTGGGACTTTGCGAACGCCCAGCCAAAATCCTGATCGATGCCCATCACTTCGCCGGTGGACTTCATCTCCGGCCCCAACAGAACATCCACCCCTGGGAACTTATTAAAGGGAAAGACAGATTCTTTCACGGACAAATGCGTGGGAGTCGGAGCTTCGATTAACCCAAGATCGCGAAGGCTCTTACCCACCATGGTTTTCATGGCCAGCTTGGCCAGCGGTACACCGATCGCTTTGCTGACGAACGGCACGGTGCGCGAGCCCCGAGGATTCACCTCCAACACGTAAATCGTCTCCCCTTTCACTGCAAATTGCGCGTTCATGAGTCCAATGACGCCGAGTTCCAGCGCCAACGCCTTCATTTGCCGGCGAATCTCTTCGACGATCTCCCGACTGAGTGAATAGGGAGGCAACGAACAGCCCGAGTCTCCCGAATGCACCCCGGCTTCTTCAATGTGTTCCATGATTCCTGCCACCACGACGTGTGTCCCATCCGAGATGGCATCGGCATCGACTTCAATCGCATCCGACAGATATTTGTCGATCAACACCGGATGTTTCGGTGAGGCCTTGACCGCCGACTTCATATACTCCAGCAACCCGGATTCGTCGTAGACGATCTGCATGGAGCGCCCACCCAATACATATGACGGCCGCACCATGACCGGATAGCTGATCTGCGAGGCGATGCGAACGGCTTCGTCGACAGATCGGGCCATGCCGCTTTCCGCCTGACTGAGTCCGAGCTTGGTCAAGAGATCGCGAAATCGTTCTCGGTCTTCCGCACGATCGATTGCCTCAGGACTGGTGCCCAAAATCCGGACCCCGGCCTTGGCCAAGGGCAGCGCAAGCTTGAGGGGGGTCTGTCCACCGAACTGCAATACGACTCCCAACGGCTGCTCGCGCTCCACGATGTTCAGTACGTCTTCTTCGGTCAATGGTTCGAAATAGAGGCGGTCAGACGTATCGTAGTCGGTGCTCACCGTTTCTGGGTTGCAGTTCACCATGATCGATTCGATGCCTTCTTCCCGGAGAGCCATGGCCGCATGCACGCAACAATAGTCGAACTCGATTCCCTGCCCGATACGATTCGGCCCTCCGCCGAGGATAATCACTTTCTTCCGGTCTGTCGGGCGAGCTTCACACTCGCTTCCGTACGTCGAATAGAGATACGGAGTATGCGCTTCGAACTCTGCGGCACAGGTATCGACCCGTTTGTAGGTCACCCCTCGTTTGCCCTGGCCGGCCTTTGTTCGCTGCTTTCGGACCGAGGATGCCGTCACGCCGATCAGGTGCGCGATACGATCGTCTGAAAATCCCAGTTCCTTCGCCTCCCACAAAAGGGACTCCTCCAGCACAGCCGGTTTCTCTCCCGCCTGTCCAGCCAGCTGGGCTTCAAAGTGCATCAGTTCACGGATCTGCTCCAAAAACCAGGGGTCGATCTTCGTGAGGGTAAACAGCTCGTCATTGGTGAGGCCGAGACGGATACCATCCGCCAAGTGCCATAACCGTTCCGCCAGCGGTGCGCGCAGATGCTGGCGTACCCGTTCCAGCGATGATTGCCGATCGAACCCTTGGGGAATCCCACGATCCAAGCCCTCCCGCGAGGAGAGTCCGTTCATGTTTAACTCCATCGAACGAATTGCCTTCTGCAAGGACTCCTTAAACGTGCGCCCGATCGCCATGACTTCGCCCACCGATTTCATCTGCGTTGTGAGGGTGGGATCGACTCCCCGGAATTTCTGGAAGGCAAACCGCGGGATTTTCACCACCACGTAGTCGATCGTCGGTTCAAATGAGGCTTTTGTGACACCGGTAATGTCGTTGGTGATTTCATCCAGCGTGTAGCCCACGGCGAGCTTTGCGGCGATCTTGGCGATGGGGAATCCTGTCGCTTTCGAGGCGAGCGCAGAACTCCTCGACACACGCGGATTCATTTCGATGACCACCATGTCGCCGTTCTTCGGATCCAGGCCGAACTGGACGTTCGATCCGCCGGTATCGACCCCGATCTCACGCATGATTCGAATCGCGGCATTCCGCATGCGCTGATATTCTTTGTCCGAGAGCGTCATCGCAGGCGCGATCGTGATGCTGTCGCCCGTGTGCACTCCCATGGGGTCCAGGTTTTCGATTGGACAGACGATGACGACGTTGTCTTTGAGGTCCCGCATCACTTCCAGTTCATATTCTTTCCACCCGATCACGGACTCTTCGATTAACAGTTGGCCGACGGGACTCACCGCGAGCCCCCATTCGACGATCTTCTCGAACTCTTCCCTGTTATACGCGATATTTCCACCGGTCCCGCCCATGGTGAACGACGGTCGAATGATCGCCGGAAATCCGATCTCTTCAAGAATTTTGATGGCCTCGCCACGATTGTGGGCCGTGCCGCTGGCCGGGACCCGCAAGCCGATTCGCTGCATGGCATGTTTGAAGGCTTCGCGATCTTCGGCCTTATGGATCGCCTCGGCAGAGGCGCCGATCAATCTGACGCCATACTTTTCGAGTGTCCCCCGCTTGACCAATCCCATCGTCGTATTCAGCGCGGTCTGTCCTCCCATGGTCGGGAGCAGGGCATCGGGCCGCTCACGCTCGATCACTTTCTCCACGACCTCAACCGTGATCGGTTCCACATAGGTCCGATCTGCAATCTCTGGATCGGTCATGATGGTCGCCGGGTTACTATTGATGAGAATCACCCGGTACCCTTCCTCCTTCAGCGCTTTGCAAGCCTGCGTGCCGGAATAGTCGAACTCACATGCCTGCCCGATGACGATCGGACCGGATCCGATGAGTAGGATGGATGTGATATCTGTCCGCTTCGGCACGGAGACCTCGTGTGTATAGTCAGCTAGCTGGTTTGTGGCATCGGCCCGATCAGTGGCCTGTATGGGGCAGGCGCAGGTGGCGCGATCCTTCCCCCAGACCTTCGATAGTACTCGAGCGCTTCGGGCAGCCACGCTTCGATTTGATTGATACGCGTCAGATCGGACGGGTGGGTGGACAGAAATTCAGGTATCGCCTGCTGCGACCGAAAACAGAGCTTCCCGATCATCTGTTTCGGACACCCGCTCATGCGCTCCCAAAAGGGCACAGCTTCGCGCGGATCGTATCCGGCCTGCGCCATCAATCGAAGTCCGATGTAGTCGGCTTCCGATTCTTGTTTTCGATTGAAGGGCAACGACACGTTGACTCCATACGCCCCCAATAAGCCCTGGATCGCACCGGCATTGGCATTTCCGGACGCCGCCGCGCCCAATGCGCCTAATTGCGCAATTTGATCCAGAATACTCCGGCTCATGCGCTCCACCCCGTGACGCTGCAATGCATGCGCGACTTCATGCCCCATCACCGTCGCCAACCCGGCATCGTCTTTCGTATGTTTGAGAATCCCGGTAAAAATGGCGACCTTCCCGCCTGGAAGCGCGAAGGCATTGACCATCTTATCGTCCTGAATAACTGCGAACTCCCACTGATACTCCGGCTTGTTGGCGGCTTCCGCAATCTTTCGTCCCACGCGGTGCACCTGCTCGTTCACGTCCGCATTGTCACTGAGGGGCGCTGCACGTAAGACCTGATGAAATGCGCTCACTCCATATTCCAGTTCCTTCTCTTCTGAGAAAAAGATCACCTGATCGCGGGCCGTGCCCGGCGCCCTGTAACAGCCGCTCAGGCTGCCGAACAGACTCAGGGCCGCTCCAGCCCCAAGCGCCGCACACAGGCTCATCGCCCCATGGGTGCCCAACGCCAACATGCCTCGGCGTCCGATCGGTGTCGCCAGGAATTTGCCAATTGTACTGTCTGGCCAATGCGCCATAAAAGAAGTGCATCATGGAACGAATCGAGACATCGCCCATTGAAAAGACTGTATCACGGCATCCAGAGATACATGAACTGCGGCGTTCCACCCCGCACCAGCGATAGCAAATCCAGATTAGCTAACCCGGTGATACCCGAGCTTGTCCCAAAGAAACGCGAATAGATGTTGTGATGATATTCTCCCCGCCGCCCATAGGTGACGACCCGCGCTTCTGTAAGACTCGCTTTCTTCTTGGCCAGTTCGATTGCGTCATCGAGATACCCGATCTCGTCGATCAGGCCTGCCGCTTTGGCCTGATCCCCGGAATAGATCCGCCCATCGGCCAGTTTCTTGATTTGTTCAGCCGACAGATGGGGACGCCCCTCCTGCACGACCGTCAGGAATCGGTAATAGAACGAATCGATCACAGCCTGAAAGATCCCCCGCTCCTCAGGCGTCATCACTCGAAATGGCGAGCCCATGTCCTTGCGCGGCCCGGACGTGATGGCGTTGGCTTCGACCCCGACTTTTTCGAGCAGTCCCCTCGCATTGACGGTCAACATGATGACGCCGATGCTGCCCGTCACCGTTGAGGGATGGACGAAAATACTGTCCCCCGCCATAGCCAGGTAATAGCCTCCCGACGCTGCCACATCCATCATCGACACAATTATCGGCACCTTCTTCTTGATTTTGAACTCCCGCAACTCGTGATACATGATATCCGAAGCAGTCACCGTGCCGCCGGGACTGTTGATGCGGACAACCACGGCTTTGATCTTGTCGTCCTTTAAGGCCCGCGTGAGCTCTTCCTTGAACGTGGCCAACATATTGGGCTGCGGAACGAGGCCTTCTTTATCTTGGGCGCTGATGACCCCCGATAGATCGAGCAACAAGACTTTACCTGAGCCTGTGCCGCTCAATTGCACTTCCTGCACCGGCCCGGATGGTTCGATGAGATTGACGGTAATGCAACCGGCTTGCAGACCAATGGCTGCAACGAGGCAGAGCCGAACTAGCATTGGGTAGACTCTATTCATGCTGTTTCTCCAACATTTGCGTAAACTCGGTGAATAAGTAGGCGGAGTCATGGGGACCAGGAGACGCCTCGGGATGATACTGCACTGAAAATACCGGATGATCGGCACAGGCCAATCCTTCGACTGAATGATCGTTCAAACTCAGATGAGTCACCGACACTGGGCCGAACGAGGTGTGCACCATGGGTGGCCGATCTGGAATGGCGTTGATCGGGTGGAGAGCTTGCACCGCGAAATTGTGGTTTTGCGAGGTGATCTCGACTCGTCTCGTGCGGAGATCCATGACCGGATGATTCGCCCCATGATGACCGAATTTCAACTTGTAGGTTTTGAGCCCCAGCGCGAGACCAAGAATTTGATGTCCTAAACAAATGCCGAAGATCGGACAGTGTCCGATCAATTCCCGCATGGCCTCTACGGCATAGGGCACGCCTTCTGGATCTCCCGGACCGTTCGACAGAAAGATCCCATCAGGCTTCAAGGCTTTCACCTGCGCGGCAGTGGTCGAAGCCGGAACGACCGTCACCTCGCATCCCACATCCACCAGCCTGCGAAGAATATTTCGTTTCATCCCGAAATCGTAGGCCACGATATGCCACCGCCTGGCCGCACTGCTCCATAACTTGCCGTCGAGCGAGGGCGCCCACTCACCCGATCCTTCCGTCCACTGATAGGACTTTCCACAGGTCACCTCTGTCGCCAGGTCTCGCCCAACGATGCTCGGAGCGGCCTGTGCTTTCTCGACGACCCGGCTGGAATCCCCGTCGATATGGGTGATGACGCCTTGCTGGGAGCCATGCTCGCGCAAGTGGCGGGTCAAAGCCCGCGTATCCAGCCCTTCGATTGCGACAACCTTGGCCTCATGCAAGTAGTCGTGTACCCGCTGTCGGCTGCGCCAGTTGCTATTGAGCCGGCTCGCCTCTTTCACGATGAACCCCTCAGCCCAAATCCGTCTCGATTCGGCATCCTCAGGCGTCACCCCATAATTTCCGATATGAGGAGAGGTCATGGTGATGATTTGCCCTTTGTACGAAGGATCGGTCAAGACCTCCTGGTAGCCGGTCATGGCCGTGTTGAATACGACTTCTCCCACTGTCTCCCCTTCGTAGCCGAGAGCACGGCCTTCGAAAATCGTGCCGTCTGCCAGCGCCAACAATGCTTTTTTCACGTGAGCACTCCGTTCCGGTTGAGAGAACGCTTCGCCTTCATCCCGATCAAAAGGATGCCCAGTACAAGATCAACCATGTAGATCCACCGAGTCGGCTTCAACACACGAAAGAAAGCTTCCAAGGCCTCTTTCTTCGCCGCCGCCTCTTGCGCCGCGAAAGCCTGGGCTTGAAGCGCTGCAGCATAGGGGTGCAACCACAGAATAATGATCCCCGCGATCACCACCATCCCTGCCAACACAGCCATCTCGCCCCGACTGATCGAGACCACCGGATCGCCACTCCACCAGCGATACCACCCTGCAACCCAGAGGGTGATCAGCGCTCCAATCATGAAGCGATGATAGCCCTCGAATGCCCGTGTCAAAAATAGTCCGCCTAAATCCTGTCCCCCGAATGTATTGAAGACCGCGGGAATGACCGCCCCGATGAGCACCAGTCCGCCACCGACCCATACTCCCAGCGCCAGCCATTCAAGCGTGAGGCAACAGACCATCACCCAACGGGACGCCTGTCGCACCGGATTACCGCTCTGCCTGGCCGGCCTCGAATACGACCCGGCCGCCCACGATCGTCGTTGTCACCCGACCCTTGACCTTCCATCCGGCAAACGGCGTATTTCGACTCTTTGAGCGAAACTTGGCCGGATCGACCTCCCACTGTTCCTGCTGATCGACGACCGCCACATCGGCATCAGCCCCGACCGCCAACGTGCCTTTAGCCAATCCGAACGCCTTCGCCGGAGCCGTACTCAACTTATCGACTGCCGACTCCAACGATAAGATCCCTTCGTCAACCAGCGCGAAGGTTAATGGCAGCGCCGTCTCCAGTCCGACGATCCCGAATGGCGCTTCGGTAAATCCCAACTGTTTTTCCTGAGTGGCATGCGGGGCATGGTCCGTGGCAATGACATCGATCGTACCATCACGAAGACCTTCCTTGATCGCCTGCACATCCTTCCACGTCCGAAGCGGAGGATTCATTTTGGCATACGTATTATACCCTCGGACCACTTCTTCTGTGATAGTAAAATGATGGGGGCAGGCCTCTGCGGTCACTTTGAGCCCGCGTGACTTAGCCTCCCGTACCATTCGGACCGATCCCTCCGTGCTGATATGCGCCAGGTGCAGCCGAGCCCCCGTCAATTCCGCCAAGGCGACATTCCGCGCGACCATCACATCTTCCGCTGCCGCCGGCATCCCCGGAAGTCCGAGCTCGGTCGAGATGGTCCCTTCGTTCATACAGCCTCCTTCGGCGAGATGCAGGTCTTCGCAATGATCGACGACCGGCACATCGAAGGCCAGCGCATACTCCATGGCTCGCCGCATGACCAGGCTGTTCATCACCGGCTTTCCGTCGTCCGAGATCGCGACACAGCCGGCACGCCGCAAGTCCCCGATCTCCGCCAGTTCCTTCCCCTCCGACCCTTTCGTAATCGCACCGATCGGAAAGATGTTTGCCAGCCCAGCTTCTCGCCCACGATCGAGCATGAATTCCGTAATCGCCTGATTGTCATTGACGGGATTCGTGTTGGGCATACAACACACAGATGTGAAGCCACCGGCTACCGCCGCTGCCGCCCCGCTCTGGATCGATTCTTTATATTCGAAGCCCGGCTCACGGAAGTGGACGTGGAGGTCGACAAAGCCGGGAAGCACCAATCGACCGGTGGCGTCGATCTTCGTGGCCCCGACAGGAGCTTTAAGGTGTGCCCCCACCGCGACGACTCGGCCTGCATCGATCAACACGTCGGCCACGCCGTTGAATCGTCCCGGATCGATGACGCGCCCGCCTGAAATAAGCATGTGCTGACTCGACGAAGGTTTCATAGGTTCGATACTTCCTTCAATAGTTCAATGCGTGTCATGGCTCAGGGGTTAAGGCTGAAGGTTATACGTGATCTCGGAGCGCACGAACCAAACCATTCAGCACCTTCTCGGTTTCTACGACCTTGGGTTCAAGCGACGAGAAATCCTCGTTGCCCAAAAAGCCAAGCGCTTCGACAAACGTAATTGATAGTGTAGTTGCGTGTGATCGCGCATGCTTGACCCCTAAACGCCTTCAGCCTATCTACCTGCATAATGACCATTCAATTATTGCCTGACAAGAGATAGAGAATCCCCATGCGGACAGCCACGCCGTTCGCGACCTGCTCCAGAATCACCGACGACAAACTATCGGCCACCTCCGGAGAGATTTCGACCCCGCGATTGATCGGACCCGGATGCATCACAATCGCCCCAGGCTCGGCCGACTCGACCCGCTCAGTCGTCAAACCGTACAGCCTCGCATATTCGCGGATGGTCGGAAACAGCGCAATGCCCTGCCGTTCGAGTTGCAATCGCAACATCATGATCACCTGCACGCCGCGCAACGCCTCGTCAAGATTGTAGAAGACCCGCGCCCCCAGCTTCTCCACTCCATACGGCATCATCGTCGGCGGCCCCACCAGCCGAACCTCTGCCCCCAACTTCACGAGCGCGTGAATATTCGAACGCGCCACACGGCTATGCGCCACATCTCCGACGATCGCCACCCGCAATCCCTCGAACGACAATCCGCGCTCTCGAATCGTATACAAATCCAAGAGGCCCTGTGTCGGATGCTCATGCCACCCGTCTCCTGCGTTGATCACGGAAGACTTCACTCCCCGGGCCAACGCCTCGGCCGCCCCGGCCGAAGGGTGGCGCAGGACGATAATATCTGCTTGCATCGCCTCGATATTGCGCGCGGTATCGAGCAACGTTTCCCCCTTGACTACACTGCTCGAGGACGGCGAGAAGTTGATCACATCCGCGCTCAGTCGCTTCGCTGCCAACTCGAACGAGGTGCGTGTCCTGGTGCTGGGCTCGAAGAACAGGTTCACCACGGTGCGCCCCCGGAGTGCCGGAACTTTCTTGATCTCACGACCCGTCACTTCCTTGAACGAATCGGCCGTTTCCAGGATCAACCGGATCTCATCCACCGACAGAGGGGCCAGGCTCAAGAGGTCTTTGCGTTTGAGACTCATGATTCCTCCTCCTTAGCCAGAATAGACACGCAGGCTGTTCAAAAAGGCTGTCCGGCAAGGCCGCAGTGAGCGAAGAGGTGAAGCGTACTCTGCGCCGTACGTTGAGCCTCTGAGCGATACGAGAACGATGCCGGCGGGCTTTTTCAACAGCCTGCTAGCCCTTGGAGATCACCACCCGATCCTCTTCACCCTCTTCTTCCAACAACACTTGAATTTTTTCTTCTCGTGACGTCGGGATATTTTTTCCGATGTAGGTCGCCTTGATCGGTAGCTGCCGATGGCCCCGATCCACCAAGACTGCAAGTTGAATTTCTGCCGGCCGTCCCAGATCGATCAGCCCATCCATGGCCGCGCGAATGGTCCGGCCCGTAAACAATACGTCATCGACCAACACAATGATCTTGTCGGAAATATCAAACGGAACCGTGGTCTTGCGGAGAACTGGCTGCTCCTTCCGCAACGACAGGTCGTCTCGATAGAGCGTGATATCCAATTCGCCGATCGGCACCTGTGCCGCTTCAATCTCTTGAATCCGCTTCACCAATCGATGAGCTAAGTGCACGCCCCCGGTTCGAATTCCGACCAGGGCCAAACCCTGTATGCCTTTGTTCCGTTCGAGAATTTCATGAGCAATACGAGTGACGGCGCGCACGATATCTCCGGCGTCCATCACCAGTCGCTCGCCTTGTCGGTCGGCACTCGGCATCATCGCCTCACTCTTACCGTTTGACATCCGTACACTTCGCATCTGCTAGCAGGCATAAAAAAACCCTCTCATCGAGATTAGATGAGAAGGTCGAGGACTCCCGATCGACGCAAACCGATTTGAAGCCCATGCACACTCCTTGCTCACCTCGCAGGATGAGCGTTAAAGGTTCCTGCATCTTACGGAAGCAGAAGGAATCCTGTCAAGCTGCAAGACGCAACCCGTCATTGGACGCACCACAACGTTGTTGCGTTATTTCCCGGCAGACAGGAGGAGGACGAACCGTCGCCCTGACGCACTCACTGGCGCGGCGTGAGCTCTTCCAATGCGAATTGCTTTGGCAAGAGGACGGGCACGACGATCCCGATGGGATCGCCACGTTTGATTGTGGTGGGCTTGGTGAGCTGGAGTAGAAAGTTGGCGGTGAAGGCGTCATAGTCCGGAAGCCAGTCGTACATATTCGGCGTGCGTTTATACTCTTGGGTCTTCATTCCCTCCCACACAAAAAACGTCCGATCGGGATAGTGGTAGAAGTGGTTCGGCACGTCCTTCATCATCAACCCCACCTGCTTGGGATAGTAGAACCGAATACCGCAGCAGAGCTTGGGATATCCGCTGTTTAAGATCAAGTCGATATAGGTGCCTGAAAACGACTTGTAGCCGAGAATTCGTTCTTCCGGCAAGATCGGCGGGGCTTGCCACTTGACTCCTTCAGCCGTTCGGCGAATCTTACAGTCCACCGGAGACCGAATGAGCCAACCGTACTGGCCTACTGTTCGCACCGGTCCACAATCGTCAGGTATCACTTTGTAACCCTCGACCGCCACCGTCCGTTGTTCGTTCAACGACATGCCGGACAGCAACGGTCGATGCGGGGTGAAATCGAGCTTCAATCGCTCCGGCGCAATCGCAGTTGAATACTCTCGTTCCCAATAGACAATGATCTTGTCGTCAGCCTCCTCACCGGCAATCTGTTCTGGAATCGACTCGCTCATCGTACTGCCCCTCATGCATCAGGGAAACTTCGCGCAAGCACATTTAGACTTTCTTGAGATAGAACAACGTCAGCCCGACCTTGAGCCTTGCTCTCGGCAGAATCGTGCGATGCATCCGAAACGTGGGAAGCTGTTCGACTGGTTCTTTCCAGCAGACGTGGAGTCCTGTGGACTCACCATACTGACCGAGTTCTGCCGGACCGACGACAAACGCAGTGCCTCCGGCCTGAAGCATCAGGCCGATCCTCTCCATATGCTTGGCCAAACTCAATGATAGATCCCCGCTGTCATCATAGGGAATCCAGCAGTACGCCACGTCATAGGCATACGGGACTTCCCGATCGTGCGGCCCTTCGTGCGACACGAATCGAATGTGTGAGAGCCAATCCCATCGCTGCAACTCGGCGCAGATGGTCCAGAGTCGTTGCGCCTGCTTTTGCGCAAAGGCCGGATGCCGCACCAGTACCGTATAGTCTCTCGGCCGATCGAATGTCATGCAGGTCGCAACCACGGCATCGCCGTTGTCGATGACCACGCGCTGGGCTTGCGAAAGCACGGCGCCGATTTCTCGATCTTGCTCGCCGATATCTTGTATGTAATCAGCCACGAACGGTTGCGCAGAACACTCACCGATTTCAGACTCGTCGTCCGGATAGAATAACACCGCTCCGTATGCGTCGGATGGTGTAACGGGTGGAACTCCCGGGACAAACATCGATCGCCAGTCGACCGGGCTCAAGGCCACAGGGTCACCCGGCTGATCCAGACTCTCCTGCGACAGGGGCACAGGCAACGTGGTCTCACCGTTGCGATCCTTCAGGATGATCTGCCCTCCTGCGACCGTGGCACTTCGATCGCAGGGCGCGAATCGATGCCCTCTCGAATTGAAGTAGGACAGCCCGGAGGAATCCGACGCCACCGTCACCTTGTGCAAGGCGACGCCTTGAAAGGTGAGGCAGGCATACGCTCGCTCATCGAAATACCGGACCGGCGGCGTACCGGATGGCAACCAGATCACGCGAGTGGACCGTTCCGGATTCATGAACAGCATGAACGGGTCATTCCCATCAGGCTCCTGCGGCGTAAAGAAATGACTAAACAGACGGAAGGCCGCTTCTGACGGATAGGTGGGAATCCCGCGATATCGTAAGGGCCGTGGGGTCGATGTCCCTTCATGTTGATCGTCGTAGAGTCCACGGATCAATTCAAAGACCGCAGATCCGGTACCCGGCAGGAGCGACTGAAAGAGTTCGACGACCGGAAGAAAGTCGATCGAGGTCCAATGCATCGCTCCCATGCAGGACATGAAGCGGGCCCGTTCAAAATCCCCGTCTTGAAGCACATAGAACGCATCTTTCCTCTGTCGGATCCTCGCGTGGCCGGTTGGATCGATCAGGAGATCTTCATCCCGATAGAAAAATCGCACGTCCTCGAGCGGAACCCGAAGCGCCTGAGCAGCCATCGCTCTCAAATCGTCCGCCGTGAGTCGTTGCCAGCCAGGCTGACGGGCCAAATTGAGACTGGTTTCATTCACCAAACCGGCAGGCTTCAACCCGACCCATTGACCCCAGTCCAAGCGTATCCGGGCGCGGAGGAGCGTCGCATCGCCTGCGGCGTCGAATCCCCATTCGCATTCATGCAACGGGTTCCCCTCTGGATCGGTCGCCAGAAACCGGCGGCCATCCGATCGGTAGAAGACGAGATGCCCGGTGGACTGTCGAACGACCCGCCCGCCCGACCGGTCGAAACCCTGTGCAAGGGAACGATTGGATGAAAAGCGCAGATGGCCGGAACTTGTCAATGCGGCACGGCGTGGATCGGAGGGCATCTACTCGCGGACTTGCCCGCTCCCCATCACGATAAACTTGCAGCAGGTCAATTCTTCCAGTCCCATCGGGCCTCGGGCATGGATGCGGGACGTGCTGATCCCGATTTCTGCTCCCAACCCGAATTGATAGCCGTCGTTCAGCCTCGTCGAGGCATTCACCAGCACTGCGCCGGCATCGACTTCGCGAAGAAACCGCATGGCTTTAGGATAATCGGAGGTGACAATCGCTTCCGTATGGCGCGAGCCATACTTGGCAATATGTTCCATCGCCTCATCGACGTTCTTCACGACCTTCACAGCAACGGTGAGGTCAAGGAATTCCTTTCCAAAGTCCTCGTCGTTCGCAGGTGTGGCCGACGATGACAGCTGACAGGTTTTCTGACAGCCGCGGACCTCGACGTGAGCCGCCGTCAATTTTTCTATAAAGGGAGCGAGCCACTGACGCGCAATGCTTTGATGCACCAACAGTGTCTCCATCGCATTGCAGGTGGAGGGTCGTTGCACTTTTGCGTTAAAGCAGATCCGTTCCGCCATAGCTGGATCGGCATCGGCATCGACATAGATGTGACACACGCCGGCATCGTGCCTGATGACAGGGATAGTCGCGTGTTCCGTAATGACCCGCATCAACGATTCGCCGCCGCGCGGGACAATCAAGTCGATGTAGCGATCTTGCTTCAGCAGAAGTGGAACCAGCTCACGGTCGGGCCGCGCGACAAAACTGATGGCCCCGACAGGCACACCGGCTTTCTCTGCTGCCTCCGAAAGTATCGTCGCAATTGCGGTGTTCGAATGGATTGCCTCGCTGCCTCCACGCAACACACAGGCGTTCCCGGATTTCAAACACAGCGCGGCGGAATCCGCCGTGACGTTCGGACGGGACTCGTAAATAATACCAATGACGCCGATCGGGACCCGTACGCGCCCCACCTGCATCCCGTTCGGCCTCGTCCACATCTTCGGCATGTCACCGAGCGGATCTGGGAGCGCAGCCACCTCTCGCAATCCCGCCGCCATCTCGACAATCCTCTTGTCCGTGAGACGCAGCCGATCTGCCATGGCCTTCTTCTCGGAACCTGTCCCGAACGCCTTCAGATCCAGTTCGTTGGCGGAGAGTACCGTTTCCTTCCGCTCTTCCAACGCCTCTGCCATCGAAAGGAGCGCCTGATTCTTTACCGCAGTCGACAGCGTCGCGAGCCGGATCGCGGCACCCTTGGCTCGCGTGACCAATTCGGCGACGTACTCCGGAATCGATATGGGGGCGTCCACTTCCATGCCGGCCGATTCGACGGGTGCTACCGATGATTCCGCCTGCGTGTTTTGGTTACTCCGGTCAGCCAGCATACAAACTCCTACCTCACAACGTTGGGACAGGATACAGCGGGTGTTTCGAGGCGGTCAAGGAGGCCATTGCAGGATCGCGCGGCGAGAAGGGCCGGAAACTGGAGCGAAACTGAGCGAAGGTCTGACTTTCTTCATCTTAACCTTGGCCTTCCGGTTACACGAATCGGCCTCCTGCACCCTGCTAGATGACGGTTTTAAAGTATTCGATCGTTCGACGGAGGGCCTCTTCGAGCGGCACGTGAGGTTCCCACTTCAACAGCGTGCGCGCCCGGCTGATATCGGGCCGTCTGACCTTGGGATCATCGGCGGGCAGCGGGTGATGAGTGATCTGGCTCGATGATTCGGTGAGTTCCAAGATCAATTTTGCAATCTCCATGACGGTCAGTTCGCGCGGGTTCCCGATATTGACAGGATTGTGCATGCTGGACCCATTGGCGTCGTGACTTTGTGTGACGAGAAATGTGCGATCGATCCGTTGCTCGACATTCTTGTCTGAATCCAGAAGAAGCAATCCGGTGATCCCTCGGACCAGATCATCAACGTAACAGAAACTTCTGGTCTGAGAGCCATCACCAAACACACTCAATGGTTTTCCCTGGATCGCCTGAACGATAAAGGTCGACACGACGCGACCGTCATTCGGCCGCATGCGTGGTCCAAAGGTATTGAAGATCCGCACGATTCTGGTATCGACTGCATGATAGCGATGGTAGGCCATCGTGAGGGCTTCTGCAAAACGCTTGGCCTCGTCATAGACGCCACGAGGGCTGAGAGGATTGACATTGCCCCAATAGGATTCAGGCTGAGGATTCACTAACGGATCTCCGTAGACTTCCGACGTGCTGGCCAAGAGAAATCTCGCGCCCTTCGCCTTGGCTAAGCCGAGCGCCTTATGCGTGCCTAAGGCGCCGACCTTCAGCGTCGCGATGGGGAATTCCAGATAGTCTTGCGGGCTTGCAGGTGACGCGAAGTGCATGACGGCATCCAGTGCGCCTTCTATGTGCAAATAGTCACACACATTGTATTTGACGAAGGAAAATCGCTCGTGCCCGATTAGATGGGCAATATTCTCGACCCGTCCGGTGAGGAGATTATCCATGCAGATCACGGAATGCCCAGTCTGCACCAGGAGATCGGAGAGATGGCTCCCAAGAAATCCCGCCCCTCCTGTAATAAGAATACGCATAAAACTGATGGCTCCTTTACGCTTGTCTTGCTGCGAATGCCATGAAATGTATCAGCATCGATCGGAAAGGGCCAGCCTGCATGGTTCGTGACAGTTTGTCGCGAAATGACATGGCCGCGTTCGAGGCATCCTTGAACAAGATGTCGATGGGGTGAGCGGCAAGCCTGCACGCCGAGGGCTCGTCGTTGTCGTGAAGCCGTGGTTCCAGCAAGAAGCCCATGAAAACCACGGACAGGAAGGGTTACGGATTCAGAGTCGGCTGCGCCTGAGCCGGCTGGGGGGCTGGAGCGATTCCAGCAGGAGTGCTCGACGGTCTTGGCATCAATGGCGCCACACCAGGTACTGTCCCTAGTGGCACGACAGGAGCCGTTGAAGGACTCGGATGTTGGAATACCCAATCATAGTAGCTGCCGCGTCCTTCGAAATGCCGGACTGCAAAAGGAAAGTTTCGCTGTCGAAACGGCTTTGCGCGACTCTTGCTTCGAACCCCCATGATACCGCCTGTCGGCGCTCGAACATATTCCCAATCCCCAGACCCCATCGGATCACGATACACCTTGCGCAGGTATGGTTTGGGTAATCTCGTGAGATCGGCCAATGCTTGTGGGTAGACTTCTCCGGGCACGACGCGACCGGCCTTGATCGTCGCAGAATACAATGCAAGGGCATTTTGAATTTCAATCCCTTTGGCCAACAGATCCGCCTCGCGCTCTCGTTGCACGACGGCCTTCCATTGTTTCGCGGCAGCAGTCGTGGCGATCCCGATGAGAACGATCACGAACATGAGCATGAGGTATGTCACCCCTCGCTCACTCAAGACTCGTTGACGATGGCTGATGGCCATTGACATGCTATGGTTGCGCGGCTGGCTGGGAAGCTTCTTCAGAGAGCAATACTGTAAATTCTACTTGCGACCGACGGTCTTGCAACGTCACACTTTCCTCCGTGATGGTCTTCACCATGACGTGCTCTTCGACAGTTTCTCCAGCCTTGACGACATGGAGATCGTCATTTTTTGTGAGGACAGCCACTTGCCCCTTCTTCCTCCACCCATCCTCCATGCGCACAAATCCGAGATAGTGAAATTGGGCCAATCCGGCAATCACATCCTGTTGAACCAGGAGCTCCCCGGTTCCAGGATCGAGCCCAGGCTCGCTTGCGCTGGCGGCCACCGAGCTATCAGGCTGAGGCGGTGCAAAGATATTGCGCGGTGGCGTGAAAGTCATCTCCCGCTGAGTTCGCGCGGCGGCGAGGAGATCGAGTTGCACGTGCAACCCATCGACTGTCGCACGAGTTCCCCCAGGTGTGGAACCAGGACCACTTACATGCGTGAGCGGTACACGCACAGGCTCTTCCAGCATCGGCCATTGGCTGGCGAGGATTCCCCCCCAGAGTAAGCCAAGCGCCGCGAGAGCCGCTATTTTCTTCTGATTGGTCGTCAGCATATCCACGTGGTTACTGAACTGTGGCCTTACCAGACTCACCCCGAAGGTACGTGACGATCTTAATGTTGAACGTCAAGGTCTTGTCCTGTTGAGCATCGGACGGCACAAGTTCCAAATCCTCGATGTACACCAGTTCTTCAGCCGTCTCCACATCATAGAGAAACCGACGAAGGTCCTCGTAACGACCCGTCATCGTACCCTGGAGCACCCCTTTACTGGTGTTGGCTACCGGCGTTGGCTCGGTCTTGTACGAGAGTGCAGGGAGGATCACACGATTACGCTTCGCCTCCTCTGTGATACCCAGCGCCAATGGAGCAAAATCCCGCTCAACAGGCAAAACAGACCACACCTGTGCGAGATCTTTCTGCGCTTTCTGTGCAGCCTTATGATGCATGAATTCTTGACGGGCTTGATTCCACTCCGATTCCAATTTCGCTACACTCTGCTCGGCTCGATCAACCCCAACCGTGCGGACTGCCCAGAGAACCACAGTCAGCAGCAATACCAGCGCAAGCCATGGAATCAAGCCCCCGTAGGGTTTTCGCAATTGTTGAAGTAGGACTTCCATCATGTCGCTCTACGCACCCGCTTGCCGATAACGCAGGGTGATGTCGAACTCAACCAAGCCATCCGGCCCTACCCGATGCTGGCCCAGCACCGGATCACGGAATACCGCGTGGTCTTGCAACGTGACCGTCAACGCCGTGACATCTTCGACCTTCACCGCTAACCCCGTCATGTGCACCACCGCGCTCCCCGGATCAAGGCGTATACTCTTAATCGACACATGCTGGGGGATTGCCGCTTCGAGAGCGGAGAGAAACTGTGTCCAGGAAAAATTCCGTTTTGTGAGCAGCTGGTTCGCTAAACCGACCTCAACCGGTAACTGCTTCGATAACGGCCCGGAAAGATCCATGCTTTCTTGTTGGGCCTCGGCAAGAAGTTGCCGATCTTGCACACGGGTATGATCAAGTCGCGCTTGCATATCCTGCCGGTCACGCACCATCTTGACGGTCTGGGCCGCACTCCAGAGGATGAGTATCCCGATGATGCCGCTGAGCGCAACCAACACCAGACGAGTCGGCGCGAGATACCACCGATATCGGCTGCCCAGTTCGAGGTGAAAAAATCGCGACCCTCGCGGCCGCACCAATACACTATTCACATTACCGGAGACCACGCGGAGTAATCTTTGTCCTGGTGCCATCGTCTACATCACTCCAGCCACCACCGGGAGGGTCGCCCATGAGGTACTTCCCCCGTTATGAGTCCAACCCACCCGTTCAACAGCCTCCCAATCCAGCCGCTCAACCGGCAGGCCAAGTTCCCTGTTCAACGCCTGTTCGAGCATCGGGAATGGACTGTCGCCGGCAAGCACAATCTCCTTCACATTCAGGGCTGGATAATGTTCGCTGCATGCACGCAGAGATGCCGCGCATTCCTCGACAATGTTGTCGACCAGGTCTACGCCAAGGGCTTCTTCACCTTGTAGTCCATCGACATTCAAGAGTTTGGTCCGAACAAACATGACGCGCCCTTCCTGTATGACGAAGCAGGTCACCCCCCCGTCCGATACACTGATCCAGAGCAAATCACAGCTCAACCGTTTCCCGCCCCCGGCCGCTTTCAGCCAAAGATTGAACAGACGAAAGCTGGTCACATCGACTTCCTGTGGAAGCAATCCGACCGATTCACAGAGAGACTCGTACTGCTTCAAGATGGCTTCTTGAATCGTCACGACTAGAACAGCATGGGAACGCTCGCCCCCTGTCTCATGTGCGGGAAATCCCTGCCAGGCAATCTTGACCCCGGTCAGTGGCAGTAAATGTTCCTGACCCAGTCGCCAGCGAATCAGCGCCTCTTGCTCTTCCATCTGCGACGGGAGTTGTTCCAGCTGCAACACGGTGGCGCGCACCGACAGATCCGGCAGTAACAACACAATCGGACGTGGGATACCGGACAGCCATTCATGCCCTGCGAACCGGATATCTCGACCCGGTCCCGCCAGCGACCGAAGATGACTTTCCACCGCGGGCAGGTCTGTGACATTCAAATCCATTGGGGACAACTTGATAGACCCCGCCGGTGTCGGTGAGAGTACACAGCGGTAACGATATCGCCCCCGCCAGGTGCGGACAGCCTCTCCCCAGGCGAGGGCCTGCGCTCCGATTTTCAAGCAGTACCGAGGACGACTAGACGTAAGCCCCCACATCGCTATCCTTCCTCGCTGAACGTCACTCGATTGATCTCGTGCAAGGTGGTGGAGCCTTCCAGCACCTTTCTGAGTGCGGACTGCCGCAACGTAATCATCCCACTGGTCACCGCGCGATAACGGATCTCCGACAGGGGACGCTCGGCAAGAATCATTTCCTTGATTTCATCATTCAGATCCAAAAATTCCGTGATACATTTTCGTCCGCGATACCCCGTCCCATGGCAGGCATGGCATCCTTTGCCCTCATAAAAAGGCCTGTCTTTATATTCCTCGAAGTCGAGTCCGGATTCTTCGGCCAGCACGTTGTCGAGCTTGACCGTTTCTCGACAGGCGAGGCAGACCATTCGAACAAGCCGTTGCGCCAACACACAATTCAGCGCGGCCAAAAAATTATAGGCATCGATTCCCATTGAGGCAAATCGTCCGATGACATCGAACACGTTATTGGCGTGCACCGTCGTCAAGACCAAATGGCCGGTGAGCGACGATTGGATGGCAATCTGCGCGGTCTCTGCATCACGAATCTCACCGACCATGATCTTGTCAGGATCGTGACGCAGGATGGATCGGAGTCCACGAGCAAACGTCAATCCCTTCTTCTCATTCACAGGAATTTGCACGACCCCCGACAGTTGATACTCGACCGGATCCTCAATCGTGATCAACTTATCTTCCTTGATATTCATCTCCGTAATCGCCGCGTAGAGCGTCGTCGTTTTTCCGCTTCCGGTCGGACCGGTCACCAGCACCATGCCGTAGGGGCGCGTAATCGCCCGCCGAAAACGCTTCAGATCTTCTACATTGAATCCGAGTCGTTCCAACCGCAAAGCCGAGACCCCCGTGGTGATCGCTTCGCGGTCGAGAATACGAATGACGACCGACTCACCGAATACGCTTGGGAGGATTGAGACACGGAAATCGACGGTTTTTCTCTCCAGCCGCATCCGAAAGCTTCCATCTTGCGGTACCCGTCGTTCAGCGATGTCCAAATCCGACATGACTTTCAGCCGGGAAACCAGCGGCGCATGGAGACGAATATCGAGCGGTTCCATTGCCGGAACGAGAATTCCATCAACCCGCAACTTCACCTTGGTCGCGCGATCGGCGGCTTCAATGTGAATGTCGCTGGCTCGACGTTGCAGCGCGCTCAGGAGGATTGAGTCCAATAGTTTGACGGCGGGGCTTTGATCCTCTCCCGTGTGATCGATGGTGAGAACTTCTTCTCCCCGCTCGTCCTCCTTCACCAGTACAGATCGATACTCCGCTTCGAGCTCTCGAAGAGCTTGACTGGAGCCTTCACTGTGTTCCAATGCCGCCAGAATCGCGCTTCTCGAACTTACTATCAGATCCAAAGGGTATCCCAACAGCAGCTCTAACTCATCCAGGGCCAGAAGATTCTGAGGGTCAGGGATGGCAATGGTCAGACGACCTTCGTGCTCTGCAATCGGTATGAATGGATGTCGTTGCATAAGCTTCACCGACATGGAGCTATAGAACCCCTGTTCCACCCGGAAATCCGTCAGAAGATCACACGGTAAGTCAAACTGGACCGCCAGCGCACAAGCCAGCTGGTCCTCAGAAAGAATCCCCTCGCTCACCAAGGTCTGACCGAAGCCTGCCGTCACCCCACCCAAGCGATTGAGGACTTGGTCAATCGTCTGTTTCGGCAAGATCCCTTGCCGAACAATTACCTCAGCCAATGTTGGTCGCGTCACTGTCCGTGCCATAAACTGTTACTCACTTCTCAAGACATGCGCACAAGGCGATCCACACGACTGTGGCATACAACGCTACACCGCCCCCGCCATTTGAAATACCGGCAAATACATCACGATGACGATCGCACCCACTAGGACTCCCATGATGAGAAGGAGCATCGGTTCAATCCACGTTGTCAATTGCGTGAGCCGGAGATCCAAGTCTCCTTCATAGAATTCAGCCACGTCATGTAACATCGAGGGCAATGACCCGGTTTCCTCTCCGACTGACAGCATTTCTACCGCTAATTTGGGAAACACTTTGGGGCGATCCAGTGCGGCGGCCAGCGTCGTTCCTTCGCGAATTTCCCCGACCGCTCCCGCGACACCCACCGAGACATACCGATTGGCGATGGCGCCTCGTGCAATGGATAGCGCGTCCACAAGCGGGGTACCTCCGGCCAGCACCGTCGCAAGGGTCCGCGTGAGTTGTACCGTATAATGCTTCACGAAAATCGGGCCCAGGACAGGCAAACTCAGCGACAGCCGATCCACGGCGAGTCGCCCAGCCGGCGTCATATAGTACGCTCGACCTGCGAGCCCAAGAGCCGCAAGCCCCACGAGGCCGGGAACTATATACGTTTGTCCTCCAGTCACCAAATCGAGCAGCACTTGGGTAGCAGCCGGTAAGGACTTTGACGTTTCCGCATAGACCGACACGAACGTCGGCACGACGTAACTCAACAGGAATCCAATAACCCCGACCCCTACCATTACCAGAAACGCCGGATATGCCAGCGCTTTCGAGACTTTTTGACGCAGCCCGATCATCAATTTGAGATACGCAATGAACCGCTGCAGTACCTCGGCCAGATTCCCCGATTGTTCTCCCGCTTTGATTGTCGCAATGTACAATTCTGAAAAATGGATCGGATGTTTTGCCAGGGCTTCCGAAGCCGACGCCCCACCGCGAATGTCTTGCCGAACCGTGCGCAAGGCTTCCTGAAACCCTCCATGGTTGGCTCGCTCGATCAAGAGATCCCATACCCGCAATACAGGCAGCCCGGCTTTCACGAGGGCGAGTAACTCTTGATTGAACACCAGGAATTCTTGGAGCGGGAGTTTGCCAAACGCATGCAACCCAAGCCCCAAACCGGTTACGGCGATACCTCGTCGCTGTAACCGAAAGACAAGAAAGCCCTGGCCTTCCAGTTTGGCCCGGACGAGGTGTTCCTCCTCGCCCTCAATCTGCCCATCGAGGGTTGAGCCATCAGGGCGGGCCACTCTATAAGCAAATACAGGCATGATGCGGCGTGTGTGATTATCTGACTGATAACAGAAATATCGTCTTATGGCGTTGATGCGCTCGTGTCGGGACCCACCCGAGGCATGGACCGATTTTCCGGCAACCACAAGGCTTGGCCACTGACAATCCTGTTGTCGGTCAGATTGTTGAGGTTCCGCAGCTGCTCCAATTGGACCCGATATTTCTGCGCAATACTCCAAAGCGTATCGCCAGGTTTCACAAATACGTACCTCGTTGAAGCCGTAGACTCCTCCAGCTCTGACGGAAGATGACTGTTTGCCTGCAACGGCGTCATAGCAACGGAGGGCGGCGCCACTTGAACCGTCTCTAGAAATTCAGAATGCCGATTCCGTGTTGCAGAAACCTGCATGGCATTCTGACTCTTCCGTATCGTATCGCTTGTCGGTACTGGAGCCGCTTCCTGCCCGTTAGCAGCAGGGCTCGATTTCCTCACCTTTGAGAGCTGCTTCTGTAGTAGCCTCATCTGGCTCTGATATTGAAGACTGCTTCGAGACATGTTCGTCCTCTCAGCCCGAGCCGCGGCTAGTTCTTCCCGCTGCAGCTCTATCACCTGGCGTGCTTCGAGGACCCGTCGTTCCGCTTCTCTCACCCGTCCTTCAAGTTGCGCTCGCGCGACTTGAGCTTCCGCCAGTTCCCTGCGTCGTGCCTCAAGGTCAGCCCGCAATTCAGCGACGGTCCGCTGTGCATCTCTCATCGACGCTTTTAATGTGTCGGTGGTCAGCTCCAGATCGACGACTTCCGGTTCACGCATTGGCTCGAGTTCGCCACATCCTGCAAACAACGCCGACGCGAGACTGACCGTACAGAGGACACCGACTCGAATCGTCGGAGACCAGAAACGTGCTGTTTTCACCGGCGTCTGAGCCAATGTGAGATGGCGGCAATGCATAGAAATTTTTACCAACGATTATATGGGGTACCGTTCGTCCCCATAAATTCTGACCCTGAAAAGATGTCGACAACGCCTCCCTCGACAGGATCGGAAATTTCCTGCCATGTCGTCGTCGCACCGGTGAAGGGGTCTTTGGGGATCCCTCGTAAATAGCCAGTTCCCACCAACGTCGATAGCGACGGAGGATACTTTCCCTGATCAGCCTTGTGCTGATCCAGCACATCGCGGAGCGTCGAGAGATCTTGACGCAACGCAGCCTCTTTGGCTTTGACGACCGACGATTGGTACGAGGGTACCGCCAAGGTGGCAAGAATGCCGACGATCGATACGACGATCATCAGCTCGAGCAGGGTGAAACCATTTGTGCCCCCCGCTCCACCCTTACCAATCTCGATACTTCGTACCATCTAATGCTTTGTCCTGGCTCTGAGTCATCACGTCATACACATCATCCCCACACCAGCTGGACGCGTTCGGCGAATCTTTGTAGCATCGGAATATCCAATCGGCCTTGCCGGTCAATGGATCAAGGGGAAGATTCCTCAGATAGCGCTTTATCGTGGTACCCTTGACTGTTGCCTCTTCACCGGTAAGCTTGATCCCCAACAGTTTATCCAGTGACTTCGGATATCCGTACACACTTGTCACGTCTTTACACGTGAGCTTGTTCTTTAAGCAAGCCGCCCCCAACAGGACGTCGCCGTCGCGATTCCACTCTAGTTTAAAGGTGTCGATGGCCGCTCGCATGATCCTCAAATGCTGCCGCAGTTCTACTTCGTGAGCGCGTTGCGCCGACAGACGGCTGAGCGGCATCGCGATGGAGGCAAGCACCATGACAATAGTCAGCGTGACAAGGAGCTCCAAAAGGGTCACGCCTGACTCTTTCACCGCACCCTCACGAGACCTTTTCCTTCTTGAAGCGGTACCATAGAAGATCCCGCCGTGGATTCCACCACCCCCACCCGCAATGGAGACACGCCGGGCGCCTTGGCGTAGAAAGTGACCGTGACGGTCCGCCCTCCTATTGGTGAGGGTGCGACTTTGAAAGCGACCATTCCCAATTGCGGCTCCGAGCTGCCAGAAGTCGGTTTCCCTGTTTCGTCTGACTGTATGACTTCCCCATTCAGGAGTTTTCTCAGTTCCAGAACCTGTGAATCATACTGAAGTTGAAATACGCCGTCCGCAGTTGGACGAAGACGCTCGTCATTGATAGCAAGCTTGAATTCTTTTCCCACTTGAATGACAGACTCGTCCGGTTTGATCGAAGCCACCGCTCCTACCGAAGCCGACGGGGTCAATAAGGCGGCCTTCCCTGCGACTCCTATTCTTGTAGACCCTTTCGATGATAAAAACTCTGCACCCGAAACCCCGCCGCCCATCATGGAAATTTTCTTCCCTTTTGGGGTGAACATCGGGCTCGTGGAATAACTTGAATCCGTCCCTGACCAGAATACCTGCGTCGTGAGTCCGGGAGGAGTTGTCCCCTGAATGATATGCGGTGTAATCGTTAATATGACTTCGGTGGTAACCCGCTGGGTCTTAAACGAACTCACGAGATTGCCTATGAATGGAAGATCGCCGATCCACGGAATAGTGGTGCGGGTCTTTCGATCCTCTTCTTGGAGCAATCCTCCCAGCACGATCGTTTCACCATCTCTGATATTGAGCATGGTTTCCGCCGAGCGATTGCCGAATTTGAACTGGGTAATGGGGGGACTGGCTTGGAGCGTGACTTGATCGCCAAGACGAATGACTTCAATCTTCATCTTCAGGGAAAGTTCATTCCCCAGATGGATCGAAGGCTCAACGGTCAATTTGACTCCAGTGTCACGGAATTCGATCGAGGTGACCGTCGAAGTCGTCGGTATCGCCCCTGTTGCCGCCTGCCCTGGCAAGACGTTCGTCGTAGAAAGCAGGATCGGCTGTTTGTCTCCAATATTAATTTCCGCTTTTTTGTTATTGACCACACGGACTTTCGGAGCGGCAAGGGTTTTGGCGTCGGTGATCACCTTAAAGAAATCCAGCTGGACATTAGTCGGAAGCTTAAAGAGGTAGCTGTCCCCTCCCAGGTTGGTAAGCTGAGTGCGCGTGAACTGCTGTGCGAGAGTTCCGGCGATAAGTCCCGTAAACCCCGGAGGTACGATGGCAGCGGCGACTTGTTTGGGATAGGTCAGTCCATAGGTCTGATCGACCGTGCGATCGACTTCCAGCACCTCAACATCAAACAACACTTCGGAGTCCAGGCGGTCGTTGGCCAAAATGATCTTTTCAGCCATCTCCAGCTTTTCTGGTTGGTCCCTGATGACAATCGTGTTTAATTGTTCATTGGCATGCATCCGCTTAGAATCGAGCATGCTCTTCAGCAATACCAGCATGTCTTTCGCTTTCGCGTTGGACAAGTAGAACGTCCGGATCATCAGATCTTGGTACTGTTCCTGCTTCTGCTTGGTATTGGGGCTGACAATCATGACGCCGGGAGATACAGTCTGCGCAAACAGGCTATTGCTGTTGAGAATGAGATTGAAGGCCTCTTCGAACGGCGTATCCTGAATGCCAATGGTCACCGGGTCGTTCCTCACGTCTTTATCGAAAATGAGATTGAGCCCTCCTGCTTTTCCTATTCCTTCCAAGACTTCTTTGAGACCGGCATTGCGAAACCGGAGGGTCACTGGTTGCTTCCGTCGATCGTCACGGTTTAGCGCCTGCTGCTCCTCTGTGAGTTTGGAGATACTGTTAAGCGGTTCCTTGTATGAGGGATCGAGTTCAGCTGCTCTGGCATACGCTTCCATAGCCTCATCGGTCCGACCGAGTTGGGCAAGCCGATCGGCTTCTCGATTCTGACCTCGCGCATCTTTGAGACGAAGCGCTTCGAGTAATCCCGCTTGATGCTCGTCGCTGGACGGTTCTATGGTGAGTGCGTGCTTAAACTGTTCCATTGCGAGGTCAGGCTGGTGATCTTTGAGATAGGTCCGGCCTCGCTCTTCGTATAACGCCGCAGCCCTACCTCGAGCCATGGTGTATTTGCTCTGCAACGAGGAATTAAATGGATCGTCTTTCAACGCGTGCTTGTAGGCAAGACTCGCTTCTTCCCAATTACCCGCTGCGAGTTGTTGGTCCCCGCGTTTGATGTCAGATGAAGCAAAATAGGCGCAACCGGCAAGCAATGCCATTGATCCAATGGCACACCACTTCCCCACTGCGGCGTATGTCAGGGCTTTAACACTCAGGCTGTTCATCGGTTACACAACAATGCCAACGTAAAGAGAAGAAGCCAGGGAAACTACTTGGAATTTTCGTGCCACAAGCAATCTATAGCAGCGTCTGTCAGGTGGGGCAACGAGAATCAAAAACTCTGCAGATGGAGAAAGATCGGTGTACTGTCTGCTATGGACTACAGGAGACGTCTACGGGCGAACAGGTCAGTTTTATCTCTGCTGGTGTTGGTGAGGTATCAAGTCTTGGTGGGAAGTCCATCTAACGGAATGGAAAGGAACGTAGGTTCTCGGCCTCTATAAGCGCCAGTACTTGATCGTCTGAGGCAGTTTCGTTTGATCAAGCATACATTTCACATCAATCACAACACCCTCCCTCTGACTGCGTAGAGTCTTGACTAGATTCTGCACTCCCATATCCACATATCCACGATGTGCTACTGCCACAATAATCCCGTCGAGATCTCTGAGATCGTCCCACTTGGTCAAATGTATCCCGTATTCTTCAACCGCCTCTTCCGATCGCGCGATCGGATCATGCACTTGGACTTGGACGCCATATTCTCTCAATTCATAAATAATGTCAGGCACCCTGCTATTTCGCAAATCCGGCACATTCTCTTTAAATGTGAGTCCCAAGACAGCTACCTTGAGCTCACTGATCGGCCGAGCCAACTCGCTCAACCGCTTCATCGTCTGCTCAGCAACAAACTTTCCCATTCCGTTGTTGATGCGTCTGCCGGCAAGAATCACTTGAGGGTGATAACCCACCGATTCCGCTTTGCTCGTCAGGTAATAGGGGTCGACTCCGATACAATGTCCTCCAACCAATCCCGGGGAAAACTTGAGAAAGTTCCACTTAGTTCCCGCAGCTTCCAAGACTGACTTAGTATCAATACCGAGGCGATGAAAAATGAGTGACAATTCATTCATCAAAGCGATGTTCAGATCCCGCTGGGTGTTTTCAATCACCTTAGCCGCTTCCGCAACCTTAATACTGGAGGCCCGATGAATCCCCGCCTTCACCACAAGTTCGTATGTGTTGGCAACGATTTCCAGGGCTGCGTCATCTTGAGCCGACACAACCTTGATGATCGTTTCCAGCCTATGCTCTTTATCGCCTGGATTGATGCGCTCAGGAGAATACCCGAGCTTAAAATCCTTTCCACACTTCATCCCAGAGACCTTTTCGATGATCGGCTGGCACACTTCCTCCGTGGCCCCGGGATAGACCGTCGATTCGAAGACCACTATTGACCCAGGGGAAAGATTGGCGCCGATGAGTTCGGATGATTTACGAAGGGCCGTTAAGTCCGGCTGAAGGGCTTCATTGATCGGTGTGGGTACGGCCACAATGATGAAATCCGCCGACTTGAGATCGCTGGGCTGAAATGTGTAGTGAATATCCGTCGCTTTCAGATCCGCGTCAGATACTTCACCGGTACGGTCAATGCCCTTCTGTAATTCTGCAATCTTTTCTTTGTTAATATCAAACCCAATGACCCGCTGCTGTTTTCCGAATGCGACAGCAATAGGAAGGCCCACATAACCGAGTCCAACAACTGCAATCTTTCGTGCGCTCTCATGCTTTTGAGCCATAAATCCACTCCATTAGGTTTTTGGCAGAATGGCAGAACCTCAGACTTCAGTCAATGAATCGTATAAATTCCGTGTAGCGAGCCTTTTCATGATGGCATGACAGAGATTAAATCTAAATTTCTCATAAATTCACTCCCAAGGCCACAGCCTGCACCTATTTCCTTAACAGCCGCTCGGATACATCCCAAAATGGCGCAGTGCCGAAGTTCCCATAATTCGCTGAGCGTAGATGCCTGCTCACTTATGCCCATGTCCCCGACAGACCTCAAGCCCGTTCGTCTCTTTCTGTTTTTTCTTCAATGACATATAATCCTTACGAATCAGTTCCCAAATTCAAAACGTTGATCAGCCTGAACTAGTACAGGATGTGAGAAATGGTCGTACTCCAAAGAATTAGCCCCCTCATTTACGTTGCGGTATTGGTTTTGTCAGCCGGCTGCGCATCCACGGTGAGCCGAGGAGACAGGCTTGATTTCGTTACTCGATGTCAGGCGCCTGGGGTTATTAGGTGTTTTGGGTTTGACTCCCAGGCCAAAACGGACCCGCACATCTATCCTCCCTGGGGACAGACACAAAAGCGAGCGATGGTAGTGAGTGATGTAACGGCTTCAGGAGCTGGATCGTTGCGCTTTGAAATACCCTCGAATTCTGGCTCGGACACCTCCGGTAGTTTCTGGCTAAATTTTGCGGACGACTTCTCGATCCAGCTTGGCGAGGGAGATGAGTTTTACGTTCAATGGCGCCAACGATTTGCCCCTGAATTCATCAATACGGCATACGCAGGCGGTGGCGGGTGGAAACAGATCATCGTGGGTGAAGGGGATCGCCCTGGAGTTACTGCAAATTCTTGCACCCAACTCGAAATCGTTGTAACCAACTCCTACCATCTCGGGTACCCAGTGATGTACCACAGCTGTGGTGAGAAAGATGGAGATTTTGACGGCCTATACAGCAAAGGGAGCGGTAAGTACTTTCCCAATGAATGGATGACCTTTCAGATTCATGTCAAGATCGGAACCTGGTACAAGAACGATGGCAATTATCACCAGAACAGCACTGTGCAGTTCTGGGTTGCCCGAGAAGGTAAAGGAACAGAACTTGTCGTTGACCTAAGTCCAGAACTTGCGACCCTTTTTGGCTTCAAGATCCCGGGAACAGGCACAGGTTATGACCTTGCCAATAACAACCCGGCTGCACGGTATGGCAAACTCTGGCTTCTCCCTTATAACACTCACAAAGACTCTTCAGTGAGCCATCCCACCGCGTACACTTGGTATGACGACTTGATTATTTCAACAACAAGGATTGCGGACCCGAGTTAGGTGCGAGGTAGAGCTACCCGGCAATGACATCAAAGGACAACAGCTACGACAACGCGGTGGTCGAAACCTTTTTCAGAACGCTCAATCGGGGTGGTTCATGTTGCCTTCTTCTGCCCTTCCCAGCTTCCATTGTTGCACTATGAGAAAGTCAAATACGCTCGCCTTCTTTTGAACTGAATAGTGTATTTACAACAACAGGAACATGAGCAATTTCCGTTCACCAGAACGAATTAGCTCTGCCATACCTTGTATGTTCAAATCTTCTGAGATGACCTTCATAAACCTACACGTGCCCCACCTCTCAGCTCCAGAGTATTGACACTTCAAGTTATTAATTACAAAGGGTAATTTTCGAATTAAATGTTTGATCGATCGCTGCTGAAACCAAGGCATTGGTTTTGCTCAGTCTCCCCCTAACAGCGCGTATCCAAATCAAGACTTGCCATGCATCGGGTGGCGGGTCGTTGTAGTCGATATGAGATGGCTACAAGTCAATCAGATGAGATTGATGTGCAGCGTCGGGTACCGAAATACGGAGGACCTAGACCATGCGCCAAGCGATGAAGCAGCTTTTCGGGGTGATTCAAGTGATCTCATTCGGCCTTGTTACGGCCCTACTGCCATTTTTTCAGTCTATTCCTAGCGTCTCAGCCCAACAACTGACAAGATCGGTTAGTCAGGAAACTGACGGAACAGGCACACACAGTCGTCGATCCGAGAATATTGCTCCCACCCTCCGATTTCCAACAAAATCCATGGAAACGAAGGACACGCCAACTTTTACCAACAAGCCACACCGATTGATTAGAAAACCACAGAATGCTCCCGTCGCATCCATCGAGCCTTCTCATTCCGGCTCCTCACCTATCACCCCCATACCAACAGCCCCGCTGCCGTTACAAGAAGACAACACGGCTGCTCAATCCAAGGAGTCGTCATCGTTCAATAGAAGTCTCGGAGCAGCTGTTCCTCTTGCGACCGTGAGTGTTGCACCACCGCCAGCGACAGCCACGAGATCCACTTCGGCTAGTACAACATCGAATACTGCCACTCCATTGGCCGCTGCAGGAGGAAACGGCTCCTCAATCTCAGAAAATAGAAATACCGGTGGACGATCAATGAGTAGATTGGCGGCAGATATGCCAGGGCTAGCACAATTGGTCTCACCGACCCCGCCCCAGTCAGTTCCAACCAATCCTGTAATCGGAGCAAGTCCGACTAGTCTATCTTTTACGGCCCAACAAGGGGGCACCAACCCCACTGCACAGATGTTGAGTATCAGCAACACTGGCGGAACCCTCAATTGGTCAGCCAGCGAGACGACCGGCTGGTTAATGCTTTCACCGGCATCCGGCAGCGGCAATGGTACCGTGACCGTAAGCGTAACGACAGGCACCCTGACAGCAGGGAGTTATAGCGGCACAGTGATACTTAACGCCACCGGGGCATCTTCTGTCGCTGTCCCTGTCATGTTCACAGTCACCGCTGCTCCCGTACCTCCGGCCATCGGGGCGAGTCCGACGAATTTCTCCTTTACGGCCGCACAAGGCGGCAGTAATCCCGCGAATCAAACCCTCAGTATCAGCAACACGGGCGGCGGCACCCTGACCTGGTCGGCCAGTGAGAATGCCCCCTGGTTGACGATTGGTCCAGCCTCGGGGAGCGGCAATGGGGCGGTGACTCTGTCAGTGGCGACTGGGACGCTGGCCACTGGAAGCCATAGCGGTACGGTGACGATGAGCGCCACGGGGGCTACCCCGGTCACCGTCCCCGTAACCTTTACAGTCACCGCTGCTCCGGCCATTGGAACCAGTCCGACGAATTTCTCCTTTACGGCCACACAGGGCGGCAGTAATCCCGCGAATCAAACCCTCAGTATCAGCAACACGGGCGGCGGCACCCTGACCTGGTCGGCCAGTGAGAATGCCCCCTGGTTGACGATTGGTCCAGCCTCGGGGACCGGCAACGGGGCGGTGACCCTGTCAGTGGCGACCGGGACGCTGGCGACTGGAAGCCATAGCGGTACGGTGACGATGAGCGCCTCGGGGGCCACTCCGGTTACCGTGCCCGTAACCTTTACAGTCACGGCCGTTCCCAATATCACCCTAAATCCTGCTAGTCTTTCCTATACAGCTACACAGGGGGCAGCAAACCCGGCTAACAAAACAATATCTTTGACGAGTACCGGTGGATCACTTAATTGGACCGTAAACGATAATGCTTCTTGGTTGACTGTCAGTCCTGGATCAGGGAGCAACAACAGTACGCTAACTACGAGTGTAAATACGGCGGGACTGGCTGCTGGATCCCATACGGGTACAATCACAGTGAGCGCCGCCGGCTTCCCATCGAAAACAGTAGCGGTGACACTTACCGTCAGCGCTCCGACGACCTCATCCGCCGCATTGGCTTGGAATGCGAACGCCGAAAGTGATCTGGCTGGGTACAAAATCTATCGTGCAACAGCTTCTGGGGGATATGGTGCACCGATTGCCACACTCCAAGGAAACGTCACGAACTATGTAGCAGCAGGTCTTCAGTCTGGGACGACGTACTTCTTCGTCATCACTGCCTATGACTCAACCGGTAATGAGAGTGTTCGCTCCAACGAAGTCAGTAAGAGCATTTTCTGAGATTATGTTTGCGATTACTCGCGCGAGCGTGTGAAAATTTGAAATGTGTCTGAGTTTTCTGGAAATCTAGACTAATTTTTAAAAATAGAGGCATCGGCGCCAAATCCAGTCGGCGCGCGCACAGTTACCATTTGATGAGTCTCGGCGAATAAGCAGATGGAAGTTTCTGGGCAGGTCATTTGTGCTTAACCTGTTGTGCTGGAGAATGTCCGAGAGAAGCTCTTTTCCGACATACCATAGCTCATTGAGCTTTGCCTCGCAGGAACAGGTTATGATCCTCCGTATGATCGCCTTTGCACTCGGACTGATGATTCTCATGACAGTGCCTGTGTGGGCTGATACCGGACTAGAATTCCCACGCAATGACCAAGTACCAGACGGCCAAACAGTGCGGTTCAAGTTCACGAATCCGCATCTCATTGGCCTGCCGATATATGGCCCAGGGGGGGCAGGTGTCACTTATATTTTCAAGGTACGCACGAAACAGCACACGGGATACTACACCACATTTTTTTGGGGGAACGATGACGGAGAGGGCACCCTAGATACCTTCACATGGCACAATGGCAGCGCAGACACTTACTATGGGATGCATCCATATCCGCAAGACCCAACGGGATCGAATGGAACCATACACAACTGGGAAATATCCGTTGATACATTTGACATCCAAAACGGATTAGTCATCAAAAATGCATGGTATACACAGGTTGCACGGGTGTGGTCGGACGGAAATGGGAAACACCATGAATTCTATTGGGACTGGCCCAAGACCGACGCTGCTCATAAGGTTACATGGAACAGTCCGACCGGGAGTAATACCGTGAATCCTCCTTCACCCGCACTAACGTTCGGTGACGCACCGTGGCAACCTGGGCAAGAACTGTGTTCGTGCACGCTACGCGGCATCCAAATCTATTCCAATCTCTTGTCGCTTACAGATATCCAAAGCGAAATCAGTGCGCCGCAATCGACGACGGCTGGTATTGCGTCTATCTGGTATATGAATATTAATCCGACACCCACAGATATATCAGACAAGAGCGGCGCCGGGCACAACCCTTCCTGGGTCGGACCGAATCGCGCCACGCTCTATAGTGATGGAGGCGGTGATATTACTCCGCCTGCGGCTCCATCGAATCTCCGAGTGTTATAGGAAAGACTTTCCGAACGGGGTTAAAACTTTTTAGGTAATGAGGATATTCATCATAGATAATCCGGGAAGCAGTAGAACTTCGTTAGTTATGTTCAAGGAGAGAAGGCTACGAACTACAGGGCGAACACCCTGTAAGCAGGTACGACTTCATTCTTCGTGGCTTCAATATAATAATATCGCACTGCTAGCGAAGAAAATGGGTGATCCAAAGAGGCATAGAGCTTGCTCTCCCAGAGGGATGTATTCACTTTCGGTATAAATTTGACAGTTACTAATCCATTATCAATAGGTAGATCCTTTGAGAGGTGTTCGAGGAGTGGGAACAGAAAGGGAGTTGATCATGGTGAGGATTCTTGGGTTTATCGCAATATTCACCTTAGCTAATCTGGGAACGTTCCCGTCGACTCTATTTTCTCCAGGCGACGCCAACGCTCAGAATCTTTCAAGTACTGCCGGCTGGCATGATATTCCGAATACCAAGATGAGACCTGTGTGTCCTTCTGGGAGTTCATTGGGTGACTGCAGAAATGTAACTGCCGCGTGGAACAGCGGCGTGTTCGACACAACCAGAAATCGTTTGATCATTTGGGGCGGGGGCCATTCCGATTATCTAGGGAATGAACTCTATGCGCTTAATCTCAATGCAAACCCCATCACAATGACTCGACTGAACAATCCAAGCACGCAAATACCTTCAGGCTGCGGCGTCGGAACCACCGGAGATAATCAAGCCAATTCAAGACACACCTATGACCATATCGTCTACATGTCCCATGTGGATCGCATGTTCGTATTCGGTGGGGCTAGCGCGCCGTGTGGTTTCTTTACGAACGACACGTGGACATTCGGTTTTTCGTCGATGACATGGCAGAAAAGGAGCCCCTCGGGTCCAATCCCTGAAGGTAACTATGGCCGTGTCACCGCCTACAATCCCACCACTCAGAAAGTGTACATCGCTGATCAAACCACACTCTACTCGTATTCATATGAGTCCGATCAGTATACCGCGCTGGCAAATCATACTATTGGCCAAGAGATGACCGGTGTGTTCGATTCAAAGCGCCAGCTTTTCGTCATGGTCGGAAACGGTGCAGTCTATGCGTATGATGTTAGCGCGAGCAGCAACCATCAGCGGCAAACCTGGAATACTTCAGGAGGTTCCTCAATAGTTAATGCAAATAATCCCGGTGTAGCCTATGACCCCGTGACAGACCGCATTGTTGGTTGGAACGGTGGAAATACTGTTTATAGCTTAGACCCAACTACAAAAGTGTGGACTGCAATCACGTTTCCCGGTGGACCGGGTTCAGCCATAAGCAATGGAACCTTTAAGCGCTGGACCTATTCACCGACTTCTGGAGTATTCGTTGTGGTGAACTCTGTTGATAGCAATGCCTTTGCGCTCAGGCTGGCTGCCGGAAGTCCTCCGCCTCCGGCCGCAGATACGACTCCCCCGACGACTCCAGCAAATGTTTCGGGCACGGCCGTATCATCTTCTCAAATCAACCTGTCCTGGAGCGCCTCCACCGATAACGTTGGAGTATCGAGCTATAGGATCTTCCGCAATGGAAATCAGGTCGGCACCTCAACCACCACAACCTTTTCGGACACAGGCCTGTCCGCCTCGACAACTTACGTCTATACCGTGTTCGCATCTGATGCCGCAGGCAATATCTCCGCTGCCTCCTCCGGAGCCGGCATATCTAGCCAGCAGGCTGGAGGGGGAGGTTCGGACTTCTCGTCTCGCTGCTCAGCGGCTGGCGTGGTGTCGTGTCGTGGATTTGATAACACCACGACCGATATCGTTCGAAATGTAAATCTATGGCCTGGTGACGGAGGATATTGGGGTGGGTCTTTGGACACATCGACTTACGCGTCTGGGGGTGGGTCTTTGAAATTCACATTGCCAGCCGGGCGAGCCACTTCGGATATCTCGGGTTCGTGGAATGATGGCATGGGAGCTTCATTCGGAGAAGGATCCACCTTCTACCTTCAGTTTCAGTTACGGATCTCCCCGGAAATGATCAGCAATCTCCCCGCATGGAAATCGGGAACCGATACCGCATGGAAGACCATCTTGTTCCATCGTACTGGATCCACCTGCGGGCAGATCGAAATCACAACAGTCCCCTTTATTTGGTCGAATACGCCGGTACCAACTATGTATACGGGGTGTGGAGAACGCGGCTTCTATACCAACAACGCTGGAGCGATGGATCTTTCCGGACCCTTTATCCAACAGGGTACAAGTGCGACTTCCGGGTATAAATGCGACTACAATTCAATATCCGCTGGCACCGGCAACGGGACTGGCTGCTTCGTCTATCAACCCAACAAATGGCTAACCTTCTATTACAAAATTCATATCGGGACCTACGGCTCGAACAATAGCTCCGTCGAAGCCTGGGTCGCCACAGACGGCGGAGCTTACAAACAATTCGTAAATGTGAGAAACATTCCGTTGTTCAAGGATGGGCCTTCTCCCGCAGATAAGTACAATGAAATTACTCTGACGCCGTACATGACAAACTTGAATACCCCAGCATCATCGAATGCCTATGTGTGGTATGACGAGTTGATTGTCTCGACACAGCCGATCGCCGCACCTGGTAGTGGCGGTGGAGTATCAAATCCACCTCCTGCGGCACCAACCAATCTTCGCGTACAGTAGATCTGTACCTCTTTAGGTTAGCCCCCCTTTCGTCAGCCGTTTCGTTAGAAGCGACTGACGGGTTTCTTACTATCATCAAACTGTCGAATTCGTGCCATCACATCTGATAGACCAGAACCGCAAGCTTCTCCTATCTGAGTCACTCTGAAAGGAGAACGATCCGGCCACCAAATGTATACAGGCCTCATCCTTCAGGCGGTATGCTACAAGATGTTTGCTCGGACATGGTCTGCGACCCGCCGAACGGCAAGCAAATGGCACATACCTAGCCACAAGACAAAGACATGCCAGAGCGGCCTTTTTCGGTTCAGTTGGCGTGTCAGGTGCGACTCACTTACTGGCCGCAGGTGATACCCCAGAAATCGCGGTCTTCACGACCAGCGTTGTGGTGTCTGCGATGTTACAGACTGGCTTCGTCTGGAAGGAGTCAGGTGATGTCAATAGCGAGCTGTGAGACTGACTTGCCACATCGTATGGGGAAGAGCAACGTCGAATTAGGAGTCACTCCTCGTAGCCATATCTCGCACCTGATCGGAGAATGGGCGCGGGAGGAGTTGCCTACGAAGTTTCGCTCCTTGAATCTCTCAAGCCCAGCTGGCGATCCAGACGCGACGTATCGATTTAATCTCCGTCCAATAGGTCCAATTTTCTCGCTCGATAGAGATCCAACCGTCTACTTGCTAAAGGAGCTTACGCCCACCCTAAATGCTACTGAAAATCGTTCGATTCGCATGGCGGCGTGCTGCAGGAGTTTCGCAGTGAGGAGAATCACACACATTGAGAGAACATAGTCGACAAACTTCGAACCGGTGAAACCAAAGAACAGATATGTGTGGATAAGATAGATCTCTAAGACAATATCTGAGAGGTAACTAATCGCCCTCAGCAGCGATGCTGGCAGAGTCGCTTCACGGAGCCACATAGCCAAGAAAGCGGAAGACGACATAATTAGGAAAAAATTGTAGCCGTTGATTTTCAGCAGAAAGTTCAACATGCCCATCAGTGATATAGAGACAATGCTCCCAAGAATGAACATCGAAGTGGAAAGGTGAAGCGGATGACCCGCAATATAGACTCCGAAGATAAAACTGAAAGCCGTCAGCCACAAATCGTATCCCACAGGATAATGAAAATGACAATAACTCATGCCTACAAAAGCGACCAGGAGGAGCAGCAAGGATCTCAAGGCATGCTGATTAACAATTCGTAATAATGGATACACGCCGTAGAAAATGAGCAGTAGTGTCAAAAACCACATTCCGTTCCCGAGGGGGCTTGTGTTGGCGATGTGCAGCCAATCCAGTAAACCGCTCAGGCCGACAAGATGGAGTGGTGTCTGCCAGACAAAAATCGTCCTACTGGAAGCTAGGAAAGAAACAACGAGGAGGAATGCGTTGACGACTAGCAGAGAATATCCCAACCGAGAAAACTTGTTGGTCCAATACGGCACAGCACTGAACTGCTGATTGTACTTGAGATGCGTAAAGTACGCAGATGAAAAACCAAATATGAATAACGCCACGGAGCTTGGTACCCAGAGCATTGTGTCAGGAAAGTAATGCGCAGTCGCGACAGTCAAAATCCCTAAGACCTTCGCGATTTGAAAATTGGAGCTAGCCTGCGAGTTGTTGCTCATGAACGACTCTCAGCAACAGGGAGTATGCAGCAGAGAAGTGAGGGAGAAACGGAGTTAATTTTATAGAGTTGGCTGCGGCAATCCGGCGACTTGTTCATACACCTTTGAGTACGGTTGTGTCGTCTTGGTCCATGAGCGTTCATTCCTCACCCAAGAGACGCCTCGGCTCTCCAAATAGTGTCGCAGCTCGGCGTTATCTAGAACCTCGCGAAGCTGAGCGACCAACGCATCGACATCCCCTGCTCGAAACAATAGGCCCGTATCCCCATGGCGGATCAGTTCCTTGTGCCCACCCACGTCACTCGCAACCACAACTTTCCCCATAGCCATCGCTTCTAACGGCTTGAGTGGCGTAACCAACTCCGTCAGTCTCGTCGAGTGCCGAGGAAAAGCCATGATATCAACCTGTGAGTACAAAGCGGGAATCTTATCTTGAGTAACTTGGCCTGGCATCATGACATACGGCTGCAGCTGCAAGGCCTGGATTCTGGCCCTTAACTCTTCGGCCATCTCTCCGCCACCAACCAATAACAATGCAACATCGGATCGTATTCCAGCAAGCCGTGCCATAGCTTCGACAAGGAGATCAAGTCCTTCCCAACGAAAAAACGACCCCATGAAGGCGATAATTTTTCGATTGCCATTGGAATGTCCATTTCTCCGAGAATTCGCACAAGTGAACAGATCAACATCAACACCGTTTGGAACGACCGTAATTTTCGTATTCTGAATTCCCCGTTCGATCAATTCTTTTTTGAGCCCCTCACAAATCACAACAACGGCATCTGCGTTCTTACAAGCCCAGGTCTCCAGCCACCTTCCCAGCCTATACTTCCACGAATAGGCCCTATATGTTCCTCGATCTGCCGCCGCATCTTCCCATGAAGAGCGCATTTCATATACGACAGGAATTCCCTTGAACCAGCCGACGAGAATCGCCGGAATCGCATTGAGCGTAGGAGAGTGCGGATGCAGCACAGCAGGACGATGCTCTCGAATCAGTTGAGCAATGGATTTGGCAAGTTGGATCATAAGCCGTATCTCGGACACGAATGGAAAGATGGATTTCGGTGTGGACAGTGCGCGAAAGTAATCTACTCCACCTACCTTTTCGACGGATCGAACATCCCCTTGCGAACTCTCATAATGCTTGGGGGACGTCAACGCAATAGAATCCATTCCGCTACACTTCTGCGCAACGAGAATCGAATGGCTCCGAAAGGCGTACCCGCTCTGCACAGGTAAGCTATGATCTAGGATGTGAAGGATTCTCATCGGATTCTGGAAGCTGCTCACACTCTCCAAGTGAAGAGGGCTATACGGATTCCCCGCCTCTTTTTTTAGCCACTGCTAGAATCCATCCCCGCAGCTGAGCAAGGGCCTCATACTTTGAAGTAAGCCGTTCGTAAAAGATTCCCAGTCTGAATAATAGCGGCCAAAACATGAGATAGGCGGGATACTGGTTAAAAAACTGAAGACTTACCGGTCGCAGCTTAGCTGCTTCGAGAGACCCCCTCATTGCGCTCCGAGTATTAGATCTGAAGCAGGTCGGGAACACATCTTCCGCGCGGCGATCAAGAAGGTTGGATAGTAACCATTTATGAAACCAAGTTGGAGTAAAGTGTGCAATCAACGACACATAATCGTATTTGCTCGGCGTCTGAGCGATCAGTACTCCTCTAGGTTTCAGCACTCGCGCGAGCTCTGTAAACGAGCTTATCGGATCGCTCAAATGCTCGACAACGCTCATCGAGACTACCACATCAAATGTTCCCTCTTTAAACGGAAGGTTTTCAAGATTGCTACGGACTGCCCACACTCCTCCGCCTACATGTTTCAATTCCCCCATATCCGTTCCCACGGCAAGCCGGACCTTGGGAGCAAATTCCTTTGTAAATCCCAATTCGCCGGCCCCGGCATCTAGTAACACTGTATTGGGCCCAATATATTTAGCCACTTCAATACGATACCGATCATTGTGGTGAATATAATCGGACCCATAGTACCGATCACATATTTTCCATGACCGTCGGCGGATTCTCTCAAACATTTCTTTCATCACTGAATCGCCTCGCATTATGATGACTCATTCCATAAGTACGCTTCTATCCTTGCGCTGATATGGGCTCAGGTCCATATAAACCTGTCGTTCCTTCTCGACCGACTTGCCTATCTCCAATAGCCTTCGCAGCTAACTGCTGGCGCTGTAACTCCTTAAGAATAATCACCGCTGCAACAAGTTGGTAATACACGTCAAAATAAGCAAAGTCTAGGAATGTTCCAGCTACTGAATAACCCACAAAGCTTATGCGAAGCATATCGGCCCACGAGACCAGCCATGCAGACTCTTGCATCGCCAGTCCATACCTTTTCAGTCTGCCAAGGCTCCACATGCACGATCCCAGCAAACCCACCCATGCCAGAAACGCAAATACTCCATGTTCACCCAAAATCGTGAACCACATGCTGTGGCAAGACCATGCGCGTCCTCCCCACCGCTTCAAATCCCATCGTTCTGCATATTCAGGAGAATAGGTTTCATACATCTTCAAAGAATAATAGTCGATGCCAGCCCCAAAGATAGGATTCTGCAACCCCACCAATGCACAGAACTCCCAACTTCCGAGCCGTTGCTGGGTGGAATTATCCTTCTCGATCTCTTGAAAGGTGCCTGCACGTTCAGTCAATCGTTCCGAAGCAAAGAATGGGAAAAGGCTCGCTGCCATCATCAAGACGACTGCTCCTACCCCGACGACGATGAACCTGTGTTTGCTTTTCAATACCAAGAGAACAGTGACTGCACCCAGCGCCAACCACGCGCCTCGCGAGAATGTTCCAATCACTGCCGGATATGACGCAACCAATAGACATTTCACCAGCCAGTGAAGCCACTTATTCGTTTCTGTTCGTAGCAAATAAACCAAGAGCGGTACGTTCATGGCCATAGCCAGCCCAATGCTGTTATTAGCGGACAACATGCCCTCTGGAGGGCCTTCCACCATTTCAGAACCACCCATCCGCACAAAAAAGATTACACCTCGGACTGCCAATAACCCGATCGGTATAGCAATCGCTCTCGCCAGATTGTGAACTTGCTCTTTGCTGTTCAAAATGGCCATCGAGAGGAAGACCATGAAGAGAATCTTGGATATTAAGATCAACTTCTCGACGGCTAGTTCTTGTTCGATTGCGAAGATGGTGGAAAAACAAAACCAACCCCACGCCACTGCCAGCAATATGGTTTCTCGATGAATGGGAATACTTTTCTTGCCTGCATGTAATGCAAATCCAATCAACGTACAGACTGAGATGACTAGCGAGTGGGGGAATACTCGTGCAAACGACCAGGCGAAACCCTGTGGAGCCAGAATGCTGAACGCAATGAATGCAAGCATCCCGTGCGCAGGACGTCGCAACGCGGCGAGACAACAGCCTAGGGAAATTAGCATAACAATAGCATCTCTCACTGATTACTCCATCTCCCCGAACGCCACATGTTCCTCGCGACTCCAATTGGTTGATTCTCGACCCTATACCTATCGATGTCTTCCCCAAGAGAATATCCAGCCAATTATTCTCCAGAAGAACGGTTCTTTAGAAGACTGCCTTCGTATTTTGAAACATCCGGGTAATCCGCCTCCCACCTATGTGCCTCGCAGCCAAAGCAATCCCGCTTAGACTGCGAAGGTTGAACGCCATGATTCCCCATCGTTCTCGGCGATGGGACATCCAGTCCTTCTTATAATTATCGTCTCCACTCAGGTAATCCACGATATTGACCTTATCAACGTCGATGACATGTCGCATCATGTGCGCCGTCAAGACGGTGCCCACAGAAAACTTTGAAAAGGTTTCCATGTAGGCAATCTTGTAAATAGACGCGGTCCGACCGTGCACCAGCCAAAACTGAGCAGCAATTGGAACACCATCGGCGTAGAGCAATCCAAGCCGTAGGGACCCGGATCCGAGTGCGGCTTCGGCCAGT
Organism: uncultured bacterium; assembly: GCA_965232965.1. Lineage (GTDB taxonomy): Bacteria > Nitrospirota > Nitrospiria > Nitrospirales > Nitrospiraceae > Palsa-1315. The sequence continues at coordinate 283,712 of CBDDRB010000012.1, forward strand.
CCCCGGATGAAATCTGGATACGCCTCTTGATCCCTCCAACTGGCCCGATACACCTTTTCATAGTCATTGAGAGCCGACTCGAGCCCATCTTTTCCTGTAACTAGCTTTAACTCGACGCGATATGTCCGTTCTAGTCTCCTAGTTTGATAGGGAATGTTCTTCTTCAAGACAGCCGGTAAACTCGTAACGTACTCGGCGTAAGAACGTCCGCCCACATCCAGGTACCAGTTACCAAACTGGAAATAGGTCTGTACCGCCAGGCCGACATTCCTCAATGCACATACCAAGGCTACAAACGCCGACGCATCGTGATTGAGGCAACGCAAATCGATCGCGGCAAAGTCGGCCCGATCATTCCATAATGCGCGCGCAAAGGCCTGAATGATCTCATCAGAATGCGCCTCATTCAAAATCGGACTGAAATATGGGGTATAGTAATTGGTAAGGCTGTGCAGGACTTTCGGTCCAAACGATCCATACGGCCTACGATTCCACAGCAGGAAGGCACCGAGGGCATGATTGGAGCTGTCCTTAGATTCAATACCATACACAACAACAGGCTCTTCGTCGGAGGCAATCGTCTGTTCGAAATTCTGGAACCACGGCAAGCTCAAAAAAAAGTCTCTATGGTTCGCATCATCGAAGAGAGCGCGATAGTACTCCGGTATTGCGTTTAGACCTCGATATTTTCCAGCTTTTAGCTCCACGGCCGCAGTTACATGTTGGTCCGGCTGAACGGTATCTTTAAGAATGGGTAAAGACATGAGGTATTCTGATTTCATCCTTGCACGAATTGGTCTGGGGTTTCATCGCCGATAGATAGGATAGAAGCTTACCGCATTTGCCTAAATTACTTAATCTTTGATGCGGTTTCGACTACCACATCGAGGTCGGACCTAGAAAGCGACTGATGAACGGGGAGAAACACAAGGTTATCATATAAGAATTGTGTATCTGGGAAAGCTTCGCTTCGTAAGGAAAGCGGCCGTACCCCCCCCCACGTTACAGCGGGAATGCCCATCTGCCGCAGAGTAAGATGAGCATCTGCGACTCCATCAAATACCAGCGGTAGAATCCAAGGACAGGCACCATCCGGGAGACACGGGTGTAACAGACTCACACCAGGAATCTTCATCAATCGGTCCTGCAGATACCGATAATTGTCACGACGAGCTCGTACGATTGCCGGAATATCTGAATGTGCTTTGACCCAGCGAGACAAACGAGACATGGGCCAACGATTCAGCCTGGGATCAAAGGAATCGCTGTCAGTGGTCGCCGACAACCCTGAAGCAGCAGCAGTGGCTGGAGGCAGTTTACTCTCGCGAACCAGACAAGTGAAGGAGCTCAATACTTGGCCAGTGGACCATCCGGATGCATCTTCGATCAGGTTTTTGGCAACCTTGATGGTAAAAAGCGGCGGCTCTCTCTCCCACGAAATGACCGGCTCAGCGGCGACAGTGTTGAGCACCAAATCAGCCCCATCATAAACCGGCAAGAATTTTTTCCAACTGAAGACGCTCACGTCACCGAACGATCCGAGGGGTCTTCCGTCACTATGCCCTTCCAGTACATGCGCACAGTCCTCGATCAAGAAAATCCGGCATTGTCGACAAAGCGCTTGCACCCGACTCATTTCTTGGGGAAATCCGAAATAGTGGACGGCGAGCAGCGCTTTCGTCGAGGAGGTAATTTTCGACGCAATATCCTCGAAGTCCAATCGACAATCCCGACGCACACGATAGAAGTCTACGTGGGCGCCAAAGGCAATAATCGGTTCAACCGCCGCCCTGCATATGAAAGACGGAACCAGAACCCTATCTCCGGGCGACATTTTCAAGAAGCTGAGTCCATGAAAGATCGCGCTTCGTGCCCAGAATAGCGCCAATCGCTTGTCTGAATATCCGTTCAAACCTCCCCCTGCCGATGCCGCCCTGGCAGTGAGAAATTGTGGCGACATCCACTGGTTTTTTGGAACTATAAACGGCGACATAACGAGCTGAGTTTCTCCTCATCCTCTTCGCCGCTACACTTACATTCACCCATGCGGGCCATCGCGGGGAAGTCGTTGCCATATGAATCGACCTAGAAACCGTCAGCTTCCAAGATCGTGTTTCATCAATATTGACCGGCGAGTTGTTAGACAAAAGATAAGATAACTCGTTTGCCACTCTCTCACCATGGTTACTTATCAAGTAGAGAATCAAAGAGTTTCGCCAGTTGACGAACCTTCGACTCCCTGGAATGGCTCTGAATCTCTTGGTCAGTGGCCACCAACGCTGTTTTTTGCCGTAACTGCCGAAGAAAATTCTCGAGCCCTGATTCGATGGATGAGACCGAGTCAAGAGATGCGAGGGTTCCCACTTTCGCCGATCTCAGGACTGCCGCCGTGTCACCTTTCTCATCAGTCAGCGCGAAAATCGGGCGTCTGGCCCGAAGATACTCATATAGTTTGGCTGGAATGTTTGGGTTGGACACGGATCCTTGAACCAGCACAAGCCCGTCCGCTCGAAGCATTTCTGCAAGAGCATCGATGTAGGAGATAGACGGCTCGAGAAAAACCATGTCGTCTAGCCCTTTCTCGCGAAGCAGCCCCCGATACAGATCGTCATGCCCACTTGCTCTCAGCACCACATTTAGAGAAGCAGGGTCGACCTTTCCGGCCTTTCGGAGGTTGGCAAGGGCAGTAAAAAGAAGAGCGGGATTACGATCACCTACTTCTGCATACAATAAACCACTATGGAGTAACAGAAGACGCTTGCCGTTGTCCTTTGGCTCTGCATTCTGATTCTCTGCGGCAACAAAGCTTTCTTCGTCATATCCATTGGAGATGAGCATCCAGCGAGATAAAGGAACTTCCGGGTAACGTTTTTGATACATCGAGAGCGCGCCAGGAGCGACAAAGACCAGCCTCGTGCAGTTAAGGACGATGAGCCGTTCAAGCCATCGTCGAATCTTCCACGTAACTGGATCCGTTGGATGCTGATCCGCGGATCCTAATTCCCCTTCTGTCATTGGGTCTCGAAAATCGGCTATCCATGGCAATCGAGTAAGCTTATGAAGTAAGAAGCCAATCAGGTGCGCTGTCGCAATCGGATACGTAGACCAGATGACTTTGGGTCGGTATCTCCTTATTAAACGCAGTCCGCTAGGAATGGCGCCGAGGAGCCAAGATACCCATCGATCCGGATAGGCCATCCACGCCAAATAACGCCCCTGGATGGATAAGTGTTGTGCCGTATCAAACGCCATGGCTCGGATGACAGGCACAGAGGCAGAAACTTGGGTTAACAATCGTGGGTCGAGTTTGGCATATGCCCTCGGATGCGCGCTCAATACAACAGGAGTCCAGCCATTTTTCGGGAGGTGCTTGAGAAGGCTCAGAGGTCGTTGCAATCCGCTGCTTCCCTGACAGGGCGGGAAGTGATACGCAATCACCAATGCATGCCGAGGTTCGGCTGAATCTGGTCGACTTGTCACAAACACACCTTTGTATCCGGCCGATTACTAGGAGAGATTTGTCAATGCCCCACGCGCCCGGATCAATTGAGCCACGCCTTGGCTCACCAATACTTCCGCAGGTGACGAATGACTAAGAAAGTTCACCGGACTGGCAGTAAGACCATATGCACCTGATTGAAACACTCCGATGAGATCGCCGATCTCCGGCTGAGGTAATTCCACGCTTCGCCCGAGCGTGTCGAGGGGGGTGCACAGCGGACCGACCACATCCACCGTTGTGGCAATTGGCGCCCGCATTTTGTTGACCAGCGCAATTGGGTAATTCCGCTTGATCGTCTGCCCGAGATTGCCGGAAGCTGCCAAATGACAATTCATGCCTCCGTCAAGGACCACGAACATCTTGCCTCTTGAAATCTTTACATCGTTTACTCGAGACACAAACAACCCTGCCTCCCCTACCAAAAATCGACCAGGCTCCAGCATGAATCGTGTTTCTGCGAGAAACGGGTGGAGTCGTATAGGATCCATGAGTTCTAGAAGACCTTGTCGCAGGCCATCAAAATTCAGATCCCGCTCATTACTGAAGTAGGGAATCCCTATTCCTCCTCCGAAATCGACCGTGTTCAAAGGCTGCTGAAGCCGTTCTGCAATCGATCCGGCAAGGGTAACTCCCTTACGATACTGATTCAGCAAAATGGCATGGTCAAGAATCTGCGTTCCGGTGAAGAGGTGAATTCCCGTGAATATCAGAGCCGGGGAGGCCAGGATACGGTCAATCACCACATCGGCGATCTCTTCATCGATTCCGAAGGGAGTAGCCCGCCCGCCCATTCGCATCGCTCCACCCTGCGCTTCACCTGTCGGATTAATTCGAAGAGCCACTTTGGCTCGAACACCTAATCGCGAACTAATACGATTAATGCGTTCAAGTTCGACGACAGACTCGACATGAATCTCTCCGATTCCCTTTGCCAACACCAACTCTAATTCCGATTCGCTTTTCCCCGGACCCGCAAAAATAATTCGATGCGCAGGACAGCCGACCCCAAGAGCCAATTGATACTCTCCTGCTGACGCAATCTCGAAACCGCAGTCTCGTGTCAGAAAGTGTTTCAACACCGCCCTATTGGGATTCGCTTTGACCGAGTAACTGATCTCGAATCCGGGCGGAAGGGTTGATCGCAACTGCTGCAACTTCTTATCCATAACCCCGGCATCATAGACGAAGAGTGGCGTTCCGAACTCAGCCGCAATGGAAGATATCGACACCCCTCCGATGAGCAATTCGCCATCGGCCATGTCGAAGTTTTTCGAGATCAGATCATCCATAGCGGTCATTTGAGTAACCCTTCGCGTCGACGCAGGGCGGGATAGTCCACTTTACCGCTCGACGTTTTTGGAAGGTCCGTAACTATTTCTACGGTTTTCGCCACCATGTGCCGAGGCAGTTTCTCTCCACAGTAGGCGATCAATTCATCCGGCTTAAGTGTTTCGCCTTCTCTCAATACCGCAAAAGCCTTAATCGTTTGGCCGAGCACTTCATCCGGCACACCGATTACAGCCACACCCTTCAGTTTTCCGCATGAAAACAATGCCTCTTCAACCTCTGTAGGACTGATCCGAAACCCGGAGGATTTGATCATGGTATCGCGGCGCCCGATAAAATACAGGAAACCCTCCTCGTCCATTCTTACCAGATCGCCCGAATAGCAAACCCGCTCCTGATCGCCTATTTCTTTCGGCAAGAATGGATGGGGACGCAATACTTTCGCAGTTAACTCCGGTTGTCCCCAGTAGCCCATTGAAACCGTCGGTCCCCGATGGATCAATTCCCCCACTTCCCCAGGCTTACAAGGCTCTCCGTTCTCCGTGACAACCAGAATTTCAGTGTCGGGAATCGCCTTCCCCATCGACGTCGGACGTCGGTCGAGTTCATCCGGAGGAAGGTATGTCGATCGGAACGCCTCAGTTAGTCCGTACATGAGAACGACCTTAGTTGCGGGAAGCACCTGTCGCAGCGTCTTCAACACCGGCTGTGGCATCGCCCCACCGGTATTGGTGATATATCGGAGATGCGGCAGTGCCGTTTTATGGAGCGTGGATGCAGGCTGAGCCAGTAAGCTCCATAAGGTCGGCACCCCGGCCAAACCGGTGATCTTCTCTTTCGCGAGCATCTGCACTATCTCGCGGGCAAATACAAATGTCGTCAATACGAGCGTAGCCCCTTGTTGAAAGGCGGTCGTCAATTGGTTCATCCCGGCGTCAAAACTGAAGGGAAGAACGGCCAGAATCCGCTCCTGATCGGTAATTTCCAGGTAGTTCGAGACGATCGATGCCCCGGCCATAATCTGCGCATGACTGAGCATGACGCCCTTCGGTTTTCCCGTAGATCCTGACGTATACAATATCGCCGCCAAATCCCTCTCGATCGAGGCTTCTCTCCATGGCTCACGACATGGCAACCGGCACAGTTGATCGAATACCCTGACCGGTAGAGAGCACTCCTCGCTTGAAATCTCCAGGTCGAGCACGACAAACTTGAGTGTGGGAATCCCTTTGAGGACCGGCAAGAGCGTCGCAAGCTTCGCCCTGGTCGTAATCAACGCGGTCATTCCGCAATCCCTGGCAATGTGTGCCACTTGGTCTGGAAACAAGACCTGATTGATCGGTACATAGACGCCTCCGGCCTCCGAGACACCGAAAATTGACAGCACTTGAGGTATAGACGGATCGAGGAAAATACCCACCCGATCCCCTCGCTCAAGCCCTGCCGTTCTCAGACCGATCGCCAGGCCGGCGCACTGGTCTGCCACCTGCCTGTAGGAGAGTCGCGTCGCTCCATGAAGAAGCGCTTCTTTGTCAGGGAAGCGCACCGCGCTGGTACGGAGCATATGATGGACCAGGAAATCCATAGTACCTACTGCCGAGAGGCGGCAGCCTCATTCACTTTCTGCTCGACGAAAAGGGTGATACGGGACACACTCTGAAAATTATCAGGAATCAGGTCATCATCAGCCACCACAATCCCGAATTCCTGTTCGAGAAACGAAACAAGATCGAGAATGCCCAGTGAGTCAATGATGCCGCTCTCCAAAAGATTGTCATCCCCGAGTGAATGCTTCCGGGCCAAGGGAAATTTCTCCAGAATAAAACCAACGATGCGCTCGTGCGAATTGGTCACAACGCTCCCCCCAGTTTAGCTGTCACGATCCCCGTGCATCAGATACCACGGCCCTCGGGGTGCCTTGAACACCTCCGCTGAGGACACAGAACCCGGACACACGACAAATGGACTCACCTCACGAATACGATAGCCCGCTTGAACCAAAACGTCTCGCCAGGGATGGCCTTCTACGATCGGGGCACTGATCGTCACTACTCCCCGTTTTCGCAACTCCTTCGCCAAAACCCCTAACAATCTTTTGAAGATAGATTCTTGTTTTATGCCGAAGAGATCAACCAAGATCGCATCTTCTGCAGTGTGGGTAAAGAGCGCATATCCCATAAGCCGTCCAGCCTTTCGAGCAACCAGGCACTCGAACTGTTCCACGGGATTGTCCGCAAACCGCCAATTCAAGTATTCCGCCGACCGCTCGATACATGCATCGTACAAAGGGCCTGCCTCACGAACGAGGTTGGTAAATTCGTCGCCGAACTTGCCGATGTGCGTCTCGATCGAGATTGACGTGTCCATCCCCTTCAGTTGAAGACCCAATGCCAGCCAGAGGTTGCCCACTGGGGCTAACCAGCGCGCCAACAGTGTGCTACCAAGGGCGTGGGCCAGTGCCCGGTCAACACGCAACGGTCGGGCCATTCGAACAAGAGAAGCTTGCTCTGTCACCCCAAGCCTCTTGTAAACGGCCGCCATACTGTGACTGGGGAAGTCGTACCATCCTGCAAGACCAGGCTCTTCAGCAACAAAGGCGAGAAGCGCCCGCTGCAATTGCAACGCGGGACCCAGGCTACGGTACTGCTCACTTACACAGAAATCTCCCAACACCCAGACAAGTTGCGGAGCTCCCCTCAAGAGAAGGCGGCGAGGGAACGCGGCTGCGACTCCGACGAGCGTCCCATTCGTTGTGTCCCGTGCCATCCAAGCACGGGCGCTTCCGTGCGGATTCCCCCTGTAAAGCCAATCATAACGCCGCCCATTCGCCTTTGGCGTCAGATATCGGCGCAGAATCTCGACGATCACCGATCGATCCGCATCGAGATCTGCCTGGCACACAACGATCGGCATAGTACATACAGACCCAAATGAGTGGCGTCTTGTCAGGCCGCCTGAGAGGACATCAAACGGTGCCAACTAAGCTTGAAGGCAAAAGTGGGAAGATGGTCTTCCCACGGGCGTCCACGCTTGAGTTCAAACATGTCGGCCCCTGGTTCGTTTACTCCGAACTCAGTCGTCACAGCGCATGTGAATCCAAGCCTCTTCAACGCTTGCTTCGTCACATTATTGAAATCAGACTTGGTTCCGTTCGGGTAGGCAAACGTCATGGGACGCCGGCCGAGATGCTGTCGAATCGCCTCGCACGATCTCACAAGTTGCGCTTCCGTTTCTTCCGCAGACACCCGAGCGAGGATGGGATGCGACGCTGTGTGGGACCCAAACGAGACATGATCGCGGCTCATCAACTTCACCTCATCCCAAGAAAGCATCAAACTGTGATCAACACGTCTTTCATCGACCCCGAGACATTGACACAACGCGGATATCCGCTGGTTTCGCCCCACCTCATCCAGCCGACGGAGAATTGCCAGGATTTTTTCCATCGCATGTACTCGTTGAGGGAGGCTGCCCAACCGGATACGTTCAACCGAAGGATCGAATCCGGTCAATTCCGGCGCTTTCGTTTCCCGAAACGCCGAAAAGACACGATCATGCCACAAGGTCCGCCCAGTCCCGATCGCATCGGTTGCCAGGAAAATCGTCATCGGTAATGAAAGGTTCCTGACCACCGGAAATGCATGGAGATAATTGTCTCGATATCCGTCGTCAAAAGTAATGACCAATGCGTTCGGAGGCAAATCTCTCTTCTCGAACATCTCAACCGCTTCATCTAGCGCACACACATGATAGTGTTTGGATATATGAACCATCTGTTCCTCAAACACTCGAATAGGGGTGGCGGGAAACAAGGAGTCTTGTTCGTCGTTGACCCGGTGATAGGTCAGAATCTGAAGATTGGTGGATTTTCGTGTCTTGATAAATGGAAACGCCGCTCGCTGCAACTGGTTGTGAACCGGCATGATGGTCTTGGCACACCATCGTAAAATGGCCAGCGCTCCTGAGACATACAGCCCCGTCGATACCAGCCGAATGGCCCTTGCCCGTAAGCCGTTCATTCCGGATAGAGTGGAGACGATTTCCACAGGCTACACCTCAGGCCTGCCATCCCAGAATGTTCGCAGCCATAATTCCCATATCATGACATTCCAGAGAATATCGCCGTAGAAAGACCCCGTTTCGGTCCGATGTCGCTCGACCAACTCTTCCAGGGCTTTCTTCCTGAACATCCCACGCTGGAGCGTTCGAGTTCCCAAAACCAACTCGTGCATCATGTCGTTTAAGTGTTTGTCTGTACGCAACCATACTGGAATCGGCAACCCGAAACCGTGTTTCGTTTTAGCGATAATCTCTCGCGGAAGAAGATCTGAATACGCACGCTTGAAGAATACTCGCAGCTCTCGCGCCGGCATTTTTATCTTTGCAGGAACTCTTGCAGCAAACTCAGCGAGATTGTGATCCAAAAAGGGAAACCGCACCGCCACTCCGACAGCTTGCGTCATTCTGGTCACCTTAATAAGATCGTTATCTGAAATGGTATTCTTCAAGTCGATATAGAGCTGTCGATCCAGATCGGTACTCGCTGATGCCTTGAAATAATGTTGGTACATTGGGTGATAAGGATCGTAGCCGGCTCCGATTGCGTTGAGCAGGTCATCATCGAGTAATTGGCTCATGGGAATAACATTAAACAATCCGTAAGAATAGAGTCGATCAGGCAACGGAATGCTTGCACGACGAATATATTTCTCGCCTAACACAAATAACTTCAAACCCGTGAGATCTGCCAGCGCTGTTACCGTAGGCTTTACGACCCAACTCTGAAGCGCTTTTGGCAGCCGAGTGTAATAGTCGAATATTCGCTGTGAGCTGTACCGCTCGTTACCGGCGAATAACTCGTCACCTCCGTCACCAGCGTACATCACCTCCACACCATGCTCGATCGCCAGCTTGGCGCAGAAATATGTTGGAATAGACGATGCATTCGCAAAGGGCTCATCGAACGAATCCAATAATTTTGGAATTACGTCGAACGTGTCTTGAGGAGTCACGTAATACTCGAAGTGCTCCGCGCCGAAATGCTTGGCCGCAATGCGAGCGTACTCCATTTCATTAAATCGCTGCTCGCCGAAGCCAATCGTGAAACACTTCACAGGCCCATTGGTCAGACGTGTCAGCACACCTGTAACCGTGCTGCTATCGATACCACCACTTAGAAAAGCACCGATCTTCCTATCAGCATCTGCTGCCAAACGAGTCGACACCGCCTCATCGAATTCAGCCTTCAATTCTTGCGAGAGAACATGTTCACCCGCCTGATCCGGTTTGAGAAAATTGAAGTCCCAGTATTGGCGGATCGATGCTTGACCATCCCGTAAAGTGAGAACATGTCCGGGGGCAAGCTTCTTCACTTCCAGAAATACCGTCCGATCGGTTGTCACCGCTGAGAACGCCATGATGTCGGTCAGAGCTGCTGGATTAATTGTGCGGTGTATGGGGAACGGATAGGCCAGGAGGCTCTTCATTCGAGAAGAAAACACGAGCCTTTTGTCGTCTTCGTAATAAAAAACCTGATGGGTTCGAAAATGATCTGTTACCAGATACAGCTCCTCTTGGCGTCCATCCCAAACCGCGGACAAGAAGTCCCCACGCAATTCATGGACAGCTCGAATTCCATTCTTGATGTAGCGCGCCAACAACGCCCGTGCGATCCCCACACCAGTTTCGCCTTCTCGTCTCACTAAATCTGATGCCTGCTCGTACACCGTGCCGTGAATTATGAGAATGATGGGTCGATCCTGAACTGTTGTTTTCGCGATTCCTGAACAGGAATCTTGTAGACTTCTCTGAAGGCCAAAACCGACCTGGCCGTCAATGGTCGCGTGCCTCTGCTCAGAGGCAGTGAATCCCAATGCCGTCACCATGGGCGCAAGAGCCTCGTCGCCTTGAAGCCGATCACCCTGTTTTTTATTAAGAATCCCGCAGATGCCGCTCATAATATCTACCGAGTTCCCGATAAAACCCGCTCGCGCGCTCTTACGAATGTTTGTGTGGTTCTTTGACTACCTTGGCTTTGTGCGATGAGAGGGTTGGCCGAGGTCAGGAGAAAAATCCCCTTGGAAGCCCAGGCTACGCGCCTGCTCAGCTTCTTTTTTTGCCAATGCCTTGTCGCCATGTTTGTCATAGGCTTGGGAGAGCCAGACATGAGCAGCAACCAACTTTCGGTCTTTCTCTATGGCTCGTTTCAGATTTTCGACTCCCTTCCCCCACTGGTCGATTTCGACCAGGTATTTTCCGTATTGCGCAAAGGTCATCGCATATTGCGGATACAGCCGAATCGCTTTCTCATAATATGGGGTGGGGAGCTCCAATGCCTGCGTAACCTGACCGAGCGATTCAATAAGAAGGAGGGCTCTCGGATGGTTGGGCCATTTCTCTAAGACGAACCTGAGATCCGCTATCGCCTCGTCATAGCGGCCGACCTGAATGGAATGCAGCACGCGATTCGTGTGATAGAGATCATTCAGAGTAAGATCCCTAAACGCTTCGGGATCTTCATGCGCTGTAAAATAGTCACGATCAGACGGAGAATTGACTTGGGCCACTGCTTCATACCCGAACAGACACAGTAGCAGGAGAACGAGGGGGAGTTGCCGATGCAGCCTCATCGAATACCTTTCCGCCGCCCAGCTTCAAGCGGTGCGGCAAAGCCAACCGCACAGGCCTGCTTGGAATCCGCTTTCACCGCATCGTAGACCGCCGACAGTTTTTGCGCAGCGTAATCCCAGCGATGCTTCCGAGCTTCTCGGACGATTGCGGCGCGATCCCATCTTCGATCTAACGCTTCTTCAATGCTTCCGGCTAACGCAACTGGAGTTCGATCCGTCAGTATTCCAAGATGATCCGCATTCACAATTTCCGGAATGCCTCCCGCTTTGGTGGCAACAACCGGTGTTCCGCAGGCAAGAGACTCCACCACCACGTTCGGCCATCCTTCTCGATCACTCGCAAGGCAAAATACATCGGCGGCACAATACCAGATACGAAGTTGGTGATGAGGCAACGCTCCAACAAACCGAACTCGCTCGTGTAGTTCGAGCGAGACGACCAACTGTTCCAACTCTCCTTGCATGACGCCCTCTCCGATAATCACCAGCTGGACATCCTCATCTTTGTGACGGCCGACGAAGATTTTGAGAGCATGCAGCAATAGATCGAAGCCTTTATTACGCGTTAGATGTCCGATAGACAGTAACGTCTTCCTAGACCGCAGCCCCAGCTTTTTACGCGCCTCGTCCTGAGGTTCTGGGAAAAATTTCGAGGCATCGACGCCATTGGGAATGACAGTAATCTTTTCCTTGTCGATGCCCAATCCTTCCATCGCCGTAGCAAGAGCTTGTGAAACCGCCACGACTCGATCGGCTCGGTTCAGCGCATATCTCAACAAATGAGGAATCAGCCGCAGATGTTTATAGACATTCACATCGCTGCCTCTAGCCGAAATAGTCACCGGCTTCCTAAAAATCTTACCCAGCAAGACCGCAGCAAAACCGTCCGGGTATACAAAATGTGAATCAATGACGTCGAAATCGAACGTCCTTTGTATTCGCTTGAGGTGTGGCAGAACCGACAGGCACAGGAACAGACCATACAAACTCATTCCAATCTTTGGAGTCATAAAATATCGCGGATGCGTAACCTCAATTCCCTCGACAACTTCTTCTTGCTCGACCTGTCCGTATTGCCATCGTTGTCCTATCTTGAACGGGGGAAAGTATGGAACCGGTGCAACGACTTTGAGTACTACCCCTTCGAGCTTTGAAACGGCAAGCATCCGCTCTTTGATGAACACTCCCTGAGTGGGCCAGACATTGTTGGGAAACAGTGATGTAAATACTAGAACTTTCATATACTTAACGATTCTATTCTAAGTTGTTACTTTAGAAAACTTCTGCTGCCATAGACGAAACATCAGCACGGTCCACAGTTCGGTGGAACGATTTCGAAGTCCGCTCTGATGCTCTTTCCACAAACGCTCGACACTCAGCTTATCCAATATACCGTCCGGTTGACCCGCAAGGAGAAGCGATTCCGCCATCGGCTTAAGCTCTCCCCTGAGCCAGGATGCCAGCGGGACGGCAAACCCCATCTTTTTCCGGTACAGAACGTCTTCTGGAACCACGTTTTCCAACGACTTCTTGAAAATGTATTTGCCGATCGAGCCTTTGAGTTTCAACGAGGAAGGCATTCTGGCTGTAAGCTCCATGAACCGATGATCGAGTAGCGGCGACCTCACTTCCAACGAATTCGCCATACTTGCACGATCCACTTTGGCCAGAATATCGTCAGGCAAATAAGTCTTCACATCAACGTACTGTATGCGCGAGAGCGGATCAGTTGTGCCTGCCTTATCGTAATAGGTACGGAACAAATCAAGCGTGTCATATCCTTGTAGCCGGCGTCGGACATCGGGATGGAGCAAGAGTCTTTTGGTCTCCGGCCGACAAGCCGATACCGATCTAAAATAGCCTTCGATATGCGAACACGCCAGGTTTTCAAATGTCGCTTTTCCTCGGAATATGCGTGGCGCCCAATCCGCCTTGGGATAGAGTGCTGCGAGAGGACGGAACAACGTGTGCCGGATCCCCATCGGAATCATTCCCCGAATCGCATTCTCTCTGGCATCCAACATATAGCGGCGATACCCGGCAAAAATTTCATCCCCTCCATCCCCCGACAATGCGACCGTCACGTGTTCGCGCGCGACCTTCGACACATAGTAGGTCGGAATGGCCGAGGAATCGGCAAATGGCTCGTCATAGTGCCAGACCAATCGTTCCAGTATCCCCGCCGCATCCGGCTCCACAACCTGGTCGTGGTGCTTGGTCTTAAACTGTTCCGCAATAAGCCGTGCATAGTCTAGTTCATCGAATTCTTTGTCTTTGAAACCGATGGAAGACGTGATCACCGGTTCACCCATTAACTCACTCATCATCGCAACGACCGAAGAAGAGTCCACACCCCCTGAAAGGAACGCGCCTAAGGGCACATCACTCATGAGACGGATGCGGACAGATTCGCGATACACCGCAAGAAGCTGTTCGACCCAATCCTGTTCGGTGCGTTCTTCGATATGAGCGAAGGTCAAATCCCAATATTCAACCTCACGAAATCCTTGATCGGAAATCACCGCATAGTGGCCAGGTCTCAGCTTACGTACATGCTTGAATATTGATTTCGGGGCAGGCACGTACAGGAGCGAGAAGTAGTCAGACAACGCCTCAAGGTCTACCTCGCGAGGAATGCCGGGCGCCTCGAGAATAGCCTTCATCTCGGACCCGAAGACACATCGTTTGCCGTCGTAGAAGTAAAATAAGGGTTTCTTGCCGACGCGATCACGTGCCAACACCACCTTGCGGTTCTTTGCGTCCCAGATCGCGATGGCAAACATGCCGCGCAGCTGCTCAAAACATCGTTCACCCATCTCCTGATAGAGATAGATGATCACTTCCGTATCGGACTTCGATTTGAACGTGTACCCCTTTTGCTCCAACTGTTGCCGCAACTCGGCGAAGTTATAGATCTCTCCGTTGAATACGACGATCACAGAGGAATCCGGCGAAGCCATCGGTTGTTGGCCACCCTCAAGATCGATGATTGAAAGCCGCCGATGGGCAAGACCTATCGGTCCCGATGTATAAAAACCTTCGGCGTCCGGGCCGCGATGCGCAATCGTATCCGCCATTGCCTCGAGCACGGGTTGACGGACCGGTTCGTTCGTCCCGACGTTAAAAATTCCGCAAAGGCCGCACATCGTTCGTTACTCCTGAGGTAGCGTTCCATCGGTCAACGGGTTGCCGCCCGTCGTCTGCCAACACCCCGTCGTACACGGCAAGATAGCTATTGACCATCGCTTCCAAACTGAATTCCGTTTCCGCCTTTTTTCTGGCCGCCTGGCCCTGTGCAGCCAGTAATGTTCGATCGTCCAAATAGGCGCGAATAGCATTCGCCATGGCAGCAGGATCCGATGGGGGGACGAGGAATCCCGTACGCCCTTCTTCAACAAGTTCGACATTACCGCCGACGCGCGTCGCTATGACAGGCAAACCACTCGCCATCGCTTCGAGAATCGTATTGGAAATCCCTTCCGCCAGAGAGGGGAGCACGAATACATCCAGCGAGTGCAACATGTCAGGGACATCCGATCTCGCCCCGGGCAGCCACGCATAACTCTCGGCCTGCGCATCTCGCAAGAGACGGAGTGCTTCTTCATGCAATGGTCCGTCTCCGACAATGACCAGCCTCAATACATTCCGCGCCTGAGGCGCTGCATCCAAGAGATGCAGGAACGCCCGGACGAGCGTCAGTTGATCCTTCACGATTTGCATCCTACCGACGGTCCCGATCACAAGCGCATGCGGGGTGAAGAACCCGGGGGGGCTCCCGGCGACGAATCTCTCCCGACGAGGATGAAACCTGACCGTATCTACTCCGTTATAGATTTGCGTAACCCGATTCGCCGGAACGTCGACTGTGCCGACGAGCCACCTGGCTAGATCCTGGCTGACTGCTACATAACGACGAACTAACATCCGCATGCCCTTCCGGAAGATGTTGTACTTTCGATTGCTCCCGTCAAGATCGTAGATATCGCGGCCGTGTTCTCCATGAATTCGTCGCGCAGCCCCCGCACAAGCCGCAATCGCAAGAAACTCGAGTGTGGGGAAATTTCTAGTGTGAACGATCGCGGGGCACAATGTCCGTAGCGTCCGCCACGCTCTCCAGTAGACGCCGAAATCATGCCCCTGTCTTTTGTACAACGCGACCACCGAAACATCCTCTCTTTTGATTCGCCGTTGAAAGTCCGTGCAGTCGGTGAGACTGACAATGGCATGCCGGTAGCGATCCTGCGGCATCGCATTGATCAGATTCACCAGGCCATTTTCCAGTCCGCCCATGGCAAGCCTGAAGATGACATGAACGATTAACGGAGGTGTGCGAGTTTTCCCTTCCGTATTCATCAACGTATCTTCTTCGACTTGAATTGATTCTGCGCCATGCACGACTCGTCCCTATCCTCGCTCTGGGGCCCAAATACGATCGACTCGCCCGCCTAAGGCCTTCGTCACACCCAAAATAGCGGCGAGATTTACGAGATAAAAGTAAAATACCGTCTGAATCAGTTTGGATACCCCGCCGAGGGACGCGGGGAGGAACGGACCGGCTGCGGCCACGAAGATACTCGCAATACCTCCCCACACTCCGATCTGATAGATCGTTCCCAATTCGTACGCACTGAGGCACCCCACAAATCCGATCAGCAGGAACGGCAGGACGAGCCATCGCAGGACTTTGTGCGACCAGACCTGCCATGCAAACATTCCCACGCGAAAAGGATTCAATATTCCGGAGACACTCATGACGCCCCGCCAACTCCGGTTGACAATCCTCCGCTTTCGACGAAACTCTTTTTGAAAGTCGCCCGCCGACGGCTCCATCCCGATCGCAGTCGGTTCGAAGACAGCCCGATATCCTTTTATGACGATCTGAAGAGGGACCACTAGGTCATTTATAGTCTCCGGAGACAATGGCTGATACAGTACCCGGCGAATGGCAAAGATCGCTCCATCACCGCCCACCGTACTGCCGACTAAACTCTCCATCGACCGGATGAATCGTTCGTAGCCCCAATAGGAATTCTCTTGGGCATGAGCAGCAGAAAGCGGATCATCGACATACTGCGAGTCGCCCGTTGCACATCCGACGGATGCGTCCGCGAAATTCTGCACGAGCCGGCGGATCGTATCGGTGCGATACATGATATTGGCGTCGCTAAAGATCACGATATCGCCCTTGGCCACTTTCATGGCTGCATTCAACCCAATCGTTTTTCCTCCACGTTGCTCCATCCGGAGCAAGGCGACGCCCTGATCGGAATACGACCGGACGATGTCATCCGTGTCATCCGAAGACGCATCGGAAATAACGAGAATCTCCAACTTGCTCTTGGGATAGTCGAGACCCAACGCATTCTTGAGTTTTTCACCGATAATGTGCGCCTCATTGAATGCGCTGATCAGCAGCGTCACGGTCGGCTCGATATCCGCCTGCCGAATCGGTTTCGGGATCAACCGTCCAAGGATTCCGATCAGAATCGGATACCCCACGTAGACATACCCCACAATGAGCGCAGCCGCCCACGCAACCACAGCTCCCGCCATGCTCATGATAGCCTCATGTGAAAACGATCACGCCATAACTCAAACATCATCAGGGCCACAATGGCTTCTGTAAAATCCTCTTTCCTCGCATCATGCACCGCCAACATCGTTTGGACGGTCTTGGGGTTGAACACCCCTCCCCGTTTCAATCGATCAGGCTCAAGCAGTTCTTCCACCATCGGTCGGAGATCCTGGCGAAGCCACGTCCCCATCGGCGTGCCGAATCCTCGCTTGGATCGTGTCAAGACAAAATCAGGGACCACTCCCTTCAACGCTGCCTTCAAGAGACGTTTCAATTGAGTACCTTGGAGCCGATATTTGCTCGGAACCTGCGTGACAAAGTCGACGACGCGGTTATCCAAAAACGGCACCCGCACCTCCAGCGAAGTCGCCATCCCCATCTTGTCAGATAAGAGGAGAAGACTTTCGGGCAGAACTGTCTTGGTATCGACATATGCCAAACGATCGACCGGGTGCACAGCAGACGCATGGTCGTACAATGCAATCAATTCCGCACCTGGATCTGTACTTCCCTGAGGCAACGACAGCAGTGCCGCAACCTGTTCAGCAGATAGAACAGACAAGAGCCCAAGATATTGTTCCCCCATTGAGAGATGCAACGTACGTCCTAGCGCCTTGCCGTACCGTCCGAGATTCCCCAAAACAGACCCTCTGTCGGCACTGAGATGCTGTTCCAGCTGTTTCCCCAGTACCCCGCGCAAGCCGGCAGGAATCCAGGACAGGGTCTTTCTCAAGTATGGACCGAGGTATCGCCGATATCCGCCAAACAATTCGTCTCCCCCAAGACCGGACAACGCCACTTTCACATGGCGGTGAGCAAGTTCGGAGACCAAATACGAAAGAATGAATGAAGTATCCGTCAAAGGCTCATCGAGCTTTTCAATCAGTTCCGGCAGGAGGTCAACGACATGAGGCTGTACGATCAGAGTTTCATGCTTGGTCCCCAGGGCTTTGGCAGCCGCCTCGGCAAAAGGTGCCTCGTTATGATAGGCATGCTTCTCATCGAACCCGATACTGAAGGTCTGGATTTGACGGGTCGAAGCCTCCCGCATGAACGCCACAAGTCCGGTAGAATCGACGCCGCCGCTGAGAAATGCCCCTAACGGAACATCGCTCACCATTTGATCGATTGTCGCTTCGCGAAGGACCTCTCGCAAACGATCCCGCGATTCATCAAATGTCCAGACCGCCGTCGGTTGCTTGAACTCGAGATCCCAGTACCGTTGAAGTTCAATTTGTCCCTTCTCTGCGACAAGAGACCAGCCGGCTGGAATTTTCCGTATTCCCTGGAAAAGCGTCTTCGGAGCCGGTACGAAACCGAGACGGAAATATTGCGCCATCGCTTCACGATCGACGATGCGAGAGATTTCCGGCAGCGTCAGAAGCGATTTGATCTCCGAAGCAAATGCCAGCTTCGAGCCCAATTGGACATAATAGAAGGGTTTAACCCCCATCCTATCGCGAGCGAGAAACAGCCGCTTTGCTCGATGATCCCAGACGGCAAAGGCAAAAATTCCGTTAAAATGCTTGACGCAATCCGGTCCATCTTCCTCGTACGCATGCACAATCACTTCGGTGTCGGTTTTTGTTTTGAATCGATGCCCTCGTCGTTCAAGGTCCGCACGCAACGATTTGAAGTTATAGATTTCTCCATTGAACACGACGGTCACATTGCCGTCCTCATTGTCGATGGGCTGGTGGCCTCCGCCGACATCAATGATGCTGAGGCGACGCATGCCTAAGCCGACGGACCGGTCTACGAAGAAGCCTTCATCGTCCGGTCCACGATGGACGATGGCCTGGCACATATCCTGTAAGTGCCCGCGTACCACGTCGGGACTGTCCGACCACTGATAAAGACCGCTAATGCCGCACATCGTTGCCTCGATTTGTCCGCACGAACCGAATCACCGATAGACTAATTCGTAAGGTACTTTCTTATCCGAGGACCGATTGTCGCACTGACGCCGACAGGAAGGCGCCGCCAGATTTCCCGAAACAATCGATACTTCATGCTGGCGCCATCGATCGCATTCCCATGCCTGTCACCGTCATTGAGCACATGCCAAAACAGGGGGACAGGCTGGGCACCCCACTGCCGTTTAAACTCATAGGTGCCGGACCCTACAGAAGAGCGGCCGAAATCGAATATCTTGAACCCTCTGGCGCAGCCATCCTGGATGGCGTGCCAGTAGAGGAGATTGTTCGGACACTTCGAAAAGTATTCTCGCAAGGCAGATGCCCACGGGACCAACACCGTATCCTTAAAACACAAGCTAATCAGGCCTCCCACAGTTTTGGCTCCATCTCGCACCAATCTCACATGCATCTGCGCTCCCAATTCCGACGCCATACTTGTAAAAAATGACGGTGCATGAACAGGAGATCCGAGATCGCGCATATTGACGACGAACACGCGGTAGAATTCTTCCAGCAATTCCGGACCACCCACCAGTGTCGATAACCCGCTCTTTTCAGCCTTTCGGACTTGATTCCTAACTTTCGCCGGGAGACCCTTCCAAATCCCTGCCTCTCCTCCGGTCAGATCAAGGATCATCGTCACCTTGTCCTGGCGAGGCTCAGGAAGGCCGGGAATCGCCGCCATCTGCCGAAGTTCAACTGTCGCCGATCCGGCTTCCCGGCTCAGTCGTCGCGCCTCTTCCACAAGTTGCCCCGCAATGTTCAAATCATCGGCACACACACCGCCGAAATCCATAAACGGCATCGACGCCAATGAGGTCCCAAGAATCGGACTCTTGACGACGATCAGGGGCAGAATACCCTTCACCACCCCCTCCTGACGGGCAATCAAATACACTGAATCGTGGCCGTAGGCTTCTCTGATGATCGCCCGCCAATTCCACGTGTGACTAATCGTCGCCGTCGGAGACCGAAGCACATATTGAGTCCACTCAAGAGCATCCGAGTCAGTCCCTCGGTTGACCGAAACTGGAATTTCTTTTAGTCTCTGCATGGGAAATGACCGATGTGTCGTGTCACAGCGTCACAGCAATCGATTGGCCCGTAGACCTGCTCATGCGCACATCGACCTGCCCCCCAATGGCACACTTCCAATATGAGCGACTCAATCCATTTTGCCGCATGGCCGGACCACAGGAAAATGCCGAAATGGCTATACCAACGGTTTTCAGGCTGCACGGCTTCTCGTCGACAACATGGTCAATGATCTTCCTTGAGGTTTCCGGCCCACATTTCAAACTGGGCGACATTGAACAATCGACCAGACAGATCCACAACTCCCTGTTCATGTCGATTCAGGTCCGTGAGTAGTTGGTCAATATGATAGATACCCCGTTCACGCGCCTCCTGACTCGATAGCACATCTTTCAACGGCTTGAAGAGGTCCCCGGCCAGCCATTTGTGTACCGGCGTAGGGAATCCCATTTTATCCACCCGAGTGCGGACAGGCTCAGGAATACGCCCCTGCATCGCTTCTCGAAGAACAAACTTGTTCAGAGGGCCTCGCAGTTTCCATTCAGACGGCAGATTGAACAGGAGACTGACTAAACGATAGTCCAAAAAAGGGAGTCGGGCCTCGACTGAATGGGCCATAGAATTCCGATCCTCCACTCGCAAATAGATCGGCAACGCTGACCGCTCTACGGAACGCTTCAAAGAGGTTTCAAGTCGCCCATCCATGCCCACAAAATCATCGGCCGGAAGATGAGAAGACAGCTCCTGAGTGAACCACCGATTCGCTCGATTTGCCGCCTGCTGCTTATTCGTGACATAGCGCTGGTACGGCAGGAAGCTGAACATTCGCCACTGACAAGCCTGTTTGAACGCTCCTGTGGCGTATTGCATCTGACTTCCACCCTTAACAGCCGTATACGCGCCGATTTCATTCCATGCCTTCACGATTTGACCATCCATAGCGAGAGTCTGCCAGTATTCTCGGAAATAGCCTGAATAACCGGCAGCAGTTTCATCTGCGCCTTGGCCGTTTAACACAACTTTGACCCCGTTCAGTGCAGCGAGGCGCATCAACTCGTAGCCAATCAGCGCTGTCATCGAATGGACCGGCTCATCCTGAAACCGTAGAAATTTAGGCAAATCATCCCAGAGGGCGTAGGGAGTCGTCTCCAATACCTTCAGAGTTGCCCGAGTTTGTTCAAGCGTACTAGCGACATACCGCTTCTCATCGTACTCATCAGGCATATAACAAAAAGCCAAGAGAGGATTTGCCTCTTCGATCGAGATGCCGCTCTTAATTCTAGCCATTGCACAAATGATGGATGTTGAATCGAGCCCTCCCGATAGACAAACCCCTACAGGAACATCGCTTCGCATTCGAAGGCGGACCGCATCTTCAAAGATGTCTCGAAACTCTCCGGCCGGATCCGTTACCTGAACGGCAGGGATGGCACTCATCGACCAATATGACCATTGCGTCCAACGACCATCCAGAGTCACCTCAAAGGCCGTACCGGGACGCACCTGTTCAATCCCTGTGTAGAAAGTCTCTTCCTCTTCGTCTAAGAGTCCCTGGAGTAAGAACTTGGAAGATACGTTCCAGTTGATTCCACCGGCATAAAGCCCCGATGCGCGAATCGCTTTGATTTCAGACGCAAAACAGATGCCATTGGAATACCGATACCGATACAACGGCTTCACGCCGAATCGATCACGCGCCCCGAATATCACACCACGCTGCTTGTCATAGATCAGAAATGCCCACATTCCATTCAACTTAGGCAGACAATCTTTGCCCCATACTGTATATGCCTGTAGGAGGACTTCCGTATCTCCGCTGGACCGAAACCGGCAACCATGTGTCTCCAATTCACGCCGCAGTTCGACATAGTTATAGATTTCTCCATTGAAGACCATCACGCAATTTTCGTCATCGCTCACCATCGGTTGATGCGCAGCCGGCGAGAGATCCAGAATCGAGAGCCGTCGAAATGCTAGTCCGACAGATCCGTCGACGTGGGTTCCACTATCGTCAGGGCCGCGATGGAACAGGCTGGAGCCCATTCGATCGAGCGCCCTTCGCTCCGTTGGTGCCTTATCAAAATTTACTACCCCTGCAAACCCACACATTGGCGATACCTCTACATCTATCCTTAATGGTTCACTCTTCCTGAGTTCTCCAACCGACCCGCCCAATTCAGGCAAATCCCTTGCGAATGACATGAATGAATGCCCGAGCACGCTCACCATGAATGATGAGCGTGGTGAGCGCATACGTCGCTGCACCGGCAGCCACTTCCCCTGCAAATCTCGCGGCCAGCGGCCAATCATGCGGCATCGTCTGCTTCACCAATACCACCACAACCAGCATACAGACGCATCCAACGAGCGCCGGACGGAGAGACCGAAAATACTCCAGAATCTTGAGATCAATTCGCCGGAATACAAACCGATTGGTCTGGATGGCTGCCAGTGGATGAACAATCAGCCATGACATCGCAATTCCTTGTGTGCCCCATCTGCTGCAGAGATAAAATGTGATCGGCAACACAATCGCCACTCCAAGCGCATTCCACATTCCAAGCCGAGAGCCTCCCGTCACAAAGAGAACCTGAGGTGGGAGGGTTTGGATGGCACGAAATCCGGCATAACATGCCAATACCTGTAGAGGCGCCGTCACCTCCGCCCACTTGTCACCCAGAACGAGAGGAACCAATTCCTCTGCCACAAGGGCAATCCCAAGCGTCGCAGGAAAGATCACCAACGCAAACCCTTCAGTCAGTGACAGCAAATACCGGCGGAGTGCGACTGGGTCCTTTTGGACCGCCGCGAACAGTGACGTCGTGACCTGGCTGACGACAGCCGCGATTTTTTCAACTGGAGCCATGGCGAGTGACAGCGCCATCCCATACGCACCAAGCGCTGCTTGACCCAATACCTTTCCTGCGATCACGGAGTCGGCATTGGACTGAATGCACCATGACAGTCGCGCCAGCACAATGTGCCGACTAAACGTCATCGCCTCCGTCAATGACGTTATCGACGGCAGCGCGAACGCATGCGTTCGAACAATTAACGTCGCCACCATCGCCACAAGAGTCCCCACTAACCCACCTATCACCAGCGTCCAGTACCCAAACCCCATAAATGCCACTCCGACCATAAACGCGGCTTGCATAAACACTTGAAGTCCATCGATCAACGCCAACACTCTGAACCGCAACTCTTTCTGAAGGAGCGCGCTCGGCACCGTCCGGAAACCCGTGAGCACAAACCCGATCGCCATAACAATCACCACCGAGACAACTTCCGAGGCTCCATAAAATGTTGCCAGCGGCACGGCCACGGCGCAGCAGAACAGAAATCCAACGAACCCCAAAATGACCGACAGGCTATTGAGCTGGGCAACGACTCGATCGTTCAAATCTCTCAATGAAACGATCGTAATTCCTACCCCGAATTCATTGATGAGACTCACCATGCCGATGAAGGCCGTCGCCATACCCACAATTCCGTAATCTTCGGGGGTAAGGATCCTGGCAACAACGATGGTCGTCACCCAGGATACGACTTGACTGGACCACTTCACGATTCCCGTCCAAACCATGCCGCGAATAAGCGAGCGGTCTAATAGTTTGGTGTCGAGGGAAGGGCGCTCAGTCGGCATGTCGGATTGAGAAATTGGAACTATTTGTGCTGGAGCAGGCATATCTCAGCCGGTTTTCCCTTCTGCACGAACATCCTTTCCTTTGACAACAAGAGGATCCCCTTGTTGAATCGGCGTGGAACTCCGTCCGTAGATGATCCGTCCTGCTGCTTCGAGCAGCTCTCGTGCAAATTGATCTCGACAACTAATCATCCATCGCACAAGCACGCCGTAGAGACGTACTTTCTCCACGAAGCTCCTCGGGGCCCGCAGAATCGAAGCCGCATGCTGCATCAGATGCTGCCAGAGATACAGAAATAGTTTCCCTTTCGTCTTTGGATCAAAAAACTCCTGTACACTCTCCATCGTGGTCATACTGGTCGAAGAGGCCCCATGCATTCTCCTCAAGAACAGGGGACGCGGAATTTCCAGAAAACTCCCATGAAGGCTCAATTCGGCAATCAGCGTGACATCGGCACCAGGGTAATTTCCCATCAAGGCCGTGCTTCTCAGACCATCAGAGCGTATTAATCCGTATATTGCATTAATTAGTTTATTCCTTCTGATAGCCTTATAGAATCGATCCACCGGGTCAGAAGATCGAAAATGAAGATCATCATCGTACGTCCCTATAACTTCCTTAGCTTCGTTAATGAGCAGCGTTTGGGGATAACACAACACGGCGTCTGGATTCCCATCCAGCGTGCCAACACATTCCGCCAACGACTCCGTGGCGAACAGGTCATCGGCGGGGGCCCACCGAAAATATTTTCCCTGACTCAGCTCAAATACTCGCCGATAGTTCCAGGAGGCCCCCCGATTCACTTCACTTCGAACAAACCGAACCCGCTGATCCCGCAATACATACTCCTGACATATCTCCTTGGTATGATCGGTTGATCCGTTATCGGAAATGATAAGCTCAAAATCCGTATAGGTCTGGGCAAGGACGGACTCGATTGTTTCCGACAGGAATCTTTCGCCGTTATAGACGGGAAGTCCTATCGATACCTTTGGTTTTGGACTTGTCGTATCTGGCATCTCGCCTCCGAACTTCCGGTTCTACAGCACAAGTTTCCGGGAATAGAACGCCTCCGCGTACCGCGAAGGCGCATTGCACTCCATCCCTCGCAAGCGAAGGAGCGATAAAAATAAATCCTCGGAGAACCAGCGCTTCCCCCTCTGGGTTTGGAAATATGTAAGCAAGGTCTTAACTTTCGTCCGGCACGTCGCCGAGTCTAACGGCACGAATGTGTTTGGGATCCCAAGGTCACCATCATACTTTGGGATCTCGTACTCCAACACGAGATGATTGCGGAAGGTATTCCAGGTGAAATCCGATATCACGCGATGATCCTGATGGAGGTCGTGCCGATAATGTGTAAACACCATATCCGGGGAGAATCGACGCTTGATAGATTCGAAAAAGTCTTTGACTTCCTCTCCACGGAACGGCAAATAGCTTTCCCGAAACCCTTTTAGTATCACTTTGCTCTTTGATGCCCCCCTCAGAAACGCATCGGCACTGTTCTGTGCTTCACGACGACGCGATCCCGCTGCACTGAAAACCACCCACCACACTTCAGCGTTTGGATACATCTTTAACAGCCGCAGAACCGTCCCTCCGCAACCGATTTCGATGTCATCGGAATGCGCCCCCAGACACAATACTTTGCAAGATTCCTCCGATGGACCGTCGAGACGAAGTTGAAACATGGCCCGCTCATCCTCTCTACAATTGCGCAGTCGCAGTCTTCTTCCAGACCATCCAAGGCGCTTTCCCCTTCGCATACATGTCGTCCAGCGTCTGTTTATCCTTGAACGTATCCATGCAAGCCCAGAAACCGTCGTAGCTGTGCGCGATCAATTCTTGTTCCTTAATCAGTCGCTGAAATGGCTCGTTGACCAACTCTTCCCCGGGCCGAATATAGTCAAAGATCTTCCGTTTGAGAATGAAATAACCTCCGTTCACGCGCAAGCTCGAACCGCTGATCGCCTGCGCATTGGTCGCCAGCCCATTGTGGTCGGTTGAAATTGTGTGATAGCTGAAGGGCGGTGGCACGATCACACAACTTGCAACCTTGTCCTTCTTGTAGAACTCTTCCAGTTGCGTGTCTAATGGAAGATCCGTCAATCCATCACTGTAATTCGCTAAAAATACGTCATCCTCACCCAAGTACTTTTTCGCGCCCAGAAGGCGTTGCGCAATATTCGACGAGGTTCCCGTATCCGCGAATGTAATGCGCCAGTCTCGGATGTCGGTACTCACGAGGTCCAGCTTCCCTCCCCCTTCTGACAGCACAAAGTCGTTTGAAACACACTCGTTGTAATTAAGAAAATAATTCTTCACGACGTCGGCGCCGTGCCCCAAACACAGGACGAAGTCTTTATGACCAAAGTGCGCGTAGTACTTCATGACATGCCACAGTATCGGTCGATATCCGATCGGCACCATGGGTTTCGGAATGTTCTCCGAATACTCACGAATCCGCATCCCAAACCCTCCGCAGAACAAGACAACTTTCATACCGACGCTCCTTTGGCTCGATTTAGCGGGTAATACTGGTTCCCAACAAACTGAATGCCTCATCAAATTCCGCTTCGATCGTCCGTCTGCACTCGTATGTCTTTCGGCGAAGGACGGCACCGATCTGTTCCCGATGCGACTCGATTTCGCCGAAACAGCGCTGCATTTCAGAAAGATTCAACTCAAGAATATCGAGCACATGGTCCGCTTGACCCATATACGCCATGAGATCTCGAGTCTTCTCTGCATACGCGACTCCTAAGACCGGCTTCTCATGCAACATCGAGAAAATGAGCCCATGAAAACGGGACGCCACGACGATATCCATCGATGCAATTGCCGCAGACAAGTCCTCAATTGATTTGATTGATGCCTCAACCACACGACCCTCTTCGATGGAACTCATGTCGATCTGAGCTATGATGTCTCTAATGACAAGCGGATCTAATGTCAACTGCGTGGGGAAAAACACCACCTTGTAACCCCGGCCGAGAACCCAGCGGGCGAAGCTCGCCATGATGCGTATATACCGCTCATAATTCTCGTGATTACCCCCGACCCAATAATCTGCGCTGTTGAAGGGTATCGGATTTACTCCCACGACGAGATCAGCCTCCCCCTCCCCCCTAGCGGACGGTTTCTGCTCCGTCTGCAGACTAAAGACCATATCCGGCAGAGATGGCCTTACGGCCCGCACGCCTAACTCGTTGATACATCGCACGGATGACTCATCACGATACGATTGATAATCCGACCAGGTAACAGCCTGGCGAATGAACCATTTCCCAAGTGTTGTCTGCAGCGGGCCAGCTCCCACATTGAGAAATGCCACTTTGGCGCCCCCTAATTTTGCCAGGATCGTCCATTTAAAAAGTGTATAAGGGAAATTCCATGGCCCAAGGACATAGTCATTGAGGTGCTGGGACCCGGCAACAGCAAGCAGATCCACGTGCTTGAGCGTTCGATAGGTTTTCCACAGAAACAGGGATTCGCGTATCACAACCGGAACTAGCGCGAACACATGGGCGACAGATCTCAAAACCGGAAACAGCCCTGGAATTCTTCGAAGGAGAGGTTTCAATCGGCCGGCTTCTTCAGAATGAGAAATTAGGTACGCCCTGTCCTGCGTGTGATCCTTTGTATTGTCTGAGGAACGGCCACTCGCAGATGGCATATCCCTCCAGATTGGGAAAGTCTTGATACCATAGCGCAAACCAGTGTCCACTGGGTTGACCGAAACCCCCAGTATTTCAGCTGAAGGTCTCCGTGATTTCGTTGCTTCGATCACGGCCTTGAACGCAGCTTCGTCTCCAAGATTGTCCTGCCCGACATGGCCAAAGACCGCCACTCTGATCGGCCTGACAGGTGTCTCTTTGTTCTCTGTCATACGACTCCAACATTATCTTGGCAGAGGCATTCAGTTAGAGATTGACGATCACATCGCTCGCCGCACCAAAGTAAATGACTCATCCGCACGGTACGGAGCACTGTCTTCATAACCGGCACACCTGCACCTCAGGAATTGGCACAACGAATTGCCCGCCCCACTCGCGGATATAGGCCAACTGCTGCATCACCTCTGCTTTGAGGTTCCATGGAAGAATGAGCACATAATCCGGTTTCGTCTCGAGAATCCTCTCAACCGGGCAGATGGGAATATGCGTTCCCGGCGTATACTTGCCTTGCTTGTAGGGATTCCGATCGACCGTGTAGTCCAGTAAGTCGGTCCGTATCCCACAGTAATTGAGTAGCGTATTGCCCTTTCCTGGCGCTCCATACCCTGCGATGGTTTTCCCTTTGCGCTTCAGAAGAATGAGAAACTCTAAGAGTTTCCATTTCGTCTCCTTCACCCGCGCACCAAACGCATGAAAGAAATCGGTGCTGGTCAATCCCGCTTCAATCTCCCTGGCCCGCATCTCCTCGACTCGAGATGCGCTTTCCTTCTCGGGCCTCTCCGAGTGCCGGGCATAGATTCGAAGCGATCCACCGTGTGTCGGCAATTCTTCCACGTCAAATACTCGCAACCCGTGAGCGACGAATACTCGCTCAACGGCGTACAGCGAAAAATATGAGTAATGTTCGAGATAAATGGTATCGAACTGATTCCCTTCAATCAGTCGCATCAGGTGAGGGAACTCCATTGTCACCACACCATCAGAATTCAAGAGCACCTTGATCCCTCTCATGAAGTCATTGAGGTCGGGAACCTGAGCTAAGACATTGTTTCCAACAATAAGATCTGCCTGCTTCCCTTCAGCCACGAGATCCAGCGCTATCTCCTCGCCAAAGAACTGCACACGAGTCCTTACCCCTTTGCGCTCTGCGGCCTTCGCCACGTTGGCTGCCGGCTCAACACCAAGAGCCGGGATACCCTTTGCCAAAAAATGCTGCAGCAAATAGCCATCATTACTGCCGACCTCAACGATGAAACTGTGCGCTCCGAGCCCTTCACGCTCAGCTATCATCTCAGCGTAACTTTTTGCGTGTTGAACCCAGCTGTCTGAATAGGATGAAAAATACGCATATTCATGAAAGATAGCCGACCGAGGCACATGCTCCTGCAACTGAACCAAGAAGCATGCGTCACAGACATACACATTGAGCGGATAAAACGCTTCCATCTGGTGAAGCTGAGACGCAGAGAGATAGCTTTCACACAACGGCGCCATACCAAGATCGATCAATCTGCGTCGGATACCGGCACCGCAGAACCGGCATGCGACTGGTACGATATCCGGCTGATTTGTCATGGAATGAACTGCCTGCTGAGCTCCCGGATACCAACAGGCCTTGCCGTTCGTTCTGGCGAAGAATTCCCTGCATCGGATACGGCGAGTGACCAAGAACGGGGCTCACGATCCCTGGGTTCGTCAGCTTGAGAATCACCCTTTTGAAAAGTGCTGATGCTGTTCATTGCGCAACTTGTCGCACAGTCGACCTTGCGGCAGCGCCACATCCTCGTAGGTCACCACTTGATCCTTGGATACATCTCGAATGAGTTTGCAATCTTCCGAGACACCCATCGGTAGCGCTCTAAGCTCCCTCGCAACATCATAGTTTTCAATCAAGGTGTAACAAGCAAAGCCTCCGATTCCGTCGAGGGTTTCTCCCGCTTTCAAATCTCGCTTGGCAAATGCAATTGCATCGCAAACAGGACCGCCTAACGGAGCTACCGTCGCATCCTTAAACAAGACGGCCCGGGCTGCCGTTAAAGGAATTTCAAGCTGCGGCAGATGGAACGGCGTATAGAACGCGTAGAGTGGGCCCTCGCCCATCTTTAGATATTTCAGATAGGCAGCCTTGACGGGATCTTCGGTGTGTCCCAACACAAATGCTCCATTTGCAGGCGCTGCGCCACACAAGTAATCGACCATTCCGCCTGCCAGCAGCTTATCTTGATAAAATCTGCTGCTGTCATTGACATGGGGCAACGCAGGGCCATGCATGCCTCGCTTTCCCGCTCGAAAGCCCGTCGCGTTGGCCAAGACTGTCAACTCCATCGACAACTTGGTACCGTCCGCGAACGAGGTCATCGTCGCCGCCTTTTGATTCACCTTTTCGGCAAAACCACGTTGCGTTTCCGGTGTTCGATAACGATCATAGAGGCCCTTCAGGTTCCCCGCCACCATCGGCTTTAGGCCGATCGACCTGACAAATCGGATCATGTTCATCGCGACCCCTGGTTCATCACCATCGCTGTTCGAATAGATCACACCCGCTCTCTCCGCAAAGGACTTGAGGATCGGCCCTAAGGTCGCATCCAATTCAACATTCCCCAGTATGATGTGTTTGCCATGCTCGATCGCTTGTGCAACGACCCCGGCACCGAACTCGATCGTTCCCGTCGCCTCGATGATGACTTCGATGCCTTCCGCTCTGCAAAGCACCGACGCATCTTCTGCAATAGCGTATCGCTTATCCCGGATTGATTGTTCGAGTGCACTCTGGCTATCTACGACCCGAACGTCCGTCACCCCAGCAGACGCATATGCCTCACGGGCTGCTCGAAGGGTTCGATTGGCAATCGCGACAAGCTGAAGTCCCGGAAAGGACTGTATGATCTGGTAGGCGATATTTTTTCCGCTATATCCAGCTCCAACGAGAGCCACGCGAACAGGATTACCGCTTTGCTGCCGTTCTGCCATCGCTCTGTCTATGAGTATCATTGGTCCACCTTACATTAAAGGTTATATCTTCACTCTACTGCTAATAATTCGGCCACTTTGTGTCTTGTTCTGAGATGACCGACACCTCGAGGGGCCAGATAATTTCAAACGCGGAGTCGTCATAGCGGACACCGGATGCAGACTCCCGATCGAAAAACCTCGACGTGTGATAATTCATCTCGGTATTGTCCATCAGCGTCATATATCCTTGAGCAAACCCTTCAGGAACGTAGATCATCTTTCCATTGGCTTCCGTGAGCTCGACGCCGAACCATTGCTTATGCGTAGGCGACTGAGGACGAAGATCCACAACCACGTCAAACATCGCCCCCCTGGTACACCGGACGATCTTCACTTCCGCATGCGGTGGGTGTTGATAATGCAACCCTCGCAAGGTGCCTTTTCGATGGCTAAATCCCACGTTCGACTGAAGCACTTCGGCCTTGAGGCCACGCTGCTCCAACTCCTTTTGGCACCAGATACGAGCAAAAAACCCTCGATGGTCCTGCATACGTTCCGGCTCAATCACATAACAGCCGGAAAGCGGCGTCTCGCTAAACAACATCGACTCTCCCCTCTCATCCCTCGACTGGGAAGTTCTTCATCCTCACTTGATCAAGCATTACGCCAACGCAGGCTTTCATCCAACTGCCCTGTGCTCAAGAGAAGTTTGAGTTGCGCGATCCGCTTGTAGCGTGGCCCCTCATACTCATCCTTCCCTAGACCAATCGTCCGATACGACTCATAAATTTGCCTTGCTCCCTGTGTCGCATTCCAGCGCAATTTATGATTCGGAAACGCATTCGTGTATTTTGTGAAATCAACCCGGTAATTCCTTTTGTCCGGTTCGGCGCCGTCGGCGAATTTGATCTCACAGTTCGGGACCGTGCTGCCGACGATTTCGGCCAACTGGCGCACTTGATAATTTTCTGAATTCATCCCGACGTTGAAGACTTGATTATGCACAAACTCTCTAGGCGATTCGAGCGCTGCAATCGCAGCCGTACTGATATCTTCAATATGCACAATAGGGCGCCAGGGTGTCCCGTCACTCTTCAGAAGCACATGTCCCGTCGTATAGGCCCACGCAGTAAGATTGTTGAGTACGATGTCAAACCGGATCCTCGGAGACACGCCGTAGGCGGTAGAATTTCTCATGATGACGGGGCTGAACTTGTCGTCGGCCAACTGAGCCAGGTCACGCTCAACTCTGACCTTAGAGATCGCATAGGCCGTCACCGGATGAAGCTCACCTTGCTCGTCTTGCATCCGGTCGCCGGCGGCCCCGTAGTTGCTGCAAGAAGAGGCGAACACGAATCGGCTAATTCCAACCTCCTTGGCCATCGCAGCCATTCTTACCGATGCCCGATGGTTGATGTCATACGTCAACTCCTGGTTAAGATCGCCTAGCACGTCATTCGATAGTCCAGCCAAATGGATAATGGCATCCATGCCCGCCAAATCAGTTTTCTCAATATCTCGTATGTCCTTAATAATCTCAGGAACTTCAGGCATTCCTTTGCCATAGGTACTATTTCTATAGAGATCACTGTCCAACCCTAATACCTGATGCCCGGCCGCTTGCACCATCGGTACCATAACCGTGCCGATATATCCCTTGTGGCCCGTCACCATGACTCTCATGTCTTACCTCCTTGACGTCGTACTCGACCGTGAATCTCAGCCAACTACTTGGACTCTCTTGCTCAGTGCAGCGGTAATCTTTTCACACACATATTCTGAAAACGGAAGCGAGCAGGTGAACGCTGGGGAAACTGCGTTCAGAACATGCATGGACTTGTCATCCCCTTCCAAGACAAAATCCATTTCCAGCTTCTTTTTATGGATGTCGAGGAGTTGCGCTCGTATTCCCGGTCTCCCCCATTTACTGAAATGCTCAACCCGCACTCCTTCGGCAAGGTGCCCTGCCAATTCCACCATGCGAGTCTTCGAATACTTTCGGATCTCTTCGATCGCCAAGTGTTTGAAATCGAAATTGGAGAATGCAAGAAGGCCGGCGCTACGCCTGATGATCTCAAGAAACTCGCCCGCCAGAAAATTGCTCATCCCGCCATAATTCTCCCGCCAGAATGCTGGGATGGCGGTTGGTCCAATCTTCACGTTCCCGGAAGCCGTCACGGTGAAATGCACGCCAAGAAACGGATTTCGAAGGTTGGGAACCGGGTAGATATTCGTTCGAATCGAACCAGCCGGTTCATCTGAGTAGAGGTACAACCCCTTAAACGGCAAGATGCGGTACCGTTCAGAAAATCCGAAATCCCGGGCAATTTTGTCAGCATACAGTCCGGCCGCATTGACCACATAGCCAGCAGAAAAGATATGCTTCGCGGTCCGAACAGCAGCCCCTTCCCTTGACAGGTAGGGATTGCCTATATAGATGTGGACTCCTTCTGAACAAGCATCCTCCCTCATATGTGCCATTACTGTCACAGGATCTACCGTTGAGGTACTGGGAGAAAAGAGTGCGCGTTCAAAGGTCTTTACCCGAGGCTCGATCGTTTTCGCTTCTTCGGCCGTAATGGGGTGGAGTTCGATCCCGTTTGCCCGGCCACGCTTCAGCAACTCGTCTAATGAAGCCAGTTCAGTCTGGTCCTTCGTGACCACCAGCTTTCCGCATTTGTTCAAGGCAATCTTCTTGCTCTCACAGTATTGCGTCAGCCGTTCATTTCCGAGTCGAGTAAATTTCGCTTTGAGACTGTCGGGGGTATAGTAAAATCCCGCGTGCAGCACCCCGCTGTTGCGTCCGCTTGCATGGAGCCCGCAACTTTCCTCCTTTTCAATGAGCGCAACACTGGAATCGGAATATTGCCGCTTCAGGCAACGGGCAATGTTGATACCTATAACTCCACCACCAATAACGAGAAAATCACTCGTAATCATGCGACCTGATATTTTCCTCTCAACTTCTATGAGACATTTCAATTAAGTCGCTATCAGCAGCCACTGAACCCTCGTTGACCGGCTGTTGCCCGCGAATCCGAGATAATGGCCGATTAAGAACGGCCCCTCAGAGGCACCGGCAAGGGTATGAATGGGCTACCGCCGTTTCGGTACAAGCCCGGCTTCGGATGATGGGGCACTTAATGTAAAACCCGTGCGGAGACGCTAAGAAGTGTAGCACGCAACATGCCAAGCCCCTGCAGAAAACTGACTATCACACCACACGTTCATCCAGTGAAATGTGTGTGGTACAGGAACTCTTGATCTGGAGCTGTCGGCTCCCCTCTATAAGTTCACAATATCTTGAAGGTCGACAACAAGCCTCGCCTGGTAGAACAGCGCCTTCAGTAAGAGTACAGCACGTTGCTCACCTTTCATTTCACGGTCAAACACCGCTTCGAGCCCATGGAGAGGGCCTTGCTGAATCCTGACAGACTGCCCGGGATGAAACGATGGTCCCGACCTTACAACGCAGTCGTCCTTAAGACGACTGCGAATCCCCTCAATCATTTCATCGTCCACAACTGCCGGTTCAACCCCAAAGACGACAATCTTCTTGACTCCTCGCGCATAGAGAACCCCTCGATACAACTGGTCGAGGTCGAATCGCGCAAATAGGTATCCGGAAAACAGTGGCGACGTCGACTCTCGAAATTTCCCGCGAACGACTTTGGTCTCCCTGAGCAAAGGGCATAAGGTTTCCACTCCCAAGACTTTCAGGCTCGACTCTGCCAGAAGCTCATGATGGGGCTTTGAGTTGATGGCGTACCAGTGATTCATATCGCCACCACCTTCCGGCAATCGTGTTCCTCCACTCTATAAGAGCCGATAAGCACGACACCCTTCCCCTTACACAACAGCATGCGTACGCTCTCCCTGCCCAGCAATGATGTCCCGAATAGGACGAACAACCTCATTGATAGGCGCAAAGGAAAAGTCTTTTAGTAACCACCGTAGGCGCTGTTCCGTCTTATCGAGATTCAGATAATGGCGAATCTTTGAAAGCACTGACCCATCCATACGCGGTTGCTCGGGATCAAGCTCCCAGGGGTGGAGATATATGACAAGCTGGGCTCCTTGTTTCTCAAGATTTCTCAAAAACATTTTCGAGGCTGTATAAGGGAAGAGACGAAAATACCCACCTCCAGCGACAGGCAGCAGAAGACCACAGGCGTTCATTGTTGACGGAGACACTTCCCAAATAGTGCCGACTTGGGTCTGAACCTGATACACTCCTGCCTCAGTCACTATGTTCCCCTGTGTGCTTCGGAACCGATTATAAATACTGGAATCATATCGATACCCTTCTTCGATCAACACTGGAATAGCCCATTCGGTTTGAGGCGTAATCGAGAAACTCGGTGCCCGATACCCCACAACCGGCCGACCAATCAGATCTTCCAAGATTCGCCTTGATCGCCTGACATCCTCTCGAAATTGAGTAGGCGTCTGTGTATGTACGAGCTCATGGCCATATCCATGGGAAGCAACCTCATGACCCTGTTGCGCTAGCGCTTTCACCAATTCCGGATGCCGTTCCGCCACCCATCCAAGAACGAAAAATGTAGCCCTAGTCGAATGCTCCGATAATAGATCGGCTATTTTGCGAGTATTACACTCGACTCGGCTCGCCAAATGGTCCCACTCGCGTCTTCTCGCAACCGACCAGAACGCTGCAACCTGAAAATGCTCCTCGACATCAAACGACAGCACGTGTCTCGGTCCCCCCTGAGCTATCTCTCGCGGACGCATCAGTAGGCGCCTTCCCCAAGCATCATGACTCGAATCGTATGTGCCAGAATTTTCAGATCTAGAAGAAATGAGAGATTCTTCACATAATACAAATCATATTGCAGCTTGGTATGGGAATCTTCCTGCGAGGCTCCATAGCGAAACTTTACTTGAGCCCAGCCAGTCACCCCGGGTCTGACGGTGTGGCGGATGTCATAGTAGGGAATAACTATCCGCAGATCCTGGACAAATACCGGACGCTCCGGACGCGGTCCGACAAGACTCATCTCCCCCCTGAGCACATTGATCAACTGCGGAAACTCATCGATACGAGTCTTGCGCAGCCACCATCCGACGCGGGAAACGCGCGGATCATTGGCTTGGGCCCATCGGGGTCCGGCTTTCTCGGCATCCTGTCGCATCGAGCGAAACTTCCAGATCATATAGGGTCGACCGCGTAGCCCGACCCGAATCTGTCGGTAAAATACCGGCCCCGATGAGTCCAGGCGAATGACCGCTGCAACGAGAGCAAAAAGAGGGATTAGCGCCACCAACCCGGCCACAGACACCACCACATCAAGGAGCCTCTTGCTGACTAGTGATGTCAGCCGTCGGCGAAACCCAGTCGAGAAAATTAACGCGCTCGGTCGAAGCGAGTCGATCGAAAGACGCCCGGACGCTTCTTCGAATAGATGATGGCCGTCAACAACATCTAATCCGATCGCCTTACAATCAAGAAGCGACTGTACGGGCAGTATGGCGCGCCGATCCTCCAGACACACAACGATAGTATCTACGCGGTGCTCTTCGACCAGCTGAGCCAGTTGATCATATGTTCCAATTATGCCCGCCTTGACAAGCTGCTCCCCCACTCGACTAGCCTTCCCGTCCAAAAATCCGACGATATGACTCGACCACCAGTTTCTCGACGAGATGATCCGGCACAAATCAACGGCCAACTTCCCTGTTCCAAGAATAAGGAGGCGTTTCTTGAAACCGGTCATACGCCATGGCGCCCTCACTTGATCAGGAAACAGGGTGGCTGCAAGCACGGACTCTTCGCGAAACTTGTTATGATCCATATCTGCTGTTTTCATTTGCGCAGTCACTCACGACATTCCGCCAGCCGCGACATAGGGCGTTTGCATGTACCTCACCTCGTGCTTAGCACCATATCCAGTGAGAATCACGCCGGCACGGATCGATGGACGGGACAATGATTTCACGGCTTTTTCAATCACATCCTGGGGCGTGACCCCCGATCGCACCACGATAAGAAGCATATCGGCGATTGAGGCTAATAAGTTCATGTCCGCAAGGGGCAAAATAGGCGGTGCATCGACAATGACGATATCGAACTTCTCTTTTAGCTCCCCCACGATCGTGGTTAATTGTGCGATCTTGCTCAAATCGACCAATCGATGATCACGCCTCCCAGCGGGGAGGATCCATAAGGGAGCATCGCCGCAGCGATGCAGACAGCTATCAAGCGGAGCATCACCGAAAATTGCTTCTGCGAGTCCAGGTCGCATTGAGATACCATTGTAGGCATGAAGAACCGGGCGTTTGAAATCACAATCGATGAGGAGGGTACGCTTCCCGAGATCCTGAGCCAACACATAGGCCAGATTGCTGGCAGTCGCGGATTTTCCTTCACCTGCCATAGCACTTGTGACAACGGCGACGAAGTTTTTCCTGTCCGTGGATGACAATACCAGTCGTGTTGCCGCGACACGAAACTGTTCTGCTACCAGAGACTGCGGTCTCCATTTCGCGACGACATTCATTTTCCATTTTGATTCATCAGATGACGAATCCGTGTGCTTCCCATTTTCGCCCACCGGTACCTTCGGTAGCTTTTTCCAACTGAATGCACCTTCACTTTTGGCTGGTTCAGACAACTTGCCTACATAAGGCAAATGCCCAACTTCCGGTTGCATACGGTTCGGCTTAGGGGAGTATGTCGGAAGCAAGGGCGTTCCCCTCTTGTCCTTATAGGCGGTTCTGAAGTCAGGAATTGTTGCCAGCACCGGCAATCCCAAAACACTTTCCACTTCTTCCGCTTTATGAAACACTCCGGCCAGTTGTTCCAATAAGAATGTCCCTCCCACTCCAATTCCACATCCGGCGAGAAGCCCAACAAGCATGATTTTCATCACATCAGGAGATTCTGGTCTGGTAGGGACATTGGCTGGATCAATGATCCTGAATGTCTCCCCTTGCTGACGGCGTTCAAGGTTTTCGGAGATTCTGGCGTTCAACTGCTTTTCCAACAACGTTTCGTAGTTCCGCTTTGTATTTAAATAGTCCCGCTCCAACACCAACAATTCCTGTTCCCGCTCAGGCACCCTCTCCACGCGTAACGCATATTCTTTAATCTGTGCCTCTAACCGACGCTGCTGATCCTTGAGTGTGCTGATTCCGATCTCAATTTCTTCTTTCTCGCGCCTCAATTCAAAGAGATAGGGATCCATCGGCGATGCAGGCGCCCGCTTGGCCACTCCGGATCTGCCAGATTCGGGGAGTCGTACTGCTTCTTGTCTTCCAGTCTCTTCAAATGCTGCTTGACCATTCCGCTCGACTATCCGTAGCCTGATTTGCGCGATTTCCTGTTTGAGTTGAGCCACATCGGGATATGTGTCCTTGTATTCTGCCGACAAGGTGGTCAGTTGCCTCTCCAAATCGCGCAGCCGCTGAGTCAACGGATCGCCCGTTGTCCCTCTGGGAGTACGTGGGGTTGAACTCTGGGCCCGCGATCTCCCCGCCTCCTCTGCATCCTGACCAAATCCGGTCTCCCGCATCTGGTCGATACTTGCGAGTCCCATTAATTCATATGAATTAATGAGCTTCAACAGTGCTGCCCGACGATCATTGCGATTTTGAAGAGCGTCGTTCACGTTGGTGATATCTCTCTGGAGACGATCGAGAGTCTGCAGATTGGCTGCCGTCTGACCCGGTAATTCCCCCGAATGCTTCTTTTTGAAAATCGCGATCGCCCGCTCCTGCTCTTCCAACGACTGCATCGCACGAGCAAGTTCCTGCTCAAGAAAACTTGTTGTGCCTGCGACCATCTGTTCACGACTCTTCAGATTTTCTTCGATGATCTGTGCAGCGAGACGATTGGTCACTTGGCTGGCTTTTACGGGATTTCCGTCCGCAAACGAGAGTGTAAACGACTCCACTCGCACATCGCCGCGCTGAGCTCTGGTCTCAAGCTTGATATTTTTTCGTAGCCCTTCGATGTGAGCCTCTCGTTCTGCCATTGTTGCATCAGCACGGTACAGTTGAAATTCGATCGCTAGTTTCTCCAACGATGTCCGACTCAACACGCTCTGCTGCACCATATTAATTCGATCTGATATGGTCCCGCTGACGACCGAATTGACATAGCGTTCAGGAATGCGCTGTGTCTCAATCATGATCGTGGTCGAAGAGCGATAAATTCGCGGGGTCAACACAGCGACCGCTGATGCCGCCGCCACTGCCACGACAATGGCGGAAAGGATAAACCATTTCCGCCGAAGGCCCATATCGACTACATCTCGAGGAGTCATGTTTTGGATGTTCATATAATTAGAACCAGTATGAACTGATGGTAAAGGTCACGGCTTGTCTGCCAAATGATTGGATCTCGGAGGTAAAGTAATTCCCGTGGTATGTCCCTGCCGTATACGAAAGCGTTGCGAGAACCTTCGGCGAGAAGTGGTAGCCTACACCCGCGAAGCCGGAATAGGATTCAAAGAAAGTCCCCGCCAAACTGGTATTCCCGTTCATCGATTCGCTGTGGTTGTATGTACCCCCTCCCGATATAGACAGGGCATTTTCCAACCTGCGAAATACAATAATTTGGGCAATATTAGTCTGCATCGAGCCAACTGCCGCAACGAAGCTCGGAGATATTCCACTTTGGAAGGTGAGTTGGACTGTTTGCGGTCCACTCACATAGACCGTTGAGATTC
The DNA here is from genome assembly GCA_965232965.1 of uncultured bacterium. GTDB lineage: Bacteria > Nitrospirota > Nitrospiria > Nitrospirales > Nitrospiraceae > Palsa-1315. Next base: position 322,628 of record CBDDRB010000012.1, read on the forward strand.
CCCCGGTATATCCGACGCCCTGAGTTGATGCTGACTGTTGCCCGAGGCTGGCTCCAAAGGACTGCTCAACACTTGTTGCTCCTGCATACACTCTAAAATTGAAGCTCTGCGAGATCCTTCTTTGCCAGCCCAATGATCCTCCCACTGCGTCATAGCCTCCTTGATCCCCTCCATAGTCAGCTTTTTCATAAATGGCTCTCAGGCCGAGCGTATCAGACGAGGTTATGCGCCAAGCAGGCCCGGCTTGGACGGAGTGAGCTGTTGAATTGATGGTTTGGGCAATATTTGCACCTGTGGCCTCGTTCACCGCTGGAGACCCAAATTGAAACCTTGAATAGCCGTAGTTAGCCTGAAACATTACCGAGGACGTAATCGGCATCGATCCTGCCACCGTACTGTTAAGAACTAAGGAGTTGGCGCGATAGAGCTGTTGGCTTCGAACAAGAGCGGTGGTTGTATCAGGCTGCTCATCATCGGCAAGGAGCGATTGCGCGGAGGAACCAGTAACCCCGCTCTGGAATCCCGGTATAACAGGACTGTAGCTTACGCTCTGCGCCACGAGAAACGTTGCTCCGGGAACCACTCGACGCACCAACTGATCCATCCTGAAACTTAGTACCCCATTGACTCCCACATAGCTCAGTCCCGGATTATTCACGAAATATTCACCTATCGCACCTACCTGGAGCGCAGTACGCACAACATGAGAATTATCGAGGAACATAATCCCAGGGCTAACGCTCGTCACGTAATCTTGCCGCTTTAGACCTTGGATCTGAGGTGCAAAAAACACATTGCTGTCATACCGTTCCGCCACTGATATATAAGGAACGATCATCACACCAGGACTCCCAGCCTGAGAGAACATTCCTTGCATCCCCCCTGGATTAATCCCCCCGCCTCCCAGCTGCATGTCGAAATTGTGCTTGGGCAGGATTGATTCGGCTGCGAGATTCCTCAGAAGATCGGACCCCATCAGAGCCATCGCGTGTTTTTGTCCTAATAGTCTGGCTAATGACCAATTTCTCTCTCGCGCTTTCTGCCGTTCTTCTAACGGAGAGGTAAACATCTGGCTTGAGGCAGTCATATTCGCCACAGCCCTATCTTTCCCCTCTGCATTCCACAGCGCATCCAACCTGAACTGTCGCGATATCGCCTCGGATATATCCAGATATGAAGCGGACCGATCAGGAATCGAAAACCCCGCCCCTTCCACCATAGAATTACCTGCCACCCCAACCAGGACAAGTGTGCTCATTATTGATCGCCATAAAAACAACCATCGCTTAGGGAACAACAATGGTATCCCCCGACAAGAGCGTGAAATTCCCGATCTCGCCACCGCCCTTAAACAGGTCATCATAGCGGACAGGAATTTGGACTTGACGCTCCTCACCATTTGCGCCTTTCACCATCCGCACCACCATCATTTTGTTTTTCGAAGCAAACGGTGTAAACCCGCCCGCTAATGACACACCCTGTAATACGGTTGCAAAGGACTTCAGGGGATACTTTCCTGCCCGTGTCACTTCTCCGGTTACGTATATAAAGTAACTATTGACTTCCCTGACGCTAACGGAAACCGATGGATTCTCCTTAAACTCAGTCAGTCGCTTGGCGATCCGATCAGCCACTTGTGCAGCGGTAAAGCCACTTGCATGCACATCGCCGATGAGTGGAAGCGAAATCATGCCGTCCGGTCGAATCACGACTGTGCGCGAGAGATCCTGATTTCTCCATACGGTTACCTCGAGAACATCCTCGGGACCGAGAAGGAACTCTTTAGGTCCAGGCCTGTTGACCTGCTCCATGACTTCCTTAGGCGGCACCGAACACCCCCCTAAGAACGTCATGCCGAGAATCGCGGCCGCACTACCCAACAAGAATGTCCTCTTGCGCCAGGATCCCATAATCCCACTCGTGCCCGACACGATTGGTTCTGACTCATTTTTGAAGCTCATGGCACGAGCACCATTGTTTCAGATGGAACAACAATAGTATCGCCGGGTTTTAACTCAAAATTTTGTGTCGAACTATCTCTTAAAATGATGTCGTCATAGCTGGCCTTCATTTTGATATCCTTTTGCCCCTTATCGCCGAATCGAAACACCACCAATTTGTTCCTCGCCGCATTCGGGGTAAACCCACCGGCCAGAGTGATGGCTTGTAGAAGTGTCGTCTTGCTCTTCAAAGGAAACTTTCCCGGCCTCGTGATTTCACCCATCACATAAATCGCATAGCTATTGACTTGTTGAACCACAATGGAAACCTGCGGATTCTCCTTGTACTCTTTCAGCCGGGTCGCAATAAATTCTGCCAATTGCCCTGCTGACCTTCCTACAGCTTCGACATCACCAATCAGGGGCAGCGAGACCTTTCCATCCGGTCTTACGGTCACAACCTTTGAAAGATCAGAGTTTCGCCACACTGTTATTTCGAGTACATCCTCGGGACCGATGATATAGTCCTCCGTCACGATGAGAGATGTCTTATCGGCATGAGGCTGCAAAGCACGTTCCGTATGAGCTGGTGAGTTTGGAACACTCGTACCAACTTGCGCCGACACCTCACTTCTCATGACTGGAAAAACGACGAACATAAATAGCAGCCCGACGGCACCAGTCGACCACGCTGACTTAGACGCTCGGGAGACAAGTATTTTCTGGATCAATCTCATCGTTGCACTCCTTACGTTGCAACAATTCTAAAAACTTGCGTTTTCCTCATGCTTAGGCAGTCGCTGAGTAACGCAACCGAGTCTGGGGGCTTAAAAGATAAACTTTAATCCAACGAAATAAGCCCCGTTGCCATTGGACTTCCCAAACGGCAGCTTTCTCGTCCAGCGCACTTCAGCTAGGGTTGGAGTTTCAGCCAGGCTGATTGGCGTGGGCACATAGACTTTCATCACCTGTTCGATCACCGGGACCTGATCCATCAAGACCAGCATTCCTCCACTACTAATGTTTAGGGAAAGCGCTTTCCCACTCTGTGTTGACGAAGCCGGAGCTTCTATAGGGGTCGTCATCTCATAGAGTATCGGTCTCAGTAGCGCTGCCCGCTCACTATGACTCTTCTGGCTATCTGTCATTGGCCACTCCCACTCTGTCTGTGCCACGTCGGCCTCCTCTGTATTGAAAATATCTCTGTCTTCAGATGCATAATTGTTTGAAAATTCTTGTTGATGAGTAATATGGCGTCTATTTTTTGAAACCACTGCTCTTCTTTCTGATCATTTTTTCAGCGCTTCGTTTTTGAATATAGGTGAGATACTCAATAGGGACAATACCGACGATGTAGGCCTCATTTCTCCAAAGGTGGGTGTTGACTCCCCCGAAAGGGTTAGGTACTATTTTCACTTTCTGGATACGATACTCGTGTCTCCATGCTACCCTAGCAGAACATATTGGATTGTCTAGGCTTGTTCTAGGCACGACTTCGAAAGCGTTCTCCTAATCCATGAGTGATTCATCATCCCCCGTAGACCCAACAGACACTCTCGCCGATCAGCGCGTGGGTTCAGGGATTGTCGTCCTTTCGGCCTCAATGCAACTCCTCCATATGAATCGCCACGCCTCAGAGTTGTCGAAGCAGATAAACGCGGCAGAACATAGCGGCGGCAGCCTGAAATCTGCACATGGAGTCCTGCCGACCGCGTTGACGGAACTCTGCGGAGAAATCATCAAAGCTCTCCACGTTCGCACTGAGGCGAAGGATTGGGAACAGTTCGAAATCAAACGTGTGGCCGGAAACCCTGAGAAACCAATTCTTTTGCGGGGATTCGGCCTACCGGATCGCGGAGGAGTCCAGTATGCGAGGCTCGTGGTTACCCTGGAGGAATTGGCACGGCGGCAGCAGCTCAATACCGATCAAGCCAAGGAAAAATTTCAATTGACCAATCGTGAACAGTCCGTCATTGAGCACCTGGCTAAGGGATGGACCAACAAAGAGATCGCCAATGCCCTTCAAATTACGGAACAGACGGTGAAAGAACACATCAAACACATCATGAGAAAAACAAATTCCACCACTAGGACTGGAATCCTCGTTCACATCTTCAATTCGTAATCTGCAACAGTCCCCGTGTCAAAAATACCATAGTGCGTTATTCCCGACACAGAAGCTGCGTCTACGTGTTCATTTTTATCATTGAACATCAATATGTTATCTGAATAAGATCTGGCCTATTGATTGCACAATCGATCATTAACTCAGCTGATTTGGCATGGACGTTGGCAAGATTATGAATAGGCAAACCCCGAGGAAGTTATGAAAACCCGTTCCTTATTGTTGGTGAGTGCATTACTAGCAGGGTTTGCCCTCCAAGCTGGTCAACCGGCACCAGTGGTCGCCATAGACAATGGAAGCTTCATGAGTCTTTGGAAAAGCTATTCCCACTGTCAAGCCACCACCGACCTGTATCAGCTGAGAGAAGATGCATTGGCTCTGAAAAACGCAGCTAATCATTCCTCCCAAGAGGGCTTCGTTCTCCCCCTACCAGGCAAACTTGAACAGTTCGTAGCCACCCCCGGAGCCCGGTTTGCTGTGGACGTAAAAGCAATGGCTGCAGCTTGTTCTTTGCGGGCTGGCTCCGCTGCTATAGAAGCAGGAAAGCTTGACGTTGCCAAAGATCTTCTTCAAGCAATCCTCAGTTACCAACCCCAATCCGAGTACGCCTATTACGCACTTCAGGCCAGAGCGTTGCTCTCGGATCTCGAGAAAAACGTCGTACAGGTTACGCTCAACATCCCTTAGATTCCTCGCTGCTCTTCACTTTCTCCTTTCGGCACGCTTCATTGCAGAATCATTCGTGAATCGTTACGGTACGTGCTGATGGCCTTCCCTCACTAACGACAAGAATAGCCGGTCGTATGCCTTCGCCGAACGAGCCCAGGACACGTCTGTACTCATCCCTGTCTGAACCAGTTGCCCCCACATCGATCGATCCTGATAGACGGCCACGGCTCTGCGCAAGACAGTTAGAAGCGCATCCGCCGTATCTTCTTCAACGTGAAATCCAGTTGCCTGTCCCGCACGCTGCGCCCCCGCAACCAGCGGCAGAACCGTATCTGCCAACCCACCTGTTTTTCTCACTACGGGAACCGCTCCATAGCGAAGACTATAGAGCTGACTCAGGCCACATGGTTCGTAACGCGACGGCATCACAAACATATCTGCTCCACCTTCAATACGATGGGCGAGTCCTTCGTCAAAACCGATACGAAGCCCCATGCGATGCGGAGAGCGTGCCTGAAGCACTTTAAATGTGGCTTCAAGTTCCGGTTCGCCGGTTCCCAGCAACACCAACTGCAGGTCCATCGCCATCAGTTGTGGAATACTGGCCGCCAAGAGATCCAAGCCCTTCTGCGAGGTCAGGCGCGCGATTGCCCCGAGAAGTGGAACCGGTGCTTCCGGCAACTGAAACTCTCGTTGAAGTGCCTGCTTGCACAACCGCTTCCCTGAACGATCGATGACTGAATAGTTGGCCGGCAGATAGGGATCGGTTTGCGGATTCCATCGATCAATATCGATACCGTTTAGAATGCCCAGGAATCGATCCTCCCGGGTGTGCAGTACGCCTTCGAGCCCAAAACCGAATTTGGGTGTGAGAATTTCCTGCGCGTAGGTTGGGCTGACCGTCGTGACATAATCAGCGAACAGGATTCCTCCCTTGAGTAGATTCACCAAGCCATAGAACTCAAGGCCTGCAGGGGTAAACAGCGATGAGGGCAGACCCGCTTTCTCAAATTGCGCTCCAGGGAAATGACCTTGATATCCCGCATTATGTATGGTGAGCACGGTGCGCACTCCTCTCACTTCCGGCCGGTCTCGATCGACGGTCTTCAGATAGACCGCGCACAGGGCTGCTTGCCAATCATGCAGATGGAGGACATTGGTATTCCATCGGCACGCAGTTTGGAGATGGGCCATCACCTCTATCGTCGCCCGACAGAAGAACGAAAACCGGTCAAGATTGTCTGAATAGTCGATACCGTGATCTTGGTAGAGTCCCGAACGATCGAAGAAGTGGTCGTTCCGAATCGTCCATACCCGTACCCGACAACCATCCTCGCCGACCGGGATCATGTCTTCTTCCACCATCGTATCTACATTCCCCTCAGGGGTTGTGACTTGAAGTTGACAGACGGGACGGAAGGATCGGCCCGACTCGGTCACGCAACGGTAGTGTGGGAGCAAGAGAATGACATCATGACCAAGTTTCGCCAACTCGAGAGGCAATGCGCCGGCGACATCGGCGAGCCCACCGGTCTTGGCATAGGGAATGGCTTCGGAGGAGACGATGAGCAGATTGAGAGGATGTTGGGTCAAGGAAAGCCTACGGGACACATCATGCTTACTGAGTCGTCGGCGATTCAAACCTTGAGCGAAACTTGTCTTCGTACTGCCAACTGCGTCCTAACTCATGCAGTTTATCGGCGGTCAGCGATTCGCGATACACCAGCCGTTCACCCAAAAACACCACCAACCACCCACGATCCGGGTAAGCCAGAGACAGCGCATCACCGGCTTCAATACGAACTTCCCACCCTCGTGGCGGTTCTCCGCTCACCAACCTCGAACGTGGAATCCATTCGCCGTCTTTCATGCCGAAGAATTGCATGAACTCGGTACGTTGGTATGTCGGCATTCCCCATGCCCTGACAAATGCGGGCGGAGTCAATTGATTGAGCACCAACTCATTGTCACGCACGTGCCGCTCTTGATCTTCCATCGAAGGCAGCCCGCTGCAGCTGAAAACCGATCCGATCACGGCTACGAAAAGCACACCAGCCCATCCGGAACGCCTCAGACCATCGAAGATCCGATGTCGCAGCGTACCCCTCTGTCTTGGTTCGAGCATCCCTGCGATTCTCCTCACAATAGCCGACGGCTTTTCGGTTCAACAGGTTTCACAGGTTGGCAGATATCGCACTGACAAAGCCGCCGAAGAAGGGCATAGGAGTAAATACCCGTATCGTGGCCATCGCTCCAGGTGAATTGGAGCGCATACCGTCCAACCGGTTGCACATCCTGTAACATGATCAAGAGAGGTACATCATCCGGCTGCAACCGCCGCGCACCAGACCACTCGTCCACGCAGGCTGCACAGGGACATTGCTGGCGTAGATACCTCACGGGATAGACGGCCTTGTGCCCATCGTTCCATTCGATACCCAGCACACCCTTGTCAATCCAGGCCATGTCTCTCGGTTCATGCAGTGGCTCTGTCATGATCAGGAATTCCCTTCCACAGCCGGCACACGTGTCATTGTCAGGATGAATAGGCCAGAAAATTCACAGATGGCAGTCGTTTGCCTGCCACAACGGTGACATACCCTTCTATCGCATTTTCCACCTCACGACGAACTTGTCCAGCTGCCTTTAGACGATCGACCACTGCAGGCGAAAACTTCAAGGCTTGTTGAAGAAATGCCAGGCTCCCTCGTGAGAGCGGCACGCAGCGGAACGCCTGATGCATAGCACAGGCCGCACAGACCAGACCTCCGGACAAAGGCGAAAACTGCGGCTCTCCCATCAACCGGCCCTTGCCGCAGGCGGCACAGTGGTCGGTCTGGGGACGAAACCCGATAAGGCCCAGTAGGCGAATTTGAAACAATAGCGCCGTTAACGTCGGGTCCCGGCTCGTCACCAATGCGTGCAAGCCCAGTTCCAACGTCTCGAAGAGATGCGGGTCCGGGTCTCCGTCCGGCGTCACTGCACCCACCACATTGACCATCCGCGCGGCAGAAGTCATCAGCGTCAAGTCTTCGCGAAACCGTATGAACGGCTCCACGAGATCAACTTGAGACACTCGATAGAGCGAATCGCCAGGTTTTTCGAACAAATTCAGATGGCAGATCGTGAGCGGCTCGAGCGATGCGCCGAGACGACTCTTCATCCGACGGGCTCCTCGTGCCACAGCACGAATCTTACCCATCTTCTTTGTATAGAAGGTGACGATACGGTCTGCATCGCCCCACTTTCGACTGTTCAGCGTGATGGCCGCGGTCTTGATCAGCGGCATGATGGATATGCGCGATTGGCGTGACAGGCGCGACACGAAGTTCGAAGTTCTGAGTTCCAAGTTCCGGAAACCTCGAATCTCGAACCTCGAACTCTCTCCCATCCTTCTTGTCTCGCCCGCATTTCACGCCTCACGTTTAACGGTTCCTGCTAGCGAAGGTATTCCATGAATACAGTGGCCAAGGAGAGATAGATGGTAATGCCAGTAATGTCATTCGCCGTCGTGACAAATGGGCCGGCGGCAACGGCGGGATCCACTTTCATTCGTTTCAGCAAGATGGGCATGAACGTCGCCATGCTGGTTGAGACCATGAACGCGATGATCAGCGAGAGCCCAACAACCATGCCCAGGAACTCTTGATGCCAAATCCAACCGACGATCGTGAGAATGACGCCGCAGGCGAGCCCCATCAAGAGACCGACCTTGATTTCCCTGAAGAACACGCTACGCACATCCGTCAGCTCGATCAACCCCGTCGCCAATCCACGAATAATGAGGGTCGAGGACTGAAGGCCCACATTTCCACCCATCGCGGCTATGACCGGAATAAAACTGACGATGGCCACCACTTCTTGGATCGTGTACCGAAACTCCCACAGAATCGCGCCCGACAACAGACTGCCGACGAGATTCGTAAAGAGCCACGGGAGCCGGTGTTTTGCCGACGCCACGCTGGAGGATTTCGACACCGAATCCTCTTCGATCGCGCCGGCCATCTTGAGCATGTCTTCAGTCGCTTCTTCACGGATCACGTCCACCACATCGTCAACCGTGATAATGCCGACCAACCTGGTATCGTTGTCGATGACCGGGATTGCGAGCAAATTGTAACTCGCCACCTGGCGAGCAACCTCTTCCTGGTCCATATCGACCGTCACGCTGATGACATCGCGCGTGGCGATGTTTTTCATCGGCGTCGCAGGAGGAACCGTCAGTAACTGCCTCAACGAAAGGACTCCGACCAAGCGTTCATCTTTGTCGGTTACATATATATAGAACACCATTTCGGCATCCGTCGCCAACTGGAGGCGCCGGATGGCATCTTGCGCCGTCGCGTCTTCGTGGAGCGAAAAAAACTCCGTCGTCATGATGCCACCGGCCGTATCCTTCGGATACTTCAGCAGATCAGCGACTTCCGTGGAGTCCTCCGCTCGCATGAGCGAGAGAATCTCTTTCGCCCGTTCCTCCGGAAGAACCCCGAGAAGATAGGCCACGTCGTCGGGACCAAGGTCTTTGATCAGCCAGGCGATATCCGAGTGCAGCAGGTCCGCCAACACTTGATTGATACTGTCGCTGTCGAGTTCGCTCAGCACCTGGCCGCGCTTCGACTCGCCTCGCACCAGCTCAAAGACTTCCCGTTTCTCCTTGGGGGACGACAGATGCATGATCACCTGCGCCACATCGGCCTGGTGCATCCGACCCAGCATCTTCGCAAGATTGGTAATGGCACCTCGATGTAAGAGTCGTTGCACCGACAACAGCACGATGTCGGACTTGGTCCGGCCCCGATCGGCCTGGTCACGCAACGCGTCGCGGAGGAGATCTTTATCCCCTGAACGAGGGCGCGGATCTACTGGATTTGATTCTGTCATACGGTCCGTCGGCTGCATCACAATCCTGCTAGTAGCCTAATTCAGTGAGGGCATGCTCATCTTCTCTCCACGCCTCCCGCACTTTCACCCACAGTTGCAGAAATACCTTCATCCCGAAGATCTGTTCCATATCACGTCGTGCTTCGGTCCCCACCGCCTTGAGTCTCTCGCCGTGCTTCCCGATCACGATGGCCTTATGGGACTCTCGCTCGACCAGCACCGTCGCGCTGATGCGCGCCAGCTTCCCCTCTTCGACAAATTCGTCGATCTCCACGGCAACCGAATAGGGCACTTCTTCATACGTCTGACGCAACAGCTTTTCACGAATCATCTCTGCCGCCAAGGTCCGCATGGACTGATCGGTGACGGTGTCCGCATCATAGGCCGCATCCCCTTCCACAAGATGGGCTACGGTCACGGACAGCAATCGATCGATATTATCTCCGGTTTCAGCCGAGACCGGCACTACGTCCGACCAACCGAATAGCCTGGCATAGCTTTCCATCACCGGCAGCAACTTGAGCTTATTGACCACATCCACCTTATTCAAGACAAGAATGACCGGCCGTGAACGCTTCTCGACTGCTCCCTTCACATAATCGAGCACCAAGAGATCACCAGGGCCAGGCATGCTTGTCGTATCCATCAATACGTACAAGATATCCGCCTCTTCCAGCGTGTCCACTGCGGTGCGGACCATTCGACGGTTGAGTAGATGTTGCGGCTTGTGCAACCCCGGCGTATCGAGCAAAGCAATCTGTGCACCCGGCACATGTACGACCCCCAGAATTCTCGTTCTCGTCGTTTGCGGCTTGTCTGAAACAATCGCAATCTTCTGCTCCAGCAATCGATTGAGCAGAGTCGACTTGCCTACGTTGGGTCGTCCGATGATCGCCACCGTGCCAAACTTCATGGCGTTACGGGCGTAGCCGCTCCTGTGATGGCGAGGGAACCAATTGATACACCGTTTCACCTTTGCGAACGTAGCCAAGCTGCTCTCGCGCCAGCTGTTCGATTTTCGCGGGATCATGCTCCAGACGATCGATGTCCCCTCGAAGCGTGCGGGTCATCCGTTGCAATTCATGAAGGTCCACGTCCAGTTGTTGGGCCTGCTCGCGCATGGAGAAGTAGCGGGGTAGCCCCATGTCGCCAAAGACCAACACGATCAGCAATAGCACGCACACGGCGACGCCAACATAGTGTGCGCCGGTCACCATGCGACGTTGCCAATCCAGCCACTGCCGTCCTCGATTCTGCTTTATAATCATGGTCACTCACTCGTCGTCAGCATCGCCCCGGCATCGCCTCACGACCACGATACACTGCGCTCGAACCCAGCTCTTCCTCGATCCGGAGCAACTGATTGTACTTGGCCACGCGATCCGTTCGGGACAGCGACCCGGTCTTGATGAGCCCACTATTGGTCGCAACTGCCACATCCGCAATCGTCGTATCCTCTGTTTCCCCGGATCGATGCGAGATGATCGCTGTGTAGCCTGATCGTTTTGCCAACTCAATCGCCTCCAACGTTTCCGTCAATGTACCGATTTGGTTGAGCTTGATCAGAATGGAATTCGCGATCCCCTCTTGAATCCCTTTGGCAAAGATTTCCACATTGGTGACGAAGATATCGTCTCCGACCAATTGAACCCGCTTGCCCAACTTCTCCGTCATCAACTTCCAGCCCTTCCAATCCGACTCGCTGAGCCCGTCTTCGATGGAGAGAATTGGATATCGATCTAAGAGCTTCCCGTAATAACTGATCATTTCTTCCGAGGAGCGTTCAGGATTCTTTTCGGCTTCGAGGACATACCGGCCCTTCTCATAGAGTTCGGAGGCTGCACAGTCCAATGCGAGGGCAATATCGGGCCCTGGCTTATAGCCGGCCTCCTCGATGGCCTGCATGATCAGGCTCAGCGCCTCTTCATTCGATTGGAGGTCCGGCGCAAATCCGCCTTCGTCACCGACCGCCGTGTTCAGCTTCTTTTTCTTCAACAGCGCCTTGAGCGTATGAAACACCTCCGTTGCCATTCTGAATGCTTCACTGAAACATGTCGCCCCCACCGGCATGATCATGAACTCTTGCAAGTCCAACCGATTATCAGCATGGGCTCCGCCGTTGATGATATTCATCAGCGGCACCGGCAACACCCGCGCATTCGTCCCACCAAGATATCGATAGAGCGGCTGGCCTGTCTCAGCCGCTGCGGCTTTCGCCACGGCCAACGATACACCCAGAATCGCGTTGGCGCCGAGTTTGCCCTTCGTGTTCGTACCATCCAGATCGATCATCGTCTGGTCGATGCCGACCTGGTCGAACGCGTCCTTCCCTAACAATTCCGGCGTGATCAGCTTGCTGATATTGACGACGGCCTTCGAGACGCCTTTTCCCATCCATCGCTTCTTGTCGCCATCGCGCAGCTCGATCGCTTCCTTCTCGCCGGTCGAAGCTCCCGACGGCACAGCCGCCCGCCCATGCGCCCCACTCTCCAGCGTGACCTCGGCCTCGATCGTCGGATTCCCGCGTGAATCCAAAATTTGCCGTCCTTTAATTTCCCGAATCGCGCTCATCCGTTACTCCACCTAAAAAATCGAACGTTATTCCCCTCTACTTCGTCGCAAAATCGAACACAGGCGTCTGAAGCACTCGCGACGGTGATCGCTGTTCCCATACCGTCTTCTGTAAGCGCTCAACTGTTTCAGGACTATACAGCCGTTCCCCACATTGGTCACAGACCTTAGCCGGCACATGTTCGACGACAACCAATTTGTCATCCATTTGAATCGTATAAGTCACACTCTGTTCCCTCATTGGTGATCCACAGACATCGCATTTCATTCTATGACCTCCTCACCTTGAACTCGATCCAAATGGCAGGGTCTGGTTCATAGACAGTCACAATCTTCACCGTGGGCCTGCTTTGATCACTGCATTGAACATGAACAGGACGGCCTACTCTCGTCATTCCGAAGATCAAACAGCTGGGACCATACTTGTCTTCGGGGTAAACCTCAATCACTTCGCCACCAGCAATGGCCTCCCGCAACTCCTGCACTGAAATGTGGCGAATGATCGCCTGATCGACAGCATGTTGGGAAAATTCAAAGTCTCCCCTCGCAACTCTCCTTCGAATCTCATCGATCAACTATTCCCCCCGCGAATCAACAATCTACCGCCCTTTAATCTCTCTTAATAGCGCTCATGCACCATACTACCATCCGTATGGTTTGGCACCTTGAACTCTTCCTCAACATCCTTGCCGCACGTGGCTTCTAAGAATCTTGGACGTATCAAACGTGAGAATATACTCGGTGCAGTCAGATCCGTATCGATCCACCCCTTCGTAACGATAGAGCCATACCTGTCCACCCGAATCCAGAGTTCTGGTTATCCTTGGAGGACCAAGTTTTTGTGTGATCTCATCCTGAGTCGCCTGACCTTTAACCGATTCTAGGTATGCCTTGCGCCACGGCGTACATGCAGTGACAGTAAGCACCACTATAATCAGGACGTAGAAGAAGTATTTTGCCCGTCCCCTGTTCATCCTGCTAACTTCTTCTTTAGCAACTCATTCACTTTCCCCGGATTCGCTTTCCCGCCGCTCGTCTTCATCACCTGCCCAACCAAGAATCCAAGCACCTGCAGTTTGCCATCTTTGAACTGCGCCACCTGCGTTGGATTCTTCGCGAGGACTTCGTCGATGATCGTATCGAGCGCTCCTTCATCGGATACTTGATTGAGGCCCTTTTCTTGAACAATCTGTTCCGGAGTCTTCCCGCTACTGTAGACCTCCGGAAAGATCTCGCGCGCAACTTTCAAACTGATCGTCCCTTGCTCGACTAACTGAAGCAGACTGACGAGTCGCTCAGGCGAGACCGGAGAGACACTCGCGTCGGTCCCTGAGTTATTCAACTCCCTGCTGAGCTCGCCCATGACCCAATTACTCACCGTCTTGGGTTGATTGAACAATTTCACACAGGATTCGAAGTAATCGGCCATCGCCTTCGACGTCGTCAGAACCCCTGCATCGTACTCGGACAACGCAAACTCGCTGACAAATCGCTGCAGCCTGGCCGCAGGCAATTCAGTCACGTGTTTACGGCAGCCCTCGATCCATTCCTTCTCCAGCTTAAGTGGCACCAGATCGGGATCGGGAAAGTAACGATAGTCGTGCGCCTCCTCTTTGGAACGCATCACCGCCGTCTCGGCCCGATCGAGGTTCCAGAGGCGGGTCTCCTGATTGATCTTGCCGCCCTCATTCAAGACCTTTGTCTGGCGCTTGACCTCGTACTCGATGGCATCCTTGACGAACTTGAACGAATTGATGTTCTTCAGTTCGACTTTTGTTCCAAACTCCTTCTGCCCCAACGGACGGAGCGAGAGATTCGGCTCGCAGCGGAAACTCCCTTCATCCATATTGCCGTCGCAAACCTCGAGATACATCAGCACATCGCGGAGGCCCTTCAAATAGGCCACGACTTCGTCGGATGACCGCAGGTCAGGCTCCGTCACGATTTCCAGCAACGGGGTTCCCGCCCGATTCAAATCGACGCGGCTCCCATTGGTGCCGGCAACGTGGACGCTCTTCCCTGCATCTTCTTCCAGATGAGCGCGGCGGATACGGACACGCTTTTTGCCTTCACTCGTCACAATTTCGATCCACCCATGCTCACAGATCGGCGCCTCGTATTGAGAAATCTGATAGCCCTTGGGCAAATCCGGATAGAAGTAGTTTTTCCGCGCAAAGAGATTATCGGCTGCAATCGTGCAATTCAACGCCAGCCCGGCACGTACCGCCATCTCCACCGCCGCTTGGTTCAGCACCGGCAACGTGCCGGGGAGCCCCAAACACAAGGGACAGGTCTGGTTATTGGCCGCGAGTCCGAATACCGTCCCGCAACCGCAAAACAGCTTGGACTGCGTCCGGAGCTGCGCATGCACTTCCACGCCAATGACGACTTCGTAAATCACCGATCAGCCGTGCTCCTCTCCACGCAACCGATCACGCTCGCGTAGCATCGCTTCGCGACCGGCGTCAAACGCTTCTCGCAGGACCGTCTTCTTCGAGTCCACGAATTCTTTCCCCTCCTCCACAACCTCTTCGAACGTTTTTCCAGCACAGCTTGCGAGATCCCGCAGATCGCCTTCTGCGCGACGGGCATAGCCACGCAATTGTTCACGCGATTCGCGTCCGGTCTGTGGAGTCAACAATAAGGCTGCCACCGCGCCCAACGCAGCGCCACTCAGGAATGCGAGTACGACCCCCGCTGATGAGGAACCTCGATCATCCGCCATTGCGATGCCCTCCTTCGTCCCGAAACCGTTCCTTCACGACTTTCGTCGCAGCTTTGAATCCGGCGACCACACTTGCCATATTGGTCAGCATCGAGCCGCTCGAACCCTTCACAACTTCGTGAACGTGCTGTACCGACTCCCCCACTTCTCCGACGGCATGCAGGAGCACGGTGGCATGCTCGACACCGATGCGGGCTTGCTCAGTCACATTGTTTACGTTGTGACTCACCGCTCGAAGTTCACTGATCAGCGGGGGCAACTCGTTGTTCATTTTCGCCAACAGCTGTTCAGACTCCGCGACGGTCTTGCGAATCTGAATCAGCACCGGCACGAGATAGCCCACCAGCAGCGCAAACGCCGCAGCCACTATGATCACAGCTATTTCGACGATGGTCATAGACCCTCCAACTTCACTATCCCCCTACTCCTCATCCTTACCCCTTCACCGAATCACCGGCTTCTTCGCTCGCCATTGCGTACTTTGTTCATAGGCATAGGCAGCTCGTAACAGCGTTTCTTCTTCAAACGGGCGACCGATCAACTGCAGCCCGATGGGAAGCCCATCCCGACTGAGTCCACAGGGTATCGAAATCGCCGGCACACCGGCGAGGTTCGCTGAAATGGTGAAAATGTCAGACAAATACATCTTGAGCGGATCGTCGCCCTTCTCCCCAAACTTGAACGCCGGCGTGGGTGTCACAGGCGTCACGATGAGATCGACATCCTGAAATGCCGCATCGAAGTCTTGACGAACCAAGGTTCGTACCGCCTGCGCCTTGCCATAATAGGCGTCATAATATCCGGCGCTGAGCACATAGGTCCCCAGCATAATCCGACGCTTCACTTCAGGGCCAAATCCTTCCTGGCGCGTTTTCATATACAGCGCGAGCAAGTCTTTGGTCTCTTTGGCACGAAGCCCGAACTTCACCCCGTCATACCGGGCCAGGTTCGAGCTGGCTTCGGCGGTGGCGATCACATAATAGATCGCCACCGCCGCGTCGGTTCTCGGCAACTGAATCTCCCGGATCTCCCCACCCAAACCTTTCAATTCTTCAATTGCAGTCCGCACCGCTTGTTCGACTTCCGGATCAAGCCCCTCCGCAAAAAACTCGACCGGCACACCGATCTTGAGCTTTTTGAGATCCTTTTTTTTGAGCGCCTTCAGATAGTCCGGCACGGGAATATCGGCCGATGTCGAATCCAACGGATCGTGGCCGGCAATGGCCCCGAGGAGAAAAGCGGCATCTCTCACATCTTTTGTAATCGGCCCAATTTGATCGAGCGAGGACGCAAAGGCGATCAAACCGTACCGCGAGACCCGCCCATAGGTCGGTTTGAGACCCACCACCCCACAGAAGGCCGCAGGCTGGCGGATCGAGCCGCCGGTATCGGACCCCAACGCCGCGGCACATTCGTCGGCCGCTACGGCCGCTGCAGACCCTCCGCTGGATCCACCCGGCACACACTGCACGTTCCAGGGATTGCGGCTGGGCCCAACGGCTGAATTCTCGGTTGACGAACCCATCGCAAATTCATCGAGGTTGGTCTTCCCGAGCAGCAGATACCCCTGCGCGCGCAGCTTGGCAATCACCGTCGCATCGTACGGCGGAACGAAATTCCCGAGCATACGGGATGCACAGGTCGTGAGCACCCCCTCGGTACAGATATTGTCCTTGATTGCCAACGGCATACCCATCATCGGCAACGTCTTGCGCCATCCTTTCAAAGAAGCATCAAGCGCGCCGGCCTGCACAAGCGCCGCGTCTTTGGCCTGTGTAATGTATGCCTTCACTTTGGACTCCACCTGACCGATCCGCAATCCATAGGCACGCACGATCTCTACAGCCGTCACTTCGCCGGCAGTGAACTTTTCATGAAGATCATAGAGCGAGAGTTTGTGAAGCGACATTAGCGTTTCATCTTTCCTGCGACAATCCTATTCTTCCCGTCGACTTGTATGATCTTGGGAGCATGCCGATTGATTTCCTCTTCTCCGTAATACTCGTAACAGAAGATGATGATCTGATCGCGAACTGCACCTTTACGCGCCGTCGGCCCATTGAGGATGATCTCACCCGCGCCTCGTTTGCCGGCCACGGCATAGGTCATGAACCGCTCACCGTTATTCAGGTTGGAACAGACGATCGCCTCATAGGGCAGAATCCCCGCTGCGTCCATCAGATCTTCGTCAATCGTCAGACTGCCTTCGTAGTCGAGACAAGACTCTGTCACCGTAGCCCGATGAATCTTGGACCGCAACATTTGCCTGAACATTCAGACCTCGTCTAAAGGGGTTGTCGATCTTCAATAATCTTGGGAACCACAAAAAACCCGTCGATCGATTCCGGCGCATTCGCCGTCGCACACTCGACGGAGAGAGATGTCCGCACATCATCAGGGCGAAACACATTGACTTGTCCCAACACTGTCGCCGTTGGTTCGACGCCGGTGGTGTCGTACCCCTTCAATGTCTCAACATGCGTAAGTATCTGACTCAACTGTTTCGCAAACGCCGCCTGTTCACTCTCCGTCAGTTCAAGTCGAGCTAACTTTGCCACTTTCTCAACTTCCTGTTTCGAGATTTCCACTTTTTTCTTTCCTTCCCGCACTTCAAAGATGGGCACCGTGGGCGTAGAGCGAGGGCCGCAGGGAGGTCCTGGTGACCCGAGAGCGGCAGTCCATAAAAAACAAGAGATTTATCACTCAGAATATCACGGAACCCATAGAAATTCCAGGGAAATTCAAGCAAGAATCCAGATTGAATCTCACGAGGATCAGACGAGCGGTCTCTCTCGTGGCTCGGTCATTCTGCGAAGCAGGACGTGCCGTCGTCCCGAACACCCTTCTCAGTTGTGGAACGTGAGCAAATTCGTTAAGTTCTTCTCCAACAGGCCGCCTATCCTCTATCCGAGAACGGCCATAACCTCATCGCCGCTGTTTCACTCCAATTTCAAGAGAACCAGCGCGTTATACAGGGAGCACCAATGCTGAGCGAGGCCAGACCATGAACCGGATTGATCTGATCGCAGGGGCACGTCCTAATTTTATGAAGATTGCGCCGATCATCGACGCGCTCAATGCAGCGAGAGCACGGGGCGGTTCATTGCGCTTTCGCCTGATTCATACGGGCCAACATTATGACCGCGCCATGTCTGGCAGCTTCTTCGAGGAGCTGGGTATCCCTGATCCTGACATCAATTTGGAAGTAGGTTCGGGCACCCAGGCTGAACAGACCGCCGCAATCATGCTGAACTATGAAAAGGTCCTTCTGAAGCAGAAGAGCGATTTGTGCTTAGTCGTCGGAGATGTGACCTCAACCATGGCCTGTTCTATCGTCGCCCGAAAGCTGGGAGTTCCGGTCGCGCATGTAGAGGGTGGCATTCGCTCTGACGACTGGACCATGCCGGAAGAAATCAACCGGGTCGTGACCGACTCCATTACCAATTGGTTTTTTACGACCAGCGAAACCGCAAACGACAATCTGCGCCGCGCCGGCGTCACTGACGATCGCATATTTTTTGTGGGCAATACAATGATCGATACCCTCCTCAAACAACTACCACACCTGCATCCACCAGCGTCTTGGGAGTCGCTCAAGCTCGAACCACAGAACTACTTCGTCGTCACTCTGCACCGACCTGCGAATGTAGATGGAGAGCATCAGCTGTTACGACTGCTGCATGCCATCGCCGACGGCACACGCGGATTGCCGGTGGTGTTTCCGGTTCATCCCCGCACGGCAAAAAACCTGCGCGATCTCGACAGCAAAATGCCGCAACTACATTATATCGATCCGCTTGGCTACTTAGAATTCAACTATCTGGTGAAACATGCCCGTGGCGTCATTACTGATTCAGGCGGCATCACTGAAGAAACGACCGTACTCGGCATACCGTGCATGACCCTGCGTGATAACACTGAACGCCCCGAGACCATCACAATAGGGACGAACGAACTGATTGGAACCGATCCGAGCAAGTTGCCACCGGCGCTGGCGCGATTGATGGCGGGGCAATGGAAAAGAGGGTCGATACCTCCGAAATGGGACGGCAAAGCCGCAGAACGGATTGTCGAGCATCTGGAACGATTACTTCTTCAGAAATAACTCACCCTCGCACACATCGAAGGAAACACACCGAGAATACTGCTTTCACTGAATTGGCATCCCCCACCGCAATTTTACAGGAATACCCCGACTCCCCTTCATGGATGACACAGATCGTGTCGGCGAGACAATACGTTCAGTTTAGATTGCGATGAAACCACTGACTCAGAGAGAAGACTTGACGAAATTAAACAAGGACTTCATTTTCGAGGGATGAGAATTCTGTTCGAGTTCATCCCGCGAGCATCGTACTCACCATTGCAATTCATTCCACAGTCACGCTCTTCGCCAAGTTTCTCGGCTGATCCACGTCCGCACCCCGCAACACTGCGATATGATACGCCAAGAACTGCAGTGGAATGGTAAATAGAATCGGCGAAATCAGTGGGTGTGTGTCGGGAATCGTAAACACGGCCTCGGCAATCTTCCCCAACTCCCGCTCGCCTTCCGCAACAAACGCAATGACCGGCGCATGCCGGGCCTTCACCTCCATCAGATTGCTCACGGTCTTTTCATAAAGACGATCCCTCGGTGCCAGTACCACAACCGGCATGTCCCGATTGATGAGCGCGATCGGACCATGCTTCATTTCTCCTGCGGCGTATCCCTCCGCATGGATATAGGACACCTCTTTCAGCTTCAATGCGCCTTCGAGCGCGATGGGATAGTTGATGCCACGACCGAAGAACAGGAAGTTGCGTTTCTTATAAAACCGTTTCGCAATCGCCACAATCTCCGCCTCGCGACCGAGCACCCGTTCGACCAACGACGGAAGCCGGACAAGACGATCGAGCCAGGCCTTACCATGCTCGGCGGACAGGGTTCCGCGCACGCGGCCCAGATGCAACGCCAGCATGTACAGTGCTGTGAGCTGCGCGGTGAAAGCCTTGGTCGAGGCGACGCTGATCTCGGGTCCGCAATGCGTGAAGAACGCACCGTCCGATTCACGGGCCAGGGTACTGCCCACGACATTCACGATTGAAACGACACGCGCCCCTTTTTCCTTCGCTTCACGCGCAGCCGCCAGCGTGTCCGCCGTCTCGCCGGACTGCGAGATCGTGATAAAGAGATCGTCTTTCCCGACCAACGGATCGCGGTAGCGGAATTCACTGGCGATATCCACCTGCACCGGTGTACGGACCATCTCCTCCAGCAAATACTTCCCCACAAGGCCCGCGTGCCATGAAGTACCACAGCCGACGATCCATATCCGTCCGACGGCGGCAAACTCTTTCGGCGTCAACCCGATATCCGGCAGATCCGCCTCGCCGGTCTCGTAGGAGTAGCGCCCGCGCATCGTGTCGAGAATTGTCTGTGGCTGTTCGTGAATCTCCTTCAGCATGAAGTGAGGAAACCCGCTCTTTTCGGCCGCGGAGGCATCCCAGGTGATCTTCGTGTGTTTCCGTATAACAGGCCGGCCCTCGATATCAGTAAGAGAGATGTCATTGGCAGTCACAACCGCCACATCACCTTCTTCGAGATAGGTCACGTCACGGGTATGGACAAGCATGGCCATGACATCGGAAGCCACGAACGACGCCTTCGCGGTTGTGCCCACGACCAGTGGACATCCGGAGCGCGCTGCGATCATTGTCCCCGGTTCCCGTTCAGAAATGACGGCGAGTGCATAACTTCCTCGAAGATCCTTAGTCGCAGCTCGTACCGCCTCGGCCAGCTTCATACCCTGATGAAGATATCTATCGATCAGATGTGCCACGACTTCCGTGTCCGTTTCCGAATGAAACGTGTAGCCCTCTTTCTCCAATAGCTGTTTCAACGGTTGATAGTTTTCGATGATGCCGTTGTGCACGAGCACGCAGCCTCTCGAGCGGTGCGGATGTGCGTTCTGCTCCGAAGGCCTTCCGTGTGTCGCCCATCGCGTGTGGCCGATTCCCACGGTGCCCTTGAGGTCTTTTTCCTTGAGCGATTTCTGAAGATTGGCGAGTTTGCCGACCGTGCGCCGAATCTCGATTTTGTCGCCCTGCAACACCGCGACTCCGGCTGAGTCGTAGCCGCGATATTCCAGCTTAGCAAGGCCGCCGATCAGAATCGGCACTGTCTCCTGATCGCCCACATATCCGACGATTCCGCACATACTTAACCCCCACTTTGCTTCTTCACTGGCCTACCTTTTGAATCCACCGGTCGCTCTTTCGCAAGGCGATTGACGGGTGGCAGGTGGCGAGTGGATTTCGTGTTACGATCCATGCCGGTTTGCAGTGCCCGCCTGCGCGCTGCCCATCCGGCACGATTCACTTGAGGCACTCGCCCAATCACCAAGGCATCTGCCGGCACATCCTCCGTGACCGTGGTGCCGGCTGCGATGATGGCTCCCGCCCCCACCGTCACCGGTGCAATCAACTGCGTATCGCTGCCGAGAAAGACTCCATCCCCGATCACAGTCTGATACTTCCGCACACCATCGTAGTTACAGGTGATCGTGCCGGCGCCGATGTTGACACCTTTCCCGATCGTGGTGTCCCCCAGGTAACTCAAATGATTCGCCTTTGATCCTTCGCCTAAATCGGTTTTTTTCATCTCGACGAAGTTTCCGACTTTGGCCTTCTTTCGTATCACGACGCCGGGACGCAGATGGACAAATGGACCCATGTGGGCATCGTCCTCGATGTGAGAATCGGTCAATACGCAGTGATCGAGAATCTCAACGCCGTTGCCGACAATGCAATTCGTCAGTCGGATATGGGAACGCAGCACACAATCTTCCCCGATAGTCGTGCTCCCTTCGAGCGTCACATTGGGATACAAGACCGTGTCTTTCCCGATTGTCACTGTGGCGTCAATCCAGACTGAGGTCGGGTCGACCATCGTCACCCCGGCATCCAACCAGCGGTTCCGAATTTGCTGCCGAACCACCTGTTCCACGTCGGCAAGCTGCCGGCGCGTATTCACGCCAAGTCCTTCGTTGGGATTATCAAGTACGACAGCGGCCACACGACGTCCCGACTGTTCGGCGAGATGGATGATGTCCGTCAAATAATACTCACCCTGTGCGTTGCTGGGTTCGAGTTTTTCCAATGCGCTGAAGAGGAACTCGCCGTCGACCACATAGGTGCCCGCGTTGACTTCACGGATCGCTTGTTCTTCCGGATTGGCATCACGATCCTCGACGATGCGAGCGACCCCCCGCTCGGCTGAGTGTGCACGCACGACCCGTCCATATCCACGTGCGTCTGCGAGCACTGCGGTCAGAACAGTCACCGTCGCACGTTCCGCCTCATGGGCATGAAGAAGTTCCCGCACGGTCCTTTCTTGAAGCAGCGGTGTATCGCCGTTCAGAATGAGATACCTTGATGGGGCACCCCGCTTACCCACCGCAAACACCGGACGGCTCTGCAAGACCGCATGACCTGTGCCCAACTGCTCCCGTTGTTCGACAATCGCAACCGGAGAGTCACCGCTCTTACCGGACACCGCACGGGTGATCACTTGGCGAACCACATCGGCCTGATGCCCCACCACGACGGCTACACGATCCCCGGCCACGTGCAACCCAAGCCCGACCGAATAGAGGACCATCGCCTGACCGGCCACCGGATGCAGCACTTTCGCCTGTTTTGAGCGCATGCGCGTTCCCATCCCCGCAGCCATCACGACCACCGCAAGGCCTGCAATCTTTCCCTGCTGAACGTGACTGACAGGCTTTTTCATCGTTGAGACTTCAGTAGCTCGTGGACGCTTCATCCGATCGGCACCCCCGTTTCAGGCTGTTTGACCGTGCCCCACTTCGTCGCAGTAGCCACGGACGATGCCAAAGATGTGGACGGCGAGCAGAGCCCGCCTGAGACGATGAGCTTCATCGCCTCTTCTACGCTGATATCGACGGACGTGACTTCATGTTCCGGCACCAGTAGGAAGTAACCGGATGTCGGGTTCGGTGACGTCGGGACATAAACGTGGATCAGCGGCTCCTGTGAGAGATCCTGCATCTCCCCTTTGGTCACGCCCGTCACGAAGGCAATACAATAGTGACCATTCTTGGGAAATTGAATCATCACGACGCGATTATACGACGCATGTTCAGAAAACGACAAAACATCGATCATGGATTTCAACGTCGAGTAGATCCCTCGCACAAGCGGCACACGGTTCAGTAAAGCTTCCCACCACTTTACAACTTGCCGGCCCATAAAATTGGTAGCAAACAGGCCTGTCAGAAAGATTAAAGCGATCAACGTCAGAATTCCGAGTCCCGGCACATAATGACTCGGTACCAACCGAACCAGGAGATCCCCAAGAATCCCTTCTACACCCACGAAAATGGCTTTCAAAATGAGGACGGTTCCCCAGATGGGGATAATCACGAGCAAGCCCGTCAGAAAGTAGCGTTTTAGCGAGGTTTTCAGCATGGATATGTGCGGACAACAGTAGCGGGTAATCATACAGAGAATTCTGAGAACCTCGCAAGCCTTTTCTTGCTATTTTCAATCACTTGGAATACCATCCCGCCCGTTTTGCTTACTGATGCGGAAGCCTGCGCGATGAGAGCAAAGATGCAACGGACTCGCGGCCTGTTTATCACCCTGGAGGGAGTCGAAGGCAGCGGAAAAAGTACCCAGATTCGCCACCTCGCGAAGATGCTTACTCAGAAGGGGCACATCGTACTCCAGACCAGAGAACCAGGTGGCACGGCTACCGCAGAGGCGATCCGCCACATCCTCCTCACACCGTCGTCTCACGAAGTCGTCGCACCTGAGGCTGAAGCTCTGTTGATCCTCGCTGCACGATGCCAGCACCTCACACATCTCATCATGCCGGCATTACGGCGCGGCACTGTGGTGCTCTGCGACCGGTTTTCCGATTCCACGCTCGCCTATCAGGGATTCGGGCGCGGTCTTGAACTTGAATGGTTGCGGGCAGCCAACCACGTCGCAACCGGCGGACTGACACCGGATCTCACTCTCGTGCTCGATCTCCCGGTCTCAGTGGGCTTGGCCAGGCGGCGGACCGATCGCGGACAGCAGAATCGGCTGGACCGTGAGACAGAACGTTTCCATCGAAAGGTGCGCCGGGGATTTCTGGCGCTCGCCGCCAAGGAACCGGCCCGCATGAAGATCGTGAATGCCAATCGGCCTGTACAGGTCGTCCGGGACGAACTCGCTGAGATCGTGGTAGGTTGGATGACTCGACCGCGGCGCCATCCAGGCAGCATTACTCATGGCGGTTCGTCGCGAAATCGCTGAGCCGCGTTGCGAGAGCGGCGCGCGGAGCCCTGAGGACCTGAGGCATACTCGTACAGTACGTTGAAGGTTCGAAAGGCGAGCCCGCCGACCGAAGGCTCGTCGTAGCAGCGGATCGTCGGTGCAGCAGAACTGGCCATGAATAATGCGGCCAAGGCCACCGGAGCTAATATGCCCTTTCACGACTGTACCGGCCATCAACATTCCATTGCATTCTTACAATCCGCCGTCACCCATCAACGTCTGGCTCACGCGTATCTCTTCCACGGCGAAGAGGCGATTGGAAAGCAATTCACAGCCATTCGATTCGCCCAAGCACTCAGCTGCGAGCAGCCTTCCGCAGCGAACGATCTCGACAGTTGCGGTATATGCCGGTCTTGTAGACAGATCGAGTCCCGGACTCATCCTGACTTTTTCGTCATCGAGCCGGACCCGGAACAGGCTACTCAACAAATCAAGATCGAGCAGGTCCGCGAGATCGAGCATCAGATCATGTACCGTCCGCTCATCGGTGAGCGAAAAATCTGCCTGATCAACGACGCCGATCGTATGACCATCGGCGCGGCAAACGCGCTGTTAAAAACATTGGAAGAACCACCCGCGCATAGTCTCTTCCTCGTCATCTCGAGCCGCCCTGCCGCCCTACCCGCAACCATCAGGTCTCGCTGTCAGGCCCTTCGTTTTACGACACCAGCTCGAACACAGGTGGAGGCAGCGCTCATCCTCACACGCGAAATCTCTCCCGATGACGCGCGATTCCTCGCCATCATCAGTGCAGGCCGTATCGGCCAAGCCCTCCTTGCCGATGTGAACGAGATTCGCACCCGACAACAGGAACTTGTGGATTTGGTCTGCCCCCAGTCCTTGCGATCGATCGGGTCCATCCTGTCCTCAGCCGAAACGATTGCAAAGGCCGACCGTGCACAGGACATGCTCGCCTGGCTCGCTCGCTGGATCCGCGACCTCGTTATCATTCAGATCGGAGGAGATCGCGATCAGGTTCTCTACCTCGACGATCTCACGACACTAGAAACCTACGCGCAACAAGCTGACACCGATGTATTGTTGGACCTGCTTCGTGAAATCGAGCTGACCCAGCAGCGTGCCACACGGCATCTCAATCTCCATATGGCGCTGGAAACGATCTTGCTCCGCCTGCGCGATGCAGTCGCACTCGCACCAACGGGGGCACTTACCTAGGAGGCTGTCCGACTCGGACAGCCTCCTAGCATCGTCGTCGTCAACCTGATATCTTTTTGTCGTCCATGAACGCACCCAATACTTTCTACATCACGACGCCGATCTATTACGTGAACGACGTCCCGCATATCGGACACGCATATACGACTATTGCAGCCGATGTGCTTGCTCGCTACTGGCGTCTGCGAGGACGCGACGTGTTTTTTCTGACCGGCCTCGATGAACATGGACAAAAAGTTCAGCAGGCCGCAACCAAAGCCGGCATCGACCCGCAAACGCATTGCGACAAGCTGGCACCCCAGTTTCAGGAGCTTTGGAAACGTCTCAACATATCAAATGATGCGTTCATCAGAACGACTGATCCACCGCATAAATTCGTCGTTCAGCGATACCTTCAAGAACTCTATGATAAAAAGTTGATTTATCAGGATTCGTACACGGGGTGGTACTGCACATTTGATGAACGGTTCTGGACTGAAAAGGATGTGGCCGACGGGCTCTGTCCTGACTGCAAACGTCCTGTCGAGAAGCTCAGCGAGCACAATTACTTTTTCAAAATGGGTCAGTACCAGGACAGACTGATCGACCACATCAACCAGCATTCAAACTTTATCCGTCCGGAGTCTCGCCGCAATGAGGTTCTCGGATTCCTGACCACGCAAAAACTCGGCGACCTCTCGATCTCACGACCCAAATCCAGGCTCTCTTGGGGTATCGAGCTGCCGTTCGACAAGGATTACGTCACATACGTCTGGTTCGATGCGCTCGTCAATTATGTCTCTGCGTTGGAGTACCTGCCGAAAAATCCGGCGGTCAGTCAATTCTGGCCAGCCAACGTTCATCTTGTCGGCAAGGACATTCTCACGACACACGCAGTCTATTGGTCCACGATGCTCATGGCATTGAACCTGCCATTGCCGGAAACGATTTTTGCCCACGGTTGGTGGACCGTAGATGGAGAGAAGATGTCGAAGAGCCGAAGCAACGTCATCGATCCCAACAGGATGATCGAAGAATTCGGCGCCGACGCATTTCGCTACTTCCTGCTGCGGGAAGTGCCATTCGGACAAGATGGGGATTTTTCCCAAGAGGCGATGATCACGCGTATCAATAGTGATCTGGCCAATGGACTGGGGAATCTCCTGAGTCGTACGCTGACTCTCATCGAACGCACTCAAGCAGGACGAGTGCCTCTTTCAGGGAAGCCTAGGGAGGCAGAGCGAGACCTGCAACAAGCGACAGTGGCGCTCCTCAACGAAGTATTACCAGGCAATCTTGAACAACTTGAATTCAATCGAGCGCTGGAATCAATTTGGCAAGTCGTTCAGATTGCCAACCAGTATGTCGATAAAACTGCCCCCTGGGTCCTTGCCAAGACTGAGAGTGATGCGGATCAACTGAGAACAGTCCTCTATCATATGGCTGAAACATTGCGTTGCTTAAGCCTCGCAACTTACTCGTTCATGCCGGCAAGTGCGCAAACTATTAGCCACCAACTCGGTCTCTCAGCAGACTTCAACTCTCCGATTCTAGAACCGGGGGTAGAGTGGGGACGTCTCGTACCTGGCACGACCATCCACAAAGGCACATCGTTGTTTCCCCGTATCGAATTACAACCACAAGGAGCCAAAACCGTGAGCGATTCAACTGCATCTCCGCAGCCGTCCCCTGCAACTTCCACTGCGACCGTCACCCCTCCAGCTCCAACACCCGTAGCCCCGGCACAGATCACCATCGACGAGTTTATGAAGATTCAACTCAAGACTGCGAAGATCCTTACCGCCGAACGGGTCCCGAAGTCGGAGAAGTTGCTCAAGCTGCAAGTCACTCTTGGAGAGGGAACAGAGCCACGTCAAATCGTCGCGGGCATTGGGAAGAAATATGAACCAGAAGCGCTCATTGGTAAAACGATCATCATTGTGGCGAACCTCAAGCCTGCGAAGCTCATGGGCATCGAGTCTCAAGGCATGGTTCTGGCTGCAGGGGACAGCGAAGTTCGAGGCCTGGCCACGTTCCTTGAAGAAGTTGACCCAGGCACCAAGGTCAAATGAGCCCGGCGGTCGCCACAGTTCGATTGTTCCTATTCTGTGGCTCTCTGTTGACACTGCTCCCCTGCCTTGCAGTCCCTGCTGAAAGCGCTTCCCCTTCAGAGCCTCGTCTGAACGATTCAAAGCCGACCACCATCCTCGTTCGTGTGGTGTCCCATGGCGCAATGGTCCTGGGACGAGAGGTTGGAGGCGCCCGCGTCACCATCACCGATATGGCCACGAAACAGATTCTGTCTACCGGCATTCAGCAAGGTGACGCAGGTGACCAAAATCAGATCATGCGGACACCGCGTCTCATGGAGGAGCCGCACTATAGCTCACGACCCGCCGCAGCCTTTATCGCGAAACTCCCCTTGCTCTATCCCACGTTGGTGGAAGTCACCGCCGAAGGTCCGCTTGCCTACCCGGCGTCGTCCCAGCGCGCCTCGACAACAGTATGGCTCGTTCCCGGGCAAGACATGACCAACGACGGAATAGTCCTTCATCTTTACGGGTACATTGTCCAGATCGAACATCCGAAATCCGGTGAGCCTTTGATCGCAAAAGACGATGTGACCCTGAGCGCCTCGATTCGAACATTGTCCGGAACGCTGGTTCGCCCACACGGGGATTGGGACTCTCGGAAGATCCATATCTATGGTGAGTTAATGATTGGAGAGCGGGTCCTCGAACGACTTCAGTTGTTTTACAATAACGATCGAGCCAGCTTCGAGGCCCCATTCTTCGTCCCCCTCCCAACCGACGCGCCGAACGGAATCACCCTCCGCGTGGTGGCAGCAGATCAAGCGGGAGGAAACTTTGGCATCGGTCAAGCAACGTTTCCCGTGCTCAGCGAACGGCTCAAGCCACAACCACGATGATGCAATACCTCCTTTCTCTTGTCATGGCTTGCGTGTTGTCAACGACGGCCTTTGCCGCAGAAGAGCATCGGGACCATCGCCGGCCGGCTGACATCAAGCAATATCTTGAGCAGCTCGATAGCGAAGAGCGAGACCAGCACCAAAAACCCAAACACGTCATCGAAGCCCTCAATCTCAAGCCTGGCCTGGCCGTGGCCGATCTCGGCTCAGGGTCCGGCTACTTCACTCGACGATTCATTGAGGCAGTGACGGAGACAGGCAAAGTGTACGCGGTCGATGTAGACCCTGAGATGCTGAAATATGCGGAAGAGAGCGTCGTCCATATGCATCGATCGTATACGGCTGAATTTATTTTGGCACGGCCTGACAATCCGAAACTTCCCTATGAGTCGATTGATCTCCTCTTTGTCTGCAACACCTATCACCATCTGGAAGAACGCGCGAAGTACTTTTCCGACACTAAGTCTGCGTTGAAACCCGGTGGGCGCGTTGCGGTCATCGACTTCTACCACGACGAACGCTCAGGGAAGCTTGGCTTTCCCAAACACCATCTGGTCCCTCGTGAGACTGTGATTGCAGAACTCACCGATGCCGGATACAAAGTCATTCGAGAGCATCATTTTCTGCCGAAGCAATATTTCCTCGAATTTACTCCCTCACAATAGAATTGAGCCGATCGCCCCTGCGCCGACTTGCCCGGGACTCTTGCCGAGATGCGAGACGCGTGCGACACTATAGTCGATGTCGACCTTCGCCTCCTATGAACATCTTCGCTCCCGGCTGTACCTCGCCCTGACACTCAATGCCGTGATCATCGTCGCTGAGTTCATCGGTGGGTGGTTCCTCAATAGCATCGGGGTCATGAGCGATGCGGGCCATAACTTCGTCGATCAAGGCGCGCTCTTTCTTGCTCTCTATGCCCATCTCCTGACCGCCAAGCCGGCCACGGAGGCCAGAACGTTCGGATATCACCGAGCCGGTATCATTGCGGCATTCTTGAATGCGTTCATCCTGTTGCTCACGGCCCTCGGCATCGCACTCATTGCATCCAAGCGACTGCTGCAACCCGTTCCGGTCGACGGCGGCTGGGTCATGGCGGTCGCCGCCGTGAGTTTCGCGGCCAATCTGGGTATCGCGTTCCTCTTGCAGCACGGAGCCAAGGACGACCTGAATATTCGTAGCGCCTTCTGGCATATGTTGGGTGATGCCTGGGTCTCGCTGGGTGTCGTGATCAGCGGTGGAGCCATTATACTCACCGGATGGACGATTCTCGATCCGCTGATCAGCTTGTTGGTCGTCGTCGCCATTGCCAAAGGGGCCTGGCCGCTGTTTAAGGAATCGTTGGACGTCCTCCTGGAATCGACCCCGCCGAAAATCAGCGCCTCACAAGTCGCTGCAACTATCGAGGCAATTCCCGGCGTGAAAAACGTCCATGACCTTCATATCTGGGCGGTCGAACCTCGCTTGATTATGATGACCTGTCATATACTCGTCGACGGAGATGATTCGGCAATGACCAATGACCTGCTGCAGACGATCCGCACCCAGGTCAGCACGGATTTCGGCATCAAGCATATGACGATTCAAATGGGAACCGATTGCTGCCACCCCGACGACATGCACTGCGATCTCACTACATTGGCAAAGCAACATCGGGAAAAGGATCTCGTACATGTACACCATTAAACGCGCGAGACGAGCGAGACTGGCTGGAAACGCGCGACAGGCGCGACACGAAGTTCGAAGTTCTGAGTTCCCAGTTCCGGAAACCTCGAACCTCGAACCTCGAACTCTCTCCCGTCCTGCTTTTCTCGCAAATCTCGCCAGTCGCGCTCGTCTCCCGCTCTGAAACCATGATAATGACCCCGATTCCATTCTATGTCCTCTGCGGCTCTCTCGGTGCAGGGAAAACCACACTCTTGATGCGGCTGCTCGAACATTGGAAACACCAAGGCAAGCGAGCCGGCGTGTTGATGAATGAAGCGGGAGAGGTCAGCATCGACGGCCCGCGAGCAGGCACCATCGCCGAGCAAGTGATGAACCTCGCCGGCGGCTGCGTCTGTTGCGACACGAAGGAAGACTTGTCGTGGGGCATCGCACAGCTCGCGCAGGACTATAAGTCGAACGTGATCGTCCTGGAATGCTCGGGCATGGCCGATCCGGCCGAAGTGATCGATGGCGTCACCGATCTGTACACCGCACGTCTCACACATCTAGAAAAAGTCATCGCAATACTGCACCCGATTCCGACAGACAGGGGGAGTATGGGTGATGTCGTCACGAGACAGGCGATTCGCTGCGCCGATGAGTTGATCCTCAACAAGAAAGATCTGTATATCTCCGGCCATTGGGAGCAATTTACCGCAACGATCGTCGAGCAGAATCCCTACGCACGGGTCTGGGAAACCAGCCATGCCCGAGTCGATCCTTCATTGCTGCTTGAACCGATCACCCGCATCACGCCAACCAGGAAGGTGAATGTCGAATTCGGAGCGCCGCGGCCGTCTACCACGAGCACGCGGGCATCGTATCATCCCATCGCTACAACGGTCCGGTTGCCAGGACCGTTGAACTTTGAACGGTTCCTGCGTTGGATGAAGGCCCTGCCACCTGAACTTGAACGAGCGAAAGGTTTCTTCCGCTTCGCCAAGGGTCCGGAACTCCAAGAGTTTCAGTATGTGCCTCCCGGCAACGCAACCCTTACGCCAATCACGTTGCTCGACGAACCAAGCCACGCGATTGTGTTAATCGGGCGAGGCTACGACCAAGAGCGCTGCCAGGCAGAGTTGTTACACTGTCTCGAAAACCAGGCAGGAAAAGAGAATTAGACGGCGGGATTTTCGTGTGAAGAGCGAACACGAGAATAGCGAAGAAGTATCCAGGCGACGCCCGCCCCGAAAAAGCCTCCGATGACCCATCCGCCCAGCACATCCGTGACATAGTGGGCTCCGACGTAGACTCTGGAGAACCCGATGAGCCCGACAAGTGGCCAACTAATCCAGCCGGAACGCGGATAGAGCATGTGGAAAAAGGCTGCCGCAGTTGCAGTATTCATGGCATGACTGGACGGAAAACTGAACAACCCCCCGCAGCCGCCAGGCTCTACCATGACGATGTTACTCAACGCTCGACAGGGTCGGACACGTTCCACCACCCACTTGAGTTGCCCGCTCAGTACATCCACCAGACCGATTACTCCGCCTAAGATGGCTCCGCCGATGAGAGCTTCACGTCGATTGCTCCAGATCCAATAGATGATCGCGAACGCCGCTGGAATGTAGAATGTGCTGCGATTTCCGACAAGAAGGAAGAATTGATCAATGGTCGATGCACGACCGGCAAGACCATTGACGGCGCGAAAGAGAGATTCATCAACGCTCATATAAATGACGATAAAGTGTCACCCGTCATTCGTCAACCGTCAAACTGAAAGATGGTCTGTTTGGTCTATTTGGTCTGTCTGGTTTGTTTGGTCCGGGATTTACTAGCGCGTGCGGAAATGGATGCGCACGGTCAGTTCCCCATCCACCGCCTCATCGCCTTTCATCTGTGGATCGAAGGTCCATTTGTTCAACGCGGTCATACCGGCCATCGTGAGTTCACGATGCTTGCACGGTTCCAAGACGACGACTGTCACCTTGGCATCTTTTGACACCATCATACGGGCTTTCATCCAGTCGTCGAGCTCCTTGCCGTCCAGTGAAGAAGGGATGCCGGGCCAAGGGGTCGATTTGGCGACCGGCCCAAGCTGCTGGTCCTTGTTGAGCGGCAACCCATGAACATGGACTTCAGGAAGTTCCAATAGGTCTTCCTGATGGTCTGTTTCATGCGTGGCCTCATCACCGGCTACCGCATATGCGGTGGCCGGCGAGAGAGCCAGTACGAAGAAGCATGCTCGAATAGCCCCGAAACATTTCTGCACCATATAGCTCCTCGGTGGTCTTGGGTTAGGCTGGAGGCTCTGGCTAAAAGTGAATATTCTCATCTTGCCTTGAGCTTGATTTCAGCCAGGGTCTTCTCAGAAGAACCATTGCGCTCGAAAGAAATACGATCTCGGCGCCCCCGCATGCGCGACACCTAGACCGATACTCCCTTCACCGGTGTTATAGAAGTACTGCTGATCGAGCAGATTGATGATGTCGAAGCCGAGCAGCATTTTTTGATTCTCCCAGGGCAACGGGATCACGTGCGTGAGCGAGGCATTGTAAACAGTGTAGGAGGAAGAGTGTGTAGAATTTGTTTTCGCATCGTCGTCAGCCGCCGTTCGTAAGCCTGACCCGTACAACATCTGACCGGTCACATGTGTCCGTTCCAGAATTCGATACGTCACAACGGCCGAACTCGTCACAAACTGTGAGTGATCGCAAAAGACCCCGCCTTTTGAATTGATGTCGTTGATCTCTTTGTTGTCGAGGAGATAGTGCCCCGATTGAAGCCCGTATCCCTTACATTGTCCCCAAGCCACATTACCACGACCCATCAGCTTATCGGTAAATTGGACCTTCAACGCTCCGTCGATGCCCCGTTTCCACCCATTTTGAAACGCAAAGTAGTTCAGCATGGGCGTGGTGCCGAACTGGCCGGCATCCGACATATAATGGTCGAGTTTATAGTAAGCCGTCAGTTCCAAGGTGGCATACCGGCTGACTGCATGATAGCTCCCGATTTCGAAATAATGGGAACGCTCCGCCCGCGGTCTAAATCCGGTGGGGTTGTCCGGAGCAGCCGTGGTGTTCTGAGTATTGAGATTCACAAAGGCGATCTGCTCGACGTTGGGCGGAGTAAACAGCCGACCATAGTAGGCATGAAACACATTCGACTGGTTGTATTTGTATGTCGCGCCGAGACGAGGGCTGACTTGGCCTTCGTGGTAGAACCCCTGAATGATGTCACCCCGCACCCCCAGATTGAATGTCCACTGGTCATTCGCACTCCACTGGTCCTGAACCCAAAACTGCTCACGCCACTGGATATTCCGATTGGCTCCCTGCAAAGCAAGAACGGGCCCTGCCGGCGCCCCGCTGCTGGTGTCGAACGCAAAAATCTGTGAGGTGTTATTGGCGTTGGTGTAATCGATCTGGAGCCCGAACTTCACGAGATGCTGACTGTTGAGCACCCATGTATGGTCCAGCCGCCCGCCTCCGGTATATGCCGTTCGTCTTTGGTTGGCCGTTTGAGCGCTGTTGATATTGTCGGCATAGGCCAGCGCATCGAAACTCGGGGTATGAAAATCCGCTTCGCCTCTCCGATAAAAGAACCCAAGATTGAAGAAGTTCGCGGCGTTCATATCATGCCGCCATACCAACTGAGAGTATTGATTATTTTCCTTTTGGTACTGATCGACAGACTGTGATGTCACCGGCCTGTATGCCGGGTCCTGTGCCTGAAGCAGCGTCAGCACGTCCGTGTTGGCCGCGAGGTTTGGAATTGTTGGAATCTGGAACTTTGCCACCGAATTGAGGTAAATCCAACTGAAGTTATTACGGTTGTCATGCTGGTAATCGCCGCGCAGATACGTATTGTTCTTTTCGCTCTGATTGTGGTGGTTTGTGGACCCGAGAGTCGGTGGTTCCAGGCCACGATTGGTGGTAATGAAACTGTTCAACACATAATATCGAACCTTTTCACCGATGGTTCCCCCATACTCAAACGACGGATTCAGGGTTTCGTTGGATCCACCGAAGACCTGCACGGAGCCGAATCCCGGCTTCGTACCACTCTTGCTCGTGATATCGACGAGCAGGGCTGTCTTACCTCCATATTGCGCTTCCATTCCGCCGAGGATGATGTCGGCCCGCTCCCAGGCTCGCGGGGGAACAATGTCGGCAAACGACCCGCTGACCGTATCCGGGATGGGAATGCCATCGATCCGAAACTGTTGATTGCCATGATCCTGCCGGATATGCGTTTGCTTGAGTCCTCCATAGGCCACGCTCGGAACCGTCAACAGCACTTCGTACACATCGCTGTTGTTCCCCTTGGGCAAGACCTCGATCTCCTTGCGATTCAGCTGATAGGTCTCGCTTGACGCCTTATATTGGATCGCCGGCAATGACGAGACAATCTCCAGTGCGATATCTTGGGTCACCGAGAGGGTAAGCGTCACCGGGGCCACTGCCTCTATTCCAATTTTCACCACGACGAATTCGCTTGTGTAGTTATCCTGAACCGCACTGATGGAATACGTGCCCTCTAGAGGGACCTTGATGGTGAATTCCCCAGCTTGGTTCGTGACCTCTTGTGCCACGACATTGCCTTCCTGATCGCGCACCCGCACGATGGCTTGATCCACTCGGCGGAGATCCTGACTCTGAACCAGGCCGGTGATCACATTGTGGTCGGCTGCTAGCGCACGGCCTTGACTCAACAGGCCAAGACAGGCACAGAGACACACAGAGCAACCGATGAAACGACACCATACATGTCGCATGAATCCCCTCACTACTCATCACGTGTCAAAAGGACACCGCGGTCCACCCAGTAAGTAGTCCGATGACGTTCGTACTGGAGGCGAGACTCGAATTGACGTGACTAGATGTGGGGAGGTGCGCGAGAAGGGCCAGGCGTGGAGAGCTCGGAGGACAGCAGAACGGAGTCTGCGGGGAGTTCCAGCAGGTCGACAAGTTTCTGGGCCGTGAGGACAGGAGCACTGACGTCAAAAGACCCGGCCGTGTGATGCTTGACCCACTGGCAGAGGTCGGTGTCGGAGTGCTCGTGCCCATCGTGGTCAGCCGCTGCCAACTCGTGATGGACATCCTGCGCCACGGCAAACGGCGCAATGGCGATCAGGAGGAGGGCAAGGCCGATGGCCACGGTGCCCTGGAGAGAGCAGCGCAGGGGTCGTATAATAGCGCGAAGAGCCATGAAGGCGAGCAAGTACCATAGGCGTCCGTAGCTTGTCAAACAATGGATTGAAGGCGGATCGTCGCGCAGCTTCCGATTCTCGGCATCCCTTGCAGTGGATATTTCCTTTAATATCCGCTATATTTTGCGCACCCGAGCACGCATCCCTTCATGACGTTACACTTACTAAAGGCGATTCCCCGATAACGTAGGTTGCACGATGCAGCGACCACTCGATAACCAGCACATCATTGAGATCAAACCGCTGCCCTCGCCGCGGACGATCAAGTCAACACAGCCGATTACCGACCAAGCCGCCGCGCTGGTCGTTGAAACCAGAGATGCTGTTCGCCGCATTCTGCACGGCCAAGACCATGAACGCCTACTGGTCATCGTCGGCCCCTGCTCGATTCATGACCCTGAGGCCGCCTATGAGTACGCCGACCGATTGCAACCGGTAGCCGATGCGTTGCGCGACCGGTTGCTGATCGTCATGCGCACCTACTTTGAAAAACCCCGTACCACGGTGGGGTGGAAGGGGCTCATCAACGATCCACATTTGGACGGCACCTGCGACATCGCAACCGGAATGGAGCTTGCCAGGACAATCCTCCTCAACATCAACAAACGTGGGGTCCCCTGTGCGGCTGAAGCTTTGGACCCGGTATCTCCGCAGTACATCGCCGACCTTTGGAGCTGGGTCGCCATTGGAGCCCGCACTACCGAAAGCCAACCGCATCGGGAGATGGCCAGCGGGCTGTCTATGCCGGTCGGCTTCAAGAATGGAACAGAGGGCAATCTCCAAGTGGCCTGGAATGCCATGGTCGCCGCAAAGCAGTCGCATCATTTTCTCGGCATTAACGCCGATGGACTGACCTCCATCATCAAAACCATGGGGAATCCTGATCGCCATATCGTGCTGCGGGGCGGAGGCGGCAACACCAACTATGAAGCCGAACACGTGGCACGTGCGGAAGCCCTTGTCGCGAGCGAGGGTATCGTTCGTCCCATCATGATCGACTGTTCGCATGACAACTCCAGTAAAGACCACCGGCGCCAGGGTGTGGTCGCACGTGAAGTCCTTCGCCAATTCCGCGACGGTCGCCAATCCATCATGGGACTCATGCTTGAAAGCAACCTCAATCCCGGCAAACAGACCTGGCAGCAGGGAAAAGCATTGGCCCACGGTGTCTCCATCACCGATGCCTGTCTTGGCTGGGAAGAAACCGAAGCGCTGCTTGGCGAACTCGCCAACATGATCGTGACCAAGCCCGTCTAAGATGCGCGACGAGCGGGACGGGCGAGACGGGGGAATGTTCGAGGTTCGAAGTTCGAAGTTTCCGGAATTTCGTTTCGCGCTTTTCCCGCCAGTCGCGCCCGTCTCGCCTGAAGCCACATGCTTCCTGAACAGCCCGGCTCCATGCTACGATGCCGCGGCATGTTGATCGACACCCATACTCATCTGGACGATGCCCGCTACGATGAGGATCGCGAGATGATGATTGGGCGCGCCCGGGAAGCCGGTGTCGAGGCCTTCGTCACTATCGGTTGCGATCTGGCAACGAGTCAGGCGGCAATCGCACTGGCAGGGCAATACCCATTCGTCTATGCCTCCATCGGCGTCCATCCACATGAAGTGAAACATATTGTCGATAGTTGGTACGACGATTTCCGTCGGCTGGCACAGAACAAGAAGGTGGTCGCCTATGGCGAGATCGGCCTGGACTACCACTACAATCACTCGTCACCGAAGGAGCAGCGTGAACGGTTCCGGGAACAAGTCCAGCTCGCGCGCGAACTAGCGCTCCCGGTGATCATTCACACGCGAGAAGCTCAAGACGATACGATTTCGATATTGAAAGAGGAACGCGCGTCAGAAGTCGGCGGGGTTTTTCACTGCTTCTCGGGGGATGCGTGGCTGGCGAAAGATGCACTGGACTTAGGATTTTATCTTTCGTTCTCCGGGATTCTCACGTTTCAGAATGCCACGATGCTCAGAGACATCGCGAAGACCGCTCCATTAGACCGCCTGCTCATCGAAACCGACTGCCCATATCTGACACCTGTGCCTCATCGGGGAAAGCGCAACGAACCGGCCTACGTGTCCTTCGTCGCTCACAAGCTGGCAGAGATTCATGCGGAAGCGCCAGACATGTCGGTCGACACCATCGGACGCATTACGACCGAGAACGCGAAACGCCTGTTCAAAATCGCTTGAGTTGCCGGTTGCGCTGTCGCAGCGCTTTGGGCAACTTCTTCGGATTTCCGCGCTTTTCCGAACCTCGCTTTGGCCGAAGATCCTCTCCGGTATCCAGCTCCTTATGGAACGAGGCGCGAGATACACTCGACGGCCCATGCAGTTTCTCAAGAAACTCCTGGGCCTTCATCACGAACGCTCCCTGCGCCTTCGCAACATCGATAATCTCACGATCGGAACTCACCACTGCGCATGCGGATCCAAATTCGGCAGCTAATCGTTGAATGACTTGATCGGCTTTTTCTCCCCGTCGGGAGAAAACAATCTCAAGACCGAGCCGATGTTCCCGCTGCTCTGTGCCCCATCCCTGTTGCCACCCGTCAAACACAACCGTAATCGCATGGGGTTTTCGTTGACGATACGCCGCCAGGTCGCGCAGGAACGCCTCGCGCGCCGCCTCTGAATGCAAGCTCGTCTCGGCACCGATCCGACCCGTCAACGCCAAGAGATTGTACCCATCGACAATCAAGTGAAGTGCCATGACTAACAGTATAAGCCCGGTTTGTTTCGTTGCTTTGGTTCATTTGGTTAGTTTCGTTCAATCAAAAACCAAAAAAACGAGACAAACCAAACAAACCTATTAAACTTCTGCTAGGACCCTACCGTTCACACGGCTCACTGTCAATCGGTTCCGTTGGAACATGGCGGAGTCGCGCGCACCAGACACGAAGTTCGAAGTTCTGGGTTCGAAGTTCTAAACCTCGAACTTCGGACCTCGAACCGTCACCAGTCTCGCGCTCTACATGCCAATCCCCTTGACAATGGCACACGCATCTGAGAAAAACTCCATATCCCATCACACACTGCGAACACCCATGCAATCAGCCTTGTGGCGCATCTTTACTCTCGCCTTCCTGGTCGGATGCCTCGGTGTCCCTGGCCACAACCTCGCTCTGTTTCATACAGATCAGGCCTATGCGGCAACAAGCGCAGTCCGTCAGGATGCTCCTTCTAAGCCCACGCGGTCCCGCACCTCCCGCATCCGTCTGGCACCCACTACGTCGGGCCTGACGACGATCCAGAATCTCCGAACGGCCAGCTCGCCTGGATTGACAAGGCTCGTGCTCGACCTTGATGTACACGCCCGCCCCAGCAAACATCCCCTGCTCCAAGCCGAGGGGTTAACCATCGAAATTCCCAACACGATTTTAGGTTCATCCGCCAAGACGAAACTTGCAGAGGGCAAGATTGCCAAACCGTTTATCATTACCCAGCCGTCTGCACAATCTATACATATCTCGCTCCCGACGGATTCATTCAAGAGCTATAAATTGCTGACGCTGGCGGACCCTCCAAGACTTGTCATCGATGTCGTACCGGCCACTGACCCCCGAGCGATCCCGCGGGCTGAACCATTGCCGGATTTGGCGTTGCCACTCCCCACTCCTCAGCAACCGCTCCAGCCGCGGACGAAATCCTACACGACCATCGTGATCGATCCAGGACACGGCGGGAGAGACCCTGGCGCGCGCGGGCAACAGGGGACGGAAGAAAAAGACATTACGTTGAAGGTCGCGTTGAAACTACGCGACCTCTTAAAGCAGCAGCGAGGAATCCATGTGCTCATGACACGTGAGCGGGACGAGTTCGTCGAGTTGGAAGACCGCGCGAAGTTTGCCAATGGACAGGAAGCGGACCTCTTCGTGTCGATTCATGTCAATTCACATCCCCAACGTTCCGTGAAAGGGCTGGAAATCTACCACTTCGGAGAGGCCAAGGATCAACGGGCTCTGGAAGTCGCGGCGCGTGAAAATGGCACTCCTCTCAACAGCACCGGGGTCGGGTGGGAATACCTCGTCGCCGATCTTCTGACGGCAAAAAAAATTGAAGCATCGCTCGAACTTGCTTGGACCACTAAAGAAGCGATGGTCGCCAACCTAAACGGCCAGTACGCCATGGTGGACCATGGGGTCAAGACCGCGCCGTTCTATGTGCTTCGTTTCACCAGTATGCCCAGCATACTGGCTGAAATCGCGTATATCTCGAACACTGGTGAAGAAGATCTGCTCCGAACGACCCGCTTCACGAGCCGCGTGGCGGAAGCACTCATGGGAGGCATCACGTCCTTCCTCGCCTCAGCAAGACCACCTGCGCGATGACCGCCGCACTGCTCTATCCGCGACGTCAATGCCAACGGTCAAGTTAGTGCTTGAATACGATGGGACTTCCTACGCAGGGTGGCAGCGCCAACCTGATCAACTCACGATTCAAGAGGCGATCGAGCGAGCCATCCACCAGATCAGCCAGACTACGGTGTCCGTCATCGGCGCAGGCCGAACAGATTCCGGCGTACATGCGCGTGGACAAGTGGCGAGCTTTCCCACGGCACGCAATTGGCCCGCGTTCAAATGGACACGGGCCCTTAATGCCGTGCTGCCGGAAGACATTGTGGTTCGTTCCTCCGCTCTTGTCGACGACCGCTTTCATGCTCAACACGATGCACGAGGCAAACTCTACACCTATCGGATCCTCCACCGTCCGGCCCGCCCCACCATCGATCGTGCCTTCCTCTGGCACATCTACAAACCACTGGACGACGCGGCCATGCAACAGGCGGCGGCAACGCTGATCGGATCGCAAGATTTTTCTTCATTCGAAGGAAGCCTCACGGACAACGACAATCCCATCTGCCATCTCCAACGGCTCGCCGTCATCCGCCACGACGACCAGATTTTCATCGAGGCCTATGCCGACCGCTTTCTCAAGCACATGGTCCGCGCAATAGTTGGAACGGTGATCGAAGTCGGCCTGGGTAAACGGACTCCCGACAGTCTCGCAGATGTGCTGAGGGCTCGGAATCGGTCTGCCGCAGGCCGGACCGCCCCTCCCCATGGACTCTGTCTGATGCGCGTGGATTACGAATAGCATTCTGCCTTCACTGTGTAGCGCGGCAATTCGATCCTCTGCGTCGTATAGTCACTCCAGCCCTCCCGTTCTATCTAGCTGCGCAATACAACCAATTTAATCGATCAGGCCGAGAGATCAATCAGAGCTTCAGTATATAGTTAGGGACACAGCAT
The DNA here is from genome assembly GCA_965232965.1 of uncultured bacterium. GTDB lineage: Bacteria > Nitrospirota > Nitrospiria > Nitrospirales > Nitrospiraceae > Palsa-1315. The sequence continues at coordinate 363,070 of CBDDRB010000012.1, forward strand.
AGTTTATTGTGTATGCTATGCATATTATTGTCCCTCATACTAAAGGAGACGCGCATGACGAAAGCGGTTGGCATTGCAGTTATCTCTCTCTTCATGTCCGGCTTGTGCATCGTACCATTCGCGATTGCGGCGCCCGCCAAGCAAAGCAAGACGGCAGCCTGCAATACACAAGCCGATGACAAAGGATTGGGGGAAGGGAAGGAAGGTGAGCGGAAGGCATTCATGAAAGAATGCCTTGCCAAGAAGACGGCGAGAACCGGCAGGATTCAGCAGAACAAGATGAAAACCTGTAATGAAGGAGCAGCCGACCAAAAGCTCAGAGGCGACGAACGCAAGAAGTTCATGCGAACCTGCCTCTCAAGCTAACATCCTCGCCCACGGCCTGAAGAGGCCGTGGGCGCATAGCCACACCCCATAATTTCACCGAGCAAGCCATGGTGCAGATCGCGGTTAGAGCAAGCGTGGATTGTCTTGATTCTCCAGCTTCTTGCGCAGTTCGATCAACTCCTGCTCAAGTGCAAAGAGACGGTCATGGACAGGGTCCGGTAGGTTACTGTGGTCCATGGTGGCATCGGGCAGTCGCTCTCCTTGCGTCCTGATGACGCGGGCAGGCACACCAATAACAGTGGAGTTCGCGGCAACATTCTTGAGCACAACGGAATTGGCGCCGATCTTCACATTGTCCCCAATCGTAATGGCGCCGAGAATCTTGGCTCCAGCCCCGACGACGACGTGATTGCCGAGTGTGGGGTGACGCTTCCCTCGCTCCTTGCCCGTTCCCCCAAGCGTCACGCCTTGGAAGAGCGTCACGTAGTCGCCGATCTCTGCCGTCTCTCCAATCACCACTCCCATGCCATGGTCGATGAAGAACCCGGTGCCGATCTTTGCCGAGGGATGGATTTCAATACCCGTGAATGCACGAGCTGTCTGGCAGATAGCCCGGGGAATGAGCGGAACATTGAAGGACTTCAACCAATGGGACACACGATAGGCCAGCAAGGCATGAAAGCCGGGATAGGTTACGACGACTTCAAGCCAGCTGGTGGCCGCAGGATCTCGGTCGAAGATGGCTCGGAGGTCTAGTTTGATTGCTTTAAGCATGGCTGACAGGAAACCAAGCTGACAAGCGACTACTTCGTATTCATCTCAGATGATTCGAGATGCTGTATAAACCGAAATACGCCTTTCGAAAGACCGATCACCCGACTCGCCATTCGTTCAAATTCGGTCACTGTACTGTAATGTAATCCAAATCCCTGGCCACATACAAATGGCTCCTGACTTCTCCCGCGGAACCTCTCGCCATATAGAGAAATCTCACGAAGTCTCGATTTGATCCGCGCTCAAACCCTTCGGCAATATTGGCCATACTGGAAACTGCGGCGCGGCGTATCTGATCGCGTAGGGCATGGTCTCGACCGAACACTTGCGAGCTCGTGAGTTGATAGGCGGTTAGTACAAGTTCCCTGGCTAGCTGCCAGACTTTCAAGTCCTCGAAACCATGCGCTCGTGTCATTGCTCTGCCTGTCAGCTTGAGGACCTGCAACCTGTCAACTATTCGAGCGCCTCGATCAGACAGACCGCCTCGGCGGCAATCCCTTCCTCCCGGCCGATCATCCCGATCCCTTCACCACTCTTCACCTTGACATTGACGAGATCAGGATCGACTCCGAGGACCTGCGCCATCCGTTTCTGCATGGCTGCCAGGTGTGAACTGAGCCGAGGGGCCTGCGCAATGATAATCGTATCCACGTTCACAATGCAGTACCCTTTCCTCTGCATTTTCGCAACGACGTCCTCCAAGAGTTTTAGGCTCGAAATATCTTTAAATCGCTGATCGGAGCTGGGATAGTGTCGCCCCAAGTCTCCTTCACCCATGGCTCCAAGCAGCGCATCGCAGAGGGCGTGGACCAACGCATCGGAATCAGAATGTCCTAACAAACCCTTGCTGTGAGGCACCTCGATCCCGCCGAGAATCAGTTTTCGTCCCGGCCCTAATGGATGGATGTCATAGCCACAACCCACTCGCATTGACATAAGGCTCTCCTCATCCGAAGTTCGAAGTTCGAAGTTCACGGTTCGAAGTTCTCAAAACATCGAACTTAGAACCTCGAACCTTCCGTCTCGCTCATTTCACGCCCGCGGTTCTCGACGCCAGGATTGCTTCGCCGATCACCAGGTCTTCTGGTCTGGTCACTTTGATATTTTCCCCGCTTCCCTCAACCACTGCGACCAAATACCCCAGCCACTCCACCAGGAATGCGTCATCAGTGGCCCGCACCCCTTCAGCATGCGCCTTTCTGTGAGCGGCCTCGATCCAGTCCCGTCGGAATGCCTGCGGAGTTTGAGCGAGCCACAAGGGGCTGCGATCGACCGTTCGCTCGATCTTTCCATCTGTCCGCACGTGCTTCACGGTATCCCGCATCGGAAGCGCAATAATCGCCGCCCCTTCCTTTCTCGCCGCAGCCACGACTTCGGCAACCATCCGAGCCGTCACAAACGGCCGTACGGCGTCGTGTATCAGCACGATCTCCGAGTCCGAAGGAACATGCGCGAGCGCGCATCGCACCGAATCCTGACGCTCTGCACCGCCAACCACCACCTGCGTCACCTTGGTGAAACCATGTCGCGAGACGATCTCACGCTCACAGTATTCAACCTCCGTAGATGGAACGGCAAGGATGATCCGGTCGATCACCGGAGCCGCTTGCAATATCCGTAACGACTGAATGATGAGCGGCTCGCCACCCAACGAAAGGAATTGTTTGGGGACTGAGCCACCCATTCGGAGCCCGCGGCCGGCAGCCGGTACAAGCGCTACCACCAGCGGAGCCTGATGAGGAAGAGCATCTATCTGGTCTGCTTGGTCCATCTGGTCTGTTTGGTCCATCTCGTCTGTCTGGTCTATCTGGTTCACGAGATAGACTGAATAGACCAGAAAGACAGATTGTTTTTTGCGGCATTTAGGGCCGCAAGGTGAGATAGATCGCTTGGCCCTTCCGTTTGAGCAACAAGAGGACCGCTTGATCCTTGGCAAGGCCGGATGCGGCTTGTTCATAAGACTTGAGCGAACTCACCGGCTTGCGATTAACTTCGAGTATCAGGTCGCCTTCGCGCACACCCATTTCCTCCGCCGTGCTTCCCGACTTGACCCTGATCACAACTACGCCACGATCGGAAGCCTTCAATCCGTATCGAGATGCCAGTTCCTCATTGAGTTCCTTGACGTCGATATCCGAGAGAATTCCCGTCGGTGCGGCAGATTCCCTGGTCTCTTCTGTGCCGGGCTGTCCTAACGATTTCGGCTGTTCGACAATCGTGACCTCGATCGTTTTGGGCTTCTTGTCACGAATCAGCTTGACCGAGACCTTCTTCCCGATCGGAGTCTGTGCGACGGCATTCCGCAAATGTGTGGGTGAATCCATCGACTTGCCGTCATATTCGACAATCACATCGGCACGCTCAAATCCCGCCTTTTTCGCGGGACTATCCTCCATGACATCGCTCACAAGCACACCCTTCGTGTCGCTGATCCCGAACTGTGCAGCTAATTCTGCCGACAAGTCTTGAATCGCGACGCCGAGCCAGCCACGAACGACCTTCCCAGTCCGTACCAACTGATCCATCACGGTGCGCGACAGATTGCTGGGCACCGCAAACCCAATCCCCATGTTACCGCCGCTTTGACTGAAGATTGCCGTATTGATTCCGACTAATTCACCGCGCACATTGACGAGCGCGCCTCCGGAATTTCCCGGATTGATCGCCGCATCGGTTTGGATGAAATCTTCGTATTCGGCAATGCCCATACTCGCTCGTCCGACGGCGCTGACGATACCCATGGTCACGGTCTGGGTCAGCCCAAACGGACTGCCCACAGCCAAGACATATTCTCCGACCTCCAGTTGGTCGGAGTCGGCCCAGGGAACCGTTGGGAGCCCTGTCGCTTCAATTTTCACGACTGCGATATCTGTTTTCGTATCGGTACCGATCAGCTTCCCCTTAAACTCCCGCTTATCCGACAAGAACACCCGAATTTCGTCGGCTTTGCTCACGACGTGATTATTGGTGATGATCAATCCGTTAGCTTCCACGATGACCCCTGACCCCTGGCCTCGTTCTCTTGGCTCTCGCTGAGGGGAATCACGCTTGAAAAATTCATCGCCGAAGAACTTGCGAAAAAATGGGTCGTCAAGCGGTGAACCGTGCGAACCTTCTCCGGATTTTCCGCTTCGCGACGCCGCGATATTGACGACCGCCGGCTTTACCGATTTGGCGATCTCAACAAAGTTTTTCCCGTTCCCACCGGCCATCGGCGGCTGTGGTGCAGTCGCCACTGGACGAACGATCGGATCGGGAATTGACTCGGGCCCGGCCGTGCCGGACGGCAACCAACCCATGTTGGACGCCACCACGATTCCAGTGATGATTCCACCAATGATCAAGACAATTGGAATCAGCCCTGCTCGAACGAGTTTCATAGGTGATCCTTGCTCTTCATGTCATATGCGCAGAACGATTCAGACCTCACCGATAGGTCCGATGCTTCACGGCTTCTCACCGGAATAGATTCCCATGATGGTGTGGAGGAACTTCAATGCGTCCGCTTGTGGCCGCTGGAACGAATTCCGCCCAATGATGGAGCCGAACCCGCCTCCCTCACGAATGGCGCGCGCCTCTTCATACACATTGTGGTCTTCGCTTTTGGCCCCTCCGGAGAAGATGACGATCCGCCGCCCATCGAACGAGCTCTGCACCACGTGTTTGACTCGCTCCGCCAGCGTGGCAATAGGAATCTTGGCCGATTCATATACTTTCTTCGCCGCAGACTGCTCAAGATGCGCCGTAGGAAGTTTGACCTTAATGACATGGGCGCCAAGTTGGGCCGCAATCTGCGCCGCATACGCCACCACATCGATCGCCATCTCCCCTTCCTTACTGAGCACCGACCCGCGCGGATACGACCACACCACGACCGCCAAGCCTGATTCCTTGGCCTCTTCCGCAATCGCGCGCAGCTGTTCATACATCGTCTTGCAGTGGGCTGACCCCGGATAGATCGTGAACCCGACCGCCGAACAGCCAAGTCGAAGCGCGTCTCTCACGCTGCCGGTGACCGAGGGCAACGGGTCCTTCTCATCATGCAGGACATCGTGATTGTTCAATTTCAGAATCAATGGAATCTGACCGGCAAATTCCGCGGCGCCGGCTTCCAGAAATCCCAGTGGCGCTGCATAGGCGTTGCAGCCGGCATCGATAGCCAGTTGAAAATGATAGAGCGGACTATACCCTCCTGGATTGGAGGCAAAGCTCCTGGCCGGACCATGCTCAAAGCCTTGGTCCACCGGCAGAATGACCAACTTCCCCGTCCCTGCCAATTTTCCATGGCGCAACAAACGGGCGATATTGGTTTTTGTTCCCGCGTTATCGCTGCTGTACCAGCTCAGGATCTCTTGAACTCGATCAGCCATGTCTCTCCTCCGGTGAATTCGTGAAACGGCATCCGCTAGAAGCTATTCAGGCTGAAGGCTTTTAGGTTGAAGGCCAGAGCTCCGAACACTTCAGCCTGAACACCTTCAGCCTAACTACCTGTGTGACTTACAATCGTCTACCTTGAATGAATTCCTCTGCGTCATGCACGTCATTCGCGCTGCCGATGATGACCGGCACCCGTTGGTGCAGTTGCTTCGCCTCCACATCAAGAATGCGCATGGTTCCCGTACTGGCCTTTCCACCTGCCTGTTCCACAACCCATGCCAATGGATTGGCTTCGTATAATAACCGGAGTTTACCCTCCGGCCGGTCCAACTCACCGGGATAGAGATAGATGCCTCCCCCGATGAGCATCCGGTGTACGTCAGCCACCAGACATCCGGAATAACGCACACTATAGGGACGCCCCGCCGCCGTGTCCTGCACTTTCAAATAGTCGAAATATCTCTTCGTGCCTCTAGGCCATTTATGATAATTGCCTTCATTCGCGCCGTACACTTTGCCGCGAGCGGGAATCCTCATCTGCTCGTGAGACAATAGATACTCGCCGATGCTGGGCTCCAAAGTAAACCCATGGAGTCCTTGCCCAACCGTATAGACCAGCATGGTGCTTGACCCGTAAAGAAGATACCCGGCGGCTACCTGCGCTGTTCCCTTGCAGACAAGGTCCTCCTCGGTCGGCATCCGATCCTTGCGCTCTGCCTTCACAATGGAAAAAATCGTGCCGAGCGGCATATTGCAGTCCGTGTTGGATGAGCCATCGAGAGGGTCGAAGAGCACCATGTATTTGGCTTTCGGCCAATTCTCCGGAAGCAGAATCGGCTTGTCCATCTCTTCAGACGCGAGAGCGCACACAAGCCCGGACTGCTGAAATGCCCTGACCATGGTCTCGTTCGCGATCTCATCCAGCTTCTTGACTGCCTCCCCCTGCACATTGATCTCACCGGTCGTTCCCAGAATATCAATGAGTCCAGCATGCCTCAGGTCCTGCGCAATCAGTTTTCCAACCAAACCGACCTGGGTCAGAAGCCCATCGAGCTCCGCTGTGATTCCCTCGTGAGCCGCCTGCTTCTGGGCGATAAATCTGCTTAAAGTAAGAGGAAACTGTCCCATCATGATAGCGGCAAGTATAACCGTTTTGGATGGGGTGGGCAACGAACGGCTGGTTCTGTCATGGAGTTGGCGACGTCGATGGGAACTCGCTGACGAGATCGGCCACAATCGACCCGATGACGACCTTGGCCTTCATTCGAACCGGAATGCGCCGATCATCGTTGGTAAACCACACCCGGATATTACCCTTGTTGAGGAAAAGACCTTGAAACGGCATCACGACTAAGACACGAGCCGTTTCGACCTCCCCCCAAGGACCACTGACGTTCTCGATCTCTTCAACCAATACGTCTAACTGACGGTTTTTTTTATCGTGGTACACATTCATCGTCAGAGACGACCCCGGCTGTAGTGCCAATGTACTGCGAGCATAATAGAGACAGGAAATGACATCGTGGGTACCAGGCGGGATTTCCCGAATTTCAGTCCTCCCGCCTTTGACAACTGTGACCGTTCCCTCTTTCTGATGAAAAATGTATTCGATATCTTCTTTTTTCTTCCCCTCTCGCCGCCTGAAATTCAAGTGCTCCGGAAGCAGCGAGGCGGGATCCACGATCGACTCGACCCGGTTATCTACGGGAAAGAATTTGGTAATGGCGGGTCTCGACTGCGCCGTCGTGACTAATTTTGCGAGCGGCCGAGTCCCATCCGTACCGACAGCACCGACAGCCATCACGGCTGTACCGGCTGTGATACCTAGCCAAGAAATATCGTAGGTGAGCTGTTCCCCGACTTGGATGGATCGCGTTGAGGAAACGTCGCCGGCCTCAACCGACAAGACCGGGCCGCTGATGGCGCCCAACGTCAGGCATACCAGTACGAGCCTGGCACGAGATAGCGGAGTCGCGCGTGACAAGCGTAAGGAGCGAGACTCACGAGAAAAGCAGGACGGGAATAGTTCGAGGTTCGAGGTTCGAGGTTTCCGGAACTGGGAACTCAGAACTTCGAACTTCGTAGCGCCCTTGTCTCGCATGTCTCGCGCGTCGCGCGTGTTAGCAACCCAGGGCGTGCTGGGCGGCAGTCAGTTCGGTTTCGATGACTGCACGGATGGTGGCTAAGCGCTCCGGCGAGGTGGCTTCAAAGCGCAATACGAGGGCCGGCTGGGTATTCGAGGCTCGAATCAGGCCCCACCCATCGTCGAAAATGGCACGTATCCCATCGATCATGACAACATCGCGGATCACCAGCTTGGCAGGACCAAGTTCCTCGTGGGTCCTAGAATAGTGTGCCAATCGATCCTGCACGTGCCCGACCAATTTGAATTTGATGGAATCCGATACGTCCACCCGAATTTCCGGTGTGACAGACGTCTTCGGAAGATCTGCCACCAAGGCAGAGAGTGGGCGAGTGTCCTTGGCTAGAATCTCCATCAGCCGACACGAGGCATAAATTGCATCGTCATACCCGAAATACCGATCGGCAAAGAACATGTGGCCGGACATTTCTCCCGCCAACACAGCATGCTCGCTCTTCATCTTCGCTTTAATGAGGGAGTGGCCGGTTTTCCACATAATCGGCCGGCCTCCCCGCTTGGCAATGTCGTCATACAGGCTCTGCGAGGATTTGACCTCCGAGATGATGGTACTCCCAGGTTTTACGGCAAGAATATCGCGCGCGTAGACTACCATCAGGCGATCGCCCCACAAGACATTTCCCTGCTCATCGATGGTTCCAATGCGATCGGCATCGCCATCGTAACCAATCCCGACATCGGCTTTATGCTGTTTGACCGCCTGAATCAGATCGTCGAGATTCTCTAAAACCGTGGGATCGGGATGATGGTTCGGAAATCGCCCGTCAAGATCACAGTAGAGCCCTGTCACAGTACAGCCCAGAAATTCCAGGGCCTGTTTCGCCACCAAGGCGGCCACACCATTTCCACAGTCGATGACCACATGGAGGCGCTTGGCATCGACGTGGCTGAAGCTCTTCTTGATATAGGCCAAATAGTCAGGAATGATTGGATGCTCTGATAACTGTCCGGACCCGGATACATAAGAGCCGGCCTCCATCACCGCTCGAAGCGCTTGGATCTCCTCTCCATGAATCGTGTCTTTTCCGATGCAAACCTTGAACCCATTGTATTCAGCCGCATTATGACTTCCGGTAATCATGATGCCGCCGTCGACCGGTAGTTGAAACAGGGAGAAATACACCAATGGCGAAGGGCAGACTCCAATATCTATCACATTCAGTCCGCCGGCGAGCAGCCCTCGGACAAGCGCCTTGTGAAGCCCCGGCGAGCTCAGTCGGCCATCCCGCCCGACTGAAATCGTCTTCACCCCACGGCCTTTGACACAGGTGCAGTAGGCTCGGCCGACCTGCTCCGCAATGGAATCGGTGAGCTCTTGGCCTACAATGCCGCGTAGATCATATTCACGAAAGAGTCCCATGAATCTCCTACGACGCGGACAAGCTGACAGGCAAACAAGCTGACATTCGTGTCTGCCTGTATCCCTTAAGATATTGACAAGCTTGTAGGCAAGAAAGCTGACATTGTCAGCCTGTCAGCGTATTCACCTGTCAGCCCTTGGTATTCCTGCCGTAGTCATCCTGAAATCGGACGATATCGTCCTCTCCGAGATACGGACCGTTCTGCACCTCGATGATGTGCAGCGTCTCTTGACCGGGATTTTCCAACCGGTGTCTGGTTTCGACAGGAATTTCTGTACTATGGCCAATCTTGAGATCGAAGACCTCGTCGCCTCTGGTGACCCGCGCGGTTCCGGTGATCACCACCCAGTGTTCACTCCGTTGATGGTGCATCTGAAGCGAGAGCCGCCCCCCTGGCTTTACCGTCACGCGCTTGACTTTGTACCCACGTCCTTCTTCCAAGATCGTGTAGGACCCCCAGGGCCGATGCACGGTCATGTGCTCAAGATATTCTGGCGCGTTCTGCTGTTTCAGTATCTCGACCATCTGCTTCACATCTTGCGCTCGAGATTTCGGGCAGACTAATGTGGCATCCGGTGTATCGACCACCACCATATCGGTAAGGCCGATCGTGGCCACGAGACGGCGATCTCCATACACGATCGACCGGCGGCTATCGAAGTCGACCACACGACCGACCGCAACGTTGCCGGCCTTATCCTTCGGCACCACTTCATCCAGACTCCCCCAACTCCCGACGTCAGACCACTGAAAGGACACCGGCACGATCGCGGCCTTCTTCGATCGCTCCATGACGCCCGTATCGATCGAAACCGGCGTCAATGTCCGGTACGCATCGTCGATGGCCTGCCTTGTCGCCCCTGCCTGGATTAATTGGCCGATCCGTTCGATTCCACGAAAGAGGATAGGTTGATGGCGTCGAATTTCCTCGAGGATGGTCGCGGCTCGCCAAATGAACATGCCGCTGTTCCAATAGTAGCCCCCTGCCTTGAGATACTGCGCCGCCTTGGTCGCGTTAGGTTTCTCAACGAACCGGATAATTGGATGTCCTTTGAGTGTCCCCCGTTGTTCCAATGTGACTTTTCGATTGGGTCTGATATACCCATAGCCGGTTTCCGGACGAACCGGTTTGATGCCAAATGTCACGAGATAATTCTGCTCGGCCAGTGTCGCCGCCAACGACACCGCCATATCGAATGCCCGCTGGCCTTTGACAATATGATCGGCCGGAACGACCAACATCACGGCGTCCGGGTCCCGACGGACGAGCTCTAACGCCACCAAGGCAATGGCCGGAGCGGTGTTGCGCCCTTCAGGTTCAAGCACGAAATTATCCGTGAGCGCGTCTTTCCATTCACTCAGTTGGACACGGATAGACTCTGCTTGGGCTGGATTCGTGGAAATGATCACCTGCTTCGGCGCCGAAGCACAAATCACCCGCCGCATGGTCTGCTGAATCAACGTTTCATCTCCCATGATCCGCAACAGTTGTTTGGGAAACAACTGCCGGCTCAGCGGCCAAAATCTTGTGCCGCTGCCGCCAGCCATGATCACGGGATAGAGATGCGTATGAAGTTCGTGGTTCGAGGTTCGAGGTTTGAGAGAAGGCATGCACTGTCTCCAATTCTATCTCTACGAGCGTTTTCCCGAACCTGGAACTTCGAACTTCGAACCCCGAACCTCGAACTTCGAACCCTGGGCTGCTAGAATCATCTCAATGATTTCCCGAACCGCCCCTTCCCCACCCTTCTTCTGACAGACATAATTGACCGCCGCAGTAACCTGGGGCATTCCATCGGCCGGTGCGGCAGAAAATCCCACGGCTCTCAGTGCCTCAAGGTCATTGATGTCGTCCCCAATATAGGCGACCTGGCCGAGTGCGAGCCCATGGCGTGCGGTCATCTCGCGAATACACGACAACTTGTCCATCACTCCTTGGTGCAACTCGGGCATCGCGAGTTTCTCGGCCCGCCGTGCCACCAACTTTGTCCGCTCCTGCGTCACAATCGCAGTGACGATCCCGGCCCGCTGCAAGAGCTTGATCCCCATGCCATCGCGGGTATTGAATTTCTTCCACTCATCTCCGGACTCGCCGTAGTACATCCCAGCGTCCGTCAAGACGCCGTCGACATCGGTGGCAAACAGACGTATCTGACTCAGTGTCTTGCGCAGCGCGCCGGCGGACCGCGATGTCTTTTTGGATGTCGTTCGTAAGGCCATGTTGCGTTTAGTCCGAATATAATGTTTTGTCATATTATTCATTCCGCCCAGTTCGGGCAAACCAAAAAGTGAAATGGGAGATGATCCGATGGGGGAGGAAGAGAGACCTGCATTCCGTTAACGTGCAGCGATCACCTGGCGCGGAACCGTTTTCATGAACCTGGCGAGGGCATCCTGCCAATGAGGCAACAGCGCTCGCACCATACCCAGTTGGCCTTGTCCAAGGACCGAATAGGCGGGACGCCTCGCGAGACGTCCCGCTTGAGCCGTCGTAATGGGACGAACCGGAATGGAAAGGTCCATCAGGTTGACGATGGCCTTTGCGAATTCATACCAGGTGCAATCACCGGTATTCGTCACGTGACAAATACCTTGCAGATCGCTCGCGAGCAGATCTTTCAAGGCCGATGCCAGATCCTCCGCATTTGTCGGACAGCCTCGTTGATCTCCCACCACTTCGAGGAACGGCTTCTCATACGCCAGTCTCATGATCGTCTTTACGAAATTGTTTCCCGCCTGTCCATACAGCCAGGCCGTTCGAACCACCAATGTATTGGGACAGCCCGTCAATGCGGCAATTTCTCCCGCTCGTTTGGATTGTCCATACACATTCATCGGACGAGGGACGTCTTCTTCACGATAGGGAGTCGATTGATTTCCATCGAAAACATAATCCGTCGAGAGATACATCAGTCTGGCATTGAGCGTTGCGGCAGCGCGGGCGACAACAGCGGTGCCTTGAGCATTGACCGCGTGTGCGCGATCAGGCTCTCGCTCCGCACCATCGACATTGGTATAGGCACCGGCGTGCACAATCACTGCGGGGCGGGCGGTCAGGATTTGAGATTCACTGTCGGATTGCGTGAGGTCAAACTCCGGGAGATCTTTCAGGATGAGGTCTTCCCCCGAAAGGGCCTGCTGTAACGCATGACCGAGCTGCCCCTGCGCGCCCGTGATCAGTATTCGCATCTTAAAATAGGGGTAGAGGGGTAAACGGGGTAGAGGGGTAGGCGGGCAATGGGGTTAGAGTAAGACAGGCGATAAAGGGATAACGGCAGCGTCCTATCCCCTCGATCGATCCGCTGGGTTGTCATTCCACCTACCCCTTACCCCCATTATCCCTGTACCCCTTTATCCCTTAACCTCTTCCCTGCCCCTTTACCCCGCTATCCCGTTACCCCTATTCTTGTCCCTTCCTGAAGTCGCTTCCCATACATCTGCTCATAGTACTGGAGAAACTCTCCTGACTTGATGGAACGCCACCAGTCTTCATGCTCCTGATACCATTGTATAGTCGCACGCAGTCCCTCTTCGAAAGCCACGGTAGGATTCCACCCCAGCCGGCGCAACTTGCTGCAATCCACCGCGTAACGTCGGTCGTGTCCTGGGCGATCCTGCACCAACCGAATGAGATCGTGCGATCTACCCAGATGGCTCACAATCTGCTGGGCTACGGTAATATTCTCCCGTTCATTACCCCCGCCGACATTGTAGATCTGCCCCGGCTCACCGCGAAGGAACACATGTTCGATCGCCGAACAATGGTCCTGCACTGCCAGCCAATCGCGCCGTTGACGTCCATCCCCATAGAGCGGGAGAGGCTGGTTATCGATCGCATTCGTGACAAACAGCGGAACGAATTTCTCCGGGTATTGATTCGGCCCATAGGTATTGCTCCCTCTGGTCACCATGACTGGAAATCGATAGGTCGTCCAATAGCTGAGGGCCAGGAGGTCGCCACCAGCTTTGCTGGCGGAATACGGACTGCGCGGAGCCAGACAATCGCTCTCAATCGACATTCCAGTTTCAACGCTCCCATAGACTTCGTCCGTACTCACTTGCAGAAATCGCTGCAGTCCGGCACGACGAGCTTCCTCAAGCAGGACACCGGTTCCCACGACATCGGTCCGTGCGAAGGTTCCCGGATCGAGAATAGAACGATCGACGTGAGTCTCCGCGGCGGCATTGATCACCCCTTCAATGCGATGCTGGCGGATAAGACGTTCGACCAGAGGCTGATCTCCGATGTCCCCATGAACAAATGTATACCGAGCATGCTTCTCGATGGCTTTGAGATTGGCCAGATTGCCGGAGTATTTCAGGGCATCGAGATTCACCACCTCATGCCCACTCTGAACAACCAGGCGGCGCACGAGATGCGACCCGATAAAACCGGCCCCTCCGGTTACGAGGATTCGCACAGCGAATACTCCGGGGTAAGGGGGTACCGGGGTAACGGGGTAGGGTAATGCGCGGGGTAGAGGGGTACCGGGGTAATGGGGGTAGGGTACCACCAGGCATAAAGGGGTAGCGGGGTAACTGGGGTAGTGGGGGGATAGGGGGATAACAGAGTATGAGTGGGCATTCCAAATCTCTTCTTTATCTTCAAATCGATCACTGTGCTACTTCTTACTTCGATTCCTTAATACGCTAACGAGTGCGTTTAACATACGGCTGACGGATTCACTTTCAGATTCAAACTTGTCATAGTTCGCTTGAGTCAGATACTCCAAATCCTTGGCGAGGATGGCATAATAACGAACCTCTTCCAATGAACCTCTCGCTATACATAAGAATTGAACATATTCCTTCGTTGACTGCCGCGTATTTCCTTCCACAATGTTTGCAGGAACAGAAACCGCGGCCCGGCACAATTGATTCGTTAATCGGAACTTCTCTTCGTCTGGAAATGACCTAGTAATCCCGTATGTCGCCAGCACCAACGCATGTGCTTTCTGCCAGACTACCAACTCCTTCCAGTGCATGTGATCCTACTCCGTTCATCTTGACTTAATCCCCTCTTTTATCCCTTTTATCCCTTTACCCCGTTACCCCTTTTATCCCTCTACCCCCCCCTACCCCCTATACCCCCATCTTATTCGCCCCAGTTTGCGCCACGAGCTGATTGGCCAGATGGAGGGATTCGATCGTCCCCGCGTCGGTCCACCACCCTTCCAACGTATCCCAGGTCAGTGTTCCATCCGCGATATAGGCGTTGTTGACGTCGGTAATTTCAAGTTCACCTCTGCCCGATGGCTTGAGCGTCTTGATGATGTCGAATACTCGGGGGTCATAAAAATACATGCCCGTGACCGCATACGACGATCGAGGGTTCGCCGGTTTCTCCTCTATTTTTACGACACGATTTCCTTCAAGGATAGGCACTCCAAACCGTTGCGCGTTCTTAACCTCCTTCAATAGAATTCTCGCCCCCTGTCGCTGCTTCCGAAACGCCTCGGCGGCGCCAGCGATACTGCCTTCAATAATGTTATCGCCCAAGATCACACACATCGGCTCACCGTCGACAAAGTGTTCGGCGAGTCGCAGGGCATCGGCAATGCCGCCCTCTCCTTCCTGATAGGAATAATTCAGCCGCTTCAGACCAAAATCCTTCCCGTTCCCTAGTAATTTCAAGAAGTCCCCCGCGCTGTTCCCCCCCGTCACCAACATAATCTCTTCAATCCCGGCATTGGCCAGCGCCTGGATGGGATAATAAATCATGGGCCGATCATAGATCGGCAGCAAATGTTTATTCGTGACCTTGGTGAGCGGAAGCAACCTGGTTCCCAGTCCGCCGGCCAGAACGACGCCTCTCATCTCCTAGAGCTCCTCTTATCCTACGCGGTGGGTTTATCTGGTTTGTCTTGTCATCTGGTTTGTCTGGTTAATCTGGTTAGTTTCGCTCATCGATGGTCTCCTTCAACCAAATAAACCAAACAAACCAAATAAACAAGAGAAACCAGTCTATGACTCTCACTCAATGGATGTGCTCAATGCTGCGGGACGACATCGCTGTATAGGTCGGAACAGCCTCATGGAGCCGGCGAATCAGTTCATCATCGTCGCCATGACTTACCGCAGCTTCAAGATGAACGATCGCCTGATCGAGGCGATCCGATTGAACCGGTGAAGCATTGACGGCGCGCCGGATCTTTGCGTGCGGGGTGGGTTCGACTTGTTCTGTCTCATCAAAAAGTTCTTCAAATAGTTTTTCCCCCGGACGCAAACCGCTGTACACAATCTGAATGTCCTGATCCGGCACAAGACCGGACAGCACAATCATGTTCCTGGCCAGATCGACGACTTTGACTTGCTCTCCCATATCCAGCACGAACACTTCGCCCCCCTGCCCCAAGAGACTGGCCTGCAATACCAGTTGCACGGCCTCCGGAATCGTCATGAAGAACCGTTTGATTTCAGGATGGGTCACCGTGACCGGCCCTCCCTTTCGAATCTGCTCCGCGAACAGAGGAACCACACTGCCGTTACTGCCCAGCACGTTCCCAAACCGGACCACCGTAAACTTTGTGTGCCCTCTATGATTCAGGCTCTGCATGAGGTCTTCGGCGATCCGTTTCGTGGCGCCCATGACACTCGTCGGATTCACTGCCTTATCGGTCGAGATGAGCACAAACCGATCGACACCGCTCGCCAGCGATGCCTCCGCCACAATTTTTGTCCCAAGAATGTTATTGCGAACGGCTTCCTTCGGATTCAGTTCCATGAGCGGCACATGCTTGTGCGCCGCGGCATGAAACACAATGTCAGGGTCCGTCTGCTGCAATATCTCGCTCACTCGGTCGTGTACAGTGACATCTCCCACCGCCGGAACGATCGTCACGTTCGGAAACTGATTCCTTAACTCGAGATCCAGCGCATACAGTCCATTCTCATAACGCTCAAAGAGGGTCAGTGTGGCCGGATTGTATTGAGCAATCTGCCGGCAAAGTTCCGATCCGATCGATCCGCCTGCGCCGGTTACAAGCACTCGCTTCCCTTCAAGCAACGGATGCAACTCCTGCCGATCCATTTGAATAGGTTCTCGCTGCAGAAGATCTTCCAGACTCATGGGCCTAATCTGTCTCAGAGCCTCCGGGTTTGCCAGCAGTTGTTTCACGCTCGGCAAGGTCTTAATCGGAACCTTACACCCCTCCGACGCCGCGAGGATTCGTTGCTTCAATGCGGTTGAAGCCGATGGAATCGCCACGATGATCTCATGCGCGACGAGGCCTCGAGCCAGACTCGGGACATCCGCGATCGTCCCCACGACGGGAACTCCATGAATTTTCATCTTCCGCTTAATCGGGTCGTCGTCCACCAATCCGACCGGACGGTAATCAGAGCCCGCGGTGCTCAGCATGTCCCTGATTAACAATTCACCGGCATTGCCCGCTCCAACCACCAAGACTCTGCGAGCCGTGGGGCTCAATACGTGAAGCCATTCACGGAACCAGCGAACCACTAACCGGATACCAGCGAGAAAGAGTCCGCTGAGCACGCCTGTGAGAATAATCACGGAGCGAGGATAGGCAGTCCATCCAAGCAGACCATGTACCACACCATAGAACACCGCGGAGCTGATGACGGAGGCCCAGAGGATACGGCCTAAATCGTGGAGACCGACATACCGCCAAAGCCCGCGTTGAATACCGAATGCGAAAAGGCCTACGCCATAGATTGCCAAGACGATGGGAAGTCCCCAGAGAAACAGCCGTACATAATTGGAAGGAATATCCCCTTCGAATCGGAGCGTGAAGGCAGTCACGTTCGCCGCGGCAATAAGAGCGAGCTGTGTGCAAAGAACAAGGACGGATCTGTACTGGAGTACAGCCTGTCCATAGCGGCTGCCGAGACGTTGAAACAATGAATTGGCTACTGTTCGCATGGACTATGACTTAACCTGACCGTATGATCTGCTTGTTAGACTATCGTGAACGTGCCAGACCTTTGGATCCGAATTTCGTCAGCTGCCCGATTATATGACGGGTAACTCAAGACCGCCATCGCCAGAAGCACCCAAAAGAGCACCGCCAATGACCCGATCAGCATTTGATCGAACTGGAGGCGTAGAATCAAGCCTACAACGCTGACTATCGAGCCTGCGAGCACGGCTTTTGACAGCCAATCGTGAGCCTGACGATATTCTTCAGAAGCCCTTCGAACGACCCGAATAAAGAACCATGCAAAGAGCAACATGCCCGGAATCCCGACATGGAGCGCCAGATAGAGGAAAATATTATGGGTCCCTTGATTCATCACAGCCAAATGCCCAGGCATGACAACTTCATGGTCCTGACCATAGAGCAGAAGATAACTCTGACCCCCGTATCCGATCCCAACCAACCAGTGCTTGGTAATTTCCGACAGGGTAAACCACCAGATATCCAAGCGATGAATCACAGAGGCAAAGCCCCTTTTGACAGGAAGCGACGTCGTGATATCTGCAGTCTGTTCTGCCACAGGGGTGAAATTCGCGTTGAAGACGATAACGACCGCAGCGATCGCAAATACCGTGGCAAGCGAAGCCACAACCTTAGTGGAGGTTGAACGGATGAACCAGGCGATCACCCAAAGCTCCGCAACCATGGCAACCAAGCCCGCGCGTGACTGAGTGGATACCAAGCAGATCGCCATCATTCCCACGATAAACGCACTGCCGGCTCGTATGGTGTGAGGCCCCTCTCCTAAAGCCACAGCCAATCCAAAAGGGATGACCATCACCAGAAACGTTGTCAGCCACACCTCAGCTGAAAGGAACGAGACCACCGCCTGAGGATTTTCAAGGTTGAACTGTGAGAGCCCATAGCCGGCGACAAGAAGTGCCATCATTCCGACCAACCCCAAAAGCATTTGTCGCCAGAGTAACCCCTTGAAGAAATATATTACCGCGTAGAATACCACCATCTGCTGAAGTAATTTGCCATACTCCTTCACGCTATAGGACGGAGACACAGAAAATGGGATCGTCAGTCCAACCCAAACCACAAAGGCAAGCAAAAGCTTATTGTAAGGCGTCTGGGAATAGAACAGACCCCGATTGATGATACACCACACCAACAGCAAGCCAAGCAGGAGAAGAAAACCGTTTCGTTCTACAATCAACAAAGGTTTGAAAGGGAGCACAGCGATAAAGACAGCTAGCACCACGCGGATAATGGTATCGAAGTAGGGCACCCGCTCGGATGAGGGCATTGTGATCGATAAAGTCATCGGCACCGCTATCCTTTCAAGTGCCGACCGGTCGTATTCGCTGCTCTCTTCCCTTCACTGCAAAAGAAAGGAAAAGAAACAGCACGCCCCAGAGCCCCAGAATAACAAGTCTCCACTCCTCCGATGCATACTGATAGAGAAGTGCGAAGCCTCCGCACAACACCATGACCGCGTATTCCACCAGGGCTGTCCGTCGATGACCCCATCCGCTCAATACCAAACGCTGATAATAGTGCTCCCGATGGGGACGCCAAATCTTTTCTCCTCGCAGAAGTCGCCGCAGCAGTGTCACAGTCGCATCCACGATAAAAGGAGAGAAAAGCAGCCCGGGAAACCACAATGTCCATATTCCGAGTTGCCACCCGACAAATCCTAAACCAGCGGCGAGAAATCCAAAGAGCGTTGAACCGGCATCCCCCATAAAAATCCGCGCTGGAGGGAAATTAAACAAGAGGAACGCCCCGGCGGCAGCAGCAATGGCAGCACTCGTGAGAGCAAAGGAGATATAACCGTTCAGGGCTCCGGCAAGCGCGTAAAATGCAAACCCAAAGAGAGCCATCCCTCCTGCCAAACCATCCATTCCATCCATGAAGTTGAAGAGATTCGTCATCCAGACAATCGCGAAGACCGCCAGTAACACCACTACGACCTCGGTACGATGAAGCAATAAGCCGACCGCCATTCCCCCGGCTGCAACGAAATGCACCAGGAGACGCACGGTGACCGGAAGTCCGATGATATCATCGAGAAAAGAAACACCCACAAGCAAACAAGCGGCCAACCAGAGAGGCCACCACTCAACCTGCGAGATAAACGGGACACTCGCTGCAACACCCGCCACAATTCCTACACCTCCCATACGTGAGACCGGTCGCTGGTGCAGGGATCGTTCATTTGGATGGTCCAGCACTCTGTCGGACAAAGTCCGAAGCACAATGGCCAACACTATCAACGTCGAAGCAAACGAGACGAGAGGAATCACATACGAGAGAAATGAGAACGACCAAGAAGCCATAGATCACGACCCATGATAATTCCTAACAATAAGAATTCATCATTGCGCCACCACCGGATTTGACGTCCGAACACGGAACCAGGCAGCAGTGTCTGAGAGCCCGGCGTCGACGGTAAAAGGCGGATGCCAGCCCAGCTCTGTTTGGATTTTTGACGAATTAACCTGTAGGGTTCCGATAAGCCGATCGATCATCCCTCGTCTCCCGGCGATTCGCGCCATCCAATAGAGAACCGGAATGGGACATGACCATAGGCACACTTTCGTTCCCATCGCAGCGCCGAGACGTCCGATCAATTCAGGTGTTGAGAGGTCCTCGCCATCGCGGACTAAGAAAGTTCGACCCGCTGCTCGTGGGTCTTGAGTGCATCGACACAGAGCATCGACGAGATTCCCGAGATAGATCAGGCTTCGGTAATTCTGGATGCTGGCTAGTGGAAGCGGCATACCACGACGAAGGATAC
Organism: uncultured bacterium; assembly: GCA_965232965.1. Taxonomy (GTDB): domain Bacteria; phylum Nitrospirota; class Nitrospiria; order Nitrospirales; family Nitrospiraceae; genus Palsa-1315. Next base: position 382,756 of record CBDDRB010000012.1, read on the forward strand.
GTAGAAGCTGCAGAAAGTTCCCTCTTACCCCTGGACCGTACACGAGCGGTGCCCGGACAACCACCGTCTCCATCTCCATCCGAGTGGAAATTTGAGCAATCGCCTGCTCAGCTTCCCACTTCGAAACCCCATACGGATCCTGAGGCTTCGGAGGATCCTGCTCGGTAAAGGGAACAGCGGTCTGCTCACCGTTCACTTTGATGGAACTCAAATAGACGAATCGACGAATGCCTTGCAACGCAGCCGATCGAGCCAACTGATTTGTCCAACCCGCATTCACTCGTCGAAACTCTTGAAGCGGGTCGAACGCCTGGTCGGTCATCACATGGACTCGCGCCGCCAGATGAACCACCACACGGATACCTTGGAGTGCGTGTCGTATCTCGTCTTCACTCGATCGATCGTGCAGAACCACCAACTCCAGATCATTCGACTTTGAAGTTCCGCACTGCTGCAGTTTCGCCTGTTCCCGAACCGTCCCTCTTACCAGCGCCCCGGTCTCCTGAAATCGACGGCAGAGGGCTGCGCCTACGAATCCGTTTGCTCCCGTTACCAATATTCGATCGCGCACGGCGTATTACATACCACGTCACTTGTGCCAAACGAGTCGATTCACGTAATCCGTATAGCTCAGAACAATTCGAACGACCTTCTCGGAGACATTAGACACATCGTAATCACGCACAATCCGCAACCCACGTTGATCGCCTCGTGGTTGCTGTTCCAGAATAGCTAAGGCTTGAAGAACCCGTTCTTGTTCAAGGCCCGTCATCATCACCGCACCTTCCTCCATCCCTTCCGGCCGCTCGTGTGCCTCCCGAATATTGATCGCGGGGAAATTGAGGATGGAAGACTCTTCTGTAATCGTTCCACTGTCAGATATCACGGCACTCGCCTGACGCTGCAAATACACATAATCAAAGAACCCAAATGGCTTATGAAGTTCTACCAATTGTGGTAGTCGAACCCCTGCTGCTTCGATGCGCATCCGAGTCCTTGGATGGGTCGAGACAATCACGCGCTTGCGATAGGTCTCGGCGACGACCCGAAGGAGATCGATGAGTTTGGTGAATTGCGCTGGCGAATCAACATTTTCTTCTCGATGAGCGCTTACCACAAAATAGGCATCCGCTTGCAGGTCCAGCCGGCTCAACACATCTGATTGGTCGATCTTCGACCGGTAATGGGAGAGCACCTCATACATCGGGCTGCCGGTTTTGATCACGCGTTCCGGCGACAACCCTTCGCGCAGCAGATACTCCCGCGCATGGTCACTGTAAGTCAAGTTGATGTCGCTGACATGATCGACGATCTTCCGATTGATTTCTTCAGGGACTCGTTGATCGAAACAGCGGTTACCTGCCTCCATATGGAAGATTGGGATCTTTAATCGCTTCGCAACGATCGCAGCGAGGCAACTATTCGTATCCCCAAGGAATAGAAGCGCATCAGGCCGCTCCAGCACCATCACGTCATACGCCCGGGCAAGGATATTGCCCAACGTCCCGCCGAGATTGTCGGCCACGACATCAAGAAAATGGTCGGGCTTTCTTACTTCGAGCTGTTCAAAAAAGACCTGATTCAATTCATAGTCATGATTCTGTCCGGTATGGATCAAGACGTGCCGGACATGTGCGTCGAGCGTCCGGATGACGCGACACAACTTGATCACCTCGGGACGAGTCCCGACGATGGTCATGACCTTCATCGGAGTCATAGTTCGGCTCCTTCCTTCATCATTCTGCGAATCCAGTTAGCGCAAGAGCTCAGGTTGTTCCCTCAGATTGATATCGTCGACCATGAGATGGTGTTTCTTGAGAAGTTCGGCCGTGCCGGTCAAATCGAGAACGTCATCGCCGGAACTGTACTCTGTTTCCAGTGCATTCGGCTCCTGCGGCGCAGAGGACCTCAGTTCCGGAAGCATCGGTTGGATTGCATAATACCGTCCACGACGGACACAGTGATGCATTTCTTCTTCGGATATCAAAATCTCATGCATTTTCTCTCCCGGACGAATTCCGACTGTCTTGATGGAGATATCCCGTTCCCCGATCAACGCTCGTCCAAGGTTGATGACCGTCGCCGACGGAGCTTGTGGGATATAGGTTTCTCCGCATCTCGCTTCCTGCACCGCGGCAAAGACCGTATCCACGGCATCATTCAAACTGAGAAGAAACCTCGTCATCTCCGGTGACGTAATCGTCACCGGCCCTCCGCTCCTGATCTGATCGTGGAACAGCGGAATGACCGACCCTCGAGAAGCAAGGACATTACCGTAACGGACACAGATGAATCGGGTTTTTGGATTCAAGATATTCGCCACAACGAAGATTCGTTCCTGTACCGCTTTGGTCATGCCCATGACATTCACCGGCTTGCAGGCTTTGTCGGTACTGATTCCCACGACGGTATCAACCGGATACCCCTGTTCCTCTATGGCGCGGACAATATTGGAGGCGCCCATACAATTGGTTAAGACAGCCTGTACCGGAAAATATTCGCACGTTGGAACCTGCTTGAGCGCTGCCGCATTGACGACAATGTCCGCTCCCTTGATGGCGGAGCAGACATCCTCGTAACGACGGACATCACCGATTCGAAACTCCAGAACATTGACAAAATTATTGAAGATAACCTCATCCGTGGTCACGCGTCGATTGAGATAGGACATTCTCATCTCATGCTGTTTGGCCTCGTCACGCGACAACACGATGACCTTCCTAGGAGTGCCCAGATCCCCCGCGAGCAATCGATGGACCAATTTCTTGCCCATCGAGCCGGTACCGCCGGTTACGAGAATGGTTTTGTCGTTGAAAGTCATGTGCACCCTTCTGTCATGTGAGAAGCCATGTCATCGATCATGACGTCCCACGGTGGAGGCGCATAGCCTGTGTCCCGATAAAAGCGCGACGCATCAAGACTCCGGTCGCACTCGAACGTCGAATCTCGCTCGATCGTGATCGGCACACAAAACCGATCCCGAATGAGGCCTAAAAGATCATATTTGCTGATTGGCCGTGCCGCCACATGGTAGACACCATGGAGCGTCGGAGTTTCGACCAGAACTCGCTCCACAATGCGCGCAAGTTCGACGGTAGGAAACCCCGAAAAGATGGCCTTGGTGAACCCCATGACAGTCTGCCCCCGTTGACCAAGAAACCACTCCAACAGCCCTGTTTTCCGTGAAAGCTCCGGACCGATCATTGACGTGCGAAGAGTAAGACAATGCAGATCGGACACTTCTCCCAGAAACTTCGTTCGGCCATACAGATCGTCCGCATCGGAATAATCTGTTTCGCAATAGTTCCCCTTCCGACCGGAGAAAATACAGTCAGTACTCAATTGAACTAGCCTCGCTCCAACTGTTCGGCACATAAGAGCCAATCGATGCGGCAACAAGGAATTGATTTCAAGGCTCGGAATGACTTCCTTCGCTTCCGATCTCTGCTTCACGATTCCAATGGCATTCAACACTGCCTCCGGACGAAGGTCCGCGATGACCTGCAATAACGCGGTCGTTTGCCTAGCATCGATTTCATAGAAGGCCGTTCCCTGGTCGAACAAACGGTGCGCTTCATAGGCCTCACGACCGAGCCGCAGGGTCACACGGACATCGTGTCGAGCCTTGAAGCGGCGGAATAGCTGATGTCCCAACATTCCATCCCCCCCGAGAATCAAGATGCGCATGCGATTGTTTCCTGCTTCACTTCGGTAATCAAATTATTGAGTTGGTCGAGCAACACGGCTCGTTCGAAATGTGTTTCAAAGTAGCTGCGGCCTCTGATCCCCATCGTACGGCGCGCATCATCCGGCATTTGATACATCGTGAGAACAGCATCCGCCATCTCCCTTGCATCTTCTGGGGTCGGAGTCAGACCAGCTCCCGCCTCTTGGACAACTCGTGCGCCCTCCCCGCCCAAGGCCGCAACGATCGGCTTGCCACAAGCGAGATAGGATTGTACTTTGGATGGAATGGTCAAGGAAAAAATTGGCTGATTCCGAAGCGTCGCCAGCAATACATCGGCAAGGGCAAAATATCGCGGCATGACTTCCGGCTGGAATCGCCCCAGTAAATGAACGGTTTCGCCCAATCCACGCTTCCTCACTTCATCGTGAACCCAGGAAAACATTCGGCCATCGCCCAAAACAATCCATTGGATGTTCGGCTGATCCTTGAGCAACTCCGCCGCATCAAGAATCGTGTCGAAGCTTTGCGCCTTGCCGATATTTCCTCCAAAAACCACACGAAAACCTTTCGGCATCTGAATATGCTCAGGCGACTCCGGACCGAGCGAAAGCGGTTGGTAAAACGGCTCGGCGCTATTAGGGAGGTACAGAATATTTTCCTGCTTCACACCGAGCCGTTCGATGGGGGTTCGAAACGCTTCCGACTGCACAAGGATTCTGTCACATTGACCATAGATGCGCCGCACAAGAAACTCCACTGCACTCAGAATCAATTTCGACTCCGTCGCGCCTGTTGCCGACAGACTCTCCGGCCAGAGATCCTGGACCCAGAAGAGAATCGGCGCTCCCTTGAGTGTTTTCAAGATAATCGCGGGAATCCCCACTGTGACCGGAGAAGGCTCATAGACCAGAATCACGTCGTAGGAGGCGCGACATCTCCAGGCTCCCAACACACTTGCGGAGAGAGCAAAAGAACAGAAGTTCAGCAAGAGTCGAAAAGCCCCTCCATTTCCTCGAGGAATGAGAGGGACGCGTAAGACCCGAACCCCCTGATACGCTTCTTCCATTTTCGACCAAAATCCGTAGCCTGAGAAGAACCGGCCGTCCGGATAATTCGGTTGTCCCGTGAGGACAGTCACCTCATGGCCCTTTTCAGTCAAACCGAGGGCCACATCATTGATTCTAAAGTTTTCAGGCCAAAAGTACTGGGTGACAATAAGCACGTGCATAAAATCGTTAGTCTGTAAACAGACGACTTACGAACGCATCGCTCGTTAGCATCGTAAGCGGCGTCTCAGGAATCTGAAGAAATCGTTTGATGGCGCGAGCAATCGACTGCGGTGATCGAGGATCGAACACCTCCTCTGGATCAATGAGATCTCGAACATAATCAAGCTCAGCCGCGAGGATCGGCAAGCCGGCTTGCCTGGCTTCGAGCAACGGAAGGCCAAAAGATTCCATCATCGAGGGATAGACCAGGGCGCGTGAATGATTATAAAGCCGTTGCATGTCAGACGACGAACAAGTCGGCACGTTGTAGATATTGAGCTTGTGGTCGACCTTCGTCTGCTCAACGGTCCGGAAAAGATCGGGATAGGCGAGCTCTGAGATCGTCACGCAGAGAGAAGGATAGAGCCCTTCGGAGGCGAGAAGTTTCCACGCTTCCAGAAGATTCACATGATTCTTGTGCGGTTCTCCGGTTGCGACATACAGAAACTCGTACTGAGCCGTTTGGCCGAGATCCTTCTCGATCCTTTCTCTCTGATACCCGGAGAAATCGGGAAAGAGCGCCATTATTTCGACGGGCCGCCTCAAGGTCTGCGTCGCAGCCTGTTGCATAGAGCTCGTCTGCACTATGACCGTCTCAGCATGTTTGTTGAATAGACGCAGCCACAGACGTTCGGCCATCAGACGCATCTTGACTCTCAGCGAGAACCCCTCGAGATTACGCTCCTCCACAAGATACCTGTTCTGTAAGAACACGAGGCAACGGCCTTTTATCCGAAACAACGGTGGTAGATTTCCAAAACAGAGAATCGTATCTGGAGCCTGTGCCAACCGGCGTAATGTCCACTCTCCCGCAAGGCGCCCCCAAATTGTAGGAACGATCCGAGTGATCGTGAGAGCCCGATTCAGTTCCGCCGGAATTTCCAACCGCTGATCGAGCAGAGCCGTCAGTGAGGTGCGCTTCCGGGCTGCTTCCAGCAGTGGCAGCAAGAGTGTTCTCCCGCCTCCTCGATGGATATTTGGGGCATGGATAATCAGACTCACAATAGGTCTCGAGGGCGTGCCAGCACTATCAGCGTTTCTCCTCCAAGCAATCGCACGGCAATATCGCGATGAAATGCATATGTGAGGCGCCTAAACACTCCCATCAGACGGCTCTTCAGAGACCGTTGAGGAGCATTGAACGCGGCCCCAGTGAAACGAGCATCAAGAACCTCGTAACCACATTCATCAAGAAGCGCGAGCGCAAGTGACTTTGTGAAGTAATGCAGGTGTCCGACTTTCCCCCGGACATACAGGAGAGGCCTTTCTCGAATCACACTCAGAGCCGACAGGTCCAACGGAAAGTGAAACACGAAGTAGCGCCCGCGTGGCCGAACTTGCACGAGAAACTCGAACGGGTTCGAGAGGTGTTCAACGACATCCAGCAAGAGCACGACATCGTAGAACTGTTCATGAGTCGACAAAAAATCTCCCTGAGTGAACTGAATTCCCTTCGTCGAAGTCTCCGACCAAAACCGCGCAGCCGCCGGCGAAATATCGAACCCATGAAGAGACGTCGCCGGGAAGCTTTCCCGTAATGCCGCAAGCACCTGTCCCGCACCACACCCAACCTCCACAATACTTCCAGGTCTCAATCCTCGTCGTTCCAACGCGCGCCGAACTAAATCTGCTTTCCACGGCGAATCTTCTCGATCCCAGGACGGATTATGCCCAACATAGTCGGCGTTCAGGTACCGCCGGAGCACCACATCCCGGGAATCAGGCGTTGAACGTGAATCACTTTTTGTCATCTTCTAAAGGGGAAGATTGATGCGGGAGCGTCGACAGGATTGTGGTTAATTGTCTCGGAATGCGGTTGTCCCGCGTGGCCAAGGTAACGTCCTCACCACTCTACCGGTGGCCGCCTTGGAACGAACGAATGCCCCGAGCAGTGTCTGCGCAATAGGTGGGAGCACGCCGTTGAGCTTCTGCACATGGAGCATTTCTTCAAGGCAGAGGGCCCTATCATTACTTATTCCTCCAGCCCTCATATGAGTCAAAACTTCAGGAAGAAACACTGTCTTCAGCTTCTTGTATGAGCGGAGATAATGCTCGTAATCAAACACGATTTTCAGGTCTTCGCGGAATGGTCCAACTCGTTCGAAATATTCACGAGACGTGAGCGCGGCAGGGTGTGGAATGAGATCTCTCAACAGGAATGCCCAGGGAGAGAACGGCCATCCCACTGCTTTACGAACTAATCGAGGACTCGACTCTCGAGATACCGGCTGAACTTGCCCATAAATCACATCTGCGCTCGATTCTGTGGCATGAGTTGCCAAGACGCGCAATGCGTCGGTCCGACAAAAATAGTCGTCAGAATTCAAGAATAAGAGCCACTTCCCTCGGCTGTGTTCTACTCCAAGATTGAAGGCGTGCCCGATTCCACGATCAGGCTTGGAATGCCAGTATGAAATCTGGCCTGCGTAACGTTTAATGATCGCAGCAGTGCCATCGGTTGATCCGCCGTCAATCACCACGTAATCGATCCCTTTTAGGTCTTGGCCGATGACACTTTTCAGGCATTGCTCAATGAACCCTACAGCGTTGTAGCATGGTGTTATCACAGAGATTAATGGCCGAACAGTCATGATTTATAACCATTCCAATGAGCAATTGAGATTCATAAAGTGCCCTGTTCAGGCCGAAAGGCAACAGAGAACGGAGAAGACTCAAGCTATCGAAATGCGAGTTGGTCTCGCATACACCTCCGTTCTGAAGACAATATAATCGACCTGATAAAGCTCCCCACTATTAGTATTTCTCCATCCGTTTTCAAAGGACACTGATCGGAATCCTAATTCGTGCAAGAAAGGTAGCATGTCGTTCAATAGCAGTTCTCCTTTATAATTCTCCACAAGAGATAGCTCTACCTTCATCCCAATAACTCTGTCTAAGCTGTCTAGCCCCCCTTCCAAGACATACTTCTCGTAACCTTGCACATCAATTTTGAGAAAGCATCTGTCGCCACAAGGGTAGTGTTTTGCCAGCATTGAGCTTAAAGTCACCACTTCTACTTGCTCTTTCCTAGAAACTTTCTGGTCTGGGGCATTGTCTATGACGTTGTCCGTCATTTCCAACAGAGAGCTCGCCCCACCATGTCCTCCGGAGACATTTATCTCCGCCTTCCCAGCATTTAGTCCCAGCGCTACGTTCTCAACATCCCAAAGTGGATCCCGATGCGCTTTGGCCTCAAGCTTATCAAACAGGTACCTGATGGGTTCAAAAGACACAATCTTTCCTTTGAAGCCGAGAGACCTGAAATGATCCCCAGATTGGCCCGCGTGGGCGCCGATATCAAATATGGTGTCTACGCCATAAAGGGTCAGCATTCGTTGCAAGTCAGGGCACGAAGGATCATATCTGCGGACATCGAATCCTATCGTTCTGAGCACTTGTCTCAGAGTATGTTTGAGCACTGGATGCATCTATCAAATAACCGAAAAGCATTGTTCTTCATCTGGCATCTTTCTTATTTTGCAGAAACCATACATTGGCCCAGACTGAGAATCGATATCCGCTGTACAAACAAGCGAGTATAAACCCGCGCAGTCCATCCAAATAACCTTGACGCAGAACGAAACGCGCCAGAAACTCCTTTACGGGTTCCCCGATCATTCGTAGCAGTGAGAACCTCCGGCCGGATTGTACGTACCCTTCACCTTCAATCCGTGCGTACGCACCTAGAGTCTTAACTAGGTATTTCTCTACGGAGTTGTAAGCATAATGTTCTATAAAATATTCCTTGGGCAATTGCAGGATGCTCTTTGCCCGAGCCAGCGACTCAAAATTGTGATGCACACGCTCATCTGATGCGGCATACGTTTCCGAATAGACGCTCTTGCGAAAAAACCGACGCCAGTTTCCATTAAAAAAACTTCCGTGACGAACCCATCCACCGAAGTACCAGTAGAGACTCCAGAAGGACACAACGTCATACCTCTCTTCGCCAACCATTTCCTTAAGTTTCGCCGCAAGCAAATTCGTCATGCGCTCGTCTGCATCAAGCACCAGCACCCACTCATATCGTGCGTGTGAAATGGCGAACCGCCTCGCAGGCTCCACAAATCCTGTTCGGGGATGAAGCACAGTCCGCGCACCTTTTTGATGGGCAATTTCGAGGGTTTGATCTTCGCTGTGCATGTCACAGACCACAATTTCGTCTGCTAATCCTCGAACACTATCGATGCAGTCTCCAATGTTGCATTCTTCGTTCAGTGTATTGATCACCACTGTGATACCGCGTTCAAGGATCTGCACATCTGCGCCTTTGGGTTCTGACAGAGCCTCGTCAGTCATGCTGGAACACTGCAACATAATCGTTGGCCGACTCCAGATGCTCCTTAAAACTATCCTCGGTAATTATCGTGCCCTCCATCGTCTTTACAGTATAATTATGCTGATCGAAGAAACGCAGGATATCGACAGCCTCGTACGGATATACTCGGATGTTCTTGCGATTGAGTTCGAAAGCCACAAAAGGATGGCAGTGATCGAGCATAGCTTTCCCACCCTCTAACACCCAAAGTTCTGCGCCTTCGGTGTCGATTTTGACCGCATTGATATGTGGTTGTCCGGCAGCCAGCCACCAACTATCCAGGGTGGTGACCGGGACCTCCGTCGTTGTGGTGCGCCCTGCGCGATGAGTGTCGAAAAACCCATCCCCTGAAGCGTGCTTGGACCGATGCACGGAAAACTGCGCTGTGCCGATGCGGTTGCTTAGCGCACTGCGAATCACCGTCACGCGATCAGTCAGATGATTCACCATCACATTCTTTTCCAGGAACTCAGCCTGGTGCGGACCGGGTTCGAACGCGACAATGAACGTCTGTGGAACTTCCGCCAATATATTGAATGTCATGAGACCGATGTTGGCTCCAATATCCAAACACATTGGAGAAGGTTTACTCTTGAGTGCTTGCACCAGATGCCTGGAAACGTCGGACTCATAGACCCGTCCGCCTTGCAACCACTCCAACAAGGAGGTCCCCCTACTGTAGTGCAACTTAAACCCCCGGTAGATTACGACCTGCTCTTCCGGCCCCACCCAACTGCGCATAAGTTTCGGCAGACGATAGAGAGCGCGAGCCACAGGCAGTAGGGATGTCGGAATCATGTGCTTAATCAAGCGCACGGCTTGGAAGCGTAGACTGTAGGCACGTTCCGGCAACGTGTAATACACTTTGAGCATTCGGCCCGCAAATCCCACCTTTCCCTCCAGCGCATCAATTCTATATACGTCACTCGAGTCTTTGGCCTCTCCCCGCGCTGATTTCATTTTCCGGATGACATGGATAGCAAGAAATTTTATACCATCAAAGAAGAAATAATTACGTGGATCCATGACGAGATCACTCAACAAAATATCATAATGCGATAGCTCCGCGTTATGACAGGAGACGAGGGGGTTAGGCCCTTGTACTATCGGCACTCCGGAATAAAGATAGTCAAGATCGTTGGCGTCCCTTAGCCCATACGCTGCAAGTACCGCGCTGCCATCAATGCAGAATCGTCGACTATCAAGGTGTTCTTGGACAATCCATTCCTTGAAACTTCTAAACAGTTCTGAGAAATTCCTGAGCCCTCCGATTTGCGCATTGTTCAAAAAATGCAGGCTGTTCACATTCAGCACCGATTCAGCAATAGAGATTGTCTGGTGATGCATATCGTTGATATGGACTGGATCGTTGCCGAGATTGAATAGCGCACGGATGCGGTTCTTGACATCCCTATTCTTGTCCTCTTGGCCTCCGACAAAAAAAACAAACTTGACAGGCTTATGATCGACGAACCGTTGGTTTACATGCTGCAGCAACCCAGGCGTCGGCCTTATTCCGTCGCCAAGCCACGACTCGCCTCGATACAGAAGCTTAATGAGATTCTCTCGGCCTATCCGACTGACCGTGACGGACTTTCGATAGAGAATGGGACCGGATTCCTGCAGAAGCTTCATCATCTCATCATCATGACCCTGCGTGACTGGAAAGAGCACCGCCACGCGAACCCTGTCATCCAGACGACAGTATTGCAGGGCCAAATCGTCTAAGATTTCTTCGCCGAGGCCACGCTCCCTAAAAAACTCATAGTTGTACTGTCGTGGCTGTATACCAAAGTGCACGACTTTTACCGGAGCATTGTGAGCAAGCGCTGCGGCTACCCTGTGCGAGCCATCTATAATGATGTTGTTCCATCCAGTAGGCAAAAGGCCGCGGCGATCATCAAATCCGTGCTGAGCAAAATCCGTCAGAAGCGCATCGAATGACGCTCTAAAATCTTCGTGCGACCATTTGCCCGAACCGTCGCCCTCGCGAAACTCATTCCACACCCGTAAATGTTCACGATAGACATGTTGGCCCCACTCCGCGCGGCTTCCTAATGTCCACTGAAGCGCATACACATACTTCGCCATGATGTCCAGACGCGCGGGCGACAGCAATTCTGTCGGTTGCACGGTTTTTACTTCATGACACCGCTCGATGTTGAGATGCATCAGCAGATAGGGGTTGAGTGCGGCCGCCACGTCGGCTCGCGGCAGCCATGCCTTTTTCTGATCATTCTTCGGCAGATCGCCTTCCTGGCTTTCTATCATCTGTACCCCTACTCGAACCTCGCTTCTATCTGTGGCCTCTCTCTTCGATATCAGATGACAACCACCGCCGTGTTCGAAAAAGTAAAGGCCCTTTCACAGCCCTTGCCATGAAGCAGCCTATCCACAGCTTCAATGACGCCTGGGGCGCTTGAAGAGCAATCATCGAAAATGACGATCGACCCCTTCATTAGAAAAGGAAAGAACAGATCCACATCTCGTTGCACACCCTCCCGTGAGTGATCGCCATCTATGAACAGAAAACGGACCCGGGCCGCTTCGCGGCGCAGTTGATCTGCGGCTTCCCGGTTCGGCATCGGAAGCAAACTGACCGTCTGTGCAAGGTCAAGATGCCGCATGTTCTCCAGAAATTTTTCCTGAAGATCGCTCAGATCGGACTTCTCCACCGCATAGAAGTTTTCCTTCCCTGTGTTCCCTTTGAAATGGTCAATAGCATACATGCGTCCGTTGCCTGACTCTGCGACAGCGCGGGCCAGAAACGAGGTCGAGTAGCCTTGCCAAGAACCGATCTCCACCACATCACCTTGCAGTTGCTGCGTATAACATAGCGTGAAGAGACACTTCCCGGCCTCCTCAGTAAGCATCCCGGGAATCAGGCTAGCCTTCTCTGCCAGATTATTTAGGTCCGTTACTTTCTGGTTTCGGAACAGCGCGCTGTAAGGACCTGCACCGCTAGCCCGGGGCACACGGGTTAGTTTCAGCCCCCATATCCCTAAGACCCGGCTCACTACACTTTTCGTTGTTCTCATATCAATCCCATACCAATTACATTTCTCCGATGACGTTTTAGTAGGCAAGAGCTAACACTATGACGATGGTTGCCCATACCCAGCTCGTAGATATCAAAACGATCTTGGTGCCTGTCACACGTACGACACTTTGCATCCGATAAAAGATTACGTCGTTTACAAGGTTTGATATAAAGCCCACTACGACCCACGCGATCACCACATGAAGCGTTGAGTATTGCGATGCCCACAGTAACGTAGTCACGGTCGCAATCGAACGCCATAAGGCAAAGTGTGTATAGATATGGACAAAACCCAACACCTTGGCTAAATCGATATTCAGTGGTGTAAGAAAGCCCGAAACGACCACCGCAGCAAATATCTGCATGAGTGGGACTGCGTCCCTCCATTGTTCGCCGAGCACTAATGGGACCAACATGGGTGCCGAGAGGTACGCTGCCATGCTATAGAGCAGCAGTGCACCACCGGCAAGAATAGTGAATTGATTATAGCGAGCTCTCAATTGCTCAACCTCTCGCTTCGCTGACAGTTCGGTAAATACTACTTGCTGTGTCTGTGCCACCGAAGAGGCCGGGAACAGAAACGCCAGAATATTGCCCATCCGATAGAGGCCGAGTGCCTGTGCGCCCAGTGCTCTGCCTACTATAAATGAATCTGCCTGTCCCACCAGAAAGCCGAAAAGCCGCTGCAGTACAATGTGCTTTCCAATAGGCATCAAATTCCGCACCAAACCAAAATCTAGCGAGAACCCAAAACCAGTATGTCCACCCACTACAAGCGATAACACTCCTACTAGATGTCCGACTAGAAGACCCAAAACCAACGAGTAGACACCATACCCAAAATGTGCAAGGAGAAGTCCGACAACACCGGTGGCGATGGGCATCGTCATCTGACGGAGAGCCAGTTGGCGATAACGTTGCGCCATCAGGTGGTCTGTGATGATCGGATCCGCTACGGCACTAATGAAAACTGTTAAACCGACCAAAGGAAGCACGACTGTGAGGTCAACTAAGCCGAAGAGATCGGCAGCAACGGGGGTTAATGCTAGAGTAATCAGGTAAAAACACAGCGCGGTAAGGATCTGCACCGTGAACTGCAACACAATCTCCGCTTTGCCGCCCCGACGCACAAGGATCGCGTGCGTTAGCCCCCAATCTTTTATAATTTCAAACGCTGCGATCCATGCTAGGCCTATGGCGAACACTCCGAAATCCGCGGGTAGGAGCAACCGAGCAATTAGCACCTGAAACACGGGGCCAAGAAATTTTCCACCCATACTCCCTAAGATGTTCCAGCTCACGTTGTGGGCAAAGGAACTCCCACTGAGCCGCCCCAGAAACGTACTAAGCTGAGACTGTGCCTGGCTCATGAATTTAAAATCACTTCTGGTACTGGACAATTCCATCGAATGAAGGCCCCCCGGTAGTCCATCGTGAGGTTCTCGAACCGGTGATCTATTGCTACTGTCAAAGAAACGAGATTTGAATAAACATTGGCATGCCTACGCCGGCAGACGCGGTCCGGTCTCCGATCTTCATCGCGGCCGCTTGCAGATAGATCCCCCTCACGAAGCTCCCTTTTCCAAAACGACGAGAATGCGAAAGGCGAGGTATCGACTCATGATGTCCAAACGCACGTTCAAGAGCGAGGACAGGACGCACCAGCCATGTCGGTATGACAGCAGGGCGCTCGAATTCGCCACTGAGCGGATAGGCGAAAAAAGCCAGTCGATGGTGCCGGAGCATTCTTAAGTTTGGATACGCATCATGAAAATGCCGGCTCGATCGTTCGAACAGAATCGTCGAGATCGCCTGATTCACGTCAAATGGTGTTCGCCCAGGCTGTCTCAGCAGGAGAGGATCTTGGCCGAAATGTATTGGTTTGGCCCGCATGATTTATGACGGTTCGTCGAGACACAGGCCAACGTGTGTCCCTCGTGAAGCGTCTCGCGCGAGATTGGCGAGAAAAGTGGGACGGATGAGCCCGTCTGAAAGTTGAGGTATTCAGACGCTTGAAATCGGACCTTCAGTCTTCAGCCTTCTGGCTGCGCTCGGCTCGCCCGTCACGCTTAAGTCCGCATTCGCGAATACAGCAGAAGCGCTCATGAATAGTGTGAGTTAGAGTAGTCGAAAGTCTTCCAGCTTGCTCGCGGCTTGATTGAAGGTGGCGGTCTCATGGCATCCACTCAACCGATTGGTGGTTCCCATCAAGCAATCGGCGAAGTCTGCCTTTCCTTTCTGATACAGGCGAAAGGCGGTCCACGCCGTCAATCCGACTATTGGTCAATATGCTCCGTTCAGATTATGTGGTCTGTTCTGTTCGGTTAGGGAAACTGCTAGGACAGCGGCACTCATGCTGAGGCAACATGGGAACTCTGCAAGACTTATCCGGCTTTTGAGGCTCCATAATGAACCGGCAGGAGGCGTTCAAGGTCTAGGTGCAGTGAGGCATCGAGGATCTCGATTCCAATAATCTTGCCTCCAGCACCGATATCTAAGACAACGTCATCGGTCACCCTTTTGTTTTCTACCTCTTGTTTGCGTTCGTCAAATCGAAGGTACAGCAGGTCCATTCTATCATCATACGAGATCTTCACTTTTGTTCCTCCCATTTACCGTAGAAGACATACACTGTTACAGTTACAAAGGTATCACCATCGGTCACGTAAATCACCTCAACCCGTTTTTGCTCATAGAACTTGCCGTGTCGCAGCTGGTTGAACAGGTAGACTTTGGCCTTTATTGATCTTCTTTGCTTGGCATTTTGAGGAAGGCCAGTCTCAAGAACCTCCTTGATTTCCTCCGCATTGCTTCCTCGTTCTTGCGCTCGCTCCAGGGTATGCGGATCAATACGGATCTTCACCGGACTTCTCTATTCTTCACCTTGCTCATTGAAACGGTATTTGAGCAAAAAGATGATCTCTGTTCGTATCATCTGCTTACATCCCTCATGAAGACCCCTTCTCCAACACGACAAGGATGCGAAAGGCAAGGTATCGACTCATGATGTCCAACGCACGTTCAAGCGCGAGGATAGGACGCGCCAGCCATGTCGGTATGACAGCAGGGCGTTCAAAGCCGCCGCTAAGCGGATACGCAAAAAAAGCCTGTCGATGGTGCCGGAGCTTTCTCAAGTTGGGATACACGTCGTGAAAACGCTCGCTCGATCGCTCAAATAGAATCGTCGAGATGGCCTGGTTTGCATCAAATGGTTTTCGTCCGAGTCGCACCGGAACCAAAGCGAGAGGATCTTGGTCGAAGTCTACTGGTTCAGGATGCAAGAAACGGTAGACAGGCCAAGAACTGACTGAGATGTAGGGGTCCATGATGACGACTCGACCTCCAGGCTGCAGGACGCGGAGGGCCTCGTCGAAGAAATACCGAACGTTCTCAAGATGGTGAAGGGCATCGAACAAAACAATATTCGCGAGACTGCTCTTGGTAAATGGGAGTTGCTGTGCATCGACAACTGCATCCAGCCACGGCTGCTTGACGATATCTGTACATACTACGGACGGCGCAAACTCCTTGAGATTCCCTGTCCCACCACCGACTTCGAGAGTCCGCCCCGGCTGAATCCATTCGGCGATTTCCTGATACCACTCCCTGTAAAGCAACCGAAGGACAGGCTTCTTCTGCCACACAAGCTGATGCTGCAATAGAATCTCATCCGACATCACACAGCCTTCAGCCGGAAGAAGCCATATACGATCATTTTCAACAGGAGCCAACCATGTCTGAAGCGATGGATCTTGGTGGTACCGTAGGTCCGTTCCTGGTATCGGATAGGCACTTCTAGAATCTTGAGATTGAGCTTGGACGCCCCGAACAAGAGGTCGAAATCTCCGAAGGGGTCGAAATCGCCGAAATACGATCGATTCTTCGCGATGCGCTCGTAGTCGCTTCGAAACAAGACTTTCGTTCCGCAGAGTGTGTCCTTAATCCGTTCGCCCAGTAACCAGGAAAAAGCCATGCTGAAAAACTTGTTGCCCACGAGATTCAGATAACGCATCGCCTCGTGTTCCATCGGATAGACCAACCGGCTCCCGTTGATGAACTCTCCCTTGCCGCTTGCAATCGCCTCGTAGAATTTGGGGAGGTCCTCAGGCGGCACGGTGAGATCGGCGTCGAGGATCATGAGGATGTCCCCCGTGGCATGCGCAAAACCTTTGCGTACAGCGTCCCCTTTCCCCGTTCCGTCTTGCACAAGCAACGCGATATCTTTTCCCGGATATTGCTCGATCACCCGCTGGATCTCCTCCGGAGTTCCATCAGTCGAATGGCCATCAACAAACATGATCTCTTGACGACGGCCAAAGGATGGAAGGCGCGCAATCGCCGCTTCGATATTTCCCTTTTCATTGCGACAGGGGATGACGACACTCACCGACCGCGGTTCACTTCTCGACACGGTTCGTATCCGAGCCACCATATAATGGCAGAGGCACAGAATATTCAGCCCCGGCACATACGCGAATAATCGATTCACTATCGTTGACAAGACTGGAATGCCGGCGGGCAGGAGCAGGCGTCGTTCGGCCTTGACGACCTCATAATCGGCTAGCTGGAGAAGGTTTCTGATCTCCGCATGGGAAAGCCAGTTTTGCTCCTCTTGCGGCATTTTCAGGCCCGCCCGCTCCAGCAATTGCAGAAACGGCTCCCACAAGAAATTGTAATAGGCGATGACGATGCGAGTGGTGGGCGTACAACAGCGGCGCAGTTGCTTCAGTGTGGATTCGACGTCAATCACATGCCCGACGACATCGACGAGCAGGACGACGTCGAACTTCTCGTCAAGTGCCAGCGTTTCCCCGTCTCCGACTTGAAACTCTATTTCCGGATGGCGCTTGGAGGCTTCCTTCACCATGGCCTCGCTCAGGTCGATACCTAATCCACGCCGGGGTTTGAGTGCCGCGAGTTGATCCCCTAACCCGCATCCAATTTCAAGAACTCTCAAGCCCTCCGGTATCAGGAATCTCAAATACCGACATTGATCGTGGTAATAGTAGGATGCCCGACGTTGCCAATATTCTCGCTGCGAGGCCAACCGGTCGAATCGGTCTCGAATTGCCTGCTTCCTGAGCGTGGCTTTCTGGCTGAATGACGACGACTTGATCCGGTCCGTCTGATCTGTCTGGTCTATCTGGTCTGTCTGGTTCATTTGGTCTATCTGGTGACCAATCGGAAGTCTTGTCAAAGGGTCACCGGAGTAAGCGACGTAGGGATTCGAGCTTTTGCTCGATTACTTCCCGATCCATGCCCGCCTCCGTTCAGCAAGAATTCTCGTGCGATACGGGAGGAAGTCTGCCTGATCGAAAAGATGTTTGCGGATTACGTTCGCGTAACTCGTCCCATCCCCCAACAATTTCTTCCCATGTCGGAGGATTTGACCAAGAAGCGGTTCACCAACTGTGCGAAGGTCTACCAAGTCTACCGGACGGCCTGTTCGTTCCGCCAACGCATTCATTATCGCTAGTCTTTCATCAACCGTGAGGCAATGTCCGGCATCGATCGCCACATCGATATCGCTTTCTGCCCGCTTTTCACCGTCGGCCAGCGAGCCGAACAGAATGACTAGTCTGATCCCAGGCTGTGTGGTGGTAGCGTCCAGGATCGCTTGTTGTAGATACTCGTCTTGCATCTGGTCGGTCTGGTCTATCTGGTTTGTCTGGGCTATCTCGTCCGGAGCACCAGATAGACCGAACAGACCAGACAGACCAGATAAACAAGGTTAACTACGTCGGAACCACATCATTCACATCGATCTCCACCGCTGCGGCTTGCTGAATGAGTCGGACTCCCAACACCAAACGATGGCGCTTTTCTTTACGCAGGAGAATTCCATGAACTCCTTGCAGCGGACCTCGAACCACTTCCACGCGCATGCCTTCATGCAGATACGGGTGGGAATCGTAAGGCAGCACACTCGTCATCAGAATCCTGATCGCCGCAATCTCTTCATCCGGGATCGCCTCCGGGGAATGACTGGCCCCGACAATATCGACCACTCCAATCGTCTTGAGCACCGGCAACTTTTGCTCCGATGCAAAGCGGACGAAGCAGTACCCTGAAAAGAGCGGGACTTCAATTTCTCTCTTTCGATCTTTCCATTGACTCAGACGCTTGACCGTCGGCAAGAGCGGTTCAATGCCTTGATTGGCCAGCTGCTCGCGCACGACCTTCTCGTGGCGCGACCGCGTCCGAAGGGCGTACCAACGGGGGGCGCCCATGAACTCGTTCATGGGCCACCCCGTGCGCGACTTGCGGGAAAGGCGAGAAAAGCGCGACTAGCCAAACTGGCGGTTTGAATGAGCATGAGGGGCAGCAGCGCTACTTCCTCTTCAAAGTTCTAATCAAGGCGCCGAGCTTGGCGCTTACTTTCTCAACTCTCTGCGTGAGATTCTTTGCACAGACTTGCTCGATATACCCGATCCGTTGGGCAATCATGAGGTGAGTCTTCAGCTCGCCCGAAGATCCTTTGGCTATGTACAGATACCGGATAAATTCCGGGATCGTCTCTCGTTCCTTTCCTTCTGCAATGTTGGCCGCTATCGAAACTGCGGATCTTCGAAGTTGGTCTCTAAAGCCGAAATCCTGGTTAAAGTCACCGTTTTTCGAGACAGCGTATACCTCTACCGCCAATGAGGCTGCCTCCTGCCAAACCTGAAGATCCTCAAAACGAGTGACAGCCATATGCTAATCGCGCAAGTCCCGCATGTCGTGCTCTCGTTCATTCACGTCTCGCATGTCCTGCTCCTCTCGCATTTCTCGCGGATCCCGCACGTCTGGCCCTTTTCTCGCGAGTCCCGCATGTCGCGCTCGTCGCGCGCCCTGCGAGCACAGCTCCGCCCTTTCACTTACAGATCTACATCGCAGGCACGACCCTACTTTGCTATCACGCCCGGAAGCACCAAGCCTTGTCCGGGCAGGCCAAGTCGCAACACTTTTTCCCGTGGCACTCCCAATCGGACCAACTGTTCTTCACAGGCTGCCGCATGCTCGAGATCTGTGATCAACACGCGATCGAATTGCCATCGACTAATCCTGTCGGGTGGGGAAACCGGACATGAAAGGAATGACTCGCGCACACTTCCATCGATGAATCCCACGCAGTCGACATTCATTTCTCGAAGGGACAGATAGGCCAATTCGGCCAACTCAGTCGTCCCATAGATCACAACCCGATGGCCATCAGTCGCATCGAACGTCGACATCATTTCCTTGAGCCGGATACGCATGTCACGGTAATAGGAAAGGGAGTACTGCATGTAGAGATAGGTCAAGCGTGACTTTTCCGTGAAACCTTGTGGTGTCAGCAGATACCTGATGCGATTACGCGGGATCGTCGTGATCTTGATGTAGCCCTTGCGAGCCAGACGCTTGAGATAGAGGTTGGTCAGACCGAGCGCGACACCGAGTTTAGTGGCTAGTGTGCGCTGGGTAGCTCCACCATCTCGATCGAGCTCGCTCAGAAGCAGAAGGTCTCGCTGACCTTGTAAATCCATGAATTATACGGA
Organism: uncultured bacterium; assembly: GCA_965232965.1. Classification (GTDB taxonomy): domain Bacteria; phylum Nitrospirota; class Nitrospiria; order Nitrospirales; family Nitrospiraceae; genus Palsa-1315. The sequence continues at coordinate 402,587 of CBDDRB010000012.1, forward strand.
TAAATTGTTAGGCTGTTCAGAATATGAACATGCAAACCATTTCTGTCAAGAAAAAAAATGTTGGCCGACCTTCATCGAGAATCGGCTAGGAGGTTCTTTCCGGCGAGGAGCAGACGCTGGGCGGCAGCAAATACTTCGTGGACTACAATTGACTTCATGCAACTCTCTTCGCCTCTTGTGCAGGTTGAATTGGAACACCTGCCACAATCGAGCTCCTTGTAGAGTATCTCCACGGGACCTCCACGAGGACGCCACTCGCGAGGGTTCGATGGGCCAAACAAGGCCACCACAGGAGTGCCGACTGCGGACGCAATGTGCATTGCGCCATTATCGTTTCCGACAAAGAGCGCTGATCTTTTCGCAATGGCTGCGAACTGTCTCATAGTCGTACGGCCTGTCATGTCAATGGGGCGATTCTTGACCATCTGTCGAATCTCCTGCGCGAGATCGCCCTCCTGCCGGCTGCCTCCGATCAATATCTGACACCCATACTGTGACGTAAGACGATCGGCCAGTTCTGCAAACCGCTCCGCAGGCCAGGCTTTAACCCAATACCGGGCACCGGGCTGCAAGATCACCATCGGCAATGATCGTTGCACGCCACATTGATCCAGCAGTTGATCCGCGCTGTGCTCTTCTTCCGGCGTCAACCACACGTGGGGATCCTGCGAGACTGCTTGGATGTTCACCAGCTTGAGTGCTTCCAGATCCCGGTCGATTCTGTGCTGCACACCTCGATCAAACCGGACTACCTTCGTATAGAATCGCCCTTGCCAACGATGCCCATCGTTGAATCCAATTCGAACCGGCGCCCCGCTGATCCAACTCAGGAACGCAGCCCGATCCCCATCTGTCAAATCGATCACAGTATCGAATCGCCGACGACGCAGCACGGTGATGAGTGGCCATTGCGCTGCCAGTGCCTTATCGAGGGTCACGACCTCGTCTATGTCCGGGTTTTCGGCCAACACGTCTTCCGTCCCTTGGTTCACCAGCATGGTCACTCGAACATTCGGTCGTGCAGATTTGATCGCGCGCGCAGTCATCGCCGCCAACAACACATCACCGATGTAGCGAAGTTTGATGATTAGAATGTTCTTCATGCGTTACATGCTGGCAAGCGTCAGGCTGACAAGTCGCTCATCACCTTTATTTGACAGAACATCTCATCATGTCAGCTTGCTCCCTTGCTGACTTGTCAGCCTCCTTCGCACAGCTCTCCGTACAACGCGAGGGTCTTTGTGGCGGCGTGTGCCCAGGAAAACTGCCTGACACGATCGAATCCTTTGACTGTTAACGCGGCTCGAAGCGGCTCATCCTCGAGCGCACGGACCATAGCCTCTCCCAGTGCCCGCGCGTCGTGAGGATCTGCCAACACCGCCGCATCACCGGTCACTTCCGCCAATGCAGTCGAATTGGACGTGAGCACGGGCGCCCCACAGGCCATCGCTTCCAGCACCGGTATCCCAAACCCCTCGTACAACGAAGGGAACACGAACAGATCGGTGAAGGAATACAACAACTGCAAATCGTGTGTGGACACCCGTCCGGGGCAGAGCACATGGTCTGTCAAACTGCGCCTTCGAGCCGTCTCCTCATAGTTTCCGAACGGATGGATGGGCGAGCCGACAAGCACCAACATTCTCGACCCCAGTTTCCTCCGCACGATCTCCGCCGCTTCAAGAAATTTCTGATGATTCTTACGCGGGTCTGCTCCCCCGACAAATAAGACATATCGTTCAGCCTTTAGACCGATCCGTTTCCGCAACTCCGCCATTGCGTGATCGTCCCGACGTGGCACAAAATCCTCCGATACTCCGTTCGGTATGACCACGATATGCTCGCGCTTCAAACCATACAGCTCCATCAATTCTCTGGCCGAAAATTCGGACACCGTGATGGCCTTTCTTGCTCGTAGCGCGGTGTGTCTCGACTTGAATGCCGACGGCCATTGGCCCAACATCTTCTTCGAGTATTCGGGATGGCGATCCAGCCATAGATCGTGAATGGTCACCACTCCGCCATAGCGCCCGACGGTTTGCATTTTGAAGTTGGTCCCATGGTAGAGATCCAACCGATCGGATGATCCCCGCTTCGCCATCGCCCATCGGCTCGCGTTCGCCCACTGAAGGCGCTCAACCCCCGGCCACCCCTCCATAGATTGAAGCCGGCCAACACCCGGTCTCGTATAGGCCACAAAATCGGTTCCCTCTTTCTGTGCCAGCATCGTACGGAGCAGATGGTAACTATGCCACCCCACCCCGCCCATATCCTCCCCCATTGGATTGGCATCGAAGCCGATTCTCATCCCCGCTCCTTCTGAGCCCTCAGCACTTCACCATACACCCGCTCCATGTGCCTGACGGACGCATCAAGACTGAATCGCTCGTGTGCGCGCGCGCGTCCTTTACCGCCCATCTGTTCCCGCCGGGCTCGGTCCTGCAGGAGTGAGACCACGGTCGCGGCTAATGATTCGACATCGCCCGGAGGAACAAGCAAGCCGGTTTCTTCCTGGGCCACAACTTCTGGAAGACCTCCTGTTGTGGTCGCAACAACGGCCTTTCCCATCGCCATGGCTTCGACCACCGCGATCCCGAACCCCTCCATCAGTGCCGGATGCACATAGAGATCAAGCGCAGCTAAGAACGGCTGAACTGGGTCCTGAAAACCGACAATATGCACGTGCTCGGCTATTTTCAGCTCGTGAGCGAGCAGCTTGAGTCGATCGGCATAGCCGCGATCGTCACTGCCCACGATCACATAATGCGCCGTGGGGACGGCGCGGACGATGGCTGGAAGAGCACGAAGCATGACCTCATAGCCTTTTCGCTGAAATAGATTGGCGACCGTGCCCAATAAGACAGCGTCGTCTTGAAGCCCGACCATCCGGCGAATCGGCTGGTCGTGGTGAATGTGTTGTCCCCCGGACAGTTCGATGCCGCTGTAGACCGTCTGGACATGTTTCACTGACACCCCGCCGGCAATCAGCGACTGTTCAATCTGCCGAGAGACTGCAATGACAGCCTCCACTCGATCTAGTTCATATCGTCGGACCTTCGGTGGTTCGATTTCCTGTCTGACATAGGCCATGATCGGCACAGAGTTGGATGTACGGCGTGCGATTGCTCTCACGGTGTGGGGCACCCACCAAATGTCGTTCACATGAACCAGGGCCGGATCGAGTCGATTTACGAGCGCTTCCAAACGCTCGATCGCCGGTCGGCGCTGAAACACGGCGCGGAGCTTTCTCCAAGGTGGGAGGCTCAGCGCATGAGTGGGAACTGCGATTGTGTGGAGCAGCTCAGTGAACGGGCCTGTTCCGGGACAGACCACATGCGGCTCCCACGTGTGGCGATCGAGTGTCTTCAGCAGTGCGATCAGATCGCGTTCCGCCCCGCCGATCGCTTCCATCCCATGCACGTACAGAATTCGCGTGCCCACTACTTGGCATCCGGGTGAGAAGCCACCCGCCTGGTGGTATCCCACAGCTTGGCATATTTCACAAAGGTGTACATGCTGGCAAACACACAGACAATCAGTCCGCGTGCTCCATCACGGTACCCTTGTTTCAAGACATAGGTTTTGAGCAAGATCACCAGAGGACGGAAGAGCAGGTGAGTCCGACCAACCGTCTGAGTCGTCTTGGCCTTCTCCTGTGCCGCCAGCGTGGTATAGAGCCCGAACTTCTTGAAGTGATCCTGAATGCGCCGCTCTGTGTAATGATCGAGGTGACCGGCCAGTGTTCCGATCTCTCCATCGACGATGAGATTTTCATGCACGGCGACATCATTGTACTGCGCGATCCCCCGCCGGAAAAGGCGCACTTGGTAATCGGGATAGACGGAGCCGCCTCGCACCCACGCTCCGTAAAAAAAATTCCTCCTGGGCATTCGATAGGCGACGGGAACGCCCGGTCTCCATCCGTCGATGCAGCTCTTCACTTCTCCACGAAGCTCTTCGGTCACTCGTTCATCGGCGTCGAGGATCAGTATCCAGTCAGACGACGCCTGTGCCATTCCAAAGTTCTTCTGCAAACCGAAGCCGGGCCAGGGACGCACGAAGACCTTGGCCCCACAGGCGCGGGCGATCTCGACCGTCTTGTCTTGGCTTTCCGCATCGACCACGATGAATTCATTGGCCCACTGAGCCGACCTCAAACAGTCCTGGATGTTGGCCTCTTCATTTTTTGTGATCACCATACACGTCACGGTCGGCGGACCGGCAGTCCCAGTCATGATGTCACTCCACCGGGCAGCAGTGCCGCTGCCTGTTGAAAATGCCGGCGGTACTGAGCGACGACACGATCGGGATCGACCCTGAGTCGGCGCCACACTGTGGCCCGATCCACCTCCTGAACCATCTTTTTCACAGGTTTCAGCACGCGCCGAGCAAGTCGCTGATCCAAGGACGAAGTGGAAAACTCCGACGGTTTACACCACAACTCGGCTTGTTCAGACTGACTCCACTTCCGATCGATCGTCCATCGTTCATGGGTGCAGGCAAACGGTTCAGGCTTACTCTTGACCGTGGCCCGAATGAAATGGTGCACAAATGAAGCCCCCACGATCATGCATCGCTTCACATCTCCGATGAGTTGCTCGCGCTTGCGCACGGTGTAATACAAGTCCCAATCAGCGGACTGGATCCGTTCGTCCAAACCACCGAGGGCCTCATATGTCGATCGCCTGATCATGACACAGGACCCGACGATCCCATCGAACATCACGCCGGCAAACGCATGGTGCGCTTCCCCGCAATAGCGTTCCCAATCGCCATACATCGCCTGAATCATCGTACGAAGTTGGTCGATACTCTTTCCACTGGACAGCCGTCCTTGCCCAATCGCCGCCCAGCGCCCTTGCATCCAATCGGTCAAGGAAGCGGTCGGCATCATTTCCAGTCCCAGCGGGGATGCCACATGCAGTCGATGTCGCTCCATTGCGTCGATCACGAGCCCGTTCCAGTTCGGCGCGACATACACGTCGTTGTTGATGTGACACAGAATTTCTCCTCGTGCCATAGCTGACCCGAGATTCATCGATTCGGGATAACAACGGTTTCGATCGTTTCGAATCACCTTGCATCCCTTCGCCTCAAAGAACTCTGCCGACCCATCACTCGAATGATTGTCGATGACGATCACTTCATATGGGCCGGTCGTATAACGCTGTATCCCCTCTAGAAAGAGCTGATTGTGCCCCAATTGATTGTGCACGGCGACGATAATGCTCAGCATGACGTGACGCTCGACCGATCATTCATGTTAACCACGGAATCCTCTGCGAGCGACTTCCCGATAGAAATTCCAGTTGAGCCATCGATTTCGCCGGGGCGCCCAACGCCCCGCGACCGCAAGGCGTGTCTGCATGACGAGCGGGTGCGAGCCACCGAACTCTTTCAACACGGCATAATCCTCAAACTGAAAGCTGTCATGAGCGACCTGTTTCGCCTCTGCGGCAGGCACATGGTCTCCATGGTAGACCATCAGCTGCTCACGTTTTTTCTCCAGCATCGTTTTAGGATCCTTTACCCACCCATAGTGGAAGACCCGTCCGTTCGACGGAACAATCCATTCCTTCGGTCCGCTCTGGAGATACTGTTGTGTCGCCTTCAGATGAAATCCCACGGCATCGCCGCAGGACTCGACCTCACCATTGTTTCGAATGATCCGCACGGCTCTGTGATAGAACCAGGGATTCGTCGACCAATAGTCCGCAATAAAATGCAGATACCGGAATACCAGTCCTTTCACCTCGGGATTGCCGAGGTTCCGGCGCATCGCTTCCTGGATGACCGGCAAGTCGTCTTCGTGCACGACTTCGTCGGCTTGAATATAGAACGCCCAATCACCGGTACAGTGTGCCAACGCAATGTTGGTCTGTTGGGCATAGATCAGTCCGTCCTTTCGCAGCGTCTCGTCCCAGACCGACTCCACGATCCTGATCTTCGGATCGCCGATCGAGCGAATCAGCTCAAGTGTCCCGTCGTCGCACCGTCCGACGTTCACGATGAACTCATCGACCGCCGGTAATATGGAGCGGATCGATTCCACGACCGGATAGTCGTACTTCACCATGTTCCGCACGAATGTAAATCCGCTGACTTTCATACTGTACTGGTCTGTCTGGTCTATTTGGTCTATCTGGTCTGTCTGGTTTCCGGGTTATACGGACCGAAAAGACTGAATAGACCAGATAGACCGGATAGACTAGATAGACATTTTGTTCTTCGTAATTTCCCAGAGCTTCGCATACTTGATAAAGGTGTAATAGGCATAGAGTCCTGAAAGAATCAAGCCAGGCATGGCGTCGAGAAAGCCGGCCCGCTGCACATACATCTTCAGAAACGTCGCGAGTGGATGAGTGATCAGTTGATGGGTCGAGAATCGCCGGCCCTGCTCCGCGATGCGACCGGCCATCAAATCCGAGTAGCGGTCCTGCTTCATGACATAGTGATCGATGTCTCGAAAGGGATATTGCAGCACGAGACCCTTGAGATACCCTACCGGCCCATCGCAATCGAAACTTTCATGGACGATTTCGTCACGATAACGAAACCGGCCTTTTCGAAACAATTGCGGCTGCCGATAATCGGGAAACCAGCCACAATGTTCGATCCACCGGCCTAAAAAGTAGTTCTTTCTCGGAACGAAGTAGGCATCTGCTTCCGGTCCTCTTTCGAGCAACAGTCGAATCTCTTCCCGCAACTCCGGCGTCATCCTTTCATCGCTATCCAGACTAAACACCCAGTCATGGGTCGTGAGTGCGACCGCCTCGTTGCGTAATTTCCCAAATCCGAGAAATTCTACCTGGTAGATCTTTTCGGTAAATTCACGGGCGATCGCGGCCGTTTGATCCGTACTATGGGAATCCACTACGATCAATTCATCGCCAAAGCCTGCCAGGGACTCAAGACAGGCCCGCATATTGGGCTCGTCATTATAGGCGATGACATAGATCGAAAGCTTCGTCATGCTAGCCCACATTATTCATGAACACTTCTGCTGCAATCGCCGATGCCTGACTCAAGCGAGACGGGCGTGACTGGCGGGAAAAGCGCGACTAGAAGGAACATGGCTAACACGTCACGCGAGTCTCGCTCTTCGCGCTTGTCGCGCGCCGATGCGGCATTTCGCGACGAACCGTCATGAATAATGCGGGCTAGGACTGCCGGGCAGGCGCCAGCCCGCGATACACTGTTTCCATTCGATCCAGCATCTTGTCGATCGAATACGATTGCTCGACCAATGCCCTCCCCTTCGCTCCCATGCGGGCTCGAAGCGAAGCATCGGCCAGTAAGACTTGCGTTCGATCGGCGAGCGCCGGTGCATCGCGCGGGGGAACCACAAACCCGGTCTCCCCCTCGATGACGACGTCAGGGATCGAACCGACTGTCGTTGAAACGACCGGTAGTCCCATCGCCAACGCCTGCATGAGCACTTGGGGGATGGTATCCCCTTCCACTGAGGGGATGCCAAAGACATCCAGCGAGCGAAACACGTTTAACAGATCGTCGCGGAAACCCAACATTCTGATCCGTGAGGTCAAGCCGAGCTGCTCAATACGCCTGCGGATCGACTGCTCTTCCGGGCCTTCCCCCACAATGATAAACGTCACATCGTCGCGCTTCGCCACAATCTGCCTGGCTGCTTCAATAAAATACTCATGCCCTTTGTACGTTCGCAGGTACGAAATCAGACCGACCAGAAGTTGCGTACTGGGCAGACCTAACTCCAGCCGGAGGTCGGGATCGGCCGGGGCAGGATGAAAGTAAGCCACATCGAGCCCGATCGGAAAAGCGGCGACCCGATCAGCGGCCAGCCCGTCTCGATCGATGAGCCCCCGCCTGGTCCGCTCTCCTCCCGTCACGACCACCATGTCGACCAACCAGCGATAGAGGAGGCGCGTCGTGAAATTCTTGTTCAGCGGGGTGGAGATGTGGCGGATACGAATGAGTTTGGGTCTCACGCTCACGAGCTTGGCGGCAATGCTTCCAATCCAACTGTCCCGCGAACTGTTGACTTGAAGAATCGCAGGCTGCTCCGACACGAGCATGCGCCTGAATGTACGGATGGCGGACGGATATTGCGACCGCTTCATCCGGACCTGGCGAACCGGCAACCCCTTCGCCAAGGCCATCGCACAGATCGGACTTCCCGGTTCAAGGATCAATTGGAGCTCATGCCCTCGTTTGATCAATCCCTCGGCATAGAGCAGCACGGCAAGCTCCTGCCCGCCGACGGCTGTACTGGACTCAGAAATGAATATTTTCATGAGTGTTCATGCACGGAATGGACTGCCAGCTGGTCTCGCGCCGCAGCAATAACCTGCTCATGACTAATACGCGTGAGACATTCCAACTGAACCGGGTTCTTACAGGTCCGACTCAGACAGGGACGACAGGAAATCCCGGTGACCAGCACGCGATGGCCGGTGCCATAGGGGCCTGTCCGAACCGCGCTCGTCGGGCCGAACAGCGCCACCACCGGTGTGCCGACCGCTGCCGCAACATGCATCGGACCTGAATCGTTGGTAATCAGCAGCGACGCCTTGCTCAGGAGTGCCGGCAGTAATCCCACTGCCGTGGCACCGGCCAGATCGATGGCGGGGGTCTTCATCATCCGGCTCACTGCAGCGATATCCGCTCGTTCGTCCGGGCCGCCGATCATCACCACCGCGCCATAGCCTTCTCGCTGCAGCCGATCTGCAACTTCCGCAAAAGCCGCAGCCGGCCACCGCTTGGTCGGCCACCGGGCCGATACGTTCATCGCCACCCAACTCGTACCGGACCTCACGCCGGATCGACTCAACAATCGATCAACTTCTTCGTGATCGCTAGGCGGGATACGGAAACGGAACTCCGGCGCACCGGTCTCCGCCGCCCCTATGGCCGTGGCGACAAGCAGGTAGCGATCAACCGCATGCATCTCGATATGTGGAACCGGCACGCGCCGCGAATAGAACCAGGGGCTCCCCTCCCGGCCATTGGCAAATCCCACTCGCAAAGGAGAGCCACTCAGCCACCCGATGGCGGCGCTCCGGAAGAGACCTTGCAGATCCACGACGAGATCGAAACGCTCAGCACGAAGAGGAGACACCTCGGAGAGCCATCCCTTGAGCGTCGATTCCACCGGCCATACCCGATCCACCCCGGCGATACGCTCGACGAGGCCGGCCCATTCGCGCTTGACCAGCCAGGTCAGTCGAGCCTTGGGGTAAGTCCGGTGGATTGCCATACAGGCCGGCATCGCATGCACGATGTCGCCCAATGAACTGGGCTTGATCAACAAGATGTGGCGGTAGTCTTCCACGAGGTCAGGCACACAGGTATATAGGCCGAAGACTGAAGGCTATCAATCATCTCGCAAAGCACGAATCAAGCCATTCAATACCTTCTCGGTTTCTACGATCTTTGGTTCAAGCAGAGATGAATTCTCGTTGGAGAAGAAGCCCAGGCGCTTTCGACAAAGTAATTTGATAATGTACTTCTCTCAATGAGCCGAAGGCGATGTTGAGAAATCTGAGATACTCTGTCTCACTGTCACGAGCGCACCCCTCTACTATGTTAGAAGGAATCGAAACTGCTGCCCGCCGTAGTTGAGAAGTCAGTCCATACAACTCTTCTTTAGGAAACTTTGCCGTTGTCTGATACACCAGCATGACTACCTCATCAGCCAGTTCAAAGGCCCGAAGCTTTGTGTGATCACGCATGGTTAATTCTTGAAGCCTGAGGCCGAAGGCTAATAGGCTGAAGGTCCGAGCCGTCGATCTCAGAGCATTTACCTTCCGACCTTCCGACCTTCCGACCTTCAGTCTATCTCCCTTCAGCCTATTCACCTGAGACGCGTCTTCGCGTCCTTCAGAATCCAGTCAGCGGCTTCAACCATGGACTTCGCCACGGCATCCGGCAAAGCCTGTTCAGCCTCGAGCTTCTCCAACATCTGTGCGTCCACCGGCGCTGGTGTGAGGAGAATCGCCTTGGCCCCCACCCTGTGTGCCAATTGTATGTCGCGCACATGATCGCCGATCAAATAGGAACGCCGGAGATCCAATTGCAACTCCGACACCGCCCGGTCCACCATTCCGACATTCGGCTTGCGGCAGCGACACGCATCGTCAGGATGATGCGGGCAGAAATAGATCGCATCCAACGCCGCGTCTTCCTGTTCTAACAGACCTTGCAACCGGGCATGGATCGCTTCCAGATCCTTGAGGGTTATCAGTCCACGACCGACACCGGATTGATTCGTCACGACGACGAGTTTTGCTCCGGCCTTTTTCAACCGCGCCAAGGCCGGCCCTACCCCGGCCAACAACTTCAGATCAGCGGCAACTTTCAGGTAGCCTGGATCGTAGTTCAAGGTCCCATCTCGATCCAGAAATATGGTGACATCGTCGAGAACGTTTGTTTGGTTTGTTTGGTTCGTCTGGTTTTTTTTGTTTGTTTCGTTCGTCTCGTTTATTTCGTTTGAACCAGAGAAACCAGAAAGACCAGATGAACCAGACAAACGAGATAAACCAGAGAGACCAGCCATTTGTTTGGTCGCCGCCTCGTACACTTGATCAACCGTGACCCTTGTCATACACCGATGATCGATGGGACAGTCCAACAACATGCAGGGAGCGCAATCGACCGGCTGCCGCACAAGGCCATCAGCGTTCCCAAACGGTGCTGTTTTGCGCCAATCAGTCGACCCGAAGATTCCGACGACCGGCACCCGCAACGCGGTCGCAACATGCATGGGGCCGCTGTCATTTGTTAGAAGTACTTCGCACCGCTTTAATGCGGCCATCAGCTCCCGGATCGTCGTGGCCCCGGTCAAGACCAGGGATCGAGACGACAGATGCGAGGCGATTTCCCGGCCCAATTCCTCTTCCTCTTTGCCTCCCAAAATGACCACGCCGGCTTGTTGTCCCCTGGATTCGCGTATCGTGCGGCAGAGTCGGTCCGCCGCCTCGGCAAATCGTTCCGGCAGCCAACGTTTCGCCCTGCCACCGGTGGAGCCTGGATTGATCCCCACAACGACATCAGAAGCAGTCAAGCCGCCCTTGACGAATCGTGCCTGCATCGCCTGTTCCTCCTCAGGAAAGACGACGAGTTTTGGTGCAACAGGATCACCCGTCATGCCCAGCGGTTTCAAGAGATCCCAATAGTAGCGGACAAGGTGGGGAGGCGAGCGGCGATCCGGTACAGCGACGGGATCGGACAAGAGCAGACTTCGTCCGTCGGTCGCATACCCAAAGCGCCGGGGTACACCGGCCAGAAAACTTAGGAGCGCCGCCTCGAATGCATTTTGAAACAAGATCGCCAGATCGAAGCCTTGCTGTCGCAACTGACCGGCCAACGTCCACTTACCGTAAAGCCCCGCGTGACGCCCCTTCCCGTCGTAGGTCAGCACGCGCGTCAAGGCCGGGTGTCCCGCGAACACTTCGGCCACATACGGCTTGACCAACAGCGCGATCTGAGCTTCGGGGAAGAGACTCCGTAATCCACGGAGCGTAGGCTCGCACATCACGGCATCGCCGAGCCAGTTGGGTCCGCGCACCAGAATTCTTTTGACGGCCTCTTTATTCACAGCTCTCCAAAGTTCGAAGTTCCGTGTTCGAAGTTCCAAAAACCTCGAACGTCGAACTTCGAACCTCGAACCGTCCACCCTTCGCGCTCATCTCGCCTTATCTCCCATCCCAAGCACCAATCGTCGCAACCGATCTTCTCCTGCAATCACATCCGTGGTCAGCCGGACTGCCCACCAGCTGTCGGTGGGTTGGAGCAGTGAGGTCAATTTGCAGGCGTCTTTCTCCGTCGTCAAGACCAGCTCAACACGAAGGTCCGCCGCTCTGGCACTCAGTTGCTCAACATCCTGGCTCGTATAGGCATGGTGATCGTGATAGACCACTTCGTCGAGAATCTTGATCCCTAGTCGCTCGACGAGGAAACGGAACGATCCGGCATGACCCACGCCGCTGCACAGCAGCGCGGTCTTACCTTTGGACCAGGAGAGCGACTCTGACGCTCCGGTCACGACAGACACAAGACTCTCTGGACGAAAGATCGCCTGGATCGGGTCCGGAATAAACCCCAGCGTGGCCTTCAATCTTCGAGTGACCTCGGTCACCTGAGCCGGCGCGTCCGCTCTCGTGATGACAATCGCGGTTGCGCGTGCCGCTGCCCGAAGGGGTTCCCGGAGCCGGCCGGCCGGGGCCATGGCTTCAAGTCCCTCCGCATCCGTGGCGTCGACCAGCAAGATATTCACATCGCGATAGAGTCCTAGGTGCTGAAATCCATCGTCGAGCACCATACAATCGACCGGAAATCGATTCAAGATCCAGTCGCCGAGCTCATGGCGATCGGCGCCGACCGCCACGATTGCCTTGGGGCAACGTTGCGCCATCATGAACGGCTCATCGCCTGCCTCGTTCGGACCGACCAGCAGTTTCTCCCCGTTTGATACCAATAAATATTGGGCCGTGCCTGTTCGTCGATAGCCCCGGCTGAGAATCGCCACCCGATTCCCCTGTGCAAGGAGCCAATCGGTCAGCATGATGACCACCGGTGTTTTTCCCGTTCCGCCCAGCGTAAGATTCCCGACACTCAGCACGGGGACCGGTAATCTCCATTGAGTGAACCAGCCCCAGTAGTACAGGAATGCTCGCAACCGTGCAACCGCCCCATAGGGGATTGCGGCCCACATCAGCCACCGTTTGACCTTTGTCCCAGGATTGAGCATTGTTCGTACAGGCTGAAGGATATTAGGCTGAAGGCTATTAGCCAGACTCTAAGGCGCACTCACTCGAACCTTCAGTCTATCCACCTGAGTTCTGCCCTTCAGCCTATCTACCTGAGTAGGTACTGCTTTTCTCAGCCATGAGAGGGCGCGACCGTCCTGCAAGTGGGGACCCGCTGGTGCCTTGCTGTGGTGTCAACAACCTGTCGATGGCATCCAGCGTTCGTTGCACGGCTCCTTGATTTTGTTCGACCACCCGACGAGCCAACCGGCCCATCCGCTCCCGTTCTTTGCTGTCCTGAAAGAGAGCCATGACTTGTCGCGTGAGGTCTTCCCCATGGAGAACCCGGCACCCTCCTCCTGCCTGGACCAAGAGATCAGCAATCTCCGTGCAGTGGTCGGTGTAGGGGCCGAACAACACCGGCTTCATCCATTGAGCCGGCTCCAGCAAGTTATGTCCACCGACCGGAACGAGTGTGCCTCCAACGAATGCCACCACCGCTTCCCGGTAGATTGCAGCTAATTCGCCCCGTGAATCGAGCACGATCACCCGAGGACCAGTCGATCGCAACACACCGGCCTGCCCAATAGTACTGCGTCGCTGCACAGCGAGCCCGCGTGCCCGGACCATCGCCTCCACCGATTCCGCCCGTTCGATGTGTCGAGGAGCCAGGAGCAGGACCGCTGAGGGATAGCGTGCCACGAGCGTTCGATAACATTCTACGAGGGTCTCTTCTTCACCGGCATGCGTACTGCCGGCCACAAACAGCTGTTCTGTATCCTGAAGCCCAAGATGAGTCCTGCTCGTCACACCCTCCGTGACGGCCAGCATCAGCTGGTCAAACTTGATGTTCCCTGTTCGCCTCACTCGCGAAGCCTCCGCTCCCAACGCCACGATACGATCGACATCCCGGTCTGACTGCATCAAACAGAGACTGAGCGTCTGTAATATCGTCCGATAGAAGGATCGTACCGGCGCCCACTGTTGTCGCGCGAAAGACTTGCTCGAGAGCCGACCGTTCACAAGGACAGTCGGCACCCCGCATTGATGCAGCTGCCACAAGAGATTCGGCCAGAGTTCGGTCTCGACGAACAGATAGAGACAGGGTTGCAGTCGCTGGATAAACCTGGTAACGACCCACGGGAAATCGAGCGGCGCATAGCAGTGATCTGCCACGCCGGCCAACCGCTGCGCCACAGCTTCCCGCCCTGTCTCGGTCACTGTCGATACCACCAGACGGTACGCAGGATGACGGCGATGCAGTTCATTGACGAGCGGTGTCACTGCCACCACTTCGCCGAGAGAGACTGCGTGAATCCAGATCACTGGTCGGGCTGGTCTATCTGGTCTGTCTGGTTCGTTTGGTCTATCTGGTTGGTTCGGTCGAGATGGACCAGAAAGATCTGATAGACCAGATAGACTTTTTCCAAATCCCAGTCGTTGAGGCAACCCTTGGCGGCATCGTTGTTTGGCGAGCAACACCGCAAGCATAGCCGGAGCAGCGATCAGCAATGTCACATTGTAGAGGAAATACCACATGACGTTGACCTTACTCGGCCCCAGAAAGATGGTAACACCACCGATACTCAGAAATACGAATACGTGAAACGACTCATCCGACAGGCAGGATGCTCAATCTGGTTTGTTTCGTTTATCTGGTTCATCTGGTCTGTCTGGTTTAACCAACCATACAACGAGACAAACTAAATAAACCAAATAACGGTATTCTCCTGTTGGCGGGGTTTTTTCAGCAACCTGGCTATGAGCCGACTGCCTCATCGACCTCAAGGGTCATCTTCTTCAACATCGTTTCAAGTTCCAGCCGTTTGGCCTCCAAAGCCGACTCATCTAGCTCGCGCGGTACCCAGATCGGAGCCCCCCAACAATACAGACCGCGCGACCAAGGGTAGGGAACCATGAAGGAATCCCAGCTCGAAAAGTGTTTTTTTTTGAGCAACCGAAGGTTAATGGGACAATCGGCAGGCCTGAGGCGCGTGCCAATTGGATGACGCCCATCTTCGCCACCTGGGCCGGGCCTTTGGGCCCGTCTGGCGTCACGACGAGATCCACTCCGGACCGTCCCAAACGGATCATTTCGCGCAATGCCTCGACACCGCCTCTGGTGCTCGATCCGCGGATAGCCTTAAACCCGAACCGCTCGACAATTCGTGCGATGATTTCACCATCCTTATGCTGACTGATAAGGATATGCGCCTGCGTCCCTCGGTATGTCAGGGGCATCATGAGCTGACGTGCATGCCAAAAGGCGATGATGACGCGTTTGCCGGTCTGATAGAGCGCATCAATCGATTCCTGGCCCTTGGTCTCAATGCACATCGATCGCCCCAGCGTTCGAATCACCGCAGCCCCGATCGGGGGAAACACAGAGAACTTCAGCCAGTTCTCGACCCGCTTCATCGCGGGGTTACGCATCGGGAACATCCTGGAACTGCATCGCATGGAGCCGCTGGTATTGTCCCCCGCGGCGAAGCAGCTCTTCGTGTGTCCCCACTTCAACGATTGAGCCCCGCGCCAGAACCATGATCCGATCGGCTTGCTGAATCGTGGATAACCGATGGGCAATGACCACGGTGGTTCGATTCTTCATCAAATTGGCAAGAGCCAGCTGGACGACCCGTTCAGATTCGGTGTCCAACGCCGACGTCGCCTCATCGAGGATGAGCAAGGGTGGGTCGCGTAAGATCGCACGGGCTATAGCCAAGCGCTGCCGCTCCCCGCCGGAGAGCTTCACCCCTTTCTCTCCCACAATCGTGTGGTACCCTTCTGGAAGGCGTTCGACAAAATCGTGAGCAAAGGCCAAGCGCGCCGCCTGAACGATGTCTTCGTCGGTCGCGCCCTCCCGTCCAAAGGCGATGTTGCTTCGGATACTATCGTCAAACAAGACGACGTCTTGGGATACCATACCGATCTGCGAACGGAGCGAGGCGAGGGTGTACGACTGAATATCGACCCCGTCGATGAGAATCCGGCCGGCTGTCGGCTCGTAGAAACGTGGAATCAGATTGACCAGGGTCGTCTTTCCGCTGCCACTGCTGCCCACAAGGGCGACCATTTCTCCCGCACGAATCGTCACGTTGATGTCGTTGAGCGCAGGCACTAATTGGCTCTCATAGTGGAACGTCACGTCGTCGAACGTCACCGACTGCGCAATCCGCGGCAACTCCAATCGGCCTTTCTCCTCATCCTGTTCCGACTTGAGATCCAAAACTCCGAAGACCCGTTCCGCCGCAGCCAGCGCCTGTTGAATCTGATTATTGGAACCGGACAACTTACGAATCGGCGTAAAGGCCATAAACATCGCCGCCAGAAATGAGAAGAACGCTCCCGGCGTCATGGAGCCGTTGATCACGAGGAAGCCGCCATACCAAATAATCGCCGCGACCCCTACGACACCGATCACTTCCAAATGCGACGACCCGAGTGAGGAAACCTGAATCGCTTTCATCGTTGTGCTGAGGAACGATCGGTTACTCCCTTGAAAGCGCGCCTCCTCCGACTCTTCGCGTCCGTAGGCCTTGACCATGCGAATGCCGGAAAGCGTTTCCTGAAGGGTAGAGGCCATATCCCCCATCCGCTCCTGGCCGCTTTTCGCAAGCCCCCGCAAGCGCTTTCCCATCCGCACCATCGTCAACACCGCCAACGGAATGACAATTACCGAGAGACCGGCCAGTCTCCATTCCTGATAGAAAATCACGCCCATCATGGCCAGGAACGTGAGCCCCTGCTGAAATATATCTTTCAGCACTCCCGCCACCGCATTGGCCATCTGCGTGACGTCGTTCACCACACGAGACACCAACCGCCCCGATGTATTCACATCATGATAGGACACGGGCAGCCGAATGAGTTTTCCAAACAACTCCTGCCGAATGTCGGTGATCACCCGATTCCCGACATAGTTCATGAGATAATTTTGCCCGTAGTTGAAGACGCTCTTCAGTACCGCCACGATGAAGAGCGCGAGCGGAAGGACGATGAGGAGGCTTTCATTCTTATTGATGAAAATCTCGTCGAGGACCGGTTTGACGAGCCAGGCATAGGCGCCGGAGAACGCCGCCACCAATGCTGAACAAGCGAATGCCGCGCCCAACCGAATCCGATACGGATTCAGATAGCGATACAATCGTATCAAGCGATCTAGAGTCGACATTCAGACAAGACCACCTGCGCCGCTCGAGCGGAGGCGCCCGGTTCCCCCAATAATTGCCGAACCTGTCGCAATCCTTCTTTCATGTCATTATACGCCGACGGATCGCGCAAAAGATGTAGGACTTCCCGGCACAGCTGTTCATCCGTCGCCTCATCCTGGATCAATTCCGGTACGACAGATCGATTAGCCACCAAATTCACGAGTCCGATCCATTTCACATTGATGAGCCACCGCGCCAGTCGATACGTCAACGGCGACGTCTTATACAGCAGCACCATCGGAGTCCCCACCACCGCAGCCTGTAAGGTCGCAGTCCCCGACGCAATGAACAATGCGTCGGACACGGCCATTACCTCACTGGCTCGATCATACACAACACGAACCGGCACAGGGCTATGCTGGAGCAAGGCCTGAATCAGATTATCGTCAATTGAGGAAGCCTGTGCCAAGATAAACTGCGTTCCTGGTTCGGCTTCGGCCAGTTGCCCGGCCGCTTTCAGGAGCACCGGGAGGAGCATTTCGACTTCAGCTTTTCGACTGCCCGGCAACAATCCGATGACACGGGCGGATCCGTCAACACCGAACTCCCTGCGAAGCAGCCCTTGGTCATACGTCGGCGCGACCTCATCAAGCAGTGGATGCCCGACGAACGTGCAACGAACCCCCGCCCGTCGATAGAGTTCCGGCTCGAATGGAAGGATCACGACGACATGATCGACCCGGCGCTGAATCCATTTCATGCGCCCCGGTCGCCACGCCCACACTTGTGGAGCGATATAGTAGAGCACACGTCGACCAGCTGCTTTGGCCACCCGGGCAAAATGAAAGTTCAACCCGGGATTATCGATGAGTACGACAAGATCCCATGCCTCTGCCTTCAACACCCGCCGGATTGCACGAACGCGCTGCACGATGGCTCGGATAGAAGACAACCCGACCAGTCCCATCACATCCAGCTGCGGGACATCCGGCACCAGGCTCACACCAGCAGCGCGCATTCCAGGCCCGCCGATGCCGATCAGCTGAGCCGTCGGGTCGAGCGCCATGATCGCTTTGGCTAAATGAGCCCCGTGGAGATCACCCGAGGCTTCGCCTGTCACGATCAGAATCCTCATTCTAAGAAGGGGGTAAAGGGGTGTTGGGAACGGGGCAAGGGGGGTAGCGGGGTAGCGGGGTAGAGGGGCGGAGCGAGGAGACGGGGTACGAGGGGTAAAGGGATAACGGGGTACGAGGGGAGGACAAGAAGATGAGGTACAGGGGAAAAGTGGTGCCCTTGCAGAGAGCTAAGCGTCTACCCATTTTTTGTCTAGCGTTTTTCCCACTCCCTCTGTATCTCACTACCTTTATCCCCTTATCTCCCTATCCCTCTACCCCTTTATCCCTTACCCCTTCTTCATGGCGAGTTGCGAAGGCCGCAATGGCCTGCAAGACCTGATGTGCCACTTCCACTGCCGCAGCGCCGTCCTCACCCGATACCACCGGCCTTGTCCCAGTCCCGACAGCGTGAAGAAACGATGCGAGTTGCAGCTTCAACGGTTCCTCGTCCCTACCCTGGAACTGCTCGATGTCGATGGTCGATCGCTCACCCGTCTTGGCGTGACGTCGGGATATCATCCCTTGTCTGGTTTGAAAGTCGATCGACACATAACTGTCCCGCTGAAAGAGACGCAGTCGGCGCATCTTATTCGTCGACACACGGCTGGACGTCAGGTTGGCCACGCAGCCGTTCCGGAACTGAATGCGGGCATTGGCGATATCGACCGAGGACGACAGCACGGCCACTCCCGCCGCCCGCACCTCCTCAACAGGACCGGGATTCATGGAGAGCACGAGATCCAGATCGTGAATCATCAGGTCCAGGACCACATCCACGTCCGTCCCTCGTTCACTGAAACTACTGAGACGGTGGCCTTCGATGAACACAGGCTGCCCAATATGGGGACGCATGAGCGCCATGACCGGATTGAATCGTTCGCTGTGACCGACCTGAACACAACAGCCCCGCTGCTTGGCCAGCTGCACCAGCTCCTGAGCCTCTGCGGGCATCGCGGCAATTGGTTTTTCGATCAAGACGTGCTTGCCTGCTTGCAAACAGGATTTTGCAACGGCGTAATGGCTTGACGTGGGAACCGCCACACTCACGACATCGACGTATGGCAACAATTCATCAGCTGTGCGAAAGACGCGCGCCTGATGCCGGTCTGCGATCATCTGTGCGCGCTCGACCGACTGATCCGTCACGCCTACGAGCTGCGCCCCGGGCAATGAGGCATAGAGCCGCGCATGGTGTTGACCGAGATGTCCGACCCCGATGACCCCTGCCCTCAACGGTGTCATGTTCCTCTCGGTTCGAGTGTCGTGATCCCGACGATGGCAATGCGGGCAGACCTGGCTTTCTCCAACATGATCTCGCGGTCCAACAGGACGGTCCGTCCGGCTTCGACTGCCAATACGGAGGCCTTGACCGACATCATCACTTCGATAGTCCGAGGTCCCACAGCCGGGAGATCGAACCGCAGGTCCTGCTGCGGCTTTGACCGCTTGACCACGACTGCGCCCTCCTTCGCCAAATCGCCGCCGCGCTTGATGGCTCCATCGGTCCCTTCGACCGCCTCGACAGCCACGACGACACGATCCTTGATCACGACGCACTGCCCGATATCGAGACGCCCGATGTCATACGCCACGTCCCACCCGTAACGGATATCCTCCCACTCTTTCTCAGACGGTGCCCGCGCGGTCAAGGTCCCTTGTTCCACGAGTATTCCCTCGAGCCCGAATGTCGACTCACAGATGGCAATCCCTTCTTGCTCAAGCTCCTTCGCGAATTCCCGAAGAATATCGTCGTCTTTCCAAAGCGCCAACCGTGTGGCCATCGCCAACGTCCGGAAATCGGGCCGCACGGTGGTAAAGACGTGGGTCTTCTTGATCCCGCCCAACATGACCGCTTGATGGACCTTGTCTTCCTTGAATGCCTTGATCAGTTTATTGATCTGGCCGATCTTGATCCAATGGATCCGATCCACATGGCCGGCCAACTCCGGCTCTGTCTCACCTTCATGCGCCACAGCCGACACGTGATAGCCGAGCTTTCTGGCATTGTCTGCAAAGATGATCGGGAACCGACCGTTGCCGGCAATCAGTCCGATCCGCTCGCCATCGGCGACACGGGGCAGCGATGCCACAATGTTCACTCCTCATCCTCCTGATCTTTGCCGACCGACCGGCAGATGCC
This sequence comes from uncultured bacterium, assembly GCA_965232965.1. Lineage (GTDB taxonomy): Bacteria > Nitrospirota > Nitrospiria > Nitrospirales > Nitrospiraceae > Palsa-1315. The sequence goes on from CBDDRB010000012.1 coordinate 422,718, forward strand.
ACGCTTCGTCCCATCCAAAAATCCCAGAATCGTCATGACATCGGGTTGGTCTCTGAACTCGACCTTAGCAAGCTTGGCCGCTTCTGCGGTTCGATGCCCCGAACGGAACAGCATGTCGTAGGCGCGTTTCAGCACCGAGATCCGATCGGTCGAAAACCCTTGGCGGCGCAGTCCTACTGAGTTGAGGCCATACATCCGTGCGCGATACCCGCCCGCAGCCCTCATGAACGGCGGAAGGTCCTGCCCGATCGCACAACACCCGCCGACCATGGAATATGACCCGATTCGAACGTATTGATGGATACCGGTCAGTCCCCCAATGATGGCATGGTCGCCGATGGCGATATGACCGGCCAAGGTGGCGGCATTGGCCAGGATGAGATGGCTGCCGAGGGTGCAATCATGGGCCACATGAACGTAGGCCATCAGAAAATTCTTCGATCCGAGCGATGTCACCCCGCCACCTTGCGCCGTCGCGCGGTTGACCGTGACATACTCCCGAAGGATATTGTCATCGCCGATGATGACCTTGGTCGGTTCCCCCTTGTATCCGAGATGCTGCGGCGGCCCGCCGATCGAGGCAAAGGGATACATCTCATTCCGCTCGCCGATCTCCGTCCATCCCTCGACGGTCACATGGGACAACAATCTAGTCCCCTTTCCTATCGTCACATGCTCACCGACGACGCAGAACGGCCCAACCTCCACATCATCAGCAAGATTCGCCTTGGGATGAACAATCGCTGTTGAATGAATCTGCACTCGGAACCTCCGGGGTGACGTTAATCGTGAATCGTTATTCGTTAATCGCGAGCGCCCAACGACATTTCTTTCGTTTCTCGTTTCTCGTTTCACGTTTCACGTTTCACGTCTTTCTCCTCGGTCACCATTGCCGTCACTTCGGCTTCACAGACGAGATCTTCCTCGACAAACGCCTTACCCTGCATCTTCCAAAACGGCGCACGCTTCTTGATGACGTCGATTTCAAACCGCAACCGGTCACCTGGCACAACCGGTTTTCGAAATTTCGCGCCATTGATGCCGGTCAGATAGACCACCGGGCGCGCCGCGTGCCCCATCGACTTGAACGCGAGCACCGCACCGACTTGAGCCATGGCTTCAAGAATCAATACGCCCGGCATGACAGGGCGATCGGGAAAATGCCCTTGGAAGAACGGTTCATTGACGGTCACATTCTTGATGCCTACGATCCGCCGGTCGGGGTCCAATTCCTGAATGCGATCCACCAGCAGAAAGGGATACCGGTGCGGCAAAATGGCCTGAATCTCGGTTTGTTCCATCACGGACATCTCCGGAACCTCCTCATAGGCGAGACCTCAATTGTGCATGCGAGGCGCGTGACGCGCGAGTCATGCAATCGAAGTTCGACGTTCAGGGTTCGAAGTTTCAAAAACCTCGAACTTCCAACTTCGAACCATCCCTCTCCTCTTATTTATTCTGCCGATCGAACTCCTTTACCACTTGATCCGTCAAATCCAATCCAGGTTGATGATAGAGCACGATCTTCATCGCCGTTTCGTTCCCTTTATCCATGATGGCGGTAGAGCCAGTCTTTTCGCCAACGACTTGCGCGGCCGCTTGCACTTTTTTCGTGAATTCCGAGACCAATTCACGCTGCTTCTGTTGAATCTCGCGGTTGAAGTCGGCCAGGCGGCGTTGATAGGCCTCCAACTTGACCTGGAACTGACCTTGCTTCTCCTGCTTCGCACTGTCGCTTAACTTCCCGTCTTGCATCGCCTGTTGCAATTCCTTGAGCTCTTGATCGTCGGCATTGATGATCTTTTGCCTGGTCATGGAATACGCTTTAAGCTCTTCCAGGGCCCGTTTCCCGGCTTTCGACTGCTCCACCACCATTTGTTGATTCATAACCGCAATCTTGACGCTGTCTTCCGACAACCCCGGAGACACCATCCCAAGCCACAATGCCGCTGCACCGATCACACTGGTCACTCTCAGTCGTTCCATCGAACCCTCCTCTGCTCCCGAAGCGTGAGCGAGACACGCAAGACGTGCGCGACAGGCGCGACTCGTGAAGATGAGACTCCCAACCCGTCTCGCTTGTCCCGCTATTCTCGCAAGTCTCGCTTCTCGCGCCGGTTACGGATATTCACGATTAAATTCTTCGATCACCTGACCTGTAATGTCGAGCCCCTCCTCGCTAAAGAGGGTGGGGCCCCCTTTCCCCTTATCGATGACAACCTGCAACCCAAGGCGTCTTGATATTTTTGCCACAATGAGTCCCACCTTCTCACGGAATCCTTCGAGCACATCCTTTTGTTTTTCCTGAACCTCCCGATTCATTTCGCCGGCCTTCTGTTGATACTCCGCCACTCGCCGTCGAAACTGATCTTCGCGCTCCTTTTTCGCAGCCGGGCTCAACACACTGGCCTGCCTCCCAAAATCTTCTTCCATGCGACGGAGTTCTTTCTCATCCATCTCGATCAGCGCCTGACGATTCTTGGAGAATGCGCCCAGCGATTCCTTGGCCTTCTTGCCGTGGCTCGTCTCGTTCAGGACACGAGCGGGATCGACGACTCCGATTTTCCCCTCGATTTTGGCCCCATCGGCGGCACAGCCGGAGACAAGGAGGAGCGCCATCAAGAAACCTCCTGTGCAGAACAGCTTTCCCATGACAGCATCAACGTGTTTCACGCCGTTACCTCCGCTCGTGGTCAAAGACTCACCCCTTAGAATATCGTACCGATCGTAAACTCGAAGACCCCTTTGCGTTCTCCCGGATTGGGATCCAAATTGATCCCGTACGCGGCGCGGAGGGGACCAAAGGGTGAAACCCATCGCCCCTCAAGACCCGCCGCGGGTCGCAAAGGAAATGAGACGTTGTCATCGGCAAACCCCTTCCCATAGTCGAAGAAAATGACGCCGTTGAGCTTCGCCTCCGTAGAGATCGGAAAGATAAAATCGAAGTTGAAGATCAATTCACTTGCGGCGCCGAGGAGCTTGTTATCAGACGTCACCGGTCCCGCTTTGCCGAAGACAAACCCACGCATGGTATTGATACCTCCAACGAAATACAGTTCGGTCAACGGAACCGGCGTATCCGGCCCGGCATTGAGCAATTCGACCACACCATACCGCGCACGGACCGAAAATCTCGTATCGTAGAAAAGCGGGGTGTACTTGTTGACATCGAAAGTATATTTATAAAAGTCGTTCGTGCCACCCAGGTATGGCGTACCCCAACTCACTGCGAGCGACGTTCGCCACCCGGTACGGGGATCCATGAAGTAGTCGCGTGTGTCGCGTGTCAGCGAAGCCCGAAACCCCGTGGTCGACTGATGCCCTATTTGGTTCGTGATGAGCGCCGGTGCGCTCGCCGTTGGATTGCTATATTCGATTTCCTCCGCATAGGGACCAAGACTCCCGGACACATACTCGGAGAACCATCGGCCGAAAGTCACACTTGCCCCGGTTTTCCGCTCAAAATACGTGACGTAGTTCGTGGCACTCTTGTAAATATCCAACTGCAATGAGGTCAGGGAGTCATTCAACGCCGGGTTACGAAACGTGATCAGCCCTATTTGCCGCTGTTGGCCCAACTGCCCGCGAATTCGCCCCATCCAGCCGTTCCCACCGAGATTTCCCTCCGTAATATCGGCGATCGCGACCAGTTGGTCCAACGTGCTGAATCCGCCGCCGATGCTGAATTGGCCGGTCGGCTTTTCCTTCACCCGAACATTCAGATCGACCTTATCCGCAGCCACCTTTGCCGGAAGGATTTCCACGGTCTCGAAAAAATTCAAGTTATTGAGACGTTGAAAGCTCCGCTTCAACGCGGGCGTATCGATGACGTCCTGTTCGTCGACACGAATTTCACGTCGAATCACATTGTCCTTGGTCTTTTCGTTCCCGCTGATGTTGATCTGACGGATCCGCATCATTTCCCCTTCCTTGATGGTCAGAATGATGGCTGCGGTCCGATCCGCCATGTTGGGGTTCACATTGGGAGCGACTTCGGCAAACGAATAGCCCCTGCTTCCATATAGATCGGTCAATCGCGTGATCTCGTCGCGAAGTTTCTGACGTTGAAAAATTTCCCCCGGCTTGATCTTGAGCCCTCCTCGCAGCTCCGGATCCTCGAATACTGTATTTCCACGGAATCCGATTTCGCCGATCGTGAACGGCTCCCCTTCCGTCACCGGATACGTCACGACAAACCATGTCTTATCTTCGCTGAGCTCCGCTGCCGGCAATCCGACCCGAACGTTCAAATAGCCTTTGTTGAGCAACACCTCTTTGACCCGCTCGACGTCATTATTCATTTCTTCCCGTTTCAACACGCCAGCATCCGAGACAAGAGACGGTAACTTCAACTGGGTGAACAGACCATACCAGGGAATCCATTCCCGCGTCGCCATCACTTTGAACATTTCGTCTTTCGACGCTGCATGCAGGCCGTCAAACACGACCGTCTTGACCCGCGCCTTTTCACCTTCTTTTACAAAGAAGGTCAGCCGCTTCCGATCTTCGTCCAGGGTCTGAACGATGGGAGTCACCCGGCAATTGAAGTAGCCATCGCTCTGGTAGGCGAGGCGAATTTTCTCCGCACTTTCTTTGGCCTGTGGCTGATCCAGAAAAGCTTGGCTCTTAATGGTGATCTTTTCCTTCAGTTTGTCGTCGCTGAGCGCTTTATTCCCGTCGAACACGATCTCAGTGATAAACGGTTTCTCACGGACAAGAAAAGCCAGGGCGACCCCATCCGATCCCGATTCCGTCTCCACCTGCACCTCTTCAAAGAATCCGGTTTCGTAGAGAATCTTGATTTGTCCACGAACATTCTCAGGCGTGTAGGGATCCCCGACCTTCAACGTCATTCGGCCGACAATCGAGGGTACCTCGATCCGCTTATTCCCTCGAATTTCAATGGCCGTGACTTTGACTCCAGTTTGCTCCGCAGCGACCGCAAAGACCGGTAGTACCCCGCACGTGAGAATGATGAGCGCCATAAGGAAGAACCAACGAGGTCCGGCTGAACTGCATGTTCCCCTCACTGGATTTGAGTTCCATGGGAAAAAGAGGAAGATATTGCCGGCATCATGGGAAGCCTTGCGTGAGGCGCGAGACATGCGAGAAAGGCGCGACACGACAGATTGAATTCCTACCCCTTCTCACCCATCCCACGAGTCTCGCTCGGTTCACACATTTCTCTCACCGGTAACACACGCGTAAAACTCTCGGATTATATTGGGCAAGTATTTGAATGTAAAGCTGATGACCCACAATATTCGTCACACAAAACATCGAGGGCCTCCGAGTAGGAATGTCCACGAGAGAGACACGGCATGTCCCGCGCATGCCTGTTCGACGAGAGTTGAAGAGAGGGGCAGACCGGCATGACACCACAGCCCGACACAGAGGACATTCAATCATCGATATGTTGCCATACGTGTGCATCGGGATTTTACGTCCGCACATGCTCGACCCACGTAACGTCCGCACAGTTTCGCAAATCGTCATGATCGATACAGGTTACGCATCGGCATTCCTTGACATCGCCTACCCATAGAACGTCAAGTGGGCACATATATCTAGGTATTTTAACTGTATAAATAAAGGAAGGTAGAATGAAAATTGCAACATCCATGAGCATCCACCGAGTCATCCGCTCCTTGGACCGTGAGTATCAGCATACTCTTCCATGCCACTGTGATATAACTGTCAGCCGATACGGAGGCTATCTCCATGCCCATCATATACTCCATCGATGAGGACCTTGGACTAACCTTGGTTCGCTGGCACGGGATGGTCACAGCGGAGGAGTTCTTAGCTCATACCCACCAACTCTCCACGGACTCGCACTGGCCGCCATCGAAGTATCTGCATCTCGCCGATCTACGGACCGCCACATTGCACGAATCCGTGAATCGAGACATCCTCCTCAAGATCGCAGACATGTATAGCGTCTATCCGAAAGTTCGGAGTTTTAAAGTCGCCATCGTTGTGACGGGAGAGTCCTCTGACACGGCAGTGGCCTTTCATCGGCTGGTGGAAACCTACATCTCTGTCATCGTGTTCTTTAGTTTCAGTATTGCGTGCGAGTGGCTGAATATTAGCCATGAAAAGGCGAGCCGAACCCTGGATTCGCTAGTGCCGCAAAAACGTTCTCGTTGATTTAGCCAAATCCCTTTCAGGCCTCGGTCGGCACACTGTGATGGAGCCGGTCGGCGCTCCTTCCAGGGCTAATCGATCAGTTTGAAAATGAAAAATCCGAGTGGTACGCTCTTGATACTCGCGGGCGAGAGTGTTCAACAACTTCTTTGTAAGCACAGGAGGCCCCATGCAAGGCTCACACGAACATCAGCACCAGCATTCCCACCAGCATAATCACAGTTCAGGGAATCCTCACAGCCACGAACATTCCCATCTTCATGCTCACGAGCATGGCCATGGTGGAAGTGTAGAAAGACACGATCATGAACATCATGGCGAACATGGCGTTCATGACCACCAGCATCCGTGATATGCAGTTGAAATTGACTTGACTTCAAATCCTCCCGCAGGCTTCATCTTCACGTTCCCGCCAGTCAGCCCACTGGGCCATCTTTCTCCGCATTGACACTTTCATACGTGCATGATCCAATAGCCTCCCATGCGGAGTGTCAGGGATGCCAGACAATCCCACCACGTCAGTCCTCTTGATCGACGCCAATGATGCCGACCGTATACGCTTCGCCGCTCACTTGAAGAATTGCTCCCCTGATTACTCAGTCTTCGAAGCCAGCGACGCCGAATCAGGGTTGAATCTCTATCGATTTCATCGGATCGATTGCGTCGTGCTTGCACTCGATTTGCCGGATCAATCGGGTTTCAGGGTACTAGTAGACTTGGTGCCGATCGCCAGTAGACCGCACATAGCCGTGGTTGCGCTCACCGACCGCACCACACGCGGAACACATGCGATTGCGACGCAAAATGGTGCCTATGCGTGTTTCGTAAGACAGTTCACGTCAGGCGACGATCTGGAGAGAGCCGTACTGCGTGCTATGGCGTTTGTAGGACGGATGCCCAAAGAAGAAGGGTACCGGGCTCTTCGTTTCAAGGGAAGCTGACACTAGTGCTTTCCCCATGAGAAATACTCTCCCTGAGACTTTCCCTTCATCCTACCCGCTACATCATCCGCGACAAGGCGCTGTTGAGTCTTTTCGGGAGTGTGGCTCTGATCTGACAGTTGTGCCCAATAAACTTTTAATTTGTATTCTTGGTCAGACGATTTCGTCACGATAAAGGTGTGAGAAAGTGGAGCATCTGGCTTGTCGGTAACCCCAAACCCTTTGAATTGGACTTCCAGGTATTCTCGAATGACTTCCAGGTTCGCTGCGACGTTCGGATCGTTTGCGGCGCTCTTCTTGTCCATCCCTGAGAACCCTCCTGTTACAACATCGGCTCGGCGCCCTGGAGTTGTCTCCAACGACAACGGCGGGCTTGGGAAACTTGACCGCCTCACGCATCCCCTCTCAGATGAAAGTGCTCCTCAAGGTGTTGACGCCCTGACGCAGTAATGCTAACCATCCTGTCCTTGCCGACATCGACGTATTTCTTGTTCCATAGATCGTTCAGGATAGTTTCGATTTCTTCGTCTCGATCCATTGTGAAGTGGATACATAGCGTGTCCCACTGCGTGGCGCTGGACAGTCGAAGATGTCCGAGTACGGCGAACCTCAGAACACGTCTCCTCTGATAGTTGATCTCAGATTGCCCGCCGAAGTGTGCCATAGATCAGTCTATCCGCCGTGAGTAACACAGGGAACTTCACGGCTTCAAGCGCTTCGGACAGGTCCTTGACGCTGAATTGTAGTCCTGCCATATAGGTCCGCTCCTCCACACTCTTTCCTATGAGCGTATGTCGTAGTGAGTGCAACGACAGTGCAGGGCGCTTGATTCCCAGTACCTTCAGCATCCGAGTGAACCACATCGAAGCCAGGGCGCTCCGTATTCGTCCTTGTGAGGATCATACCAAGGTTCATCGGGCATCGAGCCCGTAGGCAACCCGACGACAGGCACCGTTCGCCTTGTGTCCTTCAGACTCTTAATGTATGCTCTTGGGGGCGTCTGTGCTGAGGGTAAGGTTTTCGTTGAGCCTGAGCCATGAGCCGTTCCAGGTTACCGTGTAACCGTTCTACAACGGCTTGTGCGAGTTGGTCTAGCGAAGGTGACATTTTGACCTTCCCTGCCCTCATAAGAGTTATCCACAATTGGAGGATATGTGATAGGTTTCATCCGTTAGCAGCATAAGTCGTTGAGTGGTCGCATGCTAACGCCTACCCCATCACATAGTATCGATAAATGTCACGCTTCGAAGTGCGCAAAGCCGTGATTCCCGCTGCAGGCCTTGGTACTCGCTTCCTCCCCGCGACAAAAGCGTCTCCGAAAGAAATGCTGCCGCTCGTCGACAAACCGTTGATTCAATATGCGGTGGAAGAAGCGGTCGCCTCAGGAATCGAAGACATTATCATCATCACTGGGCGGGGCAAGCGCGCAATCGAGGACCATTTTGACCGGTCCGTCGAGTTGGAGGAAAATCTCAAAGGCAGCGGCAAGGGGCAGCTCCTCAGCCAGATGCGGCACATCTCCACACTCGCGAATTTCTGCTACGTCCGTCAGTCGGTGGCCCTCGGACTCGGCCATGCGGTCCTCTGCGCCCAACAGCTGATCGGGGACGAACCCTTTGCGGTGATACTCGGCGATGAAATCATCGATGCCCCGGTCCCTGGTCTCGCACAACTCATTCATGCGTACAAAAAACGCCATGGCGCGGTCCTCGGTGTGCAGGAAGTCGCACGCCGTGATGTCAATCGCTATGGCATCGTCGCCTCTCGAAAGGTTTCGGCAGGCTTGCATCGAGTCGAGGGGCTCATTGAAAAACCAACGCCGGAGGAGGCGCCATCCAATCTCGCGGTCATCGGTCGCTACATCCTCCCGCCGGAGATTTTCTCCATTCTCCGCAAGACTCAGCCTGGGAAAAACGGCGAGATCCAATTGACCGATGCGCTTCGGGAGTCGGCGAAGAAATCCCCGATGTATGCCCTGGAGATCCAGGGACAGCGATATGATGCCGGGGACAAGTTAGGATTTCTCATTGCGACCGTCGAATTCGCACTCAAGAACCCTTCTCTGGGCTCGGACTTCAACGACTATCTGCGGAATCGGATTCGGCCATCCGGCGACCACCGCAAGACACGATCACGAACATCATCATAGCAAGCTGCGGGACACTGCACTCAACGAAAGCACAACCACTCACTCCTATTCGGACTGAGCACAACACCGAGACCACACCGATGAACGAGTCAATCGAACAAGACTTGCAACCGCCCCAAAACATCGAAATCCCCGACCAGCTTCCATTGTTGCCGGTCCGAGACATCGTCGTCTTTCCGTACATGGTCCTTCCCTTGTTTGTCGGCCGCGAGATGTCGATCAAAGCGATTGAAGCCGCGCTGGCCGGGAATCGAATGATCTTCCTGTCCACGCAAAAAGCCTTGGACGTCGAGAATCCCTCGCCGGAGGATATCCATACCATCGGCACGGTCGGCATCATCATGCGGATGCTGAAACTGCCCGATGAACGCATCAAAATCCTGGTGCAGGGACTGTCGAAGGCCAAAATCGCGGGTTACATCCAGACGGAGCCCTACTATTCCGTACGCATCGACAAACTCACCGAACACAAATCGGCGGGCGCTGCGCTTGAAACCGAAGCCGCCATGCGGACGGTCAAAGAACAGATCGAACGGATCGTGAGTCTCGGCAAAGTCTTGATTCCAGACGTGATGATCGTCATCGAGAACCTCGAAGACCCTGGGCGTCTGGCCGACATGGTGGCCTCCAATCTCGGCCTGAAGGTCGAAATCACCCAGGCAGTTCTTGAAATCGTCGATCCAATCAAGCGACTGCGGCACGTCAGCGAGATCCTCGGTAAAGAGATCGAAGTCCTCGCCATGCAACAGAAGATTCAAGCGCAAGCCAAAGGGGAGATGGACAAGACTCAACGCGAATATTTCCTGCGCGAACAACTCAAAGCGATCCAAAAAGAGCTGGGCGAACTCGACGAACGCGCAGAAGAAATCACCGAGTTTCGCAAACGGATCGTGGAACTGAAGATGCCGGAGAAGGTGCTGAAGGAAACCGAAAAACAGCTCAAGCGCCTTGAGAAGATGCACCCGGATACCGCCGAGTCTGCGACCGTCAGAACCTACATCGAGTGGATCGTGGAGTTGCCCTGGTCCAAGAAGTCCACTGACAACCTCGACCTCAAAGCCGCCGCGAAAGTGCTCAATGAAGACCACTACGATCTGGAGAAGGTGAAGGAACGAATCCTTGAGTATCTCGCCGTCCGGAAACTCAAAGACAAAATGAAAGGTCCGATTCTCTGTTTCGTCGGCCCTCCGGGCGTCGGGAAGACGTCGCTCGGGAAGTCGATCGCCCGTGCCCTCGGCCGCGAATTTGTCCGCATCAGTCTTGGCGGCGTCCGTGACGAAGCCGAGATTCGCGGTCATCGGCGCACCTACGTTGGCGCGCTCCCCGGCCGCATCATTCAAGGGATCAAGCAAGCCGGCACCAACAACCCGGTCTTCATGCTTGATGAAGTGGACAAGGTCGGGATGGATTTTCGCGGCGATCCCTCCGCGGCCTTACTCGAAGTGCTCGACCCGGAACAAAACAATTCGTTCACGGATCACTACTTGGGGGTGCCCTTCGACCTCACAGGGGTCATGTTCATTGCGACGGCGAATCTGATCGATCCCATATTGCCCGCCTTGCGCGATCGAATGGAAGTCATAGGGATCCCCGGCTATACCGAAGAAGAAAAGTTGGGCATTGCCCAGAAGTACCTGATCCCCCGGCAACTCAGCGAACACGGTATCACCGAGAAACATATCCGTATCGCCGAGCCGGCGGTTCGTCACATCATCACCAACTATACGCGTGAAGCCGGCGTCAGGAATCTCGAGCGGGAGATCGCCAACGTCATGCGCAAAGTGGCGAAGAAAGTGGCGGAAGGCAAAGGCGTCGGGTTCCCCATCGATGCCGCCAACCTGCACAAATATCTCGGCGTGCCGAAGTTCGTCCCCGAAGAAGAATTGCAGATGGACGAGGTCGGCGTGGCAACGGGCCTCGCCTGGACAGAATCAGGGGGCGATGTGCTGTACATCGAAGCCACCGCGATGAAAGGCAAGGGACAACTGACTCTCACCGGCCAGTTGGGCGACATCATGAAGGAATCGGCACAGGCAGCCTTGAGCTACGTGCGGTCGCGCGAGCGCACCCTCGGAATCAATCCCGACGTGTTCACGACTCAGGATCTCCACATCCACGTACCGGCCGGAGCGATTCCGAAGGACGGGCCGTCGGCGGGCATTACGATGGCCATCGCCATTGCCTCGACATTGTCGCAAATCCCGGTGCGCCGAGACCTGGCCATGACAGGTGAAATCACCCTCCGAGGCCGAGTGCTTCCCATCGGAGGATTGAAAGAGAAAATTTTGGCGGCGAAACGGGCTAAACTCACAACCGTGATTCTTCCAAAACGCAACAAGAAGGATCTCGACGAGATTCCCAAACACATCTTGAAGGGCATCCACCTCGTCTTTGTCGACACGATGGATGACGTGATGAAGGTGGCGCTCCGGCGGGATGTGAAATCCGCACGCCCGGCGGGCAAGTCCCACGCGCCGCAGCCGCACTCAAGAAAACATGCCGCGCGCGCAAAGACAGGGCGGGCCGCTCGCCCGCTGCCGGCGCATGCGGCCAGTACCGCAGCGCCTCCACAAAGTCTGCCGGCGATCTGACAGCTTGAGGGCAAGACTGAGCAAACAATAGCCGGGGCGCTTTTCGATCTCGACCTCTGACTCCGCAGGAAACCCACTAGCATGGCGTCCACGGTCCGTCCGAAGGTCCGTTCTACCATCCGCGAATTCGATCTCATTCGAGCGCTCGACCGGCGCCATGGCCGCAACCGCACTCCCTCGGTGATCCAAGGGATCGGCGACGATGCCGCCGTCATCGCTTCACCGTCCAGCCAATGGACGGTGCTGACAACGGATCTCTTGACCGAGAGCATTCACTTCGACTTGCGAACCGCCACGATGGCCGATATCGGATTTCGTGCCGCAGCGGCGAATCTCAGCGACATCGCGGCGATGGGAGCCTCTCCTCAATATCTGCTGGCCGCCTTGGCCATCCCGCGTACGGGCTCCAGACAACACGTACTTCAACTGTACCGGGGAATGATGGCCGCGTGCCGGCCGCACCGCGTACAGCTCATCGGCGGTGATACGTCGGCGTCGAACGGCGGATGGTTTGTCAGTTTGACGTTGGTCGGGACGGTCCCTCCCCACAAGGCCCTCTTCCGGAATGGCGCACGAATCGGGGATAGCCTCTACGTGACCGGCACGATCGGCGACGCAGTGGCCGGACTGAGACTGTTGAACGAACCGTCGGCGCGAGCGAAACGGCTTCTGCGAACTGCGGCACTCTCGGCTAGACACCGGAAGTTTCTGATTGGACGGCACCTACGTCCAACCGCACGTGTGACCGAAGGTCGATGGCTCAGCACCCTCGGTTTTGCCACCTCTGCAATCGATATTTCGGACGGCCTCTCCGGCGACCTTCGTCACATTTGTGAGGAAAGTCATGTCGGAGTGCAACTTGACCTCAGCGCGCTCCCGATATCGCCCGCTTGTCGAGCGTATGCAGCCTCCCGAAAACTTGACCCGATACACCTCGCACTGGCGGGCGGTGAAGACTATGAATTGCTCTTTACCGTTCCACCTCGGCAGCGGGCGCAATTCGAACGTGCAGCGATCACACGAGCATTCTCCCTGACCTGCATTGGAACGATTCGTCCCCATCGCTTCGGCATACAGGCTGTGTCTCCTCACGGCCGGCGTGACCGATTGGCGAACACGAGTTATGAGCATTTCACGTAGCCCGCATGATTCATGAACACTTCTGCTACAATTGCCGATCCGCTGCTATGACGAGCCTTCGGCCGGCGGGCTCGCCCCTCGGACCTTCACCGTACTGCACGAGGACTGGCACCATTCTTTTTGGCGTCTGTCCCCGTCCGACGAGCAGTGGGACAGGCACCGCCGCAGACGTCGGAGCCAGTCCCTTGAACTCCGCGCGCCGGTCTCGCGACGCGGCTCAGCAATTTCGCGACGAACCGTCATGAATAATGCGGGCTAACCGACTTCAGCTCCAACGCCCATGGCCACGATCCCTTCATTTCGATCGCTGCTGAAACAAGTCCTCCATTTGCAGGAATCGCCGCAGCGAACGGCGCTGGCCTTCGCCATCGGCGTCTTTATCGGCTTTTGCCCGGCCTACGGATTACACACGATCCTGGTCATCGCCTGCTCCTGGGCTTTCCGGCTCAATCTTGTCGCGCTCCTGGCAGGCGCCTTTCTCAACAATCCCTGGACGTTGGTCCCCATCCTCGGCGCCACCTACTGGGTCGGTGCGCTCGTGCTCGGTCAATCGGACAGCCCGTCCTTCGACTGGCAGGATTTGAGTTTCAGCGCGATCTATGAACAGATCATGCCCTATGCCGTACCCTTTATTCTCGGCGGATTTATCTTAAGCATCCTCGGTGCGGCACTCGCCTATCCTCTCGCCTACTATTTCATCGCTAAATATCGCCAGTCTCATCCACTGGATTCCAGCGTTCACGTCGATTCGTCACAAAATCTCGGAATGGTGCACGACAAGCGCGAGGAGCAAGAGTCGCATGACGCGTGAGTTCTGTCCTGTCAGTCTCGCGTTCCCAGCCAATTTTGTCCGTCCCGCTTATTCCAGACTTGACGATTGTTTCTTCGCGAGGCGAACAAGCTGCCGGCAGATGCAAGGCCGCAGGTTCCAAGAAACCGGAGGCGTATTCGCTGCAATACGTCGAGGATTTCTTGGGACCGAGAACGACGCAGATACCGGCAGATTGTTTGCCGGAGTAACCGTTGCCGCCCCCTCAAAAAATACGCTAAGATGATGAGCCGCCATGTCTGACATCACTCATCAATCACACGCTCCATATGATGGTTCGGCGCTGATCGCCGATCCGATTCATCAATACGTCACGTTCACCGTACCGTTTTCCACTGCGGACCCTCACGAACGGACAGAAAAGGACCTGATCGATTCTCCGTGGGTCCAGCGTCTCCGATACATTTTCCAACTTCAAAGCGCCCGATGGGTGTACCCCTCAGCGGAGCACACCCGCTTCGTTCACTCGCTCGGGACTATGCATGTGGCAGGCCGGTTTGCACGGCACCTCTATCCGTTTCTCAAGAAATCTGTCAAAGAGATTCCGTCTGAAAACTATGTCGAAGAATTTCTCCGCGTCACGGCGCTCGTGCACGATATCGGGCATGGCCCTTTCTGCCATTTCTTCGACGACAATTACTTGCACGCGTTCCATGCCAGTCACGAGAAACTCGGACAAATCATCATTCGGGACCATCTCGGTCCAATCATCCGGAAGATCCGACGCAGCCCATCCGGCCCCTTCGCTAAAGGGGAGGAACTCGATCCCGATCAAATCGCGCATGTCATACTCAAGGAAAAAGGCAAAGACAACTCCCGCATCCCGCGATGGCTCAACATGCTCCAACCGGTGATTTCCGGCAGCTACACCGCGGATAACCTCGATTATGTCCTGCGCGACTCCTATATGTGCGGTGTCGCGGTCGGCCCGGTCGATCTCTCCAGACTGATTCACTACACGATCATCACCGAGAAGGGATTTACGATTCATAGGACCGGTCTTCCGGCCCTACAGATGTTCCTCAACACCCGAATGTACCTGTATTCCAACGTCTACTATCACCGAACCACGCGCGCGATCGACATCCACCTCCGCGACATTTTCGGCGACACCATGAAACTCCTGTTCCCCCACGATCCTCGAAAGAAGATGGACGAATATCTGACGCTGACCGATTGGTCCCTGCTCGAACAGGTGCGGGAATGGAAGACCTCGCGCCTGACCGCGGAGCGGCGTCTGGGAGAAGAATGGCACCGAATTCTTGGACGGGACGTCAAGTGGAAGATGGCCTATAGTGCGGTGCTCAAAGAAAAAGGCCAGGAACGAGGCATGGACTTTCCCAGTCACGCGCACTTCCAAGAACTGATAAAAAAAGAATTGCCGGCACGACTCCAGAAAGTGGCGTTCCGCGTCGACATGGCGCCGCTCGACCCACGTCCAGACCCCAAAGACCGGCGCGGCAGTCCCCTCTATGTGTATGACCCGGGCACCAAGACCATCTCCACTGACCCGTTAGAAGAATTTCTCGACCTCCTGCCGACCCGCTTGGTCCAATTCCGTGTCTATTCCCACGATCACGCACACGACGAAGCCCTTTCGCGCGCCACCGCCACGGTTCTCAATAAGACCCCGTCGAGCCTCGAATCAAACGACTAATCTGGTCTATCTGGTTTGTTTGGTCTATTTGGTTTCTTTGGTTGAACGACATTAACCAAATAAACAAGACAAACCAAACGAACCAAATCAACGAGATTTGCTGACAGCCCTTGCCATGCTGTACTAGTCTGAAATCACGTCAATGCCATTGAGCCCATCCTCACGGAGGATCATCATGCGGACATTGGTCATGCAACTCATCCTCGGGCTTTGTCTCGTATTCGACAGTGTGGTTCAGGCGCAGATACCGCTGAACGGACAGAACCAAGCCGAGATCCTGAAACTTATGGGCGAACTGCCGCCTGAAACAATGAAGAAGGTTGAGGCGTTGGGAAAGGTCATGCAACAGAATTTGAAGGAGGGCAAACTGACTCAAGCACAAATCCAGGAAGAACTGAAGTCGGGCACACTCGACCAGACGCTGAGAACGCTCAACCCCGAAACCGGCCCGCTACTCGATGATCTCGCCGACTCGATGAAGAACCACCCCAACTCCGACAGCCTCCCGGATCTCCTGAACGGAATGGCGGGGAGCCGATAACGCCCGCTTCCTCACGTGCGTCCGCATGCGCATGTTCAGATCATTGCGTGAAGATTCATTTCGTAAATTGACTGACCAATCCACCCAGCGTCATATTCTCAGCAATCACATCATGTGGAATCAGCACGTACTTCCACGGTTTGCCGCCGTTGCTGATGGCGTGGGTCGTGGCACGGGCGCACCAAGTAACCGCCGCATCTTTCTTGGCGAGCACCTCGGGTGTGGTCATCTCGTTTTTAGCTTTAGGTTCGAGCATGTAGATGCAGTCTGCTGTCTCGGCGACAAAATCCGGTTGGTAGTCATGCGGGGTGACGCCCTGTTTATAGGAGATCTGGAATTGTCCTGAGGCGGGGCGGAACCACTTCTGCGCGTCCCGGTCCAGGATAATGGCCAGCCGCCGTTCCGTGTCGGAATCGAATTTCTGGACGGAATAGAGGCCTCGCTGAAATCCGCCGAAGAGCATCTGCGCAATCCGTCCTTTGTCTTCGACGGTCTGACGAAAGTCCTGTACAGGCTCACCCTCTTTCGCCGTATAGGCACTGGGCTTCAAATCTGTGAAGCCCTTACTCACCACTACATCGTAGCCCGTGGCCTTTTCCCACTGGTGCGCCTGCATGTGGGCATGAACGAACGCGGCCAACTGCTTTTGGTGGTACATCAGGACATTCCGGGTATCTTCTTCAGAGAGGTACGAGCGCAGATGCTTCACTAACTGGCCTGCGAGGTCATACAGCAAGTCGGCATGCTCATCATACGAGATGTCATCGAAGTCAACGAGTCCTCGGACGACATAATCTTCAAGCCGTTGCTCAGGCTGCATCCGTCCACCAGAACTCAATGTCTCCTGCTCGTGCGTCCGAAGATGTTGGATAAGCAGATCCCGCTCGACCGGCTGGTAGTTGATGCTCGAACAATCAAGGGCGAAGGCATGAAAGCCGATCGTGACGTCGCCTTTCGGCACGACCAGGATGCGCGGAATATCGATCGTCTGTTGCACGACGAGTTGGGCAGTCTTCGCCACAACGGCGGCGATATTCGGCACAGCAGTCATTCCTGGTAAGGCTTGCTGAGACGGCGTGATGTATTCCTGCACCTCCTCGGCAATCTTCGTTTGAACCTCCGGCTTGAGGAGGTAGTTGGAAGCCGGAAGATTCGTGTATTGCTGGATGACTTTATATGCGACCTGAGCAATGGCGCGCTCCGCCTCTCCTGAAAATACGGACGCAGGCTGGGGGGCTCCTGCGGGAAACCCCACAGCGGGTATCCCGCTCAACTGTTCCTCAATCTTCGACTGTGCCACGACTGTCCGGGTCTTCTGAAGATCCGTGGCCGGATCCAGAATTACCTGTGTCAATCGGATCGCTGAGTCGGGCTTGTTGGCTTCATCGATGATTTCCTGGAACCGGTCATGGGCCACGATGTTCAGGCGATCCACCGTAGTCACGCCCGTACGCTTCCCATACGGAAGCCGGAGCCCTCGCCCGATGGATTGCTCAATGAGTGTGCGCGCATTCGCTGCCCTCAGTGGAACAATCGTGTAGAGGTTCGTGACGTCCCAGCCTTCCTTCAGCATGTTCACGTGAATCACAATTTCAGTCGGCTCATCCGGGCTTTCGACGGCAAGCAGGCGCTGAACCATTTCATCTTCTTCTGCACCGGTCTTGCTGGAGTCCACTTGGATCACCTTGTCCTTATAGCGGCCTTCAAAGAACTGTGGCGATTGAATCAATTGCATCAGTTGCCCGGCATGAGTCGTCTCACGGGCGATAATCAGCATGAAGGGCTTCACCATTCGTTGCCCTGTCTGCCTTGCGTAGGTTTCCAGCTCCACCTTGGTGTTCTCGTGGAGGCGCACCCCATCTTCAAATTTGATTTGCTCCAGCTGAGTGGCATTGAACTGCGTTGGATTAAAGTTCTTTTGGGTCACGACCGCCGGCTCTTTCACGAAACCGTCCGCCATCGCCCTGGCTAACGGATAGTCATGGATCACGTTCTTAAACGGCACCGGACCTTTGGCGGATTCCACAAACGGCGTTGCCGTGAGTTCCAGCCCCAGGACCGGTTTCAGTTCATTGATCGCCCGCACACCGGCCGATGCTCGATAGCGGTGAGACTCATCCATAAGGAGCACCAGATCATCAAGGCCTGCCAAATACTCGAAATAGCTCTGGCCGATGTATTCAGACAAACGCTTGATCCGTGGGGCTTTGCCGCCCCGGACTTCCGAGTTGATCTTCGAGATGTTGAAGATATTGATGTGCACCTCTTGGCCGAACCCGGGCAACGAAGTCAGACGAGCGGCTACACCAGATTCGTAGTTGTCTCCCGTGATGATCGTTGGAGGCTCGGACGCAAATTCGGCAATGCCGGTGAAGACATACTTCGGCGTGTTCGGGGTAAAGTCCGTGATCAGCTTGTTATAGATGGTGAGGTTCGGCGCCAGGACGAAGAAGTGATTGATGCCATGCGCGAGGTGTAGATAGCTGATGAAGGCGCCCATGAGCCTGGTCTTGCCGACGCCGGTAGCAAGCGCGAAACACAGAGAAGGAAAATCTCGTTCAAAATCCGTGACGCTCGGAAACTCTCGTTGAATCGCAGCAAGCGCCATGGTCAGGTCAGCAGTCTTCTTGGGTGGAACGATTTCCGTGAGCCGATCGAGAATCTCCAGCGACGTCCGCTGAGGAGGACGCAAACTCAACCGGCCGGCGATGGCATTGACGTGACGGTTCATGCAGATGTGGCTCCAGAGATGCCAGCGTGCCTCACTGTGGCCGATCCCTAAACTGGTGAAGAAGCTGCTCAGCCGATTGACTGATAACCGGGATCTTCGTTTGGACAACGTCCCAGATGACGTGCAGGTCCAACCCAAAATATCCGTGGGCGATCACGTCACGAAACCCAGCCGCCTTGGCCCAATCCACATCCGGCGTCAGAGTCTTTGCTTCAGTGGGAAGATGCTTGGCTGCCTCTCCAATGATCTCCAGGTTGCGGACGACCGCATCAACAATGAGGTCCTGCGAACGAAACTCCGCGAAGGTCAGGCCTTCCGTATAGCGTTGAATTTTCCGCGCGCTTTCCAGAACGTCCTCAAGATAGAACAGCCAATTACGCGACACGAACCATGTCCTTCTCAATGAGAGGGCGCATACGCGGTTTCAGGGCATCCTCTGTGACAAGATCGACGGCAGTCCCGAGCAGGGACTCGAGATAGGCCTTCAGGTCCATGTACTTGTCGAACGTGGCGGTGTCCTGAAATTCAACCAGAACATCCACATCGCTATCGCTTCGCATGTCATCCCGGGCGGCAGATCCGAACACGCTCAGCTTCTTGACGCCAAACCTGACAAGAATGTCTTCTCGTCGGCCAGCTAACAGAGACAAGATTTGTTCTTTACTCATGCTCAATCCTCCAAGTTACTCATCAGTGGCAATCTTCGGTGTTCGTCGGCTCGTGTGCAATACGGTGAATCCAATGATCACGTCGCACCTATAGCGGATAATGACATCGTCATTGGTCATTTCACTGTCAGTGGCGTAGTCCGGCTGCGTGAAATTCACAGAGAAGGTGTCCGTTTCCACGTCATAAGCCAACCGGACCGCATAGTGCTGGGTCCGATTGAGGACAGGGAGAAACCTCACATAGTCCTGAATATCTATGACGGCCATGACTGGCTCCTCTTGGCTATGCGAACTCTAGCCCCTGCTGTCCAGGCTCAGGCGGCGCCTTGGGCAAATTCTCGATCTTGAGACTGTAGTCGTCGTGGCCCCACTCGCAGCGAGTGAGCACGGTCTTGGGAATTTTCTTGATCGTGAGATTGGGATACTTATCAGGCTTGCCACGGAACGCAGCGCACATCACCAGAAGTGAGCGGCCTTCACCAACTTCGTCGCTCAATGCCTGCAATTGATCGTGACTCAGATTCTGAGTCGTGACGTAGATAAAGTCCCGTTCGGTGGAATGTCCCTGCTGCCAGTAGACCGTGTCGCTCGGTGTGTAGGTAAAGCCTTCCAGCTTGCAGACCGCTTGCGCCAGCATGGCCGGATTGTAGGTTTTGTTGATAACCCAGTTGCCCCATTTGTCCTTCTCCAACAACGACGGTGCAAGATGGTAGTAGCGAAATCCGCCGCCGCCCTTCCAGCCAACAGCCTCGGTGATGCCGCCTTTGTCTTCGCCGTCAATGACCTTCTTCAAGCGGGGAATAATATGGGTGTGGCAATGCTCGCCTAATTCGACCATGATCCAGCGCCGGCCCATCTTGTGAGCGACTGCCCCGGTCGTACCGGAACCGGCAAAGGAATCAAAGATGAAATCGCCTGCATTCGTTGCGATCTGAAGTATGCGTTGAATGAGGCGCTCTGGTTTCGGGGTATCAAAAGCATCTATTTTGCCAAAGAGTGTTTGTATCTCTCTTTTGGATTCATCAGTGTGTCCTGCTTCCTCGTGAGGCCACCAAGTCCAGGGTACAATTCCCTCAATGTCCTTGAGATACTGAATTCTTGAAGGAACAGCATTGCCATCCTTGCCAAAATAGATTCTTCCTTCCGCTAGTAACCGGTTATACTCAGACTCAATGACTTTCCAGCACGAACCTGCTGGAGGACGATGCCTCTTCCCCGTTTTGGGTGCGACAATCTCATACATCTGATTGGGTCTGTATCCCTGTGCCGACAGAGACACACCACGCCAACGTCCTTTAGGATCGTTGTTCGTATTCTTATAGACTGCTAATTGTTTCTCTCCCAACGGAAGCTTGTTCCGCGTTGTTTTGAAAACCATTGGGTCCTTAGCGTAAACCACAACATACTCGTGAGCATCGCCAATTGCTTCGCGGTTTTCACGTGAGTACCTTTTCTGCCAAACGTTTGTCGCGATGAAGTTTGTTCTACCGCAGACCTCATCCATCAACACTCGAAGATATGGCATTTCATAGTCATCGATCGAAACCCATAGCGATCCATCCATGGACAATAGACGCCAAAGGATCGCCAGCCTTTCATTCATAAGTGACAACCAAAGAGAATGCTCGACGCCGTCATCGAAATGCGTAAAAGCAGCTCCTGTATTGTATGGGGGATCAATGTAGATACACTTGATCTTTCCGATGAATTCCTGTTCGATCGCTTTCAGCGCAAGCAGGTTGTCGCCGAAGATGAGACGGTTATCGAACAGGTCGTGTTCAGTGACACGATGCGTTGCGTGGTAGGACCTCTCGCGATCCTCCAGCAGAATACGCGGCTCCAGCTTCGGCCGGTTCTCCTTCCCAATCCATGTGAGTTCGAGCTTCTGTTTAGGAGCCATCTTAATTGCTAACGACCTCCCTCAATACCCGTCAAGCACCAGCAGCCACTTTTGGCTTCAATGCGACGATCTTTTCGACAATACTCTTGAGCGTAGGGCTTGTCTTACCATTATTTGCAGCTTTTGCAATGACTCGTTCGAGAGCAATGGGATTTTTCAATGCGTGGCTTCGTTTCGATATTCCTAGTTCGGATTGGGCCTCTGATACGAACTGGCCAAACGGTTCTTTGCCAATTTCATCGGACAGGGTTTGTTCTAGTTTAACTTTGAAACATGCACAGTTTTCCATTACCTGATTCGGCCAGTCCTCTTTAGCTTGTGCTAATAGCCGTAGCAAGTAATGGTTAGAGTCTGGCTTTGCGTCCTTTTCTCCGTAGTCGCTATCCCATACGAGATATGTCGGGATCCGGAACTGGCGGAAAATAACCAGCGGTCGATCTAGGTTGCTTTTGCCAACACAAGGGATAATGGCGATCCCGCTGCTATCGAAATCATAGCCCATCGACTTGGCTGCCCCAAGAATGGCTGCGCGGTCATCTTCTCCTTCTACCAATACGGCGACATCCGCAAAGAAACCTTCATTTACCCATGGAGTCAATACAGCTTGCAGTCTCGGACGGAGGGTGTCTGCCGTGTACTTTTCTCCTTGCTTGCCGCTAGCAACCCAAAGCTCTTCAGCAACAGAATCAAGGGCGCCCTTGGTTACTTTGGTAATCCTTGGCTTTCCCTCTGTATGGTCTTCCTTCCGTAACAAGCTGATTTGGTCAAATCGATCGAGCCCAACAAAGAGGGGCGAGTGAGTGGTGTATAGAACTTGAGTTCTCTTCGCGACACCTGGAATTGTGCCAATGGCCAATTTGGAGAGGATTGCGGCCATGTGTCGTTGCCGACTTGGATGTTGATATAGTTCGGGCTCCTCAATAGCAAGGATCAAGCTAGGAAGGTCTGGCCCGCCAGGCTCATCCGTTTTGCCTTCCGATTTGCCGCCCTCTTCAGTTGAGCGTGGCGTCAGTTTTGCGACGACCAGATGTTGCAGCATGGTGAGAATGAATGCTCGTTGAAGACCGTGACCGGTACGATGAACCGATGCTCTGTACCCGTCCTCCTTCAGCTTTATCTCTGCCTTCGGCAATGGGAAATCGAGGTCAGCCAACTTGGCCCATTCGAGAGAAACTCTTGCCTCGGGCGCATAACACTTCAGCGTATCGGACAGTTGTGTCTCGAGCCCTTGCAGTTCGGTTAACTTCCCAGGATCCATGACATCTCTGTATTTCTTTTGTGTGTCCTCCTTTAGCGACACAAATTCTTTTCGGTTAGCCAAGGTACTTCGAACAACAAGGTCCATTATCTCAGTGACGCAAGACCCCTTGCGTTCAGTGGCATCATCTGCAGCATCTCTGACGGCTGGAATTCGAATGAATCGAGTGTGCCTTCCTAGATATCCTTGTCCGACTTCAGTGAATCCAAAGAACTGACCATCATCACGCTGCCTGATGCAACTTGCAGAATTGGCTAACTCCCAGTCCTTCAAGGCGCTGACTGCGTCATCAGCGCTCTTTGTCAGAGGTAGCAATGAATACTTTGGTTGCTCCCGCAATTCCTTATACTTGTTTGTAATGTCCTTTTTGGTTCCCGCTTCACGGATTGGAATGAAATCTGGGTTCTGAAGCCGCATGCCGTGATAAGTTCCTGATTTCCTCCCACCTGATACAGCAAACACTCTGGCAACGGTCAGAAGATCACTATCAAGATAAGGCTCGAACAATATCTTCTCGCCTTTGCTAAGACTCGTATATGTGACGGAAATCAATATCTCTTTACTGATATCGTCTGCATAGAAGTCCTCTGCCGATACCGTTGCGGTAGGATCGTAGAAAACCTCTAAGGCTCTTAAGAATGAAGATTTCCCTGCACCGTTTCGCCCCACGAGAACTGTCAAGTCGTGACAGTCTAATGTTTCAGCTAACAGACTTCTGAAGTTCTGGACGTGGATCGAACTAACAATCATGTTGAGATAAGCTTAAGCTGATTCTGCTTCACTGTTTACCGGTGGATTTAGTGCTCGTAATTCTAGTCCTTCAATTTCTTGGATGGTTTTCCCTGCAATCCCCTGTAGGTCCCCATACATCCCAGCCGTTGCCTGCATGACCCGATCGATCTGTTCTTCTCTCTTGGCCCATTGTTTGATAATGGCCTTCTTCTCTTTATCGAGATCCTCCTGCATGGAGGAGAACGCCTCGACGATTGCCTCAACTCGGTGGCGGAAGCGCGGGCCGGTCAGATATTGATAGATCATTTCCGTTTTCGTCTGTCTCCCTTCTGAGACTTGCCGAGCGCAATGCACTTCGATCAACATATGCCGGAGCACGATCGCTACGGGGATGATCGCCTTCGACAGCGCCACCCAGACCCCATCAACAAGTTCAAATGTCTCTACACCCTTGGGTATAACCTGACTCACGATGACGGCGACCTCGGCTTTTGCCGCCCGTTGATCGTCTCGGAGTTTGGCCAGCCAACCGTCACTCCAATTCTTCGTCCGCTTTGTTTCCCAGAGAATCGTGCCGCATGATTGACCAGCAGGGCCTGCGACATGATGAAGCACATCGCCGCCGTGTTCGCCTTTTGGAACCGGTTCAAGAGTGTCGTGGGGGAACTTTGTACTTAACAGCGTTTCAAGTTGAAGTTCCAGCACTTCGCCTTGGAGTTGCTGCGAGCCCTGTTCGGCCTTTTGCTTGAGTTCCTCGATCTTTTTCTGCATCGAGGCAATGGTGTGCTCTTTCTCCATCACTTGGAGTCTGAGACCCTCCTCAGCTTCTTTCTTGGCCTGCTCACGAGTTGAAGAGAGTTCTTTTTGTACACGCTTCTCGACGGTGAGTTCTACCTCCCGTTTGGCGTCATCCAGTTCGCGCTGCTTTCGAAGAAGATCGGCTTGAGCCTTCTGTGCTTCGACGAGTTTGGCATCACGCTGTTTGATGACTTCCTGAAGATCGGTAACTTCTTTAGACTTTTGATCTAGATCGACTTGCAAAGCCAGTTTTGCTTTCTTCGCTTCTTCAGCTGCAATGCGCGAACGCTCTTGCCGAACCAATTCTGTCACCTGGTCATGAATGTTCTCCTTCGCTTTGGTGACTGCCTCCTCGGCTTCGCGAAGGGTTTCTGCTCGCTTCGCAATATCTGCATCCTTCTTTGCTAGCCGTTTCTCATAGTCTCGCCGGGTAGATTCGATCAACGGGGCTGCAAGAGACTCAGTAAGTTTGATTTCGATTTTACACTTCGGGCAAGTGAGAGTTGGTTCGTTCATCACGTTCCTTGTTATCGGATCTGCCAGCGAACGGCAAAAAGCTGTTGGGAGCTTACCTTTTGTTGCAGCTTGCCCTCAATCTCATTGATCAGTTGTTCTCGCCGCTGGTCAATCTCGTCTTGGGCATCGAAGAGGGCCCTGCGGCGCTTGCCTCGTTCAGCCTCGATCGCCTTGATCTGTTTTTGGCCGGCGAGCTTTTCTTCCAACGTCAACGCCGCGACTGCGGCCCTGCGGGCTTCCTTGATTTGCCGGTCGAATTCCTTGATCTCTCGCTCTAAACCCACTTTTAAGTCATCGGCCCAGGCGTCCAGCTTGTCGACCTCCAACTCGAAGAAGTCGGCGTTGCGTGTTGAAATCTGGCGGCGTATGGCCTCCTGGCGTTCTTCTGTCCGCCTACTGAGCATCGGATGCTCAATTGATGCGCTCACAGGCTGGGTGACAGCGGCAGGTAGGGAAAATAACCGTCGGATGGCTTCCTCATCCAATATCTCTTCCTGATCTGTCATTCCACTGCACATAAGATAGTCCTCGGCTTGATCCAGCGCTTCTACGGTGAATAGTGAGAGGGTTAGGAGCCCAGACTTCCCGACAAGCGGTTCAAGCATGCTGACTTTCCCATCGTGCTTGCCATACTCGAAGGTCAGTTCTGCTGAGTCCAAAAGCCGATCTTTAGCCTGTGCCACCACATGTTCGGCCACCGGATGCGCGAGCCGATAGAGATGCGCTTCGCCTGTTCGACGTGGGAGTTCATACAGCCCAAGGGGGATATCGCCTTCAAATGGACAGGATTTTAACTTGAAAGACGAATCCGCGAAAAAGTCAGCATGATCGCGCAGCTCAAAACGGGTGAGTTGCATGAGGATACGCTCGTATCGATTGAGATAGAGGCGTGAGCTTTCGTTGCTCACGCGCAGTTTCTCTCGCACCTCATCGTCGAAATGTTCGAATAAGAGCTGGCGGGCACGGGTCATAGCTTCGTCGATCTGGGTGCCGAGCTCACTCTGGAGCTGATCAAAAGATGTTTTGATTTCTTGTGGAGTGCGGCAGCGCTGATAGATGTCGGCAATGCGCTTCTCGAAATCCACACCGGACTCAATGGCGCCCAGCACTTCATCGCTGGCTCCGAACACGCCTTCGAACAACTGGAACTTCTCGGAGAGCAGGCGGAAAACATGCTGGTCTGCTTCATTATTCTGATTCAGGAAATTCACCACAACCACATCGTGCTTTTGCCCATAGCGATGGCATCGACCGATGCGTTGTTCGATACGTTGGGGATTCCACGGGAGGTCGTAGTTTACGACCAGCGAGCAGAATTGGAGGTTGATCCCTTCAGCTCCGGCTTCCGTGGCGATCATAATCTTGCCCTGGTCTTTGAAGTAGTCCACGAGAGCCGAGCGCAGGTCAGCCGAACGCGACCCGGTGATTCGATCCGTCCCTTGATGCCGCTGAAGCCATTCTTGGTAGATTTCCTTCGATCTCGGATCGTTGTTCGAACCGTTAAAGAGAACGATATGGTCTTTCCATGGACTGTCGGCCAGCACTCGGAGGAGATATTCCTGCGTGCGGCGGGATT
Source organism: uncultured bacterium (assembly GCA_965232965.1). GTDB lineage: Bacteria > Nitrospirota > Nitrospiria > Nitrospirales > Nitrospiraceae > Palsa-1315. The sequence goes on from CBDDRB010000012.1 coordinate 448,892, forward strand.
CGGTAAAGATGATGGCTTTCTCCGCCGCACCAAGATCCGCAGCCTTTCCGAAGGCGGTTCGCAGGGCCGTCAGTAGCGCTTCTCCTTTGGCATTGTGGGTAATGGAGACGGCCAGTTTGCTGAATCCTTCGAGATCCTCGATCTCCTGCTGAATGGCTTTGCGATCCGCTTCGGTAAGAAGTTCAGGCGGAGTCTCGTCCTCCTCCCACTCTTCGGCGATCTCGTCCAGCGTCTCGAAGTCTTCCTCCAAAGCTTTCTCAAGTGGATTCGGTCCATCAGCCTGTCGGACACGCTCACGCAAACGCTGGCTCATCGAATTCAACGCACCGGCAATGGCAAAGGAAGACGAAGCCAAGAGCTTACGGAGTACGAGGGTCATGAGGGACCGCTGGCTAGCTGGCAACGCTTGCAGATTATCCCGCCGGAGATAGTCGGAGACCAGGTGATAGAGCCGGTCTTCACTCTCCGCCGGGGTAAAGGGCTGCACCATCGGCAAGCGCTTGGTGTAGCGCACGTATGGCAACACTTGGCGGCGCAAGGTGCGTTTACAGAGCGGCTGCAGACGAGCTCTCAGAATGTCGAATGTCGGCTTGTTGTGAAGATTTGCAAACTGCTCTTTGAAGCTCTTGAGGTCCCCGAAGATCCGGTCATCTACTACGCTGACCAGGCCATAGAGTTCGAGCAACGAATTCTGTAATGGGGTGGCGGTCAAGAGGAGCTTCGGCGCATCTTTCAAACTCTGCTTCAGCGTATTCGCAATGATGTTGGTCGGCTTATACACATTCCGCAAGCGATGGGCTTCGTCGATGACGACCAGATCCCAGCGCATGAGACTGATTTCAGCCGCTTTTGAGCGGGCGAACTGGTAGGAACAGATGACAATGTCGCTGCATTCAAACGGGCGGACATTGCCCTGCCGAATGGCGAGGTTATACGACTTGGTTTCCAAAATCTGACAGGGTAGGAAGAACTTTTCTTGAAGTTCCTGATGCCACTGTTTGCGAAGATTCGACGGCGTGATAACAAGTACCCTCCGCTTTCGTTCTGCCCACTTCTGAGACAGTACGAGGCCGGCTTCAATGGTCTTTCCGAGACCAACTTCATCGGCAAGCAGGGCACCTTTTGACAGCGGCGATCGGAAGGCAAACAGAGCGGCTTCGATTTGATGAGGATTTAAATCGACCTGAGCGTCTACGAGGGCAGAAGCAAATTTTTCAATGCTGTCGGACGGACACCGCTTGGTGAGCTCATGAGCAAAATACTTGGCGTGGTAAGAAGTAAGATTCACGGCAGGTCGGCGAGCATTTCCCCGTAATTGTCTCCATGCAGAGTACACCGACACCGAAAGGTTGTCCAGGCGCAGACTGTAAGGGTTTCCCTCACTTTGACTCAATTCCCTATTCGAGGGGGCACCGAGATTCAGGCCGCCTGATTCGGGCAGAGTCGTCTTACAAGCAGTCCGAGTCTGGTATGCTTATTTCTCGTTCTCGTCATCTCTCCAGTCTTTCATTTCCCTCCACAGACCCAAACAGCATGTCCAGGGTACTTGTTCGCCGAGTTCAACGGCATGTCCGAGTGCAAATGATGCTGCTCTCAGACAGAGAGAAATATGTCACTTGCAGGAAACTCTCGTACATTGACATTGATTGTACATCGACGTACATTTAAGACTGTTCCTTGGAAGACCTGATGAAACTTTCGATCAGCGAAGCACGTAAACGGTTGCCGGCTCTGGTCCGACGGGTCCAGCGAGACGCGGGCGCGAGCGTGCAGATTACCGTGCACGACCAGGTCGTTGCTGAACTTCGCGCCGTCGAGCAAGGGCCTGCACCTGGAGCCGCCGCCACCACGCTCTTGGGACTCATAGCCAAACTGCCGAAGCGGCGGGGCAGGAAGGTCCCGATCTCTTCGCGCGTCAAGCCTCACATCTACGGGCGGCGCGGCGTGATTCGCTAATGACCCTCCCGACTCTGGTGTTTTGCGATACCTCATTCTTCTATGCCTGTCTTGATCCGAAAGACATCAATCACGCAAGAGCGCAAACTCTTGTGGCGGAATCCGCTTCTATGGGTACGACGTTTTGCACCACTTGGGATGTCGTCAGCGAAACGGTGACGTTGCTTCGATACCGGCGTCATTTTCAGGCTGCGCTTGCATTTCTCACCGACGTAAAGCCCGTGCTGCAGATTGTCCCCTATGGTGACCGCGTGAGGGAGGAGGCCGAACACCTGTTTCGGACCTATGCCCGCGATCATCGCTTGTCTTTCTGTGATGCCATCTCGTTCGTCGTCGTGACCTCGCTGCTCGATCATGTTCCCTGCTTCACGTTCGATGAAGACTTTCGACGCCTTGGCTTGACCGTTCTTCCGTAACCGCTCATCGTCTTTTCATCCCACTCCCTCTGTCCAATGGCGCGAACGGTACGTCGGAGTTGTATTTGTTCGCCGGGTTCAACGGATTGTCAGGATGATACTGATTCACCGGATTGAAGGGATTGCTCGGGCTGTACTTGTTGACAGGGTTCAGCGGATTGCCCGAATCGTACCGGTTCACGGGATTGAACGCGCTATCGGGATCGTAGGCGTTCGCGGGATTGAGCGGATTATCGGGCTGATCCTGGGTGGCCGGATTGAAGATGTTGTAGTCGCGTTCGTAGCGCGGATCAAAACCGGTTTCGGCTCCGACAGGCGCTGCGTTGAAGAGTGCGATCAGCAGAATATGTGTTGATGTATTCATGGCCCCTCTTCCCCCTACGACAGGTCGATGCTGCTGTCTCGAGTGGGCTGGTCCTTTGGTGCGGGCCCCTTGTCTTTCCAGAACCCTTGAGATGGCTCGCCCGGCTGGCTGCTCAGATAGGTACTGGTCGCCTCGCTGAGCCGATCGAATGTTCGACCGGTGTCACGCCGGCAGAACTGAACGGTGTTGTCGCTGGCAATCCCGAGGTCTCCTCCGGCTGCCCAGGCATCGTGATCGGCGCCGAGATACACAAAGATCCAACCTTTCGCTTCTTGATCTTTGATCAAGCGGACGATGCCGTCGCGAGTGTATTCCCGTGAAGCGTTTTCCAACCCATCGGTGAGGATCACGCATAGCTTTTTGGATTCGGGCTGAGCTTCGTGACCAGCGGCAGTCAACGAAAGCCCGATAGCATCGTATAGCGGTGTCGATTGGGATGGTTGATAGGTCTGCTCCGTGAGGTCGGCCACCTGGCTAACCGACACATTGCCATGTCGCACTTCCAATTTGCCGGAGTTGAAGAGTGTCAGGGTGAAACGAACCGGCTCCGACATCTGTCTAAGCGTTTTCAGATACTCATTGACCCCGGCTATGGCCGCGCCTTTGCAACTCTGCATCGAGCCGGTTTCGTCGAGAATGAGGGTGACATAGGCAGGGAGAACATTACTGTTCTTGTCGACTTCTGCGGCGTGCGGATTATGTGTCACGAAGTGCCTCCGTATGTGACGTGATGACTTGGCGAGCAGTTTCACATAACGGCATGACATCCAAGGTCAATCTTTGAATTATTCTTTGTTGAACCGTTTCCCAACGTATTCACGGGGTTTCAGCTTTCGTTGTGATTCAGATCAGAACGAATCGTGACATTTAAGGTCACTCTCGATCCTTGTTTGCGTGCAGGATTTCCGACAAGAATCAATGCCATCTGCCTACCCATGCGTACGGCATGATCATCGCTGATCCATGATCTTCTTCGCTTCTTCTTTCACCGCCGTTCGTAATGAAACCGGCTGCAGCACACGCACTCCGCTGCCAAAACTCAACACCCATCCCACGACTTCACGACTGTCGGCCATTGAGAGAATCATCCGCATCCGCCCACGCGGTAGCCGTTTGAGCTGCTGACTGGGATGCCAAATGCGATCTTTGACCCAGGCAGCGGTGGGCTTGTCGAATTCCAGCTCCATCGTGATTCGAGGGCCGCGCATGACGGTGAGTGAATCTTCGATAAAGGCGTCGAAATCGAAATGGAGCGGGATTTGGTAAGGGAAATTGGTCGGCGTCACAGACTTGATACGCTCAACTGCGAACATGCGCGGTTCGTGGCGCAGATGACAATAACCGATGAGATAGAGCCCTCCAGAGGCGTACCAGAGTCGATAGGGATCCACGTCTCGGCGAGTCATCCGGCCACGGGACGCGGAATCGTACCGCATTTGGATGCGCATCTTGTGCACGATGGCCTGTGTCACCCGCTCGACCACCTCACGATGATGCCGATAGCGCTTATGCGGCCCGAGGCCGACGGAAAAGGTATGTTCGAGTTGCTGGGCCAACTCCAACCCCTGTGGGGGCAATGCCGCAGAGGCTTTGCCAAGCGCCGATTGCAGCGACGCGTGAAGTTCTGTCCCCTCCAGGGGCGCAATGAGGCGGCGACTGACCGTCAACGCCATCAGTTCGCTGGGAGAGAGGCGAAGTGCCGGGATGTTGCGGAATCCCTCCAGGAGCTTCCATCGCACCTGACCATCGATACGTTCCGTCACGAGAGGCCAGCCGACCGCTTCAATGGCCGCGAGGTCTCGGCGAAGGGTTCGTGGATGGCGTGTGGCAGCAGGATCTATCGCTTCGGCAAGTTGGTCGAGTGTGAATCCGTGGCGTGACGCTTCGAGTTTGTTGAGGATGACAAGTTGACGGATGGCCTGATCGTTGCGCGGCATAGCGGTTACTCTATCGGCTACCACAGCTCAGTGGCAGACTGTAGAGGTTTCCTACAATTAGAAACTATTCCCTATTCGAGGGGGGGGCTCCGAGGCCCAAGCTGCGTGGGCGTATCGGTGCGTGTCAACGCAGCATGCTAAAATGAGAGAATATGATAGCGATATATTTTCTTTGGGTTGAACGAAAGAATCCAGGCGATGTGTTGCGCAGAGGGTCGACGTTAGTCCTTCACTGGTACAGCTTATGGAGCCGGCGTAGCTTCTGAAGTCGGAACAACAATGGTCGCGGAGGGGGAGGAGCCATTCTTGAACGGTAAATCAAGCAGCGAATAGGGGTTCACGCGGGCGCCGTTGAGTTTGACCCCCCAATGGAGATGCGGGCCGGTCGCGCGGCCGGTGGCTCCTACCTTGCCGATGATTTGGCCCGCGGTGATCAAGTCTCCATCTTTGACCAAGACTTCAGACAGGTGAAAGTACATCGTATAGAATCCCAGGCCGTGGTCGATGAACACGCCTTTCCCGGAGAAAATATGATCGACTGTGATGCGGACGATCCCGTCGTTCGTCGCCGCAACTTCGGCCCCCAGCGGCGCGCCGATATCCTCTCCATTATGCGGATTGCGCGGTTGGCCGTTCATGATCCGGACGCTGCCAAAAATGCCGGTGCGCTTGCCGTTCACCGGCTCCACAAAGTTGCTGCGCCATAATTTCAACCGTGAGTTCTCTGTGAGTGCCTGCTTGACCTGGTCCTGCTCGGCCTTCCAGCGTGCGGCGGCCTTCTCATTCAGATCGACCTTGTCTTTCGGCAGGGTCAAATGCTCGACGGCGAACTTCTCTTTGGCCACCAGAACATTGAAGCTCAACTGTTTCGCCTGTTCGCCTTGCTTCACTTCCACAGCAAATTCATAGGTCCCCGGCTCGTCCTGCATGTCGATCCCCAGTAGTCCGAGATAGCCGGCCGGCTCCCCAGGTCTGAACTCCCGGAAAAATGGAATCGTCCTCTTCAAAAACGTCCCCTTCACTTCCGTTGCCTGTTCCTCGCCCTTCAGCTTAATCACCAGCACCTGCCCCTGCTTGCCGCTGTATTGCCCATCGATGCCCTTCGGTGCCGGAGGGGTACTGGAAAATAACTCGACGGGGAAGACGCTGGACAGCAATAGGACGGCCATGATCACACTTCGATCCAGCCGTGAGATGTGTGCATGCGTCTGCTTGAGAGCGCTCATCATCGGTAGAACCGTAACCCGGCGACTTGCGAAAGCAACTCATCCACTCGCCGATTCACGGCGCTGAAGGGGTCCATACAGAGAATCGTTTCTTCCCAGTAGCCGTTGAGCTTCAGATAGGTCCAGTCGACCGTATAGGACCGATTCTTCGCGCGGGCAAACCGGATGAAATCGCCGCGTACTTTCGCCCTCGTCGTTTGTGGCGGAGTCGACATCGCTCGCTGGACTGCTTCCTCCTCCACGACCCGTTCAATCAGCCCACGGGATTCCATGAGATAGTACAGCCCACGTGTCCGTTTGACGTCGTGAAATTGGAGATCGAGGAGAAACACCCGCGGATCGTCCCAACCGCAGTCCTTCTTGTCGATATAGGACTGGATGAGATGGCGTTTGGTCACCCAATCGATCTCGCGCACGAGTTGCATGGGGTCTTCTTCGAGCTTATCAAGCACCATGGCCCATCGTTGCCACACATCGTCGAGGATCGGATCGTGTTCCTGCTGGGCCAGATACGTCTGTGCCCGGTCCAGATAGACCCGCTGAACCTCGACTGCCGTCATTTGACGACCATCGTCCAACTTGATCTTGCGTTTCAACGTGGGGTCGCGCGACACCTCTCGAATGGCTTTGACGGGGTCCTCGAACTCCATCCCCTGAACGGCATACCCTTCCTCGATCATGGACAGCACCAACGTCGCCGTGCCGACCTTCAAATACGTCACGAACTCCGACATATTGGAGTCCCCGACGATAATATGGAGCCGCCGGTATCGTTCCGCATCGGAGTGAGGCTCGTCTCTCGTATTGATGATGCTGCGCGAAGAGGTCGTCGAGGAAGAGGTCTTTTCGTGAATGTGCTGGGCACGCTGGGAGATGAAGAACTGCGGTTTGCCCGATACTTTGAGAACTTTTCCCGCTCCGCTGTAGATCTGCCTGGTGACAAAAAATGGAATGAGTTGCTCTGTGACCTTCCAAAAATCGACATCCCGGCGCATGAGAAAGTTTTCATGGCAACCGTAAGTATTGCCAAGCGAATCCGTATTGTTCTTGAAAATGTAGATCTCCCCCGACAGGCCTTCTTCCCGCAACCGTTCTTCAGCCGCGGGCAGGCAGGCTTCGAGCAATCGCTCACCAGCTTTATCGTGAATGACGAGATCGAGAATGTTGTCGCATTCGGGGGTGGAATACTCAGGATGGCAGCCGGTGTCTTGGTAAAACCGAGCTCCGTTCACCAGGAAGGCGTTGGACGGCCAGCTGTTCGGAATGAGACCTTCAAAAATATACCCCAGCACCTTCTCCATCGGCAGATAGACGCGTCCATTCGGAGAAAAAATGAGCCCGTACTCATTCTCCAAACCGAAGATCCGTCGTTTCAATGGACTGGGTTGCAACATGCGAGTACAAACAGAATAGCAGCCAACTCCGCCTTCTTCAACAGAAGGACACGATCCATGGCTGCGGTTTGTCTGGTTGATCTGGTCTATCTGGTTTGTTTGGTTCATCGAGTTGATCTGGTTCAACCAAATAACCAGACAAACCAAACAAACCAAATGAACGGGTTAGCTCGCGAGGAGCTGTTTGGTATCGGCGGGCGCCAGCCGGCGGAATTTTCTGCCGTCGCGAGAGCGATCCAGGACCGCAACTTCCAGGCTCTCCGGTGAGAGCTTCTGGTTCCCGATGTGTTCGAGTGCGTAGAGACAGAGCGCGAGAGCGGCATTGAGTTCCGAAAGCTCAGTGAGCCCTTTTTCTTTGAGTACGGCTTGCACGGCCTCGGATTTGCCTCCGATGACTGCAAACGTACGTTCGTCGATGATGCTGCCGTCGAAGGAAATACGATACATCTCATTGGGCTGGTCGTTGTGCCCGACCTGCACGACCAGGATTTCAACCTCCAGCGGCTTCAGTTCCTGGCTGAAAATGGTGCCGAGACTTTGAGAGTAGCCGTTTGCCAGCGAGCGGGCTGTGACGTCTTCCCGGCTGTACATGAATCCCTTAAGATCCGCGTGCCTGATGCCGGCCTTCCTGAGATTTTCAAATTCGCTGTACTTGCCGGCCCCGGCGAACGCAATGCTGTCATAGATCTCGGAAATTTTGTACAACGACGCGCTGGGGTTTTCCGCAACGAGCAGAATCCCGTTTACATATTCTACGGCGATGATGGAACGACCTTTGGCGATGCCTTTCTTGGCATACTCCGCCTTGTCCTGCATCATCTGCTCGGGCGAGACGTAGTAGGGCATCGGCATGTTTAATTCTCCTTGGAGCGCCGAGTGGCAATCAATCCGTCGTAGACACCGAGGATCTGTTGGTCGGAGACATCTGTAATGCCGGTCATGTTGACGATCTTCGCCGTAGGATAAATTCCCCGCACGAGATCCGGCCCCCCGGTGCCGACATCATCGTCAGCCGCATTGTAAAGCGCCAAGAGCGCGACCTTCAGGGCATCCGACTCAGCCAAGCCCTTGCGAAAATGCTCCCGCATCGTATTGCGCGCATCTTTCCCGCCCGACCCTATGGCGTGGTAATCCGATTCTTCATATCTCCCGCCGGCGAGATCGTATTTGAAGATGCGGCCCTCGCCGCGCTTCAAGTCGTAGCCGACATAGAGCGGCATGACGACCAGCCCTTGATAGACCATCGGGAGATTGGCCTTGACCATCTGTCCGAGCTTGTTGGCTTTTCCCTCACATGAGAGCTGCACACCTTCTAACTTTTCATAATGCTCCAGCTCGACTTGAAAGAGTTTGGCCATTTCAATGCACGGCCCGGCGGCGCCGGCGATCGCCATCGCAGAATATTCGTCGATCTTGAAGACTTTCTCGATGCGGCGCTCGGCGATTTGATACCCTTCAGTCGCGCGACGATCTCCGGCGATCACCACGCCCTGCTGATATTTGATGGCGAGCACCGTCGTGGCATGGGGAACGTTCATCAATCCGGACCCGCGCATCGGCTCGACCGCAGCCTGGGGCTGCAGGAATCCGCTGCGACCGGTCGGAGTCAGCATGGGATGATGTTCGGTTAAAAAGTCGAAGAAGCTCGGATCGTCATGGTTGGGGAGAAATGGCAATTTCATAGTGTCGATCGCGCGGGGTACGTGTTCATCAGGCCTGAAGCTTAGCCAGCAACGCGTCGACGGTCTCGACCTGATCGAGAAGATCGCTCGTCAGCGAGGCCGTGCCTCGAAGCGGGTCCATGAGCGGCACGCGCTTGACCTGGTTGTTGCCGACGTCGAAGAGAACCGAAGTCCAGCTGACCCCATAGAGCGACTTCGCAAATTTGCTGACGCATCGTCCTCGAAAATAGGCGCGCGTCCCTGAGGGCGGAGTGAGCTCTGCTCGCGCGATTTCGACATCCTGTACGATCCGCTCGATCAAGTGGCTGCGTTCGAGTGTAAAGTAGAGGCCCTTGTCGGGACGGACATCGTGATACTGCAGATCCATCAGCCTGACGCGAGGGTCATCCCACCCGCAACCCTTTCGCTCCATATAAGATTCCATCATCTGGCGCTTCGCGACCCAATCCAACTCACGCACCAAGAGCCGGGGATCTTGCTCCAACTTATCCAGCACATCTTCCCAACGGACGAGAATATCTTTCGTGACTTGAGAGAGGTCGCGACAGGCATAGTAGCTCATCGCAGCCTTCAAATAGGCTCGTTGGATCTCGACGGCCGTCGTCGAACGCCCCCCCGTCAATTTGAGCGGCTCCTTCATGCCGAGATCGCGCGACACCTGCTTGAGGCTTCGGACCGGATCGTCCAATTCGAATTGCGGCAGATCAGCCCCGCCTTCGATCAGGTCCAGCACTATCGCCAAGGTGCCGACCTTGAGGTAGGTCGACAGCTCCGCCATGTTCGCATCGCCGACAATGACGTGTAACCGCCGATACTTGCTATACTCCGCATGCGGCTCGTCGCGTGAATTGACGATGGGTCGCCTGACCATCGTATTGAGATCGACGAGGCACTCGAAGAAGTCCGCTCGCTGCGAGATCTGATAATCTGCCGGGCTTGTCTGATTCTCTGCACCGACCTTTCCTGCTCCCGCAAAAATCGGTCGTGTCACAAAGAACGGCGCCAAGACTTTCACGATGCGCTCGAAGGGCACCGCGCGGGACATTAGATAGCTTTCGTGATACCCGTAGCTGTTCCCCTTGCCGTCCGAGTTGTTCTTGTACAGCACGCAATGATCTCGTCCAGTGGCCCGCGCCATCTGTTCCAAGCACTGGGCAAGAATTCGCTCTCCGGCTCGCTCAAACGCCACGATTTCTCGCGGGTTGGTACATTCAGGCGTGGAATATTCCGGATGCGCGCCGTCGACGTAGAGACGTCCGCCGTTGGCCAGTACCTTATTCAGCTGGCGATTGTACTCGGGATTGGGCCGCTCCCGTTCACCCTCGACCTCGAAGCCGCGCGCATCAAGCAGCGGATTCTCATTTTCATAGTCCCACACGGCCTGAGGAGCAGATAAGCCCGGATAATGACCGATGACAGCGATGGAATTAGACACGGGATCTGCCGCGGCAGGATCGCGTGACGCGATGCCGAATTCCGTTTCTGTTCCCAGCACGCGAGGGGTCGGCGGGGAGATAGGTTCCTGCATAGGTGTGACGTCTTAGAGATAGTGCCCGGTCGTCACGGTTTCGATTTGGCGCGACTCGCCGGGGCCTCCGCTGATTGTCCGAAGATGCACGATCTTTTCGCCCTTTTTCCCGGAGATCTTCGCCCAATCGTCTGGATTGGTCGTATTGGGTAGATCCTCGTGCTCCTTAAACTCCTCCCGAATGGCCCGGATCAAGTCCTCGGATCGAAGACCACGGCCTTCCTTCGCGATCGCCCGCTTGACGGCAAACTTCTTCGCGCGCGACACAATACCTTCGATCAGCGCACCGCTCGCGAAATCTTTGAAATAGAGCACTTCCTTTTCGCCGTTTGCATAGGTCACCTCGATGAACTTATTCTCTTCCGATGAGGCATACATTGCCCCCACCGTGAGATCGGTCATCTGCTCGACCAGAGCCTTCACGTCTCCGCCATGGCGCTTCAGATCTTCTTCGGCAAACGGCAGGTCGACACTCAGATATTTCGAGAAAATATCTTTGGCCGCTACTACGTCGGGACGCCCCACCTTCACCTTCACATCCAACCGTCCGGCGCGAAGCACCGCGGGATCGATAAGATCCTGGCGATTGCTGGCTCCAATCACAATCACATTGCGGAGCCGTTCCATCCCGTCGATTTCCGAAAGAAACTGAGGAACGATTGTGGATTCGATATCGGAAGAGATCCCGGTGCCTCGCGTTCTGAAGAGCGCATCCATTTCGTCGAAGAACACGATGACGGGATTTCCGTCTGCGGCCCGCTCTTTCGCTTTCTTGAAGACTTCACGGACTTGGCGCTCGGACTCACCGACATATTTATTGAGCAACTCGGGGCCCTTCACGTGCAAGAAATAACTCCGCACTTCTTTGCCGGTGAGATGCCCTAGCTTCTTGGCAATCGAATTCGCGACGGCCTTGGCAATTAACGTTTTCCCGCAGCCCGGCGGACCGTAGAGTAAGACACCCTTCGGTGCGCTCAACTTATATTCTGAAAACAGGGTTGGATGAAGAAAGGGCAACTCGACCGCATCGCGGACTTGCTCCAACTCATGCTGTAACCCGCCGATGTGTTCATAGTCGACATCAGGCACTTCCTCCAACACCAGTTCTTCAGCCTCGGACCTCGGCAGCTTTTCGACGACATAGCCGGAACGAGGGTCGTAGAGGAGATGGTCACCGACGCTCAATCGTTCGGCCAACAGCGGGTCACCGAGTTCCGCAACTTTCTCTTCATCGAAGTGCAGAGTCACCAGCGCACGGTTACCTTCCAATACATCTTTGAGTCGCACGACCTCGCCTTGAATATCGAAACCTTTGACTTCGATGACGTTCAACGCCTCGTTCAATATCACTTCCTGTCCCTTGCGCATCGCCTTCCCATTAATCGACGGATGCACGCTGACTTTCATCTTCCGGCCTGAGACATAGACATTTCCGGTTCCGTCGTCATTGAGACTGGAAAAGATAGCGTAGGCGGAGGGCGGCGCGGTCAGTTTCTCAACTTCGGCACGCAACGATTCGATTTGGCCCTTCGCTTCCTGGAGAGTGGCGACGAGCTTTTCATTCTGTTTGGTGGCTTGATCGAGCTGGTAGCGGGACTGGTACAGCCGGCGGATTTCTTCTTCCATCGACTGAATCTGCACACGAAGCTTTTCAACCTCGCGGACATGTTCGTCGTTGCGTTGTGCCACGGCCGCTTCTCCTTCAGTCAACCGCTTCGTCAGATGCGTGACGGAATCTCGGAGTGACCGGAATCGACTCGGACTTTCTTTCTTGCCGTCCATGGCACCACTCGAAGAACTCGAAACCCCTTGCCTGAATCGAGAAGTCCTTGTCTGCGCGGATTCTATCATCCGTTCCCAGGGTGGTCAACCGGACGACCGCATCCGACCACGTGAAGATCGTGCGTGATGCGCGTTACGACACGATCGTCACTGCATCGAGTAACTCACGCGCCGCCGAGTCCACGTCGGGCGCACCGAGAATTGCCGTGATCACTGCTGCACCGAATGCCCCTGCACCCCGCATCTCACGCGCGCGCGCCGCCGTCACTCCGCCAATTCCGATGATCGGAATGCGGACCAACCTGCACGTTTTCTCCAACACGTCGATACCGAGTGGCGGACCGAACGCCTGTTTGGACGGCGTCTCGTAAATCGGGCCAAGCACGACATAGTCCGCCCCCTGAAACTCCGCTTGCACCGCTTCTTCAATTGAATGCACAGACACGCCGAGCAGACGCTGCGTTCCTAACATCTTCCGAGCAACCGACACAGGCAAGCTGTTGCTGCGCAAATGAACGCCGACCCCTTCCAACGCCAATGCGATATCGATTCGATCATTGATGAGGAGTTGAGACCCGCGCGAAGCCGTCATGGCCAGCACGTCTCGCGCAAGTATCACAAGTTCTCTGGCTGAGAGATCGCGCTCACGCAGTTGAATTGCAGGCGCTATGGCAGCAAGCATCTGCTGGAGTAGAGGAACCAAAGGACGTCCATTGGTCTGATGGCGATCCGTGACGACGAGAAGGCGGCTGGAGAGTGTCAACATCAGGGAAGCATTGAATCAGGACTGCGGAGCGGGATGCTCAAACTGGTTTGTTTTGTTTATCTGGTTCATCTGGTCTGTCTGGTTTAACCAAACAAACGAGACAAACCACATAAACCAAGTAACGGTCTTCTTCTGTTGGCGGACGTTTTCAGCATCCTGATTAGAGCATACCTTCGATGGGACTACTGGCCGTGGCATACAGCTTTCTCGGGATTCGTCCGGCCTTGTACGCTAACCGGCCGGCCTGCACCGCATACTTCATCGCCTCGGCCATGGCAAGGGGATCTTGAGCCCCGGCAATGGCCGTGTTCATCAGTACTCCGTCCGCCCCTAATTCCATCGCAAAGGCGGCATCGGAGGCGGTTCCGACACCGGCATCGACAATGATCGGCACCTTGACCATTTCCATGATGATTTTCAAATTATACGGATTGCGTATCCCGAGTCCCGATCCGATCGGAGCTGCCAAGGGCATGACGGCGGGACACCCGACGTCGACGAGCTTCTGGGCCACGATGGGATCGTCATTGGTATAGGGCAGCACGATAAAGCCTTCTTTGACGAGAATCTTTGCGGCTTCGATCAAACCAGCCGTATCGGGAAAGAGGGTCCTCTCGTCACCAAGCACTTCCAGCTTGATTAAGTCGGATACGCCGGCCGCCCTGGCCAAGCGGGAATAGCGCAGGGCATCTTCCACATTATAACAACCAGCGGTGTTGGGAAGAATGGTGTACTTCTTCGGATCGAGGTAATCGAGCAGGTTCTCTTTGGAGCGGTCGGTAATATTGACACGTCGCACCGCCACCGTCACCACGTCGGCGCCCGAGGCCTCGATGGCCTTCTTGGTTTCAATAAAGTCCTTATATTTTCCGGTTCCAACAAACAGCCGAGACTTGAACTCACGACCGGCAATGACCAACCGATCATTCTGCATGGATGAAACCCCTCCCTCTTCCTTGAAAATCTGCTGGGGCACCGCCGCCGATAAAGCTCAAGATCTCCACTCGATCCCCTAGTTTTAAGGTTCGATGATCGAAATCCTTGCGATCGAGGATTTCCAGATTCAGCTCCACCGCCACACGGTCGGTCTTGATGGCCAGTTCACGAAGCAAATCCCCGACAGTCGCCTCCACCAGGCAGTCTCGCTGTTCCCCGTTGACCTGAATCTGAATCGTCTCCGCCATCGTTCATCATCCTAGGGGACCAGAAATCTGGTTGTCAACAAGCCCTGCCCTATCCCTTGCCTCCGCATCCTTGATCACGTCAGAATAGCGCCATCACGACCTATGAGATCCACCCCGCAACACAACCAGCACGTCGTCACCATCTTTCGATCGATCGCAGAACTATTAGCCTCCCAGCGGGCGAATCCCTATCGGATTAGAGCCTATCGAAAGGCAGCAGATACCATCGAGGCCTTGGAGGAAAACATCGCAGATGTCGCCTCGCGACATGAGCTGGAAGGGATTGATGGAATCGGCAAGGACCTTGCGGAAAAAATTGAAGAATTTCTCAGAACTGGAACGATCCAGACCTATGAAGCTTTAAGAACACCGCTCCCGGAAGCGATCAGGACCTGGACTCAGCTCCCGGGACTGTCCGAATCGCTCGTGGCATACCTCTACACTCGCCTCAACATCACCACATTGACTGATCTGGAACAGCTGGTGCGATCGCACCTGCTCCGTACGGTGCCAGGATTCACAGGATCGGAAGAACGCCTGCTGGAAGCGATTGCCGCTTTAGCCCACATTACTCATGAAGATTCGTCGCGAAATCGCGCAGACGCGAAGCGAGACGGGCACTCGGAGCCGTGAAGTCTTGAAGCGGTATGTCGAATGGCTGAATGGCGAGACTGCCCATCGCAGCCGCGTATCCGCGTTTGGAGCAGAAGCTTCATGAGTCATGCGGGTTAGGAAACGCGAGGAAGTTCCTTGAAGATCTTCCACGTCTTCAGCATTTCGACCGCCTTTTGGAGTTGCACATCCTGATCGAGCGATGGCTCGCCAGCCACTTCGGCAGGGGTAGATTGAGGCGTGGCGCCGTTCTTCGGAATGCCTTCCTCCTGCCCTTTCCCATTCTGGGCCGGTTGATCTTTACCCGGTACGACCGGAGGTTTGGCCTGTTTCGCGTCCCCTTCCTTTTCACCGGGCTTCGCCTCTCCGGCCTTGGCGACAACAGTCGGCGGTTGGGCTTTCACGACGATATCAGGCGTAATGCCGGTTGATTGGATCGAGCGGCCCTTCGGAGTGTAATACTTCGCCGTCGTGAGGCGGAGCCCCGATCCGTCTCCCAGCGGAAGAATCGTTTGCACCGATCCCTTACCGAACGAGGTCGTGCCGACGATCACCGCACGTCCGTAGTCTTGTAACGCGCCGGCCACAATCTCCGACGCACTTGCCGATCCTTCATTGACCAGTACGATCATGGGCGAATCGTCCATCTGGTCTTTCCCCTTGGCAATCCACTCGTCTTTTTTGCTCTCGCGGCCTTTTGTATACACGATCAACTTCCCGCCGGGAAGAAACTGTTCGGAGACCTCAACGGCCGACGTCAACAGTCCGCCGGGATTGTTACGGAGGTCGAGGATGGTCGATTGGAGTTTCTGGTCTTTGAACTGTTTGAGTACCTTGCTCAAATCCCGGCCCGTCGATTCTTGGAATTGCGTCAGCCGAATGTACCCGATATTGTCCAACACTTTCGACTTCACGCTTTCGATTTTGATGGTATCGCGGACCAGCGTAAATTGAAGCGGTTCGGGAGTCCCCTCCCGCTGAATCGTCAAATTGACCTTCGAGCCCTTGGGACCACGCATTTTCTGAACCGCATCCATCAAGGTGAGATCTTTCGTCGTCTCATCGTTTACCTTGGTAATGAAATCTCCCGACTTGACCCCGGCCCGGTAGGCCGGCGTACCCTCGATGGGCGCAATGACCGCCAAGCGATTCTCCTTCACCCCGATCTGGATTCCCACCCCCCCAAACTCACCCTTTGTTTCGACCTGCATTTCCTTATACATATCCGGCGTCATGTAGGCTGAATGCGGATCGAGGGTCGAGAGCATGCCGCGAATGGCGCCCTGGACGAGATCCTTCACCTTCGTTTCGTCGACGTAACTTTTCTGAACCTGG
Source organism: uncultured bacterium (assembly GCA_965232965.1). Classification (GTDB taxonomy): domain Bacteria; phylum Nitrospirota; class Nitrospiria; order Nitrospirales; family Nitrospiraceae; genus Palsa-1315. The sequence continues at coordinate 465,074 of CBDDRB010000012.1, forward strand.
GTCAACACCTCGGAAAACGTCTTCAGTTCTTCGTAGGTTTCCGTGGCGTGCCCGGTCCGCTCCCATCCCTTGCCGAGCAGCACGCCCACGGCCAGCGCAACCATCACCATCGGGGTTAATATCCAGAATCGTCGTCGAGGATTCTGTTCCATCATATATTGTCCTTTCCTCTTCCCATTCCCTTATCGCCTCGCCAACCATTGGAGAGGATCAAGCGGCTCCGCCCCCTGGCGTAACTCAAAGTATAGAGTATTTTCCCCCGTCATGCCTGTATCGCCCGTTTCTCCGATTGCTTGCCCGGCACCCACCTGGGCCCCCACGGCCGTCAATATTTTTGATGCATGGGCATACAGTGAAAAGAACCCGTTCGCATGATCAAGGATTATAACGAGTCCATAGCCTTTCAACCAGTCCGCATAGACGACCGATCCAGGCATGACCGCGTGAATGGCGCTCCCCTCGACCGTCTTGATTTCGATGCCTCTACGTTGCACATAGGTGTTGAACGTCGGATGTTTCTGACGACCGAAGAAGGAGACGATATTCCCATCAGCCGGCCACGGCAGCGCCCCTTTCACCCCGCGAGGAGCAATGCCTCCGACTGGAGGCCTGACGGTGGCCGAGCGACGGCGCTGTTCCAGTTCGCGCAACAGACTGTCGATGCGGGACGCGGATCGTTCTAACTCTTGAAGGGCATGTTCATACGACTCTTTTTCATGAGTGATCTTGGCGAGATAGATCTTCTTTTCTTTCTTGACCGCTTTCATGTCAGCCAGCTGTCTCTCGGTACTCTGCTTGTACGATAGCATCCCGACCCGCGCTTCTTCCCGCTGACGCTCCGCCTGCTCCATACGGTTCATATCGGCTCGAAACGTACCCATGAGGGCATAATCTCTTTCAGATACCGCCGAGAGATACTGGAGCTTTCGCTGAAAATCGCCATACGTGTCGGAGGCCAGTAAAGTTTTCCAGTACCCAAACCGCCCCTCCATATACTGAACTCGCAGCCGAGCCAGAATGGCGTCCTGACGTTCTCGCACACTCACTCGCAAACCCGATAATTGCGCATTGATGGTTTCGATCTCCTGGTCTTTCTTCCTCAACTTCCGGCTGATGTCCTGATGTGCTTGCCGGTAGTGCAGGACGCGTTCGTCGAGCGTCTGGATCCCCTGCAACAACGACTCTCGCTTTTTTCCGGCTTCATCGGCTTGTTTACGCGTCTCCTCGATTCGGCCTTTGAGTTGATCGAGCGCCTTACGCTCCTTCTCGATCTTATCGGTAATCGGATCGGCAATCGCAACCGTTGTCCACGCGACACCCAGCAGCCCACATAGTATGACTCCGGCTCTGAGTCCAGGGCCACATCTCATGGCTTGGCCTCGCCGAAACGCCGTATCGACACGAAGCTGCCCGCGAACCCAAGCCCCATTCCCACCGCAATCAAGGCAAAACAGATCGACAAAGGGAAAAATGCTATGAGGTTGTCGAGCCCGGAAAATCGTCCTGTCGCCCGCATTTGTTGTCGAAACAGTTCGTACATGAACTTGAGCATGACCAGCGAAAGCGCGCTACCCATAGCGCCAAGCACTGCGCCCTCCAAGAGATAGGGGATGCGGATAAAACTGGTCGTGGCCCCGATGAGACGCAAAATGGCAATCTCATCTCTGCGGGCAAACAGCGTAAGGCGGATGGTATTCGCGATAATAGTTACAGCAGCCGCCGAAAGTATGACGCCGATGCCGATGGCGACCAACTCGATCGATCGGATCACTGTCGCAAGGGCGTCGATCCAATCTTGATTATAATCGACCTTCGAGACGCCGACCACCTGCCTGACCCGTTCCGCCCAGCGGTGGACCGCATCCGGCGAACGAAACGACGGGCTGAGAGCCACTACGAAGGAAGCCGGTAAGGGATTCTGACCCAATCCTTCGAGCAAGTGAGACTCCGATGGAAATTGTGCTTTGAACTCTCCCAACGCCTGCTCTTTCGAGATGAACAGCAATGAAGCAACGGCTCGATCGCCCCGCAGCTGCTGCTCTACCTCAGCGACCGAGTCGGTGGAGAGCCGCTCATCAAGATACACCATGATCTTCACATCGTCCTGAAGCCACCCGGCTGCAACCCGCAAATTGACATAGAGCAGCAAAAAGATGCCGACACAAGCCAACGTAAAGGCCGTGGTCAAAATGGCGACCATCGTCGTCGTCCGATTGGTCCGCATATTGACCCAGGATTCTCTGAGAAGATATGAGAGTGTCCTCATTCCATCACCCGCTGTCCCGGCAACAACCGGCCCTGTGACAATGTGAGCACCCGCCGATTCACCTGCCCCATGACCAGAGGGTCATGTGTCGCCACCACGACGGTCGTGCCGCGGGCATTAATGAGTTTGAATAGTTCGATGATCTCGGACGTCAAAGCCGGGTCTAAATTTCCAGTCGGTTCATCCGCCAACAAGACGACCGGACCGTTGACGATGGCGCGCGCAATGCAGACCCTTTGCTGCTCTCCTGTCGAGAGACCCGCTGGAAGATGATCTCGCTTATGCTCGACGCCGACCGCCCGCAGCGCCTCCGTAACTTTCCGGCGAATGTCGGCCGAGGAAATTCCCTGCACCAGCAGGGGCAGCGCCACATTGTCAAAAACGGACTTCTTCGGCAACAATCGAAAATCTTGAAACACCGTTCCCACCTTGCGGCGCAGATATGGAATGTCGGATGATTTGAGCGTCGTCACATTTTTCTGATGGACGAAGATCTGCCCCTCATCGGGCCGTTCAGCTCCGATGAGCATCCGCAACAGTGTCGACTTGCCCGCTCCGCTGGGTCCCATAAGCAGGACGAATTCTCCCTTCCCGATTTCCAGAGACACGTCCGAGAGCGCCGGCCGTTGATCATACTGTTTCGATACGTGGATCAACTGAATCATCTTAGGAGCCTGTTCGAGTAATGCCATTCTACTGCGGCGAACGATCTGCCGACATCTGCATCGTTCTCGGTCCGAAAAAATCCTCAACGTATTCCAGCGAATACGCCTCCGGGTTTTTCGAACCTGCGGCCTCGCATCTGCCCGTACCTCCTTCGCCTCGCCACGAAGGATTACTCGGACAGGCTCCTAGCCCTACCAACGGAGATCGTCTCCGGAGACTTCGAAGGCGTTTTGAATATGCTCGATTTGGGGAGCACCAGCGTTCGATCCTTGCAGCAGCACGACATCAAATCGGCATAATCGATCTTTGATGTGATGGCGAGCCAGATACTGAGCCGCTAGTCGAATCACCTTCTCCTGCTTCCGTTGATGAACGGCATGGATCGCTCCGCCGTATGCGTCGGTCCGACGCGCTTTTACCTCGATAAAGACCAGAACTTGACCGTCTTCAGCCACCAAGTCCAGCTCTCCCACCGGAGAGCGCAGATTGCGTGCTACGATTCTATACCCCTTGTGTCGCAGATACTCCTCTGCCGCCGACTCTCCTGCTTGACCAAACAGTTGCCGGGGATCGAGCGTGGTCACTGGTTCATCCAAGAAGATTCGCCCAAGCCGTTACGCACGAGCGGTCCCTCACTGCTCGCATCCAGGAGTAGTGCGACCGGAGCAAACGTGCGCCGATGAATTGCACAGGGGCCATACTGCGCCAGCCGTCGCAAATGCTCTTCTGTCCCATACCCCTTGTGGGAAAGAAAGTTATAGTCGGGATAGGCCCAATGGTAGGCCTCCATCATGCGATCGCGGGTGACTTTGGCCACGATCGACGCAGCGGCGATCGAGAGCGATAACGTATCACCTTTGATGATAGACCGCGAAGGAATGCCGACATCCGGCAATGACACGGCATCGATCAACAGGCAATCTGCCGGAGGAGTGAGTACTGCCACCGCGCGACGCATGGCCAGACGCGTCGCCTCCAAGATATTGAGATGGTCGATCTCCCGCTCCGTGGCGATCCCCACTCCAATACCGCGAGCCCGGCGGACAATCATCTCGTAGAGTCGCGTCCGTTCAGACTCGGAAACTTGTTTAGAATCATTCACACCAACCAAGCGGCACCGAGAAGGCAGGATTACCGCCGCCACGACGACGGGGCCGGCGAGAGGGCCGCGTCCGGCTTCATCCAAGCCGGCGATGCGGCGGCAGCCGCGCCGCCGAGCTTCTAATTCAAATTCATCGGTAGGTCCCACGATGTAGCCCCGCGATGCATCCGTTGAGAGCGTACCTGACGATCGTGGTTGACAAAACCGGGAAACGAGATTGGCAGGATACTGAAGAAGTCCGCCGGATTCGTTCTTGCCTCACTCCTAAGGAGTGTGAACGATGAAAGGCGGGATTGCCGAGCGTTTTTTTGAAACCTTTCACGATACACGATTGACGTTTCACGGATCGTTGGGCGGGCCTTTTCAGCATCCTACTGGAATACCAGCCTGTTGCGCCGCCCGACTGAACTCGTCGCAATCACGCGCGCCGACATGGTACCTGCCGAGCCTACTAGGCCTTCGAAACGGGGACGCCTTCGGCTGGCTCTTCTGCCTTGCGAGTGACCCCGGGTTGCCCCTTGATACTCGCGACAAATTCCCGATCTTCGACTCTGGCAAACTTCCCCTTCTTCCCTCGTAGATAGTACAGCTTGGCTCGACGCACCTTGCCCTGGCGCATCACCTCGACACGCGTGACGATCGGCGAATGGAGAGGGAAAATTCGTTCCACACCGACGCCGTACGACACTTTGCGGACCGTGAACGTCTCCGTATTGAGGAGCCCTTTCCGAGCGATCACCGCCCCTTCGAACACTTGAATGCGCTCTTTTTCCCCTTCGACTACTTTCACATGCACGCGAACGGTATCTCCGATTTCAAAACTGGGCGCCGACTTCTTCCTGAAGGACTGTTGTATCCGTTCCAAGCGATTCATGAAACTACCCCTTCCTCCCCACATCGAACCGGCGTTCCCGGCACGCCTTCACGAGTAAGTTCGTCTAGTAATTGTTGATCTTCGAGACTGAAGACCCGATCCTGCAACAGATCCGGCCGTCTCTGACAGGTGCTTCGCAGGGCCTCTTTCCGACGCCACAGACGAATGGCCTCGTGATGCCCTGAAAGCAACACCTCTGGTACGGGCATCCCTCGAACCTCCGCCGGTCTTGTATAGTGCGGATATTCGAGCAACGCATCCGTGAAGGACTCTTCCACGATCGATTCCGGATCACCCAACACGCCGGGAACCAAACGGGCTGCGGCATCGATAAGCACCAGCGCCGGCAATTCCCCTCCAGTCAATACATAATCCCCGACGGACACTTCCTCCGGATGCAACGCCAATCGCACTCGTTCATCGACCCCCTCATAGTGGCCGCAGAGAATGACGAGTCGACGCGGGTCGGTCGCCAAATCTTTCGCATAGGCCTGTGTGAAGGAACGACCCTGCGGGGAAGGAAACAGCAGCCGGATCTGTTCACCGGTCCGTGCATAGTCGTCCTGAATCTCTTCGAGCGCGCGCAAGATGGGTTCGGCCTTCATGACCATCCCGGCCCCTCCGCCATAGGGCACATCGTCCGCCACCTTGTGACGATCCAACGTATAGTCGCGCAAGTTACGCACGTGAACGTGCAGCAGCCCTTTTTCTTGTGCCCGCTTGAGAATACTTTGGCCAAGTACAGGCGCCACCATATCTGGAAACAGCGTCAAGATGTCACATCGCATGGCGACCCTCAACCAAATCGTCAATCCCGCGAACCGTCATCCTTCGGCATGCGAGATCCACCGAGGTCACAAAGCTCTTCGCGGCCGGAATGAGGATTTCCTCCGTCCCACCGCGAACGACGAAGACGTGATTATTCGGTATCTCCAAAATAGCTTCAAGCACACCGACCTCTTCGCCGCGCTCATTCTCGACCGCCATGCCGATAAGATCGATTTCGAGATAGACGTGAGGAGACAACTCCGATGCAGGAGCACGCGGTACTTGGATTAATCCTCCGCGTAGCATTCCGGCTTCCTCCGGCGTCGTCACGCCTTCAAGACCCATGATGTAGGTCGAACCGGCGCGCCGTACATGCGTCACCGTCCTCTCGACCGTTTCTCCCATCAGCTCCAACACATAGACCTGCTTCAGATGGTCTAACCGCCCGGGCACATCGCTCAACGACCGCACCTTGAACTCCCCCCGCACGCCAAAGGGACGCTCGATCTTCCCAATCGTGACAAGATCGACCTCAGCGGTTGTCATCAACTATGCACCCTTCTTTTTCGCCGCCTTTTCCGCCTCAAACTGTTTCCACACCCCACAACGGCGAAGCAACGTCCGTACCGTCACGGTCGGCTGGGCTCCCTGGCGCAACCAGCTCAATACCCGTTCCTGCTTCAACTCCGGCACCGCCGGCTCTTTCAAGGGATCGAAAATCCCAAGAATTTCCAGGAACCGCCCGTCGCGCGGTTTCCTGGAATCCGCGGCCACGACGCGATAGAGCGGCCGCTTATGTCGTCCTGTCCTCGTCAATCTCAAATGAACAGCCACTTGATTCCTCCTCCGGTACGAACACCCGTGCTGATGGTTGTTATCTCGAGCGTAGAAGTTGCGCAAGCTGCCGGCGCCCGCCCGATCCTGCCATAACTTTGGCGATTTTTCTCGCCGACAAAAACTGTTTGATCAACCGATTCACCTCTTCCACCTTTGTCCCGCTACCGCGGGCAATCCGCTTTTTTCGGCTTCCATTGATGAGCGTATGATCGCGACGCTCGCGGACAGTCATTGAGTCGATCATCGCCAACACTCGTTTCATCTCTCGCTCCGGCACCTGCCCTTCCATCGCTCCCTTGAGCTTTTGGCCGCCCGGTAACATACCGAGTATTTGGTCCATCGAGCCCAAGCGATTGACCTGGCCCAACTGAGCACGGAAATCTTCCAGCGTAAGGGTTGTACTGGTGAGTCGCTTCTGCGTCTCCTCAGCTTGTTCACGCGAAAAGGTCTCTTGAGCCTTTTCGATCAGAGAGAGCACATCGCCCATTCCCAGGATACGCGACGCCATCCGATCAGGATGAAATACCTCCAGCGCGTCAAGCTTTTCGCCCACACCTAGAAACTTGATCGGTTTGCCGGTTGCCGCCCGTATCGAAAGGACCGCTCCACCCCGAGCATCGCCTTCAACTTTGGTCAGAATGACACCCGTCAGTCCGATACGTTGATCGAACTGACTCGCCATCGTGACGGCATCTTGGCCCGTCATGGCATCGGCCACCAGGAGAGTCTCCTGCGGCCGTACTGCAGCCTTCACCGCCACCAACTCTCCCATCAACTCATCGTCAATGTGGAGACGCCCGCCGGTGTCCAGCACGACGAGATCGTATCCCTGGTCTCGCCCCCGCTCCACACCGGTCTGGCAGATGCGAACGACATCGGCCTGGACCGCGTGTGCTTGATCGGCTCTATACACGTCGATGGCAAGATCGCGACCCAGACTCGCCAATTGATCACCGGCTGCCGGACGACGAGGATCTGCCGCAACGAGAAGGACCCGCTTATCTTGTGCCTTAAAATACCGTCCGAGCTTGCCGCAGGTCGTCGTCTTTCCAGCGCCTTGGAGCCCCACCATCATGACGACGGTCGGAGGATTCGCAGCGAGAGCCAACCCGGCCCGCTCACGGCCCATCATCTCCCGCAGCTCGTCCCACACGACCTTGACGACCTGGTGTCCGGGGGTCAAACTCTGAAGGACTTCCTGCCCAATGGCCTTCTCGCGCACCCGCTCGATGAAGTCCTTGACGATCTTGAAGTTGACGTCGGCTTCGAGCAGCGCGAGACGAACCTCTTTCAAGGCTTCTGCGACGTTCTGTTCGGTGAGGACTCCGGAACCGCGCAGCTTTTTTAAGATCTTCTCGAATTTTTCGCTAAGTGAATCCAGCATGACGCCACAAAGAAAAAGGCAACCGAAGCCTCCACATCCAGATCTCCGATCGCCTAGAAAATTCTAGCAAAAGAGCACCGGGGAGTCTAAAGGACGAGGCGAGATGAAGTCAAGGAATGGAGACGCACATTTTATTGACATGTCCCAGGCCTTTCGCTATGGTCCAAATGGACCTGCCATTGTTTCCGTAAGACCACACAGAGAGTTATGAGGGTTCTGAGGCGGTTGCCGTGAGAAAATCATACTGGGTTCTGCTCATTTTCGTTCTCATCGGTGGACTCCTGGGAGGAGTGCTGGGAGAAATCCTCCGGGTCATGGCCCCGCAAGGCACAATTCAAACGATCTTTGCCACCAATTTTACGCCCGGAATCAACCCCCCACTCACTATCGACCTGGTTCTACTCAAGCTCACCCTGGGCTTTGAACTGAAAATTAACCTTCTCAGCCTCGTCGGGATGTTTCTTGGCATCTATCTGTACAAAAACGTATAGCAGAATGTTGAAAAAATCCGCCAACGTCAGAAGACCGTTATTTGGTTTGTTTGGCTTGTCTCGTTTGTTTGGTTGAACCAGACCAACCAGATAAACAAAACAAACCAGATGAACCAGACAGACCGGGTTAGACCTCGGGCTTCGATTCTAACTCCTTCAGCTTCAGTGCTCGAATCCTATTTCGTAGGACTGCGGCTCGTTCAAATTCCAGCTCCTTGGCTGCAGCTTTCATATCCATTTCCAGCCGCTTGATGACCTGTTCGGTTGTGTCCTCTGCTCCATACACAGCCGGCGACTCTGCGACCAAATCCAGTTGCACAGGGGCCGTATCCGCCGTGGGATATTCGAGTGCCAGGACGTCCTTCCTGATACTCGTCGGCACGATCCCATGTTGGGCATTATAGTCGGCCTGAATCGTACGACGGCGGGCGGTCTCAGCGAGCGCCATCTGCATTGAATCAGTCACGGCATCACCATAGAAAATCACATGACCCTGCACGTTTCTCGCCGCTCTCCCAGCTGTTTGGATCAAGGCCCGATAGGATCGAAGATACCCTTCCTTATCCGCATCGAGAATCGCTACCAAGGTGACCTCTGGGAGATCCAACCCCTCGCGCAGCAGGTTGATACCCACGAGCACGTCGAATACCCCGCGCCGGAGATCGCGGATGATCTCGGCCCGCTCCAACGTCTTGATGTCGGAGTGTAAATACCGCACCTTGATGCCAAGATCATGGTAGTACTCGCTCAAATCCTCCGCCATACGCTTGGTCAAGGTGGTGATCAACACACGCCCTCTCCGAGCCGTTTCAGCCCGTACCTCGCCGAGGAGATGATCTACCTGTCCTTTGGCCGGACGCACATCGATGACCGGATCCATCAAACCGGTTGGACGAAGAATCTGCTCGACCACTTCCCCCGCCGCATGTCCCAGCTCATAAGGGCCTGGAGTCGCAGAAACGTAGACCGCCTGCGAGAGACAGCGCTCGAACTCGGAAAAAGTCAGCGGCCGGTTATCGATCGCCGAGGGCAACCGGAATCCGTACTCGACCAATGTACGCTTCCGCGAATAGTCGCCCTCGTACATCCCTCCCACTTGGGGAATCGTCGCATGGGACTCATCGACGATCAGCAAAAAGTCTCTGGGGAAATAGTCGAGGAGCGTCGGAGGCTGCTCGCCTGACGCACGCCCGCTAAGATGCCGCGAATAGTTCTCGATGCCATGGCAGTATCCCATCGCACGAATCATTTCAAGGTCGAACTTTGTACGTTGCGCGATTCGCTGCGCTTCGACGAGCTGATTCTGTTTCTTGAAATACACCACGCGCTCGTCCAATTCTTCTTCGATGCCCGTAATGGCCCGCTCATACCGATCCGGTGCAATAAGATAATGCGTGTTCGGATAGACCGCCACCTTCGGAAGCTTCCTGAGCGATTTTCCTGTGAGCGGATCAATTTCGTGAATGGCATCGACCACGTCACCGAACAATTCAATCCGCACGGACACCGCGTCATTCGAAGCTGGAAAAATCTCGATCACGTCGCCGCGCGCGCGAAAGGTTCCACGGTGAAAATCTATGTCGTTGCGGGCATATTGAATCTCGACCAGTTTCGCGAGGATCTTTTCCCGACGAATCTCCATCCCCTCTTCGAGGAAGATCACCATCTTGTGATAGACCTCCGGCGATCCCAGACCATAGATACAAGAGACGGACGACACAATCAGCACGTCGTTCCGCTGGAGCAACGCGGTCGTGGCCGCATGCCGCATCTGATCGATCACATCGTTGACGGACGCATCCTTGGCAATGTACGTGTTGCTCTGTGGGATGTAGGCTTCCGGCTGGTAGTAGTCGTAGTAACTGACGAAATACTCCACCGCGTTGTGAGGGAAAAACTGTTTGAACTCTTGATAGAGCTGACCGGCTAACGTTTTATTATGGACCAGGACCAACGTAGGCTTCTGCACCTGCGCGACCACGTTGGCCATGGTAAAGGTCTTACCGGATCCGGTCACACCGAGCAGCGCCTGATGTTTCCGGCCTGCCACAATCCCTGCCACCAATTTATCGATGGCCTGACCTTGATCTCCGCAAGGCTTAAACGGGGCTTCGAGTTGAAACGGCGGCATGGGACAACCTTCAGCCCGGATTATTCATGAATGCCGTCGCGAGGCGTTCGAGACCGAAGCCCGCCGAGGCTTCTCGCAAGTAAGGCCGACGGAGGCGTACTCGCAGTCCGTCGAGGAGGCCGAACGAGAAAAGCCCCGCCGGGCGAGAGGGTCGGACGCAGCAGGCATTCATGAATAGTCGGGGCTTCGCCGTTATCTTACCATCGAAAACAATACCGTATGCAACAGTCGCGACAGGAAGTTCGACGTTCTGGTTCGACGTTCAAGAAACCTCGAACTTCAAACCGTCATCTTTGTCACCCATCCCGCTTTTCTCGCAAGTCTCGCATGAATTGCACGGGTCAATATCGTGAATGCCTGGATCCACCGATCGAGGATCCCGGCCTATGAGCCGGCCCTCGGTTTCCGTCTCCTCCGAATCGCCTACCCGATGGTTCCGCACCTCGGCGTGGTCGGTGGCGAGGGGTCTGCTGCTCGCTGACCGTCTTGGGGGCCGGAGACGGAAGCGCAACAAACTCGGGTAACGCAAGCTTCTTTGTCTCGATTCGTAATTGTCTCACCATTCGAAGATACTCTCGTTCTTCGGACTGGGACAAAATCAAAAATGTCGCCCCTTCCTTCTCTGCCCGGCCCGTTCGGCCTGTCCGGTGGACGTACGAGTTCGGATTGGTCGGCAACTCATAGTGAATCACCTGGGCCACATCCTGAATATCGAGGCCTCTGGCTGCCACATCGGTCGCCACGAGCGAGCGAAGTCGGCCGGCCCGAAAGGCACCGAGTGTCCGTTCCCGCTGCGCCTGGCTGTGATTACCGGTCAACGCACCGACCGACGCCGCTTCTCCACCCAAATGGGCCGCCAATCGCCGCACCTTGTACTTTTGATCACAAAACACCATCGACCGTTCATCACCTGTTACCGTCTGCAGCAACGTATGGACGAGTTGCGTTCGCGCTTGATCCCCCGATACGACATAGTAGGCATGCACGATCGTAGTCGGCGTGCTGATCCCCGGGTCGACAGAGATACGAACGGGATCGCGTTGCATGCTCTGCGCGAACGATTGAATGTCGCCTGAAAATGTTGCGGAGAACAACAGCGTCTGGCGTTCAGCCGGGAGGAGACGAATGATCCGTTGAATGTCCCGCAGGAACCCGCGATCCAACATTTGATCGGCTTCGTCCATCACGAAAAACGTGACGCCACCCAACTTCAAGTGCCCAGAGCCTGCCAAATCGAGCAATCGTCCTGGTGTACCGACCACCACCATCGGCGGCCGTTGCAATGCACGGTAATGGCGTTCGATCGGGGTCCCTCCGTATACCGAGAGGGAAGTCACAGAGATCGGGGCATACTTCCGTAGTTCCATTTCTATCTGGAGCGCCAATTCCCGCGTGGGCGCCAACACCAAGAACTTCGGTCTGGAAGCGTGGGCTGGTCCGACCTTCGTAGCGGGACGTGCCACAGGCTCGAAGGCCTCCTGCCGCAAAACCTGTTCAATAATCGGCAACAAAAACGCCAGTGTTTTTCCGCTCCCGGTCTTGGCTTGCGCCATAATGTCCCGGCCTTTCAGCGCTATTGGAATGGCAGCCTGCTGCACCGGCGTCGGTATCGTCAGGCCCGCATGTGTCAGGCGATGGACAAGAGACTGGGGCAGATTCATCTCAACAAACGTAGACATAAAACTCCTTGTATAGACACACTTCCTGGGACTGCGCATGATCCGGCCCGGTCAGATGGCCGAGAAACGCATCGAGTTGATGGGCAATTCTAGGAAGGAAATAGCGGGGCTGCCGGATAGGCAGCCCCGACGTGTAAAACACTTGTTACAGCTTAGTACCGATCGCCTCCACCACCACGGCCGCCGCGACCGCCGCCTCCACCACCGGTACGTGGCTCCTGGGGACGCGCTTCGTTGACGGTCAATGTACGACCGCCCAATTCAGTGCCGTTCAATGCGGTGATCGCCGCCTGCGCCTCTGAATCCGAGGACATCTCTACGAATCCAAATCCGCGAGACTGACCGGTGAACTTATCTGTGATAATTCGGGATGACGCCACCGCTCCATGAGCAGCAAACAAGTCGCTTAGCTGTTGCTCAGTTGTGGAATACGGCAAACCGCCGACATAGATCTTCGAACCCATTGGACTCCTCCTTTGAGAATATGTGTTGTCTTGGACTCGAGAACAAAGTGAGGAAGGAGTGGGCCGAAGACGCAAACACCATAGCGGCTCAAGGCTGGCTTCCGATCAAATTCCCGGCAGGACCAAAACAACAACTTCCTTAGGCCTTGTCACTCTCTGCGGTATCACCACCAGGCCTTTCGCGATGATACACAAGGGGCACTTTACTCTTCTACCCCTTCAAATGCAAGCAGCGACGCAATCATGCACGATGCGACATCCTCGCCTAATAGGCAGCTGGAGCCGAAAAGGGACGATGAGAAAAAAGTGGAACGGCGTGCAGGCTATCGAAATCCAGAGTTGTTTGCCCTCGGACCAGGAGCCCGACCTGACCGATGGCCAGAGTCTGATCTTCAACCGTCACGACGAGTTGTCCGTCAAAGAAGGCCTCGATGAAGTCCTTGCTGATGATAGTATTTCGCTGGATTCGCAGGGTATGCCAGGGAACCGATTTTGACATAATTGATGATCGCCCGAGTCTCGTCTCCTTTCCATCCACCACCCGAATCACTTCCAACGTTTTCGTTGCCATATCAATCGCCGCCGCATAGAAGTGCCTGGCATCCTGTACCCCAAACACCACACCCCCGACTCCCGTCGAACCGTTTGCGGAAAAGCGCATTCTGACCGACACATCTGGATATTCATACTGAAGTCCATCCGCAACGATCATGCGATAACAGGTCATGGCCTGGCACGATGAAGTCACCGCCAGAATGTTGGAGGGTGAGGGGGCATCAGTGTCCGCCTTGATCGTCCAGTCCGCAGCCGGCCCCTCACCGAACCCCAGCATCGAGAATCCGGCGGGCGTTTCATAAGACTTCTGCTGGTCGAACGTCCACCGATTAAACAGCCCTCCTTGGGCCTGACCTTTCAGGTTCGTTTCTTTTTCCGTCCGGCTCTCTTCCTGAATCGCATGGGACCGCTCGATGCAGACGCCCCACTCAGCGGCGATCATAGCCATTGCCAACACAACAAAGATCCTGCCGAAATCTCTAGGCTTCACGCATGCACCACATTCACTTGCGTCTATGCTCTCACTCTCTTCTTATTTTGATGGCGGGTTCTTGAGATCGAGAATATCCTGCTGGAACCGGTCGCGGGCGGCCATGATTCTCTCTCGGCGTCGCCACCGACCCCAGGACCACCACCGAAGCCGATCCCGGAACGTCACGCGGGGTGTTGGAGCACTTCCACTGGGCGCATGCTGAAAATCATAGCCCTGCTGCGACGCACGCTTCTCGAAGAATCGGCGGTAGAGATGGTCGTACAGTCCTTTGCCTGACTCGCCTGCACCCACGGTTGACTCCCTACAATAACAAGTCCAATTGGTGTGGTTCCGTCACGGGAGAAGAACAGGTCTGACGTTGACAGACATAGGCCGTCGGTTGCCCATTCACACTCGTCTTCCCTGCGGCAAGCGACAAGCCGGATTCCCCTGCTCGACGGGATGCTTCGACCGTCACCACCGTACGATTTGGCAAAAAGTGTCGATGGACCGTTGAGAGCAACGATTCGGTCTTCGCATCACCACGAGTCCCGACAACAACAATCTCTTGTGGTGTTGTCAGGTACCAATCTACCGCACACAGCATCGCCGACGAGCCATAGGCGTTGTGCTCCATGACGTGACGAAATACACGGAACAGCTGCTCCACCCGGTCATGATACTTCTGTTCTCTCGTGAATGAAAACAACCTCAGCAAGACGGTCGCCACGATGGCATTACCGGATGGAATCGCACTATCGGTCCCGGACTTCATGCGATGCAAGAGGGTTTCGTGGTCGCGGCTGGTGTAAAAGCACCCGCCCGACACCTCATCCCAAAATCGATCCAGAAGATGGTCCGTCACATCGCGGGCTTGATCCAAATACCATCGATGCGACGTCGCTTCAAATGCGTCCAGCAACGCGGCGGCAAGATAAGCGACGTCGTCCAAATATCCGTTCAAGCGCCCCTTTCCTTCCCTCACCGTGCGATAGACCCTCCCGTTCTCCACCGCATAGTCGAGCAGAAATGTGAGCGCCTGTTCGGCAGCTGCCAAATACGCGGGAACCTCGAACGCATGATACGCGTCGAGAAAAGCGGACACCATCATCCCATTCCAGCTCGTGAGAATGTTGTCATCCCGCTGTAACTGCATCCGCTGCTCGCGTGCGGCAAGCAACTGTGTCTTGGCAGGCCGCAGCCAGGACTCCGTCTCTGCTTGGGAATCGGGATCAAGGTGAATCTCACCAAGTCGATTCAACACGTTTCTGCCCTCAAAATTTCCGCTCTCCGTTACCCCATACAACCGGCAGAATTTCTCAGCCGTTTCATCTCCCAGGACAGCTGCAATCTCTGCCGGCTCCCACACGAAGTAGCTTCCCTCACGCCCATCACTGTCGGCATCCTGTGCAGCGAAGAATGCGCCGTCCGGATGCGTCAGTTCACGACGAACGTACCCCAAGGTCTCCTCGACAACCTCTCGAAACCGATGTTCTTTGGTGAGACGCCATCCATCGAGATAGATCCGCACCAGCTGCGCGTTGTCATAGAGCATCTTCTCGAAATGGGGAACCAACCACCGACCATCGACCGAATAACGATGAAACCCACCGCCGAGATGATCGTAGATGCCCCCGGCTGCCATCGTTCTCAGCTGCAACAACACCTGTTCTTGATGGGAAGCGTCTTTTGTCCGAGCCGTCTGGCGCAACAACAGGCTAAGCGGAGGGACCGTCGGAAACTTCGGTCCCTCACCGAATCCGCCATGAACCGGATCGAAAAATTGACCGAGGCTTCTGGCCCCCTCGTCAAGCAAGCGATCCGTCAACGGATCGTCCGACGGCTGTGGCGTTCCAACTCGCAGCAACCCATTTTTTACCTTCTCTACATTCTTGCGCACATCATCTCGCTGGTTCCGATAGGCGTTGACGACACCGTGCAGGACATCGGGAAATCCCGGCAGATTGTAGCGGGGTGCCGGAGGAAAATACGTCCCCCCATAGAACGGCTCTTGGTCGGGTGTGAGAAACATCGTTAAGGGCCATCCACCGCCCCGTCCGAGAAACACTTGCGCGGACTTCTGGTAGATATCGTCGAGATCAGGCCGCTCTTCGCGATCGACTTTCACATTGATGAAATCCCTGTTCATAAGATCCGCAATCTCGACATTTTCGAAACTTTCGTGTGCCATGACATGGCACCAGTGGCAGGCCGAATAACCGATCGACAACAAAATCGGCTTGTCCTCTGCTTTGGCACGAGACAAGGCCTCCTCGCCCCAGGGATACCATTCCACCGGATTCTCCGCATGCTGCCGAAGATAGGGACTGGCTTCCGTGAGTAATCGGTTCGGAAGAAATTTGGCTTGCGTACTGGAATCTGTCATCAACTTTTCAACCTCACAATTTGCCATACTACCCTGGCCCGAGCCGCTCTGCAACGGACAGTCGGTCCATGCTTCGGTCTATGATATAGTCCTGCGGCGCATCGAAAGGTTTACGGCATGAACAGTCCGACACGCAATGGCCCTTCTTCTTTTATCATCGTCGCTCTCCTGGGATTCATCATCTTTCTGTTCCTTTCCGTGGGACAGGTGTTCGCGCAATCGGAGGAAGATCATCGTGCCTGGCTTCGAGCACGCGAAGGCCTGTCGAGCGAACGGATGCTGGCCGACGTGCGAACCTTAAGCGGCCCCGCCTTTAACGGTCGCCAAACAGGAACAGCGGATGATGCCAGCTCCGGGAAATGGATCGCGGATCGATTTCTTGCTTCCGGCCTTTCATTGACAAGTATTCGCCTTGATCCAACTGTCCCTATGAAACCAGACCGCGAGGGATCCGCAAGCGGCTTGATGACCACGACGGTCACAGTCCCGAACGTTGCGCCGGGCTCCTCTCTCCGTATCTCAACAGCCGCTGACTCGTTCACCCATCAACTTGGAACAGATTATCTCCCGGTCCTCGATACACCCTCCGCAGCGGTCCTCGGGCCGATTGTGTTCGTCGGCTACGGAATCGTGGACTCGACGCAGGGCATCGACGACTACGCCGGAATCGAAACGACCAATGCCATCGTCCTGTTTCTCCGTGGCAAACCTGCACACTATAAAGGAACCGTCAGTCACGCAGATAAGGTACGACTCGCACGCCAGAACGGCGCCGTCGGCTATCTCACGGCCACAGGACCAGTGCTCAGCCCCTACGAGACACGGCGAGGGGTCACCGGAGAGCCCGGTGCATTTTATGGACTTTCCTCTCCATCAGAAACCCTTCCAGGTGCCTGGATCAGTACGACGTTGACCGAGCAAATCCTTTCCGATCCCGACGATTCACGGCCAAGCCGGCTGCACACGTTGCAGGAAAAGTTGAATCGCTCTCCTGTCGCACAATCGATCCGAACGAGCCGCTATGGCTCCTTGGATTGGCAAGCTCGTCCGGAGGAAGGCCTCCTCATGAATGTCGTTGCATCTCTGCCTGGAAACGATCCGCAGAAAGCGCAGGAGATCATCGTGATCGGCGCACATCGCGACCACTTTGGACGACAGGCCGGCTTGCTATTTCCCGGCGCCGACGATAACGCCTCCGGCACGGCCGTGATGCTGGAAGTCGCCCGCATACTGGCTCAAGCAGGCACAACGGTTCAACGGACCGTCTTGTTCGTCTCGTTTAGTGGAGAGGAGCAGGGCCTCGTCGGATCCCGGCTCTATCTTCAACGGCCGATCGCGCCGATCAGCTCGACCAAAGCCATGATCAACATCGACCATGCAGGCATCGGTAACGGACGGCTTACGATTGGGGTGACAGGATTGGAAAAGAGCATCGCACTGGATGCAGGTCAGTCGGTAGAACTAGCCGACAAACTCGACATGTACGGATTCTTTCCCGGTGGCGATCACGTGCCCTTCAAAGAAGCTGGAGTACCGACTATTACTGTCGTCAGCGGCGGTGTTCACCCACACTTCCATCAGCCCACCGATACCGCCAATACGATCAATCCGGAAATTCTGGAAACAGCGGCCCGGTATGTCTTCGCCCTCGTTTGGAAATTAGCAAATGCTCCTTAGCAGAACATGGGGGTTGGTCTGGTTTATCTGGTTTGTTTCGTTCATCTGGTTGATTTGGTTTATCTGATTAGTTTCGCGTAACCAAACAGACGAGATAAACCAAACAAACCAAAAAACGGTCTTCTCGCGCTGGCGAACTTTTCGAGCATTCTGCTAGGGAATATCGTCGAGAATGGAGGATTCAATCGCCGGCAACGGCGCGGTTTGGCGTGGAGGGCCAGGAAGGACGATCGGTGAACCGACCTGGTTGGCTCCTTGAATGAGGCCAATTGAGAGTCGCGGTCCGAGTGTATTCATCGCGCCACTCCATGCCTGACCAGTCGTGGGATTCCGAAAGCTGTACGATTGGAAATTGTTCTCTGGGTTATACAAATACCCCTGAGTGCCCTGATTGTCGATGTAGAGACTCCCTATGCCGGACAGGTCGAAGAGCGGCGCGACGCCTCCATCGAATGAGCGGACACTGGAAACCGTCGATTGACCCCAAACCTGTAAGATCAACGGCGGGAGCGCCAATAAAAACAGGATCACCACACATAGCGTTATGGAAAACGCCACGACCGGTAGTGTAGTTTGTGAGACTCGATGGAACGGTGATCTCATTGCAGTAAAGTCCATGACAGAGCGTTCGACACCATTATAGTATGACGATAGGTTCCTGTCGATCAAAGGGGGCGCTATGAAGGAGAATCTTCCTGTGCACGGATGGTGGCGTACATTTGGCTATGCAGTCGGCGTCAGTCTGGTCTTGTTACCTGGGTTCAGTTGGGCGCTGGAGATCGACAAGGCGCTGCCCACGGAAAAACGAGAAACCATCTCCCTTGCCGATGCGGCACTGCGAGCGCTGAGACATAACCTGGACATTACGATCAGCCGCCATACAAAAGAGAGCCGGCTGGCCGATATCATCATCGAGCAATCCAAGTTCGACCCCACTCTAAGCGCCAACGGTCAATATAACCGAATTGTCAACCCTCTCAATAGGCCGGTGTTCGGAGCGACCGGTAACAATTTAACCGATATTACGATTTTTGATCAGCGCAACCGTTCCATTACGTTGGACGCCACGACAAACCTGATTACCGGCGGCAACGTCGATCTGAACTATAGTCCGGCACGAACGGGCGTGAACCAGGAACTGGCCACGGGATTTCTCTTCAACCCGTCCTATACAGGTGGCCTCGCACTCACTCTTACGCAACCGCTCCTGCGGAACGCCGGCATCGACATCACCAAGACCTTTATTCGCGTCGCGCAAAACAATGCCACCGTAGAAGAACATGTCTTTCGCGATCGGGTTCTCACCGTCTTGGCAACGGTTGAACAAACCTACTGGGAAGTCGTCTTCACCAATGAGAATTTAAAAGTGGCAGAGGCTGCCCTGAAAGCGGCACAGGAACTCCTGGCCAGTAACCGCGCGAAGGCGAAGGCCGGTATCATGTCGGTCGTCGATGTCTTGCAAGCCGAAGCCGCTGTCGCGTCGAGAGTCGAACAAGTGCTGGTGGCGGATAAGACGATTCGAGACCAGGAAGATCAGTTGCGCCGATTGCTCAATCCTGGAGAAGACGAGCTGCGTCTAGACTTACGATTGACTCCGCTCGACCAACCAGTGGTCACCCTCGAACCCATCAGCCTTCAGGAAGCCATCGACACGGCGATCGAGCAGAGGCCCGAAGTCGTCCAAGCGAAGAAAAACATGGAGTCGAGCGACCTCAATACACAATTTGCTAAGAATCAGCTCCTCCCGACTCTGTCGTTTCAAGGCACCATGGGGCTTGCGGGACTCGGAGGGAACTACAGCGACTCAGCTAAGAGTAACTTCAGCGGCGATTACTATAACTACGGTGCCGGTTTGGTCTTAAGCTACCCCCTTGGCAATCGCTCAGCCTGGAGCACCTACGGCAAACGCCAGCTGGAAGAGAAGAACGCCGAAGCGGCGTTCGTCAGTGTGCGGCAGCAGATCATCGTCGGTGTACGCGAAGCGGTTCGACGCGTCCAAACGGATTTCAAGCGGATCGAAACGACTCGATCGGCCAGAATCATGGCGGAGAAACAGTTGCAAGCTGAGCAAGAGCGTCTCAAAGTAGGGCTCAGTACCACACGCTTTGTCCTCGACTTCCAACGGGATCTCGCGACAGCCCAAGGGAACGAGTTGCGCGCCACGGTCGACTACAACAAATCGCTCTCCAACCTCGCGCGGCACAAGGCCACCACGCTTGAACGCTATAATCTCCAATTGAACTAGCCCGCATGATGGCGCCTGAGCCCGGTCTGTATGCGGCACCGACTCAGGCTGGAGAACGGGGAGCCGCTCAAGCGTTGCTCCCCGTCGCCGCAACGTTCGGCTTCTACGCTCTTCCCCCTTCGCTACAAGAACACACGCTGGTTCAATTCGTGCCGCAGATCGGCGCCTATGTCGCCTTGTGTATATGGGCCGCGTACAACCGCGACGTCGTCTCCCGGCTTGGCCTGGAGAAAGAAAAATTTCGGGATGGCTTACGCTGGGGGTTCCTCACGGGTCTGCTTCTCGGCTGCCTGAATACGCTTGTGATTCTCTCAGCCTATCCACATCTAGGCTATGACATCCAATTTCTCAAGACCACACCGCATGGGCGACTCCCCTTCTTGGTCATGGTCCCCTGGTTCATCTGCAGCATCGCCATTTTTGTGGAACTGAACTTTCGCGGATTTCTCCTAGGACGGCTGGCCATACTTGAATCGAGACTCTGGGGATCGAGCATGGCCCAACGTCTTTCGCCCCTTGCCCTCATGACATGCGCAGTGGTCTTCGCGTTCGACCCCTTCATGGTCACCACGTTTCAACACCTCCACTGGATCGCCCTGTGGGACGGGCTTATCTGGGGAATGATCTGGTTACAAACCCGTAATCTCTACATGACGATTGTTGCACATGCGGTCGAAGTCATCGCCATGTATACCGCGGTGAGAGCAGCGATTGGATCATGATCGTTTCATGTTCTCCGGCCCTGCCCTCTGCCTCTACGAACTATCTGACCGTGAAGTGAGCCAGACTCATGGCACGCAAGCTTCTACGTTGTCTTTCACGTCTCAGCCCGGTATACAGGTCACGATGACGCGTTAGAGCGTGAGGCGATGTGAATCTCTTTCATGGAACCTAAGGAGGGCAGAGCGTGAATGAATTCATGAAGTATGCCATGTATTTTTTGCTGGGCGGAACTATTGTGAGCGTCTCAACCTACCTTGGGTCGCAAGGCAGATCGTTTCTTGCCGCATTTGCGAGCACTTTCCCCGCCATTACCGGCGCCACGTTTATGCTCATTTATTTGAACGGCGGCAACGAGGCGATCGTCAACTATGCAAAAAACCTCCTGTGGTTCGTCCCGCCATGGATCGTCTATGTGGTGACGATGATAGCGGGTGTTCCCAGATTCGGATTCTGGCCCACGATGATCGGTTCGCTTGCCCTCTATCTAGGCTGTGTGGGGGTCGTGAAGGTGACGACGAAATAGTTCGTGGTGTTCGCCCAGAATCTCTACTATTGCTCAGGATGCTCCGTTGAAATGAAGTCGATTTATTTCGCCGAGAGCCAATACCATCCGATCGAGTGCCGCCGTGACGGAGCGGCTCGCGGCTTGGGATGGGCCGTCGGCCCCGGCCCAAATGTTGGGAGGGTTTTCGATTTCGCGCACATTCTGACAAAACCGGACGATCGTCTGCTTCCAGTGGATAGAACCGGACCCTTCATCAAGAAACTGAACTCGATCCCGCGAGAAAACCTGGTCAAACTGCGCAGCCCGCAACTGCCACATTTGCTCCATCGCCTTTTGCCGTTCGGGGCTGAGCTCCAACCCACTCGCCCGTTCATTGAGCGCCGCGAACAACCCGCCGACGACGTGGTCAACCTCCGACTCCGGAAACACGCCGACACACGATTGCATGAGGAGATATTTGTAAAAGATGAACACTTCGGCGCTGATACGTGCTTCGTTTGCAGAGGGATCGTAGGCTCGGGCCAGCTCGCGCAAGACATCGCCCGACTCTCCTTCAAGACAGGAACCAAGCAAATAGGCTAACTGGCGGCCAAGGCCGAGATATTCTGCCTGAGGCAGGCGCTGCATGATTCTACTCCGATTCCAGAACCACCGCTGTGCCATTGGCACTGACCATCAACATACTGGCATTGGCGCCAATCGTTTCATAGTCGACATCGATGCCGACAATGGCATTGGCACCCAGATGGCGAGCCTGCTCTCGCATTTCGGCAACGGCAATGTCTTTGGCTTTTCGCAACTCGGCTTCGTACGCCGCCGATCGGCCCCCCACGATATCACGAACCGATGCGAAGAAATCCCGAAAGATGTTCGCACCAAGAATGGCATCCCCGGAGACTAACCCCAAATACTTCACCGCTTTCTTTCCATCGATACTCGGTGTTGTTGAAAGAATCATATTTCCCCTCCCCTTAAATGTCCCCATACTCTCACCATTCGTAAAGAATCGCCAAGTTTTTCACCGAAATCCTCGCTCATGAGCCCTATCCAAGGGCACACGCACCTTCTCGTGGAAGAGTCGGACACCGGAGTAGATATTCACGAAGAGTCCACGCTAGGATCATGCATTTGTCTCGCGAGGAGCACGTCGTGGAACCCACCCCTCTGCCTCAGAACCAGTCTGCACACCTCATCGTCGAGGGCGCACGGCAGAATAATCTGAAAAATATCTCACTCCGTATCCCGCACAATCACGTGACAGCCATTACCGGCGTGTCAGGATCGGGAAAATCCTCTCTCGCCTTCGACACGCTGTTCGCCGAGGGCCAATGGCGTTATGTGGAATCACTCTCCACGTATGCCCGCATGTTTCTCGACAAGGTCACTCGGCCTGATGTCGACCGCCTGATCAATGTCCGTCCCGCCATCGCGATCGAACAGAAAAATCCCATTCGCACCGCTCGCTCGACAGTCGGAACCACGACCGAGATCGCCGACCTCTTGCGACTCCTGTTCGCGAAAGTGGGCCATCCGGTCTGCCCCGATTGCGCCATCGATGCGCGCAGCTTTCACCCCGGCAGCGTCGTCGACGACCTCCTGAACCATTGCGACAACGCACGAGCAATGATCCTCTTCCCTGTCACCGCACCGCCGCCGAGACAGGACCAGGCCTTCCTCCAATCACTATTGCTGCGCGGATTCACCAGAGTGCAGTGCGGCGACGAGATGTTCGATCTCCACGAGATCCACGCCCTTCCCAAAACTAGGCCTGACCGTCTTCATGTCATTCTCGATCGGCTGGTGATCAGGGAAGACAATCGATCCCGCCTCGTCGAAGCGATCGAAACCGCGTTTCGCGAGGGCGAAGGCCTGTGCCGTGTGGAGGTTATTGACCAGGGCCCCCGCATTTACAGCACCACCTTTCGCTGTCAACAATGCGGGCGAACGTTCGAACCGATTCGCCCCGTCCTCTTTTCCTTCAACCACCCGCTGGGCGCGTGTCCGACGTGCAAAGGGTTCGGCAATATTCTACGGTACGACCCGGACCTCGTGATTCCCGACCACAGCAAGTCGCTCGCCCAAGGTGCGGTTGAACCTTGGAGCAAACCCAGCGGCGATTGGTGGCAGAAACAAATGTTGCTCTCCATGAAACGGCGCGGGGTAGATCTCGCCCTCCCCTATAAAGACCTGCCCCAGCCTATCCAACAGATACTCTGGAACGGAGAAGGCAAGATGGAGGGCGTGCAGCAATTCTTCGAATATTTGGAGGGGAAGCGCTACAAGCTGCATGTGCGCGTGATGCTCAGCCGCTACCGAACGCCGGTTTCCTGTCCGAGCTGTGACGGGTCCCGTCTCAGACCGGACGCCCGTTACGTGAAGATCGCGGGCAGAGATATTCATGAACTGTCTGCGCTCACGATCGAACAGATTGCCGCCTGGATCACAGCCCTTAGCCTCTCTCCCTATGAAGAGCAGGTCGCCCGCGACATTCTTCGACAACTGACGGCCAAGCTTGGTTTTCTTCTCCGTGTGGGCCTCAGCTATTTGACGCTCTCCCGTCAGACCCGCACCCTCTCGGGGGGAGAAGCTCAGCGGGCAGCGTTAGCCAACCAACTCGGCGCTCGCCTGGTCGGCACACTGTATGTCCTCGATGAGCCGACCATCGGCCTCCATCCGCGTGACACCGCAACACTCGCCGGCATTCTGCGAGAGCTGGCAATCCAAGGCAACACCGTGGTCGTCGTCGAACACGACCGCCAGATGATGCAGGCAGCCGACTATCTCGTTGAGCTGGGGCCTTTGTCGGGCGAGAAGGGCGGCGAGGTAATCTGTGCTGCGCCACAACAGGAATTCCTAGCAGACCGGCGATCGATCACCGCGCGCTACCTGCGCGGCGAAGACGACATCGCAACGCCCAGGTCTCGCCGAAGAGGAAACGGAAAACTGCTTGTCATCGCAGGCGCCTGCGAAAACAACCTGAAAGATCTGTTCGTCCGTCTTCCACTCGGCATGTTGATCTGTATCACCGGCGTCTCGGGGTCCGGCAAGAGCACATTGGTTGAAGACACGCTCTACCGGGCCGTCGCTCGCGCCTTTCGTATCGCATCACTGCCGATGGGCAAGTTTCGCGCGATTAAGGGGATCGAGCATCTCACCGGCATCAAGCTGATCGATCAGGAACCGATCGGCCGAACGCCACGCTCGAATCCGATTACCTACCTCAAAGCCTTCGATGAGGTCCGCGCGCTCTTCGCCTCCGAACGCGATGCGCTCCGGCGCGGGCTCACGCCGGGCCATTTCTCCTTCAATACCACGGGGGGCCGATGCGACCGATGCGAAGGGAGCGGAGTCGAAAAACTTGAGATGTATTTCTTTGAAGATATCTATGCCACTTGCGAAGCCTGCGACGGGAAACGATTCAAGCCGGATGTCCTCTCCATTCGCTATCGCGGAAAAACGATCCATGATGTGTTGCAGATGACGGCTGAAGAAGCACTGGGATTTTTTAGCGGCTCGCCCAAGCTCACCGAAAAGCTCCATCTTCTTTCGTCCATCGGGCTCGGCTATCTGCGCCTTGGCCAATCAGCGACGACACTCTCCGGCGGCGAAGCTCAACGGCTGAAAATCGCCGCCGAATTGAAAGATTCCTCTGCGAAGAACGTACTCTATATCATGGACGAACCGACTACCGGACTACACGTCGAAGACATCAAGAAGCTCCTAGCGATGCTGCAAAAGCTGGTAAACAGCGGCAATACCGTGGTGGTGGTGGAACACAACCTCGACGTCATCAAATCGGCAGATTGGATCATCGACCTAGGACCGGAAGGGGGAGCAGCAGGCGGACAGATCGTGGCCGAAGGACGCCCAGAACAAGTGGCGAAGGTAACGGCTTCTCATACCGGACAGTTCCTCTCGCATATCCTCGCTCCAGCATCAGGATCATAACCAAACCGCAGCGCAGTACATTCTCTACCCAATCGGCACATGGGTTCCATATCGCGGCAGCAAACGCTATGGTACGAGCATATGGCATCCGCGACAATGGCTCGGCCATCCCTGTTATCAGTTGAGCAAGCCCTGCCCCTCATCATCTACCTCAACGTGCAGATCATTGACTTGACATAATTCTGTACGCTATTTAGACTGCCTACGACTACTCTCATGAGGAGGGACCGATGAGCATTACATCCAAAGACATCATCTCGCTGAGTCGGGCACGGGCGAAGCTCACCGAACTGTGCGACGAAGTGCGGACCAAGGGAAGCGAGAAGCTCATAACCAAGAACGGGGGCAGCTGCGCGGCGCTCATCGACGCAGATCGCTTGGACTACTACCACCGGTTGGAACGAGAGCACATCCATCTCGGGTTGCTGGAAGAAGCGATCAAGGGCCTCTCCGACGTCAAGGCAGGCAAGACCCTCAGCCTCGCCCAACTCAAATCGCGTCATGGCCGGTAAGCGACCGCGTTTCACCGAAAACTTCTCGGCCAATCTCACTGCCATCAAAGAATTTGTCGCCCCGAACAGTCGGATGGCATTTCATCGGTTTCTCGACCGCCTCTTCGATGACATCATTCCCACGCTGTGTCGGTTCCCGCAATCCGGTCGATCCTTCTTGACCCGCGCAGTGAAATCCACCAAAGCGACGGCGCTGACCAAAGGTCTGCGCAAGTTTCTCAACAAAGGAGACGATCTGCGGGAGTTCGTAATGGACGACTATCTCGTGCTCTATCTGGTGCGCCGGCACCAAGTGATCTTCCTCGCCGTGAAACACCATCGGCAATTGTCATTCGATCTCACGCGATTCTGGATCGAGGAATAAATCAAAGCCTTCGGCTTCAGGCCAGCCTGACCACACCACCGGCCTGTATGTCGAAACCATCAAGAAGCTCCTGGCGATGCTGCAGAAGCTGGTGAACAGCGGCAATACCGTGTGGTCGCAGAACACAATCTCGACGTCATTAAGTCAGCGGATTGGATCATCGACCTAGGACCGGAAGGCGGCGCAGCAGGCGGACACATCGTGGCAGGGGCTCACCGGAACAAAGTGACGAAGACCAGGGGTTTTTATAGTGGACAATTCTTGACAGAAGCACTCATGACAATCTCGTCTGGGAATAGATCTTGACACTCTTTTATTGCTCCTCTTTTCTGAAAACGATCCGTGGCAACCAACTAAAATAAAGAATTATTCCTATGAAATGGAAATGGCGGATTAAGATTAGAAACAAAGACTATCTTGACATCTAGATTTGTCTAAGATACCCTTGCGTCCGCTGCGTTATTGCTGTAAAGGAGAAATCAAATGACACCAGAGATCTGGACACTTGAAGATGTTGCAATGTTTTTGAGAGTGAGTGATGAAGCTGCTGAAAATCTGGTAAAGGAATCGAAGATTCCACACTTTAGGGTGGGAGAGACGATTCGTTTCAGAAAGGATCAGATTATTAGATGGACTGAAAGTGGGGTTAGCGGTGATTCTGCTGCACTCGCACTGCATTCTCATTCAGAATACTCGCGAGGAAAAACTGAATGGCGCATGTCACGTGACAAGCGAGAGTTGTTTTTACACTTGGGGAATCCGCACAGTTCCATTGCATATTCCCTCATACCCCTTGCCGATAGCGTCCGCACGTTTTTCCCAGGTTACAAAACTACGTTTATTATTGAAACCGTCAGCGGCGACATAGAAACACAAGTCACGTCTGCCCCCCGTGGGACACGAGTAGGTGCAGCTGACAAAGGACGTTATGTACAAGGTGGTCTAACAGATTGGTTTCGTGCACACAAAAAGGAGATCGAGTCCGGCTTGTGCCTTCGGATAGGGCAAATAGAGAAATGGAGGCGATATAGGCTTGATCTGGTTCCTCATGAAGAGATGAAGTCGGCTCTGCCAGCATAAGAGGTCACGTTTCATTCAAGGTGTGCCAGGATCCTAGCGTGGACTTCCGCCGAAGGCGATCACTTGGCAATGCCACTCTGTGGGGAAGAAAAGCTGGAGCTACCGATTGCCTCTTTTAGGTCTCCAAAGACGTGGGCTGGCTGATCCTCCCTGCGCGTGTCCAACGAAGACCTTTTTCATTCTACCCTTCCTTCGAATCGCGGATGGAACGGATGTGCGTCGAGGCAACACCATAGCGCCAAAAGAATATCAGAGCATGATAAGGAAAGCGGGTGACGGCATGCTGCCCGAAGGGCAGCGCTTTATAGGAACCTGCGGGGGATGAGAAAGAGATTCGGCTGGCTGATTAGGTGCAACGCATTATGGTGTTGCCGAGACCGCGCGCCGTTCGTCAGCCGCGACTCCCCTCCTTCTTTTGCGGCTCCAACAACTTCCCCCCCTTTTTGAACACGGCGAAAATCGCCTGCGAGGGACAGGCATCCAAGCAGAGACGACAGCTTTCCAGACAACGGGACGCGTCGAACTTGTAGGGAGGGGTCGAGAGCCAGGCGCCGGTCGGGCAAATCGGAACACAGATGGCTTGGTGCGTACAGCGGTCAGGATGGCGGATGAGGTGATCGCGAATGACCATCATGGGTTTGACTCCTTCAAAGAGACCTTGGGAAAAGATCTCAAACATATTTCGATCCGGGAGACTGCTCACTTCCACTCCTTCACGAGTTCTTTCAACCGTTCTTTCAGTTCCGGATGCTGCTCCAAGTTGTTGTGAATCGCCCCAAGTATCTTTTCCACCCTGGCCGACTTGAGGGCATCTTTGTCCTTTTTTACCAATCGATCATACTCCACATAGGCCGCCCGATGCACCGGCTCAAGAAGCATCCGGGCCACTGCTAAAGCCTCGCCCAGTTCGTAGGGCTCCGATGCCATCGCCGGCACAATGGTAAAGGCGCCATCGGTACACACCACCACCGCCGTCCCCTGTTTTCCCTTGAGCGGGATGACGGCCTTGATGGTTTTTCCTGTCAAGGCCTCCCAGTTGCCGAGTAGTCCAGGAAACTGCTTCATGAAGGCCACCTTTTCCAGGTTGGCTTTCCACTTCTCTTCAACGGCCATAACGATCCTTGTGATTCGACGCTACGATTTGAGCGGAGGAAGTGTTGTGGGAGCCGGGTGATCGGGCATGACGAGACGGGTCACGACCTCGCCTTTGATGACGTGGCGCTCCATGATTTCCGTCACGTCAGCTTCGGATTTGACTTGATACCACACGCCTTCTGGATAGATCACGACGCTTGGCCCCTCCGCGCAATGATCGAGGCACCCGGCTTTATTCGCACGGACGACGTCTTTCAAGTCCAGCCGCTTCGCTTCCTGCTTAAAGCGGGCGTGGAGGGCCTCAGATCCGAGCTTGGAGCAACTCCCACGGGGATCGTCGGGGCTCCGTTGATTTGTACAGACGAAGATGTGGCGTTTATAACCGGACATGATCGATCGCGGGTTAGCCAGGATTATTCATGAATACCGCGCGAGATCGAACGCCGTGGGAAGTATGTGTTCATGAATAGTCGTGGCTCAGGCCGAAATGGTGATGTTATTGAGTCGTTCGAGTAATCGTGTGACATCACCGCTCGCGAGCAGAGATGAACGCTTCTCAGCGGTATCGAGCAAGGCGATGATTTCTCTCAGGCGCAACCCGGCACGCTGGAACTCATCGGGCGCTGACAGGTGAGAGCCCTGCCCGGCTCCGAATTTGTCGATCTCGGCGGTGATATCCCGAAAGTCGCGTTGGAGATTTTTCTGCATCGAACAGCTTTCGCAATACCATTGAGGGTTTTGATCGGTCGAAGGGGACAGTCGGTCGTAGGTCCGGCCGAAGAAGTCCTTCCCAAGCGAGAGCTTCATGAGGGCAATGCCGGTGGCGCCACAAGCATTGCAGGATCCAGCTGCGGAATCCATAGAACCTCCCTCTGTCAATCATAATAGGCGAATGAGCGGGCAAATCTTACACCAGGCCTGCGCGCACTGTCCACCTGGCTGGAGCGCACCCCGAAGTTCGTCCGTATCGCAGGCTTCGGGAATCATGAACAGCGCGAGAAGGGAGAGACTTTCATACGCACGAGAGTTTTTCACATCATGGTCCGTGTTGCGGAGGGACTTTTTCCACATCCTGCTATAGAATGAATCGGGCATAGCGGGAACGCATCGTACGAGGAGGAAACGCCGATGGTCATCGGGGTGCCAAAAGAGATCAAGGACCATGAATATCGTGTCAGTGTCACGCCGGATGGAGTACGGGCATTACGTCAATCCGGCCACGAGGTATGGATCGAACGATCCGCCGGCGACGGAAGCGGATACTCAGATGAAGACTACCGGAATGCCGGCGCAATCATGGCAGAATCAAAGGAGCAGTTATTTCAGCGTGCTACGCTGATTGTGAAGGTCAAGGAACCGCTGCTTTCCGAGTGCCACTTCTTCCGTCCAGGTCAGACTCTCTTTACCTATCTCCATCTGGCTGCATCCCTGGAAACCACGAAAGCCCTCCTGGATACCACGATCACGGCCATTGCCTATGAGACAATCGAGGCAAACGACGGCACGCGGCCAATGCTGAAACCGATGAGTGAAATCGCGGGGCGGATGTCGGTACAGATCGGCGCGCACTATCTGGAAAAAACGCAAGGTGGGCGCGGGCTCCTATTGGCCGGTGTACCTGGCGTGGCCCCAGGGAAGGTTGCAGTACTTGGGGCTGGCGTGGTGGGTAGTGCGGCGACCCGAATTGCTGTCGGTCTTGGGGCTCAGGTGACGGTGATCAATCTCGATCTCGAACGGCTCCGGGTGCTCGACGATATGTATCATGGTCGAATTGTGACACGTGCATCCACGCAGGCTGCGATCAACGAAACAGTGATGGCCGCTGATCTCGTCATCGGAGCGGTCCTCGTTCCTGGCGCTCGAGCCCCAAAGCTGGTCTCGCGAGAATTGGTGGGGCGCATGAAACCGGGGGCTGTGGTGGTGGATGTTGCGGTCGATCAAGGCGGCTGCTTCGAAACCACGAAGCCCACTACCCATTCGGACCCGGTCTATGTGGTGGACGAGGTACTCCATTATTGTGTGTCCAATATGCCGGGGATTGTTCCTCATACGTCGACTGCCGCATTGACGAACGTCACGTTTCCATATCTTCTGCGGCTGGCCTCTCAGGGTGTGGAGGAGGCTCTGCGGGCAGACGTTGGCCTGGCAAAAGGGGTGAACCTGTCCGGCGGCAAGCTTACCTGTCGAGAAGTGGCCGATGCCCATGGCTTGCGTTTCGACCCTCTGATGTAAGACAATCCCCGCTCGCTTTGGGGTTCTGTTGATTTTGTCGGGGCGTAGCGCAGCCCGGTAGCGCACTGCGTTCGGGACGCAGGGGTCGGAGGTTCGAATCCTCTCGCCCCGACCAAACCAAGCTTGCTTGACCCGGAGCCTAGTCTTCTATTGAGGTGACGGGATAAGCCCTTCCAGTGACTCGTTCTTCTCTAATCCAAGCTTGCTCGTGCCGCTGGCCTCTTTATCGATTTATCGAGACGATGGCCAGCGGATAAACCTCTCCAGTGCTTCGTTCCTCCCTAATCCAAGTTTGCTCGGCCCTTGCCTGCATACACCACATCTCCTTCAGCATTTCTTTTTTCTATTTCAGAGGCTTTGGACGAAATTTATTCGCGCGGAATCGCAAAACGCGTGACGCCTCTGCGGAGGTGTGAGAGTATCCCTTCGATGGCCGAACCTCTTGAGCCAACAGTTCTCCGAGCGAAGCTGTTCGTGAAGGGAAAGGTCCAAGGAGTCGGGTATCGAGCGTTTGCCGTTCGCGTCGCACTGCAACGAGCGCTCTGCGGAGGAGTCAGGAATCTCGATGATGGCCGAGTCGAACTTGAAGTCGAAGGGGCCAAAGACCAGATCCTGATCCTGATCGAAAACCTAAAGACCGGACCTCCGGCATCGCGAGTGACGGCGGTTGAAGTGGAGTGGAGTCCGGCGACAGGGCGATTTTCAGATTTTCGAGTGTGGTACTGAGGGATCAGTTAGGAGCGAAGGAGCGAAGGGGCATATGGCGCGAGGAGACGAGGAATTCCACGATCTGGGCGAGGCGCGCCGGCACGCCGTCGACCATGACGACGAGGACTCTGTCGCATTGTCAGGTGTGACCGAGTCGTCCGCCGGCGAGGAAAAATCGAGTGGCCGCTCCGAAGGATTGGATACGCTCAAATGCTATTTGCGTGAGATCCGTCGCTCGACCTTGCTGACGTTTAAGCAAGAACAGCAGTTGGGCAAGCGGGTCATGGCGGGAGACGAGCAGGCGCGCCAAGAAATGATCGAATCGAATCTCCGCCTGGTGATCAGTATCGGTAAGCGATATATGCATCGAGGGTTCCCCTTCTCCGACGTGATCGAAGAGGGCAATCTCGGGCTCATCAAGGCCGTAGAAAAATTCAATTATAAGCGTGGGTTTCGATTCAGCACCTATGCCTCCTGGTGGATCCGACAGTACATCGAACGCGCCATTATCAATCAGGCCAAACTCGTACGGTTGCCGGTGCACGTCGTCGAGCGGCTGAATCGTTACCTCGCCAAGTCAGAACAGCTTGTTCAGGAGCTTGGACGAGAGCCGACTGCGTCGGAAGTCGCGGCACGGATGAAGACAACGGACGAAACGGTGGTGGACCTCAGACAAGTGGTCCGTACAACCTGTTCGTTGGACAGCCCGATCAGTGAAGGCGGGGATACGTACTTGCGTGATGTCATTGAAGACCCTTCGTGCGTGTCGCCTGCCGATACAGCCGAAGGAGTGATGCGCCGGGCGGAAATGATGGAGTGGGTGCGGGAGTTGCCGGAGAAGGAGCAAACTGTTATCATGTCGCGCTTCGGGCTCGATGGGAGTGAGTCCAAGACGTTGGAGGAAATCGGCCGGGAGATGGGGTTGACTCGAGAGCGGGTCCGGCAGATTGAAATGGCCGCCTTGGCGCGTTTGCGCCATACCATTGAGCGAAGAACCATGACACAAGCCGACTTGCTCTGATCCATGCCCTCCGTCGATTATCGCTCCCTCATTCGCGAAGTCCCCGATTTCCCCAAGCCTGGTATTCTCTTCTACGATATCACCACGCTGCTCAAAGACGCCCCTGCCATGGCCTCGATCGCCGATGAATTGACCGCGTACTATCAGGGACAACGAATCTCAAAGGTCATCGGCATCGAGTCTCGTGGGTTCATTTTCGGCGGGATACTCGCCAACCGATTGAACGCCGGGTTCGTTCCAGTTCGGAAGCCCGGCAAGCTCCCCGCCGACAGTTTTGAGGTCAAATATAGCCTCGAATACGGTTCGAACTCCCTTGCCATCCACCGTGATGCGTTTGCTGTCGGAGAACGCGTGCTGATCGTGGACGATCTCCTGGCCACCGGCGGCACGGCGGCCGCGACAGTCTCTCTCGTTCGGCAATTGGGAGGAGAACTCGTCGGGCTGGAATTCCTCGTTGAGCTTCAGGGCCTTAGGGGTCGAGACAAGCTGGTCGGCCACCCAATCCATTCGACAATCCTCTACCCTTAGCAGTTTCAGCCTCCTTTCCATAACCTCTTGTCAAAGGCGGGAGCGCCGTGCTATGAATGCCGAACTTTTTTCGGTTATTCGACATCACCACAGGAATAGGACTCGCCATGCCAACAAAAACCCCCGCCAAGAAGAAGCCGATCGCGAAAGCCAAGGTGGTGCGGGCGAAGATCGAGAAACCAGCGAGCAAACCGAAACGTCCTTCAGTTGTCGTCCCTGAAAAGCCTATCAGTATGACCGTCTCGCCTCTGGCTGCGAAACCCAAAGAATCGGCTAAAGAACGTGAAGACCGGGAACGGCGGCGCCAAGTCCTCCATCAGATGTTGATGCGGAAGCGCCAGGAAATTATCAAAGAGATCGAGGGGAGTCTGGGCCAATCGCTGATTGAAGATAAACAGCGCCGGCTTGAATCTGCGCGTGACGTCGGCGATCAAGCCCTCATGGATCTCGATCGCGAGTTGGGCATTTCATTGATGGAAATGCGCAATCGTCGCCGGCAGGCCATCGATGAAGCGTTGACAAGGCTCAACGAAGGCACCTATGGTATCTGCGCGGAATGTGGCGTGGAGATCAGCGAGCGGAGATTGGAGGCCGTCCCGTTCGCAAAGCTCTGTGTCGAGTGTCAGTCGAAAGAAGAGCTGCTGGAAAAAATCGAGCGAGAAGAAGATCGCGACTAGCTGACGTTCTGCGCGCGATCGATCTGTGCCCCTGCATCTCCCCACCCCTATCACGATACCTGCTATGTTCCCCTCGGCTCGTACACCTGATATTCTAGTCGCCTGTGAGAGCGGATGTGATGAAACCAATCAGTCGTCGCGCAGTAATCTTAGCGAGCGGCGGGCTGGACTCTACCGTCACGGCGGCGATTGCCAAGCAGGACGATTGTGAACTCTTCTTTCTCACGCTCGCCTACGGCCAACGACATGCGGTGGAGGTCGAGCGGGCGCGGCAGGTCGCGGACGCCTTAGGCGTGGCGGATCATCTGGTGATGAATCTGGATCTTCGCGCCATCGGTGGGTCAGCACTCACCGGCCAGGCGGCAGTGCCCAAAGACCGTGAGAGCAACGAGTGTGGCCGGGCCATTCCGGTCACCTATGTGCCGGGACGCAATCTCATCTTTCTCTCCATCGCAGCGGCGCATGCGGAAGTCGTGGGAGCGCCTCTCATCTATTTCGGCGCGAATGTGCTCGACTATTCCGGTTATCCGGACTGCCGACCTGAATTCATTCACGCGTTTGAAGGGGCGATGAAGGAAGGCACGAAAGCCGGCACGGAAGGGAATCCCCTCCATGTCAAAGCCCCCCTATTGATGTTGACGAAAGCGGAAATCATTCAACGAGGGATCGAGCTGCACGTCCCGTTTCATCTGACCCATAGTTGTTACGATCCGGTGGGTGAGAAGGCCTGTGGGCGATGC
Source organism: uncultured bacterium (assembly GCA_965232965.1). Lineage (GTDB taxonomy): Bacteria > Nitrospirota > Nitrospiria > Nitrospirales > Nitrospiraceae > Palsa-1315. The sequence goes on from CBDDRB010000012.1 coordinate 499,204, forward strand.
GATAGTTGCACGATTCGGCGAGAGGGATTTGCAAAGGCTGGGGTTGTGGATCCTATCCCATATGCGTTATAAAGCGTGACTCGCGAGACGTGCGAGAAACGCGAGACTGGTTGGAAGTGTCATCTCGCTCACGATTCACGAATCGACCGGATCAGTAGTCCTTATTTTACTAAATCACGATGACGAATAGATTTCAGATCGGAGTGTGTGTGTTAGGCCTGGGCGTCCTCGTGGCCTGCGACTCCACACAGCCCACACAATCGACACAGGCAGCCGTGAGCAGCGCTGTGCCAGCCGAGTTCCAAACGGGCGAGACCATATTCAACGCGAACTGCGCAGCCTGTCATGGGAAACACGCAGCGGGAACAGACCACGGACCTCCGTTAGTGCATAAGGTCTATGAGCCGAACCATCACGGAGATCAGGCCTTTCAGCGAGCGGCAGCCATCGGTGTCCAAGCGCACCATTGGCAGTTCGGCAACATGCCGAAAATCGACGCCGTTACTCCGGCAGATGTCGATCAGATCGTGAAGTATGTACGGTGGCTGCAGCGCCAGGCAGGCATCCAATAGCTGCAGGATGTCCTAAAAGCCCGCCAGCTTCGTTCTCGACTCATCGAAATCCTCAACGTACCCCAGAGGGTACGCCTCCAGTTTCGACTCGCCTGCGGCCTTGCTGGACGGACTTTTTGAACATCCTGCAAGTCTACTCTTATGGATTCGCTCCTTGCTCATCGATTTGAAAGCAGCAGGCGGAGGCGACTTGCCGGGGCAAAGGCCTAGCGACGCGATGGTGGTCTGGGGAGTAAGGGTAGCAACGCGTGAGTCACGGTATAACTCTTTCGACGACTAATCGAATTCACGAACAGGATGCTGAAACAGTTCGCCAGCGGCGTTCTCGCTTCGCTCAGAAGCTCAACATACCAAAGCGTACGCCTCGTCTCTTCACTCGTTGCGACCTTGAGGGTGACAAACTGTTTGAGCAACCTGCGCGATGTCACTCGGTTGTCCTAGACGATACTCGAACCATTGAATTTCTTCGATTCGCTCGGATGTTTCCTGAACCGGTGTTCAGCTGTCCACAAAACCTGTAAGAATTTTCGTCCTCAAACCCTCGAAGATTCAGCGTGCCAGGTCTAACCGTCCGTTGTCCCCAGATTAGATGGCTAGAGGACAGCTCCAGTCGTAGGACAAGCGGTTTAGGAAACCGTGTTCACGACCCTACTCCAGCCCACTCAGGCTCACTCGGGCCAAGTCTAGCCAAGAGCCACGAAAAAATCGACTTTGGCTGGAGTAGGCCTGAATGAGCTGGAGTGAGGTGGAGTTGAGCACAAAATGAGCACAGTAGGTGGTGGACTCTGGCCTTCAGTCATCGTTCACAATAAGAGAGATTTGAAACCCACCCACTCCAGGTTGCGGCTTGCCGCGTTTGCCCTGACGCTCCCCGAGTGTTCGACGCCACCACCAAACATGAGTCGTCCCTGGTCAGCTGGATCAAAGGTCAGTCATAAGCGTCAAGGGCCGTATATCGAAGCGCCTCCTTGTTGGTCTCCGATCACAGCAGTCGTCGCATCGGCGTCTAAAGCGACTGAATAGCCCAATTGTAGGGTCGGGTCGGGATTGACGATCTTGGCACGCTGGGTCCATACGCCGCCGGTGCGGGTGAAGAACCAAGCTGCTCCAGAACCCAGGTTGTCGAAAGGTCCGCCGATAAGCGCAACATTGCCATCTGCGCTGCGATTTGTGCGCCTTGGCTGACAGGGGTTTCAGCCGCCTTGAATATGGGTCCAGGTTTCTCAATTGTGAAATGATCAAAAACGCTTCTGGTCGGGCACTTTAAATCCACGAACTTTCATGACGTTCTTTGTCACGATTTGGTGGTTCACAATCAACCGATTTTGGTCCTACAGAAATCGATCTCGCTTCGCATCAGTAACAAACTGAGATTTTGAACCGTGGGCAGAATGCGAGGAAAGCAAGTGTGTCCGGAATCGGAGGGAAGACACGCCGAGTTCCACGGGCAGCCAGGACGTCAGATGTCGTCAGGTCGACGACTCTGAGAAGCTGCTGATCTCTCTCGTTTAAGACGCTCGGAACGCAGGAGTTCTAGTCGTTGCTCCTCCTCACTTCTAGCTAGTCGCTGAATATACGCACTCAACATCATTAACCCGATGATAACGGCCCCCCCTATAATGGCCAACACCATATTTCCCACTATATCCTTCATCAGCGCAGCTCCTTGTTGAGTGAGTTTTTCGACATACTACCTTCCAAACAACACTTCAAATGGCATGAACGTAAACTCATACGCCATGGCTTTCAAGCACGAAGTCTGCAAAGGCCGCCGTGGGCATATCGGAAAGCACGGCGCGGGCAAGCGTCAGACTGGATAGACATGGAGGAGGTGGCAGCAGTGCGCTAGTCCGCAGGAAGCACGACTGAGCCGAGAACTAGCGGACTTCACTGGCAGTTGGTAAAGGTCTGATTCCCACGCTGATAGGTGTCGAACTGCGTGGGGCCGAAACTCTGGGTGCGTGGAGTGTGTGCCATCGTTCCAATTGCCATAGGAATGATTGCACCGAAATCTGATCCTAGTCGATTTCCCATACACGTGCATTCGTGTTCAAGCCTACCAGTGGAACTTGACGGCACTGGTTTGAGAGATAAAGAAGATGAGGGTCAAAGTCATTTGTTTTTGGAACAGGCGAAAGGATACGTCAAAGCCCTAGAGAAATCGAATTCTAGGATCTTGAGTTGAAGAGAGGTTTGTGAACACTGTGTTCGGACAGGACTCGAATGAGATATAAGTTTCGGTCATAAAACGGTCGTATAGCAGAGCTACTTTCTACTCTTTCGCTCTCACTCAATACCACTTGTTCTCAAGCCGTAAGCTGTTGAATGTCTGAAATAAAACATGCATCCCCGCATTAACATTTAATGTGCTGAATTAACCTCGAATCAAATCCCGCCTTCGGCACCATACAAATAAAGGCATCCACAGCATCACCGCATGAGAAATATTTCGACGAAGGTCTGTGGTCAGGCAGGCAGGAGGCTGCATAGCGTTGCTGTCCTATTGTTTCATACTAGGCAGGGTATGCCGGCCGGAGGAGGAAGAGGAAGTCTTTATCGGCTATCGTATGGGTGCCGATGGTGGTCCAGCCTTGCGTCCACTTGTATGAGCCGACGCGGACACCCATGCTGCCGTCGTTGTTGATCTTGTGGATGTGGACATTGTTGCCGTCGATCCCGAACCCCGACGCCTTCAGCAAGAGGAGATACGGACTGCCGCCGGTCGTATAGACAAGGGCAGTGGTCCAGCCTTGGGTCCATTTGTACGAGGCTATGCGAACACCCACGCTGCCGTCACTATCGATCTTGTGGATATGGACGTTGTTGCCGTCGATCCCGAACCCTGATGCCTTCACCAACAGGAGATAGGAATTGCCGCCGGTCGTATAGACTAGGGCGCTGGTCCAGCCTTGCGTCCACTTGTACGAGGTCACGCGGGCACCCACGCTGCCATCGTTGTTGATCTTGTGGACGTGGACACTGTTGCCGTCAGTCCCAAACCCCGTCAGCTTCAGCAAGAGAAGATATGGAGCCCCGCCAACCACATAGGTAATGGCGGTGGTCCACCCTTGGGTCCATTTGTACGAGGCCACACGGGCCCCTACACTCCCGTCGTTGTTGAGCGCGTGGATGTGGGCATTGTTGCCGTCACCCCCGAAACCCGAAGCCTTCATCAGAAAGAGATACGGAGCGTCGCCGGCCACATAGGTCATGGCTGTCGTCCAGCCTTGGGTCCACTTATACGAAGCCACCCGATCGCCTACGCTGCCATCACTGTTGAATTTGTGGATGTGGGCATTGTTGCCGTCGCTTCCAGTATCGACTCGCTTCAGAAGCAGGAGATAAGTCTGAGCGGCGAGTGTATAGGCAATGCCCGTCGTCCAACCGTTCGTCCAATGCTGCGTGTCACGACGACGGCCCCGGGTTCCATCCGGTTGTAGCGTATGGACGTGAAGTATCCCCCGAGGCAAACTGTCCAGCGTCTCCAAGTCGGTATGGGTCAGCGTGTTGCCACCCATGTCGGCAGGGTTTCCCGTGTATGTCGTCGAATCTGCAGAGGCTTTGAAACTGAGTGTGGGACAAATGGTTACGCGCCCAGCCATGCTTCCGTTCACCCCGAGTTTTTCGATGTGGACATTGTTGCCGTCATTCCCGAACCCCCAAGCCTTCATCAGAAAGAGATACGGAGCGTCGCCAACCACATAGGTCATGGCGGTCGTCAAGCCTTCGCTCCACTTGTAAGAGGCGATGCGGGCACCCACGCTCCCGTTCCTATTGATCGTGTGGATATGGACATTATTGCCATCGCGTCCGAACCCTGATGTCTTCAGCGCTAAAAGATACGAAGCACCGCCAGCTGAGTAGACAACGGCGGTCGTCCAGCCTTGGGTCCACTTGTTCGAAGCAGCCCAATCGCCCACGCTCCCGTTCTTGTCGAGCGCGTGGATGTGGACATTGTTGCCATGGCTCCCGAACCCCGATGCCTTCAGCAGGAACAGATACGGAGCGCCACTGGCGGTATACACAAGGGCGGTGGTCCAGCCTTCGGTCCACTTGTACGAGGCCACGCGATCACCGAAGTCGCCATCGCTGTTGAACTTGTGAATGTGGACGTTGTTGCCGTCGTGCCCGAACCCCGATGCCTTCACCAGGAAGAGATATGGGGCACCGCCAACCACATAGGGAAGGGCGATCGTCCAGCCTTCGCTCCACTTGTACGAGGAGACTTGATCGCCCACACTGCCATCGCGGTTGAACTTGTGAATGTGGACATTGTTGCCATCGCGTCCGAATCCCGCTGCTTTCAGCAGGAAGAGATATGGGGCACCTCCGGCCGTATACGCGAAAGCAGTGGTCCAGCCGTGGGTCCACTTATAGGAAGCAACAAGGGTGCCCACGCTCCCGTTGTTGTTGATCGCGTGGATGTGCACGTTGTTGCCGTCGTGCCCGAACCCCGCCGCCTTCAGCAGGAAAAGAAATGAAGCACCGCCAACCACATAGGCCACGGCAGTGGTCCAACCTGAAGTCCAATAGTAGCCTCCACGCCCGAATGCACAGCTCCGGCAGTGCATGACAGAGGAATAGTCATACAACCCGTGTTCGCTTCCCTCGCTCGCGCCATATTTCGTGAACCAATGTCCCTTTCCATCCTCGATGTTTTCCCAGTGCACATCGACAAACCGATCCCGGTCTCGCCTCGTTTGCTCGTGTCGCATTCCCATGGCATGTGCGATCTCGTGGACCACCACATCGGATCTATCGCAGGTGCGCCTGTCGAGTTTGACCTCTTGTCGGCCACCTTGCCGTCCGTATAGCGAGCTGCACGCTTCGCCATCAACGAAGCAGATGTAGTCTATTTGATTCGATCGTTCGACAAACCGGAGGTGGGTCTGCTCCTGGAGAATCTGGATAGCCCCTACTGTCGTCGTGTCACCGACGATGAATCTCCGGAGACTTTCAACAGAACTGTCGATGACATACGGCACGGTGCGCCCGAACCACCGAAGACGCTCCTCATTCACTGTGGAGCCCATGAGGTCACCCTCTCCTCTTCGCATCTTGCGAAGACTTCATACCTCAGTCCCTAAATCTAGGGGATCTGACGAAAATGCTTTGCGATCAACATCCCTGTCTTTCCAATCATCCTGTGTTCCATCTCTCCCTTTTATCAGGGAAATCTCAATAGGTCTGAACGGTGAATCAGCTTGGGGCGACTATGTGTCTTTTGAGGCCTGCTCCAAGATATGTCACATTCCTTCGGAAGTCGAGCAGTCCCTCTTGTATTCGAGGTGAGTTCACGAGTTGTACCATGCGAATCAGACTACAACGCTGTTCCCTCCCTTCCCTCCATCACGTTCCAAGTCAAAACAATATGTCACTCATCGCCCAGGAAATGATTGCGTGTTGAGCAGTCTGAACTCAGGGATTTGATCGGAGCGCGAGATGAACACCATGTCGGCTACGGCCATTTCACCACTTTCACTTGTCGCCATAATTTTCACATCATACGTGTCGAGTGGAATACGACAATGAATTTCCTCCGGCAAGGAAGTGACGTTCAAGAACGAATGCTCTTTATCTATACAACATCTAAATACGTCAATAAAGGTGGCATCCTTACAGTCAGGATCTTTGGTGGGGTACACGTTAATGTTCGTTGTTCCGGACCGGTCATCTCTCAATTGAAGATGACGGCCAATGGCATAGAAATTCTTCGGCTTCTTTTCCAAAGATGTCAGTTTCACCTCTACATTCCTCACGGTCGAATCATTGCTGTTGACCACTGCAATCCGATAGGTATACAGCAATCTGCAGGCGTACGCCGTCGGCGACTGATTCGTGCCTGAGGTTTCCTGCACCCAGGGCTCTCCTTCGCGAATGATTATGGACAATTTTCCAGTTCTGATATTGGTTCGCACGTACAGGTGAATGGCCCATGCACAGAAACCCACAAACGCAACCCAAAATACCCAGCTATCCGTATCCTTACTCGCTAGCCACGATGGCACCTCCTCGATACCGAAGTAGTTGAACCAGGCTTCCACATTTGAACGGGCTTGCCGTGGGGTGACTGTCGAAAGCAACATGAGCACCCCAAGTACCAAACTTGGGACTGATCGAATAACCCATTTCCAATACACTGGCATTCCGCTGCTCTGGTTGCTCTAGTTTATCTGGTTTGTTTGGTTTGTTTGGTTGCTCTGGTTCAACTAAATAACGAGATAAACGAAACAAACCAGATCAACCAGATAAACCGCTTGCTCATTGTCGGAGCGCCTCTCTCACCTCTTCGATCGGGATCTCACACCAGGCGCCGGACGAGAGGGTTCCGAGTTTGAAGGGGCCATATTGAATGCGTCTGAGCCTGATCACTTCATGCCCCAATGATGTGAACAGTCTTCGGATCTCACGGTTTTTCCCTTGGATCAAGACCACTTCCATATGTGATTCGCGTCTGGAACTCTTCTGAATCGTCACTGTGTGGCACTGCAGAAGCTCGGATCCATCGACCACTCCGGCTATGGCTTCTTTGGCTTGGGTTTCAGTGAATTCTCCCCGCACGGAAACCAAGTAGGTCCTCATCACTTTGTTTGCCGGACCGGTGAGAAAGCTCGACAGTTCCGAATCGTTGGTGAGCAGGAGGAGGCCACTCGTTGCCTGATCGAGCCTCCCAACGGCATGCAGGTATCCCAGGTTCGGCGGCAGCATGTCGAAGATCGTTTTACGACCCTGTTCGTCACGGTGAGTCGTGATGATCCCTTTGGGTTTATGGAAAAGAAAGAATCGTTTGACCGAATCTTGAATCGGTTGGTCATCGATCAAGACAGAGTCTTTCGGCCACAACACCCAGGTAGCCGGATCGCGCACGATTCGACCGTTTATGCGGACTCGTCCTGCCTGAACCCATTCCTGACTCGTTGCACGGGAAGCAATCCCAAGCTTCGACAGCAGCCGATCCACGGTCAGACGTTTAGATGCGGGGGTTTTATGTGGCACCCTTAACCTTTTTATTTTAAGGGGTGGCTGGGACGATCCCCACGGCGCGGCGCGAGCGCCCTCATTCCTCTCAATAATCTATCCAAGCTGGCTTGTTTTCTCTTCAAGGGTAGCCTGGTTGATCCTCGATTGCGCGCGTCGAACGAGTTTACAGATGATTCCCTCCAAGCTTGCTCGTTCTCTCTTCAGGGATGGGGGCTGATTGATCTCCCACTGCGCGCGTCCAACGAGGGGAGTCCCCGACCGCGCGTTGCGCGAGCACAGGAGATCATCAGGCTCCATCCCCTCCTTTGTTCCGCGAGCAGGAGGACGACCAGGCTACCCCCTCTTTTTTTTCAGCATCCTATTTTAGAGGAGGCCGCGCTTTTGGAGAAAGTCCTTGTCAATGACAGGCATAGGTTTGGTGGGAAATTGTCCCCGTTCCTGCAGCAACCGTTCAACGTATTTTCCAATGAGATCCGATTCGAGATTGACCCGATCGTCGACTTGCTTCAGACCCAGGGTGGTCACCTTCGCTGTATGCGGAATTATCGAGACTGAGAACCCCCGATCTGTTACCTGATTGATCGTCAGACTGATGCCGTCGACGGTGACGGACCCTTTCACGATACAGTGGCGCAAAATCTCTTGCGGGGCCTCGATCGTGAACAGAACGGCATTCCCGTCCTGATGGCGATTGCGGACTGTGCCGACGCCGTCCACATGACCAGCCACCAGATGTCCGCCAATCCGTTCATTGAGCTTCATCGCGCGTTCCAGATTCAGCGGTGCGCCGGCAGTGAGTTGCCCAAGCGTGGTCACAGACAACGTTTCGGGAGATACCTCCACGGAAAAGTTTTGTTCGGTCTTGTTCATCACAGTCAAACAGGCGCCGTTGACGCTGACGCTATCCCCGATTTTCAGGTCGCCCATCACAGCTGAAGCCAGAATCGTCATCCTCGTTCCGGCGAGGGACTTGTCGATCGACATGATGGCTCCTAGTTCTTCGACAATGCCTGTAAACATTACTCTTCCTTCATCATTTGTTTTACTACATACACAAACATTACGAGCAGTACGATCACACCGATCCCGGCCAACGCGCCGATGACGATATTCTCTGTCGCGATGGCATTCATCATCGGCCCATTATATAGCAGGAGCCCGGATTATTCATGACCGTCCATTACGAGGCGAGACATGCGGGATGGGCGTGACGGGAACGTGACGTGAGATGGTTCGATGTCCGAGGTTCGAGGTTTAAGAACTTCGAACGCAGAACTTCGAACCTCGGATCGCTTTTCCCGCCAGTCACGCACGTCTCGCGTGAGTCACCGTCATCCAGAACACTGCCGCCGCGACGAGTTGCAGACCCGCGATGATGGCAAAGGCATTGGCATAGTTCAGGTTCGCGATGAGAACGCCTGCCAGAAGCGGCCCTGCAGCATGGCCGATGTCTCCGATGGTCCCTTGCATGCCCATTCCCGCCCCGAGTGTCTTGAACTCTGAACTGTCTGCAACGAGCGCGGACGAAGAAGAGGAGACGATAGCTTCGCCGAAACCGAAGCCAGCCGAGAGCAGTAATAACAGCCAGAACATCGACACCTGCGGGATGCACACGAAGGTCGCCGCACAGAGTACGAGACCGATGACGATGAGCGGCTGACGTCCGACGCTATCGGACACTCGACCCATTATCGGCTTGGAGACGAGCGACGTGAGGGCCTGGACCGTGAACAGCAGCCCAACTTCTCCAGGATTCAATCCCACCGAGATGCCATAGAGCGGAAGGAAGGCCATGAGGGATCCATTCGCAATCATCTTGGCCGCGTCGGTCACACTGGTCATGAGGACTTTGCGATTGTGAGCGACTATCGTAAAACCCTTCCACATCTCAGCCATCAAGGGAGCTATCCCCTTCTCCTGAACGCGCGGAGGAGGCGGTGTGAGGCGGAGGCTATAGAAAATAGCGATGGCCATGCAGCCGAATATGCCGGCTGTTACGAATGCAGCAGAGAATCCCGACGCGTAGATCAGATATCCGCCTATCAACGGTCCGAGCAACGCACCGGATTGCGTCGACGCCGTGTAGGTGCCAAGCGCGGCGCCTCGCCGTTCTCGATAGAGATCAGCCACGGTCGCCAGCGCACTCGGCGCGAAGATGGCGGTGGCCAGTCCATGGAAAAATCGCAAGGCGGTCAGTACATCAAGATCCGTCACCCAAGGGTACAGAAACGGCGGAATCCCGAATGCCACCACGCCGATCTGAAGCAGGAACCGACGACCGTAGATGTCGGACAGCGCACCGGACGGCAACTTGAGAAACACCCCGGTAAGGGTGGAGACTGAAACGATGAGCCCGATCCGTTCCGGACTCGCCCCCAGGGACTCTGCGAAGAGCGACAACACCGGCATCCGGACCATGTTGTAGCTGACAAAGCAGAACACGCCGACGGTGCAGAGCAGTGTAAAACTGCGCGACGTCGTCATGGTGAAGGCATCCTGGATACATTCGCGCCACTGGGATGCGCCAGATTCGCCAGCGCCTGTTTCACAAAAGCCACATCATCGTCCGGTAAGGCAGGCGGATCCATGGCTTCAAAGAGCACACGGTCAGGATCTTGCCGCATGACGCGACTCAATTGATTGACGGTCTCCACCCCTTTGCTCAACTTTCTGTTCACCGCCCCCTTGATAAACGGGCGGAGCAAGGACACCACTCCGGAGAGGAAACGATTGTTCAACTTCGCGTAGGAGACCATGGTACTGTCCATCGAGTCCGTTCCGTCGGCACCTTTTACTGAATCCATCTTGAGAAACACGACAGCCTTGCCGGTGATCTGCGGGAGCAATCGGCTGTCGTGCGATCCTTCGAGATAGTAAATACGGAAGGTGCGATCCTCGTAGACGAGTTCTACGATCCCCTGAGTCCCCTCGCCATCGTTACCCCAAAAGCGGCCTGGGCCTCTGGCCTCCGATTTATACAAGCCAAGGTCTAGACGATTGATCAAGGCCGCTGCAAGGGGTGGACGATCCAGCAGGTCACGATACACCGATTCAGAGAGGCCGGCTCGGATTGGGCCGACTTTGTTGGCGATGGTGTAATCAGTGACAATCGCGTGCAGCCGGCAGGCCCAGTCGGGATCAACGGAGTCAATCGAAAAAGATAGCCCGGCATGCTCGGATGGTATGGCGCACGTCTCTGATCGGACCTGGCCTGAGAGGATCGTTGCCGTCAGTCCGATCACGAGGAGCAGAGCGAATGCGCTGGCTCGCCGCGGGCTCAACCAGCCGAAGCTCACGATGGCTGCTTTCGGACCTGGATGGCGAGATGGATCGGAAAAAACTGCCCGGAATCTTGCCGCAGTCGCGCCTGCCGCAGCAAGGTCTCGAGCGACGGTGTCACAGGACCTTCGAAGGACACCTGCCCATTGGTCAGCACGACGAGCGGTTTGGTCGAATCGACGAGCTGTTCGTTCAGAAAGAGGCTGTAGCGCTGGACTCGCTCGGCCAGGACCTCGATGCGATTCGGCGCCACGATGGAGGCATCCAACCTGGCATATTCTTGGCGCTTGATCTTATCGTCCCGCTTGCTGACCAAATCTTCGGAGAACGCGGCAATGACATCGGTCGCGTCGACGCGCACCCATCCAAACGGTTGAAAATGACTCCCTTCACGCACCACCGTCACATGCGTCGGCAAGGGATTACGCCGTTGGGCATTGAGCCAGGTCACAAGATCCGGCAACTCTTCCCGGGGGAAGTAGTGCCCGCCCGCCATGGGATGCTCGCGATCATGTTCTCGATAGACATAGGAGTAGCCCAACCTGGTGAGTGCTTCTGTAATCGTGCGACTGAGTTCTACCGGCATCACCTGATCTTTCGATCCGTGAATGATATAGATCGCGGTGGAGCGGAAGTTGGCCAGGAACGGCAGCAGCACGCGGTCGAGGCCGCCGGCCATGGGAGCGATCCCGGCGAATAGGGGCGCGTTGTGCATGCCGATGACCCAGGTGCCGATGCCGCCATTGGACATGCCGGTGAGAAAGATCTGGTCCGGATCGATATGGTAGCGCCGCTGTACCGAGCGAATCGTCGCCAGTACCAGTTCCTCCGCGTCTCTTGTGAACCAGGCGCCCATTGGAGCAGTCGGACAGGCCAAGAGATAATGCTCCCCCAATCGAGTCTGCCAGCGTTCCAGATAGGCTTCACCGGTAAATCCTGCGCCATGCAGACACACCACCAATCCATAGCTCTTCGCCGGCTGATACGTGGAGGGAACGGAGATCGCCAAATCGTACGCGTGTCCCCGCACATCAATTTCCTCGTCAGGAATAGTGCCGGTCGGCTGCGAAACATAGTCCCGCCCGGTTTGAATGATCCCTATGGTCTGGTCGATGGTGATGTGTGGATCGGAGAGGATTGTTTCAAGGATGCGAGCGGCCTCGTCTGCATCGGGACTATCCAGGTAGCGGAAGACCTGAGCTTTCATATCATCAGAAGGCGATACGACAGCCGCATTCATTTCAAGACCGGTGAAACCAACAAGGATCACAACCAGGAAGCCTGCCACAAGCTTGCGCGTCACAATTCTCCTTCCACGACCAAGTCTTTCCCGATGCGGCGGACCGTGACGTGACGTAATGGCAGGGCTTCGGCCAAGCGCTTCGGGCTGCGATCGCCGATCAGGGCCTTCGCATCCTGCCCTCCCAGAAGAGTCGGCGCAAGATAGAGCACAACATGATGGACCAATTTTTCCCGTAAGGCCGCCGCATTGACGGTGCTGCCCCCTTCGATGAGCGCAGAAGTGACCCCGCGTTTGCCCAACATCGTCATCATCGCCGGAAGCGCGACACGCCCATTCTTTGTCGAAATCGACACAACCTCCACCCCTGCTCGTTCAAATGGACGGTGACGTACCCGGGATGCGCGACTCGTGGTCACAATCAATGTCTTCGCCCGGTCCTGCGCGGCACAGATCGTCGCCGTCGCCGGCGTTCTCAGCGTGCTGTCGAGCACCACTCGCAACGGTTGCCGAAATGCCAGCTTGAGTGGGCGATCGGACAATCGCGCCGTCAGCGTGGGATCATCGTGAATGATGGTCCCCACGCCGACAATCACTGCATCCACCTGACTCCGGAGTCGATGCGCGTCTTGCCGGGCACGGAGACCGGTAATCCATCGCGACTCTCCTTTCGCTGTAGCCACCTTTCCATCCAGTGTCATCCCGGCTTTCAAGATCACGTAGGGGCGACCGGTCTTCATCCAATGGAGATAGACACGATTCAACTGCGACGCTTCTTCTTGTGCAATCCCCGTCGTCACTCCGATCCCAGCCCTCCGCAACGCAGCAATCCCTCTTCCTTTGACCCTAGGATTCGGATCCGTCATCGCGACCACCACTCGTTGTAGACCGGCTTCAATCACGGCGGGTACACATGGGGGAGTCCGCTTGTGGAGGTGGCAACAAGGTTCGAGCGTCACGTAGAGTGTCGCACCCCTCGCGCGTGGCCCTGCTTGTTGAAGTGCCAAAATTTCTGCGTGAGGTTGCCCCGGGCCGTGGTGATACCCGCGGCCCACGATACGGCCGTTCTTCACCACGAGAGCGCCGACCATGGGATTAGGGCTGGTCTTGCCCCGGCCCTTCGCCGCAAGACGAAGTGCCAGGGTCATGAAGTGGCGGTGCGGTGTGGCGGCAGTCACCGTGTCTTGCGCGTGATGCGCGATCGGCTGCGAGACCGCTGAGCCGACTTCGTCTTCGTGGTCTTCATCGTTGCCTTCTTCGCCTTCACGCGCGATCCTGAAACCTTGCCCGTGGGAAGGGCGCCGCTCGATCCGGTTTCGGCCAACGCCCCGTGGGCTGCCGCAAGCCGTGCAATGGGGATACGATAGGGCGAACAGCTCACGTAGTCCAATCCGAGTTCATGACAGAATTCTACGGAACTGGGATCGCCGCCGTGCTCACCGCAGATGCCGAGCTTGATCCCGGGACGGGTCTTCCGACCTCCGGCGATGGCTTGTCGCATCATAGCTCCCACCCCTTCTCGATCGAGCACCGCGAAGGGATCCGCTTCCATAATACCGGCGGTACGATAAAAATCGATGAACTTCGCGGCATCGTCGCGTGAGAAACCGAACGTGGTTTGCGTGAGATCGTTCGTTCCGAATGAAAAGAACTCCGCTTCTGTCGCGATGCGGTCAGCCGTCACGGCGGCGCGCGGCAGTTCGATCATCGTGCCCACGAGATAAGGGAATTTCACACTATGTCGCTTCATGGTCTCTTGCGCCACCTCGCGGACCAAATCCTTCTGCGCTTTCATCTCCGAGACCATCCCCACCAACGGGATCATGATCTCCGGGACGATCTTCTTCCCCTCCTTCGCCAGCTCGCATGCAGCCTCCATGATGGCCCGCGCCTGCATACGGGTAATTTCCGGCATCGTAATCCCTAGCCGGCAGCCGCGCAATCCAAGCATGGGGTTGAATTCGTGAAGCTCTTCAACGCGGGCCAGCAGCCGACGCGTTTCTTCGAGCTTGGCTCCGTCACGTCCCGTCAGTTCAAGCTGCGCAATCTCCACCATCAACTCTTCACGCTTCGGCAGAAATTCATGCAATGGCGGATCGAGCAAGCGGATGGTGACCGGATAGCCCTCCATCTCGCGGTAGAGCCCGATGAAGTCCTTTTTTTGCAGCGGGAGCAGTTGATCGAGACACTTTTCCCGCTCCTCTTTCGTCCGTGCCAAGATCATCTTCTGCATGATCGGGATGCGATCTTCGGCGAAAAACATATGCTCCGTCCGGCACAGTCCAATTCCTTCCGCCCCGAAGCCACGCGCGATGTTCGCCTGATCCGGCACGTCCGCATTGGCGCGGACGCGAAGCGTTCGTATGCGGTCGGCCCATGACAGAATCAACGCGAAGCGCTGGTATTTGTCCGATTTCTTCGCATCTAGCTTGCCTTGGATGACCTGAATGATTTCAGATTCGACGACAGGCAAGTCCCCTTCATACACATTACCAGTTGAACCATTGATCGAAAGATAGTCCCCCTCTCGAAACACTTTGGCTCCAATGCGAACGGACTGGCCGTCCAGGACTTCCACGGATTCGCAACCGGCCACGCAGACCTTCCCCATTTGCCGGGCAACCACGGCGGCATGGGACGTCATTCCGCCCCGCGCCGTGAGAAATCCCGCTGCGGCGTTCATCCCGTGAATGTCGTCCGGGCTGGTTTCCTGCCTGACAAGCACCACGCGAGTCCCGGCTGTTTTCATCGTTACCGCACGATCGGGCGTGAGAGCAATCTTGCCGGCTGCCGCACCAGGACCAGCCGGGAGCCCTTTCCCCAATGGGTTGGACTTCGACTCTTCTTTCATGTCGAAAATCGGGTAGAGGTATTGCGACAATTGTTCCGGCCCGATCCTCTGGACTGCTTCCCGCTTCGAGATGAGGCCTTCTCTGACCATGTCGACCGCAATCTTCACAGCAGCGATCCCCGTCCGTTTGCCGACCCGGGTTTGCAACATGTAGAGCTTGCCTTCTTGGATCGTAAATTCCAGATCGAGCATGTCCCGGTAATGTTTTTCGAGTCTCTTGTAAGTGTGCTCCAGCTCCTTATACGCCTCCGGCACATTCTTAGCGAGCGCACTCACCGGAAGCGGAGTCCTAATGCCGGCCACAACATCCTCACCTTGCGCGTTCATCAAGCACTCACCGAAAAAGTTCTTGTCGCCGGTGGCCGGATCTCGCGTGAACGCCACACCAGTGCCGCTTGTTTCCCCCATATTGCCGAATACCATGGCCACCACGTTGATGGCCGTGCCCCAGGAATCGGGAATCCCATAGAGCCGCCGATAGGTCACGGCTCGCGCCCCGAACCAGGAAGAAAAGACGGCGTTAACGGCCAAGCGAAGCTGTTCGAGCGGCTCATCGGGAAACTCTTTCTTCGTCTCTTCCTTAATGAGCGCCTTAAAGCTGGACACCAATTCCCGGAGATGCCGCGCATCGAGATGGGTCTCGTGCGCGACACCCACCTCGGTCTTCTTATGCTTGAGGATCGCTTCGAAATGTTCGCGCGGCACACCCATCACGATGCTGCCGTACATAGACACGAAGCGCCGATAGCTGTCCTGAGCAAACCGGTCATTGCGCGTTTTTGCCGCCAAGCCCTCGACTGTCTTGGTCGTGAGCCCGACATTCAGCACGGTGTCCATCATGCCCGGCATGGAGGCCCGGGCGCCGGACCGGACCGAGACCAGCAGCGGCCGCTCAGGATCACCGAACCCCATTCCCATGGACCGCTCGACCCGCTTGAGCGATTTTAGAGCCGCATCCCACATGCCGGGAGGATACTGTTTCCCCTTCTTGTAATATTCCACGCAGGCCTCGGTGGAAATCGTGAAGCCGGGCGGCACAGAGATACCGAGATTCGTCATTTCGGCAAGTCCTGCACCCTTCCCGCCGAGGAGTTCTTTCATGTTGGAGGTCCCTTCGGCCACACCGTCACCAAAGTAGTATACGTATTTCTTTGCCACGCTGCCCTCTCCTTCGCGTTGACTTCAGTTCAATTCAATGGACTAGTGACGTCCCGTGGCCGGAGTCAGATTCGAGACGCAGCCGATACCGGCTGACCAGATACCATTGCAATATCAGCCCGAATGCAATGACCGCCACGACAATCAGCACCAATATGAGCAACCGATAGTCGGCATGCTCTCCCTGATCGACATAATACTGCCCGCCGTCCGGCCCCTCCCGAAACTTGATCTCCCGTTGTAGCTGATGAGTCTTGCCGGACGGATCGGATAGATTGATCCACTCCGAGCAGATGCGTATCGGGGCAGCCGTTCCTGTACCGGGTTGCCAGGCGAGCCGGAGACAAATATCGTGCTTGGAGTCGAAGACATCGGGGGTCGTTACCAGTTCATCGAGATTAATCCCACTGGCCCATAACCCAACGAATACGATCGTGTTGCAGAGAACAATCATGGCGAGAGACACCACCCTGGCGAATCGCCGGACCAGCGCCTGGCGTGATTCAACATCACCCATCGCTGTGATCTCGGCATCCGTGAGGGGATGTGGTGCCATGGTTACATATCCCGTCTAACTCCCTTGTACCACAATCTGCGAAAAGTCCGCGAACGAGTTGAAGAGGTCGTCCACTTCCTTGAGCAACGACAATCTGTTGCTTCGGACTACTGGATCGTCCGCATTCACCATCACCGCTGTGAAGAAAGCGTCGATGGCAGGTTTCAGGCGCACCAGTGCGTCCAGAGCCCCGCCATATTCACCATTGGTCATCGCAGACTTCATCTTCTCCCGTTCCTGCCCAACGGCTTGATACAGCGCCGATTCCGAAGGATGTTCGAACCGTGCCTTGTCGATCGGCTTGCGATCCCACTGTTCTTTCTCCACAAGCCGGTGCGCACGTTTGAAGCCGACGATCAACGGATCGAATTCCGGCTTGGTCGTCACAGATTCGAGCGCCTTCATTCGTTCAAGAATATCGACTAAATCAAGTGGTCTGCGTGCATAGGCGGTCTTGCAGACAGCATCTATGACATCATCTCGCTTGACGTGGAGTGTTCCTGCGTAAAATCGAAATCGGTCGAATATGAAACGGAGAGGATCATCGAGCATCGACGGACTGCTCTTAACATCTCTCTCTGCAATGTCGTTCGCTATACCCATGGCTTCAGCCAAGTCTAGCTTCAACCTTCCTTCAATGATTATGCGAACAATAGAAAGAGCATGACGTCTAAGGGCGTAAGGATCTTCTGAGCCTCGCGGTGTAATTCCCGCTCGAAAGAAAGCGACGATTGTGTCAAGTCTGTCGGCAAGGGCGAGGACTTTCCCTTCCATGGTTTCAGGTAGCTGCTCATCCATGCCACGAGGGAGATACTGATCGCGTATGGCTCGGAATACTTTGGCCGGTTCACCATCATGCATGGCGTAATATCCACCCATGATCCCTTGTAGTATTGGAAACTCGCCAACTATTCCGGTGAGTAAATCCGTCTTGCTTAGTTCTGCCGCTTGGCGGCAAGCGTTTTGATCGTCATGGTTCAAACTAAGTTTGCTTGCTAGCCAGGTAGCTAGATCAATATTCCGCAATGTCTTGTGATATAGCGTTCCTGCTTTCTGATGGAAAACTATGCCTTTCAGCTTTTCGACACGGTCGACCAATTTGACCTTCCGGTCTTCGTCAAAAAAGAACTTGGCATCGGCCAATCGTGCAGCCAGAACGCGCTCGTTGCCTTCACGAATCAATCCCATGTCTTTCGCTCGATTGTTCGTCACTGCGATGAAATGGGGAACGAGCTTGCCAGTTTGCTTGTGCCTCAGGGAAAAGAACCCTTGATGCTCCTTCATCGACGTGATTAGAATTTCTTCCGGCACATCGAGATAGCTCTCTTTGAACGAGCCGAAGATGGCATTAGGGCATTCGGTGGTGTGGACCGCCTGATCGAGCAGGTCGGCATCGATGTTCAGACGAAAACCAGTACTCTTGCAAATCGAAGCGATCTGCTCTTCGATCATGTTGCGGCGGCGGTCTGGATCGGGAATGACCCCCTGACGTTCAAGCCCCTTCAGATAGGACTCGCAGTTTCGAACGACAATCCCCTTCGCACTCCCTAATACGCGATGGTTTTCTGTTCGGTTACCGGCGGTAATCCCTGCGACTTCGATCGGAAGCGTGGCCCCTCCGTACAGCGCTACCAGCCACCGAACCGGTCGAGCGAACCGCACGCCGGTGCTATTCCACTTCATTGCCTTTGGAAACGAGAGTTTCGCGATCACCTGCGGGAGAGACTCTTTCAGGACCACGTCGGCGGATCGCCCCCGTTCCTGCTTGACCGCAAAGAGATACTCCCCCTTCGGAGTCCGGCGAATCTGCAAGTCTTGGACGGCGACTCCTTGCCCTGTGGCAAATCCCATTGCTGCTCTGGTCGGTTGGCCGGCAGGATCGAACGCCACCGCTGTGGAAGGCCCCATCGTTTCCTTGACTATCGAGGTTTGCTGGGTCGCGACACCCTCGACCACCAAAGTCAATCGCCTGGGGGTTCCCATTGTACGAACAGATTGAAATGCGAGACGTTGGTCTTTGAACAGCTGCTCAGCCGAATCTTTGAGGGCGGCCAGGGTGGGAGCGATGAACTGGTAGGGAAGCTCCTCGACGCCGATCTCGAGCATCAACTCGGAAGCGGTCACTGGGGAAGGGTGATTCACCTTCTTCGAAGAAGGAGCAGCAGTGCGAGATTTCTGATTCTTTTTCATGAATCTTTTTGCGTTCTATGAGCGGCGGGCGACAGCCTTAGAACGAACACGTGATGTCTTCGCTCCGACATGTTCCGTCACGCGATTCAGCAGCGGATGCCCCATCGCCGCCCGCTCCTCAATGTAGCGCTCAGCACATTGACGGGCAAGAGCGCGGACTCTGGCGATATAGCCCGTACGTTCCGCCACGCTGATTGCCCCGCGGGCATCGAGCAGATTAAAGAGGTGCGATGATTTGATACAGAATTCGTAGGCCGGGAGTGTCAACCGTTTGTCGCGATTCGCTAACAGCCGTTTACATTCTCCCTCGAACGATTGAAACGTGGCCATGAGCATTGCCACATCGCCTTCTTCAAAATTGTAGGTCGAGAATTGGATCTCGGTTTCATGATGGATATCTCCATATGTCACCGAGTCGTTCCAAGCCAGGTCGAACACGTTATCCACCTGCTGCAGATACATCGCAATACGCTCGGTCCCGTATGTGAGTTCAACAGTAATGGGATTGAGTTCAATTCCACCGATCTCCTGGAAATACGTGAACTGAGTAATCTCCATCCCATCGAGACGCACTTCCCATCCCAGGCCCCAGGCGCCCAACGTCGGGGACTCCCAGTCGTCCTGAATAAACCGGATGTCGTGTTGCTTCGGATTGATCCCCAAATGAGTAAGGCTCTCTAAATACAACGCTTGAATGTTATCTGGCGCCGGCTTCAGCACGACTTGATACTGATAGTAGTGCTGCATGCGGTTCGGGTTCTCGCCATATCGTCCATCCGTGGGACGCCGGCATGGTTGAGGATAGGCGGCCCGCCAGGGTTCTGGACCAAGAGACCTGAGAAACGTGGCTGGATGAAAGGTGCCAGCCCCCATTTCCAGATCATAGGGTTGATGAATGACGCAACCTTGTTCTGCCCAGTAGTGATGCAACGTGAGGATGAGATTTTGGAAGGTCACGAACAGTCCCGTCGTCGTGAAGGAGGTCTAAATTCTCGCGCTGGACGCGGTGAAATGAGCGGCAAAACTAACAGGAATGCGCAAAGTCTGTCAAGGCACAACCCCTCTAGGATCAAGGAGTTGCAACACGTTATCTCCGCAGAATACCTAAGGGCTTGAGATCAGCACGCATTGAATCAATCCTGTCATTTTTTTCGGATCAGGTATTGACGGGATTGGGTAGGGTACTCTATTCTCACGAATCTTGACAAACTCACTCGGAAATTACTCTATCCTTTATTGTTATGAAGCTCTCAAAAAAAAGTGAGTACGGGCTTCGCGCTTTACTTGAGCTCACCCTCGTGCATGGCAAAGGGACACTCCAGCGCCACCAAATTGCGGAACGCCAACATATCCCAATCGAATTTCTCGAACAGATCCTCCTCGCGCTGAAACGAGCCGGTTTGCTTTCCAGTCGTCGAGGAATGAAGGGCGGCTACACACTCATTAAATCTCCGAGAGAGATTACCCTCGGACAAGTCATTCGTATTTTGGATGGGCCCCTCGCTCCTATCGGATGTGTGAGCAAGACCGCCTATCAGAAATGCGAAGATTGTCCCTATGCCGATCACGCTCACTGTCCGGTGCAACATGCGATGGGTACGGTGCGTGATGCCATTGCCGATATCCTGGATCACTATACACTCGACAACTTCGCAGCCGGCCAGCACAAAGGATAATCGTGGACGTAGTTGTGCTCGTGCTGATCACGTTCGTTGCTGCCACAGTCAACGGTGCCTTGGGATACGGCTTTTCTTCGATCACGGTTCCGGTTGCGCTGCTCTTTTATACCAATCGTATCCTCAATCCTGCGTTGGTATTGGTAGAATTGGTCATCAATGGATACGTTCTCTTCATCAACCGCAAAAGCATCCCGAGCATTTGGTGGCGCGTCGCGCCTATTCTGATCGGTCTCGTCATCGGGGTCGGAATCGGCAGCTATATTCTCTCCCTTGTCCATCCGTCGTGGGTTAAGTTTGTAACCTATGTCATGCTCTTGCCGTTGATTCTGCTCCAAGCTGCCGGCATCAGAAAACCCATCCAAGCTGAAAAAGCAATTGCGATTCCCTTTGGAGTGGGAATCGGCACGCTCTACTCCGTCACCACTATCTCGGGCCCTCCCCTCGCGCTCCTTTTTAACAATCAAGGCTATGCCAAACAAGATTTCCGGGCAGCGCTGGGGGTTATCCGAGTGGGGGAAGCGGTCATGACGGGAATCGCCTACTACTTCATTGGGCTGTACAGCGCCGGTAGTATGGAGATCATTCTGTATATCGTCCCCAGCGTCCTATTAGGAATTCCTCTTGGAAGCTTTCTGATTCGTTGGATGAACCCGGAAACGTTCAGACGGATTTGCATGGCTTTCGATGCCTTGATCGTTTCATTCGGGTTATCCAGGGTGCTCGTCGAATTGAATCTGGCCACCGCATTCACCACCTACAGCATCCTCGCGATCGTGACAATGCTCAATGCTTACCTACTATTTCGAT
This sequence comes from uncultured bacterium, assembly GCA_965232965.1. Lineage (GTDB taxonomy): Bacteria > Nitrospirota > Nitrospiria > Nitrospirales > Nitrospiraceae > Palsa-1315. The sequence continues at coordinate 520,517 of CBDDRB010000012.1, forward strand.
TTTTTCGGGAGAGGACGGTCCCGTGAAGAAAGAGATCAATTGGCGAAGATAACCGGATAGTCATACTACCTTCTCCAGCCGACCACCCTACAAGCACAATCCTTACCCCTTTGACTCCGACCAAGGGTTCCATCTCAGTCCTGACTCGATGGCTCTTTTGATCGTGACGAAATCTGTATGGTTTTCCATTCAAGTTCTACACTCCAATAAGCCTGGAAATCCGCACAATCATTCTATTATTTGAATAAATCGAATGGTTGACCCGATCAACCGTGGCACACGCTTTGCTCAGCCCTCAAACGTGAGTTTTCTTCTCACCCAGCATCACAGATGAGGTTGATTGAAATGAAATCAGCATGTCAGACGCACTCAGAGCAACCCATGATCGATCTAGCCAAACAACCGTGCTTCTTATCATCGACAACGGTCGCAGAGAACGCTGGCATTCTACGCCGCCTGAGCGGCGTCGTTGCGAGTTGCCTACTTCTTTTCGCCATGTCTTCTCTGACCGGATGCGGCGGCGGAGAGAACGGAGGCCAACCGAGCCTTGCGACGGTAGGCTCCTCTGCGTCTCTAGAATGGAGTCCGGTTCAGGACCCCACAGTTTCTGCCTATTTCGTCCACTATGGCCGGCAATCACCCGGTCAACAAGGTAGCTGCTCGTATGAAAATTCCATCTCCGTTGACTCTCCCTCAGCCACAGTAACCGACCTTGAGCCTAATACCCTCTATTACTTTTCGGTCAGTGCGTATAACGGTCTAGAAAGCGACTGCTCAAACGAAGTATCGACCGTCACACCTTCCGTATAGCAAAATGCCTCAAAAAATCCGCTGCCATTGTTCTCGCCTCATTCCCTGAGGGATCTGAGAGGTGAAACCTATGGCGCGATCGCCCTTTTCCCAACACCTTCTATAATCGACGGAGCTATTCTCCTCCCCCGCAGTTCAAGATCTACATGCCTAGTGATGGCGTGATCGAACAATGCTACACATAATCTAGGCACGGACATTCTCATCCTTTTTGATCTCTCCCATAATGCTCAAATACCGTAACCGTTAAAGGTCACGCGTGTTGATCTTGGATTTGGAACCTAGTCTGTCTCCCTTTACTTTCCAGAGACTCTGGACTCACATTGACCGTGATCGAGCCCTTTCCTATATACTGACAAGAACCTGGATGGGGGAACGCTGATGAAAATCGTCATAAGTCTACTTCTTGTGGTCGTTCTAGCGGTCGGAATCATCCTGGCGCTTCCTTTCCTGATTGACCTCAACAAGTATCAAGACCAGTACAAGCCACTCATTGAAGACGCGCTCAATCGCAAGGTTCAACTGCAAGACATCCGCTTGACGATCTGGCCTCAAATCGGTGCCAGGGTGGCCGGTTTTACTGTGCTGGACGACCCGGCATTCGACTCGGGTACCTTTGCCTCTCTCACGTCGATGGACATCGGGGTCAAAGTCATGCCGTTACTCGGCGGCAAAGTAGAAGTCGAAAATATCACGCTCCGTGATCCTGTGATTACGGTCATCAAAAACAAAAGTGGCGTCCTGAATGCCTCAACCGTAGGTCGCGCGGGCACTGCGCTCCCTAAAACTCCTTCGAAGGCACCCATTCCTTCAACTGAAGGCCCGCTCAAAATCCTGGCGCTGCTGGCTGTGGACCGAGTCTCCATCTTGGGGGGGAAACTCACCTATCGGGATCTGTCCTCTTCAGAATCGACTGAATATATCTTGCAGGATCTGGAGATCCTCCTCCAATCCGTTCGACTTGGCCACTCGCCGAGTATCCGTGTTGGAATGCTCGTCCAACCGCTTAACCTCCCAGTGAAGCTCGCCGGCACATTTGGCCCTCTGAAGGAATCCACAGACATTGATGCCATCAACCTTCAGCTCGCGCTGGGAAACACTGACTTCACCATTACCGGGAAAATAATCGGGCGAAACACCAGCCTCAACATCAGTGCGCCGGTCATCAATACGGCTAATCTGCCGGTCATCCTGCCATTACAGAAACCCATTGATGTGCACAATCTCAAGATTGCAGCTGAAATACAGGGCCAGGATGTGTCGTTACAGAACATTTCTGCTCAACTTTTCGATGGACACATGATGGCAGAGGGACGGACTACATTAGGCTCCGAGGCACCACCGTTCACAAGCAAGATGGCAGTTCAAGGGATACAACTCGGGCCGTTGTTCAACGCCCTGGCAACAACACAGATGTCGATCAGCGGAACGGCAGGAGCCAACCTCGCGGTGCAAGGCCGTGGATGGTCTATGGCGGACCTGACAAAATTCTTGGAAGGCGCGGGGCACATGGCAATGAAAGACGGAAGGATCGAAGGCGTGAATCTGCTTCAGGAGGCCATCTCTATCCTCAACGTTGCTGGGCTCCCGCTCGATGACCTTAAGGCAACCGTGTTTACTACGATTGAAAGTGATCTCACCATTCAGCAAGGGACCATCCATATTCAACGGCTCTTGATGGACAGCCACGAGTTTCAGGCCACTGGAGGAGGCACCATTGGATTCGATCAGACGTTAAACCTTGTCGTGAACCTCAACCTGTCGCAGGACTTAAGCGAGAAAATCGGACGTTTGTCGCCTCCTGCCAAGCTGGCCATGAAAGAAGGGCGCGTAAGTCTTCCGTTAGTGATTACCGGAACAACACAGGCGCCGTTGTATGGGTTAGACATGAAGAGTCTAACCGGAAAAGTTCGCGAACAGGTGCAGAAAAAGGTTGAGGCGGCGGTTGAGGGACTCATGAAAGGGACGACCAAACCAGAAGACTTAAAGCAACAGGGTCGAGATCTGTTCAAGGAACTGTTGGGGCGATAATACTGAACTTACGTTTTGTCGATGGGCTCGATGACAAGATCCGGATTCTTCAACGACGTGCTTATGGCTTGCGAGGTGAGGAGAATCTTCGCTTGGAAATCCTCACGCACATGCGCTCGGAAACCTAAGAGACTTGAAATTCTCTCCACTGGCTTTGGGAAAGAGGTCGCAGGGTTATACCACTTACTGATGTGTGTCAGACCTCTCGACAAGATCGGCCCTCCACTGAGCGCTACAGCATCAACTAGGCAATACCAAACAGCCACACCGCTTGGCGGGTTTCCCTGAGATAATCCAAACACAGGGTCTACATCAGCCCATCGCCAAGCTCCCGCTGCTGTGCCAAGTATCTCCAGCCATGTCGTAATAAAGAAAGCCGCGAGGTAGACCAATGGTGAGCGACCTTTAAAAAGACAGATCAAAAATGCACAAAACAGTAATGCACCCCCTGAATCACCAGGTTCTGCATACCCGCTGATTCCCCAAATTGACCATGCGCCGCCTAGCACTACCACAGTCGTAGCGATTGCTCTGGCGTGTCGCAAAAACAGCCCGGATCGGGCTAACGCGATGGAGGTTAAGTACACCATACCGTGACCGAACGGCACATAGGCTGGGACGTTCTCGAATCGATAGATATATCCACCCATACAGACAGAGGCCACATATTCGCCAATGGTGGTAAACGCGACGGCGACGAGAACCTGCATTCGTACTTCTCTATTTTCTCCGCGCAAAAACACAATGAGACACGCCAAGGCAATAAATCCTAGGGCATACTGCACTGACAAGTTCGCGCTTGTTTCACACAACATACAGACCGCTACACACACAAACGTAAATGCAGCAATGACATAATCCCGTTTGCTCCGGGCATACGTGGCAGGAGGATCACACTGTGGGAAATGGCGTAGCAACTTCTCCACCATTGAAATTCAATCTCTCAGAAATCTATTGCGTACACTTGCGCAATCAGCGCGCTTACGGCCCCGCACAACAGTAACAGAGAGGTAGGCTCCGACAACTCATGCCTGAACTCGGTTCCACAACCGGTCTGCGACGTTGCGTCGATAACCCTCTGCGATCAGCTGATCAATGAACCAGCGACTCGAGTTGTAGAAAATACTGAACTGTTTGGAAACGCATGGTGGCGGGAGACCTGTAGTGAATTTTCAATCTCCCGCCATGGATGAGAAGTGGGGCAATCCGTCTAGGGACGTTGCGTCGCAGCAACTGGCAACTGCTATGCCGGAATTCTATACAATCGCTACGCTCCTCTTGCCCATTCATCTGTACACTAGAACCTGGACACACAGTACGTGGTGATATTTGAACTGTCACCGCGGTTGTGCTCAAGCCCCACAAAAACCTGCTGGGTCAGTCCTTTTCTTTTTCCTTTTCCTTCATCACCATCTTGCCTTGCGCCACGCTGGCAGTGAGGTCATGCTCAGGAACCTTCTTGTGTACCAGATTCTGATGGCAATCGATGCAGGTTGCGCCTTCAGTTTCCATCTTCTTGTGTGCGGCTTTGGCAGATGCGCCGGGAGGCTTGGTATTCTTGTGGCACGCCCGGCAGGTCATGCTGTCCCACCCCTTCAGTTTCATGCGCGCCCGGTAGGCTGCCTCCGGCCGATGCTCGTTGAATTTCTCGATCGTAGAGTAGTCGTTGGTAAACTCTTGTATCAGGAATGGCACTCCATCCACCACGTGCGTCCATACCGCAAGATGGAAGTTTTGCAGGCCTTGCGGGACGTGGCAGTCCTTGCAGCCTGGATCGGCTCCGAGTGCTCCCCAATGCGAGGATTTTTTCAGCTCCTCATACGGATACGTCTCGGAATGGCAACTCACACAGAACTCGGTCCTGGATATGGCAGCCTCACCGCCAAATACCACAACGATCGATCCAACCGCAATCACTGCGCCGAGAAGAATGGCGCCCCCGGACCATTTCCCCGCCATTACTCCTCCTTACCTAGCTCAGCTGGCTTGGCATCCTTTTGGAATTCATCATGAAACTTCGGGGTGGGTGGACCTTCAAACGTACCAACCAGTTTGAAGTGTTCATGCATGGCCTTGTTGTTACGGACTGACTTCTCAAAATCGAATGCATACTTCTTGTCCACCTTGGGAGTAAACGGGGTGTAGGGCTTCTTCACGCCCTTCCATCCCGAACCCTCATAATTCAAATGACAGGCATTGCACTTCTCAATGAACTCAAACTCTTGTCCGGCCTCCACGAGGGACTCACGCGGCGTAACCTTTTTCGACTTTTCAAACGCCTCACCTGCCTTACGGTGAATCTTGCGGTAGTCCGTACCCGCCCCATGACAAGATTCGCAGCCTACACCGATCAAGAACTTGTCCGGCTCCGAAATTTCATATCCGCCTTCCGACCCGAATCCCGTCACATGACAACCAATACAGTCCTTGTCTTTGGTGTAATCCTTCTTAGGGTCGAGTTTTGCCTTGACCATGGCTTCGTTCTTCTTCTTGTCCCTATTGGCCTTGAGCGAATCGACCGCGTTGGCGTGTGCGGTCTTGATCCATGAGTCTGACTCACTTTTGTGGCAGTTACTGCACTTCTTCCGGCCCTCGAACGCGGTTTCAGCGGCAGCGCTCCCTACTAAGACCGCGAACAACGCCACTGCAGCGAGTGCATATGTCATGGGATGATTCACAGTGTCTCCTTTCTAAGAAAAACTACCCGTGGAGTATTTTCACGGCTTCACTCTATCGTCAGTTGAAAAGATTTGCAAGGACCGGTCAGCCACCTCGAACGCCTAATGATTCAATGACTGAGTGGCTGCACAGACGGGATTTTGTACACCCAATAGCCGCCATGGTTATAAATAGGCTTCAACGTTTGCAGCTCAAAAGGCGTCCGGTCCATGAAGGGCAACATCTGAGAGAGAAGTGTTTTGCCGATCTTGCTGTCCCGGATGAAATAGGCGCGCACCATTCTCTCCGAGAGAGATTGTAGCGTGTACGACTCGTACTCTTTGCTAGCCATCCAGCCTTTCACTTGCGCCGCTAAACCGTGTACGTTACCGGTCAAAGGGAAGTCCTTAAATGCCATGTCGAGACGCTCAGGACGCATGAGTCCCAATTTATACAGGTCCGATACATGGACAATGACATAGGCCTCGCGCGTACCTGCCAGTTCGCGCAGTATCGCCGTGCCTTTTTCAGAATCCGCTGCTAACGCATCAGCGAAGCGCTGGAATGTGCGACTCTCTCCGTCTTGAAGCGGAGCGCCCCAGAACTCTTGTTCGTATTTTTTAATGGCATCGTTACGCCCCTTCCATTGTGGAGGTGCAATCATAGGCTCGCCGAGATGGGACGTAAACAGCGTGTCGCAACCAGCGAACAGTCGTACTTGGCGTGAGGTGTCCCACCAGGCAATAACAACAGCGCCTTTCGGTACGTGCTTGGCCAGCTGTTTGGAGAGCGTAGTCAGGTCAGATAGATTGCTATCAACAAACCCTACTGGCTCGCTGATATGGTTTTCCCAGCTGAGTAGCACGGGCGAAGCATCACTGCCGATTGCACGGTAGGCTACTGCGATAGGCTTGTCCACAGATTCCACTCGCACCTCGAACTTGCCTATCTTGAGGTCGGGCCAAGTCTCCAACCCCAAGTTGGCGAACTTGCCGACCCCACCCTCCTCAACTAGTTGGTAACGATACGGGGCGGGCTCCGGTTTAAGCCCAAGATATGTGAGCCAACCAAGCACAAAAAGACCTCCCGTCACCAGAATGATTCCCAGTGACGGGAGGATTTTATTACTTGACCGCGTCAGCGCACCTTCCACCGTCTGCGCCGAGCTTGTTGTCACCGCCCGTTCTTCTTGCGTCTGCTCCATCCAGCGAGTGCGAGCGTGCCGGTCAGCAGCAATCCGCCGCCAAGACTGCCAAGCGAAACCTTCTCTCCAGCGCCGTCGAAGTCAAAAAGACTTGCGCGGTGTCCTTCAAGCTTGGCTACGCGTTCCTGCAGCGCCAGTTTCTCCTTTAGTTTTGTATCTTCGTCATTGATTTCGACATAAGCCCTGTTCATCGCCGCCCAGCCGACCGTATAGGTGTATCCCCAATATTGGTGAGCGAGACTCACGTGGAGCTGCACCAGATGATCCTCAGCCATTTCAAAGAGCTTGAGCTCTATCGCCGCAGGGTTGTTACCCTTTGACCAGTAGATCTGGAAGAACTGTTCAAACCCGTTCGGCACTGGCTTAGGAGGCTCCGGTCGGTTTGTCTTTTGGCCGGTCAAGAGCCCCTCTTCGTACTGCTTATGCACTATGTCGTGCGCCTCATCGTACTTATCAAGCCCCGAATAGGTTCCCTGGTCCATGAACTCAAGCCATGCGCGGGCATACGTCTCCGAATGACACTGGGTGCAGGTCTTCACCCATGCATCCAGACGCTTCTCGCTCCAGTCGGTCTTGATATTTTCGCGGATGCCTGGCACGAAGGGGTAGTTCGCCCAGCGAACCTTACGTACAACGTTGTGCGTAATCTTGCCCTGGTACTCCATGTGGCAACTCTGACAGGTCGGCACGCTCTGGCCACCTTTCTTGATGGCCTCCTTCATCTCTAGATTCCAATCAAACTTGCCCTTTTCACGTTGATATCTGAGACCATGCTTCGAAAGGTTATATGCCTCCCAATTATTGTGGTCGGCTCCGTTATGGCAGGTCCCGCAAGCCTCGGACTTACGCGCCTCGGATGCTGAAAACTCATGTCGCGCGTGGCACGTGTCGCACTTATTCTGATTGACGTGGCATCCGGTGCAGCCATCGGCTATTTCCCGTTGTGACATCCCGGCATAGACTTCCACCTCGACGTTGGCCTTATAGTCTAGTGCATGTGAAGGACGGCCTTTGGGCCACTGGTCCTTCGGCCAAGTGATCGTGTCGCGCTCGGACTCCCGTTCAGCAAATTCCTGCAAGTGGCAGGTGCCGCACGTATCGGCCGTGGCCATCCGGAGGTCCTTCGTATGGTCGGCCTTCTTCGTCGTATTGATGTCATAATGGCAATCGATGCAACCAACCTCTTTTAGTTGCTCTTTTGCGCCAAGCCTACCGAGCGAACGGAGGTTTGTTTCGATCGCTTCCAACTTCGCCTTTTTGTAATAGGTACCATCCTTCGGGGTGAGCTTGCGGAGCTTGTCGAGGTTGGCATGCGTACTTCTCTTCCAGTCTTGCACCCACCCTGGCGACTCATCGGTGTGGCACTTGACACATTGTTCGCGACTCGCGATCTCCTTGACTGATTTCGGAGACTTATAGAAGGATCCGGGATCGAAGTACTGGCTCATGGGAATCGGCTTCCAGTACTCCCCATACTTCCCTTTCCCGAAACCTTGGGCCGGGTCTAAGTAACGTTTTACCAAAGCCTCATGCAACTCCTTAGGGCTGGCTGAACGATCTAGCTTCAGCGCCTCGAACGTTTCCTTGGGGACGCTGGGGAAATCCGCTTGCGCCGTTCCCGCAAGCAACACGCCGCAGACCAGCAGTCCGCATCTCAGCCAGAATTTATCGGCCATGTGTAATACCCCTTTGTTTAAGTACGATACAGCTTTGTCAGAACACTTTTTCATGGTCGCAGATCGACCGTTTGTTTACTATCTCACGTGCGCGCATATGTATCTCAGCATGAATCAGATGTCAATGGGATTTGTGAAAAAATTTGCATGTTATGATTCTTGCAATTTGAGTGCCCTCAGGACTCTGCGGAAAACGACGACGAGAATTTTTTCCGCATCGGAAGACACGAAAAGAACGCGAGCAACATGGCTCTCTGACGCTTATGGTCTTTCACGATCGATGACAATGGTGATTCCTTCTGTTCCAGGTTTCACCGGCTGACTCATTCCCTCAAGATCACCACTCTCCGGCATGGCTTTCCCCGACTTCGATAGACGAGCCACAATGACCACAGTATCTACATCGGAGAGTTTTCTGGACGGCATCATGCTGGTCGCGTCGTCGAGCCTGAACGTGAAGGGCAGATCCTTCTTGGTTGCTCGAACGATGGCGACCGGCATTGGTGGGCCGCTTATCTCGCGTGCAAACACAAACAACGTGTCAGTCGGTGACCCTTTCCCGGCTAGGTTCGGCCCCATGATGACCTTGCCGCTGATCGCAAGCGATTGTCCTACCTGCCCCGCCGGCTTGACCGGCTCCGCATAGGCAGGCACCGTTGCAGCAAGCGTTATGCTGCATACGAGCAGACCGCATCTCATCCAGAATTTGTCGACCATTACACTGCTCCTTTTGTTAGGGAACGTCTGATTAATTCACGTTTGTATTGAGAAATCTGTTCAGGGGTTGGTCAATGAGAGCCATCCGTATCGGAACGAGGTCGCCCGGGAACGTCGTATCGGGATTCGCCCGCCGTCGGGCCGCCCACTCGTGCGGTCTAGACCCACGTCCGCTACGCCTCCGTCAGCAGGTGCCGTCGCGCCACGTACAGATTCGCCAAGCCGCAGCTGATGAACAGCCAGTGGGTATTCTTCGCCAACCCGCGGTAGCGGACTTTGGACCATCCAAAAATTCGCTTGATCACCAAGAACACATGCTCGACTTTGGCGCGGACCCTCGACTTCGTTCGATTGCGGGCGCGCGCCGCCTCGCTCAGGGGCCGAGGCCGATGGGCTTTGGCTTGGATGAAGTTCTGAGCCCCGGGGGCGTGGTGTCGGATCACGTCGCGTTGCCCGCTGTAGGCCGCGTCCCCCCACACGCGGGTCTCCTGTCCATGCAGCAGCTTGGGCAACACCTGACTGTCATGCACATTCGCCGCCGTGGCGGCCACCGAATGGATCAGCTTGGTCAGGCTGTCCACCCCCAGATGGGCCTTCATGCCGAAGGCCCACTGGTTCCCTTTCTTCGTCTGCTGCATCTCGGGATCCCGCTCCTTCTGGCGATTCTTCGTCGAACTGGGTGCCGCAATAATGGTCGCATCCACGATGGTGCCTCGGCTGACCTTCATGCCGTGGGCGGCCAGATACGCGCCGATCCGTGCAAAGAGTGGTTCGCCCACCTGGTGGGCTTCCAGCAGATGTCGAAACTTGCAGATCGTCGTCTCATCCGGCACAGGCTCGCGGCCGAGATCAATGCCCACGAACTGCCGCATGGCGCGCGAGTCGTACAGCGCCTCCTCCACCGCCGGGTCCGACAGGTTGAACCACTGTTGCAGACAATGGAGGCGCAGCATGCGTTCGACGCCCACCGGCGGTCGCCCAGGCCCCTCGGCCTTGGGATAGACCGGCGCAATCGCGGCAGCCAGTTCCGCCCACGGCACCACGCGGTTCATCTCGTCGAGAAACCGCTCCCGGCGAGTGGGCTTGCGATACTGTTCAAACGTGCTCTCTGCAAACGTCGATTGCTGCATGGGAGGCCTCCTCATCAGTGCTGGGCTACCCCTACCATAATGTGCAGGAAGAATAAATCAGAGATTCCTTAGGACACTTTTTATGGTTTCGAGTGATTTCGCTACTGAGTTTATCGGGCACATGTATCTCAGCATAAATCGGAAGATGTCAAGAAAGATTTAGATGGTAAATTTCATGGCTGACTCGAGCTCTCGTCTGGCATGCTTATGGTGTCCGTGGGTGAACAGTGGTCTGATGATTTCTAGCTTGACCGCTTCTGCCAGGCGAGTGCAGTGGAGGGTTTCCCCTCTTGCTGTGACGATAGTAATCTATACAGCCCGTGCTGAATAATCAGCGGCAGGAGCTAGACTGGGATTGGGCTAGGGGAAAGCGATGTGTGCATCACGGATGCTATGGTCTTTCACGATCAATGAGAACAGTGATTCCGTCCACTCCAGAGTTTACCGGCTGACTGGTCCCCTCCAGATCTCCACTTTGAGGCATGGCCTGGCCAGATTTCGAGATGCGAGCCACAATCACCACCGGTCCTGCGCTGGAGAGTTTTCTAGACGGCATCGGGCTGGTCGAGTCATCGAGCTGGAACGTAAAGGGCAAATCTTTTCTCGTCGCCCGTACGATCGACACCGGCATGGGGGGGCCGCTTGTCTCGCGTGCAAACACAAATAATGTGTCCGTCGGAGATCCTTTTCCGGCCAGGCCCGGCGCCATCGTCACGGTACCTCTGATCATACGTGGTTGCCCAACTTGCCCAGCCGGTTGGGTCGACGTTGCCGACTCCGCATATGGTCTTTCACGATCGATGACGACGGTAAGTCCATCCACTCCAGAGTGGACAGGCTGACTGGTTCCTTCGAGATCCCCGTTCTCCGGCATCGCTTTCCCAGACTTGGAGAGGCGGGCCACAATCACCACCGGTCCTGCACTGGAGAGCTTTCTGGATGGCATCGGGCTAGTCGAGTCATCGAGCTGGAACGTAAAGGGCAAATCTTTTCCTGTCGCCCGCACGATAGCCACGGGCATTGGTGGGCCGCTCGTCTCGCGTGCAAACACAAACAACGTGTCCGTCGCCGACCTTTTCCCGGCCAAGCTTGGCGCCACGGTTACCGTACCTCTGATCGTGCGAGACTGAGAGGTCTGTCCCGTGGACTGGGCCGGCGATGCAGCTTCCGCATACATAGGTACCGGCCCTTTCCCCCCGCCGATGTGGCTCCTGGCTTCTGCCATGGCAGCCACTAGCTGCTGTCTCAGCTCCGGATCTGTATCTGCAGGAAGATTCGCGTGCGCCAGCTCCCAGTCCTTCGCCGCACGCGCATAATTCTTGCGGTGGAATTCCACAGTTCCTGCCAACATCAAGGCTTTTACATTTTTTGGATCGATTTGCAATGCCTGCCGAATTAGGGCTTCAGGCTTTCCATCCAACTTACGACCATGAACGACTCCCAGGCTATCAGCATAATCGGCAAGTATCTGGGCATCATTGGGAATGAGTCTCACAGCATTCTCGAAAGCCGGCAGGGCCTCATCGTGACGCCCCATTCCCGCGTATGAATGCGCGAGCAAAACCCATCCCGTCCCATCATTCGGATTCTGCTCCATTTTCTGCCTGAGCTGCTCGATCAATGCTTCAAATCCTTCAGCGGACTGATGAGCATCGTCTGAGCGCCCTTGCGCAGATAGCGAGGCAGCAGTCGACTGCATCATGGCAAGTGGATTTCCAAGTTCCCAATACAACAACCCACTGGCAGTCGGGACGATGATGGCCAATGCAAACGCTACCGGCATGCTACTGACCTGACGTGGCACATTTGCGGGCGCCGTCTCCGTGGTGCCCGTTTCCTCCAGCAGTCGGCGTTCCAGTTCACGCCGCGCCTGCTGATACAATTCGTCGGTGAGCACACCGTTGGCGCGGTCTTGCTCTAATTCTGCAAATTGCTGCCGGAAAATAGACAGTGTTTTCTCCTGCTCTCCCGCTGCGACAGTGGCTCGGCGTGTCAGCAGCGGCCACAACAGAAGGCCGAGGATGAGAAGGGTCATGCTCGATGCGATAACCCAGAAAATGATCGTCAAAGGCGATTACTTCCTTCTGAAAGTAGTTTTTCGACACGATGATGTTCAGCTTCCGACAAGGTCACGTCCGCCACCTTTTTTTGTCTCCTGCGCAGCGCAAATACCAACCCTGTTGCGCCCGCTCCTAGCAAGAGGAATGGCCCCACCCATAGCAACGTGGTCGTAGTCTTCAAGGGCGGTCGGTAGAGGACAAAGTCTCCGTATCGCGCGACGAGGAAGTCGATGATCTCCTGGTCGCTCATATCTTTTGCGATCATCTCACGGACTTCTCTGCGCAAGTCTTCGGCCAACGGCGCGTTCGAATCGGCCAACGTTTGGTTCTGACAGACCAGACAACGCAATTCGACGGCGAGAGTTTTTAGTCGTGCCTCAACCTGTGGATTCTCGGCGAGGGGCCGAGCTTCTTCCGCTGCAGCAAAAGAGGGGAATAGAAGCATGAGTATCAAGAGCCAGTTCATTGGTTCTGTAACTCTCTGACCAAGGGTAAAATCTTCCCTTGCACAATGTCTTCACGCAACGGGCCAATCTGTTTGTAACGGATGACCCCTGCCTTGTCGATCACATAGGTTTCCGGCACTCCGTAGACACCATAGTTAATGCCGACGCGCCCGGGCTCATCCACGGCGACAACCGCATAGGGATTGCCCCACTCTTTCAACCACGCCAAGGCCTCGTCCCTTCGATCCTTATAGTCCATGCCGTAGATTGGCACCTCCCCGGATTGTGCAAGATGATTGAGGACCGGATGCTCATCCTTGCAGCCACCGCACCAGGAAGCCCAAAAATTGAGCAGCCAGACCTTGCCCTTGAGGTCATTCGACGAAATGATTTTCCCTGGATCATGGAGCTGTGGAAGCGAAAAATCAGGCGCCGTCTTCCCAACTAAGGGAGACGGCAATTCACGCGGGTTGAGCGTCAGCCCTACGGCAAGAAAACCGACCACGACGATGAAGATCCCGAACGGGATGAGAAACCGGCTCATGATACAGTTTGGCGCGCCATCTGGGTCGCCGCCGGTACTGCAGCCTCTTTCCGCCGCCACGCCAATCGATAGCGTCGATCACTGACCGCCAGAACACCGCCCAAAGCCATGACCAAACAGCCTCCCCAAATCCAATCAATGAAGGGCTTGTGATAGAGCCGTACGCTCCATGCTCCGCCCTCGATCGGCTCCCCCAACGACACATATAGGTCACGCAGTAACCCTGGTGCGATCGCCGCTTCGGTCATCGTCTGGTTCTGCACAAAATACCGTCGCTTCTCGGGATACATTACGGTCACTTCCCGACCGTCCTGACTCACATGAAACGTTCCCCTCGCTGCGACATAGTTCGGACCATTGACCTGTTGTGTCCCGTCAAAACGGAATGTGTAGCCGCCAAGCGTGGCCGTTTCACCGACATTCATCCGCACATCTTGCTCCACTTCAAAACCCTTCACCATGGTCACGCCGAGAATGAATAGTGCCACACCACAGTGGGCCAGTACCATGCCCCAATAGGCGCGTGGCAGAGTGACCACGCGGCCCCCGATGCTGCCTCCCTCAGCCTGGAGCAGCCGCTCCCGCAAATCCACCAGGATCGTCGCCAGAATCCAAAAAGCCAGCAGGAGTCCCAGGCTGATCAGTGGCGTCCATTGCCCCATGAGCCACGGCACCGCCAGAGCGGTCGCCAGGCTGACACCGAAGGCCCAGCGCAGGCGGATGGCTAAGGCTGGCAAACTTGCCTTCTTCCATTGTGCTAGCGGCCCGATCCCCATTAAAAAAATTGCGGGGGTCATCAGGGGAAGAAAGACGGTGTCGAAATACGGCGGCCCGACCGAGATCTTGCCGAGATCCAGCGCATCCAAAAACAACGGGTACAGCGTCCCCAGGAGCACGGAACCCAAGGCCGCCACCAACAGCACATTGTTCGCCAGTAACATCCCCTCGCGTGAAATCATGGCGAATCCCCCGCCCAAACCCACGCGGGGCGCTCGCCACGCGTACAAGACCAACGAACCGCCGATTACCACGGCTAGGAACACGAGAATGAATAAGCCACGCTTCGGATCTGTGGCAAACGCATGCACAGACGTCAACACGCCAGAGCGGACTAAGAAGGTTCCGAGCAAACTGAGCGAGAACGCCATAATGGCGAGCAAGACACTCCAGGCTTTGAAGCCGCCCCGTTTATCGGTAACCGCCAGTGAGTGCATCAATGCGGTGCCAGCCAGCCAGGGCATGAAGGAGGCATTCTCGACCGGGTCCCAAAACCACCAGCCACCCCATCCCAGTTCGTAATAGGCCCACCCGCTCCCCATCGCAACCCCCACGGTCATAAAGCACCAGGCCACAGTCGTCCACGGACGCGACCAGCGCGCCCAGGCGGCATCAAGCGTTCCCCCTAAGAGCGCGGCGATGGCAAAGGCAAACGCGACCGAGAATCCCACATATCCCATGTAGAGCATCGGCGGGTGAATCACCATACCAGGATCTTGTAGGAGCGGGTTCAGATCACGCCCATCAAGGGCCGCTGGAATCAACCGCTCAAACGGATTGGAGACCGTCAACATGAATAAAAGAAATCCCACACTGACGAGACCCATGACGCCCAAGATGCGCGCCCGCATCGCGTCCGGCAGATGGGTGGAGAAGAACGAGACGGCGACCATCCAGATGCTGAGGATGAACATCCAGAGTAGCAACGAGCCCTCGTGGGCGCCCCAAATGGCTGCGAGGCGATAATGCAGCGGGAGCTGCGAGTTTGATGTGGCTGCAACGTAGAGCACGGAGAAGTCTTTCTCTGCGAAGGCATACCCCAGACAACAAAAAGCGAGGAGAACCAGGAGAAATTGCCCGCGTGCCGCCGGCTTGGCGACAGCCATCAGCGACGCGTTTCCCACGGCAGCGCCATAGATAGGCAGGCACCCCTGAACCACTGCCACGCAGAGCGCAAGAATCAAGGCATAATGACCAATTTCTGGAATCATGTAGGCTCCTAGCGTGGATTGACGACCAGAGTGCCGCTGCTCTGCACCCCTACGGTCTTGGCCTTGGCGAGCGCGTCTGCGGCCTCCGGCGGCATATAGTTTTCATCGTGCTTCGCCAGCACTTCACTCGCCAGGAATGCTCCATTGGCACCGAGTTGGCCCTGGGCGACTACTCCCTTACCTTCCTTGAAGAGGTCAGGCAAAATTCCTTTGAACGTTACAGGCACGCGTTTCGCCATGTCCGTCACGACAAAATGCACGGTGAGTCCATCGCTTTCGCGCGTGAGGCTGCCGGCTTCGACCATCCCACCTATTCGGAAACTGCGTCCTTGAGGCACATCACCATTGGCCGCTTGGGTTGGGGTATAGAAAAACACGAGGTTGCTTTGAAACGCATTCAGCACCAAAGCTGACGCCACCGCGATTGCGACCAGGCCCAGTCCAATAAGGACAAACCGTTTCTGTCGAGGTTTCATCGTTTCTGTCCCCTCCTACAACCCATCACGAGTCCCTGCCGCGGCCGAGGCATGTCGACGCCAGACTGCGAAGACCTCGCCCGCCATGCACAAGGCTGTCACGCCGAATGATGGCCACACATACAGGCCATACCCGCCCATCGCAAAAAACTCAGCTAGGCTTCCCCACTGCATCAGCGCGCCTCCGCGACATCCGGCATCGAGACAGGCTTGCCCCATGTCGGCTGTCGTTCCCGCTCAACAATCACACAACGCATGCGCGCAAGCGTCACCGCGATGCTGTACATCCAAAAGCCAAACATCATCACCAACATCGCTATCACCATCGTCCCTGCCATGGTCGGCGCCGCTGTGATACTGACAGAGGCTCCTTGGTGCAACGTGTTCCACCAGCGCACGGAAAAATAGATGATGGGGACATTCACCACCCCGACCAGCGCCAAGACGGCGCTCGCGCGATCAGCGCGACGGAGATCGTCGATCGACGAACGCAACAACATGATTCCGACATATTGAAACAACAAAATCAGTTCCGACGTCAGACGAGCATCCCATACCCACCAAGCCCCCCAGGTCGGTTTACCCCACATCGACCCAGTGAACAATGCCAGAAACGTAAACATTGCTCCTGTAGGAGCGATGGCCTGTGCCATCATAAATGATGGGCGAGCATTAAGACCTAATCCGAGGCCGGCCCAGATCGCCATCACGACATAGAGAAACATCGACATCCAGGCGGCCGGCACATGGACGAAGATAATGCGATAGGCGTCGCCTTGTGTCACATCAGTCGGGGCGACAAAAAACCCCATATACAAACCGACCGCGATCAATCCCAGCGCGGCGGCAGCAAACCATGGGATCATTCGCCCTGCCAACGGATGAAACGCCTGCGGCGATGAATATTTGAACCAGTTGATCCCCGTGGCGCTCATATAAAATGACTTATTCCAACGCGATGCGTAAGGCAACCGCCGTCGCCCACGGCGCAAACACGAGTGAGAACATGAAACAGGCTCCGAGTAACGACAGATTTGCTTCGCTGCCGATTCCGGACAAACTATTCGTCACGGCGCCGGCCCCAAAGATCAACACCGGAATAAAGAGGGGAAGCACAAGGAGGGCGACCAGCAAGCCACTCCCACGCAACCCAAGAGTCAATGCGGCACCGACTGCCCCAATCATACTCAACGTCGGCGTACCAAGCAAGAGCGATAACGTCAGTACCCACAGCGATTCCCCGCTCAGGCCGAATTGCAAACCTAGAAGCGGCGAAAGCAACACCACTGGCAAACCGGAAATCACCCAATGCGCGAGCACCTTGCCCACAACAAGAATCGCCAGAGGCTGAGGTATCAGCAGCGTTTGCTCTAACACGCCATCGAGATAATCCGCTGTGAATAGGCGCCCCAATGACAACAGGCACGCAAGCAGAGCCGTGACCCAGAGCACACCGGAAGCGATCATCCTCAAAATCGCCTGCTCTGGTCCGACCCCCAAAGGAAAGAGGCTCGCAACGATGACGACAAAAAATATCGACATCGCAACATCAGAACGATGCCGCATGGCCAGCAAGAGATCCCGGCGGACAACCCCGCGCAACGCCGCACTCATGCTGGGTTGACTCATCGAGTCAGCCTCAGATGCTGGATAGAACCAGCAGGCAGAGCGATCTCCTGATGCGTGGCGACGACGACCATGCCGCCACGACTCAAGTGAGACTGCATGCGTTGGGTCAGATAGTGTGTGGCCAACGTATCGAGCGAAGCGAACGGCTCGTCCAAGAGCCATAACGGACGCGTGGAAAGCCAGAGACGCGCCAATGCCACGCGTCGCTTTTGTCCTTGCGAAAGTACCCTTGTCGAAAGACGATGAATCGGTTGTCCGAGACCGACGGACTCCAACGCCTTTTGCACAATTTCACTGGAACTTTCATCACCGGCCAGGTAGGCAGCGACCTTGAGATTTTCGACCGGCGTGAGCTCGTCCTTGATGCCGTTCAGATGCCCGACATAGGTCAGCTGGGCACTATAGGCTTCCTTGAGCTGACGGATGTCTTTCCCCTGCCAAAGAATTGCGCCTTTGTCAGGCGATAGGAGGCCGCACAGCATGCGAAGAAAGCTGGTTTTTCCACTGCCGTTCTCGCCGACCACGGCCAATAAAGTTCCTGGTGGGACCGTCACGCTCACATCAGAGAACAGTTGTCGTTCCCCACGACTGCCGCTCAGTGCGACGGTTTGGAACATATTCGGAGAAATCCCACTGGGATCGAAGGAAGAGACTTGTTGCAGCGTCGAAGCGTTGCCGATCGTGCTGTTCTTGAGCGGTAGTTCGACACTGCCTGACAGCTCGTAAGAGACATCCGTTCTTGAACCGGTATTCCATCCGCAGGATTGATGTCACCGCGTCGCATTTGCAGCCTCATAAAAAAAGACATTCACAGCGATTTATGATTGTTGCCCAGATGATACCGGCAAGTCAAAGATGGGTTTGTGCAATTCGGTATCATCGCTACTCCTAACCTATACACAACACTGCTCGAAATCCAGCACGCCAGAATTTATTAATTGCAACCACCTTAGCATCCGCAAGGAGAACGAACCACCAGATTCCCGGGCGACAACCAGCCGGCGACATCGACAACAGCATTGGCCACAGGTCACGAACACACCATGGAAAGTTATTGCTTATGAGTCTTCTCCAAATTTCATGGATGGGAAATCCAAGCACTGCTCCTGGCCCCCGGATGTCCACGTACTAGAGCTCCAAACATTCGTGCATCGCCCCCGTCCCAAGTAGAGCCATGACACCGATCAGCCATGTTCAAATCGGAAAACCTCGAACCTCAGCGATGCGTGTGGAAAAACATAACTCAGTTTTCTCTTCCTCCCACGGGGGGGGTAGAAACTTGTCCTATTTTAGTGGCATCATAGTGCGATTATCGAATATGACTATCGCGCGATTTCCTCAAATGACGCAGTCGAATTGCTGAGCCACTTGGGGCAGCGGATCGTCGAACGATTCACAACAGGAAGGCCCGGCATATAAATATGATAAGGCACGTGGCGTGGATAAGTGTGAGTGTGCTTTTCCTGGTTGCATCTCTGTACCATCCCAACAACGCTGCATCCCATGGAGCCACAAGCGGCGATGACGATCCCTGTCTACGTCGAGTCGGTGAACGCGTAGTGCATTTCAGCGCCTACCAGCCGCAATACGAGTTGAAAGACCAATACTGCACCGACATTCCCAAGGAAGGTGACACTTTCCTGGTCGTGGATCTCGTGGACCCAGCCTTGCGCACCGAGCAGGTCGGGATGCGGATCATGAAGGGAAACGGTAGCAACGAGTCCGAGGATCAAATTGTGGCAGATATTCGCCCCAGCACCCATCCGGATGGCGTGCTTCGAGGCGAAGTCCGGCTGGACGAGGGCCTGTATACGGTGACCATTTCCGCAGAGAAGCAGAATTTGATGCGGCGCCCGCAATATCTCTTGCGGGTTCACATGACCGATTATCAGAAACTGATGCGCACGGTGGGCATTCCCCTGTTCGGGGTGCTGCTCGCTGCTTGGCTGGTGTACAAGTTTATACGATCGCGGTGGTTCAGGAATTGGTGGACAGCCCCCCGGTCGTAGAAAGCCGAACGGGCCGGCCTTTAGCTCCATGGTTCAACATTCGAGAGGGAGGATTCTGACAATGACTGTGCAATTGGTGAAACCTGTCGGTTTCTGTGTCCTGATGCTGGCAATCGGGATACCCTATTTCTCCACACAGGCTCAGGCACATGGAGGATTGGCACTCGCAGAGGACATGTGCAGACTCACGATCGGCCCATATAACATGCACTTTACGGGCTATCAGCCAGACAACACACGTAATAAGGAATTCTGCGAGGACATTCCGGCAACTGGTCGCACGGTCGTGGTGCTCGATTACATGGAAGATGCACTCCGTCCGTTACCCACAGAAGTTCGAGTTATCAAGGACACGGGCTCGGAACAAGACCTTCAGGCTATCACGGTCCTTCATCTGCCACCCAAGGTCTATCCCAACGGCACAGTAAATTTTGAATATAATTTCGATCAGCCCGGTAAATTCGTCGGGCTGGTCACTGTGGGCGATAAGCAGGTACACGTATCACGATTCCCATTCTCGGTTGGGGAAACAAAAATACCGTTACCCCCTTCCTACTTTTTGATTGCACTCGCAGGGGTCGCCGTTATCGGGGTGATTATCTTCGCACTGCGCGGTCGTCGCAACACTTCAGACAATCCTGTTTCGTAATCGGCAACGCGTCCCTAATGAACACTGTACCGACAAGCCGGCTTTTGTTGCACCAGAGCGGGGCAGTCAAGACCAAAGGAGCGGCTTGATTAAGATCGCATGCATACGGAGTTGATCAAGACCGAGCCTCCGCGCGGCCGGGCCGCCCACAGATTGGGCATCGATAGAGGTCCGATGTGACTAGGCACCTGAGATTAGGATGTGATAACGAAGAGGAACCAGCCATGTCTTTGCAATTTCTGAAATCTGTTTGTGTGTGCCTCTTGATGCTGGCGGTTGGAGATCCACTCTCTGCACAGGCTCAACACTTTCACGAATTGGACAAGAACTTCTGCATACTCAAGCTTGGACCCTATGGAATGCATCTTACTGAATACCAGCCAGATACTTCGGCGCAAAGAGAACTCTGCGGAGATGTTCCTTCGACCGGTCGCACAGTGTTGGTGCTGGATTATATCGAAGGGGAGCTTCGCTCTTTACCCGTCGAAGTCCGGGTCATCAAGGATACAGGTTCAGAGCAGGATCTTCAGGCCATCACAGTCGTTCACCTCCCGGCCAAGGTCTACCCTGGGGGCTTCATCAATTTCGAACATAGCTTTGACCAACCCGGCAGATTCATCGGTGTAGTCACCGTTGGCGGCAAGCAAGAGCATGTTGCGCGATTTCCCATTTCTGTAGGAGAATCGGGATTGGTTTCGCACTTCATGCACTACATCATGGTTATTGTCCCGCTCGTAGCGCTCGCCGGCGGAGCGGCGATCTTCTTTTTCCTGCGCGGTCGCCGCAAACCCTCGGTTAGCACGGTTTCGTAGGCGCTCACCGCTGGAGTATAATGCGTCGAAACAAAAGCATCAGTTGGCCGCGTGCTGCGATCGAACGTAGCAGACAAGATTAATTTAGGAGGAGGCCCGATGGGAGTGTGGGTCGTTCACCCGCTAAAATGTGTCGTGGCGGTAGGCGTAGTGATGACGATCGCCATGTGCATACATACCGCGGCACTTGCGCATTCGATGCTGGTTAAGGCGGAACCACCTCGCCGAGCACTGCTCGCCAAGGCACCCGCACAGGTACGACTCTGGTTCAACGAAGAGATAGAAGGCGACTATGCGTCACTTGTCGTACTGGACGCCGAGAAGCATCCTGTCACAGAAATCAGTCCTCAACTTGCTCCGGATGACCGGAAATCCATCATCTTGCCCTTGCCGGAGCTGGCACCCGGGAAGTATTCAGTGAAGTTTCGAGTGCTCTCGGTTGACGGTCACGTGGTGGAGTCGAACTTCGATTTCACGGTAAAGGACAAAGTGCAAAAGAAATGATCGAGGTCATCGGCGCGCTGTTCCGCTGGCTGCAGCTTGCGTCCAACATGATCCTGATCGGCGGCTGCGTCTTTCTTGCGATTGCCGCGCGCGCTAAACTCGCATTCAACACCCCATGGCTAGCTCGTTTGGAACGGGCATTACCATGGCTTTCAGTTATACTTCTGCTGGGATTGCTAGGTCTATTAGCCACAACTACGGCACAGGCCACCGGGGTGGCTGAAAATGCGTGGCGTCCTGGAACCTGGCTCGAATTCTTACAAAAAACCCGCATAGGACTTATTTGGACGGTGCGCGAGGCTTTCGCGCTTGCCCTGTTCGGAGCAGCTCTCTACACTCGATTCTCACAGCAGGCGCAATGGCTGTACGTGTTGTGCGCCACCATCGCCGCGCTCACGCTGGCAGTAGGATCGCTCGCGAGCCATTCCGCAGCCGGAGATTTGTCTGTGGCATCGGTCCTCCCATACACGCTGCACATCATTCTAGCAAGTGTCTGGTTTGGTGGATTGCCCGCTATCCTCATCGTCGCATTCGCTGGTGCCGGAAAGCCTTTACCTGAAGGAGTAGATCGATCCGGCATCCAGGCGCTGAAGCGTTTCTCGGCCATAGCGCTGCCTGTGATGGTCGCAATCATTGCGACTGGCCTCCTCGTTGCGGACGAGATGGTGGACACGAGCTACGCCGCATTGGTCGCAACGAACTATGGCTGGTTACTCAATACAAAGCTTGCGCTACTCGCACCGATTCTTGTGATCGGCGCGTGCGCTCGCCTCATCTGGGTGCCATCACTCGATCAGAAAGTGGATGTAGCTGCAGCTGGTGGACGCGGCCTTCGAAAATGGGTCACCGTGGAATTCGTGCTTGCGCTGACGTTGGTGCTGGTGGCGACAATACTGGCAAACGCTGTACCGGCGAAACATGCCATCATTGAAGACTGGCCCTATCCATTCCGCTTTTCCATCGACGCCACTTGGGGCGAGCCTGGAGCGATGATCGGCGGAGGAATTGGAATCGTTCTGCTTGTCTTAGCAGGTGGGGCAATCATATTAGGTCGAACCAAGGGGTGGGAGACAAGATGGCGCATAACCATCCCAGCTTTACTGGCTGCCGGTGCGCTAGCCGTAGCTCTGCCTCCCATTGGTATTCAGGCCTATCCCGAAACCTATCGCAAAACGCCGGTTCCGTTCGATGCCATTTCCGTTGCCAACGGTGCGAACCTGTTCGCCGCGAACTGCGTGCCATGCCACGGCCCCCAAGCCAAGGGCAATGGTGTTCTGGCAAAAACCTTCAAGAAGCCACCGGTGGATCTGCTGACGGAGCCGCACACGCTTAAGCATACTGCAGGCGATTTTTTCCACTGGTTGACGTACGGGATTCCCGATACGGGTATGCCGGCGTTTGCCGACAAACTTTCGGAAGAGGACCGCTGGGACGTCGTGAACTTTCTCCACGCCACTTCGCGTGGCTATCAGGCTCGCCTCATAAACCCATTTGTCGCTCCCGATCAGCCCTATATGGCCCCGCAAAACTTCTCATATTCTGCGCATGACGGGACAAGTGGAACATTGAAGGACTTCCGTGGGAAAAAAACAGTGCTGTTGGTGCTGTTTTCGTGGCCAGAGTCACGTACGAGGCTCGATCAATTGCGACTGATTTACGCTACGATAAGCGGCAGCAACACGGTGGTCCTGGCAGTCCCTGTAAATGACGTCAACACGCAGGATACGGATGCGATCTCGGTAAACCTGCCTTTTCTGGTCACAACGCAGGGTGCATCGGAGATCGCGAAAAGCTACGCCTTGTTCCGTAGAACCCTCAGCAATCCGGATCTGGCAGGCGAAGGAACAGCACCGAAACACATGGAGTTCCTGATAGACCGCTTTGGCTATTTACGGGCGCGCTGGATCCCTGAGGTCGACGGTGTGGGGTGGACGGACACCGACGCTTTGATGCGAGAGATCGGTCAACTCAACAAGGAAGGTGAAATTCGACCGCCTCCAGATGACCATGTGCACTGAGATGACCCGATGAGAAGGGATCTAGGAAGAACTTGCAGTGTTTCCCAATGGTTATAGAGTAAAGTGGCGGTTATAATCCCGTAGCGTCTCCACATGACAGACTGGAACATCCCCTAACCCTCAAGACCGTGCAGCAACGTGGTTGCTATCACCAAATTTTCTTACCCAACTGCTTTGTAGCGATCCGTCAGGCCTGACGGCCGCAAGGCAAAATTAGGGGTTCCTGCGTGCTTGACTTTCCCTACCTTCTTGTATATTTTTTACTCTCAATAGACTATGCACTTGGCTCCAGTATACCCCAGGGATAGTGGAGTCATCTACTGGAGGACTATATGCAGACCCTCGCTGAGTTCGAACAACGCTTCGCAACAGAAGGTGCATGCCGTGCCTACTTGGCTCGGCTGCGATGGCCTACGGGATTTTGTTGTCCCCAGTGCACGACCAGTGGCAGCTGGACAACCACACGATGCCTCTTGATGTGTCGCCGGTGTGGATACCAAGCCTCGGTCACCGCTGGAACAATCTTTCATCGGACCCGTCTCCCTCTGCAAGACTGGTTCCGAGCCATGTGGTGGATGACAGATCAGAAACATAGGCTCAGTGCCTTAGGGCTACAGCGCTTACTCGGAATTGGTAGTTACAGAACTGCGTGGCTATGGTTACAAAAGCTGCGGCGCGCAATGGTACTGCCGGATTGGGAAAGGATGGGTGGCCAAGTAGAAGTGGATGAAATACACATGGGGAGCGTTGAGGCAGGAGGAGGCCGTCGGCAGCTGGAGAGCAAAGCCTTGGTGGCGATCGCCGCACAGATCGACGGGAAAGGGATTGGACGCATCCGTCTACGTCGAATTCCTGCCGCTTCTCCGAACCAGCTCATTTCCTTTGTTAAACACATGGTTGAACCGGGCTCCATCGTCATCACGGATGGATGGAAAGCGTATGCAGGATTGAAGCAAGAGGGCTTCAAGCATCGACCGCGTCTGATCAACGCCGAGGGCAAAACAGCCTCCGCCTTGCTCCCCCGCGTAGAGCGTGTCGCCTCCTTATTGAAACGCTGGCTGTTGGGTACCCATCAAGGTGTCTTTTCCCGTGAGCAGCTGGACTTCTACCTCGATGATTTCACGATGCGTTTCAACCGTCGAACCTCTAGATATCGCTGGAAACTGTTCTATCAACTTGTGGCGCAAGCAGTCGCCGTTGAGCCGGGCCCATATCCCAGACTTATCGCAAGTACCTCCTAAGTATTGAGGGGAAGAAACTGGAGTTAAGTGCATAGTCCCTTGCACGTATTTTGCACGTAAGATCAGGTTTCCACTTTGGATATTCTACTTGACATCAAGAAACGGTATCCGCTAATCTCCCGCCACGCAGACGAACGGCATCAAGCAGTAGCAATGTTCCGCCGGAGAATTCTTCTCTGGAATAAGCGGTGGGTCTCAATCACTTAAAAAGGAGGTCAGTGTATGGCGAGTACATCAACATGGGGGGGTGCCGACCGGGGCTATGACATGTCGCTCTGGTACGATTCCCGGCCTCTCAAGATCGGGTGGTTTGCAATGTTGGCGGCGGTGGGGGCGGAGGTCGTGTTTC